>NZ_CP128187.1:0-1200000 GCF_035207705.1 Maribacter sp. BPC-D8
ACGTACGGTAAATCATGTTGTTATGGTGGTGTTAAAAAACTTTGTTTTTTTTATTTCAAAAAGGCTTGTGTTATTAAGAATAGTGTGTACATTTGCACCCCGCAAACGAGGAAGATTAGTTCGGAATCGGGAGTTGGAAAAAGGTTCATATATATGTTGATTTGATCTGAGAAAAAAAGAAAATATTTTTTTCAATAAAAGTTGTCAGGTTAAAAAACAGTTGTATATTTGCAGCCGCTTAGGGAAACACCTAAGGGAAACGAAGCAAAGAAATCGAGAGATTTAATGCGGAGTGGATAGAAGTTCATTGAAATATTGTGGAGATAAGAATCGAGTTCAGGTGAGGACCTGAACGAGAGGAACAAGAATTAAGGAAACATACAATTTAGTATATCGTAAGGTATATATAAGGAATTGAATCGAGAGTCGGGGCCGGGAGAAATTTAGACTTCGTTGGGACGAATATTTACAAAACAACGATGAAGAGTTTGATCCTGGCTCAGGATGAACGCTAGCGGCAGGCCTAACACATGCAAGTCGAGGGGTAACAGGGAGCTTGCTCCGCTGACGACCGGCGCACGGGTGCGCACCGCGTATGGAACCTACCTTGTACAGGGGAATAGCCCAGGGAAACTTGGATTAATGCCCCGTAGTACCACGACCTGGCATCAGGATGTGGTTAAAGCCTTCGGGCGGTATAAGATGGCCATGCGTCCCATTAGTTTGTTGGTAAGGTAACGGCTTACCAAGACTACGATGGGTAGGGGCCCTGAGAGGGGGATCCCCCACACTGGTACTGAGACACGGACCAGACTCCTACGGGAGGCAGCAGTGAGGAATATTGGACAATGGAGGAGACTCTGATCCAGCCATGCCGCGTGCAGGAAGAATGCCCTATGGGTAGTAAACTGCTTTTATACAGGAAGAAAAATAGCTACGTGTAGCTTACTGACGGTACTGTAAGAATAAGGACCGGCTAACTCCGTGCCAGCAGCCGCGGTAATACGGAGGGTCCGAGCGTTATCCGGAATTATTGGGTTTAAAGGGTCCGTAGGCGGGCTGATAAGTCAGGGGTGAAAGTTTGCAGCTCAACTGTAAAATTGCCTTTGATACTGTTAGTCTTGAGTTATAGTGAAGTTGCCGGAATATGTAGTGTAGCGGTGAAATGCATAGATATTACATAGAACACCGATTGCGAAGGCAGGTGACTAACTATATACTGACGCTGATGGACGAAAGCGTGGGGAGCGAACAGGATTAGATACCCTGGTAGTCCACGCCGTAAACGATGGATACTAGCTGTCCGGAACCTTGAGTTCTGGGCGGCCAAGCGAAAGTGATAAGTATCCCACCTGGGGAGTACGTTCGCAAGAATGAAACTCAAAGGAATTGACGGGGGCCCGCACAAGCGGTGGAGCATGTGGTTTAATTCGATGATACGCGAGGAACCTTACCAGGGCTTAAATGCATATTGACAGGTCTAGAGATAGATTTTCCTTCGGGCAATTTGCAAGGTGCTGCATGGTTGTCGTCAGCTCGTGCCGTGAGGTGTCAGGTTAAGTCCTATAACGAGCGCAACCCCTACCGTTAGTTGCCAGCATGTCATGATGGGGACTCTAACGGGACTGCCGGTGCAAACCGTGAGGAAGGTGGGGATGACGTCAAATCATCACGGCCCTTACGTCCTGGGCCACACACGTGCTACAATGGCAGGTACAGAGAGCAGCCATGTCGCAAGGCAGAGCGAATCTACAAAACCTGTCACAGTTCGGATCGGGGTCTGCAACTCGACCCCGTGAAGCTGGAATCGCTAGTAATCGGATATCAGCCATGATCCGGTGAATACGTTCCCGGGCCTTGTACACACCGCCCGTCAAGCCATGGAAGCTGGGAGTGCCTGAAGTCCGTCACCGTAAGGAGCGGCCTAGGGCAAGATCGGTAACTAGGGCTAAGTCGTAACAAGGTAGCCGTACCGGAAGGTGCGGCTGGAACACCTCCTTTCTAGAGATTGTCCTTTTAAGGACAGTCCCTGACGAAGTAAAGAATGGAACTACGGTCCCGGTCTTTTGATTTAATAATAGTTTCTTTAGTAAATGTTCCATTACAATAATCTCCATAATTATGATATATAAGTAATTGCTTTTTTTTGCGAGGTATTTATGCCGAGAGGAAAGAGTAGGGACAGTCCCATAGCTCAGCTGGTTAGAGCGCTACACTGATAATGTAGAGGTCGGCAGTTCGAGTCTGCCTGGGACTACAAACAAGAAAATCGTCTTTGATTAGACGGTACGTTCATTAAGTATTGAAGGAAATTTTAGAAGTTGGGAAACCAGTTTTGCAGTACACGGTATGTGGTACGCAGTACGGCATAGGCTGAATACTGTAAACTGAATACTGATAACTGAAAACGGGGGATTAGCTCAGCTGGCTAGAGCGCCTGCCTTGCACGCAGGAGGTCATCGGTTCGACTCCGATATTCTCCACAGCGACGAAAGTCGACAACGTTCATTGACATATTGGAACAGGAGGTAAGACATTTTTATGTTTTACCGACTAAAAAAGAAAGAAACACGAATCTTTATTAAGTAAAGAGTACGAATAAAATAGAATAGATTAAAGATCTGGCGACAAGCTGGAAAAGGGCGTATGGGGAATGCCTAGGCTCTCAGAGGCGATGAAGGACGTGATAAGCTGCGAAAAGCTACGGGGATCGGCACACACGATATGATCCGTAGATATCCGAATGGGGCAACCCAGCATATTGAAGATATGTTATCCAGTAATGGAAGTAAACCCGGGGAACTGAAACATCTAAGTACCCGGAGGAGGAGAAAACAAAAGTGATTCCGATAGTAGCGGCGAGCGAAATTGGATTAGTCCAAACCGTACATGTTCCGGCATGTGCGGGGTTGTAGGACCACGACATTCGAGATGTAATGAACTAGAACGCTTTGGAAATAGCGACCATAGAGGGTGATAGTCCCGTATAGGTAAAGAGCATTAAGATAGTGGTATCCTGAGTAGTGCGGGGCACGTGAAACCCTGTATGAATCCGGCGGGACCATCCGCCAAGACTAAATACTCCTGAGAGACCGATAGTGAACCAGTACCGTGAGGGAAAGGTGAAAAGAACCGTGAATAACGGAGTGAAATAGATCCTGAAACCATACGCTTACAAGCGGTCGGAGCCCATATGGGTGACGGCGTGCCTTTTGCATAATGAGCCTACGAGTTACTTTTACTAGCAAGGTTAAGGACTTCAGGTCCGGAGCCGTAGCGAAAGCGAGTCTTAATAGGGCGCCATAGTTAGTAGTAGTAGACGCGAAACCGTGCGATCTACCCATGGGCAGGTTGAAGCTGTGGTAACACATAGTGGAGGACCGAACCCGTTGACGTTGAAAAGTCTTGGGATGACCTGTGGGTAGGGGTGAAAGGCCAATCAAGCTCGGAAATAGCTCGTACTCCCCGAAATGCATTTAGGTGCAGCGTGTAGATAGTTTTATAGAGGTAGAGCTACTGATTGGATGCGGGGGCTTCACCGCCTACCAATTCCTGACAAACTCCGAATGCTATAAAATGTTTCTGCGCAGTGAGGGCATGGGTGCTAAGGTCCATGTCCGAGAGGGAAAGAACCCAGATCACCAGCTAAGGTCCCAAAGTATATACTAAGTTGATATAACGCGGTGGAACTGCATTGACAGCCAGGATGTTGGCTTGGAAGCAGCCATTCATTTAAAGAGTGCGTAACAGCTCACTGGTCGAGCGGTTCCGCATGGATAATAATCGGGCATAAGTATATCACCGAAGCTGTGACTTCATATTTATATGAGGGGTAGGGGAGCATTGTAATTGCGTCGAAGGTGTACCTGCGAGGGATGCTGGAGCGATTACAAACGAAAATGTAGGCATAAGTAACGATAATGCGGGCGAGAAACCCGCACGCCGAAAGACCAAGGTTTCCCCAGCTATGCTAATCAGCTGGGGGTCAGTCGGGACCTAACGCGAACCCGAAGGGGATAGTGGATGGACAACAGATTAATATTTCTGTACCTGCTCACGCTAAAAGTGACGGAGGCGAGAAGTTGGTGCGTACAGACGGAATTGTACGTTGAAGGGAGCGGTAACGCCCCGATAGTACACCGAGACCACGGTCAAGGTGATAATCCAGCATATCGACTTCCAAGAAAAGCAAGTGAAGCAGCCCGTACCGTAAACCGACACAGGTGGTTGGGATGAGTATTCTAAGGCGCTCGAGAGATTCATGGCTAAGGAACTAGGCAAAATAGACCCGTAACTTCGGGAGAAGGGTCGCCCCCTTATGGGGGGCCGCAGTGAAGAGGTCCAGGCGACTGTTTATCAAAAACACAGGGCTCTGCAAAATCGAAAGATGAAGTATAGGGCCTGACACCTGCCCGGTGCTGGAAGGTTAAGAGGAGATGTCATTCCTTCGGGGAGAAGCATTGAATTGAAGCCCCAGTAAACGGCGGCCGTAACTATAACGGTCCTAAGGTAGCGAAATTCCTTGTCGGGTAAGTTCCGACCTGCACGAATGGTGCAACGATCTGGACACTGTCTCGGCCATGAGCTCGGTGAAATTGTAGTATCGGTGAAGATGCCGGTTACCCGCAGTGGGACGAAAAGACCCCGTGCACCTTTACTATAGCTTCGTATTGACCTTGGTCAAGCAATGTGTAGGATAGCTGGGAGACTTTGAAGCTGCATCGCTAGGTGTGGTGGAGTCATTGTTGAAATACCAGCCTTTGCTTGTCCGGGGCCTAACTCTCGATGAGAGAACAGTGCGTGGTGGGTAGTTTGACTGGGGTGGTCGCCTCCAAAAGAGTAACGGAGGCTTCTAAAGGTGCCCTCAATACGGTTGGCAATCGTGTGTAGAGTGCAATGGCACAAGGGCGCTTGACTGAGAGACATACAGGTCGATCAGGTTGGAAACAAGAGCATAGTGATCCGGTGGTTCCGCATGGAAGGGCCATCGCTCAAAGGATAAAAGGTACGCCGGGGATAACAGGCTGATCTCCCCCAAGAGCTCATATCGACGGGGGGGTTTGGCACCTCGATGTCGGCTCGTCACATCCTGGGGCTGGAGAAGGTCCCAAGGGTTGGGCTGTTCGCCCATTAAAGTGGCACGCGAGCTGGGTTCAGAACGTCGTGAGACAGTTCGGTCTCTATCTACTGCGGGCGTTAGAAATTTGAGTGGATCTGACTCTAGTACGAGAGGACCGAGTTGGACTGACCGCTGGTGCACCAGTTGTTCCGCCAGGAGCATCGCTGGGTAGCTATGTCGGGATTGGATAAGCGCTGAAAGCATATAAGCGCGAAACCAGCCACAAGATGAGATTTCTTTAAAGGGCCGTGGGAGATGACCACGTTGATAGGCTATAGGTAGAAGGGCAGTAATGTCCGTAGCCGAGTAGTACTAATTGCCCGTCAGGCTTGCGCATACGTACGTCCCTTCTTTAGGGAAGGGGCGGACGACGATCTTTACTTCTTTCTTTTTATTACGAAAAATACTTAATACTATAAGTGCTTCTTTCCTTTATAGGATCCTGTTCCATTCATGTCAACGATATTGCGGCGAAGGCCGCGGTCGGTAATATCCGATCTAAAACTTAGGTGGCCATGGCGACGGGGCCCACCCCTTACCATTCCGAACAGGGAAGTTAAGACCGTTTGCGCCGATGGTACTGCTATATCAAGTGGGAGAGTAGGTAGCCGCCTTTTTCGAAAGCCCTTTACAGTAATGTAAAGGGCTTTTTTTATACCATAAATCCAACAAAACTCTACTGCATAAACCCTCTGTAACAAAAGGTAATAGCAAAACGAACATCACTACTACTACTACTACTACTCATATAATAATCATTTCTACAGCTAATTCATCTGTACCTACGATAGAGACTTCATATCAATTGTATTGACTATTTAGTGTACTATGTTTAAGAAGGGTACAACTTAAATAAGAATATAGTTTACATGTAACCAAAATTAGTTAATCGTAAATCTGGGATTGAAGATGTAAATGGCAGTTAAATTAATGCTTCAAGTTTTGAAGTAATCTCTAAAGGTTTATTAATAACGGTACGTAAAAGAATCACTGATACTATATCTTTTAATTGATACGTGTATTTGTCAATTTTATAAGTAAATCTATATTTTGGAAGATAAGCACCAATAAATTGAGCTTACAGTAGTCTATATAAAAAAACCTGAGAAGTTATCTTCTCAGGTTTCGTTTGTTTTGAATAACGATTGTAAATTAATTTGCAATCTGAAATATATGTTGAATCTTAATCTCTATTGATATCGAAAATAATACCTTCTTTCTGCATTTGAGAAATTTCATTTTTTGAATACCCATAGGTTACCTCAGAATAGTTCTCGTCTTTATCAATCTTATAAAGTCTAGATTTTTTTGACATTTCATAATCGTTTAAAGAAAGGTATAAACTATCTGAAGTTACTTTCTCAAGTTTCATCGTAGAATAACTACCATTATCAACTTTGTATTTGTATACGTCACCAACAGCCGGAGCTGATAAATATAGCTGCGTATTTTCTTTGTCTTTCCCACTAGAATAAATTACAAATCCAATTAAGAGCGCTAATACTAAAAGTCCTGAAAACTGCCATATGGGTCCTTTCGCTTCGTCTTTAATGTTTTTATATTGCATTTTAAGCGCTTCGGGCATTTGTTTTGGAGATAAGGTCTCTTTACAATGGGTGCAATAAGAACTACCACTTTTCCCTAATGGAAACATAGGAATCCAAAAAACGTGAGCATGCTTTCTGTAAATATTGATGTAAATAGTATCTTGATTGTTGCAGTGTTGACAAGTAATATTTCTTGTTTTTACGGAGTCAAGATTTGCTGATCCGGTACCGAAGAAAATCATAGGGTTTGGTTTTGTTATTAAGTAAATATAACGTTTTTAAAAATTGTCTATTGTCGTGACAACTTTTAAAACCAATATATCAGTTAATTACGAGGTAGTTATCACATTCGAAATAATACTCTTAACAATCATTTTTGCGTGAATTCTAGAATTCTCTATAAACCATTTGTGGGTTTCCATCCCGCCACAAATTACACCCGCTAAATAAAGACCTTCTACATTGGTTTCCATAGTATCTGGATTATACTCTGGTAATTTCTTTGCATCATTACTTATATTGACACCTAGTTTTTCTAAAAAGTTAAAATTAGGTTTATACCCTGTTAATGCTAAAACAAAGTCATTTTCAATTGTTACATCACCATCTTGTGTGGTTAAGTTGATGTGATTTTTTGATATTGATTTTATGGTTGTGTTGTAATAAGCTTTGATGCTACCTTCTTCAATTCTATTAATGATATCTGGTCGCACCCAGTATTTAACGCGTTGACCAACTTCTGGTCCACGTATAATCAAGGATACTTCAGCACCTTTTCTATAACATTCAAGTGCCGCGTCAATGGCAGAATTACTAGCTCCAATTACCGCCACTTTTTGACCTGAATAGTAATGGGGATTGTCATAATAATGAACCACCTTATCTAAATCTTCTCCTGGTACATTCAATAAATTAGGTAGATCATAGAAACCAGTAGCGACTACAACCTGTTTAGAAGTATAGGTGGCTTTATCTGAAACTATTGTAAAAACATTTTCATTCTTTTGAACATTTTCAACCTTTTCAAATAGATTTATATTCAATTTATTAGAGGTTACAATTCGTCTGTAATATTCTAAAGCTTCATCTCGTTTAGGTTTAGCTTCATTACTTATAAATGGTATTTCGTCAATCTCTAATTTTTCAGATGAAGAGAAAAATTGCATATTACTTGGGTAGTGAAACAGCGAATTCACAATCGGACCCTTTTCTAGAATAAGGTAACTGAGTCCGTTTTTCTTTGCTTCTAAGCCACATGCAATTCCTATTGGTCCACCACCAACGATGACCATATCAAATTCAGTTTTCATCCTTCTAATTCTTTTATAGATTTAATTGGATCGGCGCTTTTAAATACAAAACTTCCGGCAACTAAAATATCTGCACCTGCTTCAACTAATTTCTTTGAATTGGCAGTTGTAACTCCGCCATCGACTTCAATAAGAGCAGATGATTTCTTTCTTGTAATCAAAGCCTTAGTAGCTTTTATTTTATCATATGTATTTTCTATAAATGATTGTCCGCCAAAACCCGGATTTACACTCATAATCAAAACAACATCAATATCTTGAATGATATCTTCTAAAAGCATAACATTAGTATGCGGATTCAATGCAACACCAGCTTTCATGCCCAATGCCTTTATGGCTTGTATAGTTCTATGTAGATGCGTGCACGCTTCATAATGTACCGTCAATATATGAGCTCCAAGATTAGCAAACTCTTCAAGATATCTATCAGGGTCTACAATCATTAAATGTACATCTAAAGGTTTTGTAGCATGCTTATGAATGGCTTTTACAACCGGCATACCGTAAGATATGTTCGGAACAAAAACTCCGTCCATAACATCAATATGATGATACTCCGCCTCACTTGCATTTACCATTTCAACGTCACGTTGTAGATTTCCAAAGTCCGCTGCTAAAAGTGATGGCGCTATACTTGCCTTTTTCATATGAATAAACCTTAATTGTTCATTACAAAAATACGTATTTGTAATTCGTTTTAATAGCGTTTTAGCTTTTGCTTTAACATCATTTAATCAATCTTCGACTCACCATTTTTAGTTAGTATAGGATTTATTTTAGTTTTGTATTTATTCAAAATACTATCTAGTTTTTCAAGTTCAACTTTAAGCTCTGCAGATAGTTCTTCAAAAACTTTATAAGCACCGTTGGTGGGTTTTGCATCGCCATCTTCTACACTTCTGCGCAAAGAAGCCAATCTATTGTTGAGTTTTATTGGAAAATTTAAAGGATCCTGACCCGATTGGTTTTTTACTTGATACAATGCTTCTTCAACTTCTGATAAATCATTTAAAAATGGAGTTACCGTATTAGTATAGTCGCTGGTTTCAATACTTTCTTTCGCGGCTGTAAGTGATTTTTTAATTTCACGAATTTTAATCACTGCTTCATTAGCTGCAGTAGTTTTACCCATAATTTTATTGGAAAGCTCGAACTGCTCATCTAAATCTTCTTTGGTGATACCTTTAAGATTGGGGTCCATTTTTATTTTGAAGGCATATGTTTTTTCATAATCGCCAGATTTCATTTTCACTTTATAAATTCCTAATGGAGCTTTTGGTCCTCGAGCAGGTCTTGCACTCCAAATAATCATACCGTCAAAAGTGGTGGCGCCTGTATATCTCATATCCCAAGTAAACGTATTTATTCCTTTTGCAGTGGTAGGCTTAGTAGATCCACCTTTTAGCCAATAAGGAATGTTAGGGTCTACTTCATATTTCGGTTTACTACCGGTAAAGGTGTTGATTAATTTATCTTGAGCATCATAAACTTCAAAAGTGATGGTGTCTTTTTGTTCCTTTAAGTAGTATTGAATAGAGGCGTTTGTTAAACCTCTAAGCGCATCTGAAGGTTTAAACAGAACAGCATCTTGCTTTGTCATTTCTGGGGTAAACTGTCTTATGGGTTGAATATCATCTAAGATCCAGAATCCTCTACCGTGTGTTCCTAATACGACATCATTATCTTTTATAACTAAATCTCTAACAGGAGTATCTGGAAGTTCTAACTGAAGACTTTGCCATAGCTCACCATCGTTCATTGAGAAATATACACCATGTTCAGTAGCCAAAAATAGTAACCCTTCTTTTACGGGGTCTTCACGTACGGCTCTTGCAAAATGTCCATCTTCAATTCCGTTAATAATTTTGGTCCATGTTTTTCCGTAATCATGTGTTTTGAAAACATAAGGTTGTCTGTCATCAACTTGGTATCTGTTAGCTGCAACATAAAGTGTACCTGGGTTGTGAATAGATTCATCAATAATACTTACTCTAGAAAATTTAGGTAAATCTTTAGGGGTAATATCAGCCCAATTTTTGCCGCCATCTCTTGTAATATGTATTTTGCCATCATCAGAACCTGCCCATATGGTATTAATATCGTGGTTTGATGGAGCAAGGGCAAATACCGTCGCATAAATTTCTGGCCCGTTCATATCCATGGTGATAATACCACCAGTTTTACCTAAGGTAGATGGGTCTGCATAGGTTAAATCTGGACTAATTTTTTCCCAAGACTGTCCGTCATCTGTAGTTTTCCAAACATGTTGAGAGCATGTGTACATTACATTTGAATCTTGAGGAGCAAACATAATAGGGAAAGTCCACTGCCAGCGTTCTGGTAAAGCACTAGCGGGTTCACCAGAGAAAAATCGTGGGTATACTTGAATATCTCTAGATTGTCCGTTACTTCTATCATAACGAGTTAAAAGTGCTCCTTGACTACCGGCATAAAAAATATCTAAGTCCGTAGGATGTTGTGTGATCCAGCCACTTTCACCACCGCCAACAGCGTAAGCCCAACCATCTCCTTGACCTCTTGCTTGCATATGTCCCCAACCATCACTTGGTACGGCAATAGTACTATTGTCTTGTTGTGCACCAGCTACATGATAAGGTACATCGTTCGTTGTCATTACATGGTATAGTTGAGTAGTAGTGTAATCTTCTTCTGTCCAAGTTTTACCACCGTTGATACTAACAACGCCACCACCGTCATTTGAAGAAATCATACGCTCTGGATTGTTAGGGTCTATCCATAAATCGTGATTATCGCCATGCGGTACTTTAATTTTTGTATCAAAAGTTTTTCCTCCATCGGTAGACTTCCAAAAATCAACATTAAGTCCGTAAACAATGTCTTTGTCTAGCGGATCCGCATAAATTCTCGAATAGTAAAAAGCACGTTGTCTCAGTTTTCTTTCATCATTAGTGCGTTCCCAAGTTTTACCGGCATCGTCTGAACGAAAAATACCACCTTCGTTAGCTTCTACAACAGCCCAAACACGATTAGAATCTGCTGGTGAAACTGTCACTCCGATTTTACCTAACGGACCTTCTGGCATTCCAGGGTTTTTTGAAAGATCTGTCCAAGTTTCACCGGCATCAGTAGATTTCCATAGTTTACAATCTGGACCACCGCCCCACATTTTCCATGCTTTTCTTTGAACTTGCCATGTGCTAGCGTATAAAACATTAGGATTATTTCTGTCAATAATTAAATCTACGGCACCTGCCTTATCACTTACATACAATGTTTTGTTCCAAGTTTTTCCACCATCGGTACTTTTAAAAATACCACGTTGTTCATTATCGCCATATGGGTGCCCTAATGCGGCTACATAAACAATATCAGGATTTGTTGGGTGAATTCTAATTCTAGAAACCGCTTGAGTTTCTTCGAGACCTAGATGTGTCCAAGTTTTACCGGCATCAGCTGATTTATAAACTCCGTCACCTTGGGTGATACTGCCGCGTAATTGTACTTCTCCCATACCAATGTATACAATATCAGGATTAGTTTCTGCGACCGCCACTGCACCAACGGAAGAGCTTGTAATTTGACCATCGGTAACAGCTTCCCATTCATTACCGCCATCTGTAGTTTTCCATAGTCCGCCACCTGTTGCACCGAAATAATATTCGTTAGGTCTACTTGGACTTCCCGAAGACCCTAAGGAACGACCGCCACGTACAGGACCGATATTTCGCCATTCTAAATTCTCATAGAATTCTGGAGTTATTGTTGCAGTATTTGTTTTAGATTTTTTTTGTGCAAAACTGGAGCTAAAAGCGACCAATGTAAATGCAAGTAATAGGTAGTATTTTTTCGTATTCATAAGGTGGAAGTTAGGTTGGTTCTATTGATGAAATAAAAGAATTTCACTTTGAAAATAATCAATTATTCTGCTATAATTGAATGATTTTCAAATTTTAACGGGAAGTTGGGGAAACCTAATTTCTTGGCTATTTTGAGTATTTTTTCATGAATGATAGAATCATAATATCATCATGATTTTTTAAGATATAGGAAATATGAACTGCTGTTATTTGGAATTTGGCAATCGATAGAATTAAATTCAATAACTAGATTGAAGTTGTTAATTATTAAAAGGGAATTAGTGCAACTTAAATTTTACTGCCAATAGATTAGTTAGCAGTTTTTAGGAATGTTTACGATTTCAGTTATTAGAAAAAGTAGTTATTTCAAGTTTATTTGTCGCAAACCTTCGTAGATAGTAATGGCAACAGCATTGGCTAGGTTTAAACTTCTAATGTGTTCGCTATACAATGGGATTTTGGAAGTATTTTCGGTGTTTTGCTGTAATAATTCTTTTGGTAAGCCAATAGATTCTTTTCCGAAAACGAGAAACATATCATCTTCAAAATCCATTTCCCAATGATTTTTGGTAGCAGTAGCAGAAAAGAATATCATTTTTTGATTCTTATGCTGCTCAAAAAAATCATCAACATTCTCGTACATAATAACATTGAGGTGCTGCCAGTAATCTAGTCCCGCTCTTTTTAAACGTTTATCAGTAAGTTCAAATCCGAATGGTTTTACCAAGTGCAACGTGGATCCGGTACCAAGGGCTAGTCTGCCGATGTTACCTGTGTTATTTGGTATTTCTGGTTCTATGAGTACAATATTAAGGCTCATTATTTTTTGAAGGATTGTAAGTATAAATGTTCAACTTTTTCTCGAGCCCAAGGAGTTCTACGTAAAAATTTTAAGCTTGATTTTATAGAGGGATTACTTTTAAAGCAATTAATATCAACTTGACCAGCCAAATCTTCCCAAGAATACTTTTCTGTAAGTTCTTCAAGTATTGTTGCTAGCTTAATACCATGAAGCGGATTATTAGGTTGAGAATCTGAACTCATGTTTTTATTAAAATTTTATAGACTTACAATTATTTCTGAAATGCGATGTACATTGATAGCCCAGGTACTTCAATACTGTCTTTCAATAAATGCAGCCCTTGAAAGTCAAAGGTACTACCAGAAACAGCTTTTTGCCAAACTCCATCAATTTTATAATTTAATTTTTCGTTTGATGCGTTATAAATCACTAAAATGTTTTTCCAATTATCATCGTTTGCATTACCTTCTAGTGTAAAGGAAACAAGACTATTATTAGTATTTTGGAATTTTAAATGTTCTCTTACTTGATTGGAGGTAGCCATATAAAAAGCTGGATGCTCTTTTCTCAGCTTTATTAGATTTTTATAGTAGTCGAATACTTCTTTGTTATCATTCTTCCAATTCCAGTTTATTTGGTTAATGCTATCTGGTAGGTTGTAAGAATTATGTTCTCCGTTTTTAGTACGAAGCATTTCTGATCCAGCATGAAGAAATGGGGTTCCTTGTGAGGTCAGTACAATGGCATTCGCCAATTTATCCATGGCAATTAATTCTTCAAATGTTGCGTCTGGTCTTGAAATTTTAAGTTTGTCAAATAAGGTATGATTATCGTGGCAAGAAACATAGTTGATAGATTGCCATGGTTCTAAAGTCCAAGGAGCATCAGAATAATTTACGTTTTCGTATTCAATTTGAGGATGTTGAATAGCGCCTACAACCCCGAATTTAATAGATTCCTCTGAATTCTTAGCGCCACTAACAAAACCTAAACTTTCATCTTCAAAAACTGAACCTTTTAATCCGTCACGTAAATCATCACTAAAAGCTGCAAATTTTGGAAGTTGCTGCATATGTTTTTTAAGAGCTCGTTTTTCTTCCGGTAGCGGAGAATCTGAAGCAGTCCATCCTTCCCCATATAAAAGTGCATCAGGATTTATTTCTAAAACAGCTTCGCCAATTTTATTCATGGTTTCAATGTCATGAATACCCATGAGGTCGAACCGGAATCCGTCAATATGATATTCTTTCGTCCAATGTAAGATAGATTCTATGATGAATTTCCGCATCATAGCACGCTCTGATGCCGTTTCGTTTCCACAGGCAGCAGCATCTGAATAAGAACCATCTTCCCAATGGCGATAGTAGTACCCAGGTACTTCTTGATTAAAATTAGATTCTTCTGTTTTGCCAGTGTGGTTATATGCGACATCTAAAATAACTCCAATACCATTATCATGAAAAGTCTTTACCATTTGCTTAAACTCTTTAATGCGCACTTCGGCATTAAAGGGATCGGTAGAAAAAGAACCTTCAGGAGCATTATAGTTGTTAGGGTCGTAACCCCAATTAAATTGTGGAGTGTCTAAATTGGTTTCGTCAATAGCGTAGTGGTCTAAAGTGGGTAAAAGATGCACATGGGTAATACCCAATTCTTTTAAATGATCAATACCTGTAGCAACTCCAGTTGGACCTTTAGTATCAGCTTCTACTAACCCTAAATATGTACCAGGCAGTGATGAGCCAGACTGCGAATGAATTGTCATGTCGCGAACATGTAATTCATAAATTATAGCTTCATTATAGGTGCTAAGAGTTGGGGAAGTGTCTTTCTGCCAACCATTCGGGTTGGTAGTTTCCATATCTAAGACCATGGCTCTATTGCCATTTACACCTACAGCTTTTGCATAAATTCCTGGAGTTTCATCTAGCCACGAATCATTAATTTTAACTTGATAGGTGTAATAGATGCCATTTAAATCACCATCTACTTTTGTTTGCCAAATACCTTGATGCTCTTTTGTCAGGTTGTAGTATGAAAAGACAGTAGCGTCATGTCCGTCTTTATAGAGTCTTAAAAATACTTCTTCAGCATTTGGAGACCAAAGTTTGAAGAGCGTAGCATCTTCGGTATATTGTATCCAAAGGTTTTCGTTTATAGGGATAGGGTATTTATTGAAATCAGTAATAGTCTTTTTGGTATTACAAGAGTTGAACAGTGCGAAACTCATTAGAATTAGTACTGTATGTTTCATTAGGCTAATGTTGATACTCTAAGATAAGGAAAGATTTTTTAGAGTATGTATCAGTAAACAGATACTTAGCTTCTTAAATTACGGTAGAAACTATTATAAATGAAAAAACTCCGGTAATCAGCCGGAGTTTATTCATCAATCAAAAAACGAACAGTCATGATAAACTGTTGTTACCGTTAAAATTACAACTAATATGCCAATATTGCCAATTTAAGGAATATTTAACGTGTAATTTTTATAGCTTGAACGCTTTGAGTTTTAACCCAAATACGTTTTTAATATTTTACTTCTAGAAGTATGCTTTAAACGTCTAATCGCTTTTTCTTTAATTTGACGAACTCTTTCTCTTGTTAGATCAAAAGTTTCGCCAATTTCTTCTAAGGTCATAGAATGCTGATTAGCAAGACCAAAGTATAAGCGAATAACATCTGCCTCACGAGGCGTTAATGTTTCTAATGCACGCTCAATTTCTGTACGTAAAGACTCGTGTAATAATTCTCTATCTGGGTTTGGAGATTCGCCACTACGAAGTACATCATAAAGGTTAGAATCTTCACCGTCGATAAGAGGCGCATCCATAGATACGTGTCTACCTGAGTTTTTCAATGATTGTTTTACGTCATCAACAGTCATATCCAATTCTTTAGCAATTTCTTCAGGAGAAGGCATTCTTTCATGCGCTTGCTCTAAGAAAGCAAAAGTCTTGTTGATTTTGTTGATAGAACCAATTTTGTTCAATGGCAAACGAACGATACGAGATTGTTCTGCCAAAGCTTGTAATATAGATTGACGGATCCACCATACGGCGTAGGAGATAAATTTAAATCCCCGCGTTTCGTCAAAACGCTGTGCAGCTTTGATAAGACCAAGGTTTCCCTCGTTAATCAAATCTGGTAAAGTAAGACCTTGGTTTTGGTACTGCTTAGCAACTGAAACCACGAATCTGAGGTTGGCTTTCGTAAGTTCTTCAAGTGCACGCTGGTCGCCTGCCTTAATACGTTGTGCCAATTCTACTTCTTCATCAGCGGTGATCAAGTCAACTTTTCCAATTTCTTGTAAGTACTTGTCCAAAGATGCGGTCTCTCTATTGGTGACCTGTTTTGTAATCTTAAGCTGTCTCATTAAAATAAATTAAGTTCAATTTGCATAGACTGCATATACTTATACGTAAAAATCTTCCGAATGTTACAATTGGAGGCAAAAAACTTCATAAATCTGTTGAAATGCATAAAAAAAGCCCCAACATATATGTCGGGGCTTACTTTATAAACTTACAAGAGTATTAATCTCTTCTTGGTTTTCTATCGCGATCACGACTACGATCGTTTCCACGACGGTCATCTCTACGCTTGTCATCACGTGGTGGTCTTTCAACAAAACCTTCTGGTTTTGGTAAAAGCGCTTTACGAGAAACTTTCTCTTTACGTGTACGTTTGTCTAGGCCGAAATACTTAACATCGAATACATCACCCATGTTTACAACATCAGATACATTTTCTGTACGTTCCCAAGCTAATTCACTTACGTGTAATAATACTTCGTTACCAGGTGCATCCATATATTCTACAACAGCACCAAAATCAAGCATTTTAATAACTTTTACTTCGTAAACGCTATCAACTTCAGGCTTAAATAATATAGAGTCTATTTTTGCCATAACAGCATCAATACCCTTATTACCAACACCTAAAATTTCTACAATACCTTCTTCAGTAACAGGATCCTCATTTATAACGATAGTCGTTTCAGTTTCCTTTTGCATCTCTTGAATTACTTTTCCACCAGGACCAATTAAAGCACCAATGAATTCGTTAGGAACTCTACGAGTAACCATTGTAGGTGCATGATCTTTAACGCTTTCAGCAGGAGCAGAAATTGTTTCAGTAATTTTACCTAAGATATGTAAGCGACCTTCACGGGCCTGTTTTAAAGCATTAACAAGAATTTCATAAGACAATCCTTTTACTTTAATATCCATTTGGCAAGCAGTAATACCATCTGCAGTACCAGTTACTTTAAAATCCATATCTCCTAAATGATCTTCATCACCTAAAATATCAGATAATACAGCGTATTTTCCAGATTCTGCATCAGAAATTAATCCCATTGCAATACCAGAAACTGGTTTCTTCATTTTTACACCAGCATCCATCATAGCCATTGTACCAGCACAAACTGTTGCCATTGAAGAAGAACCGTTAGATTCTAAAACTTCAGATACTACACGAACTGTATAAGGGCAGTCTGCAGGGATCATACCTTTTAATGCACGTTGAGCTAAGTTACCGTGACCAACTTCTCTACGAGATGTTCCACGAATAGGTCTTGCCTCACCTGTACAAAAAGGAGGGAAGTTATAATGTAAATAGAAATTCTCTTCGCCTTCGTAAGATGGCATATCTATTTTGTTTGCATCTCTAGACGTACCTAAAGTTACTGTAGCCAAAGCTTGAGTTTCTCCACGAGTAAAGATTGCAGAACCATGAGTAGAAGGTAGATAATCAACCTCACACCAAATTGGTCTAATTTCATCAGTCTTACGACCGTCTAAACGTAAACCTTCGTTTAGTGTTAAATCACGTACTGCTGATTTTTCAGCTTGTCTGTAATATCCACCAACAAGATGTCCAAATTCTTCCATTTCTTCCTCAGTAAAAGATGCCTTAACTTCTTCTTTTACTTCAGCAAATGCCTTACTACGTTCTGCTTTAGAAGTTCCCTTCTTTGCAATAGCATAACATTTATCGTAAGATAAATCGTGTATTCTTTTTTCTAAATCTTCGTTAACTTCAGCAGTTTCATATTCACGTACTTCTTTTTTACCAAAAGCTTCAGCTAAACGTAATTGTGCAGCAATTTGCACTTTAATAGCTTCGTGAGCAAACTTGATAGCATCAGCCATTTCCTCTTCAGAAATCTCATCCATTTCACCCTCAACCATCATTACAGAATCAGCTGAAGCTCCAATCATCATCTCTAAATCAGATTCTGCTAATTGAGCACGTGTAGGGTTAATAATAAATTCGCCATTAATACGACCAACTCTAGCTTCAGAGATAGCACATTCAAATGGAAAATCTGATAATTGAATAGCAGCAGAAGCAGCTAATCCAGCCATAGCTTCAGGCATAACATCATCATCATGAGACATTAACTGAATCATCACTTGCGTTTCAGCTTGATAATCTTTTGGGAATAACGGACGTAAAACACGATCCACTAAACGCATTGTTAATACTTCACCGTCACTAGGTCTTGCTTCTCTTTTAAAGAAACCACCTGGATAACGTCCTGCAGCAGCAAATTTTTCACGATAATCTACTGTTAATGGTAGAAAACCAAGATTTTTTTGTTCGTAATTGGAAACAACTGTACATAATAACATACATTTTCCTGATTGAACAACAACAGAACCATGCGCCTGTTTTGCTAATTTTCCGGTTTCAATAGAAATCTCTCTACCGTCCCCTAGGTCAATAACCTCTCTAAAAACTTTTGGAATCATAAAATTTGATTAAAATCTGCGCAATGCAGATTTGTTAAACAATGGTCTTTCCGACTGAAATTCTCTGGTCGGAGATGTTGTGTTGTGTTGTTGTGTTGACCAATGAAAAACCGTGTGTAGCTTTTTGTTCGCCTTTGCCAATATGTTTGGCTTAACCTCCCAAGGCAGGAGTATTAAAAAAGGGGATAGCTAGCTATCCCCTTTTGCAATATTATTTTCTAATACCTAGCTCTTTAATTAGCTCTCTGTATTTTACAATATCATTTTTAATCATGTAATCAAGAAGACTTCTTCTTTTACCTACTAGTTTCACAAGTGAACGCTCAGTGTTGTAGTCTTTATGATTTCTTTTCAAGTGACCGGTCAAGTGATTGATTCGGTGTGTGAATAAAGCGATTTGTCCTTCTGTAGAACCAGTGTTATCTGCTTTACCGCCGTGTTTCTTGAAAATTTCGGCTTTTACTTCTTTTGTTAAATACATTCCAATATTAATTTAAATGATTTTTATGTACATGATTGATTTTCAATCAGGGCGCAAAGGTATGATTTTTTTTGAAATGTTTAATTTATATTCTGATAATTTACATCAAAAAGCACAACCATTTGGTAATGGTGCTACTTTTTCTAAACCTTCAGCAAAATCAGAGCTTAATTCAGCGGCAGAAAATCCATTGACTATTGAACCTTTTTGTACAGCAGATGCATAACCTGTAGTATTCATATGAACACGAATATAAATTTCGTCGTCATTTTCAAGCGGAATATTTGAACCTGATCTTGTAAATGGTTGTTCGTCTACATGACTATGAGTTAGAATTCTTCTATAAATGAGATTTCCTTCTAAATCTATAATTTCCCACCAATCTGCATGTTGATCACAACCCGTATCAGGACTAGAGACTGTAGTGGCAAATGTAAACGCATTTGTCTCTCCTGTTATGCTTATCTCGGTAACTTGTGCATTAAAATCAAAAATGCTCGTCGAATCTGATTCATCGACGAGCACTTCTTCTTTATCTGTAGAACAGCATAAAAACCAAAATGATAGTATGGTACATACTAAAGTTTTCAAGCAGTTGCTTTTTCTGATCTCACAGCATTATTTTGAATAAGGTCTATATAAAGGTTAACTTTTTTCTTTAAATCTTTTCTGTGCGAAATGAAATCTAGAAATCCGTGTTCCAATAAAAACTCAGATGATTGAAAACCTTCAGGTAAATCTTTACCAGTAGTATCCTTTACAATTCTTGGACCAGCAAAACCTATCAATGCACCTGGCTCTGCAATATTAATATCGCCAAGCATTGCATATGATGCAGTCGTACCACCAGTTGTTGGATCGGTACATAAAGAAATATATGGTAAGCCAGCTTCAGACAGTTGTGCAAGTTTAGCAGATGTTTTTGCTAATTGCATTAGCGAAAGTGCTGCCTCCATCATACGAGCTCCACCAGATTTAGAAATCATCATAAATGGTGTTTTCTTTTTAATAGCGTAGTCAATACCACGAGCAATTTTCTCACCAACGACACTACCCATAGAACCACCGATGAATTTAAAATCCATACAACAGATTACGATATCTTTACCGAATGACTTTCCGTATCCTGTTCTTACAGCATCTTTAAGTCCGGTTTTTTTCTGTGCCGCTTTTAAACGTTCGCTATATTTCTTGGTATCCTCAAATTTCAAAGGATCTTTAGAAGTAAGATTAGCATCAAGTTCTCTAAACTTATTGTCATCGAACAAAATTTCAAAATACTCCTTACTACCGATTCTTACATGGTAATCATCTTCAGGACTTACATAAAAGTTTTTAGCAAGATCGTCTGACTCAACTATTTTACCAGTTGGCGATTTATACCACAAGCCTTTAGGTGTGTCTTTCTTTTCTTCGGTAGAGGTTTGTATACCTTTTTCTTTTCTTTTAAACCAAGCCGTCATATCATCCATTTTTTGGTTATCCTATACTGTTAAAGAGTATTTACGTTGTTTAAGTCTTCAAAGGCTTTTTTCAAACGCTCTATGAAAGCAGTTTCTCCTTTTCTCAACCAAACTCTTGGGTCGTAAAATTTCTTATTAGGCTCATCTGCACCTTTAGGGTTACCTATTTGTGCTTGTAAGTAGTCTTTGTTATCTTGAACATAGTCACGAACACCTGCTAAAAAAGCATATTGTAAATCTGTGTCAATATTCATTTTAATAACACCGTAGCTAATACCTTCTCTAATTTCTTCAACCGTAGATCCAGATCCACCGTGAAATACGAAATCGATATGGTTATGCTCAACACCATATTTTTCAGAAATATACTCTTGAGAGTTTTTAAGAATTTTCGGAGTCAATTTTACGTTACCCGGCTTATAAACACCATGTACGTTACCGAACGCAGCAGCGATAGTGAATTTTGGGCTTACTTTAGAAAGTTCTTCGTAAGCATATGCTACTTCTTCTGGTTGTGTGTATAATTTAGAATCATCTACATCAGAATTGTCAACACCATCTTCTTCACCACCAGTTATACCTAGTTCGATTTCTAGCGTCATGTTCATTTTGCTCATGCGCTCTAAGTACCCTTTGCAGATTTCGATGTTCTCTTCTAAAGGCTCTTCAGAAAGATCGATCATATGTGAACTGAACAAAGATTTACCAGTTTCAGCGAAATGTTTTTCACTAGCATCTAGAAGACCGTCGATCCAAGGCAATAATTTTTTTGCACAATGATCTGTATGAAGAATAACTGTAGCACCGTAAGCTTCTGCTAATTGGTGAACATGTTTTGCACCAGCAACTGCACCTAAAATAGCTGCTTTTTGCCCATCATTAGAAAGACCCTTACCAGCATTAAACTGAGCACCGCCATTAGAAAATTGAATGATAACAGGAGCGTTTAAGCTTGCTGCTGTCTCTAAAACACCATTAATAGTATCTGAACCAATAACGTTTACCGCAGGTAATGCAAATCCTTTTTCTTTTGCGTAGTTGAAAATTGCTTGAACTTCGTCTCCGGTTGCAACTCCCGGTTTGATATTGTGAGCCATAATTATGTTGTTGTTTGTTTCTAAAAAAAAATGAAAAACAAAAGTAATAAAACAATTATATTTAAAAGGGATAGTTGATGCCTATTTGCAATACGGAATTCGCAAAATTATAATCTCTAAACCAACGTTTAGACTGAATCTCAGCCGGATTATAGGTTTTGAAGCCCAGATCTAATCGAAATAGAAAATAGGTGAAATCGTAGCGCAGACCAACACCTGTTCCTAATGCAATATCTTTTAAAGAGCCTAATCCGTCAA
Organism: Maribacter sp. BPC-D8; assembly: GCF_035207705.1. Classification (NCBI taxonomy): domain Bacteria; kingdom Pseudomonadati; phylum Bacteroidota; class Flavobacteriia; order Flavobacteriales; family Flavobacteriaceae; genus Maribacter; species Maribacter sp. BPC-D8. The sequence continues at coordinate 21,676 of NZ_CP128187.1, forward strand.
AAGTAGCGTCAGGGTCTTCTACATTGTCAAGAACATTCCAAATGTTACCCGCATCTGCAAAAATAGCTCCGTTGATATCACCTGCAATAGGAAATCTATATTCTAGATTTAAAGCCAATTTTAAGTTTGCTTCATTAAAATCGTTTACTGCAGAAACACTTCCGGGTCCTAAAGAATAAGGAAACCATGCGCGGTTGTCATTTGAGCCACCACCAAAATAACTTCGAACAAAGGGAATGTTGTCAGAATTACCATAGGGTATGGCAATACCGAAAAATGCTCTTGCCGCTAACACGTTAGAGCGAGATAGGTCCCAATATTTTACATATTCAAATTCATTCTTTATATACTGAGAAAATGGTACACCAAAAACTAAAAGTTGGTCGTCATCATTTTTGTTGAACGGAATAATTGATGAAAAAGCAGAAAGTACATTACCCGCGCCTTCAATTTTCCATCGAAATTGATAAAATGAATTATCTATAGGTCCGGTTCTGTTGGTTTTGTTGAAAGTATAGTTAGAAGCAAAAATCAGATTATTCTCAGTTAGCCTTATTCTTCTTTCTTCAATAGAGTTGACATCATCAAAATCATCTGTTGTAGCGCTCACCTCGCTATTTATAATAGCATCTGTAAAGCCTGTTGTACCTGACGGAATTATTAAATTTAATTCATCGTCACTATCTCCGGTTTCAAAATATTCTGCTAATTCTGGGTATAAGGTGGCGTCTTCGTAAGAGTCTGCAATATCATCTAGTAGTTCATAGGTGTTTGTGTATACATTATAAAATCTATTACTATTGACATTTCTAACAAATTGAATGTTTAGTAATTCAACATCATGATTTACGAAATCACTTGGTACCCAGTTGTAACCTAAAACAGTATTAAATGTTTGTTTGTCCAGACCGATATTGTTCTGAAAATTGGTTCCGATGGCAATTCTTGTTTTAGGTAGTGTATAATTAGGTATAATTCTAGAAGTGTTAACAAACGGAAACCATATTCTAGGAAAGTCTAATGTAATGTCACCGCCAAATTCTGAAAAGTAATTGGCTTCAAAAGTATTGCTGCTTAAAAGTCCGTAAGATCCATTTGCAGAAATACTTAAGTTTTCTGCACCTTTAAAAATGTTTCTTATAAGTAGGGTAGTGCCCAGACCAACGCCTAAACGACGCAGGTTAGAGCGACTAACTTCGAAATTGGTACCAAGAGAATATTTTGTTTTTGGAGCAAGGTAAATATTAGTGTTTACTTTGTTGCCTACGGAATCGGCTTCAAAAATGATATTCGGATATTTAAATACATTAAGTGCATTTAACTGCCTAGAGGTTCTGATTTTATCTACATCTCTATAAATACTGTCTTTTTTGAAAAAGATGGCGTTAGCCAAGGTTTTTGGCTTAATGTCAAAATTCTTTGAATAGTGAATAGTATAGTCTTGGTAATCAATAGTGTAAAGTGAGTCTTGAGAGTTAGTTGATAGGTAGTCAGTGTAAATATTTATTTTATTGATCTTTTCTACCTTGTAAGCAGAAGTAGTTACTTCGTTTTCTCCCCTAGTTTTTAAATCACCAATATTTAGGGTAATATTCATTTGCTGATCGTCTTCAGCTTTAATAGTATCTCTTAAAATATCGAAGGTAATAGAGCTTTCTTGAAAATTACGAATACCACTGTTTCTAAAAATTCCTGTCAATCGTTCGCGTTCACCATTGAAATTGCTGAGGTCGAATTGTTGCCCTTCTTTTATTAATGATTGTGCAGAATTTAAAAAGTACAATGAATCAATTGCCGTTGATGATATATTGTTGCCAAGTGAATCAATCATATACGGGTCACCAAGTTCAATATGGTAGTTTACTTTGGCTTTTTTACGTTTGGCACTATCAATTTCGTACGAGGTGTTATTAGTAAAATAGCCTTTACTTTGGTAGTAGGCACTAAGTTTAGCTAAGCTTAAACGGGTTTTTGTGGTATCTAAAACCGTAGGTGCTTCGCCAATATCTTTAAGCCAATTGCTAAGACCTTTTACCAAAAATGATTCGCCTAAGCGCTCTACTTGTTTTTCTGAAAGTAGCTTGTCAAGTCTTTTTTTTCTGTTCTCTTTTCTATATAACCAAGCATTGTAAGATGAGTCAGTATTCTCTTTTGCTAAGTTGTATAAATTAAGTCTTAAGGGATAGCCTAATACTGTAGAATTTGATTTTTGATAGATAAGGCTTTCTAATTCTTCGTTATGTATTTTGATAGAATCGGCGTAAATGGCGTTTTTAATCACCAAGTACTCGTCGTCCTCAACTTTTTTTAACGAGTTGCAGGATAGCAAGACTATTGCCAGTAGTGATAATAAGCTTAATTTAGCCATGTTGTTTTTGGAGCAAAGTGCCATCCTCATAGAAATCAAAAATACATTATTTGAATGGTTGTCAAAAGTGAATTGAAACTTATCAAAAGTCTACAGCAAAAAAAGTGCCGAAATGAGCATGGACTATTTGTTGTGGAAGGTAAAAAGACGGTGGAGGAAGTAGTGAGTTCCGACATGAAAGTGTACAAGCTGTTTGCAGTAGAGCCTAGCGCATTAGATGTAAGCGATGTGCAGGTAAATGCAATATCAAATAAAGAATTAGGTCAAGTAAGTAGTCTGAAGAACCCTAATGGATATCTTGGAGTATTTTATATGCCTGAACAAATAGAAAATATTTTATCTGATTGGATTTTGGTATTAGATGGTATTCAAGATCCAGGTAATTTAGGAACCATTATTAGACTTTGCGATTGGTTTGGTATTAATGATATTGTTTGTTCTGCTACTACTGTAGATTGCTATAACGCTAAAGTATTGCAAGCTACAATGGGTTCTATTACCAGAGTGAACATTCAGTATACCGACCTTGAGGTATTTTTGTCATCAACAAAATTGCCTGTATATGGTACTTTTATGGATGGTGTAAGTGTTAATGATTCTAAATTACCAGAGAAAGGTATAATGATTATGGGTAATGAGGGGAAAGGAGTTTCTAACGCTGTTGCAGCACTATGTACCGATAGATTGGCAATACCTCAATTTGGTGAAGCAACCACAGAAAGCCTAAATGTAGCTTCTGCAACTGCAATTCTACTGCATGAAATTAGAAGATAGTTAGGTTGTGATTATTGAAAAATTTAACTTTTGCTAATTGCTAATTGCTAATTGCTAATTGCTAATTGCTAATTGCTAATTGCTAATTGCTAATTGCTAATTGCTAATTGCTAATTGCTAATTGCTAATTGCTAATTGCTAATTGCTAATTGCTAATTGCTAATTGCTAATTGCTAATTGCTAATTGCTAATTGCTAATTGCTATTCGAAAGTAAAGTTGATGAAAATTCCGCGCGTTTTTAAAGACTCGATATTTCCTGTCCAAGGGCTATTGGGGTCATTATCGGGAACTAATTCGTCGGTAATGGCAAAAATACCACGAATAGAAGGTGTGAATTTGAAGTATTCTAAGTAAAAATCAATACCGAAACCAAGTTCATAATTATTAACCCATTTTTTCATTCTAAAGGTGCCTGAACTATTGTCGTCAAGACTTTCTTCATTGCTACCTAGGTTGAGTCCGGTAGATACACCGCCTAAAAGAAATGGTTTAAAGTTTCCATATCTTCTAGTACTCGCTTTTAGTAATAAAGGGAAATTAATATAAGTTGATTTTACTTCTCTAATAGCATCTCGCTCATCTTCAAAACCAGGGAATCCCATTAATCTTGAGCCATAATGAAGTCCCGGTTCAAAACGTACATCTAAAAATTCGTTAAGTCGTATTTCACCAATTAATCCAACATTAAAACCAAAGCTTTTGCTGACCAAAATATCTTGACCGTTTTCTTTGTATTCTATTTTAAAGTCATATTGATTTAAACCAAGGAAGTAACCCCAGTTTAAGAGTTTCTTGTCTTCGTTTTGTTTGTTCAATATGGGACTTTCGTTGAATTGAGCACTTGCTATATTAACAAGCAACAACGTTAGGGGTATAAAAAACCACTTCTTCATATATCCTGGTTTACGATTGTAAAACGTCAAATATATATTGTGAGTATGCTAAAATTATTTATTAGCCTTCTTTGCAATATATATTGATGCAACCCCAAATGTTTGAGGTTTATTCGTTACATCTATAAACCCGATTTCGCGTAAAATATTGTTGAAGTTTTCGCCATGGGGAAAAACAGAAGCAGATTCACTTAAATAGCCATAGGCAGAATCATCTTTTGAGAATAATTTTCCGATTAATGGAAGTATATTTTTAGTGTAAAAACTATAACCTTGTTTGTACGGGGTTTTAGTAGGTACAGAAGTTTCTAAAACAACCAGCGTGCCATTTGGTTTTAGTACACGTAGAATTTCTGCCATACCGATATTCAGTGTTTCAAAATTTCTTACTCCGAAAGAAACTGTTACGGCGTCAAAAGAATTGTCATCGAAAGTTAGTTTCTCACTATCGCCAACTACCATTTCAATAGTACTGTTAAGTTTTTTGTCGGTCACTTTTTCTTTGCCAACAGCTAACATCCCTGGAGAAATATCTAAACCTACAATTTTTTTTGCACCTGTTTTAACAAGAGCAATAGCTAAATCTCCAGTGCCAGTAGCAATGTCGAGAATAGATTGTGGTTTTTCTTTTTTTAATATTTCAACTACTTTTTTACGCCATTTAATATCTATGCCAAATGATATTACGCGGTTTAGACCGTCATAATTTTTAGAAATAGTATCGAACATTTTAGTAACCTGTTCCTTTTTTCCCAGGTTAGAATCTTTGTATGGAGTAACTTTTTGGGGCATTTTATTGCTATTTTTTTGGCAAATATACAATATAGCTCGTGCTTTATTCCTTTTTAACGATTTAGGTTGGTTGTTGATGGTTAAAGAATTGAAAATAAAGAATAAACTAATTTAATTATGTAATTTTGCCGCATAATAAATGCTATAGATTTCAACACTACTTTTAAGTATATATGATAGTTAAGAGAAGAAAATTAGTGCTTGATAATTAGCGGTCTAATAAAATAAATGAAGATTATAATTGCTGGTGCTGGGGAAGTAGGCTTTCATTTAGCTAAATTGCTCTCCTATGAATCACAGGATATTACCTTAATCGATTCTAAAAAAGAAAGTCTTGCTTACGCAGATAATCATTTAGATATACGAGTTTTAAAAGGCGATGCAACTTCTATTGCGGTATTAAATGATGCTCAGGTAAAAGATTCAGATTTAGTTATTGCGGTAACTTCTTCTGAAACTACGAACTTAACACTTTGCATGCTGGCTAAGCAATTAGGCTGTAAGCGAACTATCGCCAGAATATCGAATACAGAGTTTATTAAGAATAAAGATTTATTAAGGTTTTCAGATTTAGGTATCGATGAGTTGATATCTCCAGAAGCTTTGGCAGCAACTGAAATTCAGATGCTTTTAAATAAATCGGCGTTTAATGATACTTACGAATTTGAAGATGGAGAGTTGATAATGGTAGGTGTATCATTACTTAAGTCAGCACCGTTTGTAGGTAAGCAAGTAAAAGAAGCGGCAAAGATTTTTCCAGAATTACACTTCATGCCAATTGCATTACAGCGAACAGGTACGCAGTATACGGTAATACCTAGAGGTGATACCGTATTTAAAGAAGGTGATCAAGTGTATTTTATAACCGTTAAAAAAGGAGTTGACGAACTTTATAAATTAACTGGAAAGAAAAAAGCTGAAATCAAGAATGTAATGATTCTTGGAGGGAGTAAAGTAGGTTATAAAACGGCTAGAGATCTATGTGCCAACAAATTCAACGTAAAGTTGATAGAGAAAAACAAAGAAAAAGCTTTTGATTTAGCAGATGAGTTGCCAGATGCACTTGTAATTAATGGTGATGGTAGAAATGTTGAATTGTTAGACGAAGAGAGTTTAGAATCTATGGATGCCTTTATTGCGGTAACTGGAAATTCTGAAACGAATATTATGTCATGCTTGGTGGCAAAATCAAAGTATATTAAAAAGACGATAGCGCTAGTTGAGAATATGGATTATTTTCAGCTTTCTCATTCTATCGGTATTGATACTTTAATCAATAAAAAACTATTAGCAGCTAATAATATTTTTAGGCATATCAGAAAAGGTGAGGTAGTTGCCTTAATGCGTTTGAATAATTTAAATGCTGAGATTTTAGAATTTATAGTAAAAAAGAATTCAAAAGTAACTGGTGCAACGATTAGGGAGCTAGATTTTCCGAAAGCAGCTACTATTGGCGGTGTTGTTAGAGATGGTGTAGGGCATATTGCACTTGGTGGATTTAAAATTCAAGAAGGGGATCGAGTGGTAGTTTGTTGTTTGCCAAACGAGATTCAAAAAATAGAACGAATGTTCCTGTAAGATGCGGCTTAATTTAAGAATCATAATTCACATAATGGGGCTTCTTTTGCTATGCAATGGGGGCTTTATGCTTTTGGCAGCTGTTGTCAGTGGTGTATACCAAGACGGGGCTACTTTAAGTATAGCTTTGGCATCTATAAGCACTATGTTTGTAGGGGTCTTTATGATGTACTATACTAGAGGTCATAAAAAAGAAGTAAAGCAGAAAGAAGGCTATATTATTGTAACCTTCGGGTGGATAGTAATGTCTATTTCTGGTATGCTCCCTTATTTATTTTCAGGGGCTATACCAACAGTAACAAATGCTTTTTTTGAAACTATATCAGGTTACACGACTACCGGGGCTTCAATTATGGATGATATTGAAGCGATGCCAGAAGGTATTTTATTTTGGAGAAGTTTAACTCACTGGATCGGTGGTATGGGTATTATCGTATTGGCGATTGCCATATTGCCTTTGTTAGGGATAGGAGGTATGCAGTTATTTTCTGCGGAAGCACCAGGACCTACAGGGGATAAATTACATCCAAGGATTACAGATACAGCAAAACGTTTGTGGTTAATTTATTTCGGCTATACTGTAGCAGAAACCATTTTGCTTCAAGTAGCGGGTATGTCATTTTTTGATGCTATCAATCATGCTATGGCAACGCTATCTACTGGTGGTTTTTCTACAAAAAATGCAAGTGTAGCACATTGGAATGATCAACCTGTTATTCAATATATCATCATATTCTTTATGTTTCTGGCAGGTAGTAATTTTGTACTGAGCTATTTTGCCTTTAAAGGAAAGGTTCAGAAAGTAATACAAGATGAAGAGTTTAAGTACTACGCCGGTTTTACCATTGTCTTTACTATAATAGTAGCTCTGGTAGTATATTATCAAGCTAATATAACTGACCTTACTCCTGGGTATCCTATGGTTTTAGGTAAGGCAGAAAGTGCATTCAGGCATTCGTTATTTCAAATTATTTCTGTGATTACGACAACCGGATTCGTAAGTGCAGATTTTACGCAGTGGACACCTTTTTTGACTGTGTTTTTCTTCGGATTGTTCTTCTTAGGAGGGTCGGCGGGGTCAACGGCAGGTGGTATAAAAGTAATGCGTCACTTATTGATTATAAAAAATGGCGTATTGGAGTTTAAAAGAACATTGCATACTAATGCCATCATACCTGTAAGATATAATAATAAGACTGTAAAAGAGAAAATCGTCTATAATATTATTGGGTTCTTTGTGCTATACATGCTGCTCTTTATTATTGGGGCTTTAGTGCTAGGTTTTTTAGGATTAGATTTTGAATCTGCCATTGGTGGCGCAGCGTCATCTTTGGGTAATGTTGGTCCGGCATTGGGGAGTTTAAATCCTGTGAGTAATTTTAATAGTTTGCCCGATTTGGCAAAGTGGTGGTGTGGTTTTTTAATGTTGGCAGGTAGGTTAGAACTTTTTACTGTACTTATATTACTGACTCCATATTTTTGGAAAAGAACTTAAGTTTAGTAGAACTATAAAGCATAAAAAAGTCCCTTCGTTTGAAGGGACTTTTTTATGTTATATGATTAGTTGAGGTTTATTTCAACGCTTCTTTTATTCTTGATATTGCTTCTTTAATTTCTTTTACTGATGCAGCATAAGAAATACGTATGCAATTTCCATTTCCAAAAGCATCACCAGTAACGGTTGCAACATTGGCAGCTTCTAAAATGTACATTGAGAAATCTGAAGCATTATTTATAGTCGTACCATTGAATGTTTTACCAAAATAAGCGGTTACATCTGGGTAAACATAAAAAGCACCTTCTGGCTCATTACATTTAAATCCTTCAATATCATTTAGTAATCCTAAAATAAGTGTACGTCTTTCTTTAAATTCATCTACCATGTATTTAATACGGTCTGGCGATTCTTCTAAAGCAGTAATTACGGCACGCTGAGCGATACAATTTGCACCACTGGTAACTTGACCTTGTAGTTTGTTTGTTGCACGAGCAATGTAAGCAGGTGCACCAATATAACCAATACGCCATCCCGTCATTGCAAATGCTTTTGCAACGCCGTTTACAGTAACGGTACGATCAAACATATCTTCAAATTCTGCCATAGAAGCGTGTGCTGTAACGCCGTAATTGATGTGTTCGTAAATTTCATCGCTTACCACAATAATTTGAGGATGATTCTTTAAAACATCTGCAAGAGCGCGTAATTCCTCTTTGCTATAAATAGATCCACTAGGGTTACAAGGAGAACTATACCATAACATTTTAGTTTTTGGTGTAATAGCAGCTTCTAACTGTTCTGGTGTCATTTTAAAATCGTTCTCTAAAGAAGTAGGAACTTCTACTGGAACACCATCGGCCAACTTTACAATGTCACTATAGCTAACCCAGTAAGGGCATGGCAAAATAACTTCATCACCAGGGTTTAGAATAACCTGTGCAACGTTATATAAAGATTGTTTAGCACCCGTTGAAACAACAATTTGTGGTAGTTCGTATGATAGGTTGTTATCTCTTTTGAATTTAGTGATAATAGCCTTTTTTAAATCTACATAACCATCAACAGGTGAGTAAGAATTGTAATTGTCTTTTACAGCTTGTATAGCAGCATCTTTAATATAATCAGGAGTATTAAAATCTGGTTCGCCTAAGCTTAAACCGATAATATCTTTTCCTTGTGCTCTTAATTCACGGGCCTTAGCGGCCATTTCCAAAGTAGCTGACGGTGTAACGTTGTTAATCCTGTCCGAAAGTTGATTGCTCATGGTTGCTTTTAATTTCTAGTATTGTAATGTAGGCTCTTTGCCTAATTCTTTTAAATGTTTAAAGTGCGAAATTATAGCTTTTCTAGTAGTTTTATACTCGTGATATGGTAAATTAAATTCCTGTGCCGTTTGTTTCACAATTTTCGAAATATTTGTGTAATGTACGTGACTAATGTTCGGGAATATATGGTGTTCAACTTGGTGATTTAAACCACCTGTAAACCAATTTACAATCTTATTTTTAGTTCCGAAATTTACAGTGGTGAACAATTGGTGAATTGCCCATGTGTTTTTCATGGTACCAGATTCATCAGGTAATGGTGTGTCTGCGTCATCAACAATATGAGCTAATTGAAATACAACACTTAATATTACCCCTGCAACATAATGCATTAAAAAGAATCCGATTAAGATTTTCCACCATGCGATATCTAAAATCAACATTGGTAATACAATCCAAATAGTGATGTAAAGTAGTTTTGTGATAATTAGGGTGCTCCAGTTCATAGTAGCACTTGGTAGTTTACCGTAAGATAGCTTACGCTTCATGTACCTGTACATTTGCTGAAAATCGGTTGTAATAGCCCAGTTGAATGTTAATAGTCCGTAAAGTAAAACGGAATAAAAATGTTGAAACCTATGGTGCTTTTTCCATTCTGCATGTTTCGAGAAACGTAAAATTCTACCCGCTTCCATATCTTCATCATGCTCGTGAATATTAGTATATGTGTGGTGAAGTACATTGTGTTGTACCTGCCAGTTATATACATTACCTGCAAGAATATAGATGCTACTGCCCATTAACTTATTCACCCATTTTTTGTTGGAGTATGCACCATGGTTACCATCATGCATTACGTTCATACCAACACCGGCCATACCAACCCCCATAACAATGGTTAAGAGAAAATTAGCCCAATTAGGTAGTCCTAATGTCAGTATTAAAAAATAAGGAGCAAGAAAAAGAGCGAACATAACTACAGTTTTTAAGTGTAATTTCCAGTTGCCTGTTTTCTTTAATTTATTTGTTTTGAAATAATCGTTAACTCTACTGTTCAAAGTTTTAAAAAACTTTGCAGAATCTGTTCTTGGAAAACGAATGGTATTTTGTTCCATAATTCGGTAATCTTTTACTTAATATTTTGTAATTGAATCTATAATAGTTTGATAGCTTAATTAAAAGCTAAATCTTTGCATTAGTGAAAATACTAATATTATCTATTTACAAATATACGCATGACTGTTGAAATCATATTTGAAAATTTTCCCAATTTATCTGAAAATCAAAAACAAGAGTTTAGAAAGTTAGAGGAATTATATAAGGATTGGAACCAAAAAATTAATGTGGTTTCCAGAAAAGATATCGATGAGCTCTATCTGAGACACGTTTTGCATTCATTGGGTATTGCAAAATTTATAGAATTTAAAGATGGTTCTACTGTTCTTGACGTTGGTACTGGAGGTGGTTTTCCAGGTATACCTTTAGCTATTTTATTTCCTGAAGTACACTTCACTTTAGTGGATTCTATCGGTAAAAAAATAAAAGTAGTTAACGAAGTAGTTGAAGGTTTGCAATTAACAAACGTTACAACCATAAATTCTAGGGTCGAAGAGATACCGGGTAAATTCGATTTTATTGTCAGTAGGGCAGTGGCAGCGATGCCAACTTTTGTACACTGGATAAAAGGTAAAATTAAAAAGGAATCTAAGCATCCTATTCGTAATGGAATATTATACTTAAAAGGAGGTGATTTAAGTGAGGAGCTAAAAGATTATAAAACCGCTGAGATCTACAATTTGACCGATTATTTTAAAGAAGATTTCTTTGAAACAAAGAAAATGGTCTACTTGCCTTTAAAATTTAAAGGATAACGGCGTAAAATTATAATAGAAATGCACCGTAATAAGCCTTTTTGTATTTGCGAGCAAACTCTTTTAGGTAGTTCCAAGTTTGAGTAGGAGTGCTTATTAAATGTAATCTTATATTTTTAGTAGTCATAAGTTATTGATTTTAAATGAAGTACAAATCTCGTTAAATTACCATTAGTTTACAATTAATTAACGTTAAATTTACATTGATATTGTGTGAGTGTAGTATTAATACTTATCAAATAACACAAAAAAACGCCCATCAACTACGTGTCAATGGGCGTTTTTTATAATTGTAAAATTGTTTATTCACTCCATGGTGGTACAACTCCGTTTGTTCTTGCATAAGCAATAAGTTGACCTTTATGTTCGCCGTTGTGTTCCATAATAGCTAGTAATCCGCCAAGTTTATTAGATTTCATAAAACCGAAATCAACTTCTTCGTTTAAAGAACCATCTTCAACTTTAGTAATGTTTTCTAGTACAAATTCGTTAGATTTTTTAAGAGCGGCAATGATGTTTTCTTTACCTGTAATTTTACCTAAGTTCATGACGTCTACATCTTCTGGTGGAGCAAATCCTAATTTAGAGGCTAAAAAGTAATTTCCGCCTGCAACATGAAGAAGGGCTTCGCCAACAGAGCTGATTCCTTCCGCTGGTCTCCAATCGTATTTTTCTTCAGGAAAAGCTTCGGCAAGTTGTATCACTTGAGATTGATTTCCGGTTAAAACGGCTTTGATTGTGTTCTGTGTTAATTCTTCTTGTGCGTAAGAAAAGCATCCTGTAAATAAGAATGCTGCGAGTAGTAACTTTTTCATAATTAGTGTGTTAAGGTTGTTGAAAGTAAATTGTAATACTTGTAATGTAAGCTAAAAGTAGCGCTATGTCAAAAAAAAAGGCTGAATTAAAAATTCAGCCTTTAAAGTTATTTTTTATCCTAAAAACGGATACCTGTAATCAACAGGGGTAACAAAAGTCTCTTTTATTAATCTAGGAGAAACCCAACGTAAAAGGTTTTGAGCTGATCCAGCCTTATCGTTTGTTCCAGAAGCTCTTGCTCCACCGAAAGGTTGTTGACCAACTACCGCACCTGTAGGTTTGTCATTGATATAGAAGTTACCTGCACAGTTTTGTAGTGCTTTGGTAGCTTCGTCAATAGCATATCTATCTTGTGAAAGTACAGCGCCAGTAAGTGCGTACTCAGAAGTACCATCGATTAATTGTAATGTTTCGCTCCAATCTTTATCGTCGTAAACGTAAATAGTAACTACTGGTCCGAATAATTCAGTTTCCATAGTAGTGTACTTAGGGTCTGTTGTTAAGATAACCGTTGGCTCAATAAAGTAACCTTTAGATTTATCAAAAGATCCACCAGCATATACTTCAGCATTTTTATCTTCTTTTGCTTGGGTAATATATTTTGCCAATTTATCAAAAGAACCTTCGTGAATTACAGCAGTAATAAAATTGCTCATATCTTCAGGAGATCCAGGTTTGTTAAAAGAAGCGATATCAGCTTTAACATATTCTAAAATCTCTTTAGAAGTAGATTTTGGTAAATATACTCTTGAAGCTGCGCTACATTTTTGACCTTGAAATTCGAATGCACCTCTTGAAATAGCCGTAGCTACTTGTTTAGGGTTAGCTGTTGGGTGTGCTAGAATAAAATCTTTACCGCCAGTTTCGCCAACTATTTTCGGGTATGTTTTATAGGTGTGAATGTTATTTCCTATTTGCTTCCAAAGTTCTTTAAATACGTGCGTAGAACCTGTAAAGTGAATACCTGCAAAATCAGGACTAGCCAATACTGTTTCGGTAATCATTACTGGGTCACCATAAACAACATTGATAACTCCGTCAGGCAAACCAGCTTCTTTGAAAATATCTACAATAACTTTAGCAGAGAAAACCTGAGAGTCACTCGGTTTCCAAACTACAACGTTACCCATCATAGCTGCACTTGCAGGTAAATTACCGGCAATTGCAGTAAAGTTGAAAGGGGTGATAGCGTAAATGAATCCTTCTAAAGGACGATATTCTACTCTGTTCCAAATACCTTCGGCAGAATCTGGTTGCTCTGCATAAATTTGAGACATGTACTCTACGTTAAAACGTAAAAAGTCAATTAACTCGCAGGCAGCATCTATTTCTGCTTGGTGAATATTTTTAGATTGTGCGATCATGGTTGACGCATTGATCTTAGCACGATAAGGACCGGCAATTAACTCTGCGGCTTTTAAGAAAATAGCAGCACGTTGCTCCCAAGTTAAGTTAGCCCATGCATCTCTAGATGATAAACAGTTATCAATTGCAGATTGTACATTTTCTTTACTGGCAGTATGATAAGTACCTACAATGTGTTTGTGATCGTGTGGTGGCGACATTGGCTTAGTGTTGCCTGTGCGTACCTCTTCAGAACCAATATACATTGGTACATCAACCGTGTTGTTGAAATATGCTTTGTATTGTTCCAAAACTGCTTCTCTTTCTGGAGATCCAGGAGCATAGCTTTTAATTGGTTCATTAAATGCTGTAGGAACTTGAAAAAATCCTTTACCCATTGTCAATATTTTTAAATTAAAAAGTTGAACAAAGGTACTAAAAGGGTGGTGGACTAAAAACTATAAAAAGACTTTAGTTAAGAGCGAAAGGTGCGCTAAATTTAAAAGTAGGTATGTAAACTCTAAACTTTTCGGCATTACTCATAGTCACCATATTGTAATGACCTTTCATTGCGCCTATTGGCGATGTTAGTAGACAACCTGAATTATAGGTGTGAGATTCCCCTGGTTGTATTACTGGTTTTTTTCCAATAACACCTTCACCATCTAAGGTTTCCATTTCATTTAAAGAGTCATATATTTTCCAATGACGAGAAGTTAACTGAACAACATCTTTACTTTGGTTTTCAATGGTAATAGTATACCCAAATGCATAATGCATTTTGTAGTTTTTAAAGAACGTGCCTTCAAAAGTTGTTTGAACCGAAATCTTAATGCCTTTAGTTACCTGTGTTATCATCATATTTAATATGTAAATACGCTTGCTGCGATTAATATGGTTATCGCTATACTTCCTAAGATAAAAAATAATGTATTTAGGAAAAAATATTTTATAACCGTTTTAACTCTTCCTTGCTGATAGAAATTTCGCATTGCTTTGTAAAGGTAAATAGCGAATATTAAAATAAACAATCCTTCGCTACTAATATTGAACACTGCGTTGATCAAATTGCTAACAATGAGCAAGATAAATAATAATGACTGATTGTGAAAGCTAAAGATTAAATGATCGGTATAAGTGTATTTTTTTCTGACATAGACCATCCAAATGAAAATAGAAAAGAATGGAAGAAAGAAAAATGTGGTGAATGGCAGTTTTGAAATTAAAGAATTTACGAACGTTCCTGGTCGTTTTTCAATGTCAACCAGGCTACTGGCTAAGTTAAATGCCATTTCATTTTCTTTGTTTTCGGGTATTTCAAATTTAGTTAACCCTTGTTCAAAATAATAAATGGTATCGTGCTTAATAATGGTGTTGAAGAAGTCAATTTTGCCAAGAAACCGGCGTGTTAGGCCATCTGTATTTATTTCTTTAAAGTAAGACTTAGGATCTTTTAAAATTGTAGAGTCTTTATCGCTCACTTGATTTTTGAAAAAGCTATTTATTTTAAGCGAGTCCATTTGAGTTAGGGCAAGCTGTCGTTCTTCCTCGTTTTCAAATTCAATTTTGTCAAATTCTGTTTGAAGGTCAATAATTGGTTTTCTGGTTTCGTGGCCAAATTTATTGAAAGACTCAAATTCACTACTAAAGCTGATAATTAGAAAATAAATAATAGATAAACTTAGTAGAAAGCGAAAAGGGTTGGTATAAGAAAGGCGTTTGCCACGAATGTATTCTCGTGTAATTTTACCAGGTCTTAAAAGTAAGGCGGTTAAGGTTTTCCATAGCTTAGAATCGTATGAGAAATAATTCGCAAGAAACTCTTCAAAAAAATCAAATAGGGTGAGTTTTTTGGTGCTGTTGGCTTGAGAGCAATTAGGGCAATATTTATCACTCAAATCTAGAGGGTGCCCGCAATTTAGGCAATCTGCGCCTCTGTATTTTAGTTTAAATCTGCCTGCTGGTTGAACTGCTGGTTTGTTCTCCATAAATCAATGAAAAACGTAAATATACAGTTAGTTGGTGATATTTCTAGAGTTGGCAGAACCAATACCTATAATACTATCGTACATGTCGCCAAAGTTGCGGTAATATACAAGTACTAGATAATTGTTTTCGGTAAAATGAAAGTTGCCCCCAACCTCATTTAATTTAATTTTTTCGCCACTCTTAATTGCATACTTATAATTGTAAAATCCCTGTTTCATTTTTAGGGTTGCTTCTAACATGCCATTCTTCTCATTATAAACCAGTTTGTTTTGGTCCGTGAGGGCATAATTATTGAACTTTCCGAAAATATAAACATCGTCTAGGGCAATGTATTCAGTGTAAGGTAAACTGAAATAAACATTGGTGTACTCAGCTTCTCTAGAAGCATTATCACCTTGTAAAGTTCTGACCACGAAATCTCCATTAATATCTGGAAAATAGGTGTATGGTTTGTCATTTCTAAAATCGTCAGAGAATAAATAATGATTGTATAAATCTGTTAGATCAATACTCGAAATTTGAGAGCTTGGTGCTCTTAGGTCACTAGTATCGAACAATAGAAATTCGTTACCACCGTAAAAGGCAGTTTCTTGATCATATTTATAAACTAATTCGCTTCCCATTGTGTATTGCGGGGCAATGTTGGTAATAGCGGTTGGCCAATAATGATTTTGAAGAATGGCAACTTTAACTTCTTTCTTTGGGTTTATAAGGCGTAATGATCCAGAGGTGATACTAAATTGAACGACTTGCTTTTCGTTGATGTAATTAAAATCTCTAGAACGCTTAATAGTAGTTGATACGGTAACAATGTCTTTGTATACTACAAATCTTCTAGAGAATTGTAAGTCGTTGTTGCTATTGTAAATTTCTATAAGATAATTGCCGCTAACTTTTAGTCGAACATTATCATTTGGTATGGTCAGTTGGTAGTTTGAGTATGATTGTAAAGTGCTGTAGCTGTTCTCGTAATCAGTAATTCGTTGGTTGTCGACACCGTCTAAATATTGAGATTTTAATAAGGATGAAGGGGTCCAGTCGTAATCGCAATGAATTACCTTATAATAGTAATCTTGTTCGTTGGCTAAAATATCATCGAATTCTAAATATAAAGGTTCACCTATTTTAATAACAGGGAATTGATCTTCGGTAGGTCCTTTGAAAACAATCGATTTAATATTTTCTGGTGGGTTCACCTCTTCTTGAACTTGAGCAGCTATATTTTGTAAAAATAATAGACAAATAAAATGTTTGAAGAAAATGCGCATTATACCCTGTTTTTTTTAAGTAAAGGTAAACAAAAAGGGTGCCTAAAAAATATACCTCGTTCTATTGTCTAATTTATGGGACAATAATTATGAAAACGAAGTTTTTGTACTTAAATTTGCTCAAATTTTGATAACCTAAAGGTCTATACGCACATGTCAAAAGACATTCGAATTAAAAAAGGGCTCAACATTAATCTGGTGGGAACCGCAGAACAGACTACTTCAAAAGCTGTTTTAAGTAATGTTTACGCTATACAGTTAAGTGATTTTCACGGAATTACCCCTAAAATGTTGGTAAAGCAAGGCGCCGAAGTAAAAGCGGGAGAACCTTTGTTTTATAACAAAAACATGGAGAGCATGCTTTTTGTTTCACCAGTAAGCGGTGAGCTTATTGAGATTGAAAGAGGGGATAGAAGACGTATTTTGACCTTAAAGATATTAGCAGACAAGACACAAGAGTCGTTTTCTGCTGCTGCTGTTGATGTAGAGAATACATCGAAAGAAGAGTTGAAGGCAGTTCTGTTAAAAAGTGGCTGTTGGCCATTTATTAAACAGAGACCTTATGACGTAGTCGCTAATCCTGATACTACACCGAAATCTATTTTTATTTCTGGGTATTCAAGTGGACCCTTACAGGCAGATTTGGATTATGTATTACAGGGTAAAGAAAAAGAACTACAATCTGCAATTACTGCATTAGGTAAATTAACGCCAGGTAAAGTTCATGTATCTGTAGGTTCTAGTAAATCGCCATTGTCTTCAATGACAGGGGTAGAGTTGCATAATGTTTCTGGTCCGCATCCTTCAGGTTTGGTAGGTACGCATATTAATAAGTTAGATCCTATTAATAAAGGTGAATTGGTTTGGACGGTTACTCCGCAAGATTTAATTATTATAGGTGAGTATTTATTGACAGGTAAGTTCAATGCAGAGCGTGTTATAGCGCTTGCAGGTTCTTCAGTTAAGGCGCCTAAATATTATACAACTAAAATAGGAGCAGAGATTTCTACCTTCTTATACGCTAGTGGTGTAAACGAAGAAAACTTTAGAGTCATCAATGGTGATGTGCTTACAGGTTCTAAAAGTAGACCAGACGGTTACTTAGGGTATTATAACAATACAGTAACGGTTATTCCAGAAGGAGACGATTATGAATTGTTCGGATGGAATAAGCCAGTTTTCAATAAAATTTCGGCTACCAGAGCATTGACGTTCTCTTGGATGCAGCCAAACAAAAAGTATGATTTAGATACCAATACTAACGGAGAGCACAGAGCTTTCGTAGTAACGGGACAATATGAGAAAGTTTTTCCAATGGATATTTTTCCAATGCAACTATTAAAAGCTTGCATGATAAAAGACTTGGATGAAATGGAGCAGTTAGGTTTGTACGAAGTGGCTCCAGAAGATTTTTCGTTAACTGAGTTTATATGTATTTCTAAGCAACCGCACCAGAAGATTATTCGTGAGGGGTTAGATTTATTGCAAAAAGAAATAGGATAAGAAATGAGTTTAAAAAGCAAATTACACGAACTTAAACTGAAGTATCAGGGTAAGAAAATGGCTCCTGCCTTTAATGCCTTTCATACTTTTTTGTTTTCGCCAGATGAGACTACTCATGCAGGTGGTACACACGTAAAATCAGCAGATGATTTAAAGCGTACAATGAACACGGTAATAATGGCACTGGTACCAGTGTTAATATTCTCAATGTTCAACGCAGGTTATCAGCATTTTTCTGCAATAAACGGTTTTCCGGCAGATTTTTCTTTGATGAACGATTTCCTTACTTGGGATAACTTTTGGATCGGTATCATTAAGGTATTGCCATTAGTAGTTGTCTCTTATGGTGTCGGACTTTTAGTAGAATTTATTTTTGCGGTTATAAAAGGTCACGAAGTAGAAGAAGGGTATTTAGTTACCGGTATGTTAGTGCCCTTAATAGTGCCTATCGATACGCCGCTTTGGATGTTGTCTGTAGCTGTTGTTTTTGGTGTTGTTATTGGTAAAGAAGTTTTTGGAGGAACAGGAATGAATATTCTTAACCCGGCATTGACTATTAGAGCATTTTTGTTCTTCGCTTATCCAACTTGGATGAGTGGTGATAAAGTTTGGGTTTATGGAGCTCGTGAGCGTTCAGAAGAAATTTTAGCTGGCGCAAATGTTGATGCAATATCAGGTGAAACTATATTAGGGTATTTAGCTCAGAATAAAGGGGCTGAAATGACCTATTCTGTTTCAGATATGTTCTTCGGTTTTATACCTGGTTCTGTAGGTGAAACATCTGCATTTCTAATCTTATTAGGCGGTTTGTTTTTGATATTTACAAAGATTGCTAGTTGGAGAATAATGGTAAGTGCTGTTATTGGTTCATTGGTAATGGGTTTAATATTCAATCAGGTAGTAGATTTTGGTTGGGTAGGCGAATCAAGTAAATTTTACGGATTGATGAGTTTCGATTTCTGGAAACATTTAATCGTAGGTGGTTTGGCATTCGGTATTGTCTATATGGCAACGGATCCTGTTACTGGTTCACAAACAAATAAAGGGAAGTGGTATTATGGTTTCTTTATAGGATTTATTTCTGTAATGATTCGTGTATTCAACCCAGCTTACCCAGAAGGTGTTTTCTTAGCGATTCTTTTAATGAACGTATTTGCACCAACAATTGATCATTATGTGGTTAGAGGTAATATTAAGAGAAGAATGAACAGATTGAAAAACGCTACTATCTATCCAAAAGATTCAGATGGTAAGGCAGAAGAACTTAAAGCTGAAACAGTTTAATTATGGCACAAAAAACAGATAGTAACGTTTATACAGTAGTTTTTGCGGCTGTTATGGTTGTGGTAGTTGGGTCAATACTTGCGTTTTTGGCTTCAGCATTACGTCCTAACATTCAAGAAAATGAGCGTTTTGAAAAACAGCAGAACATTCTTTATGCCATGGGTGTAAATGAAAATGGAGATGATGCTGGTAGTGTAAACTTTATACCTACAGATGTAGTAGAAGATGAGTTTGCAAGTTATATCAAAGAGCAATTGGTTATTCAAGGTGATAAAATCACTGAAGATAACGAAGCATATTTAATCGATTTAAAAAAGCAATTGGCTAATATTAAAAAGGGAGAACCTTATAAATTGCCAGTTTTTATTGGGGAGAAAGATGGTAAGAAATTTTATATCATCCCTATGTACGGTAAAGGTCTTTGGGATGCTATTTGGGGTTTTATCGCTTTAGATGACACAATGACTGTTCAAGGTGTATATTTTGATCATAAAGGAGAAACACCTGGTTTAGGTGCAAACATTAAAATGCGTTATTTCATGGACGATTTTACCGGAGAGACTATTTTAAATGGTACGCAATACGCAGGTATCGCTGTAGCTAAAGGTAATAACGATCCTTTGAACAAGACAAAAGATGATAATGAAGTAGATGCCTTAGCGGGTGCTACTATAACAGGTAACGGTGTTTCTGCTATGATTAAGGAAACCGTTAAATTATATAAACCTTATTTAGAAACAATTAGAGCAAAGTAATATGGCACTACTATCAAAAAAAGATGCAAATCTTATTACGGATCCACTTGCAGACAATAACCCTATTACCATTCAGGTATTGGGTATTTGTTCGGCATTGGCAATTACAGCAGAGCTAAAGGCGTCTTTGGTAATGGCTATTTCTGTAATGTTCGTATTAGGTGCAGGTAACGTAGTTATCTCATTGATGAGAAATATCATTCCATCGAAAATTAGAATTATTGTTCAGTTAATTGTAGTTGCTACATTGGTAATTATAGTGGATCAGGTACTTAAGGCATATGCTTACGAGTTAAGTAAAACCTTGGCTGTATTCGTAGGTCTAATTATTACAAACTGTATAATTATGGGACGTTTTGAAGCTTTTGCTTTGGCGAACGGACCATGGCGTTCATTTTTGGACGGTATAGGTAACTCTTTAGGTTACGGTGTTATTTTGGTTATCGTAGGGTTCTTTAGAGAACTTTTGGGTTCAGGAACACTTTTTGGTTATCCGGTTTTAGGTGATCCAATAACAAAAACAGGTTTGTATGCAACAGGGTATGAGAATAACGGATTTATGATTATTCCTCCAGCGGCATTAATTGTGGTTGGTATCATTATTTGGGTACAACGTTCAAGAAATCCTGCGTTAGTAGAAGAGAGTTAAACAGACATTTAAGTAGAAATTATGTTAGAACATGTAGAATTATTTTTTAAGTCCATCTTTATCGATAACATGGTATTTGCCGTGTTCTTGGGGATGTGTTCTTATTTAGCGGTATCCAAAAAAGTGGCTACTGCGGTTGGTTTAGGTGCTGCTGTTATATTCGTATTGGCGGTTACTGTACCAATGAACTGGTTGTTAGATAAGTATTTATTACAAGACGGAGCCTTAGTTTGGTTAGGTCCTGAATATGCAGATTACAACCTTAGCTTTTTATCATTTATTTTATTCATTGCTACCATTGCTACAATGGTACAATTAGTAGAGATTGTGGTTGAGAAATTTTCACCTTCTTTATATAACTCACTGGGTATATTTTTACCGTTGATTGCAGTAAACTGTGCAATTCTTGGTGGATCTTTATTCATGCAGGCAAGAGAAATTGAAACCTTAGGTTTAGCATTCAATTATGGTGTTAGTTCTGGTATTGGATGGTTCTTGGCAATTTTAGCGATTGCAGCTATTCGTGAGAAAATTAGATATAGTAATGTTCCTGCTCCTTTAAGAGGTCTAGGTATTACGTTTATTATCACAGGTCTTATGGGTATTGGCTTTCAAAGTTTTGGAGGTATGTTAACTGGTGGTGGTGATGATGCTGAAGAAGCTGCAGAGCAAGTTAATCAGGTAATTCAGCCAGAGGTTGTAACACCTGTCGAAGAAGTAGTAGTAGAAAAGAACGAAGAAATTGACGAAAAGGTAATTTCTTATAACGACGTAAATAAATAAACATGATTTTAGCTGCAAGTACAGGCGGAACTATTTTAATAACTGTTGTCGCATTTCTAATACTGTTGATGGCATTAGTAGCATTGCTTCTGTTTACTAAACAAAAACTTTCTCCATCTGGTCCTGTAACCATTACAATTAACGGAGAGAAGAAAATTGAAGTTTCTTCAGGTGGATCTTTATTATCAACCTTAGGTAACCAAAAAATATTTTTACCATCTGCCTGTGGTGGTGGTGGAACATGTATTCAGTGTGAATGTCATGTACTTTCTGGTGGTGGTGAAGCATTACCTACAGAAACTCCGCATTTCTCTAAAAAAGAATTAAACCATGGTATACGTTTAGCTTGTCAAGTTAAAGTGAAGCAAAACATGGATATTACCATTCCTGAAGAGGTATTCGGTATTAAGAAATGGCCGGCAAAAGTGGTACGTAACTATAACGTAGCATCTTTTATCAAAGAATTTGTAGTTGAAATCCCTGAAGATATGGGTTACAAAGCTGGTGGTTATATTCAAATTGAAATTCCTGAGTGTGAGGTTAAGTATGCTGATATTGATATTACAGCACACCCTGAGGAACATGAAACTCCAGATAAATTCCAAGCAGAATGGGATAAATTCAACCTTTGGCCTTTAACAATGAAGAATCCAGAAACGGTTGAAAGAGCGTATTCAATGGCTTCTTTCCCTGCTGAAGGAAGAGAGATTATGTTGAATGTACGTATCGCTACTCCGCCATGGGATCGTGCTAAAAATGGATGGATGGATGTGAACCCTGGTGTTGCTTCTTCTTACATTTTTAATTTGAAGCCAGGTGATGATTGTACTATCTCTGGACCTTACGGTGAATTCTTTATCAATGAATCAGATTCAGAAATGTTATACGTAGGTGGTGGTGCAGGTATGGCACCAATGCGTTCTCATTTATATCACCTATTCAAAACATTAAGAACTAAGAGAAAAGTATCGTACTGGTATGGTGGTCGTTCTAAAAGAGAATTATTCTATTTAGATCACTTTTATAAATTGGAGGAAGAGTTTCCAAATTTCAAATTTTACTTAGCATTATCTGAACCACAAGAAGAAGATAATTGGAAGGTAAAAGAGAATATTGATGCTCCTGGTGATGGTTTCGTAGGTTTCATTCACAATTGTGTAATTGATAACTACTTAAGCCTGCATGAGTCTCCTGAAGATATCGAACTTTATTTCTGTGGACCTCCGTTGATGAACAAAGCTGTTCAGAAAATGGGTGAAGATTTCGGTATCCCAGATGAGCATATACGTTTTGATGACTTCGGTGGTTAAACCTTAAGTCTTTTAAATAATTAAAACTAACCGATATGTAATGTATCGGTTTTTTTATAAAACATAGTTAAGTATGCATGTATTAACAGAACAAGAACTTCATAATTTGGCAATGAATATTGTAGGCAAGCAATTAGAAGATGAAGGGTTTGAGTTTTTAGCTGTAAACAGTGAATTGCGCAAGAATCCGCAGTTTGTATGTACAAAAGATAAGAAGATGCGCTTTGTTGTGGTAAAGGCAATTGAATACCCTGGTGACCCAAAGGATATGGATTTCTTTATGTCTGACCTTACTAAAATGAAAGAACATGCTGTTAAATTTGAAGCGACTACCTTTTATGCAGGTGTGGGGCTGGTAAATGCTGTAGATAAAAATTTGCCTGTATATTTAGATGAAGAGTATATAGTTGACTTTGATGGTTTAGTAGAATTATGAAGAATTATATTTTAGTAATCGCCACGATATTAACCTTGTTTTCATCCTGTAAGGAGAAAGGAGATGCCGAATTTCGAAATGAAAATGTAGGTGGCGCTTTAGGGACATCTTATAGTATAATTTCAATCTCTAACGAGAAATTAGATTTACAAAAAGATATTGATTCAGTATTCGCTGTTATCAATCATTCTTTATCTACTTATATTCCGGAGTCTGATATTTCTAGAATTAATAAAGGAGATAGTACTGTTGTTGTTGATAAGATGTTTCAAGAAGTATTTGAGTTATCTAAATCAATACACGAAGAAACTAATGGCTTTTTTGATCCAACGGTAGGTACGCTTGTAAATGCATGGGGTTTCGGACCTGAACGTCAAATTTCGATGGACAGTCTAAAAATTGATAGTTTGTTGAATTTTGTTGGATTGGATAAGATTACTTTAGAAGATAGTAACCATATCGTAAAAGATAATCCTAATATCTACTTGGATTTTAACGCTATTGCTAAGGGATATGCCATTGATAGACTTGCTGCTATGTTAGATGCTAAGCGTATTGATAACTATTTAATTGAAGTAGGCGGAGAATTGGTAGCCAAAGGAAAGAATATCATAAAAAATAAGTTTTGGGTGGTAGGTATCGATGATCCTGAAATGGAGGTAAATAGAGCTACCAAAATATTAATTCATTTAAATGATAGGGCATTAGCTTCTTCGGGTAACTATCGAAAGTTTAGAATAGATGAAGAAACTGGTAAAAAGTTTGTGCATACCGTAAATCCTAAAACCGGCTATACACAATTGTCTAATACACTTGCCGTAACTATATTAGCTGATAACTGTGCTACAGCAGATGCTTATGCAACAGCATTAATGGCGATGAATTTAGAGGATGCTTTTGAACTTGTTGAAGAAAATAATAAGCTAGAAGCTTATATTATTTATTTAGATGAGAATGGTGAGACAAAAGAGTTTTCGACAAAAGGATTTAAAGCGCTTGTAGTGAAATAACTATTTTTTTACGAACGGAATTATCTCTCCGGGTGCTAAGCGATATCTATTGATGTTTTCTTGGCTCATGAGCTTGGTGAAATCTATTTCTTCGACGGTAAAACCTATGCTTCTTAATTTATCAAAGTAATCTCTTCCGTAAATACGAACATGGTCATATTGACCAAATATTTTAGCACGTTCAACTTTGTCGGTTATGGTGTCGTCTTCGAAAGTTCCTTCTCTGCTTAAATCTTGAGGAATTTGAAAAATGCCCCAACCGCCAGGTTTTAGAATTCTATATAACTCAGACATAGCTTTCGTGTCATCTGGTATGTGTTCTAGTACATGATTGCATAGAATTACATCGAACATATTATCTTCAAACGGAAGGTTGCAGATATCTGCCTTAACATCTGCCAAAGGAGAATTTAAATCTGTAGTAACATAATTTAGATTCTTTAGTTTTCTGAATCTTTTATAGAAAGCTTGTTCAGGGGCAAAATGCAAAACATGTAACGGAGCAGTGAAAAAGTCGGTCTCCTCTTTTAAAAACAACCATAGTAAACGATGACGTTCTAATGAAAGGGTAGAAGGTGAAAGCACGTTCTCACGTGGTTTTTCATATCCGTATGGTAAAAAGCTACGAAAAGTATTGCCGTCAATAGGGTCTTCATAGGTATTGCCACGATAGTAAGCCTTAAAAAAAGGCTTTACTATATAGCTTAAAGAAATTAATACAGGTCTTGGAACAAGGTTAAGAAAAAATTTAAAAATTTTCTTCATCTGTATTTTCTAACTTTTTACGGTAGATTTTGTAAACTCATCTTCTTCATCACTTACAATACCTAAAGCTTCATAAATATATTTGAAGGTAGATAGTAGCTCTGGTTTTCCATTAACTATGGCAACATCATGTTCAAAATGAGCGCTCGGTTTACCATCTGCAGTAAGAATTGTCCAGCCGTCTTTAAGTTGTTTGATATTCTTTGTACCCATATTGGTCATAGGTTCGATAGCAACCGTCATACCTTCAACAAATTTCTTGCCTCTACCACGTCTGCCGTAATTAGGCATTTCAGGACCTTCGTGCATCTTTTTACCAAGACCGTGACCAACCAATTCACGAACTACACCATAACCATGGTCTTCAGTGAATTTTTGAATGGCATACCCAACATCACCAACACGATTACCAACTTTAAATTCTCGAATACCAACGTATAACGATTTTTTGGTAACCTCTAATAATTTCTTGATTTCTGGGCTAACTTCTCCCACTTCAAAAGTGTAAGCATGGTCACCGTAAAATTCATTTTTCAAAGCACCGCAGTCAATTGAAATAATATCCCCTTCAACTAAAGGGGTATTATTTGGAATACCATGTACTACTTGAGCATTTGGGCTCATGCATAATGAATTCGGAAAATCGTAAAGACCTAAGAAACCAGGTATTGCACCATGGTCACGAATAAAAGTTTCGGCCAAAGCATCTAAATGTAGTGTAGTAACTCCGGGTTTAACTTCAGAGGCTATCATTCCTAAAGTTTTAGAAACAATAAGCGCACTTTCGCGCATTAACTCAATCTCTTCTGCTGTTTTTAATTTAATCATAAAATAAAATACTTTCGGTTGTACCTAAATTTATACCAATGAATTTTGGGTCATAAATTTTGATTTTTCTACACCCATCATTTTTAAGATGGTAGGTGCAATATCTCCTAATACACCATCTTTGATATGGTGAATATCTTTGTCTACTAAAATTAGTGGAACAGGGTTAGTAGTATGTGCCGTGTTAGGGCTACCATCTTCATTTACCATAGTTTCACAATTACCGTGATCGGCAATAACAATTACAGAGTAATCTTTTTCGATAGCTGCTGTAATAACATCTTTTGCACATTCATCTACAGTTTCACAAGCTTTAATTGCAGCTTCCATAACACCGGTATGACCTACCATGTCAGGATTAGCAAAGTTTAAGCAGATAAAGTCAACATCTCCTTTTTTAATTTCAGGAATGATTTTATCTCTAATCTCATAAGCACTCATTTCTGGTTGAAGGTCATATGTAGCCACTTTTGGCGACGGACATAAAATACGTGATTCGCCATCAAAAGGAACTTCTCTACCACCATTGAAAAAGAAAGTAACGTGTGGGTATTTTTCGGTTTCGGCAATACGTATTTGCTTTTTACCTGCGTTAGCTAATACCTCGCCTAAAGTTTCAACGATATTATCTTTATTATAGACCACATGAACCTTTTCATATGATTCATCATAATTAGTAAGTGTAACGTAGTATAAGTTAAGTTTATGCATGTTTTGCTCATGCATATCTATCTGACTTAAAACCTGCGTTAATTCTCGACCACGGTCAGTTCTAAAGTTGAAGAATATAACGACATCATCTTCTTTTACAGAAGCAACAGGAGTGCCGTCTGTACTGGTCATTACGATAGGTTTTATAAACTCATCGGTAATGTCATTGTCATAGCTTTTTTGAATGGTTTTGCCAATATCAGTCGATTTTTCACCTTCTGCATTTACGATAACATCATAAGCTTCTTTAACTCGCTCCCATCGTTTGTCACGATCCATAGCGTAATATCTACCGATAACAGTAGCTAGTTTCGTGTTTTTGTCAGCACCAAAATGAACGATATCTTCTAAAAAACCTTTTCCACTTTTTGGATCTACATCTCTACCATCGGTAAAAGCATGTAAATACATATTTTCAACTCCAGATTCTTTACCAGCGGCAATAAGTCCTTTAATATGATTAGTATGGCTATGTACGCCACCATCACTTAAAAGTCCTAAAAAATGAACATCTTTATTATTCTTTTTTGCGTATTCGAAAGCACTTTTTAAAACCGGTTCAGAACTTAAAGTATTCTCTTTAACTGCCTTATTGATTTTAGCTAAATCTTGATATACAATACGACCAGCCCCTAAATTCATATGACCCACTTCGCTATTACCCATTTGACCTTCAGGTAAGCCAACGTTCATACCATCTGTAAGAAGGTTAGAATTAGCATATTTGGTATATAAACTATCTATAAAAGGAGTATTGGCTTTATCAACTGCAGATATCGATGGGTCAGGAGATTTACCCCATCCATCTAATATCATTAAGATTACTTTTTTGTTCATCTTCATAAGGTTTTAGGAGTACAAAAATACTATGTTCTGCCAAGTTAAGCTACTAGATTACCGACCTTTTTCATTTTGGAGGTGTATCGCAACATATTTTAAGTTTGGGTGAAGATTTGTTTGTTAAAGTTTAGTTATAACAATGTTAAAGGATGAAACAATTAATGATAACTGGCGTCTTTTAAATGTACACTATTGTACTCATCAATTAAAAATCAATCATCATGAAAAAAGTAATCCTTACATTATCTATGGTAATTCTTACCATAGGAACAACTGTTTTAGCTGCTGAAAATGAAACTTTAGCACCAACGAATAACATTGACCTTGTGTCAAGAGTAGATATTAGCTCTTTCTGTAAAGCTGTTATACAGGGCGATTTAGAGACCGTAAAACGGTTGATCGATTTAGGCGAAGATGTAAATCAGAAATCTTTAGGTATGACGCCTGCCATGTTTGCCGCTCGTTATAATAAGGTAGCCGTTTTGGAAATACTTATTAATAACGGAGCCGATCTTAAGATGCAGAGTAGTCAAGGGCATACAGCAAAACGTTATGCCGAATTATCTAATGCAACAGAGGCTCTCGAATTAATTGAAACTGCAGTAGGAAGTTAAGTCTATTTTAAACGATTTCTACTTGTAAATCTAAAACCCTATGATCCAATTTTGAAATAAATTGGATCATAGGGTTTTCTTAGTATCTGTCAATTGTTAAATATTTACTATATCTTTCTTAAAGTTACGTTATTAATATAATTATATACTTAATTTTAAGTTATTAATAATAATATTAATCAAAACCACGTAAATATTATGAAAAAATCAATCTCAATTTTGTTGTTCGTTAGTGTATTTACATTAACAGGAGTTTATGCAAATAATAATGACGGTATAAATTTAAATGAAGCAGTATCTATTTCTGTAAATGACGAAATTAGTTCGTTATGTAAAGCAGTTATGAAGGGTGATGTAGATCAAGTAAGAAGTTTGTTGGCTTTAGGTGAAAAGTCTAATGAGAAGTCTATGGGTCTAACGCCGGCAATGTATGCCGCTAGATATAATAAGGCAGAAGTACTTAAGGTTTTATTATTGAACGGCGCGAATCTTAACATTAAAAGCGATCAAGGTTATACAGCAAAAGACTATGCGAAAATGTCGAATGCTAAAGATGTATTAGATGTAATTAAGCAAGATTCATAGTTTTATCTTTGTGAAAATAAAAAGGGCTCATTGAAATATCAATGAGCCCTTTTTAATACTACGTAATTCTACTTCAAATAGTGTTCAGGTAAAAGAGTAAAACGCGTTAAAAATCAAATCCATTTGCTGCTCTAACAACAAAAGCATACAGTGCCGAAAATATCATTAGGGCACAAAATACTGAGTAGACCTTTAAAAATGTAACCAAAACTACTGGTTTACAGTTCTCAAACGCCTGCACGTATAAGTTTCTGAAATGTGTAATTGTTCCCATTATAGTGTTCTTCTATGATTAAATCATAGCTATAAAGGCAATTCATAAATGGCAAAATAAGCTTGGGACTTCCTCAAATCTACAAAAATAAAAACACTGAGTATTGTCCTCTAGATGAAGTGTGCAAAAAAACCGATTAACCTTGGTTTTTGTATTTGTCTATAGCTTCTCTGATTTTTTCTATTCTATTCTCAGGATCTGGGTGGGTATTCTGAAATTCAGGAGTACGGTCTGGACCACCAGCAGCTTTTAAAATTTCCATCACTTTAATCATCTCGTATGGATCATAACCAGATTGAATCATAAATAGAACCCCTAGTTCATCACTTTCCAACTCATCGCCACGACCATTTTTTAGTAGTGTATTCTGACCAATACTTCCTAAAATACTACCCATATCACCAGCACCAACAGTAGCACCCATAGTTGCTGTCTGCCATGTTTGGCTATCGGCTATTCTTTCTGCAGAATGTCTACCGATTACATGACCAATTTCATGACCTAAAACACCAGCTAATTGTGCTTCGTTAAGTTGTGAGAATAAGGCGTAAGTAATAAAACATTGTCCGCCAGGTAATGCAAAGGCATTTATGGTTTGATCATCGGCTAATAAATGAAAATCATATTGGTACGGAGTCTCTTTGGCAACACTGTTTTGAACCAGTTTATTACCGACAGATTCGACAAAAGCCTGTAAACTTTGGTCAGGGTAAAGACCGCCATGTTGTTGTGCCATTTCTGGAGCACTTTGTAAACCAATAGCGATTTCTTGTTCAGAAGACATAGTAATATGTTGGGATCGACCGGTATAAGGGTTTTCTTCAGTGTTGCTACATTTTTGTATAAATGCAAAGGCAACAATAGCCAAACCGATAAATATTCTAATTTTCCAACTTCCTCTTCTCATGGTAATGTGTTATAGTACAGGCTCTAATGTACGAAATGCTTACAGTAGGTTTCTATTAATATCTAATATATTATTTTGAATGTATGATTTTAAAAAGTTCATAGTAAAATGTTCTGCCCCATAATAATCTTCTCTAATTATAATTGAAGCGACATTTTTACTTCTAAATTGTTCAAGCATCGGTATCGATAATGGAGCATAACTATAATGCCATGGCTCGTATTTGAAACCTCTTCTTTTTGCTTCGTCAGTATACACTAAGAAAAATCCGTAGGTCTCAGAATTTTCATCCATCCATTTTTTAAAGTCAACATAAGGTCCTTCACCTTCATACTTGTGTGGTACCAAAATATCACCATCTACTTTTCTATACCCGTCGACAACATCAATATCTGTACCCCAATGATGTCTACTTGTACCAGGTATGGTAGAGTATTCTATAATTTTATTGATAGCATCTGTAGGGTTCATACCATCATCATCTGTATATTTTAAATATTTACGCTCAAAAATTGCCTCTTGCCTATCATAACTTCTAAAGCTTGAAACAATTTTTAAATCGATACCGTCTTTGTAAGCAGCTTTTTTCATTTCAACAAAGGCATCATGAGCTTCTTTTCGGAGGTTGATGTCTTTACCGTATAACTTGATATCTTCTTTACCCATGAGTTCTAAAATACCGTACTCAGTTTCTTCTTGTATAAAGAAATTAGGTGCAAGGGCAAGAGCTAAAGCTGCCGAACTACTTCTGTTAATAAATGTTCTTCTCTGCATAATTGTATGTTGTGTTATGTAATGCAAAAGATTTGCCAAACTATACCAAAAGAGAAAAACTTTTGAAAGTAGTAAATCATGCAATCTTAAAGTAAAAGTAATGAATCTTAATCTTAATAGAATTAATGATCAATTTTCTTCGTAGGTCGTAAGGTATAAGTACCCTTGATGTTTATAGTTTAAATCTTTCAAGTTTACAATATAGAAATAGATGCCTGAAGGCAGACCGGTATTTCTAGAAACTACCCCATTTACATTAGATAAACCTGTAAACTCCTCACTATAATTATCTAAAGAGAATACCAGTCTTCCATATCTATTATAGATTTGTAAGGTATTATTAGGTGAATTTTCAATGCCTTCAATCTCTAAAAAGTCGTTGATGCCATCACCGTTAGGGGTCATGTAATAATTATCTAGAGTTATATTATCAAGCGTTTCTATAATATCAGAATTGCCGCCAATAGTAATGATCTCATAATCACTAGGTGTAAATTCTTTAGAAGTAACCGATCCATAAGCAAAGTTGCCTTCAACATTGGTGTTGCCTAAATCGACCCAAATTTTATCATCTACACTCCAGCCTACAACTTTTATTTCCGCAATAGTCTCTCCGAATAGGTAAGCATTGCTCTCTTCGTCCCAGGTTAATATCACTTTTGACGGTATGGTACTTTCTAAATGCCAAAACTCATATTCGCTAATTGATAAGGCTTCATTCTCTTTAATGAATGTGCTAAAGCTTGTGTTAAATACACTAGTAGTATTAGGGTCTTCGTAGTAATAGGCAGACTTTGCATAATCGTTAGAACCGATTGATTCAATGGTTAAAGGACGTATTTTATCAAATTGCCCTACAGGAAACGTAAATTCAGACTTCTTGCTTATGGCAGTGTAACCATCAACCTTTGTGAAATTTGCTTCCCCTGTATAAAATGAATCATTTATAAAATTGATGTTTACTTCGGATGCTACTCTTGATGTAACTATGTCACCCGCAATAAAGTTTGCGTTATTTTGAATACCTACTGTATTATCTATATAAAGATCATTATCTACTGCAACCTCAAAATCATAAAAAATAGGATTTGACCCACCTGATATCGTTAAAGCCTTGTCGAAAGAATAAAAACCTACTAAACCTTTATTCTGATTAAAAGCTCCGTTATTTATTACATCCATATGAAAACCAACCAAACCATCATCGTGAATTTGAATATTACCATAATTATGCACGGCATCTTGTGCTACAATGGTATTTTGTAGTAGTAAGAAGGCAAGTATGATTTTGAATATTTTCATGATTTAATAGGTCATTGATATATTAGAAATTGATGCATCTACACCATGATATGAAGAATCAAAATACAATGGGTTGGTTGCTTTTTTAGAGGAAGAATATATTAAAATATCATTCTTCAAATACGTTACATTACCTAAACAATCTATATTTATGGTTAACCTATCTCCAGCAGAATAACTACTTACATAGCCTAAACTTGCTCCGTTTTCTCTAATCTGAATTTGACTGTTTGGTACCATATACATGGCATAATCTAAATTGGTATACGATGCACTACTAGATGGCGAAGCGCTTAAACCGATCATAACATACTTATTAGATTGATCGGCAACCCAGTCTAAATGTCCGCCATTGGTAGCACTGATGCCATTAGCTGTTGAATACCCTTGGGCGTTCCAACCTGCGGTGGCGGTTTTTTTAAGTTGCATACCATTATAGGTCATAGAGCCGGTCAATATCATATCTGCAATAGCAATACCACTAGTCGTTAATGTAGATGAGGTCTGTATATTAAAACCACCAATTAATGTGCTTGCACCAGCGTTATTGGTCACCGAAATGTCAAAATTACCATAAGCAGAGCCAGAGGTTACATTAGCCGTTATTTGAGAAGAACTGTTTATAACTACTGAATTTACGGTTTGTCCTGTAATAGCAACTGTAGAAGCACCATCAAAGTAGGCACCTTGAATAATTACATTTCTTGTTTCATTTAATCCGAATTGAGAGCAATTACCCGTACCCGCATCAGAATTTGAAACGATAGGGGAGTTGCCCGGCACTGTAGGTAAAAAGTTTACATCTGGATCAACACCATTAGAAAATGTAAAAGACCCATCAGGGTTTGTTGTGAACGTAGGTTTGATTGAAGAAACGATATAGGGATCTGCCGATGTACCTGTACCTACTATATTGACATTTCCGTCAGATATAATTTTTGTTTCATTACCCTCTGGGGTAAGTTTTTGCCATACACTACCTGTAAACTGATACAGAAAACTGTCATCAGAATTGTAGATTAACGATCCTTCATGCGGACTAACAATTGCATTTATTTCAGCTAAAGTAGCCGAATGAATTGCTACAAGATCACCTGCAGTAGGTGCTTGCGAATAGCAAAAACTAATGCAAAGGAATACGAATAGACTTAATATGTTTTTTTTAATATCCAAACTCATAGGTTATTGAGGCATATGAAAGTAAATTTCCACCGCTAACATTTCTACACGACCAAACTAAAAGGTCATCTTCTTTCAATTCAAAATTTATATCTTGATTGAACATGGTAACGTTGGTACTTGATCCTTTAATGTCATAAGTGCCAATATTAATATAAGAGCCGCTTCTTAATACGGCTAAGTTAATTTGTTGTGTACCCGTTGGGGCTGCTGTAAAATCGTTTTTCATAACAAATTTTATCAGGGTAACATCTCTAGTAATAGGAACGCCAGCTTGCCCTGCTATATTATATGTAGGGGTATTGGCAACTCCTTTATTTGAATTCCAATGAAAATAAACTACTCCGTATGCGTCATTTAGAGAATACCACCTATTATTGTAATAATAAGCTCTACCTCCAAAGGTTTGAGAATAAGTGATTTTTCTGCTATTCGCAACCTCTAAATAAACACCGCCATCTGAGCCAGCTTTAAGCTCATTATTTTCATCTGCAGAAACAATGTTTGCAGTGTACTCGTTAGAAGCTTCATTAATAAAGTAGATTTTACCGGTATCGGTATCTTGTTTCATACCAGTTTCTGTTTCGGCTATAGAACCACCTCCATTACTTAGCGTAATTTTATTGCTTGATTTAGAAAGATTTTGTATTTCATTACCACTGTCAGTATCAAGATTAGTCGGTATATTTTTTATGTTCGACCAATCTGGTGTTAATGCATCTTGATCAACAGACATGGTAGTTTCTTGTAATATAATTCCGTTTCCTGCTGAATATGTAGTGTCATCATCACCATTTGCAAGATCAAGAGGTAATTTTGTAATAGAAATCCAATTACTACCATCAAACTGATAAACAGCTTTTTCAGTAGTATTGTAAACTAACGAACCTTCTGTAGGATTTGTGATTAAACTAATTTCAGACGTTGTAGCCTGGGTCAATCCTAGTAATAAAGAACCATCTATTTGAGCATATGTTCCTTGAACAATAGCTATAAATAAAAATAAAGTGAATATCTTTTTCATACGACTATAAATCTAAAATGGTAAACATAAATTCAGAATCAAAACGACTTCTATCTGTAGCACCATTATCATTATCACCAATGATCACCTCAAAGCTAGTTGCAGTTTGGTTAGAGTAGGAGATACCCGGATCGTCATTGCCAACACCGTTTCTACCTGGTTGCGATAATTGTATAATGTAGTCTGCATCAGATACAGAACCTGCAGGTAAAGTAACGCGGTAGTAACCAACACTAATTCTAGCAACCGTAACTCCAGTTGTAGCTTTAGTTATTGTTCCGGTTGAGCTGATTTTACCTATTGCTTTTACAGGGTTGTAATTATCTACCCATTCTGTGCCTGTAGCTGTTGCGCTAAGCACTTGCCCGGCAGTACCTGCAGAATCATTCTCATCTAATACCGCACCTTCTAATTCTAAAGTTTCGTTTACGATTACAGATGTGTTTCCAGAAGTTTCTTCCACTTTTAAAGCTTCAATTGCTCCTACTGTAAAGGCTATTTCGTCTGCTGCTGGTCTAAAAATACCTGTATTGGTGTCATTAGAAAATCTATATGAAGGTTCATTAGCAGTTCCATTTGAATTAAGCATTCCTTGAGAACGAATTGCACCTGAAACTTCTAATTTATTTGAAGGTGTATTCGTTCCTACACCAAGGCTATTACTCCCGTTGTTCCAAAATAATTCAGAATTATTTTCAGTTGGTGTGCCATCTGCTCCAGCAAAGAAAACAGAACCTGTAGTACCTGTATGTGATAAGTCTGTTAAAGGCACATCTAAGTCTCCGTTAGAATCAGATATTCTTAAGTAGTCTGTGCCGGCAACATCAACAGTAGAAAAACTAGTGTTGGTTTCATTGGTTACACTACCATCTATCTCTGTGAAATCATTAGTAATAGTATATGGTAAAGAGCTAGAACCATCACCTAATATTTGAATGCCATCACCTGCTGTAATTTCAGTCTCAGTTCCATCTGCATATAAAGAAGATAAATTGGCCACGTGAGTTGTTGGGTCATCTTCTATTTTTAATAATAGTTCAAATGTAGAACCATTAAAAGCTAACATTTCTACTGTTTGATTGTCGGTTGAAACAGTACTCAAATCAACTTGGTTAGATCCAGTTAATGGATTTGTCAATGTAAGAATGTTGGTAGCGCTTAAGCTTAGGTCTGATAGTTCGTTGGTAGCAGAAGTATCTTCATCAGCAAGAATGTGTGCATCTACTTTATTGTCTACGGCAGTAATATTGGTAGTATTCGCTGCGATAGCAGTATTTTGAGTAGTTTGTTCCGCTTCAAGGTTGTCGATATCCGTTACGTTAGTAGCAATGTCGGCAGTATTCTGATCAACATCCGCTTGGATAGCAGTGTCGTCATAAGCCAAACCACTAATGTCAATAGTTTGGTCACCACCAAGATCAGTAACGGTCAAGTCTGTTCCATCAAAACTGATACCTGTGTTGTATTCGTTTGTAGCGCTCAAATCTCCATCGGCTGCATTATGCGCAGCGATGTCAGTTGTATTTGTAGTTATTGCAGTATTTTGAGTAGTTTGCTCTGCTTCAAGATTGTCGATGTCCGTTACGTTAGTAGCGATATCGGTTACATTGGTAGCAATATCGGCTGTATTCTGATCAACATCCGCTTGGATAGCAGTGTCGTCATAAGCCAGACCGCTAATGTCTATTGTTTGATCACCGCCAAGGTCTGTAACGGTCAAGTCCGTTCCGTCAAAACTGATACCTGTGTTGTATTCGTTCGTAGCACTCAAATCTCCATCGGCAGCATTATGAGCTGCGATGTCTGTCGCATTTGTTGCGATATCAGTAGCATTTGTAGCTATTGCAGTATTTTGAGTTGTTTGCTCCGCTTCAAGGTTGTCAATATCTGTCGCATTCGTTGCGATGTCAGTTGTATTTGTAGCTATTGCAGTATTCTGAGTAGTTTGCTCTGCTTCAAGATTGTCGATATCCGTTACGTTAGTAGCAATGTCGGCAGTATTCTGATCAACATCCGCTTGAATTGCAGTGTCGTCATAAGCCAGACCGCTAATGTCTATTGTTTGATCACCACCAAGGTCAGTAACGGTTAAGTCCGTTCCGTCAAAACTGATACCTGTGTTGTATTCGTTCGTAGCACTCAAATCTCCATCGGCAGCATTATGAGCTGCGATGTCTGTCGCATTTGTTGCGATATCAGTAGCATTTGTAGCTATTGCAGTATTTTGAGTTGTTTGCTCCGCTTCAAGGTTGTCAATATCTGTCGCATTCGTTGCGATGTCAGTTGTATTTGTAGCTATTGCAGTATTCTGAGTAGTTTGCTCTGCTTCAAGATTGTCGATATCCGTTACGTTAGTAGCGATATCGGCAGTATTCTGATCAACATCCGCTTGGATAGCAGTGTCGTCATAAGCCAAACTGCTAATGTCTATTGCTTGGTCACCACCAAGGTCAGTAACGGTTAAGTCCGTTCCGTCAAAACTGATACCTGTGTTGTATTCGTTCGTAGCGCTCAAATCTCCATCGGCAGCGTTATGCGCAGCGATGTCTGTAGCGTTTGTAGCTATTGCAGTATTCTGAGTTGTTTGCTCCGCTTCAAGATTATCGATATCCGTTACGATAGTAGCGATATCGGTTACATTGGTAGCAATGTCGGCAGTATTCTGATCAACATCCGCTTGGATAGCAGTGTCGTCATAAGCCAAACCACTAATGTCAATAGTTTGATCACCACCAAGATCTGTAACGGTTAAGTCCGTTCCATCAAAACTGATACCTGTGTTGTATTCGTTCGTAGCGCTCAAATCTCCATCGGCTGCATTATGAGCTGCGATGTCTGTCGCATTTGTTGCGATATCAGTAGCATTTGTAGCTATTGCAGTATTTTGAGTTGTTTGCTCCGCTTCAAGGTTGTCAATATCTGTCGCATTCGTTGCGATGTCAGTTGTATTTGTAGCAATTGCAGTATTCTGAGTTGTTTGCTCTGCTTCAAGGTTGTCGATATCCGTTACGTTAGTAGCGATATCGGTTACATTGGTAGCAATGTCGGCAGTATTCTGATCAACATCCGCTTGGATGGTAGTGTCGTCATAAGCCAA
Organism: Maribacter sp. BPC-D8; assembly: GCF_035207705.1. NCBI lineage: Bacteria > Pseudomonadati > Bacteroidota > Flavobacteriia > Flavobacteriales > Flavobacteriaceae > Maribacter > Maribacter sp. BPC-D8. The sequence goes on from NZ_CP128187.1 coordinate 58,763, forward strand.
ACCACTAATGTCAATAGTTTGATCACCACCAAGATCTGTAACCGTAAGGTCTGTTCCATCAAAACTGATACCTGTGTTGTATTCGTTCGTAGCGCTCAAATCTCCATCGGCAGCATTATGCGCGGCGATGTCTGTAGCATTTGTAGCGATATCAGTAGCATTTGTAGCTATTGCAGTATTTTGAGTTGTTTGCTCCGCTTCAAGGTTGTCAATATCTGTCGCATTCGTTGCGATGTCAGTTGTATTTGTAGCTATTGCAGTATTCTGAGTAGTTTGCTCTGCTTCAAGATTGTCGATATCCGTTACGTTAGTAGCGATATCGGCAGTATTCTGATCAACATCCGCTTGGATTGCTGTATCGTCATAAGCCAGACTGCTAATGTCTATTGTTTGATCACCACCAAGGTCAGTAACGGTCAAGTCTGTTCCATCAAAACTGATGCCGGTATTGTATTCGTTCGTAGCACTCAAATCACCATCGGCAGCATTATGAGCTGCGATGTCTGTAGCATTTGTAGCGATAGCGGTATTCTGTGTTGTTTGCTCTGCTTCAAGAGTATCGATGTCTGTCGCATTTGTTGCGATATCAGTTGTATTTGTAGCAATAGCAGTATTCTGAGTTGTTTGTTCTGCTTCAAGGTTGTCGATGTCCGTTACGTTAGTAGCGATATCGGTTACATTGGTAGCAATGTCGGCAGTATTCTGATCAACATCCGCTTGAATTGCAGTGTCGTCATAAGCCAGACCGCTAATGTCTATTGTTTGATCACCACCAAGGTCAGTAACGGTTAAGTCCGTTCCGTCAAAACTGATACCTGTGTTGTATTCGTTCGTAGCACTCAAATCTCCATCGGCAGCATTATGAGCTGCGATGTCTGTCGCATTTGTTGCGATATCAGTAGCATTTGTAGCTATTGCAGTATTTTGAGTTGTTTGCTCCGCTTCAAGGTTGTCAATATCTGTCGCATTCGTTGCGATGTCAGTTGTATTTGTAGCTATTGCAGTATTCTGAGTAGTTTGCTCTGCTTCAAGATTGTCGATATCCGTTACGTTAGTAGCGATATCGGCAGTATTCTGATCAACATCCGCTTGGATAGCAGTGTCGTCATAAGCAAGACTGCTAATGTCTATTGTTTGATCACCGCCAAGGTCTGTAACGGTTAAGTCTGTTCCATCAAAACTGATGCCAGTATTGTATTCGTTCGTAGCACTCAAATCTCCATCGGCAGCATTATGAGCGGCGATGTCAGTAGCGTTTGTGGCTATTGAAGTATTTTGAGTTGCTTGTTCCGCTTCAAGGTTGTCGATGTCCGTTACGTTAGTAGCGATATCGGTTACATTGGTAGCAATGTCGGCAGTATTCTGATCAACATCCGCTTGGATAGCAGTATCGTCATAAGCAAGACCGCTAATGTCAATAGTTTGATCACCGCCAAGGTCTGTAACGGTCAAGTCCGTTCCATCAAAACTGATACCTGTGTTGTATTCGTTCGTAGCGCTTAAATCTCCATCGGCAGCATTATGAGCGGCGATGTCAGTAGCGTTTGTGGCTATTGAAGTATTTTGAGTTGTTTGTTCCGCTTCAAGGTTGTCGATGTCCGTTACGTTAGTAGCGATATCGGTTACATTGGTAGCAATGTCGGCAGTATTCTGATCAACATCCGCTTGGATAGCAGTATCGTCATAAGCAAGACCGCTAATGTCAATAGTTTGATCACCGCCAAGGTCTGTAACGGTCAAGTCCGTTCCATCAAAACTGATACCTGTGTTGTATTCGTTCGTAGCGCTTAAATCTCCATCGGCTGCATTATGCGCGGCGATGTCAGTTGTATTTGTAGCAATTGCAGTATTCTGTGTTGTTTGCTCTGCTTCAAGGTTGTCGATATCCGTTACGTTAGTAGCGATATTGGTTACATTGGTAGCAATGTCGGCGGTATTCTGATCAACATCCGCTTGAATTGCAGTGTCGTCATAAGCCAGACCGCTAATGTCTATTTTTTGATCACCACCAAGGTCAGTAACGGTTAAGTCCGTTCCATCAAAACTGATGCCGGTATTGTATTCGTTCGTAGCACTCAAATCTCCATCGGCTGCATTATGAGCTGCGATGTCTGTCGCATTTGTTGCGATGTCTGTTGCATTTGTAGCAATTGCAGTATTCTGGGTTGTTTGCTCCGCTTCAAGATTGTCAATATCCGTTACGTTAGTAGCGATATCGGCAGTATTCTGATCAACATCCGCTTGGATTGCAGTGTCGTCATAAGCCAAACTGCTGATGTCAATAGTTTGGTCACCACCAAGGTCAGTAACGGTTAAGTCCGTTCCATCAAAACTGATGCCTGTGTTATATTCGTTCGTAGCACTCAAATCTCCATCGGCAGCATTATGAGCGGCGATGTCTGTAGCATTTGTAGCGATAGCGGTATTCTGTGTTGTTTGCTCTGCTTCAAGAGTATCGATGTCTGTCGCATTTGTTGCGATATCAGTTGTATTTGTAGCTATTGCAGTATTTTGAGTTGTTTGCTCCGCTTCAAGGTTGTCAATATCTGTCGCATTCGTTGCGATGTCTGTTGTATTTGTAGCTATTGCAGTATTCTGAGTAGTTTGCTCCGCTTCAAGGTTGTCGATATTCGTTACGTTAGTAGCGATATCGGTTACATTGGTAGCAATGTCGGCAGTATTCTGATCAACATCCGCTTGAATTGCAGTGTCGTCATAAGTCAGACCGCTAATGTCTATTGTTTGATCACCACCAAGGTCTGTAACGGTTAAGTCCGTTCCGTCAAAACTGATGCCGGTATTGTATTCGTTCGTAGCACTCAAATCTCCATCGGCAGCATTATGAGCTGCGATGTCTGTAGCATTTGTAGCGATAGCGGTATTCTGTGTTGTTTGCTCTGCTTCAAGAGTATCGATGTCTGTCGCATTTGAAGCTATTGCAGTATTCTGAGTTGTTTGCTCTGCTTCAAGGTTGTCGATATCCGTTACGTTAGTAGCGATATTGGTTACATTGGTAGCAATGTCGGCAGTATTCTGATCAACATCCGCTTGGATAGCAGTGTCGTCATAAGCAAGACTGCTAATGTCTATTGTTTGATCACCACCAAGATCTGTAACCGTAAGGTCTGTTCCATCAAAACTGATACCTGTGTTGTATTCGTTTGTAGCACTTAAATCTCCATCGGAAGCATTATGCGTTGCGATGTCTGTCGCATTTGTAGCGATAGCGGTATTCTGAGTTGTTTGCTCCGCTTCCAGAGTATCAATATCTGTAGCATTTGAAGCTATTGCGGTATTCTGCGTAGTTTGCTCTGCTTCAAGGTTGTTGATATCTGTTACGTTAGTAGCGATATTGGTTACATTGGTAGCAATGTCGGCAGTATTCTGATCAACATCCGCTTGGATTGCAGTATCGTCATAAGACAGACCGCTAATGTCTATTGTTTGGTCACCACCAAGGTCAGTAACGGTCAAGTCCGTTCCATCAAAACTGATACCTGTGTTGTATTCATTCGTAGCGCTCAAATCTCCATCGGCAGCGTTATGCGCATCGATGTCTGTAGCGTTAGTAGCTATTGCAGTATTCTGTGTTGTTTGCTCTGCTTCAAGGTTGTCAATATCTGTCGCATTCGTTGCGATGTCAGTTGTATTTGTAGCTATTGCAGTATTCTGAGTTGTTTGCTCTGCTTCAAGGTTGTCGATATTCGTTACGTTAGTAGCGATATCGGTTACATTGGTAGCAATGTCGGCAGTATTCTGATCAACATCCGCTTGGATAGCAGTGTCGTCATAAGCCAAACCACTAATGTCAATAGTTTGATCACCACCAAGATCTGTAACCGTAAGGTCTGTTCCGTCAAAACTGATGCCTGTGTTGTATTCGTTCGTAGCGCTCAAATCTCCATCGGCAGCATTATGCGCTGCGATGTCTGTCGCATTTGTAGCAATTGCAGTATTTTGAGTTGTTTGCTCCGCTTCAAGGTTGTCAATATCTGTCGCATTCGTTGCGATGTCTGTAGCATTTGTAGCTATTGCAGTATTCTGAGTTGTTTGCTCAGCTTCCATATTAACAATGTCCGCAGAGTTCTGATCAACATCCGCCTGAATGGCAGTATCGTCATATGCAAGTCCGCTTATATTAGTGCTTACATCGCCACCGGCATCAGATACGGTTAAGTTAGTTCCATCAAAAGAGATTCCAGTGTTAAAATCATCAGTAGCATCGGTGTCTAAATTTACAGGTAGGTCAATTAAATCATTGAAGCTTCCTGAAAAATCATCAGCAGCATTTTGGTCAAATCCTGATAAATCGACAGTTGTTGCATTTGGGTCATTAGATAAGGTAAGTACTCCCGAAGTATAATTTAATGTCTGAATTTCATTTTGGTCATCTGCATCTGCATCATCTACATTGATGGCAATTGCGTTACCGTTATCAATACTAATATTCCCAGGTGTATTGTCGGTTTGTAAATTTTGATTGTCAGTACTAACGATAGAAATAATTGTATCTATTCCGTTTTCATTGGTATATGTGTATGTGCCATCACCATTGTCTGCAAGTGTAGATATGGTTTGTGCCGCCCCATTAAAGGTTACGTTATTTCCGTTTCCGTCAGAAAGTGTAATGGTGCCATCTCCATTATCATTAAATGAAAATGATGAAGAAGAATTACCATCGCAAAGGTTTGTCCATATCAATCCGTTATAATAATGCACACATTGCGTGTCGGTATTATAAACCACCGCACCGTTTAGTGGAGAGATTGCTTGCATTTGTGCCGTAGTAAGTCTGGTAAGTACAAATGCTTTGTCTGTACTTTCTAGCTCGACAATAGAAGCTGAATCTATGGTATTAGGATTCTGACCTATTTTCACCTGCGCATTTGCACAGAATGAAATGAAAACGAAGAATAATAGAAATTTAATTTTTGTAGACATCTAAATATTGGGGAATATGTTATCATCTGCAAAAATAAATCGGACGCTGTAGGAAAAATATATTATGTTGTGAACCTAAGGGAATATGTTGGGAAACCCGATAAAGCTTTCGTTACAACGTTGAAATATGCGTTTAATCTGAGTGTAAAAGAATATAAATGTGTAGGAGGTTGATTTTATGGTAAGATATTTCTTTCAAAATTATTTAATGCGGAAACAAATTTATGGCTGAATTGGTTATCTAGATAGGTATAAAAAGCCCTGATAATTTAAGTCTCCTTCAGGTATATAAACAGTATAAAAATAAACGCCCGTCGGTAATCCTTTTTCTTCTCCGAAAGGTACATTGTTCAGATTTGAGAATCCGACAAAATCATTTACGTAATCTGTTTTTTCGAATACTTTTAGTCCGTAGCGATCATAGATTTGGAGAAAGTTACTGTCATATTCTTCTAATTCTTCAATGAAAAAATTGTCATTGATTCCATCACCATTTACAGAAATAAAGAAATTATCTATAAAAAGTACATCTCTAGATAGCGGTTCGAACGGACTTTTAGACGAGCCCAGTGTTATAACTTCGTAATCATCTGGAGTGAAAGATTCTGTAGTTACAAAACCTTCGGTTAAAGTACCTACAGGAACACTACCGATTAAATTAACCCAACTTTGAGAGGCTTTGCTCCACCCAACTGGTATAACTTCATCAACGTTATCGGTTAAAGTTTCTATGCTACTACGTATATTCCAACTTAGGGTTACGGTAGAAGGAATAGAACCCTCTAATCTCCAAAATTCAAATGTATTTACCGATTCAACATCTAGGGCAGTTTTTGCCGTGTTATAACTATCTAAAGGAGCTGGTGCATTATTCGGATTTTCAAAATAATAGGCACATTTAGCAAATAAGTTTACGCTCTCAGAATTTATAATTAAAGGTCTTAAATATTGCACATCACCAACCGGGAAACCAAAATTTTGCTGATTGGTAATTGCCGCATACCCTTCAATTTTACTAAAGTCATTTTCACCACTGTAAAAAGAATTATCTACGAAATTGTAGAATATATCTGGTTGTGCAGTAGGGGTGAGGATACTACCAAAAATAAAGTTGGTGTTATTCGTATTATCCATACCAAGGTTCAGTTGCATGTTGTTCTCCAAAGCAATTTCCATATCATAGAACTGCGGAGTAACGTTGCCCGAAACTGTTAAAAGCTCAGATCCATAAAAACCTGCTAGCCCAAGATTATTATCTAAAGGCGATTCATTAATGAGGTTGGTATGAAAACCAATTTGCCCACCTTCGTGAATACGTAAGTTGCCATTATTATATAATGCTGTTTGGGCAGAAATAGTTGCCGCAAATAGAAAGAAAAGTATGTGTATGTATTTTTTCATTAGTCGTTCTGCTTTTCTAATAACATGGTTTTAATCTCTGTCATTTGGGCTTTTAAAGCCTCTAATTCTGTACTCATGTTATCATTGGTGCTCTGCAATTCTTTAATTTTCTTTTCTTGCTCAATAGTATGCAAAAATAGTTCTTCTATCTTTTCAAGGTTTACTCTAGAGGTTTCGCCTAAATCCCAAAAACCTTGTTCTTTTATTGCGGTAGCAGATTTGATGCCTGGAAGGTGATTATTTTCTTTTACAAATTTTTCAATTTCAGCTAAATCTTCAAAGTTATAATTAGGATTTAGAATGGAATTACCAAGAAAATATTTTTGAAAAACATAATCTGGAACGTTGTCCGTGATATCTCCAGTTGCCTGAATTTCTCCTACTGCTCTTATATCACCATTGACATGAAGCTTTACGGTTGGAGTTATACCTATACCAATATCTCCATTAGCTATAATTCTCATTGCTTCATTGCCACTTGTAGAGAAGCCTAACTGGCTTACACCTGCACGATACATTCCCATATTTGACTCTGTAGAAAAACCATAACTAGGGTTTCCTGAGGAACCTATGTTTCCAGCGAAACCATTTCGAGCTCTAATTTGCCCGTCAACATCTAATTTATCTTGAGGAGTTATATTACCAATCCCAACATTACTTCCTGTTCCAGCAAAGGAAAGGATGCTATTTGTAATGTCGAAGGTTAAATCATTCCCGTTTAAATCATATGTTCTATCGGCAGATTGAGTAAGGTTGGTGTTAGATAAATTATCACCAGCGTTTAACGCATCAATTTCAGTTTGTATTTCCACGATAGCTGCTTGTACATCTGTACTAACTGTATTACCAACAGCAGTAAAAGGAACTGCTAATGCAATCTGGTTATCGGTATTAATAGTGTGAGTGAGGTCTGAAATTTGGCTTTCCGTTATTGCTAGGTTTGTATCATCGATATCGACAAGAATTTCGTTGTTGATAGCATCTTCGATAACAGTTACTTTATTTGAGCCAGCATTTACGCTTCTGAATTCAAGATCGGCAATATTTTTTTGAATAAAAACAGGAACTCCTGCGATTCCTTGATTTGAAGCTGTATTGATTTCACCTGTTATGGTAAATCCATCAATTTCAGTTTGAATTTCTACAATAGCTGCTTGAACATCGGTACTTATTGTATTTCCAGCTGGATCAAAAGGAACTGCTGATGCAATCTGTTCATCAGTATTTACTGTATGGGTAAGGTCTGAAATTTGACTTTCCGTTATTGCTAGGTTTGTATCATCGATATCGACAAGAATTTCGTTGTTGATAGCATCTTCGATAACAGTTATTTTATTTGAGCCGGCATTTACGCTTCTGAATTCAAGATCGGCAACATTTTTTTGAATAAAAACGGGAACTCCTGCAATCCCTTGATTTGAAGCTGTATTGGTTTCACCTGTTATGGTAAATCCATCAATTTCAGTTTGAATTTCTACAATAGCTGCTTGAACATCGGTACTTATTGTATTTCCAGCTGGAGCAAAAGGAACTGCTGAAGCAATCTGTTCATCAGTATTTGCTGTATGGGTAAGGTCTGAAATTTGGCTTTCCGTTATTGCTAAGTTTGTATCATCGATATCGACAAGAATTTCGTTGTTGATAGCATCTTCGATAACAGTTACTTTATTTGACCCTGCATTTATACTTCTGAATTCAAGATCGACACCATTCTTTTGAATAAAAGTTGGAACTCCCGCAACACCTTGATTGGAGGCTGTATTGGTTTCGCCGCCTGTAATAGTTATTCCATCGATTTCAGTTTGTAGTTCTGTTATCGCCGCTTGAACATCGGTACTTACTGTATTGCCGATAGGTGTAAAATCAACTTCGCTAGCATCTTGGTCAGTACCTCCGCCTCCTCCAGGAGGGAAATCTGCCCACTCGACATCTCCCGCAATTGTTGTGATCAACACTTGGTCTTCGGTTAATACACCCGGTGCAGGATTAATCTTAGCAGGTGTAACTGCTGCATCTTCAATAGTAAATTCACCAATATTATTCATGGTGACATCGCCGCCTACGGCAACAGGTGTTGGGTCGGTTGCTGCGTTACCAACAAATATAAACCCATCATCTAAACTTAGATTTCCTTCAGGTATATCTACAAAACCACCATCGGTTAACGAAATACGATTCCCTACGATAGTTAATTGTTGCTCATCTGTATCTACTGCGCCTTCTGGGATATCTATCCACCCAACAACTCCAGTAGTACTTGTCGATAAAATCTGTGCATTTGCTGGTGCGGCATCAGACGGTGCAATATCCACAGGCAATATGGTACCGTTTAAAATGTCTGCCGTTCTTACGGCATTATTTGCGATTTTTCCGGTGGTTACAGAATTGTTTGCTAATTCTGCGGTATCTATACCACCTACTTCAACATCAATAGTATAGGGGTCGGCATTTGTTCCGTCGCCATTACGTACAAGTGTGGCATCCGTAGCATTTAAAATTTCATTACCAACAATACCATCAACTTCTACAGCTGCAGCAGGTAATGTTATTGTATTGCCATTACTTAAAGTTATTTCGTTTGTGACAGGGTCAATGCTTAAGGTTTGAAAATATGTAGATAAATCAATGGTATTCGGGTCATTTTCAATACTAAGAATATTAGCCGTAAGGTCTAATTGTTGATCATCAGAACCTATTAAGGCACCTAAGCTAATCGTTGAAACTCCTGCTATGGTAGATCTAGCAATAGTTAGGGTAGTATCTAATTTACTAAATGTTAAATCGAAAAGTCCGTCGGAGTCTTCCCATTGTACAATTCCGTTTTCATCGGTAGTCAATACTTGTCCCGGTACAAAATTTGCCATATCTGCCGGTGCAATACTGGCATCTCTAATTTCTTCTGATCCAACCGAGTTTTGTCTTAGTTCGCTAGAACCTACAGATTCGGCTGCTAATTTATCTTGGGTAATCGAATTATCTTGAATGTCATCTGGTCCTATACCGCCATCAATAATATTATCGCCTAAAATACTGTTTTTGGCAACTTCTAAATTAATACTTCCTTCAGCTTCGGTAATTTCAATAGTACTTCTACCATTTATAATAGGGTCGTTGGTAATAGAAAAGTTAACGGCGTCGCATAAATTAACCCATTGTGTACCGTCGAAATAATTAATACACTCTGTATCGGTGTTGTAGACCATACCACCACGTTGCGGAGTAATAGCCTCCATCTCTAATGTGGTTACACGGGTTATTACCAATACTTTAGAAGTGCTTTCAAGCTCTAAAACCGACGAAGCATCTATATTTTGTGGGTTGTCTCCTATTTTAATTTGTGCGAATGCGGTAGGTGCCGCTAGTACTGTAAATAAAATAAAGAAAATTATTGCTTTCATACTTAGTGTCTTAAGACGAGAAAATAGTGATAAACAAAAATAGAATTATCTTCTTAATCCGCTTTATTTATAAGTTGAAATAATAGGCTATTGGGTTAAAGAACATCTAATGTCGTTGAATGGGGTAGTTTTTATATCTAATTTGGGGTTTTGTTAGCCCTGGTAATTACTATCTGCTATGAAGAAATTAACAAAAATTTATTGGCGGGTTTTTTTTTATGAAGAATACAAATCTTTTCTTTATCTTTTGATAGCCCTTTACTTAGGGTATTATCAGTTTTAATATACACTAAATGACCAAAAAATTACTTTTCTTACTCGTATTATTTACAACAGTATCTGGCTTTTCGCAAGATGATACCAGACAACCATTAAGAGGTTCGGTAATATACATGAACATTGGGGTGCCCAATGAAAATGTTATCAATGTCACTGCTGAACACGCCACAATAACCAATGATCAAGGTTTGTTTCGAATTAATGTAAAGGTGGGTGATCAAATTGCTTTTTCTGCCGTTAACTACAATATTAAAGTGGTGACGATTACTGAAGAAATTTTAGCCAATAATCGTTTGGTGGTAGAGGTCAACGAAAAAGTGACGGAGTTAGACGAGGTAGTAATAACCCCAGAACAGCAAGAACGTTTTTTAGCAGTAAAGAACCAAGAGTTTAAAGAATACGAATACGAAATTGATCGTGGTACTAAGGTAGATAATATAGCCATGTCTGATTCTGAGAAAGGTATGCAAGACGGTTTAAATTTCGTGAATATTTTTAGGGCTATTTTCAAAGCTCAAGATGAGAAAGCGACAGAAGAAGCGCCTAAATTAAAAGTTAGCGAAGTTCTTAGACAGGTATATGACGATTCTTTCTTTGTGGTAGATTTAAATATACCTCAAGATAAAATAAATGAGTTTTTATTCTATTGTGATGATCAAATGCCAACGAGGTCTTTATTAAAAAAGGAAAATGAATTTCAGTTGATCGATTCTTTGGTTGATCATAGTAAGACATTTCTTAAAAATTTAAATGAGGAGTAGACTCCTACTATTTTTTCTTTTTTCTAGTGCATTCATATTTGCACAAATAGGTGATTCTAAAAGATTAGAAGGTAGAGTGTATAGCGATGACGGCGACGTTGCTGCGACACATGTACTTAATTTAACTTCACAAAGAGCTACTATTACAGATGAATACGGGTATTTTTCGATACCTGTTAGTGTATTAGATACCTTAGAGTTTTCTGCTATTCAATACAAAAAGAAAATTATAGTGGTCAGCGCGTCGATTTTTGAAAGTAAGTTGATTTCTGTAGGTTTAGAAGATGCTTTGACCGAATTAGATGAAGTTACCGTAACACCCTATAACCTTAGTGGTAATCTGCTGGCTGATCTGCCAACTTTAGATTTAGATCCGATAGTTACCGCATCTACTTTAGGGCTACCAAATGCATATGTAAAAATACCTACGAAGGCAGAACGAGAGCTTAAAGCGGCCACTGGTAACCCTATTATGAGTTTTGATCCCTTAATAAATGCAATTTCGGGGCGTACCAAAATGTTAAAAAAACGAGTAGAGCGAAATAAGCTTTATGATCGAACAGAACGCGTAAGGGACTTTTATGAGGATAGTGTTTATGTAAAGCAACTATCGATCCCTGAAGATAAAATAGACGATTTTCTATATTACTGCGAGGTAGATCCAAGATTTCAACAGATTGTAGATACCCATAGCGAATTAGAGATTTGGGAGTATCTGCGACAGAAAAGTTTACTGTACAGAGAAAATAACACTTTAGATTAAGCATCTTATCTTTGGCATATGGTTTGTAAAGAAGCTATTAAACAATACAATATGAAACTTACTAGAACAGCATTCTTGTTGTTAATACTTCCCCTTTTTGCATTTACGGCAGCGCATAAATTTTACATCAGTGTAACCAATGTAGATTATTCAGAAAAAGATCAAGCCGTACAAATAATTACACGCGTTTTTATCGATGATATGAATGCGGTACTAAAAGAAAGGTATGAATTTGCTTCGTCATTGGGTACAGATAAAGAATCATCGGTAGATAAGGAGTATTTAGAAAGATACTTGCGTACTAAATTCTTGGTAGAGATAAATGGCGAAACAGTAAAATACGATTTCATAGGTCATAAATACGATTCAGATATGGTCATTTGTTACTTAGAAGTCCCAAATATTCCCCTTGAAACTTTAAAGCAAATTGGTATAACCAATGAGGTGCTGACAGATATATATGATGATCAGCAGAATGTGGTGCATATGAAGGTAAATGGAAAGAAAAAGAGCCATGTACTTGTAAAATCACGTATTAAAGGAATGTTAAATTTGTAACAAAGATTAAGATATCCCTATAAAAACTTTAATTTTCCCACACTAAATAACTAAGAAATGATAAGAGTAAAGTACGCATTTGCGTCTATTTTATTCCTTTTTGCCGCTGTAACTTTTGCACAAGAGGCGGTTACCAAAGAAAAGGAAGCTGGGCACACCAACCAGAGTAAGTTTAAACAATTATATGAAGAGTTCGCTACGCCGAACACCTACAGGTCGGCTTCGGGTGCTCCTGGTCCTGATTATTATCAGCAGCAGGCAGATTATGTAATGGATATTCGTTTAGATGATAAAGATGCCAAAATATTCGGTACAGAAACAATTACCTACACAAATAATTCACCAGATGATTTAGAGTACTTATGGGTGCAGTTAGATCAGAATGTTAGAACAAAAGATTCAAAAGCAGCCTTAAAGAACGGTAGCGGAGTTTCTCTTGGCGATTCACCTGAGAAATTTGTTGGTAATTACATGACAGAGTCTTTTGATGGCGGTTTTAATATCGATTACGTAAAAGATAATTCAGGTAAAGCATTACCATTTACAGTGAACTTCACCATGATGCGTGTAGATTTACCTACACCGCTTAAAAGTGGAGATAAATTTTCTTTTGATATAAAGTGGAATTATAACATACCTGATCATACAGTAAACAGAGCTAGATCTGGATATGAGTTTTTTGAAGAAGATGGAAACAGAGCATATGTAATTGCTCAGTTTTTTCCAAGAATGGCAGTTTATAATGATGTAGAAGGATGGCAGAACCACCAGTTTTGGGGTAATGGCGAGTTTGCATTGCCATTTGGTAATTATGAAGTGAATATTACAGTACCTGCAGATCATATTTTAGATGGTACAGGTGTACTTCAAAACAGAAAAGAAGTATTTACCAAAGCAATGATGAGTCGTTATGAGCAGGCAAAGAAGTCGTATGACAAACCTGTTATTATTGTAACGCAGGCAGAAGCAGAAGCAGCTGAAAAAGGATTTTCAGAGAAAACAAAAACATGGAAGCTTAAGGCAGAAAATGTTCGTGATTTCGGTTTTGCAACATCAAGAAAGTTCATTTGGGACATGCAAGCTGTTAAGTTAGGTAACAGAGATATCATGGCGGTTTCTATGTACCCTAAAGAAGGTAACCCGTTATGGGAAGAGTATTCTACTAAAGCAGTTGCACATACGTTAAAGTCGTACTCATCGCATACTTTTGACTACCCTTACCCTAAAGCAATATCTGTACATGCTAAGCAGCAAGGTATGGAGTACCCAATGATTTGTTGGAACTACGGTAGACCAAATAAAGATGGTAGCTACTCAGATAGAACTAAATACGGAATGATCAGTGTAATTATTCACGAAGTAGGTCATAACTTTTTTCCAATGATCGTAAACTCAGACGAACGTCAATGGGGATGGATGGATGAAGGTTTAGATACTTTTATGCAGTTTATGGCTGAGCAAGAATTTGGTGAAGAATATCCAGCGGCAATAGCGCCAAATGATAAGTACCCGTCTAGAAGAGGTGATCCTGCGAAGATCGTACCTTACATGAGCGGAGATCAAAGTACTATTTCTCCGATTATGTCTAATCCAGAAAATGTATTTCAACTAGGTCCGAATGCATATGGTAAGCCGGCAACAGCTTTAAATATATTGAGAGAAACAGTAATGGGGCGTGAGTTGTTTGACCATGCTTTTAAAACGTATTCTCACCGTTGGAAGTTTAAGCACCCAACCCCAGAAGATTTCTTTAGAACAATGGAAGATGCTTCTGCTGTAGATTTAGATTGGTACTGGAGAGGTTGGTTCTATACTACTGATTATGTAGATATGGGCGTAAAGGATATCAAGAAATATTATGTAAGCGATCAGCCGAATAAAAAAATGAAAGCTTATTTAGCTGAACGTGGTATTCCAGAATCTAATTTAAGACCAATGGTTTACTTAGAGGAATTTGATGATGCAAATATGGTAGCTCCTGAATTAAAGGATAATTTACCTTCAGAGACTTCAAAAACTTTAAAAGAATTTATGATGGATAATATGACTGCAGCAGAAAGAGCAGCGGTTAAAGAGCCAAAGTATTTTTACGAAGTAACATATAACAGTCCGGGTGGCTTACCAATGCCATTGATTGTAGAATATACGTATGCAGATGGTTCTGTTGAGAATGTAACCTACCCTCCAGAAATATGGAGAAAGAATAGCAAAGAGGTAAGTATGGTGATTTCATCTACTTCTGAGTTAAAAGGTGTAAACATTGATCCCAAAATGGAAACGGCAGATATTGATACTACAAACAATAGCTGGCCGAAGAAAGAGCAAGAGAGCGATTTCGATAAAATGAAGGGTGAAGTAAAAGGAAAATAAGTAACAAAATAATTATTAAAAAAAGCCTCGTATAACTACGGGGCTTTTTTAATTTCGATACTAAACTTGTTTATATTTGTAGTATGATTGGGATGTATTCATTATTTATTAGTGGCGCAGAAATTTTCTTCATTATGTTTATCGTAGTGATGGTTTTTGGTGCCGACAAAATTCCTGATATTGCGAAGGGGTTGGGTAAGGGTATGCGTCAACTTAAAGATGCTACCGAAGATATTAAACAAGAGATTCAGAAGAGTGCAGACAAGCAGGGTATAGATACTAGTTTCGTTACCGATATTAAGAAAGATATCGATGATATGAAAAAAGATATTAGCTCGGGCTTAGGTAGTGATGTTAAGAAACAAATTGCCGATGTCAGCAAAAACATCAATGATGTAACAGGCAGTATCAAGAGAAAGTAGACTTCTATGTTAGATAAGATTTTACAATGGGATCGAGATGCCTTTGTCTATCTTAACAGTCTTGGTATTGAGCAGTACGATGTTTTTTGGTCTACAGTAACCAAATTTCCACCTTGGCTTCCCTTATTTGCATTTATCATAATCCTTTTCTTTGTTAAGTTTCCAAAGCGAGAAGCTATAGCTATGATTTTGACCTTGTTGGTAATGGTTGTATTTGTGGGTACATTAACAGATTTGACCAAAAATGTGGTTGCTAGGTTACGGCCAAACAATGACGAAGAGCTAAATACGTTGATTCGAATATTAAGAAGTCCGTCAGGCTTCAGTTTTTTCTCAGGTCACGCTTCATCATCCTTTTCTGTCATCACCATAACGGTACTTTTTTTAAGACGAAAATTTAAATGGGTATACCTATTTTATATCTGGCCCATATTATTTGCAATGAGTAGAGTGTACGTAGGTGTGCATTTCCCTATCGATTTAATGGTGGGTGCTTTGGTAGGTATATTATCGGCTTGGCTATTCTATAGATTGTACGGTTTGCTTATTTCACCCTACTTAAAGTTAAACCATCGCGTATAGGTAGCAATACCGTTTCTAAAAGCGGATGCTCACTTAGTTTTTTGTTATAGTCTAACAACACTTTTGTAGTAACATCTTTAGGGTCTAAGGTCTCTACCACTTTGCCAGACCACAATACATTATCAGAAAGTATAACAGAACCAGACTTGGTTTTTGGTAGTACCGCTTCTAAATATTTATTGTACTGTTTTTTTTCGGCATCAATAAAAATAAGGTCAAAAGTAATATCCATTTTGGGAATGATATCTAGTGCATTACCCACATGCTGAATAATTTGAGAACCATAATCGCTTCGATCAAAAAAAGAACGCTGAATATGTTCTAGTTCTGCATTGACATCTATGGTGTGTAATTGTCCGTTTTTCGGTAATCCTTCCGCAAGGCATAAGGCAGAATACCCCGTGTAGGTGCCAATTTCAAGAATATTGGTCGGATTCGTCAATTTAGAAAGCAAGCTTAGAACACGCCCTTGAAAATGACCTGTAAGCATACGGGGTTGTATGACTTTTAAGTGCGTTTCACGCGTAAGTTCTTGTAATAATTTAGGTTCAGCTTGTGAATTATCGGCTAAATAGTTTTCTAAAAGAGGTGATAAAAAATGCATGCGTTTCTTTTTGCAAAAATAGGGTTTTAAGCCTTAAATTAAGGGTCTAAATTAGAGTAGCGATGAATAATGAAATAACTATAAGAGAAGCCGTCAAAGGTGATGTGCCCGTGTTACGAAAATATGAGCAAGAAGTAGTCAATGCAGAACGTCCTATGAATCCAGCAATAAAAGAAAGCGGCGTAATTTATTACGATTTAGAAGCACTAATAGAAAATCCCAGAGCTACGATACTATTAGCATGCGATGGCGATAAAATTGTTGCTACGGGTTATGCGTTAGAAAAAGCAGCCAAAGATTACTTGGATCACGAAGCTTTTGCCTACTTAGGGTTTATGTATACAGACCCAGATTATAGAGGTAGGGGATTAAACGGTAAAATTGTTGACGCCTTGTTAGATTGGTCTAAAAAAGCAGGATTAACCGAAATTAAGTTAGATGTCTATAGTGATAATGAACCTGCCATACGCGCTTACGAGAAAAAAGGGTTCAAAAGACATATGATAGAAATGCGTTTAAGAACAGAATTGTAGTACCCATATATTTAATAGAGCTTATAAAATTATAGGCTTATGATTACTTTTATACAAAATTAGCTATGGAATTTAAAAATACGTTGGCGTTTGCACAATCGTTAGATGCAAAAGACAACTTAAAAACATATAGAGATGAGTTCATTTTTCCTAAAATCAAAGGGAAAGAAGTTATCTATTTTACAGGAAACTCTTTAGGATTACAACCAAAACGAACCAAATCTTTTGTTGATGAGGTCATGAAAGATTGGGGAGAATTAGCGGTAGAAGGGCATTTTTATGCTGAAAAACCATGGTGGGACTATCATGAGCGATTAGCAGCACCATTGGCAAAAGTGGTTGGTGCATTGCCAGAAGAAGTTTCGGTGATGAATACCTTGACCGTGAACCTTCATTTATTGATGGTTTCTTTCTACAACCCAACAAAGAAAAGATTTAAGATTCTGTGCGAAGAAAAGGCTTTCCCTAGTGATCAATACATGTTTCAAAGCCAGGTTCGCTTTCATGGTTTAGATCCAAAAGAAACCATTGTTGAGATTAAGAAACGCGATGGAGAACACCATTGGAGAACAGAAGATATACTTGAGAAAATTAATGAATTAGGTGATGAGCTAGCATTAGTTTTAATAGGCGGAGTAAATTATTACAATGGTCAGGTGATGGATATGGAAACCATTACAAAAGCCGGAAAAGCTGTAGGCGCCAATGTAGGTTGGGATCTAGCGCATGCCGTAGGTAATGTAGAATTAAAATTGCATGATTGGGATGCAGATTTTGCGTCGTGGTGTAGTTATAAGTATATGAACAGCGGACCAGGAAATGCATCAGGAATTTTTGTAAATAAAAGACACCTAAACAAGAAAGATATTCAACGTTTCGAAGGTTGGTGGGGAACGAAGAAAGAAACTCGTTTTCTTATGAAGCCAGAATTTGAGCCAATGGAAAATGCAGATGCTTGGCAAATAAGTAATGCACCCATATTATCTGTAGCACCTTATTTGGCTTCACTTACGATGTTCGAAGAAGTGGGTATGCAAAAGTTGATTGAAAAGAGAAAATTGATCGTATCGTACTTGGAATATATTCTACACGAAATAGATAAAGAAGTAGATAGTTCTTTTGAAATTATCACTCCCGAAGATAGAGGTTGTCAGTTATCTGTGTTCTTACACGGACAAGGAAAATCTCTGTTCAATTATTTAATGGAAAACGGCGTCGTAACCGATTGGCGCGAACCAAACGTAATTCGTTTGGCACCAGCACCTTTTTATTCTACCTATGAAGATATGTACCGTTTTGGTCAAATTTTAAAAGCAGGGGTTCTAGCAAATTAAATTTTATAGAATTTAGAGAATAGAACATAGATTTTTTTTAATATTTAACGGACAACGGACAACGGACAACGGACAACGGACAACAAATAAAAAGTGAAGTCATTACGATTAATTTTAGGGAATGCTAGATATTTCGGTCCCTCGTGGGTTTTCGCAAGTATTAATATTCTTTTTGGTACATGGGCAATCTATATACCAGCTGTAAAAGATGCTTTAGAAATCAGTAAATCTGAATTAGGGATAGCTATTTTCTTTTTGGCATTGGGTGTGTTTACTGTTTTTCCGTTTGCTTCTGGTATTGTTAATAGGGTAGGTGTAGGTAAAACCACTTTTTATGGTGTACTATTAAGTTGTGCAGCGGCAATGTTACCGTTGCTAGCTCCTAATTATTATGTATTAATGGGAGCTTTATTTCTCTTTGGGGCAGCAAACGGCATTACCGATATTTCGATGAATACCTTGGTTACCGAAATAGAGAAAAAAGATAAAGTCAAATTTATGGCAGCTTCGCATGGCTTTTTTAGTCTTGGCGGAGTATTGGCAGGTTTGGGTAGCTTTTTAATTGGTCCGTTGTCAAATCCCGTATTACACATGACTATTGCCGTGTTACTGGTTTTGTTGGTCAATTTAAAATTCAGGAACTATTATTTTACCGAAGTAGCTGAAGAAATCGAAAATGAACCATTTAGTTTTGGTTTGCTAAAACCATTGTTGCTTTTGGGACTTATTTCTTTTATGGCAATGGGTAGTGAAGGTGCTATTGTAGATTGGAGCGGATTGTACTTAAAAGAAATTGCACTAGCACCAGAAGCCCTATGGGGATTAGGATTTTTAGGATTTCAAATCACCATGACCCTAGGTCGCTTTTTGGGTGATGGAATCAGCGACAAAATTGGTTCAGTTAAAATAGTCGCGCTAGGTGCTATTCTTGCGATATTGGGCTATTTTTTGGTGCTTACAGGAAATACCTATTTAAGTATCATAGGCTTTGCTTTGAACGGATTAGGTTTTTCAGTAATGGTGCCCGAAGTATTTAGAATAGGAGGGAATGTAAAAGGAATAGATTCCTCAAAGGGCATAGCATTTATTGCAGGAGCAGGGTATGCTGGGTTTTTATGTGCCCCACCAATTCTAGGATTCTTAGCAGAAAATTATAGTCTTACTAGAAGTTTTGTAGTGCTGCTAGCATGTGCATTCTTAATTCTACTATTTACACTCTTGTTAAAAAGAAAAAAGGCGTAGCTCTACTTAGTTTTTAATATTACTCCGGATTTTAAATTCGCTATTGGGATCTTGTACTTTCTCAATAAAATCTACCATCTCATCAGTTAAAAGCAATTGGTTTTGTGCATTCCAGTAACTCTCGTCGTAAGGGTAGTTTATTTTAAAAAGATCTTTAGAAGTGCTCACATTTTTCTTTACCTCAAAATCGCCTTCATTATCTGAAGTGGTTAGAATAAAAGAAACATCGTAGTATGAAGTGTATGATTGTTGCTCATCAGTCAATTCCACTTTTACATCATACTTGGCAGATGCTATATGATACTTATTATTTTTAGAAGATTTTGAAAGGTAAATTTCTTTTTCTACCGATACTGTTCTAAATCTTGTTTCCCCGTCTTTTTTGTAGGGCTTATTTTTAAAATTAAAATTCATGGAAATACTTTCTAATGCATTGTTTTTAGTATTAATGATATAATGTCCTTTTACTTCTTCATTGTCAAATTCAGGCTTGGTGTGAAAGCTTAGATTTATTTTATTGCCATTCTCGAAAGTCGATTCGGTTAAATCAAAAGCATCTCCTGTTGCATTCAGCGGAGTGAAGTTCATGAATAATTGGTAAAAAGTTTCGAAGATGAAATACACTTGTTTTTCGTCTTTTACCAAGCCAACTTTACGCATATTGGTCAACTCAACTTTAAAATCTTTTTTGTCTGGATCAATTTCTTTAGTGTATAAGAGCGTTCTTCTTTCTAGCTTTCCTTGTAAATCTTGTATTCGTGTAATTTCACCATTATATCGCAATACACCTCTTAATAAAAATTTCTCTTTATAAGGGTAAGTAGGGTAGTTGGATCTTACAGAATCCCCTACTTTTTGCCAGAGCGTTTTTTCATTGGTAACGGTTACTTCATTTAATTCTAATACACTTTTGTTAAGGTAGATGGTGTCCTTTACTTTTTGAGAAGTGGTTATAAGTTTATCATACCCAACGCTGTAAACGATAATAGAATCTGAGCTAGAAGAGAACTGAAAACGCCCATCAGCATTGGTCATTGTATGGTCTATACTATTGTAAATACCTACAAATTCTAACGGAGAATTGTCTGCGCTATCTAAAACTACAGCTTTTGTAGTATGCTGAGCATAGCTGAAAATAGAAAATAAAAAAAGTAAGAAGAATTGAAGTTTCATAGTGTAATTAATGAAGTTGAAGTACATCAAATTTTATACCATTATATTTAATTTTTAGCCAAAGACTATTGTATACCGTTGACAAGTAATCTTTCCTATTAGCTGTTTAATTTTTAAGGTTACTGCTAATTTTAAAATCGTTTTGTGGGTCTTGTACTTTTTCAATGAAGGCCGTCATTTCATCAGTTAAAAGTAATTGGTTCTGTTCGTTCCAGTAGCTAGGGTTGTATGGGTAGTCTAATTTAAAAAGGTCTTTGGTGGCATTTGCATTCTTAGTAACTTGAAAATTCCCAAAATTATCTGAGGTTATTAAAATCACTTTGAGGTTATGTTTCCCTTCGAAAGAATTCTCATTATCGGTAGTTATAACTGTATATTCAAGATTTCCAGAATTAAGATAATATTTATCTGAATCAATTTTTTTCTTAAAAAACGAATGTTTCTTGTAAAAACTTGTTCTGTATAAGAGGTGCTTATTTTTGAAAAGTTCACCTTTTTTCGAGTTTTTTTCAAACTTGTATTCTTGGACTGCAAAATCGCTGACTTTTATAATATAATAACCTTTAATATCAATTGAGTCCGACTCTTTAATGAATTCAATTTTTATATTCTCACCATTATTAAATTTCTTTTCGGTAATATCATAAAGAGACTCGTTTTGGGTAATTTCAGTAAGTTGATTATAGAAATCTTTTAATGAAGGGAAAACCAAATAAGCATTTTTAGCATCATTTTTTAGACCTAATTTTCTCATATTAATTAACTCTACAATAAAGTCCTTTTTTGATTCTTTGGTAGAGTCATCCTTGAACATGTTTTTAATAGAAAGCTTACCTGTAATATCTTCAATCCTGTGCATCTCTCCATTATATTTATTAATTGCACGAAGCATAAACTTCTCTTTATAGGGTTCAGCGCTGTAGTTTTTATTTAGAGATTCGTAAACTTCTTGTAGAATTGATTTTTGATTGGTAACTACTACCTCATCTAATTCTAAAACACTCTTTTCTAATAATATGGTGTCTTTTAGATTGCTAAAAATAGCTTTGATTGTTTCGTGCCCAGGTCTGTAAATAACAACAGAATCTAAAGATGATGTAAACTGAAAACGCCCATCGGCATTGGTCATCGTATGATCTTTACTATTGTAAATACCGACAAATTCTAACGGAGAATTGTCTGCACTATCTAAAACAATAGCGCTAGTGCTGTATTGGGCGTAGCTAAAAAAAGAAAAAAGAAGTAATGTGAATAGGGAGAGTTTCATAATTGGTGAGTTAGTTCTGAACAATATCAAACTCCGTACCGAATTATTTCACCTCTACACCTGTAAAGAAAAGAGAGAAATCAGCATCTGGTCTTTTGTGCATCATACTAATGTTCAATCCGTTTACAGTTTTATAGTCTTCCCAGCTGGTAGTCATATTAGGTTCAGACTGATTTTCTTTTCTGTAAACCCATTCCTTAATAATAAAATCATCACCAAAATAATAATCGTACGCATCACCAGGTGTGTAACCACCATCGTTTGAATAGACTGTGGTCAATTTATGCATAGTAGCTTTACTGATCGGAGCTTCTACACCTTCGGTATGTTTATAAGTAAAACTTTTTTGATCCCAAACTAATTGGTAAGGAGCTAGTAACCAGAACTTATCATTTACAAATCCGCCATCTGTTGCGGTCATGGTGCTATCAACTGCTTTTCTGTTATAGGTAATAGTATCTTGTCTGGTCATCATGGTAACTTCGTTAGACGATGTTTTCCATAACCAAGTACGTTCAAAGTGCTCATCATCTCGGTCTACATTAAATGTGAACTTGATACTTTGTACATCTTTCCATTTTTCAAATCCGTTTGCATTTGCGATTTTTTCAAGAACTGTCAATTGCGTATCTTCGCCAAGAGCAATTTTAGGCTTTTTTTGGTCGGTTTTACATGCTGTAAAAACACTTGAAATAATAATGGAAAGAATAATTAATTTTTTCATTTTCAGCAGATTTTCAAGTAAATATATCAATTACAGTATCTTTAACCTACTTTTATTTTTTGTAAACCATCTATCAAAGTGACATTTCTTAAAAAGCTATGTTTTATTATTATTGGAAACCAATTCAGTGAAAAAACGGTTTCTAGTGGTAAAAACGAAGACTATACCGATTTAGAGTTAGTAGAACGCATTGTATCTAACAATGACTCTATGCTCTTTGGTGTGCTCTATGATAGGTACTCTAAATTGGTTTACAATAAATGCTTGGGGTTTGCAAAATCGAACAAAGAGGCAGAAGACTTGACCCAAGATATATTTTTAATGTTATATGTTAAGCTTGGTTCTTTTAAAGGGAATTCAAAATTCTCTACCTGGTTATATTCTTTTACCTATAATTTCTGTGTCAATTATGTCAATAGAAATAAGGAACGGAAAATCGACGATAATTCAGTAAAATTCGACGTGCAAGAAGATGTACCTGTTGAAGTTACTGATGATTTGTTATTGCAAATGCAAGTCGATAAACTTAAAGAAGCATTAGAACTTATTGCTCCAGAAGATAAGACGATATTGTTGTTGAAATATCAAGATGGAGCATCAATAAAAGAATTGGAAGATATTTTAGAGCTTAAATCAAGCGCTATTAAAATGAGGTTGAAGAGAGCTAAGGCTAAGGTTACGGAAATGTATAAAACTCTAAACTGATGTTAGAACAGAACCAAAATCCATTTAAAAATTTAGACGGGGACCTAAAAGATGTTCCGCCAGAACTACGTAAAAAAGTTATGGGCGACGTTGCTACGGCTAAATTGATCATGGAATTATCTGGTCTGTTTACAGACAGTTTTGCCTCAATAATAGAAGGTATGTTACAGACGAAATCTAAAAGCTAATAAAAATAAAGTAGAATAAGTTATATGGATACAGTTGATAAGTGGAAAGACCTCACCTTCGAATCTTTAAGTAATATTTTCAAAGATATTGCCTCTGCATTGCCAGGAATTTTCGGAGCATTCATCGTTATTATTTTTGGTTGGATAATTATTAAGGTTGTCACCTTTGTTTTAAAAAGAATATTCAAAGCCATCAAATTAGATAAAGCTTCTGAAAAAATTAATGAAGCAAAACTGTTCGGTGATGCCGATATCAAAATAGATTTACCTAAGATAATTATCACTTTTATAAAGGTATTATTGTGGTTGGTATTTATAATCGTTGCATCAGATATTATGGGCTTAACCATTATATCGACCGAAATTGCCAACCTATTAAGATACTTGCCAATATTATTATCGGCGATGGTAATACTTATGTTAGGGCTGTTTTTAGCCAAAACAATCAAAGAAACAATTATTAAAGTATTTGATTCAATTGGTCTTGGTGGTGGTAAGTTGTTAGGTAATGTTTTATTTTATCTAATTATCATATTTGTTAGTATTACTGCATTGAACCAAGCAGGTATAGATACACAGATTATCACTAATAACTTTACTATTGTACTAGGTGCATTCTTATTGGCAATTGCATTG
This sequence comes from Maribacter sp. BPC-D8, assembly GCF_035207705.1. NCBI lineage: Bacteria > Pseudomonadati > Bacteroidota > Flavobacteriia > Flavobacteriales > Flavobacteriaceae > Maribacter > Maribacter sp. BPC-D8. Next base: position 82,644 of record NZ_CP128187.1, read on the forward strand.
GCATTAGGCTTAGGGTCTAGAGAAATTGTAGGTGACCTATTAAGAACATTCTACTCAAGAAAGATTTACGAGGTAGGAGATAAGGTTAAAATAGGGGATTTACAGGGTACGGTAATCGGTATTGATAATATTTCAATGATATTGAAAACGAAATCTGGTAAGGTTGTTATCCCTATTAAAAAGGTAGTAGAGAAAACAGTTACCGTAGAAGAACAATCCTAATCGAAAATTAACGTTTTTCATTTAGTAAGAACAGATATGGTAATAATTCAAAATGTTATTGCTACGTATGTTTATGAATTAATTCATTAATTTTGTTAGAGATAAATAAACTTAAAATATGAGTGCTAAAAAAGGAAAAATTCAGGAAGCCATAGATGAGAAAATGCTGGAGGAAAGAAAAGTCTTTCTTTGGGGTATGGTTGATGACGATTCTGCAAAACATGTAATTGACAGGTTGTTATATCTAGATATGCAGAGCGATAAAGAAATTCAATTATATATTAATAGTCCGGGTGGTTATGTTACTTCTGGTTTTGCAATGTATGATACTATAAAAGCATTAAAGAGTCCGGTTTCAACTATCTGTACAGGTTTGGCGGCATCAATGGGTTCTATCTTATTATCAGTAGGTAAAAAGGGAAGAAGATTTATTCAGCCACATGCACAGGTAATGATTCACCAACCAAGTGGTGGTGCAAGAGGTCAAGCTTCTAATATTGAAATACAAGCTAGAGAAATTATTAAAACTAAAGAATTAAGTGCACATATATTGGCAGATAACTGTGGTCAAGATTTTGATAAGGTTTTAAAGGATTTCGATAGAGATTATTGGATGAATGCAGAAGAGTCTATCAAATATGGTATCGTTGACGGTATTATGGAATAGGTTACAACAGCTATAAAAATTAAAAAGTCCTTTACCAGATTGGTAAAGGACTTTTTTTTGGTTGGTAGTTAACTTTTGGAAAACAAAATGTTATCCGGTCTTATCTTAAAGCGATAAGGTTGTTGTTGAATTTATGAGGTATTCTTAAAAAATTATTTAGATGCCAATACACCTTTTTTGATTTGCATAATCGGGAACTCTGTTCTTCTGTTTAGCTCTAATTCTTCAGCAGTACAATCTTCTTTGCTAGTACATTTATTAATAGGTACACGTTTACCAAAACCTTTGTAAGAAACAATTCTATCTTGTGATACGCCATTTTCAATAAGATATTCATAGGTAGACTTAGCCCTTCTTTCAGAAAGGTCATCATTGTATTCGTGACTACCTACGGGGTCGGTATGTGCTTCTAGCTTAATAATCATATCAGGGTAGGTGTTATTCATAACACGAACTACTTTATCTAATTCTCTCGCAGCATCTGGTCTTATATCACTTTTATTAAAATCGAAATATATTTTATTAAGTCCCGCTAGTAATTTCAAATCCATAACAGGCTCAAGAACAATATCTTGTCTCATTATTTTTTGAGCCTTTGGTGTTTTTGACGTGTTGAAGTAAACGTTTTTATGAGGATGTGTTTTTCTAACCGCCTCTATCATATAGTTTGTTTTTCTATTAACGGGAAATCTATAGTACCCATTTTCATCTGTCATTGTTTGTGCTACCATTGTATTGGTAACTTGGTCAAATAATTTAATTTGAACACTGTCAAGCATTTGGTTGTTTACGCCATCTACCACATAACCTTCAACATCTAATGCAGGTGTAAATTTAAATTTATAGATATCATCGCTACCTACACCACCTTCTCTATTAGAACTTACGTAGCCGTCTAATCCGTTCGGTAAACCGTAATAAGCAAAATCGTCACTAGAACTATTGATAGGCGTACCTAAATTTATAATGTCAATAACCTCATCTTCTTCATTAGAAATGGTTGAGAAAACATCTAATTGACCAAACCCAACATGACCATCAGAACTAAAGAATAGTTTCCCTTCCTCATTTATAAAAGGAAACATTTCATTGCCTTCCGTGTTTACAATAGGTCCGGCATTAATAGGTTCTTGTACACCACCACGTTCATGAATTTCAGCATAGTAAATATCGGTGCCACCATAACCACCAGGTCTATCCGATGCAAAATAAATGCGTGTTCTCGCAAGATTTACAGACGGATGCCCAGTGGAATAATAGTCACTATTAACCCTAAGGTTGCTATTTTCTTCCCATTTATTATCAACTAGTTTAGCTGTGTATATTTTTAAGTTTATTTCATTAGAAACTCCGTACCCAGCTTTCTTGTCATAGAAGTTGTTTCGGGTAAAATACATGATAGTATCATTCTTATAATCCGTAGAAAATGCTACAGAACTTTCATGGTATTTAGTATTGATGTTCCCTTTTACGCGTTTAGGTTCAGAGAGAGGGTTATCTTCTTGAACTACAAAAAGGTCTAACCAAGGCTCATCGTTCCAACCATAACTTTCACCGGTTACAGCATCTCTTCTTGAAGAACCAAAATATAAGTTGCCCATAAATCGATACACACCAAAATCGCTGTCGGTAGAATTGAAGGCGACCGGCTCCACTTCGTAACGTTGTCTACTGTTAAAAACTACAGAAGCTAAGTTGCCATCTTGTAAAAATCGCTTAACACGAGAATCGTTCTTATTGTATTTTTTATATTTTTTTATCCAAACTTCAGACTCCTCCATATCGCCGTTGGCGTATAAGGCCATGGCATATTTAAAATAGTAATCTGTAGGTAGGGTTGCATTGTTTATAACAGCGCTAAAGTGAGGAATAGATTTTTTATAGTCGCGTATTAATAAATAACATTCGGCTAATTGCTGATGTGCATATTCTGCGTTGAAATCTGTTTCTACCATTCGTTCATACTCAGGTATCGCTAAAGAGTATGAGAATTTACTGAAATAGTAATCAGCCTTTTTTTGTGATGCTACCTGTGCAATAGATAATTGAGCTACTAGTAAAAGCAGCATTATTACTACAATATTTTTATAATTTTTCATCTTATCGATTTTAAATTATTAGAAATATCTAGGAGACTTAACAGGGCCTAACACCTTTTTGAAAAGTTCATAGATTAAAATAACTTCGTGTGTACCACCAGTGTAAGGTCTTACTGCTGAGGTAGGTAAATCATAAGCATAACCAACTCTAAAATCTCTAGACACTTGGTAGTCCATCATAGCACCAAAGTTTGATGCATCGTTTACACGGTAAGAAGTGCCAATCCAAAACTTTTCGTTGAATAAAAAGTTAATAGTAAAATCATACGTTGCCGGGGCACCATTGGTGAATTTTGTAATAACGGTAGGCTTGAATTTTGTGGTTTCAGAAAGGTCAAATACCATACCACCAATAGCGTAGTAACTATTACGCTCAATAGCTTCAAACTCACCATCGTTTAAATCTGTATTTAATATTCTAGGAGAGGAAATACCTGCATACCATCTGTTGGAACCAATATAAAAACCAGCACCAAAGTTTGGATTTATGTTGTTGAAATTAGCATTGAAGAACTGATCGTTAGGATCAGGATTTTCAAGATTGTAGCTAGTGAAACCACCTTTTAGACCAAAACGCATATTAACTTTTTGGTTAACAGGAACGGTATATGAGAAATCTCCGTAGAAATAATTTGTACTTTCAAAACCTAACTTATCATTGATATAAGATACACCAATACCTACGCGCTCATTTTTCATAGGAGAATGTATTGATAGGGTACTAGTTCTTGGATTACCTTCTAAACCTGCCCATTGGTTTCTATGTAAAATAGTTGCATTCAACGTTTCTCTACTACCGGCATAAGCAGGGTTTACAGAAATTGTATTATACATATACTGCGTAAACTGGGGCAACTGCTGTGCGCTTACAAAGGCACCTGTTATAAGTAGAATGGCTAAAAGTAGATTAGCTTTTTTCATGGTTGTGTTTGGGTTTAGCTTTAAAGGCTATATGTTAATGTATAAGTAGGTTATCTTATTGGTTACAAATTTAATAGCTGTTCTTAAGTATTTAAAAAATAACGGCTGACACCCCAGATTATTCGTTCTGAAACAGCATTTTCGTTCAATTGATATATTTATCGGTTAAACTAGAATAAGTATGTAAAAGGCTTATATGTAGTAGTTTGTGTTGATTTTTTTTGTCAGTGAAAATAAAAATACCTCATCAATAAAATGATGAGGTATTATGAATTATATGTTTAAATTTTAATTAGTACCTAGGTAGATATACCCATTAAATGGTTCTAGAATTGTACCAGTATTTATATCGGTAGCATTAATAATATAATAGTAAGTACCGGTCGGTAACATTCCAGATTGTCCGAAAGAACCATCAGGAGATTCACCGCCCCAGTCATTTTGATAATCTTTAACCTCGGCTACTTTAGTACCCCAACGGTTAAATATCATAACATCAAAACTAAAGGCACAAAACTCTACACCTTTGATTTCAAAGAAATCATTTACACCATCTCCGTTAGCGGTAACTGCCTTAGAAATTTCTATATCACCTTTACCACATGGTATGCATTCTGTGTCAACGATAACGGTAAAGTCAACATAATACTTACAAGTACCTTCAGTAGAACTGTAGGCAATTTTGTATTCACCAGGTTCGTGGGTCATAGGATCAAAATAATTTTGCTCCAATACTACATCGCCCTCTAAAATCATGAATGAACCATTACGGTCGAAATCTGCCGGGAGGTAATTCAATAAGTCAATAGACTCTTCTTCAATACAAACGTTTATGGTAATTTCTTGCAATTGTGGTTGCAGAACAAAAACGATTTGTTCAAAAGAAGCAGTGTTACCACAAGAATCAGTTACGTTCCAGTTTCTAATAATCATGTAATCATCAGAATCATCAGCTTGTTGCGTTTCTTCATTGTAAACAACATCAAAATTGCTACAGCCACCCGTGAATACCATTTCTGGTGCTTCAGGAATATCATCACCACATATAATGGTAACTTCTTCTTCATACGGCTGACTCATAATTGGGTCCGTAGGTTCTACAGTAATTACCTGCGTATGTTCAACCATGTTACCTGCGCAATCAGTAGCTGTCCAAGTTCTGGTAACTGTATACCCTAGAGCACAGTTTTCATCATTTGTAATCGTTTCTTCAAACGTTACATCAATATTAGGCTCACAAGAATCAGTAGCGGTTAATGTAGTTGCATCTGGAACCATACCACATTCAACCGTCATATCTTGAGGTAGCGTTTCATTGAAAGTTGGTGCAACCGTATCTTCAATAGTAATTACTTGGGTATGTGTACGAACATTACCAACACAATCGGTAATCGTCCATGTTCTAGTAATCGTATATTCTGTAGCACACTCATCATCTTGACCAGCGATTAGTTCTTTATAAACAACAGTAATGGCACAAGCGCTATCAGAGGTTATTACAAAAGCATCAGGTATTGCATCACATGCTTCAATAGTCTCATCAGTTGGCCAACCTTCATTACCATCATTATCAATAATAGTAACCGTGGCAATATTATCTGATAATATACTTATAATCGGATTCGAGATATTTTCAAGAATTACACTGAATGTTTCAGGATCTTCAATCATGATATCATCAATAATAGGAATTGTTATAGTCTGTGTATTCGGGTTTGTTCCACCAAATGTCAATGTCTGTGTATTACGAGGAACTCCCGTATAATCCATTCCATCAACAGTAGAACCATCAACAGTATAGAATTCAACAGTAAACTCATCTTGAACATCTGCATTCAGAACTACGTTAATAGTAACCGTACCAGCGTCTTCATTTACTTCTATCGAAGTAGTATCGAACTCAACACCGTAAAGTGATGGGTCGGCATCATTATCAATGATATTCACAGTAGCCGTATCATTGGCAAGAATACCAACAATAGGAGAAGAGATGTCTTCAAGAATAACCTGGAAGTCTTCTGCAGCTTCAATCAAAGTATCATCTATAATAGGAATTACGATGGTCTGTGTATTTGAATTTGTACCACCAAATGTCAATGTCTGTGTATCTTGAGGAACACCTGTATAATCGCTACCATCTAAGGTAGTGACATCTACAGTATAATATTCAACCGTAAACTCATCTTGAACATCTGCATTAAGTACAACATCAAGAGAAACTGTACCAGCATCTTCGTTTACATCAATTGAAGTGATATCAAAAGCAACCCCATAAAGAGCTGGATCTGCATCGTTGTCAATTATGTTAACTGTAGCGGTATCATTGGTAAGAATACCAACAATAGGGGTAGAGATGTCTTCAATAATTACTTGGAAGTCTTCTGTGAATTCAATCAACGTATCATCAATAATAGGAATTACGATGGTCTGTGTATTTGAATTTGTACCACCAAACGTTAAGGTCTGTGTATTTTGAGGAACACCTGTATAATCGCTACCATCTAAGGTAGTACCATCTACAGTATAATACTCAACAGTAAACTCATCTTGAACATCTGCATTAAGAACGACAGTTAAAGTAACTGTGCCAGCATCTTCATTTACATCAATTGAAGTAGTATCAAAGGCAACACCGTAAAGAGATGGGTCAGCATCATTATCAATGATATTAACTGTAGCCGTATCATTGGCAAGTATACCAACTATCGGAGTAGATATATTCTCTAATATTACTTGGAAATCTTCTGTAGATTCAATCAACGTATCATCAATAATAGGAATTACGATGGTCTGTGTATTTGAATTTGTACCGCCAAATGTTAATGTCTGAGTATTTTGTGGAACACCCGTGTAATCACTACCATCTAAAGTAGTACCATCTACAGTGTAGTATTCTACCGTAAACTCATCTTGAACATCGGCATTAAGTATAACATCAAGAGAAACTGTACCGGCATCTTCATTTACATCAATTGAAGTAATATCAAAGGCAACTCCATAAAGAGATGGGTCACTATCATTATCAGTGATATTAATAACACCTTGATCATCATTGATTGTAATTAACGGAGTAGATAAGTTTGAAAGGTCTACAAATAGACTTTCAGTTAACTCTATTAATGTATCATCTATAATACTAATTGTAATAGCATGTGTTTCTCCGTCAGTACCGGCAAAGGTCAATTGACCCGAACTAGTAGTGTAATCACCAGGTTCAATAGCAGAATCATTAGTAGTTGTATAATCTAATGTGAATCCGCCTTGCACGTTTCCAGTAAGCAATACATTAATTGTTGCCGTACCTGCTGCTTCGTCTATAGTGATATTATCATTGTCAAATGATATACCAGTAACTCCTGGTATGTTATCATTATCGGTGATATTGATATTACCTTGGTTATCATTGATGGCAATTAAAGTTGTAGATAGGTTTGAAAGGTCTACAAACAATCTTTCGGTTGCTTCAATGATGTTATCATCAATAATTGTTACGATTACAGGTTGAATTTCTCCATCAGTACCTGAGAAGGTTAACTGTCCTGCATCGGTAGTATAATCACCAGGTTCAACAGCTGTATCATTATTAGTAGTGTAATCAAGCGTGAATCCGCCCTCAACATTACCGGTCAATACTACATTTATAGTAGCAGTACCAGCAGCTTCATCAATAGTGATATCATCATTCTCAAATGATATACCAGTAACACCAGGTATATTGTCATTATCTGTGATATTAATATTCCCATGGTTATCGTTAATACCGATTAAAGAAGTAGAAAGGTTAGATAAATTCACCAACAACGCTTCTGTTACTTCAATAATATTATCATCTATAATAGAAACTATAATAGGTTGTAATTCGCCGTCGGTACCAGCAAAGGTCAATTGACCAGAATTACTAGTATAATCGCCAGGTTGAATTGCAGTACCATCTGCCGTAGCATAATCAATAGTAAATCCGCCAGGTACATTACCTGTTAATTGTACATTGATTGTAGCCGTGCCAGCAGCTTCATCTACCGTGATATTATCATTTTCAAATGCAATACCCGTTGTACCTGGTATATTATCATTATCAGTAATACTAATATTTCCTTGGGTTTCATTAATAGCTATAACAGTAGTAGTAGACAAATTAGATAAGTCTACAAATAATCTCTCTGTTGTTTCAATTAAGCTATCATCAATTATACTAACAGTAATAGGGTGTGTTTCACCATCAGTACCTGCAAATGTTAACTGTCCTGCACTAGTAGTATAATCACCAGGTTGGGCAGCAGTATCGTCATTGGTCGTATAATCTAAAGTAAAGCCGCCTTGAACGTCACCGGTCAATACTACATTTATGGTGGCGGTACCAGCAGCTTCATCTACTATGATATTATCATTTTCAAATGAGATACCTGTACCAATCACATTATCATTATCTGTAATGTTGATGTTCCCTTGGTTGTCATTAATGACAATTAAGGTCGTAGATAAATTAGAAAGGTCTACAAACAATCTTTCGGTCGCTTCAATGATATTGTCGTCAATGATGGTTATAGTTACAGGTTGAATTTCACCATCTGTACCAGCAAAGGTTAACTGTCCTGCATCAGCAGTGTAATCACCTGGTTCTACGGCCGTATCATTATTAGAGGTGTAATCTAAAGTGAATCCGCCTTGAACGTTACCTGTCAACAATACATTGATAGTTGCAGTACCTGCAGCTTCATCTACTGTAATATCATCATTTTGGAAAGAGATACCTGTTGTACCCGGTATATTGTCATTATCCGTAATGTTAATATTCCCTTGGTTATCATTTATAATAATTAGAGAAGTCGATAAATTAGAAAGGTCTACAAATAACCTTTCAGTGGCTTCAATGATATTATCATCAATAATAGGAACAACTATAGGTTGAATTTCGCCGTCATTACCATTGAATGTTAATTGCCCGTTGGTAGGGGTATAATCTCCTGGTTGAATAGCAGTGTCATTATTAGTGGTATAATCTAAAGTGAATCCGCCAGGAACATTACCAGTTAATTGCACATTTATTGTTGCTGTACCCGCAGCCTCATCTATAGTAATATCATCATTTTCAAACGCAATACCAGTAGTACCAGGTATATAATCATTATCTGTGATATTGACGTTAGCTTGGTTGTCGGTAATAGTAATTAATGTAGTCGATAAGTTAGAAAGGTTAACGAATAAACGCTCTAATGTCTCAATGACACTATCATCGATAATTGTTACCGTAATAGGTTGTAATTCACCATCGGTGCCTGCAAAAGTCAATTGACCTGAACTGGTTGTATAATCATCTGGTTCAAGCGCAGTATCATCGCCAGTGGTATAATCTACAGTAAAGCCTCCGCCTACATTTCCAGTTAATAAAACATTGACAGTAACTGTACCGGCACCTTCATCAACTGTAATATCATCATTTTGAAAAGCCAAACCTGTACCAGCAACATTATCATTGTCAGTAATATTGATATTACCTTGACTATCGTTAATAGCAATTAAAGTTGTAGATAAGTTAGAAAGGTCAACAAATAACCTTTCAGTAGCCTCAATAACAGTATCATCGATTATGGATACGGTAACTGGGTGTATTTCACCATCAGTACCTGCAAAAGTTAACTGACCAGATGTTGCCGTATAATCTTCAGGTTGAACAGCCGTATCATTGTTAGTGATATAGTCTAAAGTAAATCCACCTTGAACATTACCTGTAAGTAAAACATTAATCGTTGCTGTACCAGCATCTTCGTTGATAGTAATATCATCATTTTCAAACGAGATACCCGTTGTACCTGGTATATTATCATTATCGATAATGTTGATATTACCTTGGTTATCGTTAATTGTAATTAATGATGTAGAAAGGTTAGAAAGGTCAACCAATAATCTTTCGGTAGCCTCAATAATATCATCATCAATAATAGTAACCGTAATAGGTTGAACTTCACCATCAGTACCTGCAAAAGTCAATTGACCAGCAATGCTAGTGTAATCTCCCGGTTGAATGGCAGAATCGTCTGCAGTAGCGTAATCTAATGTGAATCCGCCTTGAACGTTACCAGTTAAAAGAACATTTATAGTAGCAGTACCATCAGCTTCGTTAATGGTAATATCATCATTTTGGAATGAAATACCAGTTCCGGCAAGACTATCGTTATCTGTAATATTGATAACACCTTGATCATCATTTATCGCTATTAATGTAGTAGAAAGATTAGAAAGATCAATAAACAAACCTTCGGTAACTTCTATAATACCATCGTCATTAATAGCAACGGTAATTGGTTGTAATTCGCCATCTGTACCTGCGAAAGTTAATTGTCCGCTATTTGTGCTATAATCACCAGGTTGTGTAGCGGTATCATCATTAGTTGTAAAATCTAACGTGAAGCCACCTTGAACATTACCAGTAAGTAAAACATTAATAGTTGCAGTACCTGCAGCTTCATCTACTGTGATGTTGTCGTTCTGGAAAGATATACCAGTTGTACCAGGTATATTATCGTCATCATTAATAGTACCAGTTGCTGTATTTGTCGGTTGTTCATCAAGGAAGCCAACATTAATATTCGATTGTATGTTAGATAATGTGATTGTAAAATCTTCTGATGGTTCTATAAAACTGTCATCAATTATCGGAACGTCTATATTTACAGAATTCGTAGTACTGTTGAATGTCACCGTGCCTGTAAAGGAAGTGTAATCGTCAGGTTCTATAGCAGTGCCGTTAGCAGTTACATAATCAACAGTAACCGTTTCACCCGGAGCAATAGTACCCGTGAACGTAGCCACAAATCTAGCGTAGGTATTAGTGCCTTCGGTAACAATAACATTGTCATCTGCAAAGGAGATACCAGTACTGCCAGGAACATTGTCATTATCTGTTATGCTCGCAATACCTTCATTATCATTAATGGTAGGCGTATTTGTACCGCTAGTAAGTTGTACAAAGAATTGCTCGGTAGTTTCTATAATTGAATCATCATTAATTGTAATGGTAACAAAGCGTACTTCATTGTTTGTACCTGCGAAAGAAACAACAGTATTTGACGCCGAAACATAATCACCTGGTTGTAGTGCAGTATCATCTGCAGTAGCATAGTTTAAGGTGAAACCGCCAGAAACGGTACCTGTATGTGTAATTTCAAGTACTGCCGTACCTGCATCTTCATTTACGGTAACATCGTTAATGCTAATACCAATAGGATTACCACTTTCACTAACGTAAATGTGTTGTGTATGGCTAGTATTGTTACCTGCACAATCATTGGTTGTCCAAGTTCTAATAATTGTATAATCAGTGCTTGTATTATCACCAATATAAGTTTCGTCGAAGGTAACTGTAGAATTAGAATCACAGTTGTCGTTAGCAGAAAGTACTGGTGCTACAGGAATATTATCATGAGCAGCGTAAGAGTCTTGTGGTAATGACTCGTTGAAAGTCGGAGCTTCTTTATCTTCTATAGTAATAACTTGAGTGAAAGTATCACTTACTCTACCACAAGCATCGGTAAACGTCCAAGTATTGGTATATGTACCTTGTGTTGGGCATGCGCCAGATTGCACAAAATTTCCAGCAGTTTTATCTAATGTAAAATTACAAGATGCCGTTGCCGGTACTAAAGAATTAGCATTGTTCAGCGCGGCAATATTATCACAAGCAACAGTTCTGTCCAATGCATTTGGAGCTGTAGACCAATTTACTTGTGCAGGCTGTTGTACATCAATAATCGTTGGTGTATGCGTACCAATACCACAAGAATCTGTAGAAGAAGAACTATTCGTAGTAATTGGGTCTCCGTTGGTAACCCCGCTATAGGTAGCATTTGCCTGCAATTCAAAACTAGCTGTACAAGCGGTCTCTAAAAAGTGGCAAGCCTCAATGATTTCAATATCAAAATCAAGATCGTAATTATCGCCCATATCGGTGAAACCATTTTGAGCTGTAAAAGTTAAGGTCTTTGTTGCTAGGTCATAAGAATGCGTAATACCTGAAGGTAAAGTTCCTACCCCAGAAAAATTAGCTTCAATTGGTAATACCGTAGTAATTACCAAATCTTGAATATTATCATTACCTATGTTGGTAACATTTAAAGTTAAGGGTACAATATCGCCGGCGTTGAAAGGACCTGTTGCATTTGTGTCTAAGCTTAAGGCGCCTAAACTAGGTTTGTATACATCTACACTTAAGCCCATTAAATATAGACCGTAAGATTCTTGATCGGTTGTAATTTTAAAACGGGCAAAAGTTTGATCGTTATCTATATATCGATTAGAAGTATTTGCTAAAGGAAAAACAGTAGCATCAAAACCTAAAGTGTTTGTACTAGCGGCATTTCTATCTACATAATTTAGACCGTCAATAGTTATTCGGCTATTAAAGAAGTTGTCCTCATCTCTTAATGTAGTCGATAATTTAGACCAGTTATTTGAAGTGTCATAAATTAATAATTGATCACCAGTAAGGTCACGGTCACCTTCTAAGGCACCTAACATTACATCAGCATTTATTATTCCGTTCGGAATGGTTTCAAAACCGCTAAAGTTAAATTCTGTTTCACCTGCACCATCAGAAGCAAAAGTGTGAACATAACCATCATATAGTGTGATGTTTTTAGGGTCAAGAGAAACATTTTCATATACAAAGACAATTTGCCATCCACCAGAAGTACCGGTAACATTTGCAATACCATGCGAACGTAAGTCCATTTCAGTAGCTTTTACATTACCTACTTGGTACGAACCAAATGGGGTAGAAAGTGCATTTATATCATCAGTAATATCTTTAATACAAACGTATGGGTCATTTTGAAAATGATCATTACGACCTCTATAAATAACCTCGTCTGCAGAAATAGTTGTGTAAGAAGATTGACCAGGTAGCATTAATTTCACCTGATCGTAATTCCAAGATGGTTCAGTTGCGCTACCACCCGTAGTACCATCATATTCTTTATCTGCAGCAGCCCAGTATAGGTATGCTTTCTTAATATTTAAACAGCTTAACGATGGCTCAGGATTAGCTAAGTTGGCATTGGTAGAGTTAAATGTTGTTGGATCAGAATCGATATCAACAAAAACATTATCGAAAAAAGTATGGTTACCGTCTTCGCCATTATAATTTCCAGTTGCATTTCTTGAAAGAACATTATTGGCAATCATGGTAAAATCACCATTAATACTGCCAGAATAACGAATTTCAAAATCTTTTTTAAGGTTGGTATCGTTTACAAATATGTTGACTACCGCTTCATCTTCAGAACCGTTAGAATCCACTATCTTATATCTAAAAGTATCGTTTCCGTTAAAAGACGGACTAGGTAGATATTCAAAATAATCATCTGTAGCATCACCAGGGGTGCCATTATCCATAAGAGTAACGGTACCGTTTATTGGGTTGTTTACTATTTGTAATGGATTAGTTGAAGCCGGTCCATCAAAACCATAATCATCATTATCAAGCACGGTAATATGTGCTGAGGTTTGATTTTGGAAAACAACAAAAGAATCATTTACAGCAGTAGGTAAGTGATCTATATCTGTTATAGTACCTATAGCTGTTGGGGCAGATGCCGTAATTAAATTTGGTGAAATTGAAGTAATCGTTATTCTTAAAGATTCATCACCTTCAATCAATGCATCTTGAATAATATTTACAGGAACCTGAATAACTTCTGACGTAGCACCTGAAAAGTTAAGCGTACCAGTTTGTGAAGCTACAGAGTAATCACTACCAGCTGTGGTCGTATTATCGGTTATTTCGTATGTTGCTGTAAAGCCTCCATTAACAGGGTTACCGGTATAGGTAACATCGAAATTTGCAGTTGTATTAAATTCATCTTCTGTAAAACCGGTAACGGCAATAGTACCTGTATCATCATTTGTAATACTACCGATTGCATCTGCATTTGTAATGCTGATTTTAGTTGAGGTCGGATTTGAAATTGTGATACTTAAATCTTCATTATTCTCTATAAAGTCATCACCTACTATATTAATTTGAACTGAGCGTACTTCGTTATTTACACCTGTAAAGGTTAAGGTGCCCGACGTGGCAGGAGCTGTAGTCAATGTGTAATCAACGCCAGTTGTCGTAGTAATATCAGCAATATCGTATGCCAGGGTAAAACCGCCATTTAATCTATCTCCAGTATAGGTAACATCGAAATTTATACTGTTTGTTTGTTCTACAATACTAAAACCGGTTACAGAAAGGGAACCACCATCATCATCGGTAATTACTCCTCTAGCTTGGTTGTTCAATAAATTAACTCCTACATTAGAACGAATAGCTACTAAGTTTACAAAGAAGTCTTCTTCATTTTCAATTACATTGTCACTTATGATCGGTACAACAATATTTTGAGTTTTTGTAGTATTGGTAAAAGTTAACGTTTGTATAGTAGCATTAGGGTTGAAATCTGTTGCATTGTTAGCAGAACCATTATTTACAAAATAATCTACTTCAACGGTTTCACCAGTATCTACATCACCATTAAATTCAACTATAAAAGTTGCATTAACATTATCGGTTGGGTCTCCTTCGGCAACCGTAACAGTTGCGTTTTGAAAATCTATTCCGTTAGCAGCAGTATTGTCGTTGTCAGTAATAGTACCAGTGCCTGTAGGATCTACAATATTAATTAATGTTGTAGACAAGTTTGAAAGCTGAATGTTTAAATCTTCGGTAGCTTCAATAAAAGAATCTTCTGAAATTGTTACTGTAATTGTCTGTTGGTCATTATTTGTAGCGCCAGTAGGGAAACTCAACTGTCCTGCTGCGAGCGTAGTACTATAATCTTTTCCAGCAGTAGCTGTACCGTCTGTAATATTATAATCAACCGTAAAACCAGTTTGAATATCGTTACCATTATAAGTGATTACAAAATTCGTGCTTCCTGCAGATTCGCTAACAGAAAAATCAGCAGCACTTAAACCTGTAGTAGCTGTTTTAACATCATTATCGGTAATGGTACCAATTGCATTGGCATCGACCAAATTGATTAAGGTTGTTGATAAATTCGTTAATTGAAAATTGATGGTTTCATCAGATTCAATAAAAGTATCGTCATTGATATTGATACTTACATTTTGCACATTGCCGTCTGAGGTTCCAGCAGGGAAAGTTAGCTGACCCGATAGCGCAGGATTACCGCTGAAATCTGAACCGGCAGTAGCTGTATCACCAGTTATAGTATAATCTACGGTGAAAGCATTTTGTAATTCGCTACCGTTATAGGTTACTACGAAATTAGTTGTACCAGTATCTTCATCTACAATTATATCAGCAACTGTTAAACCTGTAGTGGCTGTTTTTGAATCATTATCTAAGATAGTACCCACTGCATTTGGATCAACCAAATTGATAAGAGTAGTAGAAAGATTAGTTAATTCAATATTCAAGTCTTCATCACCTTCAATAATAAGGTCATCTATAATAGTTACACTTACAAGTTGGGTTGCACCATCTGTCGTACCATTTGGAAATGAAACTTGTCCGGTTAAAGAAGCACTGTAATCCGTACCAGATATAGCAGAACCATTTGTTATGGTGTAATCTGCAGTAAATCCGGTTTTAACGTTACCACCATTATAGGTTACCACGAAATTAGCTGATGCAGTCGATTCGTTAAAATTGATATCTGCGATAGATAAACCTGTAGTTGGGGTAGTGTCGTTATCTGTAATTGTACCCGAAGCATCTGCATCTATAATAGCTAAGAGACTGTTAGAGATATTCGATATTTGTACCGTTAAGCTCTCATCGCCCTCAATTACTGTATCATCTGTAATTGCTAATAATAAAGGTTGCGTATCTCCATCGGCAGTACCGGCAGGGAAAGTAACCTGACCTGTTAGGTTTACATTATAATCTGAACTAGAAGTTGTACTTACATCGGTTATAACATAATCAACTGTAAATGCATTTTGAACTGTTGGGCCGGTATAGGTCAAAACAAAATCTACCGTACCCACATTTTCATTTATAGAAAAATCGGCTATAGATACTCCGTCGCCAGCGGCAGGTGTATTTATATTGGTAATTGTGCCTGTTGCGGTATCTGTAATGTTACCAGTATTAGTGGATCCATTAGTCATACCTAAAGTAAAGGTTTCATCACTTTCAATAAGTGAGTCGTCAATAGCAGGTATTAAAATATTGGTATTTAGTGTATTACTAGGAATTGAAAAATTAGCTAATGCCGTATAATCTGTGGCTAGCGTAGTAATATTTGTATAAGATAAATCAAAAGTTACCACCTCATTCACTGCGTGAGAAAGGGTAACTGCAAAATCTAGGTCAGTGCCCTCGGCAGTACTATCATCGGCAATTGCTATTGTAGGTCTAATAAATAAATCAGCAGCGTTAGAATAGGTATATGGCGTACATAAGTTTTGACTATCAAATGCACTAAAACGATACTGATTACCACTTTCTGTACTAGTAATCGTAGTTAAGGTCAAAGCTGTAGTAGTAGCTCCCGAATAAACTCCGCCATTTGAAATTGGATTCCAACTAGCACCATCATCAGCACTAACTTCCCATTGATAGGTAAGTGCCGTTCCATTGACTGCAGTTGTATAGGTAACTGTGTCACCTAGGTTAGCAACTCTATCTGTAGGTTGCAATGTTATACTTACAGTTTGAAAAGCTGTTGTTACTTTACTATCAGTACCTGTATAGCCACCTTGTCCAACTACTAAACCTGTTGAGGTTACAGAAATAGGAGAAGTGCCTAAATAATCGTCATCATCAGGATCTGTATGTCCCGCTTCAACAGCATCTGGGCAACCATCATTGTCTGAATCAGAATCTAAACTATCTATGATTGAGTCTAAGTCAGAATCTCCGCTACCTTCGTTAATATCGGTAATACCATCGTTATCATCATCTTCATCAACTAAATCGTTAACTCCGTCAAAATCGGTATCTAAATCATCATCTGTAATGGTAACAACACCTTCATTAGTTGCAAAAACAATATTTTGTGGCACATAATTAGTCATTGCACTAGAGATAGGGGAAGGACTATATGTTGGTACTACTGTAAAATATTCTGTAGATTCAATTATTGAATCATCGGTTATTGCAAAAATTCTAAAATAATTTTCAGTGTTATTCCCGTTAAAAATCACAAAACCTGAACTAGAGTTATAATCTGAAGATGCTACGGCAGAATTATCTGAAGTACTGTAATTTACAGTGAAATCATTTTGAACATCACCGTTTAATGTAAATACAATATTGGCATTACCAACAGATTCTAGTTCGTTAGTATTACTTAAATTAATTGTAGCGACGTCATTATCATGAATACGTAATGCAGATCGTTCTGTATTTATACTAACTCTAGATGGTGCAGAACCATATTTGGTAGCTTCTGCCGCGTTTCTAGACTTAACTCCGTTAAATTCTTCAGAAGGTTCAACAATAGTATTGTCAATAGTCGGTATAGGAATAATTATTTCGGAACCAGCCACTGAACTAGCAGGAAAAGTAACTGTAGTGGTAAAAGAATTAAAATCAGAACCATCAGTTGCCGGGCTCGATGAGCTAGGGTTAATTTCTACTGAAAAATCAACACTATACGCATCTTCAATACCAACGTATTGTTGACCGCCAGAATTGGTGCCGTTAGATAATGATAAACTGTATTGTATCTCTCCACCTTCTGTAATGTCATAATTGCTGCCAGTAACATAGGCGACATCAGTATCTGTAATGGTACCGATACCATTGGCATCAGCGAAAGTATACGTGCTTGAAGGATCGCTTAACGTTAATGTGAATTCTTGTTGTGTAACCTCTACCCAATCATCGTTCAATGCAGCAACAGTAAATGTATCTGTAGTATTTAATAGAAAACTTAAGGTAACCGAATTTGGTCCGTTATAATCTGCTGCGGTTGTAGTACCATTATTTGCGTATGCAATATCAAAAGTATAGTTACCGGTGAGCGGAGTACTAGAGGTGACTGTAAAAGTCATATTAGACCCTTCGTTCGCACTTGCGTCAGAAACAGAAAAGGTCTGTGCCATTACATTTGCAGAACCAAAAAAGAACCACATGACAAATAATAACATTGTCGATTTTATGAAAGTAGAATTCTTCATTATTGATTCTTTGTATTAGTTGAAAATGTACTTTTTGAAAAAGTAGAGTGAGTTGAAACCATATTAGAGTTATTTGAAAATGTATTATTTCCAAACACGGTCTCTATTAAATTAGGAGAAAGGTCAACCTGATGAGCACTTTTATTGTTCTTCACCATATGGTCAAAATTGTATACTCCGGAATAAATAACCGAAGAAGACTGCCATCCAAATTGAGGATGTGCAGAAGTTAAATTTCTGTAAAGGGTGATGATGTTGTTAGAAGTGTCAATTGACTTCATAATAATGGTTAAGTTTAATTCTTAATATTAATCCTTAACCTTATCAAAAATGATTGCAAGTTGAATGCAAAACATTATTGGCTAGCAGGTTAAGAAAAGTTTTTAGAACAGATTTGGGATCTAATTCTGACACAAAATTAGCACCTAACTGTTTAAAAACTAAATTTTATAGTCCACACGGTGTCATTCGTCGATGAACATACGTTGGCAAAATAACGCTGATACCCTCTGAATATTTAATACTTGTTGTGAAGCCCTGCTATTCTGTGGTATTTAGTTTGTAATCTGTTTCTTTCAATTATTAATAAATATTTTTTTGTTTAAATATTTAAAAAACATAATACACTGACATTCAGTTAATTAAATATTTGTAATAATATAAAGAAGCTGAAAGTTTAAACAAAAGGTATTTTTTACACTTAATATGTAATTGTTGTAGACTGTTAAAATTGTTGTGAAAGAAGTGGTTTAAATCACTTAAAGTAGAGAGATGTATTTTATCGATAAAATCAATGTATTCAGCTGATTAGCGATAATTATAAAGTCGCGAATGAAGATTTAAAAGTGTGTTTTTTTTGATGAATTTGAACTAAATAAAAACACCTTTTCATAATTATGAAAAGGTGTTTTCTTTATATAGGCGCTCTCGCGGAATGTTCTAATTATTTACGTTTCAAAAGTACTATTTAGACTATTTTGAGGTGTTAATTTTATTTTAAATAACCATTAAATTGTGTCTAGATTTTCAATAATATGAGCAGCTCTTTCTTGAATTTCTGCAAGCTTGTTCCCGTCCATTTTATTCAAAAGTGCCATCATCATATTCATACGTTGATTGTCTTTAAAATGTTCTCTTTTTTCAGATAGAAAATTCCAATAAAGAGCGTTAAAAGGGCATGCTTTTTCACCAATTTTCTTGGTATGGCTATAGTGGCAATTGCCGCAATAATTACTCATTTTGTTGATGTAATTAGCGCTGCTTACATAAGGTTTTGTTGCTACGATACCGCCATCGGCAAACTGGCTCATACCTCTAGTATTGGTAATTTCAACCCATTCTATGGCGTCTATATAAACCCCTAAATACCATTTATCTACTTCGTCGGGGTCTATTTGTGTCAGTAAAGAAAAATTACCAATAACCATAAGGCGTTGAATATGATGAGCATACGAGGCATCTAAACTTTGCCCAATAGCTTTTTTTAGGCAATTCATTTTTGTATCGCCCGTCCAGAAGAAACCTGGTAATTTATTAGTGTTTTTTAAGGTGTTTAATTGTTTGTACTGAGGCATTTCTTTCCAGTAGATTCCCCTCATATATTCTCTCCAGCCCAAAATTTGCCTGATAAATCCTTCCACCTGAGAGATATTAATATCGGTAGTTTTATCATAAAAATGGTCTAAAACAGCAGCCATAACCTCTTTAGGTGATAGTATTTTAGCATTCATGGCAAAAGATAATCTAGAATGAAAAAGAAACTTCTCGTCATCATGCATCGCATCTTGGTAATCGCCAAAATGCGGTAAAAGTTGTTTGCAGAAATAGTCTAATGTGCTTAAACATTCTTCTCTTGTTACTGGCCATGCAAACGATTCTGAATCTATGCTACCCATTGTTTGCACATTGGTATTCTTAAGAAGCTCAATGATTTCATCTACATTTTTAATGAATTCTTTTTCTTTGGGTATAGGTGGTTGCCCTTTCCATTTATTTCTATTGCTTTGGTCGTAATTCCATTTTCCACCTTCCGGTTGGTCATTTTGCACCATTATGTCGTGCTTTTTACGCATCATTCTATAAAAGCTTTCCATGACCATTTGCTTTTTACCTTTATAGAAATCTTGTAGTTCAGACCGGGTCGTATAAAAATGCTCGGTATCGTAATGATCATGAGCGATATCTAAAGAACTACAAATTTGTTGTAGCTGCTGGTCAAGCCTATATTCGTCTGGTAGTTGATACTCAAATTTATCGGCATTAGTTTCGGCTATTGTGTTTGAAATAATTTGCTCTAAATCTTGAGGATTGTTTTTATCATCTAGTTGATAATACATGAAACTATGCCCTTTTGCAGAAAGGTCTTCTTTAAAACTTCGCATTGCGAGAAAGAAGGCGGTCACTTTTTGAATATGATGTTTTACATAATCGGTCTCTTGCCTCATTTCAGCCATCACATAAGTGATGTCATTATTTACTGAGGAAAACCACGAATGATTTTGATTTAATTGGTCACCTAAAATTAAGCGTACTATTTTCATTTTCTTGTTTGTTATTTGGTGTTTAGGTTAGAATAAGGTCTCTTGTAACCATAACCTTTGATACTTACCTGCAGCGTCATACCTTTCAGCTTGACCTTTGATATTAAATTTTCTGTTTCTGGGATCATTACCTACTCCGCTAGCGTACATCCAATTTCCCCAATTGCTGTGTACATCATAATCTATTAGCATACTTTCAAAATATGTGGCACCAATTCGCCAATCTTGCTCTAGTTCTTTAGACCAAAAGCTAGCCACATTTTGTCTACCTCTATTACTCATCCATCCGGTTTCTAATAGTTCTTTCATGTTGGCATTTACAAAGGGTTCTTTAGTTAAACCATTGATCCAAGTATGTTTATCTTTTTCATTGGTTCTCGGATCATAAGTAGTATTTAGAATTCCTCCTAACTTAAAAATTGCATCATGGTGTTTTAGCGAAACATATTTAAAATAATCCCTCCAAATCAATTCAAAAATTAACCAATACGTATCTTGATTTTTAATGATTTCACGTTCGAATTTTTTTACTTCCCAGTAAATTATTCTTGGCGAGATACTGCCATTTGCTAACCAAGCAGATAATTTAGAACTATAGTCGACACCAATTAATCCGTTTCTCGTTTTCTTATAAAAACCTAGTTTATTAGTTTCCCAAAAGTAATTTTGAACTCTCTTGAGCGCCTCTAATTCTCCTCCTTTAAAAGGAAAAGCAGAATTAGTATGTGTAGAGAAATTTGTGAAGCCGAGTTCTTTAAAAGTGGGAATTTCAGTATCATTTACCACTAAGTTTTCATCAGATAATTTAGTAGGTAGTTCGGCAATAGGTCTTACTTTGCAAATAGCTTCACACTTTTTTCTGAAGTTTGTAAAAATATTGGGTATAGATGTAAAGTCATCAAAAGGGATATCATTTGGGTGATATAAAAATTGATCATACACCTCCTTGAATTTGACTTCAGAAGGTACTTTTTTCTTTACGTCGTTCAATATCACAAGCTCATCTCTTGTCCATTCTTTTTGCAAGAAGATAGTATCGATTGTATGCTTCTCTATTAGACTAGGTAAGTAATCTGCAGAATTACCGTGATAAACAAAAAGCGGAATATTTAGTTTTTCAAGTTCTGCTTTTAGTTGCTGTACAGTTTCTAGCAGAAATTTTGCTCTGTATTTTTCTGTCCTTTTGAATCCGAATTCATCAGTTTCAAAGAATGAAGATTCAAAACAGTAAAAGCCGATAACCTTATTGCCTTTCATAGCTTCTACCAGAGAAGAATTATCACGAACACGTAGGTCGTTTCTAAACCAGATTAAATTATTCATGAATTTCGGTTTTAAGTTTATTACGTCTACATTTTTCTCCGCAGTACTTTACATCGTCCCAATTGCGTGCCCATTTCTTGCGCCATGAGAAAGGTTTATTACAAGTAGCGCAAATTTTAGTTTCAAGATTTACTTTTTTATGTGCCACTATACTATATTTTTACTGGGTTCGTCTGGTTTTGCATAAGCGAATCTTGCTAAAAGCTGCGGTAGGGCATAAGCATCTAAACCATTGACGGCAACAGTATTTGCTTTATCTAACTGCAACCAACCGTCATCGTGTAAAATGTCATCTGGTATGTAGACATGTTCAATAGCACCAATTATTAATAGACATCCATTCTCTTTAATTTCATATTCGTTTACATAGCTGCAACCTAATTTAATTGCACTCTCTTTTACGTACGGAGCCTGAAAATCATCTAAATAAGATTCGGTTAAATTAGTTTTTGAAAACTCTGAAATATTTTCGTCATAACTAGCAGCAGTATGGTGTGCATCTTTAATAATAGCTTCGTTAACCTGGTTGACTGAGAAGAATCCGCTTTCTTTAAAGTTGACATAGGTGTTTCTTTTAACGGTTAATGGTCTCAGAATAAACCCAAGCATAGGTGGTGTACTACCAATATGAACTACAGAATTGAAAATCGCCAAATTACTAATACCGCTAGCAGATTTAGAACCAAGTAGGTTCGCAGATTTATAACCGGTGCAACTATTGATTAAATGAGCTCTATATCTACTAGGCATTTTACCTAGGTCTTCTTTACTAAAATGTTCCAAATTATATATTTTGTTTAACAAAAATAATTAAAAATTAAACAGATATGCGCTCAATAAAGAAAATGATTAGTTTAGTTTATCTCTTTATACAAGAAATGAAGGCATAATTTCATATTTTTAACATTCAATTAATGTTGGCTTAAAGCCTTAAACATGACCCAAGAAAAAAAGAACATTGCCATTATTGGCTCAGGCCTAGTAGGATCTTTGCTTGCCATTTACCTGAAAAGATACGGACATCAAATTACGGTATTCGATAGAAGACCAGATATTAGAAATATAGAATTTTCTGGTCGATCCATTAATCTTGCTATGAGCAATCGTGGCTGGAACGCTTTAAGGGCAGTAGGCATAGAAGACGAGATTAAAGAAATCGCCATACCCTTAGATAAAAGGGCGATGCATGTAATAGGGAAGGAGCAATATTTTCAAAAGTACGGTAAAGACGGCGAGGCTATTTGGTCTATTTCGCGTGGCGTTCTTAATAGGCGAATGATTGATTTGGCAGAAGAGAACGGAGTAGAGTTTCGTTTCGAAGAAAAAGTTTGGGATATAGATTTACCAGGCGCCAAAGTATTTACAGGAGAAAGTGAAAAAGGGGAGTGGATAGAATATCCGTTCGATTTAGTATTTGGTTGCGACGGAGCATTTTCGCGCGTTCGTCATAAAATGCAACGACGTAGTAGATTTGATTATTCTCAGAGTTTTATCGATGTTGGGTATAAAGAATTGACCATACCGGCAAATGCAGATGGTTCTCATAAATTAGATAAGAATTCTTTTCATATATGGCCACGTGGTAAATTTATGTTTATCGCTATGCCAAATTTAGATGGCAGTTTTACCTGTACATTATTTATGCCCTTTGAAGGTGATGTTTCATTTGAGAATATAAAGACCAAAAAAGAAGCAGTACATTTTTTCAATACCTATTTTCCGAATGTTATGGATGATATAGAGAATCTTACAGAAGATTTCTTTAAGAACCCAACGAGCGCCATGGTAACGATGAAATGCTATCCTTGGACATATTGGGACAAAGTAGCCCTTGTAGGTGACTCAGCGCATGCCGTAGTGCCATTTTACGGACAAGGAATGAACGCTGGCTTCGAAGATATTTTTGTGTTAGATGAAATTATTAAGGAATTAGGAGATGATTGGGGTCGTATTTTTTCTACCTATCAAGAAAAACGCAAGCCGAATGCAGATGCAATTGCAGAATTAAGCTACCGTAATTTTGTGGAGATGAGCAGTAAAACTGCCGACACTAATTTCTTACTACAGAAAAAAATAGAAAAGCACTTTTCGGCAAAGCATCCAGGAAAATGGATTCCTGCTTACAGTAGAGTAACATTCTCAAATAGACCCTATGCAGAAGCACTAGCAGAAGGCGATGCACAAGAAGATATTATGCGAGAAGTTATGAAATTACCAAATATAGCAAAGAAATGGGATAGTGAAGAAGTTGAAAAACTAATGCTAAAGCTAATAGGGTAATTACTTATTATACCTCATTTCGCTTTTGCGCATTGGCATACTATCTATTAAGTCAAGCAATTTTTCTAGGTTAAATGGGTATGTGGTTTTAGATTTAATTCCGCCATCCTTTCCTATTAAAATATAACCATCGTATGTTTCTGGCAGTATCTCTGATTTTTTTATTTCTGTAGGTTTTCTATCAACGCTATATAATAGATTGTCTTTGTAAACGAAAACAAGAAGAGCTCTTTCAGTAAATTTAGAGGCATTGTTATCGATAATTTCTAAGGCAGACTTTACATCGGTAATGTTAGTATCGTTTTCATAAAGAATTATAATTCTATTTTTCCATTTGTAGTCCGATAAATCTTGAGCTTCCATATTAAAACTATACATCATAATAAAAATGAAAATGATTTTTAGAGATTTCATAGTTATGAATGTAAACAAAAAAAAGCCATCTTTTAAAGATGGCTTTTTTAATATATGTAAGATGTTTGCTATTATAGTTTAGCGAACATTTTATGCATTTTTTCGCTTTCTTCTTCAGCTAACGTTGGGTCAACTAAAATACGACCACTATGCTCATCTGTAATTATCTTCTTTCTTGAAGCAATTTCAACTTGAACCTGAGGTGGAATAGTAAAGTAAGAACCACCAGCAGCACCTCTTTCAATTGGCACAACAGCTAAACCATTCTTAACATTGTTACGAATACGTGCATATGCCTTTACCAAACGCTCTTCAATTTTATCTTGAAATTTGATAGACTCTTGTAATAACGCTTTTTCTTCTTTCTCAGTTTCGGCAAGAATAGCGTTCAATTCGCTTTTCTTATGCTTAAGGTGAGCTTCACGTTCAGATAAACGTTCTTTAGTTTCAGAAATAACCGCTTTCTTCTGATCAATTTGAGCTTTGAATTCTTTTATATTCTTTTCAGCTAATTGAATTTCCAATTCTTGAAACTCCAATTCTTTACTGATAGAGTTAAATTCTCTACTGTTACGAACATTTTTTTGCTGCTCGCCGTATTTTTTAATTAAAGTCTTTGCTTCTTCAATAAGGTTCTTCTTAGCACCGATTTCAAAATTGATATTTTCTAAATCAGATTTAAGTTTATCCATTCTCGTTTTTAGGCCAAGGACTTCATCTTCCAAATCTTCTACTTCTAAAGGAAGTTCTCCTCGAACATTCCTTATTTCATCAACCCTAGAATCAATTAATTGCAAATCATATAATGCTCTTAACTTTGCTTCTACAGATGAATCTTCTTTTTTTGCCATATTAAAAATAATTGATGGGATTTGTTATACTTTCCGATAAATGGATTGCAAAATTAGGAATTTTTTTCGTAAGATAATCAACTAAAAGGTTTTTTGTAAACTGCTCAGTTTCAAAGTGTCCTATATCTGCCAAAACTATTTGGTTTTCAGCCTCATAAAATTGGTGGTATTTAAGGTCTGCGGTAACAAATACGTCTGCTCCGGCTGCTTTTGCTGCGCCAATGGCAAATGAACCACTGCCACCAAGTACGGCTACTTTTTTTACTGGTTTATTTAAAAAATTAGAGTGTCGTACCAATTTAGCATTCATTTTAAGCTTTAAATGGTCCAAAAACGCTGTTTCTGAAAGCTCTTTATCCATTTCGCCCACCATACCCATACCAATATATTGGTTGGTATTTTCTATAGTTTGTATGTCATAAGCTACTTCTTCATATGGGTGAGAAGACAATAAAGCATTAACTACAGCAGATTCTTCGTTCTTACCAAATACACAGGTAAGCATTACTTCATTTTCTGTATGCGTTGTGCCAATACTTCCCTTTGTAGGGTTCGCATCTGCATTCCCTTTATAGGTGCCATTACCTTCAACCGTAAAACTACAATCAGAATAATTGCCAATATCACCTGCACCAGCAGTAAAAAGTGCATTTTTTACTTCTTCTAGATTATCGTTAGGGATATAGGTAGTTAGTTTTTTAATCGTATTTTTTTGAGGAATCAATATCTTGGTGTTCGATAAGCCTAAAACCTCACAGATTTTAGCATTAACACCATGTCGAGCATTGTCAAGAGCCGTATGGTTAGAATATATGGCAATGTCGTTTTTAATCGCTTTGATAACTACACGTTCCACATAATTTTTACCGGTAATTTTTTTTAGTCCCCCGAAAATAATAGGATGAAAACTTACAATTAAATTACATTTTTTAGCAATGGCTTCATCGACAACATTTTCTAAAGTATCTAGAGTAACAAGTACTCCGCTGACTTCTGCAGAAGCGTTACCAACTAACAATCCTACGTTGTCAAAATCTTCGGCATAGCTTAAAGGAGCGGAGTCCTCTAATATTTTGGTGATGTCTTTTACAGTCATTTTATTGAAAAATAAGATATCCAAAGATAAATTATTATAATTTCGTTCTGATGCAGGTGTTACGAAAACTTCTTTTTCCTATTTCATTAGTCTACGGCTTAATTGTGTTTCTTAGAAATCGCCTGTACGATATGGGTATTTTTTCTTCAAAATCGTTTTCGACAAAAACGATTTGTGTGGGTAATTTAAGTGTAGGCGGAACAGGAAAAACACCTATGATAGAATTATTAGTTCGTTCTCTTGGTCAAGACTTTCAATTGGCAATTCTAAGTAGAGGATATAAAAGAAAATCGGAAGGATTCTTACTTTCTACCGAAGATACCAGTGTAGAAGATTTGGGAGATGAACCTTTTCAACTAAAAACTAAATTCCCTGAAATTACAGTAGCGGTCGATGCCGATAGAAGAAACGGTATTAGTGAGCTTGAAAATATAATAAAGCCAGATGTCATTTTATTAGACGATGCTTTTCAGCATAGAAAAGTAAAACCAGATTTTTCTATTCTATTAACCGCATATGACAATTTGTATGTGAATGATTGGTATTTGCCAACGGGTAACTTGCGAGATTCTAAAAGGGAGGCAAGTCGTGCAAATGTGATAGTAGTAACTAAATGTCCGACAGATGTATCTAAACAATACAGAGCTTCTATAGCGGCAAAAATGAATATAGCATCTGATCAAAAGCTATTATTTAGTTATTTGACATATAATACTGATTTAAAAGGAACTGAGGTGACTTTAAATTCGTTAAAAGGGAAAAAGGTGACATTGGTAACGGGTATTGCTAATCCTGCGCCATTAGAGAAATATTTACATTCGGTGGGACTCACTTTTGAGCACTTAAAATATAGTGATCATCATTTTTTTTCTGATCAAGAGATTGCGATATTAAGAGAAAAGGAATGTATTCTAACTACAGAGAAAGACTATGTCCGTTTGCAATCTAAACTGCCTAAGTTGCACTATATTGAAGTTCAGCATGAGTTTTTAGAAGATGGTAAAGCTATTTTAGAAGCAGCATTAAATCAGTTTATGACAAAGACTTCTTAGGTCTTTTGTCAAAAATATTCTCCCCTATCTTTTGGTAAAAAACTTCAGGCTTAAATGGTTTCGTAACTACGTCGTCACAACCTGCGGCATAGAAACTCTCTAAACTATCATCTAATGAAATAGCTGTTAAGGCAATTATGGGAGTATCTTGATTGAATTTTCTAATTTGAATGGTCGCTTCTTCACCACTAATGCCAGGCATATGAATATCCATAAGTATGGCATCATATACATTCTCTTGAGCGGCAGTGACTGCTTCATGACCATTGTTGGCAATATCACTGGTCATTTCTCTTTTAGAGAGCATCTTTTTAGTGATAACTTGGTTTATTTTGTTATCCTCAACAATTAGTAAATGCAGCCCTTTAAAATCATAATCTTTAGGTGTAATTTCAAAAGGAATATCTTCAGTTGTACTGTCAATGCTCTTCATCCTAATTTCGAAGAAGAAAGAACTGCCTTCGTCTAATGCACTTTCAAGCTCAATTTTACTTTCAAATAAGCTTAGTAGACTTTTTACAATGGTAAGACCTAAACCGGTACCACCATACTCTCTGTTAATCTGAATAGAGCCTTGTTCAAATCCTTCAAAAATACTTTTTTGCTTTTCTTTTGAGATGCCGATACCATTATCTTTAACTTCAAAATAGATGGTAACATCATCTTCGACTTTATTCAATAATTTGGCAATAACCTTTACCTCACCACCTTTTGTAAATTTGATGGAGTTACCAATCAAATTCATGAAAACTTGAGAAAGTTTTAGTGGGTCGCTCAGTAAATTACCTGGTATTTCAGAATCATATTCTAAAACTAAGTTTGTCTTATTCGCCTTTGCACTTTGTCCTAAAGAATTAATTACTTCATTAATCACCTTATTAAGGTTGAACTCCATGTTTAGGGGTTCTAATTTATTAGCATCAATTTTATTGATGTGTAGAATGTCATTAATAAAGTTAAGTAAGTAATCTCCAGAAAATTTTAGCGCCTTTAAATGTTCTTTTTGATGCTCCTCTGGGTCTTCTTCTAATAGAAGATGGGTTAAGCCGGTAACAGCGTACAGCGGAGTTCTAAGTTCGTGACTTACAGTAGAAAGGAAATTCGTTTTCGCTTCCATAGCTTGTACGGCACCATCACGAGCAATTTGTAGTTCTTTGTTTTTGGTCTGTAAAAGATCGTTAGTTTTTAACTTTATCTGGTTATTTCTATAAAGCGTAACTGCCAACAATGAAATAATAATTAAAAATGCAGAAGTTAAAATAGCTGTAAGTTCAGATCTGTTTTGAGATTCGGTAAGCTCTTCTATTTTTTTCTCTTGGCGTGCAATCTCTTCAGTCTTATAATCGTCCCTGATTTTATCTGCTGTTTTGGCTTCAATTATATTTTTATCAATATTGAAAATCGAATCTTTTAATTGTACCAAATTTTGCGTGTTTACAAGAGACTTTTGGTATAAACCAAGTCTTTCGTATACAGAAGATAATAACGTATTCGAATTTTTAATGTCTTCTAAAAAACCGTTGGCAGTAGCAAGCGTTAGGGCGTTCTCACCATTTTTTGCAGCCTCAGATAAATTATCGATTTTCAAATTTAATTCAGCTAGCGTTAGATACGCCTGGGTGGTAAGATATTCTTTTTCGTAAAGATCTGTGTTTACAATAAGGGAATTTAAATTTTTAGAGGCACTATCATATT
The DNA here is from genome assembly GCF_035207705.1 of Maribacter sp. BPC-D8. Taxonomy (NCBI): domain Bacteria; kingdom Pseudomonadati; phylum Bacteroidota; class Flavobacteriia; order Flavobacteriales; family Flavobacteriaceae; genus Maribacter; species Maribacter sp. BPC-D8. Next base: position 111,937 of record NZ_CP128187.1, read on the forward strand.
TCTCTAAACTGAGATATACCTTTGCTTCGGTTAATAACAGATTGTTATAGAAATTACGATCGTTATTTAATTGTTTAGCTTCATTCAGCATAAATAATGCTTGAAAGTTTCTGTTACTTCTATGTAAAAGAATAGCTTCAATATACTTGTGCATACCATCACCATAAGGGTATGCGATATCTTTTAATAGAACACTCGCGCGATCCCAGTAAAACTCGGTATCACCTTCTTTATCAATCTTTAAGTAGAGTAATGCTAATTCGTGTAAACTATCGATAAGACCTTTAATATCTTCACCTTTTTCAGCTTCATTCGCAGCTGTATTTAGTGTTTCAAGCGCAAGATCAATTTTATCTTGATTCTTGAATTTTCTTGCTTGATCGAAATAAGGTTGTATATCAGTTTTTTGAATTTGATCTTGTGAGAATAGGGCAGTGGTAGTCGCCAAAATTACAATGGGGACTAGTAAAATTTTAAGTGCTTTATTTAAAAATAAAATCTTCAAATATAATTTTTAGTACTAATAAAATTAATTAAATCTATGATTCTGCTACTGTACCCGGTTTCGTTATCGTACCAGCCGATAATTTTGACCATTTTTCCTATTACAGAAGTCATCAAAGAATCAAACGTACAAGAATAGCAACTATTGTTTATATCAATAGAAACTATTGGGTCACTGGTATAGTGTACAATATTTTTAAACTGATTTTTTGACGCTTTCTCAAATGTAGAGTTTATTTCTTCAATACTTGTAGCCCGTTTTACATTCAAGGTAATATCGGTCAACGAACCATTAGGTACTGGTACTCTAATACCGCAACCCCCTATATTATCTGCTAATTCTGGGAATATTTTGGTCAATGCTTTTGCTGCACCAGTGGTTGTTGGTACTATAGATTGTGATGCTGCTCGAGCCCTTCTTAGATCTCTATGTGGTTGGTCATGTAAACTTTGGTCGGTAGTGTAAGAATGTATAGTTGTAATATAAGCTTGCTCAATACCACATAAATCATTGATAATTTTTATCATTGGCGCAGCATTGTTCGTGGTGCAAGACGCATTAGATATAATATCATCAGATTTTGTCAATGTATTTTCATTAATACCAAAGACAATCATTTTTATGTCATCTTCGGTTGGTGGTACTGATAAAATGACTTTTTTAGCACCATTTTTAATATGAAAAGATAATGTTTCTCTGTCTTTAAATTTACCGGTACATTCTACAACTACGTCTACCGCTGCAGAAGACCAATTTATTTTAGAAGGATGAGATTCGTTGTATAACGAAATAGCATTTCCGTCGACGATAATATGTTTTTCATCATGCGAAATATCAAGAGGCGAAGTACCGTGAATACTATCGTATTTTAATAAATGCGAAAGTGTACGGGTGTCTGCCAAATCGTTAATGGCAACCACATTTAAATTTTCATGTGCTTGCATAAGGCGAAATAGGGTTCTACCTATTCTTCCAAAACCATTAATGCCGATGTTCAGTTTTTGCATTATTTACCGATAAGTGTGTTCAGTTAATACAAATAGTTCTCATTAAATGAGAACTATTAATTTTCCTTAGAATAGTGACTAAGAATTATGTTCTTAAGGATTTATAGAATATGCTTGTGTGCTTTGTAAGAAGATCTAACTAAGGCGCCACTTTCAACATGTCTAAATCCCATTTCAAGACCTATATCTTCATATTTCTTAAATTGCTCAGGAGTAATAAATTCCTTAACAGGAAGATGTTTTTTAGATGGTTGCAGGTACTGACCTATAGTAACAACATCAACATCTGCATTACGCAAATCTGCCAATGTGGTAATTACTTCATCTTCGTGTTCGCCAAGACCTAGCATAATACCAGATTTAGTTCTATTGATGCCTTGCTTTTTCAAGTAGTTAAGCGCTTCAAGACTACGTTCGTATTTTGCCTGTATACGTACTTCTCTAGTCAGTCTTTTAACAGTTTCCATATTATGTGAAACAACCTCAGGAGAAACGGCTACAATTCTATCTAAATGCTTTTCTATACCTTGAAAATCAGGAATTAAAGTTTCTAAAGTTGTAGTAGGGTTCATTCTGCGTATTGCCTTCACTGTTTCTGCCCAAATGATAGAACCCATGTCTTTAAGGTCATCTCTGTCAACAGATGTAATTACAGCGTGCTTAATACCCATAATTTTTATAGATCTAGCAACCTTTTCAGGTTCAGCCCAATCTACATTTTCAGGTCTACCGGTTTTAACACCGCAGAATCCGCATGATCTAGTACAAACATTACCTAGTATCATAAAAGTTGCGGTACCTTCACCCCAGCATTCACCCATGTTAGGGCAGCTACCACTAGTGCAAATAGTATGTAGGTCATACTTATCTACCAAACCTCTAAGCTGAGTGTATTTCTTACCCGTAGGTAATTTTACTCTAAGCCATTTCGGTTTACCTTTTGGTGGGGCAACATTTTCTTTTAAAACTGTAGACATGCTCTAAATTTTATACAAATATACGAACTAAAAAAGTGAGGATAACGCAGAATTACGTGCTACACAAATGAGTTCTAAATTATGAGAAATTTTTAATTGAATTATATTTTACTTTCTTTCTTTAATAATTTCTGAAAGTAATTTTTTAGCCCTTAGAAGTTTTACTTTGACACTGTTAATGGGCTCGTTCAAATGAGCGGCAATATCAGCATAACTTAATTCATTAAAATACCTAAGATTGATAACGGCTTGATAATGAGGTTTCAGTTTTTTAATATCTCTAAGTAAATCGGCTAAATTTTGTTCTTGAATCAATTGATCTTCCATAGAAGGTGAAGCATCTAAAGCACTCGTTATTACTTCAGAATTACTTCTAGAATCTAATAAGCTCTTTTTTCGCTTTCTGACTAAATCGATATGTATGTTTTTAGAAATGGCAATTAACCAAGTTTTAAATACGTACGAATCGTTGTAGGTTTTTATTTTGTCAAAAGCTTTAGAGAAAGTTTGAATGGTAATGTCTTCAGTATCATTCTCGTTTTCGGTACGCTTTAGTTGAAAGCCGTAGACATCATTCCAGAACATATCTAACAAGCGACTAAAGGCAATTTGCTTGCCTTCTTTCGCTTTGCGTATTGTTTCTTCTAAAGTGTCTGTTTTATTCAAAAAATGATTTTGGTATGCGTAATGTTAAGATAAGAAATTTTGATTACTCGGTAATCATATCCTTTTTGCAATCTTGTTCACTTGGCATTTTGCCACACATACCGCAAGCTTGTCCATCTTGATTCAAAAAGGGGCTTTGACTTGCGCAAGTTCCTGCAAACTCTCCGTCTTTTTTAGACCATATTTTAATTGCGATACCCGCAAATGCCAATGCTAACAACCCAATGGTTAATAATACTAGTTTCATGTGCTAAATTTTAAACAAAGATAAAAAATAAAGCCCCAAAAATGGGGCTTTAAGAATACTTTATGTGTGTTAGATTTAGTAAGCTATATTCGCCACTATGTTTTCTACACTAGGTGCATGATTACCACCTTTTTGCTCAATTGTAATATAACCAACTGCATTTTCTGCATATGGTAATGCCAATAATTTTTGTTGATCACCAGCTTCTTCGATAATACCAAGGTTTATCATTTTGCCATTAACTTCAGCCCACATTTGAAAACATTGACTTTCTGGAATATGTGGCAATTTACTAACGTTGATATATGATAACTTCTTAACAGGGTTTATGTAAGCAACAGCTTTTAAGTCTTTTGCTTTTTGATTTCCCTTAACGTTGTATTTTTTAGTTTGAGGATTGTTTAGAACGATAAACTGGTTACGTACATCTTCTAACTGCTCTTTCATGTTCTCTTCAAGCAATTTTATCTTATTGCTAACAACACTGTTCTCTTCTTGTAAACTCTGGTTTTGATTCCAGAAAAAGGTAGAGATACCGATAAACATAATAGCTGTAATACTTGCTGCGATAGCATAACTATAGAATCTTTTTCTGCCCTTACGCTCAGCTTTAATTCTAGAGTTAATTTTGTCTTTTAAGCCCTGTGGTGCTTCAATTGCGTGAAGCTTGGCGAAAATTTCAAGATTATCCTGCAATTCACTATATGTTTCCCTAACCTCTGGGTACATAGCAATATAGCGCTCTACCTGAAGACTTTCCAACTCGGTAGTTGTTCCCAATAGATACTTTTCTAATAAATCAGAATCAAGGAAAATTCTTATTTTGTCTTTCATAATACGAAATTTAATAACATGGCAACTACGGCAGGACCATAGATTTTACCTAATTCGCGTAATCCAATTTTAAGTCTAGATTTAATAGTTCCTAAAGGAATATCCAACTCATCACTTGCTTCTTGTTGGGTCATACCTTGAAAGAAAAGAGCTTCTAAAACAATTTGATATTTATCTTCAATTTTGTCTAGATGTTCTCTTACATCCATTAACTCAGGCCTTGTACTTTCTACGCCTAAGGTATATACGTCAGAAACGTCTATTTGGATTTCTTTATCAGATTTTGTGTTGACACTTCTTAATTTGTCAATAGCTGTATTTCTCGTAATTCTAAAGAGCCAAGTAAAAAGTTTTGCTTTTTTAGGATCGTATGAATCCGCTTTTTTCCAAATCTTCACAAAAGATTCTTGAACTACATCTTGAGCCAAATCGGGATCACGCACAACCTTGTTCGCTACACCCAGTAAGGTGTCGGCATAATTATCGTACAAGAGAGAAATCGCTTTTTCGTTTCTTTCTTGTAATAATTCAACAATATGTTTTTCTAATAGAGTGCTCATAATTAAAAAGATGTACATATTTTTTTATAATGGACATCCAAATGCAAAGATTGAACCGTATATGATTAAACGCTAAATTATAAAATTGATTGTTAACGATGCGTTTTATGAAAATATATATTGAATAAGTGGTCGGCTGGTAACTGCCCACTTTGTTTTGGTTGGTTTGGTTTGGTAATAACCCTTGTAATTTTTTACAGGGGTTATTTTATTAAATTAACCTCTGGACTTATTTCAATATTGAATTTCGTTTTCACGGCATCAATAATATTTGCTGCTAAATCTAGAATATCTTTTCCGGTTGCATTGTCATAATTTACAAGTACTAAAGCTTGATTCTTATGAACCCCAGCGTCACCAAAGCGTTTTCCTTTAAATCCGCATTGTTCAATCAACCAACCTGCCGGAATTTTATATAAATCATCAGTTACCTTATAAAAAGGAGCATCAGGATTTTTTAAAGCAAAATCTTCGAATATTTCTTTTTCGACTATTGGGTTTTTAAAAAAGCTACCACTATTACCTAATACTTTCGGGTCAGGTAATTTTTGCTGTCTAATAGCGATAACTGCATTAGAAATATCTCTAATGGTCGGGTTTGCTATCGACTCTTTTTCTAATTGCCCTTCAATTGCTCCATAACCAGAATTTATTTTGTGATGTGTTTTGGTAAATGTAAAAGTGACCGATGTGATAACGAATTGATCTTTTCCTTCATTTTTGAAAAACGAATCTCGGTAACCGAATTTACATTCTTCTTTAGTTAACGTGACCAACTGTTGGTCTTCAATTCTTATAGCTTCACAGCTAACAAAGCAATCTTTTAATTCAACACCATAGGCGCCAATATTTTGTATAGGTGCAGTACCTGTGTTACCAGGTATTAAAGACATATTCTCTAATCCCCCAAAATTATGATCAAGTGTCCACATGACCAACTCATGCCAATTCTCACCTGCCATTACCTCAACTTGTACGCTGTCGGTAGATTCTGATATAATTTTCTTTCCTTTTAAAGCTACATGAATAAACAATGCCTCTATACGGTCCGAAAGCAACATGTTACTGCCACCGCCAATTACAATTTTTCTATCATAATCTTGGTTGCCTAACACATCTTGTAATTCTTCGACAGAGCTTACTTCAACAAAGAATCTTGCTGTAGCATCAATACCGAAAGTATTGTAGTTTTTTAGAGAAAAGTGTTCATGTACAATCATTAGCCCTTGTAGCTTTTAAGCGCTTCTTTTAAAATAAAAACAGCTCTTTTTAAACTTTCTTGATCAAGAACATAGGCAATTCTTATTTGGTTTTTGCCTAAACCCTCAGTGGCATAGAATCCTGCTGCAGGCGCTACCATAACTGTTTCGTTGTCTATGTTGAAATCTTCTAACAACCACTGTGCAAAGTGATCGGCGTCTTTAATAGGTAATTCGGCTATACAGTAAAATGCACCTTGAGGTCTTGCTATTTTAATACCTTCAATCTTTTCTAACTCCGCAATAAGTATATTTCTTCTGGCAACGTATTCTGTTTTTACTTCGGCAAAATAGCTATCTGGGGTATCTAAAGCTGCCTCACTTGCTATTTGTGCATAGGTAGGTGGCGATAATCTTGCCTGTGCAAATTTCATAGCCGTTGCAATAAATTCTTTGTTCTTTGATACTAGGTAGCCAATACGTGCGCCACACATGCTGTAACGTTTAGAAACCGAATCAATAACAATGGCGTGTTCCTCTAAACCTTCTTCTTTTAATATAGAAGCATGAGTTTTATCATCATAGGTAAATTCTCTATAAACTTCATCGGCAACTAGATAAATATTGTGCTTTTTAACTAGTGCAGCTAATTTTTGAATTTCTTCTTTGCTGTATAAGTATCCCGTTGGGTTACCAGGGTTGCATATTAATATAGCTTTAGTTCTAGGTGTAATTAATTTTTCAAAATCTTCTACTGGAGGAAGAGCAAAATTATCTTCAATTTTTGAAACTACAGGAACAACCGTTACACCACAAGCAGTGGCAAACCCATTATAATTCGCGTAAAAAGGTTCAGGAATTATAATCTCGTCATCGGTATCTGCAATGGTATTCATTGCAAAAGACAAAGCTTCAGAGCCACCGGTAGTAACGATAATATCTGTTGCACTTACAGCTATATCATTTTTAAGATAATACTTTGCAATTTTTGTTCGAAACTCCTCTGAGCCTTCGGTACGACTGTATTCTAATACATTAATGTTATTATTTTTTACAGCGTCTAAAGCTTGTTGGGGCGTTTTTATATCTGGTTGCCCAATGTTCAAATGAATGACATTAATTCCTCTCTTTTTTGCACTTTCGGCAAACGGAACTAACTTTCTTATGGGCGATTGAGGCATGGTAAGCCCCTTGTTTGAAACAGATGGCATATAAATTGAATTTTACACAAAAGTGATAAATGATTATGGTTCTTACAAAGTAATTAGGCTTTTATTTGGTTTTGCCTATCGTGTTAAAATTAGGTACTGTATCAAATTATTGTGTATCTTAAAAAGGGTTAACTAATTCATACAGATTATGTTACGAAAATACACTGTTCTTTTATTTCTTTTGTCTTGTTGTTTTTCCTTTTCAGGAATAGCACAAACCTATCAATTACCTGCCGGAAAGAAATTTCATAAAGTCAAGTTTGAGCTCATTAATAACCTAATGGTCATACCTATTGATGTTAATGGAACGGAGCTGTCTTTCGTGTTAGATTCTGGGGTTGGTACACCCATATTATTCAATTTAGCTGATCAAGATTCTATTCAGTTAAATAACGTTACAGAAATTACAATTAATGGGTTAGGGGATGGCGACCCTATTAACGCATTAAAATCAACTGGAAATTTTGTTCAGTTGGGGAATGTTAAGAATGTCTCACAAAACATTTATGTTGTAATGGATGCTGGTATAAACTTTTCGCCAAGTTTAGGTATACCTATACATGGTATTATAGGTTACGATTTGTTTCGAGATTTTATAGTTGATATAAATTACATAAAGCAAACCATCAAATTTCATGACCCAGAGCTATATAAATACAAAAAGTCTAAGAATACTAGGGTTGTAGATATGTCGGTTATTAGAAAGAAGGCATATTTAGATGCATTTGTTATGATTAATAAGAATGAGGAAATACCTGTAAAAATGTTATTGGATACCGGTAGTAGCGATGCAGTATGGTTATTTGAAGATGAAAGAATTCAGTTGCCCGAAAAGCATTATCAAGATTTTTTAGGCAAAGGTCTTGCTGGTAATATTTATGGAAAGAGAACAAAAATCAGTCATTTAAAGATTGCAGATTTTATACTGAGTGATGCTAAAGCTGCTTTCCCTGATATGGAGACGTTTACAACAATTTCAGATTTTGGAGGTAGAAACGGAAGCTTGGGTGGCGAGGTTATAAAACGGTTTAATGTAGTATTCGATTATAGAAATGAAAAATTGATAATGACCAAGAACACCAATTTCGGTAAGCTCTTTCAGTATAATATTAGCGGAATTGATTTGCAACATGCTGGTATGCGTTATGTGTCAGAAAGAATTACCGATTCGAATGGTGTGGTTAATAGTGATGCAAAAACATATGGCGATGTGCAAATTATACTTCAGGGCGCTACAAGATTAAGTTTGGTACCAGAAATAATTGTTTCCGGAATACGCCAGGGGAGTCCGGCGCATTCGGCAGGTTTACGTGAAGGTGATGTTATTTTGGCAGTGAATGGCAAACGCATCCACAGGTATAAATTACAAGAGATTATGCATATGCTAAATTTCAAAAAAGATAAACGCGTTAAGGTGTTAGTAGAGCGATATGATAATGATCTGCTTTTTAGTTTTGTTCTAAAACCGTTGTTTGATGAACAATAGCGCATAAAAAAAAGCCCAACTTCTCAGTTGGGCTTTTTGTTTTCTAAAAAGTTCTTTTATTTGGTACCAGTAGCAGCTTGAACTTCTCCTTTGATTTTTAAAACCTTAGTAGGAGTGTCAGCGTTAGATATTACCGTAATTGCTTTACGGATAGGTCCAACTCTATTGGTATCATATTTTACCTGAATCTCACCAGTCTTACCTGGTAAAATTGGGTCTTCTGGTTTTTTCGGAATTGTACAACCACAACTAGAACTTACTTTGCTCACGATAAGTGGCGCAGTTCCTGTGTTTGTAAATTCAAAAACTCTTACTCCGTCAGATCCTTTAGCAATTTCGCCGTAATCAACAGTTTCAGATTTAAACTCTATTTTGGCAGCAGCATCTTGTGCTGTTAAGCTAAATCCTAGTAAGCCTACAAATAATACAAGTACTATTTTTTTCATCATTTCTAATTTTGGGTGGATGTCAAAATTAAATCTTTTCAGATCAACCTCAAAATCCTTTTGTTATACTCTAACGTTACTTATTTTTGTTTCGTATTTATCTTTGGGTAAAATTCAGCTGAAATGACCGTTAGAATGTCAATTCGGCTTTATTTTTAATAACCCATTTTATTATTATTCAAAAACTGTTCCAAAAAATGGAAATTCCTTCAAAATATAATCCGCAGTCCACAGAATCTCATTGGTATGATTACTGGATGAAAAACGGTTACTTTCATTCTGTACCAGATGACAGAGAACCTTATAGTATTGTAATACCACCGCCAAACGTAACGGGCATATTGCACATGGGACACATGCTGAACAATACCATACAAGATGTATTGATCAGAAGAGCTCGTCTTTTAGGTAAAAATGCATGTTGGGTACCTGGTACAGACCATGCCTCAATTGCTACAGAAGCGAAAGTTGTAGCTAAATTAAAAGAACAAGGTATCAATAAAAACGATCTTACAAGAGATGAGTTTTTAAAGCATGCTTGGGATTGGACAAATGAATATGGCGGAATCATTCTTGAGCAATTAAAGAAGTTAGGTTGTTCTTGCGATTGGGACCGTACTGCGTTCACTATGGATCAAGAGCGCTATGATAGCGTTATCAAGGTATTTATCGATCTTTATAATAAAGGATTGATCTACCGTGGGTATAGAATGGTGAATTGGGATCCAGAGGCTCAAACAACTTTGTCAGATGAAGAAGTTATTTATGAAGAAAAGCAAGGACTGTTATATTACTTGTCTTATGCTATTGAGGGTTCAGACGAAAAAGTAACCATTGCAACCACAAGACCAGAAACAATTTTAGGTGACACTGCCATATGTATTAATCCGAATGATGAACGATTTACGCACCTTAAAGGTAAAAAGGTAATTGTTCCTATTTGCAATAGGGTAATACCAATAATTGAAGATGAGTATGTAGATATTGAATTCGGTACAGGATGTTTAAAAGTAACACCTGCACACGATATCAATGATAAAGCACTTGGTGAAAAACACAATTTAGAAACTATTGATATTTTCAATGATGATGCGAGCTTAAATAGTTTCGGGTTGCATTATGAGGGTAAAGATCGTTTCGTAGTAAGAAAAGAAATCTCTAAAGAATTAGAAGAATTAGGTGTTCTGGTTAAGACCGAGACTCATATTAATAAAGTAGGTACTTCAGAAAGAACCAAGGCTGTTATTGAACCGAAATTGTCAGATCAGTGGTTCTTGAAAATGGAAGATTTGGCGAAACCGGCTTTAGAAGCGGTGATGGAGACTGGCGATGTTAAGTTGCATCCAAAGAAATTTGAAAACACATACCGTCATTGGATGGAGAATGTTCGCGATTGGAATATTTCTAGACAATTATGGTGGGGTCAGCAAATACCAGCTTTCTACTTTGGTGACGGTCAAGAAGATTTTGTTGTAGCGGCTAACGTAGCAGATGCATTAAAACTTGCAAAAGAAAAATCAGGCAAATCAGATTTACAAGAAAGTGACTTGCGACAAGATGCCGATGTTCTAGATACTTGGTTTTCATCCTGGTTATGGCCAATGAGTGTATTTGGCGGTATTCTAGAGCCAGATAATGAAGAGATAAACTATTACTACCCAACAAACGATTTAGTAACTGGTCCAGATATTTTATTTTTCTGGGTAGCTAGAATGATTGTTGCCGGGTATGAGTTTAGAGGAGAGAAGCCTTTTGAAAATGTTTATTTCACCGGATTGGTTAGAGATAAGCAACGTAGAAAAATGTCTAAGCAATTAGGTAATTCCCCAGATGCTCTTGAGCTAATTAAGGAATATGGTGCCGACGGAGTTCGTGTAGGTATGTTGATGTCTGCAGCTGCAGGTAACGATTTAATGTTCGATGAAGATCTTTGTCAGCAAGGAAAAAACTTTGCCAATAAAATTTGGAACGGCTTTAGATTAGTACAAGGTTGGGAAATTGCTGATATTCCTCAGCCAGAAGCTTCAAAGCTTGGTTTAGAGTGGTACGAGTCTAAGCTCAATAAGACCTTACTAGAGATAGAAGATCATTTCGAAAAATTCCGTATTTCAGATGCTTTAATGTCTATTTATAAATTGGTTTGGGACGATTATAGCTCTTCATTATTAGAGATTATAAAACCTGCCTACCAACAGCCAATAGATAGAGCAACTTATGACAAGGTGATTCAATTATTTGAGCAAAACTTGAAGTTATTGCACCCATTTATGCCATTTTTGACAGAAGAAGTTTGGCAGCATATTGCAAAAAGAGACAAGAGTGAGGCATTGGTGATAGCCAAATGGCCTACCGTAGGTAAAATTGATGAAGAGTTAATAGCCCAGTTCGATTTTGCCGCTGAGGTAATTGCAGGAGTTAGAACCATTAGGAAAAACAAGAATATTCCGATGAAAGAATCGTTAGAATTATCAGTTCTAAATTCTGAGGAAGCAAGTAGCCGTTGGGATGTAGTTATTTCAAAATTGACCAATGTATCTGAAATCAGTTATATAAAAGAGCAGTTAGAAGGTGCATTAACGTTCCGTGTAAAAAGTAACGAATACTTTGTGCCAATGGAAGGGGCTATAGATGTAGAAGCTGAAATCATTAAAATAAAAGAAGAGCTGAAGTATACCAAAGGCTTCTTAATATCTGTTCAAAAGAAACTTTCTAATGAACGTTTTGTTAGTAATGCACCCGAAAAGGTAATTGCTATAGAGCGCCAAAAATTGGCAGATGCTGAAGCTAAAATTGAAACTTTAGAAAAGAGTTTAGCAAGTTTAAGCTAGTACTTTAATCGTATAAATTAGTAAAGCCTCATTCCTATTTAATTGGGAATGAGGCTTTTTCTATTGATAAAAGTATTTAGGCAGTCATGTTGTTTTCGTACTTTTAAATAGAACAAAAAAGCTAGAAAAATGAAACCACTAAAAAAAGAAGATATTAAGCAAGAGGTATTCGACCTTTATGACGCTTATGCACATAATAAATTAGAGCGTCGAGACTTTGTTCAGAAACTATCGGTATATGCCGTTGGCGGTCTCACAGTACCTTCGTTGATGAGCTTTTTAATGCCTGATTATAAAAATACTTTTTTAGTAGCTAAAGATAATCCAGATTTAGATTCGGGTTTTATTACTTATGATTCTTCTAAGGGTGGTGGCGAAATAAAGGCATTGTTTTCAAAACCAAAATCGGCAGATGGTAAATTGCCAGGTATTGTTGTGGTTCATGAAAATAGAGGCTTGAATCCGTATGTAGAAGATACAGCGCGAAGAGCAGCTTTGGCAGGTTTTGTAACCATTGCTCCAGATGCTTTGAGTCCGTTAGGTGGTTATCCGGGTAATGACGATGAAGGTAGAGAGATGCAGAAAACGCGAGATAGAGATGAAATGTTAGAAGATTTTATAGCGGCATTTGATTATTTGAAAAATCATGAAAGCTGCAATGGTAAAATAGGAGTTGTAGGTTTTTGTTTCGGAGGATGGATTTCTAACATGATGGCAGTAAAAGTACCAGATTTGGCAGCTGCTGTACCTTTCTATGGTGGTCAGCCAACAGAAGGTATAGAAAATATAAATGCGCCTTTGATGTTTCAGTATGCAGGTTTAGACGAACGTGTAAACGCCGGATGGCCGGCTTATGAAAAGACTTTAAATGAACTTGGTAAAGAGAATGTTGCCTATTTCTACCCAGAGGTAAATCATGGCTTTCATAATACATCTACACCAAGATATGATGAGCCTGCGGCAGAACTAGCTTGGTCACGTACTATTGAGTTTTTTAAAGAAAATTTAGTTTAAATTGCTGATTATCAGTGTTTTTAATTGTTTGTGTGTTGATTATCGCTCTGATTTTGAGCTAGTAATCAATTGCTTTGAGTTAAGCATACAGAGGTAATCCCTTTATTTTTGTCATATAAACAATCTAAAAAAAAACACATTATGAGAAGTCTATTATGGTTAGTAGCAGTTATTTGTATAATTATATGGTTATTGGGAATGTTAGGTATTGTTCCTGGTCTTGCAACCGGTAGTTTAGTACATATTCTATTGGTGATTGCAGTTATTGTTATTCTATACAATATCATATCAGGTAAGAAAGTCTTGTAAGTCAGATTTAAGAAACCATATTTATCAAAAAATATATGAACCCTTGATTAATTTCAAGGGTTTTTTTATGCTTAAATAGTATCTTTAATACTATGATTAGACCTTATGTACTTGCCGAAACGAATTGGGAGCATTTAAAAGAAGAACAAATAGAATTGGCAGTTTTGCCTTGGGGTGCTACAGAGGCGCATAATTATCATTTGCCATACGGTACAGATAATTATCAAGCGCAAAGTATGGTTGAATCGGCTGCTAAAATAGCATGGAGCAAAGGTAAGAAGGTGATTGTTCTACCAACCATTCCTTATGGTGTAAACACAGGTCAGAGTGACATTTATTTAGATATGAACTTAAATCCGTCAACGCAATTGGCTATTCTTAAAGATTTGGTGACAGTATTAAATAGGCAAGGCATTAAAAAGTTATTGCTTTTTAATGGTCATGGTGGTAATAATTTTAAACCTATTGTAAGAGAGTTGGGCTTGTTGTTTCCTGAGATGTTTATAAGCTTTTGCTTTTTTCCGCCAATGCTAGATAAATCTAAATATTTTCAAGAAAAAGGTGATCATGCCGATGAAATGGAAACAAGTTTGATGCTTTATTTAAGACCCGATTTAGTTCAGCCAAAAGAGAAATGGGGTAGTGGTAGTGCTAAGTCATTCAAAATAGAAGCATTTAATGAAGGTTGGGCTTGGGCAGAAAGACAATGGTCTAAGGTGAGTAGCGATACCGGTATTGGTAATCCGGAGTTTGCTACTGCAGAAAAAGGAGAACGTTTTTTTAATGACGTTTGCCAAAAATTAAATGATTTGTTTTGTTCCCTTTGCGACGCCGACTTAAAAGATTTATATCATTAATTTTTAATGGCTACTAATTTATTTGAAGATGATGCTAGAGATGCTTTTCTTCTTAGATTAATATCCAAATCAATTTTCAAGGATACTAAAGCACTTAAAATAATGATATTTTTAAAAATGTACTGTCCTGCTAGGGTGAATACTAATTCGCCTTTGCCAAAAATTTCTTCAGGTAATAAGAATAGTGGGCTAAATGTAAATAGTATATGAATTATAGCGATACCAATAAATAATCTAGGTTTCCAGTTTGCTATAAGAAAGATGCCTATCAAAGTTTCTCCTATTGCTAATGAGATTAAGGCTATCTGCGAGGGTAAAATTCCTAAAGTTAAAATACTAATTGTGTCAGTGGCTAGATCTTCGGCCGGACTCAAGTGTGGAATAAATTTTATAAAGCCAAAAATTAGATACACAACACCGATAGAAATACGAAGAATATTGGTCTTTATCTTTTCTAATCTTTTCATCGAATGTTGGTCAATTGTTTACTAATTATTTTAAACCATATAGACACGACATCAACTAATATTTAGATAATCGATAATTATCATTTTAGTTCTTTGGTGACTAAATCAATATAAGATTGCATCGCTTTTTTCTTGCTCATGTTCTTGGCTTGAATCAATGCATTTGCTTTAAACGCATTAATTAAGGGAGTTTTACTGCCAGGGTTGTCAAAATTGTCATTGGCTATTTTGTAATAAGCATACAACTTTAAAAGTATATCTGCTGGGATCGGTTCGGTAAAGTTATTGACCAAAGCAACGGTTTCCTCAAATTCAATACGTAATTTCTTCATTCTCGTTTGGGTCAACAAAAGTTGCTATACAAGTCTCTGCACCTTTAACCTTTTGGTTTAGCTTTACATTGATTTGACAATCTAAAGGTAAAAATAAATCAACTCTAGATCCAAATTTTATAAACCCTGCATCATCACCTTGTTGTACACTTTCCCCTTTTTCTGCGTAATTAACAATACGTCTAGCTAATGCACCTGCTATTTGTCGATATAAAATTTCGCCAAATTTTGGAGTCTTTATTACTACAGTAGTTCTTTCGTTTTCTTCACTAGATTTAGGGTGCCACGCAACTAGAAATTTACCGGGGTGGTATTTAGAAAAAATAATGCTACCACTAGCTGGGTATCTTGTTACGTGAACATTTACAGGAGACATAAAAATAGAAACCTGTCTTCTCTTTTCTTTAAAGAATTCTTTTTCAAAAACTTCTTCAATAACAACGACTTTACCATCTACAGGAGACAGAATTTCGTTGAAATCTTTTGCAGCTACTCTTTTAGGGTTTCTGAAAAACTGAAGAATGATTATCAACAGTATTAAACCCAGTAATTGAATGGTCAGTTTTAACCAAGATATATCAATGAAGAAATGAGCTAAGAGTACGCTGATTCCAACTAAACAAAAAGAAAACAATATAATTTTTTGTCCCTCTTTATGAAACATAACTAAATATATTTAAGGTTAAATAAGCAAATGGAGCTGCAAAGACCAAACTATCTAAGCGATCTAACATGCCACCATGGCCTGGTAATATAGCGCCACTGTCTTTGACACCAGCTGCTCTTTTTAATTTCGATTCTATTAAATCGCCCAAACTACCGGCAACAACAATAACAGTTGCAAGAATCATCCATTGAATTGGGCTAATTAAAGCTTCAAAGGTAGCCATTAAATATGCGGCTATAAGTGCAAATATAAAGCCTCCTAAGGTACCTTCAATGGTTTTCTTAGGGGAAACTGAAGGAAATAATTTTGTTCTGCCTATGCTCTTACCTACCAAATAGGCAAATGAATCATTTACCCATATCAGAATAAAGATACCCATGATTAACAATTTGGCAAAGGCATCATTCTTGTAAGGTATCATTGTTAGAAAGATGCATCCACCGCCTATATAGAATAGTCCGACTATAAACTTCATCGGAGTATTGAATTTAATCGGTTTTTTAGTGAAAAGGTTGATCAAAAGGTAGATGTCAACAACTATGGTAATCACCATTAAAATATTGATGAGTTGTTGGTCTTTCACCAAATAAATAAAAGCCCACCATAATGCCAAATACGCAGCAAAAATGTGATAGCCTTTTAAGTGTACCAATTTTTTATACTCGTATAAACAAGCCAAACCAAAGGTCATGAATAAAAAATCGAAAGCATCAGAACTTAAAAAGACTGCTGACAATAATAATATAATGTAGACAGCCCCCGTTAGTGACCTTCTTAAAATTTCTTTCATACTATAAATCTTCCAGAAGTAAAAGATAAAGATTTTTAGTACTACTACCATATGTTAGAAAATCATCTGAATTTTCTTCGGTAGCTTTAAAGTGTTTTAATGTAGTGATATTGGCCGGTATTTTTTGACCATATTTTTTCTTGATGGTCTTTAGACCTTCACCTATAGACTCTACCAGTTGGCTGGTTGTAGCGAAAACTACAACGTTGCTTGGTAGCTCATTTACTTTTTTCTCGTGTAGTTGATTAGAACATACAAGAATACTTCCATTTTGAGCGATAAGATGCTCGCAGGTAGTAAAAAAGACTTCACTATCACGAGATTTATTAGTAAAAGTGATAGGCTCATTTGAAAATTTTTGGGCTAGCCTTTCATTGAGAACAAAGAAAGGCTCACTCTCCCAATTATTTTCTGTAACAATATTTTGAATTGCTCTTGAAACTTCTACATCAGAATCACAGTAAATAAACTTACCGCCATTTTGCTTAAAATGGATAGTAAATTTTTCATCAACAGGAATATTTAAATCAGGCATATGGTCGCCACGCGTTTCCGCAGTTTCTTTCGAAACTTTCTTCTTACCACCACCAAATAAAATATCTAAAAACCCCATTTACGTTGTTGAAATAATTGCTAAACTAAAGTACAGCAATTTTATTTATTCTCTGTAATTTCTTCCTCTTCCGTTTTTGAATCTGAATCTGAATCTGAATCTGAGTCAGCGTCTGAATCTTTTAACTTTTCAAGATTTTTTTTATTTTCTAAGGCTAGAATATCTTTTTCAAAATTTCTTACACCAAATATTTTTTCTAAATCTTCTTTAAAGATAACTTCTTTCTCTAATAATCGTTCAGCCAAAGTCGTTAATTTGTCCTTATTGTCTGTAAGTACTTTAATCGCTCTTTGGTACTGCTCTTCTATTATTTTAGATATTTCAGCATCTATTTTTCGAGCGGTATCTTCACTGTAAGGTTTTGAAAAACCATAAGAATCTTGTCCGGCAGAATCATAATAAGTTATGTTTCCTATTTCATCATTAAGACCATAGATAGTTACCATGGCTCTAGCTTGTTTAGTAACTTTTTCTAAATCACTTAATGCGCCAGTAGATATTTTATTAAAAATAACTTTCTCTGCAGCTCTACCGCCCATTGTTGCACACATTTCGTCCAACATTTGTTCTGGTCTAACTATTAAACGCTCTTCTGGTAGATACCATGCGGCACCTAAAGATTGTCCTCTTGGTACTATGGTCACTTTTACTAAAGGAGCGGCATGCTCTAACATCCAACTAGTGGTTGCATGACCAGCCTCATGATAAGCTATAGTTTCTTTTTCACCAGGAGTAATAATTTTATTTTTCTTCTCTAGACCACCAACGATTCTGTCAACAGCATCTAAGAAATCTTGTTTAGAAACAGCTTTCTTCTCTTTTCTAGCAGCTATTAAAGCAGCCTCATTACAAACATTAGCTATGTCTGCACCAGAGAAACCAGGAGTTTGTCTTGCTAAAAATTCAGTATCTAAAGTTTCTGCTGTTTTAATAGGTCTTAGGTGTACTTCAAAAATTTCTTTACGCTCACGTATGTCTGGTAAATCAACATATATCTGTCTATCAAATCTACCAGCACGCATTAAAGCCTTATCCAATACATCTGCACGGTTGGTTGCTGCAAGTACAATAACATTTGTATTTGTACCGAAACCATCCATCTCAGTTAATAATTGGTTCAATGTATTTTCACGCTCATCGTTAGAACCGGTAAAGTTATTTTTACCTCTAGCTCTACCAATAGCATCAATCTCATCAATAAAGATAATTGCTGGCGATTTGTCTTTTGCTTGTTTGAAAAGGTCACGTACTCTAGAAGCACCAACACCTACGAACATTTCAACGAAATCTGAACCTGAAAGAGAAAAGAAAGGCACTTTAGCTTCACCTGCAACGGCTTTTGCTAAAAGAGTTTTACCTGTTCCTGGAGGACCTACTAATAAAGCACCTTTAGGAATTTTACCACCTAATGACGTGTATTTGTCTGGGTTTCTTAAGAAATCTACAATCTCTTCAACTTCTTCTTTTGCACCTTCTAGACCGGCAACATCTTTAAAAGACGTTCTTGTATCTGTTTTTTCGTCAAATAACTTGGCTTTAGACTTACCAATATTAAATATTTGACCTCCAGCACCGCCGCCGCCGCCGCCAGACATTCTACGCATTAAATATATCCATATACCAATGATTAATACAAATGGTAATAAGGATAGCAAGAAATCTAAAATGGCTGTAGATTCTTTACCAAATTCAATAATCGTATCTAAATTATTTTCTTTTTTGATTTCAGTTATTTCATTTTGAAATATTTGAAGATCACCATAGTCTAAAGTATACTGTGGTAAATTACCTGAAGATGGAAGAAATGATTTTTCATTCAAATCTTTATGTACATCTTTAGCAATAGCTTCATCTTTTAAAAAGACCTTTGCTTGATTGGTGTTTGTAATAATTAGAATCTTCTTTACATCACCATTTCTTAAGTACTGTTGTAATTCTGAAGTAGTCGTTTTATTGGTGTTAGCTAAATCATCACTATTGAATAGTTGAAATCCAATTAGTAAGACTGCTACTAATCCATAAATCCACCAAGAGCTAAATTTTGGTTTTTTCGGATTTGTTTTGTTTTCTTTTGCCATTTTAATTTTTTATTAGTTTACGCTACTTTCTATGGTTGTGAATTTTGCATCTCCCCATAAACCTTCTATGTCATAAAAATCTCGTACTTGCTTTTGGAATACATGAACAACTACATTAACGTAGTCCATTAATACCCATTCGGCATTGTCTTCGCCTTCTACGTGCCAAGGTTTATCTTGAATCGCTTTACTTACTGTTTTTTGGATTGAACCTACAATAGCATTTACATGCGTATTTGAAGTACCGTTACAAATTATGAAGTAATCACAAACGGTATTCTCAATTTCTCTTAAATCTAGTAGGTTAATGTTATGACCTTTTACTTCGTCAATTCCCTGAATTATTAATGCAATTAACTCATCTTGGCTAGTTTTACTTTCCTGCATTCAAAAATTTTAGTTTTTACAAAGTTATTATTTTTTTGTTCTTTTATGACTAGTTTTTAACAATAGATTATAGAATCACAATAAGAACAGTAAATGCAAATAATCAAACTTGATGCCACGCAATCTACAAACACCTATTTAAAGGAGTTGTCATTTGAAAAAGAATTGGAAGATTTTACTATAATTACCACTAGAGATCAAACCTCGGGCAGGGGTCAAATGAATGCAAAATGGGAGTCTGAACCGGGTAAAAACCTAGCTTTCAGTATATTGAAGAATAATATTGATGTGCCTATTAAAGAGGTTTTTTTGGTAAGTGTTTGTATGTCTCTTGCGATAATAGATGGTTTAAAACGTTTAGGAATACCTGATTTGAGTATAAAATGGCCTAACGACATTCTGTCAGGTAATAATAAAATAGGAGGTATTCTTATTGAAAATATTTTATCTGGCTCTAAAATAAAACGAAGTATAGTTGGTTTTGGCTTGAATGTGAATCAAGAAGTGTTCGAAAAAGCTCCAAATGCGTCTTCATTAAAAAATATTGTGGGTACTGAATTTGATCTTGATTCGGTATTTTATTCTTTAATAGAACAATTGCATAGCTATTTAAATAAGCCAATACAATCTCTAGAGAATGAATTGTACGCTCAATATCATTCTCAATTATTTAAAATAGGGGAGAAGAGTACTTTTAAGAACCAACATGATACACTATTTACAGGAACAATAGAAAAAGTCTCTAGTAGCGGTAAGCTAATAGTGAAACATGAAAATGGTGATTATCAAGAGTACGGGTTAAAAGAAATACAGCTGTTGTATTAAACTGCACCCAAATTCGTTGATAGTGTATTTATAAAATTCGTGATAGGTTTTTTTATCATCATTGCCATCATAGCATTGAATTCGCCATTAAAACTTAAAACAACCTCACTTTTGCCGCTTTCTATTTCAATAATATCTGCAGTTAACGTAAAAGGTAATTTTTCACTGGCAGCACCTAAAACAATTTGACTAAAAGGTGTCTGTTCTTTTTTCTCCAAAACAATTTCTGGCATTCCTTTTAAAGCAAAAAGAAATCTATTCTCGTTCAAAACTTCAAATTTGTCAATGTTCTCTGGCATTAACTGTCTAAAATTAGGCAGGTCATTCAAAAAGTTGAAAGTATCTTCAGTGCTTTTAGATACTTGTGTCTTTGGTGTTTCTATTAACATAACTATTTATTTGTCCATTTTGAAGGATCTTTCCTCCATTCCATTAATGTAATTAACTGCTCTTCTTTAACGTAACCTGTATCAGATGCTTGTTCAATAAGATATTCGTAGCTACTTAAAGTGTGAAGCTCGGTATTCTTTTCTTTAAAGTTATTTGCGGCGGTTTCAAAACCGTAAGTAAAAACGGCTAACATACCTTTTACTTTCGCATCAATAGCTCTTAAAGCATCTACAGCGTTTAAACTACTTTTACCAGTACTAATCAAATCTTCTATGACTACAACTGTTTGGTGTGCTTCTAAATGACCCTCTATCTGATTTTGACGCCCATGAGATTTAGGTTCAGGCCTTACATATACGAAAGGTAAATTAAGTTTATCAGCTACTAGAGCTCCTATTCCTATTGCTCCTGTAGCTACCCCAACGATACAATCTGGCTTGCCATAAAGTTGTTCTACTTGCTTTGCCATTTCATCGCGAATGTAGTTTCTGATGATAGGATAAGAGAGTAAAATTCTATTGTCGCAATATATTGGAGATTTCCAACCCGAAGCCCAAGTAAAAGGATTTTCGGGTTTCAATTTTATTGCATTAATTTGCAAGAGAAGCTCTGCTGTTTTTTTTGCAGTGTTTTTGTCTAAAACCATGACGCAAATGTATAAAGTTTTTGTTAATGAATTGCCTTTGATTTTGACAAATAAACTCTCAGAAACTAGAAATGGGGAGTATTTTTTGTTAAATCAAGAATCTATAGAAGAGGCCATAAGTTCATTGAGGAAGGGAAAGTTGAAAGAAGCGTTCATTTATCACCCTAACCACGATGAAATTTTAAAGAAGTTTACTAAAGAAATTCCTTTGGTCATTGCTGGTGGTGGCGTGGTTAAAAATAAGAAAGGAAAAGTTCTTTTTATCTATAGAAATGATAAATGGGATTTGCCAAAAGGTAAATTAGATAAGGGTGAGTCAATAGAAGAATGTGCTATTCGCGAGGTTGAAGAAGAAACTGGCGTAAGAAATCTTGTTATTGATAATTATATACGTACCACATATCACATTTTTAAACGTAACGGAGTCAATAAACTGAAGCAAGTATATTGGTATGCTATGAGTACCGATTTTGAAGGTAAATTAAAACCTGAAAAAAAAGAAGGAATATTTAAGGTCAAATGGAAAGGACCAGCTAAAATTCAAAAGGCTCTTCAAAATTCTTACGTAAATATTAAAATTTTGTTCGGTGAAGATTAAATTTTATTTTTTGATTCGATACACCGGATATTGTAAATGTGCCTTTTCATAAAGATCACTTTGTTTAAAGAGCCAATCTAATTGCTTGTACCAGTTTTCATTGAAATCTGAATCAAGCATTTTTTTATCCTCAAATTTGGCTTTTAAAATAGAATCATTTTCTAACATTTTTAAGGCAGTATCTTCAAACACATAAGGTGAAAATCCTTCTTTTTGCTGTAGTATGGTGTCAAAGAAATTCCAGTTAAAAAAGGAGTCAACTGCAGCGGGTTCTAATGTTTCTATAAGATATCTAAAACCTGGTTGATTAGTCGGTATTATGATATCTCCCGTATGAAATTCTATAGTGCTATTTGTTGTGTTTACGGTAGTGTTATAATGTGGGTAGTGACCTTCATAGGGCGATGTATAAGTATTGTAGTCATTTATTTTATAAGACTCTACGGCAATTGTAGAATCTTTTTGAAGCGTGGTGTATGTAATTTTATTTAAATCTAATTTTTCAATCACATTTTGCCATTGTCTACCTAAAATATATGCTTCAGGAATTTTAACGGAATCTGATGGTGTATAATAATCTTGATAAGCGACTTCGGTTTCAATCGGCATCTCTCGGTTGTATTTTAGTCTTTTTAAACCGGTAACGGCACTGATAATAGTATCTGCCTTAAAACCTTTAAAAATATAATTAGAAACTTTGGTTGTATCGATTGTCCAAGCTGTGGGGTAATATTCCTTTTTGTCATAAGATGATAAAGCGGCATCGCGTAGATTTCTGATTTTACCGCCATCTTTTTCAGTTATGGAAATCATTTTTCGCATCAATTCATAAGTACCTGCTACACGCTTGTCGTATGGTTTTAACATATGTGTCTCAACCATCATACCTACAGTATTGAACAGTGTAGTATAACCAGTAGAATATCTTGGGTGATCTATAAATTGTTGAAATCCCTTTTCTGGGGGAGTATTAAATACATTCACATACGGAGTAATATCCCAATTCGATTTTGCTAATGAATCTTGTAATTGAGGCATCAATGAATCATGAATGTATTCACCTAATTTTCCGCCTAATTTATTATGTTGGGTAAATAGATGGGTTAGTGTATATTGGTAATCGGCACCATTGCTAACATGGTTGTCTATAAATACATCCGGATTTATAAGATGAAATATTTCGGCAAAAGTAGCAGCGTTTTTGGTATCGGTTTTAATGAAATCTCTATTGAGATCATAATTTTTGGCATTACCTCTAAATCCGTATTCCAAGGGTCCGTTTTGGTTGGCTCTAGAAGTGCTATTTCTGTTTAATGCACCACCAACGTTGTAAACAGGTATGGTAGAAATAATCGTCTCTTTCGGAGTTTCAATTTCATTGCTTGCCAAATCGCGAAAAAGTAGCATGGTAGCATCGATGCCATCACTTTCACCTGGGTGAATACCATTGTTAATCAACATCATGGTATTGTTTTTACCTAATTTTTTAAAGTCAAAATCACCCTTTGAACTATAGGTGACCACATGTAATGGTTTACCGCTATCGGTTGTGCCAATGGTCTGTATATTTATAGTTGAGAATTCTTGTGATAGTTTTAGATAAAAATCTATTACCTGATCATAGGTAGCAGTTTCTGTC
This sequence comes from Maribacter sp. BPC-D8, assembly GCF_035207705.1. NCBI lineage: Bacteria > Pseudomonadati > Bacteroidota > Flavobacteriia > Flavobacteriales > Flavobacteriaceae > Maribacter > Maribacter sp. BPC-D8. The sequence goes on from NZ_CP128187.1 coordinate 135,515, forward strand.
TTATTCGAAGTTTCGAAAGGAGTGGGGAAATCGGTCTTCGTATTTTCAACTTTACTCTCGCATGAGAAAAATAAAATAGCTAAAAAGAAGAGAAATATATTTTTCATATACAAACAATTAAAGAGGTGATTATTGCCAATAATTGATTGTAAAAATAGCGATTACTTTATAGCATTAAGCTAGTTGAGTAATTTCTGTTATTTTATTTCTGTCTATTGGTTTTTGATTGAAAGTAATTAAATGGTGGCTTTTATTTTTAAAAAACTCCCATTGTTTATAATCGCGTGGGTCGATTGATGATGTTACAATGTTTATTCTAATAGTTTGGGTAATGGGAAGCTCAAGAAATTCTTTTAGAAATTCCCACCCATCCATAATAGGCATATTAATATCTAAAAATATTATCTGAGGTATTTGCTGGTTATTATTAAAAAAAGCTGTCATTGCGTCTAATGCAATTTTACCATTGGCATAAGACTCAATAGTATTACATTCAACACTTGAAGCTATTAATTTACGTAAACCGAAGACCGTAATAGTATCGTCATCGATTATAGTAATGTCACTAATTTTTGTCATTAAAGAAAATTTTAAATTCTGTTCCTTTTTCAATTTCGCTAGTTACTTCAACTTTACCGTTCATGGCATCAATTTGATTTTTGGTAAGGTATAAACCGATACCACGAGCATCTTTATGTTCATGAAATGTGTTGTACATGCCAAATAGTTTTTTTCCATACTTATCTAAATCAATACCTAAACCGTTATCTGTAATGGTTAATATAGAATAACCTCCCTTTTTCTCTGCGTTTAAAATTACTAGAGCTTCTCTATCAGGGTGTTTGTATTTTATTGCGTTGGTGATAAAGTTCGTTAATATGCTATCTAAATATGCTGGAACCGATTTTATGTTGAAATTAGCCGGAATATTATTTACAATTCTACCACTGTTAACTGAAATAAAAGGAGATAGATTATCACAAGCATCAACTACTTTACTATTTAGATTTATTTCTTTGATTGCAATATTTGTATTCGTATTTATTGAAACTACTTCATTAAGGTTATCTAATGTTTCTAATAGATTATTTGAAGCTGTAGTAAGCATAGAAACGATATTTTTCTTTTCTTTCTCATCTTTTTCGGTTTCTAAAAAGTTTAAAAGCATTGAAAAATTAGCCGAGTGAGAACGTAAATTATGCGAAACAATATGTGCAAAGTTTAAAAGCTTTTTGTTCTGTACCGATGCAATATTTATAATATTTCGAAGCTCTTTTTCTTTTTCTTTTAGTTTAGAAATATCTAGGCTAATACCCACAAGACCATAAGCAATACCTTTATTATTTAACAAGGGTATTTTAGAACTCAAAAAAGAAGTTTGTTTGCCATCTATAGTGGTTTTAACTGTTTCTTTTCCAATTACAGGTTTAAGGGTATTCATTACTTTTAAATCTTCTTCTCTAGACTTTTCTGCAGCATCATAAGGGTAGAGTTCAAAATCAGTTTTACCTAAAATCATTTTTGGGTCGTTAACCCCTAAATACTCACATTCTGCTCTATTGATTAAAATTTTTCTAGATTCAGTATCTTTTATATAAACATTGACCGGTAAATTATCGATTAATGTTCTTAATAGTTTTTCGTTGTCAATAGTTTTAATGTCAGCTTCTACCTGTTCGTGTATGTCTTGAAAAGTACCAATTAAACCGACTACTTTACCTTTGTTAAATATTGGTTTTCCCCCAGCCATAACCCACTTTTCCTTTCCAGTAGCGGTTATAATTTGAAGTTTTAAATTGCTCCAAGATTTACCACTTTCTTGCGCTTCAAAAAGTGCCATAGAAATAGCATTTCTGCTATGACCTTCTTTATAGTAAAAAAGTGCCGTTTCAATATGGGGATTAAAATCTGGTGATACCTCGTGAATAGTTTTTGTTGTAGAACACCAAAATAATTGGTTGTCTTCCATATTATATTCCCACCTTCCAATTTTGGTAATTTCTGCTTGTTGCTGTAATAATAAATCCTTTTTATTAAGCTCTAGTTCATTGTTAACGGCGTCGGTAATATTATTTAATTGAATTATTGCTCCTACAATATTCTCATTGTTGTCATACCAAGGCGCATTAATCCATTCGAACCAAAGTTCATTATTTTTAGCGTCTATAGTTTTATGAATACCCATAGGTTGAGGGTTGCCTTTAAAACAATTCTCTAATACCATTTTCCATTTTTCACTTAAATTCGGAAAAACCGTAAATAAGCTTCTAGAGTTACTATACTCGTCATTTTCATTAAAAATACTCGTCCACTTGTCAGATGTCTGAACAATGTTATAATTAGTGTCTACGAAAGCCGTTGGTGTTGGCAATTGTCTAATTAGGTACGAGGTATTAGATACCTGGGGAACTTTTATCATACCGATGTAATTTCCTACGAATGTAGGGGGATTGCTGTAATTCAGTTTATAATTGTTGTGAATGTTGTCATTTACGTTGTAAAACAATCAATAAACTAATTATTCAATTAGTTTTTATTTTTTGTTGAAGTGAAACCTAAAAGTAGTCCCTTCATTTGGCTTGCTCTCAACAGTTATATTTCCTTTCATAGCTTCCATTTGGTTTTTTGTAATGTATAGACCAATACCTCTAGAATCCTTATTTCTATGAAAGGTTTTGTAAAGTCCAAATAGCTGATTACCATATTTGTCTAAATCGATACCTAGACCATTATCTTCAATACTTAAAATAGTGTAGTTTTTATTCTCTTCAACACTCAATATTATAATGGGCTTTTTATCATGACTTCTATATTTAATAGAGTTGGTAATACAATTGGTCAAAATACTATTAAGATATGCCGGTAAAGCCTTTACTTGAGTTGTCTCTGGTATTTCATTAATAATTTTACCATGTGTTTCTTTTAATAAGCCAGCGACGTTTTGTTCAACAACAAATAGGCTTTCATTTAAAGAAAGTAATTTTTTCTCTTCATTAATGCTAGACTTTACAGCTACAATCTCTCGAAGTCCTTTTATGGTTTCAGATAAGTTATCTGAAGCGCTGAACAACATATTCATGTATTTGTTACGCTGATTTTTACCAGCCTCATCATTTAAAAAATTAAGTAAAAGAGAAAAGTTTGTTGCATGCGTTTTCAGGTTATGAGATACCATGTGGGCAAAATTCAATAATTGCTCATTTTTCTCTCTTGCCGATGCAATAGTATTTTTCAGGTTCTTCTCTAATTTTGTTTGTGAGGTTATATTTTCAAAGGTGCATAGTATACTTTTTATTCCAGAAGTGCCTTCAACTAAAGTACCAGTCATCTTTATGTTGATGTTATGCTTCTTTTGATTAGTATATGTGAACTTAACTGGTTTAAAAGAACCATGTTCTTCTAATTGAGTTTTAAGTTCAGCGCTTTTACTTATGATATTGTCCTTAATAAAGTTTTTAAAATTATGACCTATAAAATGTTCTTTGTTAAAAGAGGTAAGCTTTGTAAATTGTTCATTTACATCTAAAAGATTACCATTTGTAAAATCGATAATTGCAAGTCCAAAAGGTACCTTTTCAAACAAAGGGTATTCAATTAATATGTTTTCGTTTACCTCTGTAATTGGTTTAGTTTCATTTTGTATATGTTGAATTGTACCAATTATTCTAGTACACTTACCATCTTTAAATTTTGGCCTACCGATGGTGTTGACACTAATTATGGTGCCATCTTCTCTTTTAAGTTGCGCCTTTTCATTCCAGGGTTTACCAGAGTTTATAGCTTCTAATACAACCTTTTTGATAACTTCTCTAGAAGCTTCTGCATAGAAACCTATAGCTTGTTCTAAACTAGGTTTAAATTCAGAAGGTAAACCGTATATTTTGTTTACAACTGGTGTCCAATGTAATTCTTCTTTTAGTACATCAAATTCCCAGCTACCTATTTTAGCAACAGAACTTTTTTGATTTAGAATACGTTTGGTCTTATTAAGTTCAATTTCAATCTCTTGAGTTTTTGAAATTGGTTCAACTTTAATAATAACACCTATAATGTTGCCATAACCATCTTTCCAAGGGTTTAGATGCCAAATAGAATCTTTAGAAGAATACTGACAGTCTTTAGCATTATATTTAAACTTAATATCTCTTAATCCCTCTAAGCTATATTTAAGTCTAGATTTTAAATCTTGAGATAATTCAGGAAAAAGATCAAGAAAGAGCTTCCCTTCAATATCATTCAAATCCAATTCAAAATTTGCCTGCCATCTAGGTGAAGCACTGATCAGTTTAAAATCTGTATCAATGATGACTATAGATGACGGAATCTGATTTATCCAATCTAAAGAAAAAGATGAACTATTTTGTGATTTAAACATAGGTGTGTTGAATTTTCCTACTAATTTATAGGAATATTCTAGTTTATGCTTGCCTTTTGTTGTGTTTTTGCCTAAAAGTGTGGTTGAAGTGGCCTATGTTGTTGTGAGGCCGATGAACTACATCTATTTTCTTACAGAATCGGGTACTAAACCCGTATAATCACCACCGTTGCGTATTACGTCTCTTACAATAGATGAGCTTATGTATGATTTGCCCGATGAGGTCAATAAAAACACGGTTTCTATCTCAGATAACTTACGGTTTGTATGGGCAATTGCCTTCTCGAATTCAAAATCACCAGGATTACGTAATCCCCTTAAAATAAAATTAGCGTCTTCTTTCTTACAAAAGTCAACTGTTAGTCCTACATATGATTTTACCGAAATAGAAGGCACATCTTTAAACGCTTCTTCTATAAATGATATACGTTGCTCAAGACTGAACATATATTTTTTGTCGGCATTTTTACCGATTGCGATAATTATTTCATCGAACAAAGTTATGCCACGCATAATAATATCATGATGCCCTAATGTTAAAGGATCAAAAGAACCAGGAAAAATTGCGCGTCTCATAGGTGGGTTTTACGTTTTAAATATAGTTAAATTAAGCTAATGCCTCGGTAATTGCATACTCAAATAACATACCTAGCTCAATACCAGCTTCTTTAGCTTGTTGTGGCAATATACTCTCTGTGGTTAAACCAGGTGTAGTGTTCATCTCTAATAAGAAAGGTTCGTTACCGATAAATATAAATTCACTTCTAGAAAAGCCCGTCATTTTTAGCACATCATATATTCTTTTCGATGCGATGGTTACTTTTTCTACTTGTTCAGGATTTATTCTTGCGGGAGTAATCTCTTGCGATTTACCTTCATATTTTGCTTGGTAGTCGAAGAAGTCATTTTCAGAAACAATTTCTGTAATAGGGAAAACTGTTGTTTTGCCATTTAGTTTTAGTACACCCACAGATACTTCTGTACCATCAAGAAAACCTTCAATAATAATTTCGTCATCTTCTTTATAGGCAGTTTCTATAGCACCTTTTAATTCTTCAGCTTTATAAACTTTAGTAATACCGAAACTACTACCAGACTTATTAGCCTTTACAAAACAAGGTAGCTTTACCTTATCAATGATTTCAGTTTCATTTATTTCATCACCTAAGTTTAGGTAATAAGAAGGTGCCGCTTTAATTCCGTAAGGTTTTAATACACTTAGTAAATCTCTTTTGTTGAATGTAAGTGCTGCTTGATAAAAATCGCAAGAGGTGTGTTTTATACCTAACAATTCGAAATATGCTTGCATAAGGCCGTCTTCACCAGGCGAACCATGTATCGCATTAAAAACACAATCAAATGTTATAGAGGTATTGTTTAAAGGGATAGAGAAGTCATTTCGGTCAACTGGCGTTTCATTACCAGCATTATCTACATAGACCCATTTATTCTTAAAAATATGTATTCTGTAAAGATTAAATTTTTCTTTATTCAGGTAATCATAGACCACATTTCCACTTTTAAGCGATATTTTATATTCACTAGAATACCCACCCATTATAATTGCTATATTTTTTTTCATTTGTATGGTCTATTAAGAATGTAAAAGCAAAGATGAAGTATTGAAATAAAATAAAAAAGAAAACGAACAGCATTCATGCAAATTGAATTAATTTTTTAAGTAAGATGTAACTATAAACCGAAGCAGCTAAAAGGTATGTGGGCATTTACTATATTTGTCGGGTCAAATAATATGTATGAAGAATTTTTTCAATTTTTTAAAAAGTAAGACTTTTTTAATTCAGCTTGGTCTTGCGGTATTGGTATTGATTATTGTGATTTTTGTCACATTAAGATACCTGAACAGTACTACCAACCATGGTGAGTTTGTGGAAGTGCCAGACTTTTCTAAAAAATCTGTTATGGATATGAGAAAATCTATTGAAGAAGCTGGGTTGAGATATGAAGTGCTTGATTCTGCAAATTACAATCCAGATTACCCTAGGTTTTCGATTATTGAGCAAAACCCTACAGCGGGTTCAAAAGTAAAGGAGAATAGAAAAATATATTTTACCGTTAATCCGTCAGGATATAAAAAAGTAACCGTTCCTAAAATTATTCAAGTAACTAAGCGTAATGCCTCTTCTATGTTGAAAGCCGTTGGCTTAGATGTACAAAGGGTAACCTATGTAGACGAATTGGGTAAGGATATGGTATACCAGATAAAATTTAAGGGCAAGTATATTAAGCCTGGCGATAAGTTACCCAAAACTTCTAAAATAGAGTTGATTTGTGGTAATGGTAGTATTACGGAAAGAGCAGTAATTAAATCGGAATCTGAAGATTAGATGGAGGAGAATATTGAGCAGCCAGAGAATGAAGATGGAGAGCTTTTTGAGCACCATAGGGTAGTAGCGTCTAAAGGGCAAGAGCCATTACGCGTAGATAAATTTTTAATGAATTTCATTGAAAATGCTACAAGAAATAAAATACAACAATCTGCAAAAGGCGGTCATGTTTGGGTTAATGATGAGATTGTAAAATCGAATTATAAGGTCAAGGCAGGCGATGAGGTGAAGGTGTTATTTGAACATCCGCCACATGAGTTTTTGTTGGTGCCAGAAGATATTCCATTAGATATTGTCTATGAAGATGATGTATTAATGGTTGTCAATAAACCTGCAGGTATGGTGGTACACCCAGGTCATGGTAATTATTCGGGTACGTTGATAAATGCCTTAATTTTTCATACCGATAATTTACCGGCAAATAGTAATGAGAGACCAGGTTTGGTACATCGTATAGATAAAGATACCTCTGGTTTGTTAGTAGTAGCAAAGACCGAAGCTGCAATGACCCATTTGGCAAAACAATTTTTTGATAAAACTTCTGAGCGAGAGTATGTAGCTTTAGTTTGGGGTAATGTAGAAGAAGACGAAGGTACAGTAGTTGGTCATGTAGGTAGAAACCCTAAAAACCGTCTACAGATGCACGTTTTTCCTGAAGGGGAAGAAGGTAAAGCAGCCGTTACTCACTTTAAGGTATTAGAAAGATTAGGCTATGTTACACTTGTGTCATGTAAATTAGAGACCGGTAGAACACATCAAATTCGTGTGCATATGAAGTACATTGGCCACACGTTATTTAATGATGAGCGTTATGGTGGTGAGAAAATTTTAAAAGGAACAACCTTTACAAAATACAAGCAATTTGTAGACAACACTTTTAAATTATTACCTAGGCAAGCATTACATGCAAAGACATTAGGTTTTGTACACCCAGTAACCGGTGAGCATATGAGGTTCGATTCAGAAGTGCCAGAAGATATGACCAGTGCTATTGAAAAATGGCGTGGTTATACCAAAAACAGCACAGAATAAGTTTCTTCGATACCGCTATTTAAACTCTTTTTTATCTTTTGTAGGTCTTCCTATTTATCCTGTTTATTTTTGGGAATCTAAAATTGCACTATGAAAATTGTTATTTCTCCGGCTAAGTCATTGAATTACGAGAGTGAACTTCCGATGGCTAAATTTACTTCCCCAGAATTTATAGAAGATGCTGAAAAGCTTAATAAAATTCTGAAGAAAAAGAAGCCGGCAGCACTTTCAGAATTGATGTCTATTTCAGACAATTTAGCACAGTTGAACTGGCGGCGTAATCAAGATTTTACGACACCGTTTACACCAGAGAATTCTAGACCTGCAATTTATGCCTTTAGTGGTGATGTTTATACAGGCTTAGATGCTTATACCTTATCTGAAGAAAAAATGGATAAGCTACAGGAAAGCCTTAGAATTTTATCGGGACAATATGGTATGCTAAAACCTTTAGATCTTATGCAACCTTATCGCTTAGAAATGGGGACTTCATTAAAAGTAGGCAGAAATAAAAATCTATATGAATATTGGGGCACTAGGCTTACCGATCATTTAAATGATGAAATGACCGAAGGAGAGTTGCTTGTTAATTTGGCGAGTAACGAATATTACAGTGCGCTACAACCAAAGCATATTAAAGCAGAAATTATCACTCCGATTTTTAAAGATTGGAAAAATGATAAATTGAAAATTATTAGCTTCTTTGCAAAGAAAGCCAGAGGTGCTATGGTGAGGTATATTTTAGACTCGGACGCAAAAACCCTTACAGATATAAAAGGTTTTAATCTAGACGATTATGAATTTAGTCAAGAGCATACCTTAAAAGAAAATCAACCAGTCTTTATTAGATAAAATATAATCTACTCTTTTTCGTTCTTAGCTATATAAAATACGTCTATGAAAAGGGTTCTATTACTTTCTGTAATTTGTGTTGTTGTATTGTTGTCTTGTACAGATAGAGATGACGAGTTTAACATGGTTAATATTCGTATTCTAAATAGTACAGAACTTTTGTTTACAGAAGTTCGTGTAGCGCAGAAAGATACTGTTTATGAAAATGTAGAAGCTGGTAAGTTTTCTGAGTATATGGAATTTGAAACTGGCTATGCCAATACTACAATATCAATTCTTACAGATTCAACTAGCTTAAACTATACCCCTGCAGAAGTATCTTCAGACTCACTGCCATTAGGCTTTTATACCTATGAGATTACTTTAGATGAAGAAAATCAAGTAGGGTTGACATTTAGAATAGATGATTAAGATTATTTCTTTTTATTAATCTTTATTTTTTCTTCAATAGTAGGTCTCTTTTTAATTTTACGTGGTCGTCTTGCGCCGTAAGAATTATTAGATATTTTTCCTTTTTTCGATTTTTTATCTCCTTTTCCCATAACTCGTTTTATTAGGTTTCTTTTAAAGTTAGTAATTTAGAAATCATTTGCCTGTATAATAGACTCATGAAAATAAATCTCTAATGCAATACGTATTTAAGCATACGCATCCTTACGAACCATTTATTGACCATATTACCGAAAAATTAATTGTTGGTACATTACCACCGCCACGTTTTACAACAGGGGAGTTGAAGAAAGGTGATGTTGATTTTTGTTATGGTAGTAGAGACGGACAATTATGGCCTATTCTAAATGAAATATTCGATTTAAGCTTAGTGTTTGAAACCACTGCTAAAGCAATAAAACAACGAAAAGCATTTTTGATAGGTAGAAAGATCGGAGTATGTGATATAGTAGCTTCCGCAGAACGTACGAAAATAGATGCCTCAGATGTTGGTATGCAAAATATTGAATTAAGAGATGTATTGAGTTATTTAGAAAAGTATACCAAAGTACATACGCTTTTATTTACAGGGGGAAATAGCAAAAATGGTCCGGAATATTTTTTTAGAAAGCATTTAAAAGAGTACTCGGTGTCATTAGTAAGAATTTCTGATGAGGTGCCTAGAATTCATCAATTTACACATCCTATTACAAAAACAATAATTAAAACAGTTTCTTTAATTGCTCCTTCAGGTGCTGCAAATAGGGCGGTTGGTAGTCTTGAAAGTTATAAGAGAATGAAGAAAGAAAATCCTTCGTTTAATACGTTAGATTATAGAGGGCTGCAGTATAAAGATTATTTCTGACCAAAAAGATATTTTCAAAACTTCTTGAAACTAAAAAGAGTCTTGCTTTTAAAACAAGACTCTTTTACGAGAACACTATATGAAAATGAAAAATTTTTATTACTTATTTACACTGTAAAGATAGATAGCATATCACGTATTATGGAATATTTGTTGTCAATATGCATTATTTTGTGGTATACTTCTATGAATATGATATTTCACAAAAATCATTCTCCAAATTCTCTTGGATTAGCGATATTTATAATCGAATTTTAGCAAGTTTGCCATAACGGTATGGCCCAAAGTTTTTAATATATGCAACAACAAGAAAGGTTGGCAGAGTTTAAGAAATCTGTCCAAAATAAATTTAATGTCTATAACAGTCTTTTTTTAAACCTACCCTATAAGAATATTGAGAATGTGGGTATGTTGATTCCGTTATTGCTGAATCAATCTGAAAAGGGGTTGAGCGAAGGTCTTAATCCGAAAGAGATTCTAGAAAACTTTTTTGAGAACTTTGTAGAAATAAAATCAGAAAAAGAACAGATAGATTTTATGTTCCGTATTATTCAATACGTAGAACGCCAAGTTGTGCTTTATGATAGTGTAGAAGATGCTGCATTCCCGAAATTGCAAAAACATTCTAGTTCTTTGTCATTGAAAGATTATTTTCAGTTGGTTGAGAAAAATAATTCATGGGATACTATTTGGGATAAACTGAGTAATTTCAGTGCTAGAATAGTACTAACAGCACACCCAACACAGTTCTACACACCTGCGGTTTTAGATATCATTACCAACCTTAGAACATTAATTTTAGAAGATAAAATAGATGAAATCGATGTTGGATTGCAGCAATTAGGACTCACATCTTTAATAAACGCTAAGAAGCCTACACCTTTAGATGAAGCTAAAAACATTATTTATACATTAAGACATGTTTATTATGATGCTATTGGTGAAATGTATGCTTATATAAAAGGTAGTGTAGGATCTAAAGCATTTGAAAATCATGATATAGTAAAATTAGGTTTTTGGCCTGGTGGTGACCGTGATGGTAATCCTTTCGTAACTGCAGATATTACTAGAGATGTAATGAACGAACTTCGTTTAACTTTAATGAAGTGTTATTACAACGATTTAAAAGGGCTGGTTCATAAGCTTACCTTTAAAGATGTACAAGAGCCATTACAAAAGCTAAGGTCTAATCTTTATACCGCTATGTTCGATAGTTCTAAAGATATTGGTTATGAAGATTTAATTATACCCTTAGAAGAAATCAGATTAATACTTATAGAAAAATATCAAAGCCTTTATTTAAAAGATTTAGAGCTGTTAATTGATAAGGTGAAAATCTTTAAAGTCCACTTTGCCACAATCGATATTCGTCAAGACCATAGTATGCATACTAAGGTGATGGTTGAGGTCTTGAAAAAGAACGGATTGATCAAAGAAGACCTAAGTGAATTATCTGAAGAAAAATTGATTGATATTCTTTTACATGAGAATTTGAATTTGGTAGCAGATGATTATGAAGATGATATTGTAAAAGATACTGTTAAGAACATTCTTCAACTACAGACCATACAAGATAAGAATGGCGAAGAAGGTTGTAATAGATACATTATTAGTAATTCTGAAGATGTATTCTCTATCCTTTTCGTTTATGCACTGTTCAGATGGTGTGGTTGGGCAGGTAAGGATATTACTTTCGATATCGTACCCTTATTTGAAACCATGAACGGTATGGACAATGCGCAGGCTACCATGCAGTTTTTATTCAATTTACCAGAATATAAAGCTCACGTTAAAAATAGAAATGATAAGCAGACTATAATGCTTGGTTTTTCTGATGGTACAAAAGATGGCGGTTACTTAAAAGCGAACTGGTCTATTTTGAAAACAAAAGAAGAACTTTCAGAAGTTTGCGATGAACATGGTATCGCAGCTATATTCTTTGACGGTAGAGGTGGACCACCAGCAAGAGGTGGTGGTAAAACACATCGTTTTTATGCAGCACAGACAAATAAAGTTGCGAATAACGAAATTCAACTTACCATTCAGGGGCAGACTATTACTAGTACTTACGGTACAAAAGAACAGTTCATTTATAACAGTGAGCAGTTATTGACAGCAGGTTTGTCAAATACAATACTTGAAAAGGAAATTGTTATATCAGATTCAGATAGAGAACTGATAGAAGAATTATCTGAAATGAGTTTTAAAAAGTACGACGATTTAAAGCATCATGATAAGTTTATGTCATATTTAGAAAATATGAGTACGCTTAAGTATTATACAAAAGCTAATATTGGTAGTAGACCAGGTAAAAGAGGTAATAAAGCTAAGTTAGAACTGTCAGATTTACGCGCCATTTCTTTTGTAGGATCATGGAGTCAATTAAAGCAAAACGTACCAGGGTATTATGGTATTGGTACAGCGTTAAAAAACTTAGAAGACAGCGGAAGATTTGCTGAAGCACAGAAGCTTTACAATGAAGTGCCATTTTTTCAAGCTTTAATGATGAATAGTATGATGAGTCTTTCTAAATGTTATTTTGAATTGACCAGTTATATGAAAGAGAATGAAGAGTACGGGGCATTCTGGGAGATTTTATTGGCAGAATACCAGCTTTCTAAAGCAATGTTGTTGAAATTATCAGGAATGGAAATTTTAATGCAAAAAGAAGCAATTTCTAGAGAGTCTATTAAGATTAGAGAGAATATTGTTTTACCGTTATTGGTTATACAGCAATATGCCCTTCAAAGAATAGGAGAGGGTACGGAGTATAAAGAGTTATATGAGAAAATTGTAACTCGTTCTCTTTATGGTAATATTAATGCAAGTAGAAACTCGGCATAATATCTTTAGTAAAATTTAAAAAGGCTCTGTAAGTAAAATTACAGAGCCTTTTTTTATTGCAAATGTTTTAGGGCTTAATGAACCTTGCGAACCACTTTTATATTGTTTGAAAGATCAAAACAACCATTGAATTCATCAAATGTCCAGCCAGGTTCCATGCCTGTTAGTCCATCTTCATATCTAATGTAGTAGATAAAACAAGTGCCTTCACCTGCAGCATTGAAATCAACTGATTTTAAATCGGCCAGCGTTGGTGGTATGCCAAGTATTTTACCAGATTCATCGGTAATAATCCAAGAACTATTTGCTCCAGAAGCATTTTCATTAGTTAGAGAAATACCAGTTACAAAATCAGCAGTTTCATCGACAATAAATTCAAACGGACCTCCGGTAATTGTACCGGCTTCCGGTTTTGTTCTAACTACTGTCAATGGGTTGGATAGCGCAAAATTCCCTGTAACGTTATTTGCATTCATATCTACTGCAAGTCCCGTAATTTCACCTTCGTAACGAGCATACCAAATTAGGCAAGTTCCTGCTCCTGCACCATCAAAATTGACACCTTCTACAGCTTCTAGAGTAGGAGGTAGCCCTAGAATTTTTCCTTGGTCATCGGTAATTACCCAAGTGTTTTGAGTACCCGAAGCATTAGAATTGTCTAATGTAATACCATATACATTGTCTACTATACCATCAACACAAAAGCTAAATGGACCTCCAGCTAAAGTACCTGCATTTACGCCCTGTACTCTTTGAACTTCAATAGGGTTAGATAAATCAAAGCATCCAGTTAAGTCTGCAGCGTTATTGCCCATGGCTGCACCTTCTAAACCATCTTCATATCTTAAATACCAGATTAAACAAGTGCCAACACCGGCAGCATCAAAGTTTACGCCTTTAACGGCATCTATTGTTGGTGGAAGACCAAGAATATTCAATTCTTCATCGGTAATAACCCATGTACTATTTGTTCCTGAAGCTTGAGAGGCATCTAGCATAATGTCGGTTACATGATCAGCTTCACCATCTACATAGAATTTATATGGTCCACCAGTTAAAACTCCCGCTTCTGTTTTACTTCTAACTACTTCAATTGAATTAGATAAATTAAAATTACCCTGTAGGTCATTTGCATTCATATCAACCGCTAGTCCATTCAATTCACCTTCGTAGCGTAAATACCATATTAAGCAAGTGCCGGCACCAGCGCCATCAAAATTCACGCCTTCTACTGCATCAAGAGTAGGTGGTAACCCAAGTATTTTTCCTTGGTCATCTGTAATGACCCAGCTACTATTACTTCCATTAGATTCTGAGCTATCTAAAGTAATTCCATAAACATTGTCTACTTCACCGTCAACACAAAAATTAAAAGGTCCGCCAGAAATTGTTCCTGCATTTGCGGCATCTAAACGAGTAACTTGAATAGCGTTAGATAAGCTAAAGCAACCTTCAAGTTCACCTGCGTTCATACCAGCTTCGGCACCAACTAAATCATCTTCATATCGTAAGTACCAGATAAGACAAACTCCGGCTCCAGCCATATCAAAATCAACTTCCTTAACTGCATCTAATGTAGGTGGTAATCCAAGAATATTCAATTGATCATCAGTAATTACAAAAGTGCTGTTACTACCTAATGCATTTTCGCTATCTAAAGAAATATCGGTAACAAAATCGGCAGTGCCATCTACGGTGAATTCATAAGGTCCGCCAGAAAGTACACCTGCCATAGTTTCATTCCTTTGCACCTCGATGGAATTCGATAAATCAAAAGAGCCTTCAAAACCATTGGTGTTCAAACCCATTTCTAGTCCGGTTAGCCCTTCTTCATAACGTAGATACCAAATAAAGCAAGTACCCGCTCCTGCAGCGTCAAAATCAACTCCATATACAGCATCTAAAGTTGGAGGAAGACCAAGGATGTTATTTTGGTCATCAGTAATTACCCATGTACTCATGCTACCAGCAGCGCTTTCGCTGTTTAGGGCAATGCTATTTACCATATCAGGTATGCCGTCAACACAAAAAGTAAAGGGTCCGCCGGCTATGTCACCCGATGCAGGTATGATTACATTAGAGACGGCATTATCGTCATCTGAGCAACTTGCCATAACTAGCAAGAGCATTAAAATTGATAAAAAGTTGAAATTTTTCATATGTTCTGTTTTTTTGGTTACAGGCAAATGAATAAAATTCATATAACAATGTAATCACAAGAATATCAACTTATTGTGATAACTCTTGTGATACTTTCGTGATATTTATGGAGTATTCCCTATTTCAATAGGTGTCACGGTAATATGTTGACTATTAGTGTGATGTTTGCTTTTGTGGCTAGTCCATCTAAAAAATGGCAAGTAGTGATTTATACCCTTGCCAGCTGCAAGTGCCATCGCTAGTTGTAAAAGTTTCGTAATCATTACTGATGCTATAAGTGTCTATAGTCGTGCAAGCACCTAATGGAATTTCTCTCAGTTGAAGTTCAAAATGAATAAGCTCATTAACATCGGATGGAGATAGAATTTTTCTTTTGTTATTTAAGCTTGCAGTTAAAATACCTTCTTTATTTAAAATAGTAATTGTTTGGCGCTTGCCATGAAAACAACCAATAGAAGTAATTTGAATGGTATAATGTTCGCCATGTTGTAACATTTCAACCATTGTCGGCATACGCTCTGATGAGTATGTATTATCCGCAGTTACTATAGAATGGTCTACTTTAAAACTTGTAGTTAATATGAAAATAGAAAATAGGAATAACCAAAGTTGCTTTTTAAATATCATAACAATCTTTATTCAATTATTATGCCGATAATTTTGCTGGTTGAAGGCAGAAGAATCGGCATTTATATATATAAAGACTGTAAATAATTTCTAATGTGGCAGAATATTACATTTTAGAACTTAATAGCGCATAAAATGTTTCGATACCATAAGCAATTTGTCCAATTTTTAAATTCTCGTTCGGGCTGTGTTGATTGTTATCTGCGTTGACCATTGGTACAATAAATGCCGGAATTTTCAATTCATTGATGAATGGAGAAATAGGAACTGTACCACCCATGATTCTTATTTGAACAGGCTTTTCTCCGAATTTAGTTTCCATAGTTTTTACAATGCTATTCCCAAAGGGATTATTCAAATCTGTACGAAAGGCATCTGTAACAGTACCTTCTTTAATGGTAACTATTCTGTCATATTTCAAACGGTCTTCCATGGTAGGCTCGGTACTCATTACATGAAAGCCTTGATTTTTAATATGCTCTTTTACTAATTTTTTAAGTCTGGTACCATCAGATTCTGGTACTAGCCTTAAGTCTAATTCTGCAGTGGCTGTAGCCGGTAAAATTGTTCTAGCCTGATCACCGATCCATCCAGAACCTAATCCGCGAATATTCAAAGAAGGGTATTGTAAAGCTTCTTGGTAAAAGCTACCTACTTTTTCAGGAGTAGAAATTGCTAAATTTTTATTGATCTCTTCGATATTATCTGGTACACTTTTTATAATTTCTAATGTTGCTTCATCCAAAGTTATTCCGTCATAATATCCTTTGATTAAAACTCTGCCATCAGCATCTTTCATAGTAGCTAAAAGTTGCGCTAATTGAAAACCAGGGTTAGGAGCGTAGTTTCCGTAATGCCCACTGTGCTGAGGTTTTATTGGTCCGTGAGTTGTGATAGACAACGTAGTAATACCTCTACAACCATAAACAACGGTCGGTTTGCCAGAAACATGCACCGGACCATCATTGATAACTAAGAAGTCAGCTTTAAGTAAATCTTTGTAGGTGCGCACAGCTTGTGGTAAGGGAGCGCTACTTTTTTCTTCTTCACTATCTAAAATGACTTTTACGTTATAAGGTATTTCAATACCGTCTTTTTTAAGTGCATCAATGGCATTTAAAAACATAACAATAGGTCCTTTATCGTCAGAAGTAGATCTTCCAAAAAGTCGCCAATCATAATTAATATCATCTTCTAAATCTGAAAATGCTTCCTTTTTCCAGCCATTATCGGTTTTAGATTTCAGTACTACTTTGTAAGGGTCAGGTTGGTCCCATTTTTTAGCATCAACAGATTGACCATCTAAATGCATATAAAATAAGATGGTAGGTTTATTGTCATCCATCGGTAGGGCAGCAAAGAAAAGTGGTAAACCTTCTGTTTCTAAAATAGTACTATTGAAGCCGCGTTCGGTAAACTTTTTTCTGAGCCAATAGAGGTTAGTGTCTATATCATCTGCGTTTAAGGCATCATTAGGTATGGCAACAAATTCTCTTAATTCTGCAATAGCATTGGCAACTTTAGATTTTATTAGAATAGTGTCTTGTGAGTAGCCAGAATAAAGAGATATAATTAATAGAAGCGTTAGTAATTTTTTCATGTTCGTTCTTGTGAATATATTCTTTAAATGTAAGCAAAATGCGGGGATTTGAGCTCTATTTAGATTGTGGTAGTTGTTAAGGTTTTCTTTATTCAAAATGATTGTACCGAGAAATCAAGTTTAGTTGTTGTGTATCATTTATGGTAGCAATACAAAGTCAGTTAGTTATGTGTTTTTTGGGAGTAAGTTTCAATAAAAAAGGTTGCCAATTTTGGCAACCTTTTTATTATTTGAAGTATTGAATAATACTTATTAGTAATTTAAAATATTGAATATCAACAGAATTGGAATCGTAGATTTATTTGCTAGCTTTTAAGCTGACTATTTTTATAATAATAACACGGATTAAAAGTATAAACGGAAATCCATGTAATACAACATCAAACCAATCCATAAAGACCATTCCCTTTGCTCCACCAACAATCCATTTCAGTTTACCCCAAATATGAGGTTCAGGAAAAAACGGTGCTAAGCCTAAGGTTAGGCATAGTAGAATAATTAGTTTCCAGTTATTTATGAACTCTTTCAAATTAACGTATTAGTTTTGTGAACTCAGCGGTTTTATCAGTTCCATTAGCGGTCAAATACTTAATAAAAGCAGAGCCTATTATTGCACCTTTAGCAGTTTTGGTAGCCTGCTTAAAAGTCTCTTCATCTTTAATACCGAAACCTACTATTTGTGGGTTCTTTAAATTCATTGCGGCAATACGCTCAAAATAACTTTCTTGTTCTTGACCAAAGCCCGATTTTGAACCTGTTACACTAGCTGAACTGACCATATAAATGAATCCGTCAGAAGCATTGTCAATTTGGAGAATACGCATATCACTCGTTTGCGGGGTAATTAGAAAAACATTTTTGAGTCCGTATTTCTTAAAAATAGCCTCGTACTCATCCTGATACACATCAAGCGGAAGGTCAGGTAAAATGAGCCCGTCAATACCAATTTCTTGACATTTTTTACAGAAAGCCTCAACTCCGTATTGTAACATCGGATTGAAATATCCCATGATAATTAAAGGAATAGAAACTGTTTTACGAATATCTTTTAATTGGTTAAAAAGTATTTCGGTAGTCATTCCGTTTTTCAATGCAGCGGTAGAGCTTTCTTGAATTGTAGGTCCGTCTGCAAGAGGATCACTAAATGGTAATCCTATTTCAATCATATCTACGCCGTTCTTTTCCAAATCTTGAATGATTTGAACGGTATCGTTCAATGCAGGGTAACCAGCAGTGAAATATATAGAAAGAAGCTTTTTGTCTTCTTGTAACTTTGTTGTAATTCTATTGCTCATAATAGGTTATGCTAGCTTAAAATAATCAATATATGTGTTCAAATCTTTATCGCCACGACCAGAAAGGCTGATAACGACAACGTCATCTTTCTTGAATTTTTTATGTTCGAAAATTGCAAACGCATGCCCTGTTTCAATTGCAGGAATAATACCTTCTAATTGCGATAATTCTAAACCTGCCTCCATAGCTTCATCATCGGTAGCCGAATAAAATTCTGCACGACCAGATTTGAATAAATGAGAATGCATAGGGCCCACACCAGGATAATCTAATCCCGCAGAAATAGAGTAGGGTTCTGTAATTTGACCATCTGTTGTTTGCATCAGCATAGTTTTGCAACCATGAATAATACCTACTTTACCAAGTGCAGATGTTGCAGCACTTTCGCCAGAATTTATTCCTTTACCAGCAGCTTCAACAGCAATAATACCAACTTCGGGTTCGTCTAAGAAGTGGTAATAAGTACCAGCGGCATTACTGCCACCACCAATACAAGCCACCACATAATCAGGATTTTCTCGCCCTTCATGTTCTTTTAGTTGCCATTTTATCTCTTCAGATATTATAGATTGAAAACGCGTAACCATATCTGGGTATGGGTGTGGACCAATTGCAGAACCAATAATGTAATGGGTGTCTACAGGGTTGTTGATCCAATCTCTAATAGCTTCGTTGGTAGCATCTTTTAATGTTCTACTACCAGATTTTGCAGGTCGTACTTCTGCGCCAAGCATTTTCATACGGGCAACATTCGGGGCTTGACGGGCAATATCAATTTCACCCATGTAAACGATACATTCCATACCCATTAAAGCACAAACAGTAGCGGTAGCCACACCATGCTGACCAGCACCAGTTTCGGCAATAATTCTAGTTTTGCCCAATTTTTGAGCCATTAGAATCTGACCGATAGTATTATTGATCTTGTGGGCACCAGTATGGTTAAGGTCTTCTCTTTTTAAATATATTTTACAACCGTGCTTTTCAGAAAGGCGTTTAGCAAAATATAGGGGAGAAGGTCTACCAACATAGTCTTTTAAAAGCTGATTAAATTCTTTCTGAAAAGAATCTTCATACATCAGTTTTAAATAATTCTGTCGTAACTCTTCTACATTTGGGTACAACATTTCGGGTATAAAGGCACCGCCAAATTCACCGTAGTAACCTTTTTCGTCAGCATTATAATTCATAGCGCTTCTTTAAACTTTTGTAATTCTTCAATATTTTTCAATCCTGGTTCTATTTCAAAAGAGCTATTGACATCAATGGCATAGCAATATTTTGATTCAGGCATTTTCATAAACTCATTAATCTTATCAAGATTATTTAAACCAATACCTCCACTTAAAAAATAAGGTTTGGTAGAGGGGTAATTTTTTAAAACAGACCAGTCGAATGTATATCCATTACCACCTGGTAATTTTCCTTTGGTATCAAAAAGAAAATAGTCGCACACATTTTCATAGGGCTTCAAAACATCAAAATCGAATTCTCCTTTTATAGAGAAGACTTTAATGATATCTACTTTCTGATTTAATTTCTTTAGTTCAGCTGCAATTTTAATGCAGTATTCTGGCGTTTCATGACCGTGTAATTGTAAGCCTTGCAATTGATGTTTACTTACCATATCAATAACATAATCAAGGTCAGCATCAACAAAAACTCCGACTTTACTTATGGTATGCGGAAGTTCGGGAATTTCACCTTCAAAAAAACGAGAAGAAGATTCCCAGAAAATAAAACCTAAATAGTCTGGTCGCAATTGTGCAACTTCAGCTGTATTCAGTTTCATTCCGCAAATCTTTAGTTTCATTAGTTCTTCAAGTTTTTGATGAATTCAATCGCACTTTTACCAGGGTTATCTGTCTTCATAAAATTCTCTCCAATTAAGAAACCTTGGTAGCCAAAAGGTTTTAATTCTTTGATAGCATCAACAGAGCTTATTCCGCTTTCAGATACTTTTACAAAATCATCGGGTATCAGTGTAGAAAGTACTTTACTGGTCTCTAAACTAACCTCAAATGTCTTTAGATTTCTATTGTTTACACCTAACATATCTAAACTTGGCATAATAGATTTATGAAGTTCGGCTTCATTATGTACCTCTAATAATACATCTAACCCTAAGCTTTTGGCAAGTTCAGAAAAGGTTTTAATTTCTTGCTTTGTTAGAATTGCTGCAATAAGTAAAATAACATCGGCGCCATTTGCTTTGGCTTCGATTATTTGATATTCGCTAATGATAAACTCTTTACGTAGCAACGGAAGTTTTACCGATGCACGTGCTAATATTAAATCTTCAATAGAACCACCAAAATATTTAATATCTGTAAGCACGCTCATGCCACAAACTCCGGCATTCTCATAACCTTTAGCAACCTGCCCAACATTTGCATTTTGATTAATGCTTTCTTTGGACGGAGACCTACGTTTAAATTCAGCAATAATACCTGTATCACTATTTTTAAGTGCTTGAGCCAAAGAATTCGTTTTTCTTTCAAAAAGCACGGAAGCCTCATATTGAGAAACCGAAATAATAGATTTCTTCAACTCAACTTCTTTACGTTTATCAGCTACTATTTTATCTAGAATGTTCATGAAATATATCTTCTTTTGTAACATCGTCAATTTGAGGACAAAGCTTTTTTTAATTTTTACTCAACTCTTGTATTTTCTTTAAAGTTGCTAGTCCGTGTCCGCCTAACAATGATTCTTTTGCTTTTTCAAAACCTTCTAGAGGTGTTAGGTTGTTTACTGTCGCAATTGCAATACCAGCATTAGCACACACAACGTTATTCTGTGGTTCAGTACCTCTGCCTTGCAAAACATTAAGGAAAATTTGAGCAGAAGTATCAATAGAATCTCCGCCTACAATATCACTTTGCTTAATTTGTTTTACACCAAAATCAGATGGTTTTAGCATGCTTTCAGTATGGTTAGAAATAGTTTTAGTGCTTCCGGTTAAAGAAATTTCATCATAACCATCTAAAGCATGTAGCACAGTAAAATTCTTATCGGTTTTCTGATAGAGGTATCCGTACATACGGGCAAGCTCTAAGTTGAAAACACCAACCATTTGATTTTTAGGAAAAGCAGGATTCACCATAGGGCCTAACATATTAAAAAACGTTTTTACTCCTAAATCTTTACGAATAGGAGCCACATTTTTCATGGCAGGGTGAAATAGGGGAGCGTGTAAAACACAAATACCTGCTTCATCAATACATTTTTCTAGGAAGCCAGCATCATTGCTGAATTTTATCCCTAGAAATTCCATGACATTACTACTACCGCATTTAGAAGATACTCCGTAGTTACCATGTTTTGTAACTTTTACTCCCGCACCTGCGGTAACGAAAGAAGCCAAAGTTGAAATGTTAAACGTGTCTTTACCATCACCACCAGTACCACACAGGTCAATTGGGTTGTACGCCGATAAATCTACTGCCAAACATAAATCTAGTAATGCATCTCTAAATCCTTCAAGTTCTTCAATAGTAATACTACGCATCATATACACGGTTAAAAATGCCGCAATCTGACTAGTATTGTAATCACCTTTTGCAATATTTACCAAAATGCGTTTAGCATCTTCTTTGGAAAGTATTTCGTGATTTATAAGTTTATTTAATGTCTCTTTCATTTTTTTAATAGTATTACCTAGTTAGTATATCGTACATAGAAGTCTTTGATAATCTCACTACTTTATACTCTTTACTATACTTTAGCATTTAACCAGTTCTCTAGCATCTTTTTTCCTTGTGGAGTAAGCACTGATTCTGGGTGAAATTGTACTGCTCGAACATCAAAAGTTTTATGACGAAGCGACATAATTTGACCGTTTTCATCTAAAGAGGTAGCCTCTAAAACTTCTGGTAAATTAGGATTCACCACCCAAGAATGGTATCTGCCTACTTCAATTTCTTTAGGTAGTCCTTCAAAAATCACGTCATCTTTAGTGATTTTTATTTTAGTTGCAATACCGTGATATACTTCATCTAGGTTTATTAGAGAACCACCAAAAACTTCAGCAATAGCCTGCTGCCCTAAACAAACACCGAATATACTTTTGGTAGGTGCGTATTTTTCGATGATTTGTTTTAATAATCCCGCTTCATCAGGAATACCAGGACCTGGAGAAAGTACTATTTTATCAAAAGCATCAACCTCTTCTAGCGTAAGTTGGTCATTACGTTTTACAATAACCTCGCAACCTAATTCCTCTAAATAATGCACTAGATTATAAGTGAAACTATCGTAATTGTCTATAACTAATATTTTCTTCATCTTAAATGTCTTCAGCTATTTCTAATGCCTTGGTCAAAGCGCCTAGTTTGTTATATGTTTCTTGTAGTTCGCTTTCAGGGTTTGATGCAGCCACCAATCCGGCGCCAGCCTGATAATGTAGTTTATGATTTTTACTTAAAAAAGTTCTGATCATGATAGCGTGGTTGAAATTTCCTGAGAAATCCATGAACCCTATAGCGCCACCATAATACCCACGACTCGTTTTTTCATATTTTTCAATAAGCTGCATTGCCATATGTTTAGGCGCGCCACTTAATGTACCGGCAGGAAAAGTATCAGCTACCACTTTCATGGTAGGTATATCATTTTTTTTCATTCCGGTAACCTTAGATACGAGGTGAATTACATGAGAGAAAAATTGTACTTCTCTATAGTTTTCTACTTTGACCACATTACCATTTCTACTAAGGTCGTTACGAGCAAGATCTACTAACATTACGTGCTCACTGTTTTCCTTATCGTCGGTCTTTAATTCTTTTGCAAGTTGCGCATCTTGTTCATCATTTCCGGTTCTTTTAAAAGTACCAGCTATAGGGTGAATTTCAGCTTTGCCATCGCTAACAATTAGTTGTGCTTCTGGCGAACTACCGAATATTTTAAAATCTCCATAATCGAAATAGAATAAATATGGTGACGGATTAACAGAACGTAAGGCTCTGTAAACATTAAACTCATCACCTTTAAAACCTTGAGAAAAACGACGGCTTAATACCAATTGAAAAACATCGCCACGTTGACAATGCTTTTTGGCTAAAGCAACCTGTTCTCTATATTCTTCATCTTCTAAATTAGATTCTCTATCGCCTTCTATTTTAAAATTATAGGTAGCAAAATTTCTAATACTTAACAGTTGCTCTAATTCAGGAATATTATTCTCTGTGTTATAACAGTGCGCAAAAAGATAAGCTTCGTTCTTATAATGGTTTATAGCAATGATGTTTTGATAAACTGCATAGTAAATATCTGGAATATGAACCGAGTCATCTTTAACCGATATATCTACATCTTCAAAGTAACGAACTGCATCATAAGCCATATAACCGAACAGGCCATTATTTATAAATTTAAAGTCGTTAGTATCTGCCTTGAAAGTTTTGCTGAACGTATCAATAACAGCAACAACATTAGTGTCTGCCGTAATTTGAGTCTCTTCAACAGTACCATCAGGAAACTGCTTTGTAATAATTTCATTCTCCACTTTAATAGATGCAATTGGGTTGCAGCAGATGTACGAAAAGCTATTATTATTAGCGTGATAATCACTACTCTCTAATAAAATACTATTAGGAAAGCGGTCTCTTATTTTCAAATAAACGCTTACCGGCGTCATGGTATCGGCAAGAATTTTTTTATGATATGTCTTAAATTGATAGGTCATAGGTACTTTTATAAAATAAAGAAGGCTTGTCGTGATGACAAGCCTTTATATAGTTTTACTACAATGATGCTTTGCTCACGATGTTTTTCGTAAGTTGTTCCACCACCAAGTATTTGCGATTAAATTTTTCATTGAGCATCAAATATAAAGAGGAAATTTAAACTATCAAACTTTACCTAGTCAAAAATAAAAATCCCTTTGAAATTTATCAAAGGGATTTTAAATTGTTGTAATTCGATTGTTTTAAAACGATTATAGTGCTAAGTCTACCACTAAGTCAAAATCATCATAGATAGCTTTGTCTCCTAAATCATCAAAAAAGCTTCCTGAACCATATTTAATATCAAATTTAGTTCTATCAATTTTCACAGTTGCAGTTGCTTTGTTTTCAAACATAGAAACTACTAAGGTTACTGGCTTGGTAATACCTTTAATAGTTAAATCTCCGGTAACTGTATATGAGTTATCGTTCATAGCTTTAACAGAAGTAAAAACTAATTTAGCAGTCGGGTTGCTTTCAACACCAAAGAAATCGGCAGACTGTAAGTGACCTTCTAATTTTTCTTTTCCTTGTCCTGCTTCTAAATCACTAACGCTAATTGAAGTCATATCAACAACAAATTCACCGCCAGTTAATTTTTTTCCGTTCATTTCTAAATGACCAGATTTTAGGTTGATGCTACCATTGTGTGCTCCGGTAACTTTGTAACCTTTCCAAGTAACAGTGCTTTCGCTAACTTTAATTTCTTTTTTCTCTCCATCAATTGGTGTAGAGGCTGTAGCGCTAAATCCGAAAACGGCTACGAATGCTAAACTTAATAATGACTTTTTCATGTTTCTAATTTTAAATGATTGTGTTTAATTTATATATGCGTAATAATTTGTTCTTTAGAATATCTAACCTTTGGGTGATTTTGGGTGTCATCTTCAGCAGATCTATAGCCTACAGCTAAAACTACTGCAGCATTTAAGCCTTTATCGGTGAGACCTAAAATTTCATTGTACTGCGCTTTGTCAAAACCTTCCATTGGGCAGGTGTCAATTTCCATTTCAGCGGCTATAGTCATTAAATTACCTAATACAATATAGGCTTGGTTAGATGTCCAAGTGTTCTTGTAAGCATCAGGTAAATCTAACAGCGTAGATTTCATAATTTGCGAAAACCCTTCAAGATCATCTTTAGATAGTCCTCTAATTTTCATGATGTTATTAATGTAATCATCAATCATAGTGCCGTCAAAAGTAGGCTTATTGGCTAAAACAATAACATATGATGCATCAGTTATTTGCGATTGGTCATACGAGGCAGCTCTTAGTTTTGTTCTGGTGTCTGCATCTTCAATTACATAAATTTCATAAGGTTGTAACCCGTAAGAAGAAGCTGTTAAATTAGCAGCGTCTAATAAGGTTTCTAAATTCTCTTTGCTCACTTTTTTGGAGCTGTCGAATTTTTTAGTGGCATAACGCCAGTTTAATTTTTCTAATATTGAATTCATTGGTAAAACTTAAAATTTATTTAATAGTTCATTGAGTTCGTTTAATTCGGCTTCGGCGAAGTTTTTAAGTATTCTCTTCTCTGCTTCAAAAAGTATTCCATCAATTTCATTTAGCATATTTAAACCACCTTCGGTGATTACTATTTCAACCTTTCTTCTGTTTTTTAAGCAAACAGTTCTATTGACAAAACCTTTTAAAATTAATTTATCGACCAAGCGGGTAGTGTTACTCATTTTAGTAACCATGCGCTCATTTATAGTAGAAAGATTAGCAGGGTTACCGTTCTGACCTCTTAAAATTCTTAAAACATTAAACTGTTGAATTGAAATATCAAAAGGTTTAAGTACCGTTGCTATTTCTTCGTCAATTTTATTTGCAACCAATGCCATATGTATTAATGTCCGTTTTGGCAATGGCATGCTTTGGTTTGTTTTAATGATTTCTTCTACATTCATGTCGATACAATAATTGTATATACAAATGTAATCCTATTTTAATTATCTAAATGCCTGAGTTAATTAAATATTTGTTAAAAACATATAAGACAATCAGATAAATAAAAATCGATTATTTTTACAGCATATAATTTATACTATGGCAGATTTATCACAACAAGATTGGGAAGCGCAATTAGAGAAAGATTCTAATGCAGTAATTCTCGATGTAAGAACAGAAGAAGAAGTAGAAGAGGGTATAATTCCGAATTCTATAAATATTGATATTTATAAAGGTCAAGAGTTTGTTGAAGAACTAGAGAAACTTGACAAGACAAAAAATTATTACGTGTATTGCAGGTCTGGCGCAAGAAGCGGGCAGGCATGTACGATAATGAATAGCTTAGGTTTTGACAAGGCATTTAACCTTCAAGGTGGGTTTATGAATTGGGAAGGAGAGACTGCATAATTTTATTTCTTTCAGAAAATAGACCCGCTTAACGGCGGGTTTTTTATTTTTATAAAATGAAGGAAGATTTGCTTCATTTTATATGGAAGTATAAAAAGTATCCTGTTAACGGACTCATGTCTACATCTGGTGAAGCTGTGCATGTGGTTAAGACAGGTATGCATAATCATTTAAGTGGACCAGATTTCTTCAATGCTCAAATAGAGTTGAATGGGCAATTGTGGGCTGGTAATGTAGAGATTCATATAAAATCTTCAGACTGGTATGCGCATCATCACCAAGATGATGCTAATTATGATAATGTAATCTTACATGTTGTTTGGGAAGACGATATCGCCGTATATAGAAAAGACGGGAGTGAAATACCAACTTTATCTTTAAAAGAATATATACCCTTAGCGTTGCTGAATAATTATCAAAGCCTTTTTGATAGTAAGAATTACCAATTCATTAATTGTGAAAACGAGTTTAATAAGGTTGATGAGTTTATAAAGAACAATTGGTTGGATCGTTTGTTTGTAGAACGGTTAGAGCAGAAATCTATCTTTATTAAAGAGCTCTTAGATTATACTAATAATGACTGGGAGCAAGTCTTGTTCTTAATGCTTTTAAAAACTTTTGGGTCCAAAATAAATAGAGATGCATTTATTGATATCGGTAAATCAATTGATTTTTCTATAATTAGAAAACTAAATGATAAGCCACTTCAAATGGAAAGCTTGTTTTTAGGGCAGGCAAATTTATTAAGTGCGGCTATTGAAGGTGATATGTATTATAATGAGTTGAAAAAGGAATATCAATTTTTACAACATAAGTTTAATTTGACTGCGACATACAAGTCTCCAGAGTTCTTCAGGTTGAGACCATCAAATTTTCCTACTATTCGATTAGCTCAATTAAGCGCTATTTATTCTAAGAACAATAATTTATTTCATGTGTTGATAGAAAATGATGCCCCTAATTTTTCTGAAGTCCTAAATTCGGGAACTAGTGACTATTGGGAAACCCATTTTAATTTTGGTAAAATTTCAAAAAAGAGCAAAAAGGGAATATCAAATTCATTTTTAGACCTTTTGATGATAAATACTATAATTCCTTTGAAGTTTGCGTACAGCCGATATAAAGGTGGTTTAGAGAATGAGAAGTTTCTAAAGATGATGTCAGAAATTAAAAAAGAAGAAAACAGTATTATAGCTAACTTTGGTAAATTGGGTACAGCTATTAAAAGTGCAAAAGATTCTCAAACATATCTACAGCTGTATACAAATTATTGCGCAAAAGACAAATGTTTAGATTGTGCTGTAGGAGCTTCTTTAATGAATATAAAAGTCTAATTTTATACCCCATGAACGTATTCTATAAATTACTGCACTATTTTCAGAAGCGAGGGTATGAGGTTTGTGGTAGAATTGCTGAACGTTTAGGTATACGTGCTAGAGTAGTAAGAACATCGTTTATTTATCTCACTTTTGTAACTGTAGGCTTCGGGTTCGCGCTTTACTTATTTTTGGCTTTCTGGTTAAGAATAAAAGATTTGATTTATACGAAACGAAATTCTGTTTTTGATTTGTAATATATGATGCAATTATTTCGGTCTAAAATTTATTTGGCATTGGCGTTAATGCTAATGGTTTTGACTTTTGGTGTGCTCGGTTATAGAATTGTTGCCGACTATTCTTGGGTCGATGCTTTTTATATGACCATAATTACAGTAACCACCGTAGGTTTTTCAGAGGTTAGGCCAATGGGACCTGAAGGAAAGATATTTACAATTATTCTTATTGTTACAAGTGTATTTATAGTTGGTTTCGCTATATCAATCGTTACCGAATACCTACTCTCAAGAAATTCAGTAGAACTGCTAAAAAAGAAAAAAATGAAGAATGCCATCGCAAATTTAAATCAGCATGTAATCGTCTGTGGCTTTGGTCGAAATGGCATGCAGGCAGCAGAGCGGCTAAAAGCATATAAAAGACCATTTGTAGTTATTGAAAAAGATAAAGAGGTAATAGAACGATATGAAGAAGATGTTTTATTTATCGAAGGTGATGCAAATGATGATGATGTGTTATTGGAAGCTGGTATTGAGAGGTCTAAGTATTTAATTGCCACCTTGCCAGATGATGCTGCAAATTTATTTGTTGTTTTGTCAGCCAGACAAATGAAAAAAAATCTTTTTATCATTAGTAGGGCATCATTAGTTAATTCTCAGAAAAAATTAATCTTGGCAGGAGCAAATAAAGTTATCATGCCAGATAAAATTGGAGGTGATCATATGGCATCATTGGTAGTTATGCCAGATCTTATCACATTTATGGATAAGCTTTCGATGGAAGGCGAACATACGACTAATTTAGAAGAAGTGGCTATTGAAGATTTTGCCAATCAGATAGACTGTAATTCGTTGAGGGATCTAGATTTACGAAGAAAAACCGGGTGTACAATTATAGGTTACATTTCTCCTGATGGTGACTACACCATAAACCCAGAAGCAGATATGAAACTACAGCCTAAAAGTAAGGTCATAGTATTGGGCAGACCTGAGCAAATAAAGAAATTGAACGAAATGTTCAATATTGAATAATGATCTTTCTATCGTTTATATTTGATTGCATCCATTATTTTTAGGATATTGCTAGACTAACTAACTAATTCAAAATAAATTTTAAACTTATGAAGTATAAACTTCTAACCCTGTTTACCTTTTTATTTCCCTTTTTAATTTTTTCTCAAGAAGTAGGATTAGATCAACAAATAGATCAAGCCTTTAAGCCTATTTCAGATTTCTTCTCAGCAGTTATTTTCTTCAATGTTTGGCACGATCCAGATATACCATTTGTATTGGTATTATTGGTAGGTAGTGCTTTGTTTTTTACTATATATTTTGGTTTTCCTAACGTTAGATTTTTTGGTAAAGCCATAAATACAGTTCGAGGTAAATATGAAGATATTGAAAAACATGGTGCTCAAAATCTTTATGGTGAAGATGGTGTTGCTCAGGGTCAAGATTTATCAAATGTTGATATTGAAGACCATCTTGTAAGTATGGAAAATGACCTTGCCGTTAGTGGTGATATCATTGATACTATTAGAGATGAAAGT
Source organism: Maribacter sp. BPC-D8 (assembly GCF_035207705.1). Taxonomy (NCBI): domain Bacteria; kingdom Pseudomonadati; phylum Bacteroidota; class Flavobacteriia; order Flavobacteriales; family Flavobacteriaceae; genus Maribacter; species Maribacter sp. BPC-D8. The sequence continues at coordinate 165,131 of NZ_CP128187.1, forward strand.
ACTGATGGTGAGGTGAGTCATTTTCAAGCATTGGCAACTGCAGTTTCTGGTACAGTAGGTAATGGTAACATAGCAGGTGTTGCATTAGCAATTGCACTTGGTGGTCCAGGAGCTACTTTTTGGATGATTGTTTGCGGTCTTCTTGGTATGTCAACAAAATTTGTTGAATGTACACTAGGGGTTCAGTATAGAGATGTAGGTGAAGATGGTACTGTTTATGGCGGACCTATGTACTATATAAGTAAAGGTTTAAAAGAAAAAGGTTTTAAAAACTTAGGTAAAGTAGCGGCAGTTATTTTTGCCATTTTTTGTATTGGAGGCTCTTTTGGAGGTGGTAACGCAGCTCAATCTAATCAAGCGACAATTGTTATAAAAGAACTTTTTAACTGGCAAAGTACTGCGGCCGGCGCAATAGTGGGTGTTGTGTTAGCTATTCTTGTTGGTGTGATTATAATTGGAGGTATAAAACGTATAGCTCAAGTAACTGAAAAAGTAGTTCCATTTATGGCTATAATGTATGTTGTTGCTTGTTTATATATTATTATAAGTAACTATACATTAGTAGATGACGCTATAGCTTTAATTGTTGATGAAGCATTTAAGCCGACTGCGATAGGTGTTGGTAGTCTTATAGGCGTATTATTGGTAGGTTTTAAAAGAGCGGCATTCTCAAATGAAGCTGGTGCAGGTTCTGCTTCAATTGCGCACTCTGCTGTTAGAACAAAATATTCTGCCTCTGAAGGTTTAGTAGCTTTATTAGAGCCGTTTATTGATACTGTAGTTATCTGTTCAATGACAGCTATAGTTATTATAATCTTTAATTTTGGTGGAGCATTCACTTATGGTGGTGATGGTACTGGTTCAGTTTTAATTGATGGTGTAGCTTATGAAGGTGCAGGTATTACAGCTGTAGCTTTCGCGGAATACATTCCTTACTCAAACGTATTTTTGACTATCGCTGTTGTATTATTTGCAGTGTCTACAATGATATCTTGGTCTTATTACGGATTACAGTCTTGGAAATATTTGTTCGGAAGAGGTAAAACGGCTGATATCGTTTATAAGTTGTTGTTTCTTACGTTTATTGTTATTGGCGCAGCAGCAAGTATGAAGTCTATTTGGGATTTCTCAGATGCAATGATATTTGCAATGGTATTCCCTAATATGGTAGGTCTGTTCTTCTTGTTCCCAGTAGTGAAAAAGCAATTGACTAGATACTTAGATGCTATCAAACTAAAATATGATGCTATAGATAATTAAGTTTTAATATGACTTCATTTAAATCCCACTTCAAGTTCAATAAGCAAGAACGAAGTGGGATTTTCTTTTTATTATTTTTTATAATTAGTGTTCAGTTGGGGTATTATCTGTACCAATCTAATACAGAAAATCAACCTTCACCAATACAGCATGATGCGGTTGTACAAGCTGAAATAGATTCCTTGAAAGCTATAAGTCTAAAAATGGATACAGTTCGTGTGTATCCATTTAATCCGAATTTCATTACCGATTTTAAGGGCTATACACTTGGTATGTCGGTTGAAGAAATAGATAGATTACATGATATTAGAAAGAAAGATGAATTTGTTAATTCTGCAATAGAATTTCAAAACGTCACAAAAGTTTCCGACTCGTTACTTAATACGATCTCTCCATATTTTAAGTTTCCAGCCTGGACTCAAAATAGAAAAACTAAACCTTCAAATACATCAACGTCTAGTTATAAGGCTAAGAAAGTTATTTGGAAAGATTTGAATACAGCAACGGCCGAAGATTTAAAAAAGATTAGTGGAATAGGGGAGAAGTTATCCGCTAGAATAATAAAATTTAGAGACCGCTTGGGTGGCTTTTTAATAGATGACCAATTATATGATGTTTATGGGCTCGAGGCAGATGTTGTTGAAAGAGCTTTAAAGCAGTTTAAGATAATAACGAAGCCAGATATTGTAAAAATAAATGTAAATACCGCAACGGCAGAAGAATTGTCTAAATTGATATATCTGCAAAAACACGTCGCTGAGAGCATAGTAAATTATCGTAATCTCAACGGAAGTATCAATTCTTTGAACGAATTAGTAAAAATTGAGGAATTTCCGGCAGAGCGTATTAATAGAATTGCTTTATATTTGTCATTATAAAAAAAACGCTATGCAAAGTATGTACTTCACAGAAGAACATCAATTATTTAGGAACAGCCTAAAAGATTTTTTACAGAAAGAAGTAGTTCCTTATATTGATAAATGGGAAGAAACTGGAACAATAGAAAGGTTCATTTGGAAGAAATTCGGTGATATGGGCTATTTCGGTCTATTAACTCCTGAAGAAGATGGTGGTCTTGGTCTTGATCTTTTTTATACTATTATTTTTTTAGAAGAATTACAAAAGGTGAATTCTGGTGGTTTCGCAGCTGCAATGTGGGCTCATGCATACTTGGCAATGACACATTTAAATAAAGAAGCGGATTCTTTCTTAAAGGAGAAGTACTTACGACCTAGTGTAGACGGCGATAAAATTGGTTGTCTTTGTATATCAGAACCTTTTGGCGGTAGTGATGTTGCTGCTATGAGAACCACTGCTGTAAAGCAAGGTGATCATTATGTGTTGAATGGTTCAAAAACATTTATTACCAATGGTGTATATGCTGATTACATGATTGTGGCGGCAAAAACAAATCCTGAGTTAGGCAATAAGGGTATCAGTATTTTCGCAGTAGACAGAAATAGTGAAGGTGTAACTGCAAATAAATTGAATAAACTAGGTTGGAGAGCATCAGATACTGCCGAGTTGGCATTTGATAATGTAAAAATACCTGCAGAGAACCTTATGGGTGATGAAAACATGGGTTTTTCATATATAATGGAGCATTTCTCATTAGAACGATTGATAATGGGTGTTAATGCTCATGCAAGGTCAGAGCATGTTTTAGACTATGCTTTAAATTATATGTCAGAAAGAGAGGCTTTTGGTAAGTCTATCAATCAATTTCAGGCATTAAGACATAGAGTCGTAGATCTTCATGCAGATATAGATATGTGTAAAGAGTATAACTACTCTGTAGCTTACCGCTTAGATAAGGGGCAGTATGTAGTTAAAGAAGCTACAATCTCTAAATTAAAATCAACTAAGGTTGCAGACGAGGTTGCTTACGAATGTTTACAGTTTTTAGGTGGTTACGGTTATATTGAAGATTACCCGATGGCACGTAACTTTAGAGATAGTAGATTAGGACCTATTGGTGGTGGAACATCAGAAATATTGAGAGAAATTATTTCTAAAATTATTATAGATAAGAAAGAATATAAGCCAGCTACAGTATAGTTAGCTTAATTAAAATTTTAAAAATCAGTTTAAAGGTTGCCTGTTTCAATATAGTTGTTATATTTGCAGCCTTAATCACAAAAGAGAGGAGGTTTAGCCCATGTTAATAATACCAGTAAAAGAAGGAGAAAACATCGATAGAGCTTTAAAGCGTTTCAAACGTAAGTTCGATAAGACAGGTACAATGAGACAGTTACGTAAGCGTCAACAGTTTAATAAGCCGTCAGTTGTTCGTAGAGCACAGATACAAAAAGCAGAGTACATTCAAGGTCTTAGAGATCAAGAAGAAATCTAAATTTTGTTTTATAAAATAAAAATCCCGCAAATTGCGGGATTTTTTTTGCTCAAATCTCAACAGACCTAAAACTTTGATACCTTTAGATGATGTTTTTAACAGAGTTTATTTCTTATCTAGACTTAGAGAAAAATTATTCTACGCATACTACAAAGGCGTACGAGAATGATATTCTTGAATTTAGTACTTTCTGCTTGTCTAATTACGATATAAGCGATATTGATATCGTGGAATATAACATTGTTCGATTTTGGATTGTTGAATTATCAGAAAGAAAAATCAACAATAGATCTATAAATCGAAAAATATCGTCATTAAAAGCTTATTTCAAGTTTCTTCAAAAAATTGAGGTATCTGAGATTAATCCATTGAGTAAGCATAGGGCTTTAAAGACTGCAAAGAAAGTTGAGATTCCTTTTTCTGAAGTAGAAATGGAAAATGTGCTTTCACAAATAGAATATACACAAGATTTTGAGGGCATAAGAGATGAGTTGTTAATACATGTTCTGTATGTTACGGGTATGCGTAGGGCAGAGGTTATTGCCTTGAAAGTGTCAGATGTAGATTTTGAAACAATGACTATAAAAATTTTGGGTAAGCGTAATAAAGAGAGAATTATACCTATGCTAGCTGAAACCAAAGAAAAATTTATAAAATATCTATTAGATCATAAAAAACTGAATGAGGTGGTCGACGATAAATTTATGTTCTTAACGAAATCAGGCAATAAATTGTATGAAACTCTTGTTTATAGATTAATAAAAAAGTACTTTAGAGAGGTGTCCTCAAAGGTAAAGACGAGCCCGCATATTCTTAGGCACACCTTTGCAACACATCTTTTGAATAAGGGTGCAGATTTAAATGCTGTTAAAGAGTTGTTGGGTCATTCTAGTTTGGCATCTACTCAGGTGTATACACATAACAGTATAGCAGAGTTGAAAAAGGTTCATGCAAAGGCTCATCCTAGGGGAAACAAATAATTATTGTATAATCAGGCTAAATTCTTAAAGCCATAAATTTTCTGACTATGAAAGTAAATACGCAATCGGTAAATTTTAATGCAGACGATAAGTTGATTGATTTCCTTCAAAATAGGCTTGATAAGGTGGAAACCTTTTATTCTAAGGTAATTAGCTCAGATGTTTATATGAAAGTAGAGAAGACTAGTGCTAAAGAAAATAAAATAGTAGAAATTAAGATTACGATACCTAAGGATAAATTTGTTGTAAAAAAGCAATGTAAATCATTTGAAGAGGCTGTAGACTCTGCATGTAGTGCGCTGGAACGTAGGCTAATAAAACAAAAAGAGAAAATAAGATTACAAGCTTGATGAAAATTTTTCAAAATTTGTTTTGAATAAACAAAAAACTAGTATACATTTGCAGTCCGTTAGAAATAGCGGGCTTTTTTATGACGATAAAAGTTATAAAACAAGCCGATGTAGCTCAGCTGGCTAGAGCAGCTGATTTGTAATCAGCAGGTCGTGGGTTCGAGTCCCTCCATCGGCTCTTAAGTTCTTTAAAATATTAGTTTGAGGGGAGATACTCAAGCGGCCAACGAGGGCAGACTGTAAATCTGCTGACTACGTCTTCGCAGGTTCGAATCCTGCTCTCCCCACAAAACTATTTTCTAAAGAATTTTATTGAAATATTGTAATATTATAAGCGGGAGTAGCTCAGTTGGTAGAGCGTCAGCCTTCCAAGCTGAATGTCGCCGGTTCGAACCCGGTCTCCCGCTCTATAAATTTGACAGTAATGTTATCCCTGCGAAGGCAGGAATCTATCTTTTGGGTGGGTTCGACACTTTACGCCGGTGTAGCTCAGGGGTAGAGCGTTTCCTTGGTAAGGAAGAGGTCACGAGTTCAATTCTCGTCATTGGCTCAATTATGGTATAAATTTGTACACTAATATAAACTAAGAATAAAATACATTAAACATGGCAAAGGAAACTTTCGATCGTTCCAAACCGCACTTAAATATAGGTACTATTGGACACGTGGATCACGGTAAAACTACATTGACTGCTGCTATTACTACTGTTTTGGCAAATGCAGGCCTTTCTGAATTGAGAAGTTTCGATTCTATCGATAACGCTCCTGAGGAAAAAGAAAGAGGTATTACAATTAACACATCACACGTAGAGTACTCTACAGCTAATCGTCACTACGCACACGTTGACTGTCCTGGTCACGCGGATTATGTGAAGAACATGGTTACTGGTGCTGCTCAAATGGATGGTGCTATATTAGTTGTTGCTGCTACAGATGGTCCTATGCCACAAACTCGTGAGCATATCTTATTAGGTCGTCAGGTAGGTATTCCAAGAATGGTTGTATTCATGAATAAAGTGGATATGGTTGATGATGAGGAATTAATCGAGCTTGTTGAGATGGAAGTAAGAGAATTACTTTCTTTTTATGAGTATGATGGTGATAATGGACCTGTAATCGCTGGTTCTGCATTAGGTGCATTGAACGGTGAGCAAAAATGGGTTGATACGGTAATGGAATTGATGGATGCTGTTGATAGCTGGATCGAATTACCTAAGAGAGATGTTGAAAAAGATTTCTTAATGCCTGTTGAAGATGTATTTACAATTACTGGTCGTGGTACTGTTGCAACTGGTCGTATTGAAACTGGTGTAGCAAATACAGGTGATCCAGTTGAGATTATCGGTATGGGAGCTGAGAAATTGACTTCTACTGTTACTGGTGTTGAAATGTTCCGTAAGATTTTAGATAGAGGTGAGGCTGGTGATAACGTAGGTATCTTGTTAAGAGGTGTTGAAAAGTCACAAATTAGCCGTGGAATGGTAATCTGTAAGCCAGGTTCTGTTAAGCCACATGCTAAGTTTGAAGCTGAGGTTTATGTATTGAAAAAAGAAGAAGGTGGTCGTCATACACCATTTCATAATAATTATCGTCCACAGTTCTATGTAAGAACTACAGATGTAACTGGTAACATTTCTCTTCCTTCAGGAGTTGAAATGGTAATGCCAGGTGATAACCTTACTATTACAGTGGATCTTATTCAGCCTATTGCTTTGAGTATTGGTTTACGTTTCGCTATCCGTGAAGGTGGTAGAACAGTAGGTGCTGGTCAGGTAACTAAGATTATAGATTAATTTTAATCTAAAAGAGTATTGTGTTTAAGGGTGTCTTGCTCAAGCGGGACACCTTTACATGCAAATAATAGAATAGGTGATTTAATTATCACTATTCATACGGGTGTAGCTCAGTTGGTAGAGCACTGGTCTCCAAAACCAGGTGTCGGGAGTTCGAGTCTCTCCTCCCGTGCCACAATAGAATTTGGAATATAGGTATCCTATTTGTTGAAATTGTAAAAAGAATTTAAATGTTCACATATATAAAAGAATCCGTTGAAGAGTTAAGGAATAATGTTACTCTTCCGTCACGTGCAGAATCATCTAACTTGATGGTTATTGTAGCTGTGTTTTCTATCCTTTTTGCTTTGGCAACTTGGGGAGTAGATACGGTCTTTAGTAAAGTGATTAAATCTTATTTCAACTTCGTTTTAAACTAGATAGGACTATGTCAGAAGTATTGGATAAAAAATGGTACGTTGTAAGAGCTGTCAGTGGTCAAGAGAATAAGATCAAAGGATACATTGAAAGTGAAGTAGAGCGTCATGGTTTCTCTGACTATTTAGAAGATGTTCTTGTTCCTACTGAAAAGGTTATTCAGATTAGAAATGGCAAGAAGATAAATAAAGAAAGAGTTTATTTTCCTGGTTATATCATGATCAAAGCTAATTTAGGTGGAGAAATGGTGCATATTATTAGATCTATAACTAATGTTATTGGTTTTTTAGGGGAAACAAAAGGAGGGGATCCTGTTCCTTTAAGAAAGAATGAAGTAAATAGAATGCTTGGTAAGGTAGATGAACTAGCTGTTAATACAGATAGTGTTGCTATCCCATTTGTATTTGGTGAAACGGTAAAAGTAATTGATGGTCCTTTTAATGGCTTCAATGGTACTGTTGAGAAGATAAATGAAGAAAAACGTAAGCTTGAGGTTATGGTGAAAATTTTCGGAAGAAAAACACCTTTAGAGCTTAGTTACATGCAAGTAGAAAAAGTATAAGTATTAGAGTAAGTGTTACATACATATAATTAAAGTAGTGTTGCTTCCGTAAACACACTTTTAATTTAATTTTAAACAATGGCAAAAGAAATAGGTAAAGTAGTTAAACTACAAGTTAAGGGAGGTGCAGCGAATCCATCGCCACCGGTTGGACCTGCCTTAGGAGCTGCTGGTGTTAACATTATGGAATTCTGTAAGCAGTTTAATGCTCGTACACAGGATAAACCAGGTAAGATATTACCAGTTGTTATCACCGTTTACAAGGACAAGTCTTTCGACTTTGTTGTAAAAACTCCACCGGCGGCAATTCAGCTATTGGAAGCGGCTAAGATTAAAAAAGGATCTGGCGAACCTAACAGAGTAAAATTAGGTAGTGTTACCTGGGACCAAATCAAGGCAATCGCCGAAGATAAAATGGTTGACCTTAACGCATTTACAGTAGAATCTGCTATGAGTATGATAGCTGGTACTGCACGTTCTATGGGTATGAAGGTAGCAGGAAAGAAACCTTTTTAAAATCTTAAAAGTAATTAAATGGCAAAGTTAACTAAGAAGCAAAAAGAAGCGCATTCTAAAATAGAGAAAGATAAATTATACTCTGTTACTGAAGCTTCAGCTTTAATTAAAGAGATAACCAATACAAAATTTGACGCATCTGTAGATTTAGCGATTCGTTTGGGTGTAGATCCAAGAAAAGCTAATCAAATGGTTCGTGGTGTGGTAACATTACCTCACGGAACTGGTAAAGATGTTAAGGTTTTGGCTTTGGTAACACCAGACAAAGAAGCAGAGGCTCAAGAAGCAGGTGCTGATTATGTTGGGTTAGATGAGTATTTGGAAAAAATAAAAAACGGTTGGACAGATGTTGATGTTATCATCACTATGCCAAGTGTAATGGGTAAATTAGGTCCTTTAGGTCGAGTATTAGGACCAAGAGGTTTAATGCCGAATCCAAAAACAGGAACTGTAACTATGGATGTAGCAAAAGCTGTATCTGAAGTAAAGGCAGGTAAAATAGATTTTAAAGTTGATAAAACTGGTATTGTACACGCTGCGATAGGTAAGGCTTCTTTTTCTGCTGATAAAATAGCAGATAATGCTAATGAGTTGTTAGATACTTTGAATAAGATGAAGCCAACTGCGTCTAAAGGTGTTTACATGAAATCAATTTTCATGTCTAGCACAATGAGTCCTAGTTTGCAATTAGATCCAAAGTCAGTTTAATAGCTGGTAGTTAAAAATTAAAAGTATGACAAGAGAAGAAAAAGCAACGGTTATAAAAGATTTGACTACGCAGTTGGCAGATAGCACCACAATATATGTGGCTGATATTTCAGGTTTAGACGCAGGTACAACTTCTGATTTAAGAAGAGCTTGTTTCAAAGCTAATATTAGACTAGCTGTAGTTAAGAATACATTGCTTGCAAAAGCGATGGAAGCTTCTGAGAAAGAATTTGGTGAATTACCAGAGACATTAAAAGGGAATACTTCTCTTATGTTTTCTGATGTAGCCAATGCTCCTGCAAAATTGATAAAGAATTTTAGAAAAAAATCTAAGAAACCTTTATTAAAAGGAGCTTTTGTTGAAGAAGCAATTTACATAGGTGATGAAAACTTGGATGCTTTAGTTAGCATTAAGTCTAAAGAAGAGATGATTGGCGAAATTATTGGATTGTTACAATCTCCAGCCAAGAATGTTATTTCTGGTCTTAAATCTGGTGGTGGAAAAATCGCTGGTATCCTTAAAACATTATCTGAAAGATAAGAACGCACAATAAACTAAGTATATTTTAAAAATTTTATTAAACGATAGAAAATGGCAGATTTAAAAGATTTCGCAGAACAATTAGTTAACTTAACAGTTAAAGAAGTAAACGAGTTAGCTGATATATTAAAAGATGAATACGGTATTGAGCCTGCAGCAGCAGCTGTAGCAGTAGCTGCCGGTGGTGGTGCTGACGCTGGTGAAGCAGCAGAAGAAAAAACTGAATTTGATGTAATTTTGAAAGCAGCAGGTGCTTCTAAATTAGCAGTTGTTAAATTGGTTAAAGAATTAACTGGTTTAGGTTTGAAAGATGCGAAAGATATCGTTGATAGCGCACCAAAAGCTGTTAAAGAAGCTGTTACTAAAGATGAAGCTGAAGGTATCAAAAAATCATTGGAAGAAGCTGGAGCAGAAGTTGAGCTTAAATAATAGCAACAACCATATTACTTTTGGTTTAGGTCTTTGCGCTTTTTGCGTTTAGACCTAAGCCATTTTATAGAATTAGGTATATTAAGAGGTATACTACTCATTTAGTACTCACGATCAAAACACTGTCCGTAGATGTTCACAAATAATACTGAAAGAATAAGCTTCGCTTCCGCAAGAAACACACCGGATTACCCGGATTTCTTAGATATTCAGATTAAATCTTTCCAAGACTTTTTTCAACTAGAGACTAAATCAGATGAAAGAGGTAATGAAGGTCTTTATAACACCTTCATGGAAAACTTTCCAATCACTGATACTAGAAATCAGTTTGTATTGGAATTTTTAGATTATTTCATAGATCCACCAAGATATTCTATTCAAGAATGTATCGAACGTGGTCTTACTTACAGCGTTCCTTTAAAAGCACGTTTAAAATTGTATTGTACGGATCCTGAGCATGAGGATTTCGAAACAATTGTACAAGATGTGTATTTAGGTACGATTCCTTATATGACTCCAAGTGGTACTTTCGTTATCAATGGAGCAGAAAGGGTTGTTGTTTCTCAGTTACACCGTTCTCCTGGTGTATTCTTTGGACAGTCTTTCCATGCAAATGGAACAAAATTATATTCTGCAAGAGTAATACCTTTCAAAGGTTCTTGGATAGAATTTGCTACCGATATTAATGGCGTTATGTATGCTTATATCGATAGAAAGAAAAAATTACCGGTTACTACATTGTTTAGAGCTATTGGCTTCGAACGTGATAAAGATATATTAGAGATTTTCGACCTATCGGAAGAAGTAAAGGTTTCTAATGCCGGACTTAAAAAAGTACTTGGTCGTAAATTAGCGGCTAGAGTTTTGAATACATGGCATGAAGATTTCGTTGATGAGGATACTGGTGAGGTAGTATCTATTGAGCGTAATGAAATTGTTCTAGATCGTGATACTATTTTAGAAAAAGAACATATTGCAGAGATTATTGATGCAGATGTAAAGACTGTTCTTTTACATAAAGAAAATAATGCGCAATCTGATTACGCAATTATACATAATACATTACAAAAAGATCCAACGAACTCTGAAAAAGAAGCCGTTGAGCATATTTATCGTCAATTAAGAAATGCTGAGCCGCCAGATGAGGAGACAGCACGTGGTATTATTGATAAATTATTCTTTTCTGATCAACGTTACAACTTAGGTGAAGTTGGTCGTTATAGAATGAATAAGAAATTACAGTTGGATATTGGTATGGACAAGCAAGTCTTGACCAAAATAGATATCATTACTATAATAAAATATTTAATTGAGTTAATTAACTCAAAAGCAGAGATTGATGATATTGATCACTTATCTAACCGTCGTGTTAGAACAGTAGGTGAACAATTATCTTCTCAGTTTGGTGTTGGTCTTGCGCGTATGGCAAGAACAATTCGTGAGCGTATGAACGTTCGTGATAACGAAGTATTTACACCTATAGATTTGATTAATGCGAAGACATTGTCTTCTGTTATTAATTCTTTCTTTGGTACGAATCAGTTATCTCAGTTTATGGATCAAACGAATCCACTAGCAGAGATTACGCACAAGAGAAGACTATCGGCATTAGGTCCAGGTGGTTTATCTAGAGAGCGTGCTGGTTTCGAAGTACGTGATGTTCACTATACACACTACGGTCGTTTATGTCCTATTGAAACTCCTGAAGGTCCGAACATTGGTTTGATATCTTCATTATCTGTGTTTGCGAAAGTAAACCCAATGGGCTTCTTAGAGACACCTTATAGAAAAGTTACAGATTCTGTTGTTGATTATAAGAACTTTACTTATTTAAGTGCAGAGGAAGAAGAAGGAATGAAGATTGCGCAAGCAAACATTCCTATGAAAGAAGATGGTACTATTGATGCTGAAAAGGTTATTGCTAGAGAAGAAGGTGATTTCCCTGTTGTAGATCCATCAGAAATTCAATATACAGATGTTGCTCCTAATCAAATTGCATCTATTTCTGCATCTTTAATTCCTTTCTTGGAACATGATGATGCGAACAGGGCTTTGATGGGATCTAACATGATGCGTCAGGCAGTTCCTTTATTGAAACCACAATCACCGATTGTTGGTACAGGTTTAGAGCGCCAAGTTGCTTCAGATTCTAGAGTATTGATTAATGCAGAAGGTGATGGGGTTATAGAGTATGTAGATGCTCAGAAAGTTACTATCAAATATGATAGAACTGATAACGAAAGATTAATCAGCTTTGAAGATGATAGCAAAACGTATTTCTTAGTTAAGTTTAGAAAAACTAACCAAGGTACTAACATTAACCTAAAACCTATTGTACAAAAAGGAGATAGAGTTAAGAAAGGACAAGTTCTTTGTGAAGGTTATGCAACTGAAAAAGGAGAGTTGGCACTAGGTAGAAACTTAGTAGTAGCGTTCATGCCTTGGAAAGGATATAACTTTGAGGATGCAATTGTAATTTCTGAAAAAGTTGTTCGTGAAGATATATTTACTTCTATTCATGTTGATGAATATTCTTTAGATGTTAGAGATACTAAATTAGGAGCTGAAGAGCTTACACATGATATACCAAACGTTTCTGAAGAGGCTACAAAAGACCTTGATGAAAATGGTATGATTAGAATTGGTGCAGAGGTTAAGCCTGGTGATATTCTAATTGGTAAGATTACTCCAAAAGGTGAATCTGATCCAACTCCTGAAGAAAAATTATTACGTGCTATTTTTGGTGACAAAGCTGGTGATGTAAAAGATGCTTCTTTAAAAGCTTCTCCTTCTTTAAGAGGTGTTGTTATTGATAAGAAATTATTCTCTAGATCTGTAAAAGATAAGAGAAAACGTTCGGAAGATAAAGAAGAGCTTTCTAAATTAGAATTAGAATATGAAGTAAAATTCCAAGAATTGAAAGATGTTCTTGTTGAGAAATTATTTACTATAGTTAATGGTAAAACTTCTCAAGGTGTTCTTAATGATTTAGGTGAAGAGGTATTACCTAAGGGTAAGAAGTATACAATGAAGATGTTAAATTCTGTTGATGATTTCGCTCACTTAGTTGGTGGAAGCTGGACTACAGATAACGAGACTAATTCATTAGTAGCAGATTTACTTCATAACTATAAGATTAAACTTAACGATTTACAAGGTAACTTGAGAAGAGATAAGTTTACAATATCTGTTGGTGATGAATTACCAGCTGGTATTATGAAGTTGGCTAAAGTTTATATTGCTAAGAAGCGTAAGCTGAAAGTTGGTGATAAGATGGCAGGTAGACACGGTAACAAAGGTATTGTATCAAGAATAGTACGTCATGAAGATATGCCATTCTTAGAAGATGGAACTCCTGTTGATATCGTTCTTAATCCATTGGGTGTACCTTCTCGTATGAACATTGGTCAAATTTACGAAACCGTATTAGGTTGGGCAGGTCTTAAGCTTGGTAGAAAGTATGCAACACCTATTTTTGATGGTGCTACATTAGATCAAATTAATGCTTATACTGACGAAGCGGGTATTCCAAGATTTGGACATACATACTTATATGATGGTGGTACGGGACAACGTTTTGATCAACCAGCAACAGTAGGTGTAATCTATATGTTGAAACTTGGACACATGGTAGATGATAAGATGCATGCACGTTCTATAGGACCATATTCATTAATTACACAACAACCATTGGGTGGTAAAGCTCAATTTGGTGGTCAGCGTTTTGGAGAGATGGAAGTATGGGCACTTGAAGCATATGGTGCATCGGCAACTTTACGTGAGATTTTAACGGTTAAATCTGATGATGTTATCGGAAGAGCTAAAACCTATGAATCTATCGTTAAAGGTGAAACTATGCCTGAGCCTGGTTTACCAGAATCTTTCAACGTTTTAATGCACGAACTTAAGGGATTAGGTTTGGATATTAGACTTGAGGAATAGTTCAATATTTTATATTGAAGAACTATTAAGTAAAACAAATTAAAACATTATCAGCACGCTATTATGGCTAGAATAAAAGATAATAACCCAATAAAAAGGTTCGATAAAATTTCAATAGGATTAGCTTCGCCAGAATCTATTTTGGCAGAGTCTAGAGGTGAAGTTTTAAAGCCTGAAACAATTAACTATAGAACTCACAAACCAGAACGCGATGGTTTGTTCTGTGAGCGTATTTTCGGTCCTGTAAAGGATTATGAATGTGCTTGTGGTAAATATAAACGTATACGTTACCGTGGTATCGTATGTGACCGTTGTGGTGTAGAGGTTACTGAGAAAAAAGTACGAAGAGACCGTGTAGGTCATATTAACTTGGTAGTACCAGTTGCTCATATTTGGTATTTCCGTTCTTTACCGAACAAAATAGGATACTTATTAGGTTTGCCATCCAAGAAATTGGATATGATTATTTACTACGAGCGTTATGTAGTAATTCAACCAGGTATTGCTAAAGGTCCTGAAGGTGAAGAAATTCAAAAAATGGATTTCTTAACTGAAGAAGAGTATTTAAATATTATTGATACTATTCCTCAAGAGAATCAATATTTAGAAGATTCTGACCCAAACAAGTTTATTGCTAAAATGGGAGCAGAGTGTTTAATTGATTTATTAGGTAGAATAGATCTTAAAGAACTTTCTTTCGAGTTAAGACATAAGGCAAATACTGAAACGTCTAAGCAACGTAAAACTGAAGCCTTAAAACGTTTACAGGTTGTAGAGGCATTAAGAGAATCTCAAGAGAATAGAGAAAACGAGCCAGAGTGGATGATTATGAAAGTAATTCCGGTTATACCACCAGAATTGCGTCCATTAGTTCCATTAGATGGTGGTCGTTTTGCGACTTCAGATTTAAATGATCTTTATAGAAGGGTAATTATTCGTAATAACCGTCTTAAAAGATTAGTAGAGATAAAGGCGCCAGAGGTAATTTTACGTAATGAAAAACGTATGCTTCAGGAAGCTGTCGATTCTTTGTTTGATAACACAAGAAAGGCATCTGCTGTAAAAACTGAATCTAACAGACCATTAAAATCACTTTCAGATTCTTTGAAAGGTAAGCAAGGTCGTTTCCGTCAAAACTTACTTGGTAAGCGTGTTGATTATTCTGCACGTTCGGTAATTGTTGTTGGACCAGAATTGAACTTGTTCGAATGTGGTCTTCCAAAAGATATGGCAGCTGAATTGTACAAACCTTTCGTAATTAGAAAACTAATTGAAAGAGGAATTGTAAAAACAGTTAAATCTGCGAAGAAAATTATAGATAAAAAAGAGCCTGTAGTTTGGGATATCTTAGAGAATGTATTGAAAGGTCACCCGGTTTTATTAAACAGGGCTCCTACATTACACCGTTTAGGTATTCAAGCTTTCCAGCCTAAATTAATAGAAGGTAAAGCGATTCGTCTTCACCCATTAGCATGTACTGCATTTAATGCGGATTTTGATGGGGATCAAATGGCGGTTCACTTACCATTAGGGCCAGAGGCAATCTTAGAAGCGCAATTGTTAATGCTTGCTTCTCAGAATATATTAAACCCTGCGAATGGTTCACCAATTACGGTACCATCACAGGATATGGTCTTGGGTCTGTATTACATGACCAAAGAGCGTAAATCAACACCAGAAGTTCCAGTTAAAGGTGAAGGTTTGACTTTTTATTCAGCAGAAGAGGTTGAGATTGCTTTCAATGAAGGCATGGTAAATCTTAATGCAGGAATAAAAGTTAGAGCAAAAGATTTTAATGAAGAGGGTGAGTTGGTTTATCAAATAATACCTACCACTGTTGGTCGTGTATTATTTAATAATCATGTACCTGAAGCAGCTGGTTATATTAACCAGGTTTTAAATAAGAAAGCCTTAAGAAATATCATTGGAGATATTTTAGCAGTAACAAGTGTACCGGTTACAGCTGCATTCTTAGATAAGATTAAAACTATGGGTTATGAATTCGCTTTTAAAGGTGGATTGTCCTTTAGTTTAGGGGATATTATTATTCCTGCTGAGAAGATGGATATGATTGGTGAAGCCAATGTTCAAGTTGATGGTATTATGGCTAACTATAATATGGGTCTAATAACCAACAACGAGAGATATAATCAAGTTATTGATGTTTGGACATCAACTAACGCTCAGTTAACAGAGTTGGCTATGAAACGTATCCGTGAGGATCAACAAGGTTTCAACTCAGTGTATATGATGCTTGATTCTGGTGCAAGGGGTTCTAAGGAGCAAATTCGTCAATTAACAGGTATGCGTGGTTTGATGGCTAAGCCTAAAAAATCTACTGCCGGTGGTGGTGAAATTATTGAAAACCCGATTCTTTCTAACTTTAAGGAAGGTCTTTCAATTCTTGAATACTTTATTTCTACTCACGGTGCTCGTAAGGGTCTTGCCGATACAGCTTTGAAAACGGCGGATGCGGGTTATTTAACTAGAAGACTAGTTGATGTTTCTCAAGATGTTATTATTAACACTGAAGATTGTGAAACTCTAAGAGGTGTAGAAGTTAAGGCGCTTAAGAAGAATGAAGAGATTGTTGAAACTTTAGGAGAAAGAATTTTAGGTCGTGTTTCATTACATGATGTGTATAACCCAATGACTGAAGAGTTAATTCTTCAAGCGGGTCAGCAAATTATGGAAGTTGATGTTAAAAGAGTTGAAGCTTCTCCGGTTGAAAAAATCGAAGTTCGCTCAGCACTTACATGTGAGGCTGAAAAAGGAATTTGTGCTAAATGTTATGGTAGAAACCTTTCTACTAATAAGATGGTTCAAAGAGGTGAAGCTGTTGGTGTTGTTGCTGCTCAATCAATTGGGGAGCCAGGTACACAACTTACACTTAGAACATTCCACGTAGGTGGTATTGCAGGTAACATTTCTGAAGATAATAAACTAGAAGTAAGATTCTCTGGTGTTGCTGAGATCGAAGATTTAAGAACAGTAACTGGAGAAGGTTCAGACGGTAAACCTGCTGTAATCGTAATTTCTAGAACTAGTGAAATAAAAGTAGTAGATGCTAAAACAGGTATTACTTTAAGTACAAGTAATATTCCTTACGGTTCTCAATTATTTGTTGAAAACGGAGCTAAGGTTACTAAGGGTGATGTTATTTGTTCTTGGGATCCATATAACGGTGTTATCGTTTCAGAATTCCCAGGTAAGATAGCTTATGAGAATATTGAGCAAGGTATTACTTATCAAGTTGAAATTGATGAGCAAACTGGTTTCCAAGAGAAAGTAATTTCTGAATCTAGAAACAAGAAGTTGATTCCAACATTATTGATTCAAGATGCTAAAGGTGAAACATTACGTTCGTATAACCTACCTGTAGGTTCTCACATTATGGTAGATGATGGCGATAAGATTAAAGAAGGTAAAATATTGGTTAAGATTCCACGTAAATCTGCAAAAGCAGGTGATATTACTGGGGGTCTTCCAAGAGTTACTGAATTATTCGAAGCGAGAAATCCATCAAACCCAGCTGTTGTATCTGAAATTGACGGTGTTGTTTCTTTTGGTAAGATAAAGAGAGGTAATAGAGAAATCATCATTGAGTCTAAATTAGGTGAGGTGAAGAAATATCTAGTGAAACTTTCTAATCAAATCTTAGTTCAAGAGAACGATTATGTACGAGCAGGTATGCCATTATCAGATGGTTCAATTACTCCAGAAGATATCTTGAAAATTAAAGGTCCTTCTGCAGTACAGCAGTACTTAGTAAACGAAGTTCAGGAAGTTTATAGACTTCAAGGTGTGAAGATTAATGATAAGCATTTCGAAGTAGTTGTTAGACAGATGATGCGTAAAGTAAGAATTCAAGATCCGGGTGATACTATCTTCTTAGAGAATCAATTGATTCATAAAGATGATTTCATAATGGAGAATGATGGAATCTTTGGTAAGAAAGTAGTAATGGAAGCAGGTGATTCTGATAACCTTAAACCAGGTCAAATTGTAACTCCAAGAGAGTTGAGAGATGAAAATTCTTTATTGAGACGTGGTGATAAGGCATTGGTTGAAGCAAGAGATGCTGTATCAGCAACTGCTACTCCGATTCTACAAGGTATTACTAGAGCATCGTTACAGACGAAATCATTTATCTCTGCTGCATCGTTCCAAGAAACGACTAAAGTGTTGAATGAAGCTGCTGTAAGTGGTAAGATTGATACATTAGAAGGTCTTAAGGAAAATGTAATCGTTGGTCATAAAATTCCGGCTGGTACGGGTATGAGAGACTACGAAAGCATTATCGTTGGATCCAAAGAAGAATATGATGAAATAATGGCCAGAAAAGAGGCATTAAGATTCTAACTTTATAGTAACCCTCAAATTTTATTTGGGGGTTATTTTTTTAATAAAACTATATTATGAGTGACAATAAAAATCCGAATCAAAAACAAATTAATATTGAATTGGATGAGAAGATGGCAGAAGGTATTTATTCCAATCTAGCCATTATTAATCATTCAGTTTCTGAATTTGTAGTTGATTTCATAAGTATGATGCCTGGAGCTCCAAAGGCTAAGGTGAAGAGTAGAATTATACTTACCCCGCAACATGCTAAAAAGTTTTTAAAAGCATTGAATGATAATGTACAACGGTTTGAAAAAGCTAATGGTACTATAAAGGATTATGAACAACCTTCGATACCTATGAATTTTGGTCCGACTGGAGAAGCATAAAAAAAGCCCAACTTTAAAAGTTGGGCTTTTTTTTATTCAAATTCAGAAGTAAAATGAAATTTTACCGATGGATATTTTTGCTGTGTCATTTGCAAAGAAAATTGAGAGTCTGCTAGAAAAACCAGTTGTCCTTTTTTGTCCTTTGCTAAGAATTTTTGCTTTACGCGTTCAAATTCTTTGAATTCATCTGTTTTTCTATTTTCAGTACCTACCCAACAGGCTTTGTGTACATTAAAGTTTTCGTAGCTACATTTAGCTCCATATTCATGCTCAAGCCTATATTGTATCACTTCAAACTGTAAAGCACCGACAGTTCCAATTATTTTTCTTCCATTTAGTTCTAAGGTGAATAATTGTGCGACACCTTCATCCATCAACTGGTCAATGCCCTTATTAAGTTGTTTAGACTTCATAGGGTCAGCATTGTTGATATATCTAAAGTGTTCAGGAGAGAAGCTAGGAATACCTTTGTAGTGCAAAATTTCTCCTTCGGTTAATGTATCACCTATTTTAAAATTACCAGTGTCATGAAGCCCTACAATGTCTCCAGGGTATGAGATGTCTACTATTTCTTTCTTTTCGGCAAAAAATGCATTCGGACTAGAGAATTTTAAGTTTTTACCATTTCTTACATGTAAATATGGTTTGTTACGTTCAAAAGTACCAGAGACAATTTTTATAAATGCAAGACGGTCTCTGTGCTTGGGGTCCATATTGGCGTGAATTTTAAAGACAAACCCTGTCATTTCTTTTTCGTTCGCTGCTACAAGTCGTTCTTCAGCATTCTTTGAACGTGGAGTAGGGGCAATTTGAATAAAGCAATCTAAGAGCTCTCTTACTCCGAAGTTATTTAATGCAGAACCAAAAAATACAGGTTGCTGTTCTCCTTTTAAATAAAGCTCTTTATCGAAACTTGGGTAGACACCCCAAACCAATTCTAGGTTTTCTCTTAGTTCAGTTGCGGCCTTGTTTCCTATAATTTTATCCAATTCAGGATTAGTTACATCATCAAATGCTATTGTTTCTTCAATGTTCTTTTTATTATCGCCACTAAATAGATTAATATTCTTTTCGAAAATATTGTAAATGCCTTTAAAGTCATATCCCATACCAATAGGGAAACTTAGCGGAGTTACAGAAAGACCTAGTTTTTGTTCTAATTCGTCAAGTAGGTCAAAAGCATCTTGACCTTCCCTGTCCATTTTATTTATAAACACCAATATTGGTATTTTACGCATTCGACAAACTTCAACCAATTTAACTGTTTGTTCCTCAACACCTTTTGCAACATCGATTACAACAATAACACTATCTACTGCAGTTAATGTTCTAAAAGTATCTTCAGCGAAATCCTTATGACCAGGCGTATCTAGTATGTTGATTTTTTTATCCTTGTAGTTAAATGCAAGAACAGAAGTGGCAACCGAAATACCTCTTTGTCTTTCAATTTCCATGAAATCACTAGTTGCTGTCTTTTTAATTTTATTATTCTTAACAGCGCCTGCTTCTTGAATCGCACCACCAAAAAGTAATAATTTTTCAGTTAGTGTAGTTTTACCTGCATCTGGGTGAGAAATTATTCCGAAGGTTCTTCTACGTTCTATTTCTTGCTTAAAGGTCATATACAAAATTTGTGCAAAAGTAATATAAATTCAATTCTTAACATTTAGAGTGTAGGTATGATAATTTTAAATTATTATTATTTGTATTTATTTGATTAAATGGGTGTTAGGTTTGTACAGGTTAATGTTTTCAATATTCTATGATCTTTTACTAAGATTTCATCGTAAATAAAATTGAAATGTTAAATATTCTTAATTAAAAAGACTGCTTTTTCTGTCGATCACCTATTTAATTCCTTGGTTAATCGAAAAATAATTTGAGTTGATTCAATTATGATTTATCTTAGCAACGTTTAATAAGATTGCCCCACTTTCTTACAAGCCAATATTAAAAAATCCCTACCGAATGCCATGGTGATTAGTAAAACACTAACACTTATGGGTAAAATTACTTTTTTAAAATCTAATGGATTTTTGTTGAATAAATCTAAATTGTTTAACATTTGTCTTGTATCATTTTTATTTACACTGAATTTATTTGGCTTTAAGGCTGAAAAGATAAATGGAGATACTATTGATTATACAGTTTTAACAGAAACTTGCAATGAACTTGGCTCGAAGGAGATTCGTGCTGAAGACTTAGGCATCGTTTACGGTATTTATGATGGTAGTTTGGTTGCAAATAATGTAGATGTAAGTCACAAGTGGGGATTACCCATTGGAAGTGTTATTGTCTCTATGACTGGAGGTAGTACTTTTAATTCAGGATTACTTATGGTTCGTGATGGGTTAAATACCACTTTTACAATATCAGGGTCAGTCCCGGTTTACATTGAAGCTAAGCATTCAGAGCTAACTGCTTCAAATAGTAGAGATGGAATAGTTTCTTTGGATGGTGTGGATTATGATTT
This sequence comes from Maribacter sp. BPC-D8, assembly GCF_035207705.1. Lineage (NCBI taxonomy): Bacteria > Pseudomonadati > Bacteroidota > Flavobacteriia > Flavobacteriales > Flavobacteriaceae > Maribacter > Maribacter sp. BPC-D8. The sequence goes on from NZ_CP128187.1 coordinate 186,188, forward strand.
CACTACTGCTGTTTTAGCAAGTGGTTTAACTTCTAATATTGAGAGTGATAATTATTATATTCAAAATAATACAAGTCATATTATTGATGAACATGAAAGGTTTACATGGGAGTCTAATTCAGTTGCTAATCATATTGAGTTTTATACAACTTCTCCTTTTCATAGTGCTGTTTTTTTAAGTTTAAAACCTTTGGTATGTCAAACTAATCTTGATACCGACGGGGACGGAGTTCCTGACAGTACTGATCTTGATGATGACAACGATGGTATATTGGATAGTGTTGAGGATCCTAATTTAGATGGTGACAACAATCCGTTAACTAATCCATTGGATAGCGATGATGATGGAATACCTAACCATTTGGATATCGATAGTGACAATGACGGAATTCCAGATAATGTAGAGGCACAGACTACTGATGGTTATATAGCGCCTAACGAGGACGATGCTGCAACATATGCATCTAACGATGGTGTTAACAGTGCTTATCCAGATGGTCTTACACCTGTTAATACGGATGATGCCGATAATGTAGACTATCTTGATTTAGATAGTGATAACGATTCTGTACCTGATAACAACGAAGGCAATGATTTTAATTTTGATGGAATCCCTGATCAAAGCTATACAGGTGTCGATACTGATGGTGATGGTTTGGACGATGGTTATGAAGGTTCAGATGTAAACGACGGTTTCGATGTCAACGATGAGATCAACGACCCAGCTAACGATCTACCTGATACCGATGGTACAGACGATGTAAACTATAGGGATTTGGACGATGACGGTGATGGAATTAATACACCTGACGAGGATGCGAACAACGATGGTGACCCTACCAACGACGATAGTGATAATGATGGTACTCCTGATTATTTAGACCCAGACAGTAATCCTGGTCCAGATACTGATGGCGATGGAGTAGCCGATAGTGCTGATCTTGATGATGACAACGATGGTATATTGGATAGTGTTGAGGATCCTAATTTAGATGGTGACAACAATCCGTTAACTAATCCATTGGATAGCGATGATGATGGAATACCTAACCATTTGGATATCGATAGTGATAACGATGGAATTCCAGATAATGTTGAGGCACAGACTACTGATGGTTATATAGCACCTAACGATGACGATGCTGCAACATATGCATCTAACGATGGTGTAAATAGTGCTTATCCAGATGGACTTACACCTGTAAATACAGATGGAACGGATAATGAAGATTATATTGATTTGGACAGTGATAATGATTCTGTTCCTGATAACAACGAAGGCAATGATTTTAACTTTGATGGAATCCCTGATCAAAGCTATACAGGTGTCGATACTGATGGTGATGGTTTGGACGATGGTTATGAAGGTTCAGATGTAAACGACGGTTTCGATGTCAACGATGAGATCAACGACCCAGCTAACGATCTACCTGATACCGATGGTACAGACGATGTAAACTATAGGGATTTGGACGATGACGGTGATGGAATTAATACACCTGACGAGGATGCGAACAACGATGGTGACCCTACCAACGACGATAGTGATAATGATGGTACTCCTGATTATTTAGATCCAGATAGTGGTACTCCAGTTACTTTAGATGTCGTAGACGATTCTGTAGCAACACCTATCGATTCTCCAGTAGAAATAGATATTTTAGATAATGATTTTGGTATTCCTGCCGATGGTACGCTGACTGTAACGGATCCATCAAATGGTACTGTTGAAATTAATGATGGAGGAACTCCCGATGATATTTCAGATGATACCATTACATATACACCGAACGATGGTTTTGAAGGAACCGATGTAATAGAGTATACTGTATGTGATGCGGAAGGAAACTGTGATACGGCAACTGTTACAATTACTGTAGGAGAACCGGTAGCTCTAGATGTTGTAGACGATTCTGTATCTACACCGATAGATACTCCAATCGAAATAGATATTTTAGATAACGATTTTGGTATCCCTAGCGATGGTACGTTAACTGTAACAGATCCATCAAATGGAACCGTTGAAATCAATGATGGAGGAACTCCTGATGATATTTCAGATGATACGATTACATATACACCGAACGATGGTTTTGAAGGAACCGATGTAATAGAGTATATTGTATGTGATGCGGAAGGAAACTGTGATACGGCAACTGTTACAATTACTGTAGGAGAACCGGTAGCTCTAGATGTTGTAGATGATTCTGTATCTACACCGATAGATACTCCAATCGAAATAGATATTTTAGATAATGATTTTGGTATTCCTAGCGATGGTACGTTAACTGTAACAGATCCATCAAATGGAACCGTTGAAATCAATGATGGAGGAACTCCTGATGATATTTCAGATGATACGATTACATATACACCGAACGATGGTTTTGAAGGAACCGATGTAATAGAGTATATTGTATGTGATGCGGAAGGAAACTGTGATACGGCAACTGTTACAATTACTGTAGGAGAACCGGTAGCTCTAGATGTTGTAGATGATTCTGTATCTACACCGATAGATACTCCAATCGAAATAGATATTTTAGATAATGATTTTGGTATTCCTAGCGATGGTACGCTGACTGTAACGGATCCATCAAATGGTACTGTTGAAATCAATGATGGGGGAACTCCCGATGATATTTCAGATGATACGATTACATATACACCGAACGATGGTTTTGAAGGAACCGATGTAATAGAGTATACTGTATGTGATACGGAAGGAAACTGTGATACGGCAACGGTAGAAATTACAATTGTAGACAATAATCCTACAGAAACAGATGACAACCCTATCGAAGTGAATCAAATGGTAACGCCAAATGGTGATGGTAGAAATGAGTTCTTATTCATTAGAGGTGTAGATAAAATTCGTAGTAGTACTTTAAAGATTTTTAATAGATGGGGTGTTGCAGTCTATGAAGGTGAAAATTATAATAATCAAAATAATGTATTTGATGGTAGATCAAGAGGTAGATCTACGTTAAGCACTGATGATTATCTTCCAGCTGGAATATATTTCTATATATTTGATTATACTACCTTTGAAGGAGAAAGCAAAGTAGATAGTGAATATCTTTATATTAGTAGATAATAGTTTATAAAATATGAATATTAAAAATAAGTTTTTAATCCTGTTTGGAGGTTTGTTGCTAATGTTTAGTAGCGCCAATGCCCAGCAAGATGCGCAGTATACTCAGTATATGTTCAATACAATGAGCGTCAATCCTGCATATGCAGGCTCTAGAGGTCAGTTAAGTATAACAGGGTTATATCGATCGCAATGGGTCGGTTTGGAAGGAGCGCCCAAAACACAAACACTAAATATACAATCTCCTATTAGAAATAGTAAGCTAGGTTATGGTTTATCGATTGTAAATGATGAGATAGGAAACGGCGTTGTTCAAGAAACATACTTCGATGCTGTTATATCTTATACAATAGATGTATCGGCAGAGGGTAAATTGTCCTTTGGATTAAAAGCAGGGGGTAACTTGTTAAATTTAGATTTTAACCAGCTCCGTAATTTTGATTCGGAACCTGTAGATTCTGATAATATTGAAAATAGATTCTCACCAAATGTGGGTGTGGGTCTTTATTATCATTCCAATGCTTTTTATGCAGGACTTTCAGCTCCGAATTTATTTCAAACGGAACATTTTGATAACTCTCAAAGAGATGCTAACAGTGTTCAGTTTTTGTCTAAAGAGAGAATTAATTTTTATTTAATAACAGGGTACGTTTTTGATTTAAATGGAAATTTAAAATTTAAACCAGCTTTACTTACAAAAGTGGTTGGTGGAGCACCATTACAGGTTGATTTTTCTGCAAACTTCATGTTTAATGAGAAATTTACTTTTGGTGCAGCATATAGATGGGATGCAGCAGTAAGTGCAATGGCCGGCTTCCAAATTTCAGATCAATTAATGATTGGTTTAGCATACGATAGAGAAACAACAGATTTAGGAGGTACTCAATTTAACGACGGATCATTTGAAGTTCTCTTGAGATATGAATTGGTAAAATCTTTTCAAAGATTGGTTTCACCTCGTTTTTTCTAAATGGCAAACTTATATATGAAACATAAAGTTAAATTTATTTTAATATTCTTGATGTTCTTTCACGGATTAACTGAAGCTCAAGAACGACTAATTCAAAAAGGAAATGAGAATTTCGATTCGTATTCTTTTAGTCCGGCAATAGATATTTATAAAAAGGTCTTAGATAAGGGTTATGTATCTGCAGATTTACTTAGAAAGTTAGGTAATTCATACTATTATAATGCCGATTATAAAGAAGCCGCTGAAACTTACAAACAACTCGTTTCAGATTATTCGGAGGAAGTTACTGCAGAAGACTATTTTAAGTATGCGCAGTCGCTTAAAACCTTGGGAGATTATGATGCTTCTACGGGTGTAATGAATAAATTTTTAGAGATCACGAAAAGTGATGGTCGTGCTAACGCATTTAATGAAGACCGTGATTTCATGTCAGAAATAGAGCAAAATTCTGCTAGATATAATTTAGGTCCTTTTGAGTATAATTCACCTTATTCAGATTTTGCACCTTCATTCTACAAAGAAGGATTAATCTTTTCTTCCGATAGAGATACGGGTAATTTTGCTAGATATCGTCATACTTGGAATGCAAAAGATTTTTTAGATCTATATGAAGTAAACGCAGATAGTTCATCTGTAGGTCATGTGAAAAAATTAGATGAAAATGTAAATACACGCTATCATGAATCTACATCTATAGTTACAAAAGATGGTCAGACAATGTATTTTACACGAAACAACTCTGAAAAGAGGAAAACCGTAAAAGATGATAAAGGTATTGTAAGATTAAAGGTTTTAAGGGCTGTATTAACCGATGAGGGTATTTGGGGAGAGGTTGAGGAGTTACCTTTTAATAGTGATTCTTATTCTGTTGCAAACCCTGCTTTGAGTCCTGATGAGAAGATATTATACTTTGCTTCAGACATGCCTGGCACGTTAGGAGAATCAGATTTATTTATGGTTGCTATTAATGAAGATCGTTCATTTGGTACACCTCAAAATTTAGGTTCAAATATAAATACAGAAGCAAGAGAGACTTTCCCTTATATTACAAGCGATGAAGTATTGTATTTTTCTTCAGATGGGCATCCGGGTTTAGGTGGTTTAGATGTTTTTGCAACTAAAATAAAAAGACAAGATTTCTCAGGTAAGGTATTAAATATAGGAAAACCTGTAAATAGTAATAGTGATGATTTTACTTTTATTTTCGATGAGGAGTTAAGAACTGGTTATGTTGCCTCAAATCGTGAAGGCGGTATGGGATATGATGATATTTATAGTTTTACAGAAACACGACCTTTAGAATTTGATTGTATTCAAAAAATTAATGGTACTGTAAGAGATAAAATATCTAATGAAGTTTTAGTTGGAGCAACTATTAAGGTTATCGACGAGAATAATGAAGAGGTATTAGCTACCATTACAGATTCCGATGGAAACTATGATTTGGAATTAGATTGTAATAAAGGAAATTTTGTAAGAGCCTTGATGGAGGGTTATGTGCCTTTTGAAGAGTATATTGGCGTATCTGATGGAAAACCAAAAATTATTGATTTTTATCTTGAAAGAGATAATATCACCGCTGGGTTTGGCGATGATTTAGCGAAACTTCTGCAATTAAGCACGATATATTTTGATTTCGATAAATATGACATTAAAAAAGTTTCAGAAGTAGAGATAGAAAAGGTAATAGCAGCGATGGAGAAATACCCAAGTTTGAAATTAAAGGTGAATTCTCATACAGATAGTCGAGGTCCTGCAGCTTATAATCTTTGGTTATCTCAAAAAAGAGCAGAGTCAACTGTAAATTATATGATCAAAAAGGGCATATCGAAAGACAGATTGGTAAGTGAAGGTTTCGGTGAGACTAAATTGCTAAATGAATGTTCAGATGGTGTTAAATGTTCGGCAGCTAAACACGATATTAATAGAAGATCAGAATTTATAATTTTAGAATAAATTTTTATATATACTACAGAAAAGGCAGCTATATCTATAGCTGCCTTTTCTGTTTATACTTGTTTGCTTTGATTTGCATTTAATCGATCAGGTATTATGTTTACACGTGTTTGGGGCATATTTAGATATCTACTTACAATGAAAAGAACAGTAGTTACATCTAATATTAGGCGCTACACAACACTTTTTCTCATAACAACTTAAGTCTAAATATATTTACCTAGGAATAGCGTCAATAAAATCTGTTGGCGAATAAGCTTAGTTATTTGAAGGTCTATAGCATGTTGTATAACCCAGTAAAATTCTTTTACGTTTTAGTATCAGTACTTTTTTTCTGTACGCTAAATCTAAGAGCTCAGAATATTGTTGTCAACCCATCAACTGATCTTCCAACTGAGGTTATCGCTTGTGGTGATGCGTCAACATTTAGTTTTAGGTTATATGGCACTACCTCTGGCAATGAACAAGTGAGTGTTCAGTTGCCTAGTCAATCTGAATTTTTAGGGCTTACTTCACCTTTAGCAGGGGTTATTGTAGATTCATCTAATCCTAATAAACCGGTATTTACTGTTAGTACGCCGCTAATTGGTTCTATAAGTTTTATAGATATATCATACACAGTTCAGACAGGGTGTTCGGCAATGGTCGATCCTGAAATTGAACATACACTTGTCAGTAACTCTTCTATTTCAACTACTGTTGATTATCCATCAGTGTTGTATTCTTCTTTAGAAGTCGATAATGCTATTATACCTCTGTCGGGTTCATTAAGAATTAATGAAACTCAAGAGTTTACCTTTACAATTGGTAACTCCCCAGTAAATTCTAATGCCTACAGTAATAATGTTCTGGCTTATATTGAACATTCTGACAATATTTCTATCACATATGATGGTACGGGAAATTTTTCTCAAGGTATATCGGTAGGGGATATGGTCACAGATACTTTAGAATTAAATGCTGGAGAGATTTCGGCTATAGGGGATAATGATTCTCGCTTTGAAGAAAATGAGAATATTTCAATAACTGTAAAGGCTAAACTTCTCAATTGCCCATCTGGTGCAGGAGAAACAATTACATACCAATCAGCCTATGGTGGTTGTATTACAGGTGCTGATTCTTGCGAAACAGGTAATACCTCTACCTCAGGGATAGCCTTGGCTTCTGGAGCACCAGATTTATATACTAGAGTAGTCAAAAGAGCCTGGCCAGGATTGTCCACTACCGATACCGCTGAATTTTTATTGCGGAATGATGGTACAGGTGCTGGTGACATCTATAACCTTACGCTTGATTTAGGTTTTAGTAATGGAGGTGCGACCTATATTCCGACGGATTATAATATTTATACTTGGTCTAATTTCAATGTAGATGGAAAATCTTTTCCCAATCAGGGAGCAGAAGGTAGTTTTGCAGATTTTCAATTGACAACAGATCCTGATGGGGCAGGAGTAGGTTTAGAAGATTTAGACGGTGATGGTTTTTTTGATGATCTGCCAGTTGGTAATTCATTGATTTTAGAGGCGGAGTTAGCATATAATTATTTATTAGATTCAAATAATGACACCGCTTGTGATCGCATGAATGCAGGTTATTCGATGGTACGTTGGGCTTATGAATACACAGATCAATGTGGTAATGCAACAAGTTTAAATGTGCCGAATAATGGATTGAATACTTGGCGACCTTGGAGTTTTTATAATACGCAATCGATAGCAACTAATATTAATTCATCTAGCGGAAGTGCTAATTTTGGTCCTGGAGATACTTTTGATTTTTATATAAGTACTTCAAGTAGTCAAACACCAACGACAACCAGTATTCCTGGTATGCATTGGGAAGTTCACTATACCTTGCCCCCAGGTATTATACCTAATGGTAATGGATTATGGGGTTCAGAGCCTTTTAACTTACTAAGTTTCGATTCAGGTACTGGTCTTGCTATATATTCCTCTAATTCAGCACCTACGTATGGTTATTTAATTAGTAGAAATCCTCAGGTTCCATTAATGGTTGATCCAACCTGTTCGGGTAGTTTTGCTGGAGGCATATCTTACGAATATCATTTAAAAGGTGATTCCACATATGAACCTATTCACATTTGTGAAGACGGTCCTACGTTTACAGTTACTTGCCCAAGTGGTGGACCATCGGTTTGCGTATCTAACTTTTCACTTGATCGTACTACGTTGGGGTATACTGATATGAGCGAGACCACGCCTATTTCAATAAACACGCCCGGTCTTCGCTTAGATCATGTTCTGGAAGGGGATATGGTTAGATGGCATGTTGAGATTGATGTGAATGAAACAAATCTTTCTTCTGCTAAAGCACTTCTTGAATATGATACTAATAATTGGTTTGGTACACAATCGGATGGAGGTATAAAAGCAATACAAGTAGAATACCTTCCAAATGGTGGAGGGTCATCAACAATATCAAATAATTTAGGTCAGTATTCTTATATTCAGAATAATGGTGGGAAAAGTAATCATTCAGTAGATATATTAGGTGGCGATTTTTCAGCAATTATACCAGGACTTGGTGATAAATACATCATTGATGTAGATTTAAAAGTTTCTGAAAATAGTTCTATATCTTATACTAGGTATATGCCAATGACCGGAATTTTGGTTTCATCTCCTGTAACTTCTACGGCTAATTCAACTGAACATACTTGTAATTTTCTTACGGAAGAATTTGGAATCTTAGCTTATAAAGATGTGCCGACCACACAAGTGGTTCAACAAAGTTTAACCATTGATGGTTGTAATGAATTTGGAATGGGAATACGGTTTCATCATGCAACCTATTCGATTTTAGGAGATCTTTTTCCTAATGAATTTCGAAATTTTGCTATACCTAAAGTAGTAGATATTCTAGTTCCGGTAGGCGTAGATTATGTACCTGGTACTTCAAGTTATAGAGGTTATGGAGAGTTTATACATGACATTACAGACCCTGTTATAACTTATAATGCAGAACCTGGGTTTCATAGGTACAGATGGACGAATGATGGCTCTTGGTCAAAAGAAAAAGCTTCTGCTAGTTACGCAATTAAAGATGTTAATTTTAATGTTGTTGCAAATTGTACAATTGAAGATTGGTCTTTTTCTGGTGAAAGATTGGGTATTATTGTTTTGCCAAGTACTGAGTTTGAAATTTTTAGAAATGTAAGCATACCAGGTAGGTCTATCAATATGCAAAGATTGACCAACGTGAGAAATACACAGTATTTGCCCCTAAGTTATACCGTAAGTTCACCTACACCTACAATTTCTACAAATACGCAAAATGCAGCATGGGTGGTTGATATTAATAATACGACATCGGGCGGGGCTTCTCTACAAAACACGTGGATTGCCATAGAGATTACAAATAATAACATTGTACCAACCCTTTGGGATAATACAACAGAGATCCCTCTTATCGGCTATGGTACTGGAAAATATTGGGCGCAAGTGGGAGACATTTCTAGTGCTGGTAAACAATTAGAAATTCGGTCAGACGATTTCACTGTTTGCGGTACAGATAGTTTTGATATTCGAGTAGGTCAAAATTGTAGTCAGTATCCTATTGACCCCGATACGGGATACCCTTTAGGGAGTTCTGGTAGTAATTATATCTGTAAAGAAGAAGTGATTCAACTTTCGTTAAGTACTCAAAATCCTTCTATAAATGTAACTACCGCTCTTGGCGTACCTCCGGCAACTTATGATTTTTGCGATGTTGTACCTTATTCAATAGACGTGAATAATGCTGCCAACGGTTTTGCTTATGCCTTGGCTGCCGATATAAAATTACCTGTAGGCATGGTACTCGATAATACTTCAGGGGTTTTGACTTATAACGCAGTAGATTATGCAATAGGTTCAGGTCTAATAATATTTAATGCGGGTACAAATACATATTCAATAGATATTTCTGCAATTGTTGGTAGTCCTATTAGTGGTGCTAATGGTCTACCAGGTGTATCTGTTCCAGAGCCTAATGAATTTAATGTGAATTTTGAATTAGCGTTTACTTGCGATTATGTATCTGGCAGTAAGATAATCACGCAAATAAATGCAGAGTCTGGTTGTCAACAACCCATTGATCCTAATGATGGACAAAGTGAAATTAAGACCAACCCAGTAAATGTCACTCAGGTACCTTCTAATATTGATTATGACATTTCGGTCATTTCAAACGATAATGCTGTTCAAGCTTGTAATGATACTGAAGGTATTTCAGTAGAAATAACCAACCAGGGTATTGAAAGTGATGGGGATATAGAATTTATTGTTGCTACAATTGACGATGCATTTAATTACGTATCAGGTTCGTATGTAGCTGGCACTAACGGTCCTTCCGCAGAGCCCACGGTATCAACCGATGCAGTAGCGGGAACTCGTGTATTAAAATGGCAAATCCCTGATGGAGTTGGGGTCACATCTCTTATTGCCTTCGATTTTGAAATTGAAGTTGTTTCACCTGAAGATGTTAGTTGTCAAAATTATGATTTAAATGTAGCTACGCGAATAGAACAAAGTATTGATTGTTCAGGTTCAGGTGGACCAAGTTGTCCGGTAGTTCAAAGTGTTACAGCGCAGACCGATGAAACTATTTCCGTAGAAAAATCTAATTTGGTTATAAGTTCAACATCTACAGTTGCTACAGTCAGTGGTAATGATCAGAATATCACTGCTAATTTTTCCATTGAAAATACTTCCGGTACAACAATGCCTACTGGTACTATTGTTTCAGCATATTATGACGCTGATGCTAACGGGGTTTTCTCCGCTGGAGATATTTTAATAGGTACTGAAACTATGACAGTTCAGGTTCCAGCGACTAGTACTGTTAATGGTGCTATTGACTTTACTACGTCACCAAATAGGGTTTGTAATATTTTAATTGTAATTGAATCATTAGATAACTCATGTGCTTGTACTACATCAGAAACAGAAATGATTCCTCCTACAGTTCTTTCAGGTTTAGCGGGATCGAACGTAACAGTTTGCGAAGTATCAGATGCTATTCAAATAGGTGAAACATCAAATCCAAATTATAGTTATACATGGTCAGGTGCAACGGCCGTTGAGACAGCTTATTTAGACAATATAGGCGCAGCACAACCAATTTTTACATATTCAGGAGCAGATCTTACAATTACAACTAATTTAATATATACGGTTACCGCAACATTGCCTAATGGTTGTACTATGTCAGATGATGTACAAGTAAAAGTATATCCTTCACCAAATCCTACCGTTAATATTACAGCGTCTAGTTGTAATTTAACTAATGGTGAAATTAACTTTGCTTTTCCTGATAATTCAAATAGATCTTCGATAGAGTTTAGTTTGGATAATCAGGTTTCTTATCAATCATCAGTTCCAGATAATAGCGGCTCTGTTACATATTCTAATTTAGCCTCTGGTACATATCATTTATGGGCGAGGTGGGGTAATAACCAATGTCCGGTAGATTTAGGGGAGCATATTATTTCTGATATCCCAGAATCTACCATTGATATACAACCAGTAACACAGTTTGTTTTTGTAAATAACAATGCTGTTTTTAGCGTGAATACGACTAATGCAGACACTTTTCAATGGCAAGTAAGCATAGATGGCGGGGTTACATTTAATGATATTTCTAATGGACCTAATTATACAGGTACTCAAACAGAAACCTTAAATGTTATTGGGGTAGACTTAACTCAAAATAATTATCAATATAGAATCTTAGCTTCAAATGCTGCTACCTCTTGTGATGCTCAAATCTCAAATGCAGCTTTGCTAACGGTTCAAGTTAAATCTGTGATTACCAACAAAAGAATAACGTATCGTGTAAAATTGAATTGATCTTTAGTTCTAGTTTAATAATTTTTTGACACTATTTACAAGTGTAGTATCACCTTTTTAGATTACCTAAAACTCAAGTGCGTTTAAAGTGATTACTATTTAATCAAGTCGCTGTTAGTATCATATTTTTAGGTGTCTAATAGATTAAATGCAAGCATAAAAAGCAATTTAAACAGTAATTTTAAAAGGCTTAACAGCAGTATTTTAGGCGTACACTTGCTAATAGCCTTACTTCACAACAAATTTTAGGGATGACCTCAACTCCTAGTTATTTTTACAGATGATATGCATTATAGATTGTTTTTGCATTTCAATGCCCCCATTAATTTGATTATGAGATTAAGACATTTTTGTTATTTATTAGTTCTATTGTGTGCCACAAGTTTCTATGCCCAAGAAACTTACTTGGATACATTTACCAGTACTTTTTACGGTAGTAATGAAGGGACACAAAATTTTAGTTCTGATTGGATTGAAATTGGAGATGACGGTAATGCCTGGGGTGGTCGTATACAAATTACTGGTGGTCAGTTACGTTTTAGAGATATAGATAATAGATACATTTATAGATTTGTTCCTTTGGCAGGGGCTTCATCTGCAACCTTAACTTTAGATTATGATGCCAATTCTGCAGGGGGTGAGGCAATCGATGTATATATTTATAATGCCGACAGCAACCAATGGGGTTTTGTTCAAAGAATTAATAGTGGAACAGGTTCATTAACCTATAATTTAACCGCTGCGCAAATAGCATCAAATCCTGCAATTATATTTTATCGTGGTGATACTAGTTGGCAAACAAATGATGCCATTTATATAGATAATGTACAGTTTAGTGCCACTTTTGGGTCAGAAGTACTAGTAGATGATGTTACCGTTAATGAAAATGCTGGAACTGCAACATTTACCGTAAGGCACGGTGGTAGTGCGGCAAGCGGACCTTATAGTGTAAATTATACAACTTCGAATATATCTGCGATTGCGGGTCAAGATTATACGGCATCAAGTGGAACTTTAAATTTTGACGGTACCATTTTTGATACCGAAACCATAACTATTTTTATTACAGATGATACTATATTTGAAGGCGATGAAACATTTCAATTTTCATTTACGTCAACTTCAGATTCTAATATAGATATTACAGATACGGCGATTGGTACAATTTTAGCCAATGATGCTTTAATTATAACAGATGGAGGCTCTGCAACAACTTGTGATGACATATTTTTAGATTCTGGAGGTATAAGTAATTATTCTGATAATGAAGATAAAGTGTATACTATCTGTCCAGATACGGCTAATAATTACACGCAGGTAAGTTTTGATCAGTTCGACGTTATACCCGGAGATATTCTTTATGTGTATGATGGTAATAATACCGGTGCTACTTTATTAGGGCAATATGATAATGACAATATACCTACCCAAATTTTTGCGACGAATGCTAATGGTTGTCTAACTTTTAGATTTACATCCAATAATAATACTACAGGTAATGGTTGGCAAGCAACTGTTAGTTGTTCACCACCAGGACCAAAAATTGTTGTAGAAGATGTTTATGTAGATGAAGATTCTGGTAGTGCAATTTTTACTGTAACCCACGTACGTGATCGTCATGGATACAGCTGGTTTTTTGGTTTTATTGAAACACCGTTTACCGTAAATTATATGGTAAGCGATGGTACAGCTAGTAATGGTAGTGATTATATATCAGTAAACGGTACACTTACTTTTACAGGTGAGGTGGGCAATGTTCAAACTTTTTCAGTACCTATTGTAGATGATGGTGTACCTGAATTAGTGGAGTATTTTACCGTTGGTTTTTCAGACGCTACAGCCCAATATGCTTCTGTAGATTATAGCGACACTGCAGATGGTTATATTAACTCGCAAATTTTAGCAAATGACCCATTAACTTTATTTCAAGAATTTGATGGTTATTATGACTATTCTACAACAGGTGGATCATTAAGAACAAATGATAACAACACAGATGCATGTTCAATAACAACATCGTCATCAAATACGTTGATTGCACCTATACCAAATACAGGTACTATTAAAAAAGCATATTTATACTGGGCGCATTCAAGTACAGTAGTTGATGGTGCAGTTACTTTTGAAGGGCAAACGGTAAATGCTAATTATCAATACCAAACAACACTTACCAATAGAAATTTCTATGGTTATGTAAGTGATGTTACAGATATAGTGGCAGGTGTAGCAGATCCATCCACCAATGTTTTTGATTTTTCAGGGTTGTCTATAGATAACTCAAATACGTATTGCTCATCGGCAACTGTATTAGGAGGTTGGACATTGTTCGTTTTCTACGAAGATCCTAACCTTCCTGCTGTAAACATTAACCTGTATCAAGGTTTTGATGGTTTAAGTAATGACGGAAATTCATTTACATTGGATGGTTTTTATGCCATTGCCGGTGCTGGTGCAAAAGCATCATTTTTATCATGGGAAGGAGATTCAACCTTAGATGGTAACAGTTCTGGAACAACCAACCCTAATGGAGAAAGATTATCTATTACAAATCAGGCAAATCAACCACCTTTTGTATTATCGGGAGATGGTGGTCAAACAGGAAATAATGCCTATAATTCTACTATGTATGATAATACTACAACACCAGATTATAATGTAAATACAACATATGGTGTAGATTTAGATACATATGATATTTCTACCTATATATCCCCTGGAGATTCCCAGGTAACAGCAAATGTAGATGTAGGGCAAGATTTCTTAATTTCTGCAGCGGTAGTATTAAAAGTGCCATCGAACTTAATTGCAGGTACTGTTTTTGAAGATGTCAACTACGGTGGTGGGCAAGGTAGAAATATGACAAATGCCAATGGCGTTGGTATATCTAGTGCTATTGTTGAATTATACGAAAGCGATGGTACTTTCGTAAGAAGAACGAACTCAAAAGTAAGTGGGGATTATAGTTTTGGTGGTATGGCAGATGGCAATTACTATGTAAAATTGGTAAACTCTACTGTTAGATCAACTAGGGCCAACGGTATAAACTGTACTACCTGCGTTCCTGTACAAACTTTTAGAACGTATGGCGATGTTACAAATACTATTGAGGTTTTAACTGAAATAGGAGGTACTGATCCATCAGCAATTTCAGATTCTGCTCTTGGAGTCTTTGACGATTCACAAAGTTTATCATTGGTAAGTATAGCTAGTAGTGGTGTAGCCAATATAGATTTCGGATTCAATTTTAATACTATTGTAAATACAAACGAATTTGGTCAAGGCTCTCTTGAGCAATTTATTTTGAACAGTAATACATTAGGAGAAACAGGTCTTGATATAGAGGCTAATTCAATATTTGACCCAGCAGTGGAAGAAGATGTCTCTATTTTCATGATACCACCAACAAGTGATAGTTTTGGTAGAACAGCAGATGTAAATTATAATGCTGGTGGATATTTCGATTTTATTGTAAGTAATTCTACGACTTTATCTACAGTAATTGGTACAAATACTATTATTGATGGAAGAACACAAACAGCATTCTCTGGAGATACAAACACTGGTACTGTTGGGGCTGGAGGCACAGGTGTAGGTGTTTCAAATACTGCATTGACAAATTATGACAGACCAGAAATACAAGTAAATAGAACAAATGGCGACGTTTTTAAATTAAATGGAGATAATGTTACCGTTAGAAATATTTCGGTTTATTCTAATAGTAATGCAGGTATTCAGGTCTTAGGAGGAACAGCAAGCGTAACCAACAATTTAATAGGTGTAAATGCTCTAGGTACCACTTCTGGTAATATTGATTACGGTGTAGAACAAACTGGTGGTGAAGCTACAATAGCATCTAATTATATAGCATCTAACACTGTTGCGGGTATTTATATTGATGGAGGCACAAGAAGTAACATTGAACTTAATCATCTTGAAAATAATGGAGATACCGCTTGCTCTGATAATATTTTAATTGAAGATGGCAGTACCATTATTGTACAAAATAATTTAATTGAAAACTCAGCTTCTTCAGGTATTGAAATTAATAATGTAAATGATGTAGTAGTCACAAATAATAGTATATCTACTTCTGGACAAAATGGAGGTAATTGCACCATAAGTTATGATGGAATGGCAATAAAATTAAATGGTAACGGTGCACTAATTAATCAAAATAGAATATTTTCAAATGGTAGTGAAGGTATTGCGGTACTTTCAGGAACTTCAAATACTATAAGTCAAAATTCTATTTACGCAAATGGTACAGTAACGCCAAGTTTAGGTATAGATTTAGATATGGACGGTGTAACATTAAATGATACTTCAGATTCAGATTCAGGTCCTAATAATTTAGAAAATTTCCCTGTTATTAACTCTGCTTTTATTTCTGGAACCAATCTAGTCGTAACCGGGTGGACTTCATCAGGGTCAACCGTTGAGGTATTTTTTACTGATATAAACGAAGGCACAGCTGTTTTAGGTGATAATCAATTTGGATTAACTCAAGATTATGGTGAAGGTCAAATTTTTATAGGTAAAGCGATAGAAGGTAGTTCAGATGATCAAGATGCAACATCATCATTATATCTTGACGATGATGGAAATACTGATAATACAAATAAATATAAGTTCGTATTCCCTTTACCATCAGGTACTGCTGTAGGAGATTTAATAACCACTACAGGAACAAGGTCAA
Source organism: Maribacter sp. BPC-D8 (assembly GCF_035207705.1). Taxonomy (NCBI): domain Bacteria; kingdom Pseudomonadati; phylum Bacteroidota; class Flavobacteriia; order Flavobacteriales; family Flavobacteriaceae; genus Maribacter; species Maribacter sp. BPC-D8. The sequence goes on from NZ_CP128187.1 coordinate 202,753, forward strand.
ATTCAACTTCAGAGTTCTCACCAGAAGTTGTAATTAAGACTTATACGGTAATTACCAATAGAAATATTACGTATCGTATAAAAAGTAATTAAAATTAATACAGATAATTCCTACAAAAAAAGCTTGTTAGCTCTGTGTTTTATTGAGGTTTAAAGATTAAACCACATTTTTTGACTAGTTAACCTTACCCTTGTCTTCATTGGCAACATTAATTTCCTAGCCTTCTAAAAACAGCGGATTTTTATAATAAGAAATCATGCTAAATAATTCCCCCTTATTGGCATTATAAAAATATTTCCATGGGGGTCTCTCTTATTAAGAGGATAAATTTGAGTTATATAGGCTTTATTATAATAGTCTTATTATCAAGTTTAAAAATACAAGCACAAACAACTTTCACTGAAAGTGCAGCTTCGTTTGGTTTAGATTTAGGTCAACCAAAAGATGGTGGTCATGCTTGGTCAGATTTTGACAATGATGGAGATTTAGATGTTCTCGTTCTAGAGAATAATAATAATAGCGGAGTAAAAAGTTTTTTAATGCGTAACAATGGTAACAACACGTTTACCAATGTGCAACCTACCTTAGTACCTGGTCTGTTAGGTGACTGGGCAGAAAGACAAGCTGCATGGGGAGACATTAATAATGATGGCAGACCAGATTTTTTAATAAACTCTTCAGGTAATAACAATGCTAGAAAAGCAATACAAATTTTTATTCAGAACGCTAATGGCACCTTTGGTGATGGTATAGGTGGTTCAGCTCCAATAACCATAGGTAGATCAGGTGCGACCATAGTTGTGCCAGGGGTTAATTCTGAAGGAGTCGGTTTCTTTGATTTTGAAGGAGATGGTGATTTAGATATTTTCTTTGATAATCATGATATGGGTATAGAATTATTACGAAATAATTTTATAGACCACACTAGCCATACAGTAGTTAACCCAGCCCCTAATGTTTTATTTACCCATATCACAACAGGTAATGGAAGTGGGGTCACTGAGTTTGGGTTAAATCAATTTGCTACAGATGGTGATTATGGTACAGCGGCAGATGTTAACGATGATGGTTGGGTAGATATTTTTATGCGTAAGCGAGATGAAAATGACTTTTTCTTAAATCAAGGTGGTAATTTTTCTAATGGTGCAGATTTAGGGCAAGCAGCAAATAATAACAAAGGTGGTAACGGACTTTGGGATTTAGATAATGATGGAGATTTAGATGCTGTATGGACAGAAAACGGACAAACCCAGATTCATAGAAATGATGGAGGCGGAGTATTTACGGCATTAGGTGCAGTGTCTTTTCCTGGTTTACCACAACCGGGTAATTTAAATAATGGTAGTTCAGGTGCCAGAATTGATGCATTGGCTGGGGGCGATATCGATAATGATGGCGATATCGATATTATTCTGGTAGGTAATAGTAGAAGTTATTTATACATCAATCAACTGAATAGTCCTACACCCGCACCTGGGGTAATAGGTAGTGGTTCGGCAATGAGTTTTTCTTTAGATTCTCAGCAATTTAACTCAGGTAGAGATGGTGAGGGTACCACCATGGTAGATGTTGATGATGATGGCGATTTAGATATTTATATCAATATAAATAATAATAGCAATCAACTATATATTAATAATTTACCTGCGGCAAATAGAAATAACCACCTACTTATAGATGTTACTGAAGATAGGGGTGCCAATGGCTCTACAGGAGGTTTCTTAGGTAGAGTAGCTATTGGAACAAACGTTTTAATTAGAGATTGTTCTGGTAATATAGTCAGCGGTTTGCGACAGGTAAATGGAGTATATGGTCATGGTACGCAACAACCAGAAGAAGTACATTTTGGTTTGCCTTTAGGTGAAAATGAAACCTATATTATAGAAGTTCATTATCCCAATTTTTATGATTCTTCCAGTGGAACCGGTATTTCCAGATTGGTAGCCACCGCCATTGCACAACCAAGTACAATTGCAGGTACAAACCATTATACACTTACTACTACTGATGCGGAAGCTATAGAAAACCCTAATGCCCCTATTGCAGAAGATGACGAAGTGCGAGTAGCCTATGGAAATTCTGTTTCTGTTCAAATTCACCTATTTATAAACGATTCTGAACCAGATGGCGAAAATTTTTCAATTGAAAACATAACGCAGCCACCTGTCGGTACTGTTGTTGTCGATGATGCCGAAAATGGTATTGTAACCTACACGTATACTGGAGTTACACCGTTTCCTGGTACAACTAGTTTTGACTACACTATAACAGATTCGGCAGACTCCCTTTGTCCTTCTTTGGGTAAAAGTGATTCGGCTACGGTACGTATTATTGAGCGATGTACAGATCCATCAGGGATAGATACTGATGGGGATGGAATAAATGATGTATGTGATCTTGATAATGATAATGATGGTATTCTTGATTTTGATGAAGGTTGTGGTAATTTAATCATCAATCCTTCTTTTGAGATGCAAGATTTTACGGATCCGGCAGCTTTTCCAGATGGATTTACAGATGGGTCAGGAACGTTTATAGGCGCTACATATAATTCAAATCAATTAACAGGCTGGGACTACACGACCAATTTAGATGGTTGGGTAGGTTTAGGTAGTCCTTCTTGGACTCCAGATATTTATGCACCAGCATATCATGGAAATCAATATGTAGATGTTACTGGTAATAATAATGTTACAGGAGGTATAAATAATACGATTTCTCAAGAAGTAAATACAGTAATTGGTACAACCTATACCGTCTCCTTTCATTGGGGCGAAGATATTGGGCATGAAGAGGGGGCACCAGTAACATTAGATATAGACATTATAGATTCGGGTAATAGTCACCTTATTAACGAAACCCTAAATTATACAGCAGAGGGCTTGGTTGCAGGTATAAGAGGACCCAAGCAATGGTTTTATTACGAACGTAATTTTGTTGCGACCACTACAACCACAACAATACAATTTTATGCCATTCCAGATGGTACATCTAATGGTGCAGCTATAGATTTGATTAGTATAGCGCCAATAACACAATGTTTAGATACTGATGGTGATGGCACCCCAGATGCGTTAGATTTAGATAGCGATGGTGATGGATGTTTTGATGCCTTGGAAGGAAATGATAGCTTAGATTTTGCAGATTTAAACGGAGATGGCAGTATTTCTGGAGCTGTTGATGCCAATGGTGTACCTACCGCTGTAAGTGGAGGGCAAGGAAAAGGTAGTGCAAGAGATTATACCTTTACCTCAAATTTGTGTGATGATGATGGTGACGGGGTAAACAATGCGAATGACAAGTGTCCCTATTTTGATGATGCCATTGATAGTGATAATGATGGTGTGCCAGATGGTTGTGATGTAGATGATGATAATGACGGTGTTACTGATTGCGATGAATCTTCAGAGAGTATAAGAAATGAGTTTGCATGGACCTTGAATAGTCCTGCAGGGAACCTTAATATGGATACCAATTACACACCAGAAGTAAATGATTGGATTTTAGACAGCACAGATGCCATGCTGTTAAATACCCCAAGTTTTTATGCTAATGGCAGTAATTTACACATTCAGCCATTAGCATCAATTAGCAAAGAAGATGCCTTAGCTAAAGGAGAGTATGTTGAGATTTCCTTTACAACAGGTACTGAGCTTTCTTCTTTTGAATTAAGAGAGATCAGATCAGGTTGGTATCAGCCAAATCAAGGAGACTCGTACCGTACGGCAACGGCTTATAAAAAAGCGGGGTCGAACGCATGGTCTACATTATCTACAGATGTTTTACATACAGATAATGGAGGTAGCTACGCAACATTTCAACATATGGCAAATGGTTCGGTCTATTTAGAGGCAAATACTAAGTATGTCTTTAGATTTTTCGCGTATGGTCAATTAGACGACTCTTCACAAACGTATTCGGTTTTTGATGATGTAGCTTTTGTTTTTACAGCTTGTAGAAGTAATAATTTAGACGGCGATGGCTTACCAAATCATCTTGATGATGATAGTGACGGCGATGGTTGTAATGATGCAGATGAAGCTTACGCAAACACCTCTGCAGATTCTGATAATAATGGCATGTATGGTTCAGGTTCACCAGCAGTAAATTCTGATGGATCTGTTATAGCGGCATCCTATGAATCTCCAGCAGATGGTGATTCTAATGGTATATATGATTTTTTACAAGTTACAACAGCTCTAGTAGTTACAGATCAACCACAAAATCAAACTGTATTTACAGGAGAAGATGCAATTTTTACATCAACTGTTACTAATGCAGACAACTATCAATGGCAAGTTAGTATAGACGGTGTAAATTATACTAATCTGGTAAATGATTCAGAGTATTCAGGTACGGAAACTTCAACTTTGACGGTTTTGAATGTACCAAAACAAAAGGAAGGATATTCATATAGATTACTCGCTTCTAATTCGAGTAATACATGCGCAGAAGTAGCTTCTAATGCAGCATTACTATTTGTAAAAGTTAGAACTGTAATTACAAATAAGAGAATTACATATCGTATAAAACCGAACTAAAAAAAACATCATATTTTTTTAATTAAGTAGTACATAAGAAGAATTTTTATATGATTTCCTCGAAAAAAAAACATTTATAATATACCAGAAAATCAGCCGTAAATAGAAAGTTTTTGAAAAGGACATTCGTGCAGATTTTACCAAAAATATAAAAAGTCTATGGTTTTTCATATTTAAGAAAAGTACTTGAACAACAGTGCATCTTCGACGAACAACCATCTTTAATTATGAATAATTAACAAACCCAAACCTCATCTTTATAGTAGTATATAGCGTAAATATTGGTCTACACAACATTTATTTTAAGGACCACTACTTTTAATCAATATTTGTGTGTTGTGATTACCATTGATCCGCTTTTTTGAAATTTAAGATAAGCGAGCATTGGAAATAACATTTTGAAAAACCTATATGGCCATCGAATTATTGAAGATGAAATTGAATATTAAAAGTATGAAGAGTCAAACTAATACAACACTAAGTAATGCCATTAAATTTATAATGGTACTATTTACTTTACTAATATCAGGTATCTCTATGGCACAGACCACTGTGACTTTAGAAGACCAATGTAATTGTGAAGTACTGCAGGGTACCGATGTATCAGCACCCGGAGTCGCAACTCCGGCAGGTGCAGATTTAGGAGATCTGTATGTAAATACAGATACCGGAACTATTTACTATTGGAATGGAACTACATGGGAGTTAACATCTACGGATGATCAGCAATTACAAAATTTCACTTTTGATGCCTTGACGAATATCTTATCTCTAGAAATCGAAAATGGTAATATAGTAACTGCAGATTTATCGAGTCTTAATCTAGTGGAAACCTTAACTACTATTATTACCAATACGGACGGTACGTTTACGTATACCGATGAAGATGGCGTTGATACGATCATCGATGTAACGGATCTAGAGACTTTGACAACAATCGCTTTAAATGCGGACAATACGAATATCGATTATACTGATGAAGATGGTGTAGTTACGCAATTAGATCTATCTGCGATCGTAGCGAACTTGGAAGCGTTGACTACAGTGGTAGCCAATACGGACGGTACGTTCACATATACGGATGAAGATGGCATTGATACAATTATCGATGTAACTGATTTAGAAACATTGACAACAATCGCTTTAAATGCGGATAATACGAATATCGATTATACGGATGAAGACGGATTGGTAACCCAATTAGATCTATCGGCAATCGTTGCGAACTTGGAAGCGTTGACTACGGTAGTAGCCAATACGGACGGTACGTTCACATATACGGATGAAGATGGCGTTGATACAATCATCGATGTAACGGATCTAGAGACATTGACAACAATCGCTTTAAATGCGGATAATACAAATATCGATTATACGGATGAAGATGGTGTAGTTACGCAATTGGATCTATCGGCAATCGTAGCGAACTTGGAAGCATTGACTACGGTAGTAGCCAATACTGACGGTACGTTCACATATACTGATGAAGATGGCGTTGATACAATTATCGATGTAACGGATCTGGAGACATTGACAACAATCGCTTTAAATGCGGATAATACGAATATCGATTATACGGATGAAGATGGTGTAGTTACGCAATTGGATCTATCGGCTATCGTAGCGAACTTGGAAGCTTTGACTACGGTAGTAGCCAATACGGATGGTACGTTCACATATACTGATGAAGATGGCGTTGATACGATTATCGATGTTACCGATCTAGAGACCTTGACAACAATCGCTTTAAATGCGGATGATACGAATATCGATTATACTGATGAAGACGGATTGGTAACCCAATTAGATCTATCTGCGATCGTAGCGAACTTGGAAGCATTGACTACAGTGGTAGCCAATACGGACGGTACGTTTACGTATACAGATGAAGATGGCGTTGATACGATTATCGATGTAGCGGATCTAGAGACTTTGACAACAATCGCTTTAAATGCGGATGATACGAATATCGATTATACGGATGAAGACGGATTGGTAACCCAATTAGATTTATCTGCGATCGTAGCGAACCTGGAAGCGTTGACTACGGTAGTGGCCAACACGGACGGAACGTTCACATATACCGATGAAGATGGCGTTGATACAATTATCGATGTAACGGATCTGGAGACATTGACAACAATCGCTTTAAATGCGGATAATACGAATATCGATTATACGGATGAAGATGGTGTAGTTACGCAATTGGATCTATCGGCAATCGTAGCGAACTTGGAAGCTTTGACTACGGTAGTAGCCAATACGGATGGTACGTTCACATATACTGATGAAGATGGCGTTGATACGATTATCGATGTTACCGATCTAGAGACCTTGACAACAATCACTTTAAATGCGGATGATACGAATATCGATTATACTGATGAAGACGGATTGGTAACCCAATTAGATCTATCTGCGATCGTAGCGAACTTGGAAGCATTGACTACAGTGGTAGCCAATACGGACGGTACGTTTACGTATACAGATGAAGATGGCGTTGATACGATTATCGATGTAGCGGATCTAGAGACTTTGACAACAATCGCTTTAAATGCGGATGATACGAATATAGATTATACTGATGAAGACGGATTGGTAACCCAATTAGATCTATCTGCGATCGTAGCGAACCTGGAAGCGTTGACTACGGTAGTGGCCAACACGGACGGAACGTTCACATATACCGATGAAGATGGTATTGATACGATTATCGATGTAGCGGATCTAGAGACTTTGACAACAATCGCTTTAAATGCGGATAATACGAATATCGATTATACTGATGAAGACGGATTGGTAACCCAGTTAGATTTATCTGCAATCGTAGCGAACTTGGAAGCATTGACTACGGTAGTAGCCAATACGGACGGTACGTTTACGTATACAGATGAAGATGGCGTTGATACGATTATCGATGTTACCGATTTGGAGACCTTGACGACAATCGCTTTAAATGCGGATAATACGAATATCGATTATACTGATGAAGACGGCATAGTTACGCAATTGGATCTATCTGCGATCGTTGCGAACTTGGAAGCGTTGACTACGGTAGTAGCCAACACGGACGGTACGTTTACGTATACCGATGAAGATGGCGTTGATACGATTATCGATGTTACCGATTTGGAGACCTTGACGACAATCGCTTTAAATGCGGACAATACGAATATCGATTATACGGATGAGGACGGCGTAGTTACGCAATTGGATCTAACGGCTATCGTAGCGAACCTGGAAGCGTTGACTACGGTAGTGGCCAACACGGACGGTACGTTTACGTATACTGATGAAGATGGCGTTGATACCATTATCGATGTAACTGATCTGGAGACCTTGACCAATATTGTTAATAATAATGACGGAACTATCACGTATACTAATGAAGATGGAGTAGATCAAACTATAGATTTAGTAAGTAATGTTGCAAATAATGATATTCAAGTTGGAGCAGATGGTGGTTTATACTTAAATGTAGCTTCGGTAACGATTTCAGAAACTATCACATCTCTAACAGACAATGCAGACGGAACATTTACCTATACAAATGAAGATGGCGTAGTAACTATATTTGATGCTAAACGTTCTACCGTATTAGATAATGGCGATGGTACTTTTACGATCACAGATGATTCAGGAAACTCGGCAGTAGTAGATACAAACAATACGGTAACCACATTGGTTGATAATGGAGACGGTAGCTTTACCTATACCTCAGAAAATGGTACGGTAACTACTTTTACAGAAACATTATCAACTTTAGTAGATAATGCAGACGGAACATTTACATATACAAATGAAGACGGAGTAGTAACTACATTTGACGCTAAACGTTCTACAGTTTTAGATAATGGCGATGGAACTTTTACCATTACGGATGATTCAGGAAACTCAGCAACAGTAGATACTAACAATACAGTAACAACCTTAGTTAATAATGGTGATGGTAGTTTCACGTATACATCAGAAGATGGTACAGTAACAACATTTACAGAAACATTATCAACTTTAGTAGACAATGCAGACGGAACATTTACATATACAAATGAAGACGGAGTTGTAACTACATTCGATGCTAAGCGTTCTACGGTTTTAGATAATGGAGATGGTACATTCACAATCACAGATGATTCTGGTAACTCGGCAGTAGTAGATACTAACAATACGGTAACTACATTGGTAGACAATGGTGATGGTAGTTTCACGTATACATCAGAAGATGGTACAGTAACAACATTTACAGAAACATTATCAACTTTAGTAGACAATGCGGACGGAACATTTACATACACTAATGAAGACGGAGTTGTAACTATATTTGATGCTAAACGTTCTACCGTATTAGATAACGGAGACGGAACATTTACAATCACAGATGATTCAGGAAACTCAGCAACAGTAGATACCAACAATACGGTAACTACATTGGTAAATAATGGAGATGGTAGTTTCACGTACACATCAGAAGATGGTACGGTAACAACATTTACAGAAACATTATCAACTTTAGTAGATAATGCGGACGGAACATTTACATACACTAATGAAGACGGAGTAGTAACTACATTCGATGCTAAGCGTTCTACAGTTTTAGATAATGGAGATGGTACATTCACAATCACAGATGATTCTGGTAACTCGGCAGTAGTAGATACTAACAATACGGTAACTACATTGGTAGACAATGGTGATGGTAGTTTCACGTATACATCAGAAGATGGTACAGTAACAACATTTACAGAAACATTATCAACTTTAGTAGACAATGCGGACGGAACATTTACATACACTAATGAAGACGGAGTTGTAACTATATTTGATGCTAAACGTTCTACCGTATTAGATAACGGAGACGGAACATTTACAATCACAGATGATTCAGGAAACTCAGCAACAGTAGATACCAACAATACGGTAACTACATTGGTAAATAATGGAGATGGTAGTTTCACGTACACATCAGAAGATGGTACGGTAACAACATTTACAGAAACATTATCAACTTTAGTAGATAATGCGGACGGAACATTTACATACACTAATGAAGACGGAGTAGTAACTACATTCGATGCTAAGCGTTCTACAGTTTTAGATAATGGAGATGGTACATTTACAATCACGGACGATTCAGGAAACTCAGCAACAGTAGATACTAACAATACAGTAACAACCTTAGTTAATAATGGAGATGGTAGTTTCACGTATACATCAGAAGATGGTACAGTAACAACATTTACAGAAACATTATCAACTTTAGTAGATAATGCAGACGGAACATTTACATATACAAATGAAGACGGAGTTGTAACTACATTCGATGCTAAGCGTTCTACCGTATTAGATAACGGAGACGGAACATTTACAATCACAGATGATTCAGGAAATTCCGCAACAATAGATACTAACAATACAGTAACAACCTTAGTTAATAATGGTGATGGTAGTTTCACGTATACATCAGAAGATGGTACAGTAACAACATTCACAGAAACATTATCAACTTTAGTAGATAATGCTGACGGAACATTTACGTATACAAATGAAGATGGCATAGTAACTACATTCGATGCAAAGCGTTCTACAGTTTTAGATAATGGCGATGGTACTTTTACGATCACGGATGACTCTGGTAATGCTGCAACTATTGATACAAATCAGGTTGCAGGATCATTAGTTAATAATAACGATGGTACTATAACATATACAGATGGTACAGGTTCTTCTCAAACTTTAGGTTTGGTAAGTGCTAATGCTAATAATGATATCCAAGTTGGAACAGATGGTGGTTTATACTTAAATGTAGCATCTGTTACAATTGATGAAACATTATCAACTTTAGTAGACAATGCGGACGGAACATTTACCTATACCAATGAAGATGGCGTAGTAACTACATTCGATGCAAAACGTTCTACAGTTTTAGATAATGGCGATGGTACTTTTACAATCACGGACGATTCAGGAAACTCGGCAGTAGTAGATACTAACAATACGGTAACTACATTGGTAGACAATGGTGATGGTAGTTTCACGTATACATCAGAAGATGGTACAGTAACAACATTTACAGAAACATTATCAACTTTAGTAGACAATGCAGACGGAACATTTACATATACAAATGAAGACGGAGTTGTAACTATATTTGATGCTAAACGTTCTACCGTATTAGATAACGGAGACGGAACATTTACAATCACAGATGATTCAGGAAACTCAGCAACAGTAGATACTAACAATACAGTAACAACCTTAGTTAATAATGGTGATGGTAGTTTCACGTATACATCAGAAGATGGTACGGTAGCAACATTTACAGAAACATTATCAACTTTATTAGACAATGCGGACGGAACATTTACATACACTAATGAAGACGGAGTAGTAACTACATTCGATGCTAAGCGTTCTACAGTTTTAGATAATGGAGATGGTACATTCACAATCACGGACGATTCAGGAAACTCAGCAACAGTAGATACCAACAATACGGTAACTACATTGGTAAATAATGGAGATGGTAGTTTTACGTACACATCAGAAGATGGTACGGTAACAACATTTACAGAAACATTATCAACTTTAGTAGATAATGCGGACGGAACATTTACATACACTAATGAAGACGGAGTAGTAACTACATTCGATGCTAAGCGTTCTACAGTTTTAGATAATGGCGATGGTACTTTTACAATCACGGACGATTCAGGAAACTCGGCAGTAGTAGATACTAACAATACGGTAACTACATTGGTAGACAATGGTGATGGTAGTTTCACGTATACATCAGAAGATGGTACAGTAACGACATTTACAGAAACGTTATCAACTTTAGTAGACAACGCGGACGGAACATTTACATACACTAATGAAGACGGAGTAACGACGACATTTGATGCAAAGCGTTCAACAGTATTAGATAACGGTGATGGAACATTTACAATCACAGATGACTCTGGTAACTCAGCAGTAGTAGATACCAACAATACGGTAACTACATTGGTAAATAATGGTGATGGTAGTTTCACGTACACATCAGAAGATGGTACGGTAACAACATTTACAGAGACACTATCTACACTAGTAGATAATGCAGACGGAACATTTACATACACAAATGAAGATGGTGTAGTAACGGCATTTGATGCAAAACGTTCTACGGTATTAGATAATGGAGATGGAACATTTACAATCACAGATGATTCAGGTAACTCGGCAATAGTAGATACCAACAATACGGTAACTACATTGGTAAATAATGGTGATGGTAGTTTCACGTACACATCAGAAGATGGTACAGTAACGACATTTACGGAAACATTATCGACTTTAGTAGATAATGCAGACGGAACATTTACCTATACAAATGAAGACGGAGTAGTAACTACATTTGACGCTAAACGTTCAACAGTATTAGATAATGGTGATGGTACATTTACAATCACAGATGACTCAGGAAACTCAGCAACCGTAGATACCAACAATACAGTAACAACCTTAGTTAATAATGGTGATGGTAGTTTCACGTACACATCAGAAGATGGTACAGTAACGACATTTACGGAAACATTATCGACTTTAGTAGATAATGCAGACGGAACATTTACCTATACAAATGAAGACGGAGTAGTAACTACATTTGACGCTAAACGTTCTACGGTTTTAGATAACGGTGATGGAACATTTACAATCACAGATGACTCAGGAAACTCAGCAGTAGTAGATACCAACAATACGGTAACTACATTGGTAGATAATGGTGATGGTAGTTTTACCTATACAAATGAAAGCGGTACTCCAGTATTGTTTAGAGCGTCAACAATTACCGATAATTTAGATGGAACATCCACAATTGTTTTAGCCGATGGAGGAACAATCACTGTAGATAACGACGGAGTAGATAATGTTGATGATGCGGATTCAGAAATCGGAAACGAATACAACACAGGAAGTGCTATTACAGACGGTAGTTTAGAAATTACCGATGGTGGCGGAACTGAATCGGTTAATCTTATCAGTACTAATGCTAATAACGATTTAGCCTTTGGTACAGATGGTGCATTGTATTTAAATGTAGCTTCTGTAACAATATCAGAAACTGTAACAACCCTTGCGGATAATGGAGATGGTAGCTTTACGTATACAAATGAAAGCGGAGCACCTGTATCATTCCAAGCATCAACAATAACAAATAATGGTGATGGAACATCAACGGTTGCATTAGCAGATGGAGGATCTATCATTTTAGATAATGATGGAATCGATAATGTAGACGATGCAGATAACAATCCATTTAACGAAATAGAATTACCAATAGGTGGTACTAACGGACAAGTTTTGTCCACAGACGGTTCGGGAACATATACATGGGTTGATGCAGATACAGGTCCACAGGGAACTGCAGGAACCAATGGTACGAACGGTACAGATGGCGATGATGGGAACGGAATAGCTTCTACTTTGGATAATGGAGATGGAACATTTACATTGACTTACGATGACGGTTCCACATTTACAACATCCGACTTAACAGGACCTCAGGGAACTGCAGGAACAAACGGTACGAATGGAACAAACGGAACGAACGGAACGAACGGTGCCGATGGGGCAACAGGTGCTCCGGGAGCCGATGGAATAAACGGAACGAACGGTGCCGATGGGGCAACAGGTGCTCCGGGAGTAGACGGAGCCGATGGAACGAACGGAACGAACGGTGCCGATGGGGCAACAGGTGCGCCGGGAGCAGACGGAGCCGATGGAACAAACGGAACGAACGGTGCCGATGGGGCAACAGGTGCTCCGGGAGCAGATGGAACGAACGGTACCGATGGGGCAACAGGTGCTCCGGGAGCGGATGGAACAAACGGTGCCGATGGGGCAACAGGTGCGCCGGGAGCAGACGGAGCCGATGGAATAAACGGAACAAACGGTACCGATGGGGCAACAGGTGCTCCGGGAGCGGATGGAACAAACGGTGCCGATGGGGCAACAGGTGCGCCGGGAGCAGACGGAGCCGATGGAATAAACGGAACAAACGGTGCCGATGGGGCAACAGGTGCTCCGGGAGCAGACGGAGCCGATGGAATAAACGGAACAAACGGTGCCGATGGGGCAACAGGTGCGCCGGGAGCAGACGGAGCCGATGGAACAAACGGAACGAACGGTGCCGATGGGGCAACAGGTGCTCCGGGAGCAGACGGAGCCGATGGAACAAACGGAACGAACGGTGCCGATGGGGCAACAGGTGCTCCGGGAGCAGACGGAGCCGATGGAATAAACGGAACGAACGGTGCCGATGGGGCAACAGGTGCTCCGGGAGCAGATGGAACAAACGGAACGAACGGTGCCGATGGGGCGACAGGTGCTCCGGGAGCAGATGGGACTAATGGAACGAACGGTGCCGATGGGGCAACAGGTGCTCCGGGAGCAGATGGGACTAATGGAACGAACGGTGCCGATGGGGCGACAGGTGCTCCGGGAGCAGATGGAGCCGATGGAATAAACGGAACGAACGGTGCCGATGGGGCAACAGGTGCTCCGGGAGCAGATGGGACTAATGGAACGAACGGTGCCGATGGGGCGACAGGTGCTCCGGGAGCAGATGGAGCCGATGGAATAAACGGAACGAACGGTGCCGATGGGGCAACAGGTGCTCCGGGAGCAGATGGGACTAATGGAACGAACGGTGCCGATGGGGCAACAGGTGCGCCGGGAGCAGACGGAGCAGATGGAACAAACGGAACGAATGGTACTAATGGCGCACCAGGCGCAACAGGTCCAGCAGGTGATCCTGCAACTGATGATCAAACATTAGCAACAACAGGTACAGCTGGTCAAATATCAATTACTGGAGGTAATGCAATTACTTTAAATGTAAATGATGCCGATTCAAATGCAACGAACGAGATTCAGACTTTAACGTCTAGTGATGGTTCTATTACTTTAACACCTTCAGGAAATGATTACGACTTAGAAGTTAATTTCCCAGCGAGTAGCGATAATCAAAATATTGAAAACCTTGCAATAAATACAAGTTCAAATGTGCTTACGGTTGGTATTGAAGATGGTAATAGTCAAACTGTTAATCTATCTCATTTAGATAATTCAGGGACTGATAACCAAAGTATTAGAAATCTAACATTTTCAGGTAATACTTTAACGGTAGGTATTGAAGACGGTAGTTCTGATACGGTAAGTTTAGCAGCACTAGCAGATAATCAAAGCATCAAAAACTTAGGTTTATCGGGCACAACATTGACGGTAGGTATAGAAGATGGTTCTTCTCAAACGGTTAGTTTGGCTTCATTGGCGAATACAGATGATCAATTTGATGATGAAGTATTATTGAGGACTCCAATTGATGTTGATGAGGGTGGTGTAGCATCTCCTACCAATGAAACTACGGTAGAAGAAGTAATTCAAGCAATTGCACCTATAACATCTAAAGCGGCACGTATATTTTATCCACCTTCTATAGAAGTTGATGTAGCAACAACAGGTACGGGAAGAACAATAGATTTACATGATGAATATATTAGTCAATATGGTACTCCAGCAGTTAGTAGTGCAGGTGCACCGGGAGCAATACCAACGTATACAAACACTGAGTTATACTACTATGTTACGTATTATGATACTACAGTATTTGCCAATGTAACAGTTAGTGCAACAGGTATTATGCAATATGATGTTATTGCAGCGCCTACTGACTATAATACATTAATAAATGTGGTATTTGTAGTTAAATAATTAGCTAATTAAAGCATAGATTCCAAATCGATTTGAAAAAAACGCATATATATAAAACCATATTTCTCAGTATCGTTACTACGATACTGGGGGTATTGGTATCTAATGCCCAGTTCTTACTTCAGGCACCTACGGATAGTGATCAAAATAACTTTCGTTGGTATGAAGCTTCAGATACGGCAACGGTACTAGGTACAGATTCTTTTTACGAAGTAACCCAACCAGGTATTTACTTTGCAACATACGATGGTACCTTATGTGGTTCTAATGCAACAGGTTACTTTATTGTAACCGATTGTAATAATCCAGATAATGAAGTAACGATGGATATTACTTCTAACGTACCAAGCACTGCTTCGGTAAGTTGGAGTCCGCCATTACCTGGTGATCAATTAAGCCCCATGGTTATTGCTACCGATGCTGTGGTAAGATATACGGCAATGGTTACAAAAGCAGGTAATACTTTTAGTCTACCAAATTTCACGGTAGTGTGTTTACCTGAAGCTGCAGATTTAGAAGATGACTTGGTAACTACAGATGAAGAAGTACCGGTTATTATAGATATTTATGGCAATGATGCCGATTTACCAGATGTAGGTGCTTTAACAACCACAGATCCGGCAAATGGTACGGTAACAATTGATGATGGTGGTACACCAAACAATCCGTTGGATGATATTGTTACTTATACTCCTGATGAAGATTTTAACGGTACAGACACTTTCGATTATACAATTTGTAATGCTTATGGTGATTGTAGTACCGCTACGGTAACCATAGAGGTATTGCCAATATTAGATACTAACGATGATTCTATCGCTATTGATATCAATGCAATTACAGCTATAGATACTTGGCAGGTAAACGATAATGATTTACCTACAGATGGTACGTTTAGCGTAACGCAACCAACGAATGGTTCGGTAACTGTTGATGATAATGGTACACCGAATGATCCATCCGATGATATTCCGACATACTTCCCGAATAATAATTACTTAGGCACAGATGCTTTTGATTATACTGTTTGTGATGCTGTTGGCAACTGTAGTACATCGACCATAACAATTCTTATCAATCCTTTAGGTGTTGATATGGATAGTGATGATGATGGTATCGTTGATAGCTTTGAAGATCTTAATTTAGATGGCGATAATGACCCATCTACCGATCCAACAGATTCTGATGGTGACGGCTTCCCAGATTATTTAGATATCGATGCAGATGGTGATGGTATACCAGATAATGTTGAAGCTCAAGCGACGGCAGATTACATTCCGCCTTCAGGGATCGACGCGAATACCAACGGGTTAGATGATGCGTATGAAGCTAATGGTTTAACTGGATTATTCCCTGTGGATACAGATGGAGATAATCTACCTGATTATTTAGATGAGGATAGTGATAACGATAATGTGTTAGATGCAATCGAAGCTCATGACTATGATCATGATGGTATTGCAGATGTTGTTATGATTGGTTCAGATAAGGACAATGACGGTCTAGATGATGGCTATGAAGGTGCAATTTCAGTTGATATTGACGTCAATGATGAAATAGATGATCCATACGCACAATTGCCAAATACAGATAGTGATGAAGAATCAGATTATAGAGATACCGATGATGACGATGATGGTATCGAAACAAGAGATGAAGACGTCAACCTTAATGGAGATTACGTTGATGATGATTCTGACGATGATGGTATACCAAACTACTTAGATTCAGATTTAGGTCAGCTAGAAGAAGAAATTGAAATTTTCAACGTTATTACACCTAATGGTGATGGCATTCATGATGTTCTTAGAATAGACGGTTTACAGAATTACCCGAACAATACATTGAAAGTCTATAACAGATGGGGTATTGCGGTGTATATGACAAAAGCATATGATACCGAAGGTAATGTCTTTGATGGAACGTCTGAAGGTAGGGTAACCGTTGATATGGACAGTAAATTACCAGTAGGTACATATTTCTATATTCTAGATTATGAATTACCGAACGGAGAAACAAAAACCTTGTCTGGTTACATATATATAAATAGATAATAAGAATGTTGAACACATATATAACCATACTTAAAAAGAATTTTCTAAAACGAGCTGTTGCTATAGTGGCAGTTTGTTTTGGAGTATTTTCTTATGGGCAGCAAGATGCACAGTATACACAGTATATGTATAATACTATAAGTGTAAACCCTGCATACGCGGGTTCTAGAGGGCATATTAGTATGGGTGCTTTGCATCGTTCTCAATGGGTAGGTTTAGATGGTGCGCCAACTACGCAAACTATTAATGTGCATTCACCTATTGGGTATAGAGGTGTAGGTTTAGGCTTGTCGATAGTTAATGACGAAATAGGGCCCACTTCAGAAACTAATTTTGATATTGATTTCTCATATACGGTATGGACATCGGAAGAAGGTAGATTAAGTTTCGGATTGAAAGCCAGCGCTAACTTATTAGATGTTAGGTTTTCAGAATTAAACCAGTATACAACAGATCCAACCTTACAACAAGATATCGATAATAGACTTTCACCAAATATTGGAGCGGGTATTTATTATCATACCGAAAGATTCTATGCAGGTTTATCCGTACCTCGATTTTTAGAAACATCACATTTTCAAGAAACCAACCTTTCTACGGCTAAAGAACAAATGAACCTTTATTTAATAACTGGTTATGTTTGGGATTTGAATGAGTCTGTAAAGTTTAAACCGGCATTGCTTACCAAGGTGGTACAAGGAGCACCCTTACAATTAGATTTATCGGCAAACTTTATGTTTAACGAAAAGTTTATTTTAGGAGCTGCCTACAGATGGGATGCCGCATTTAGTGGTATGGTAGGTTTCAATGTATCTAATAAATTCTTAATTGGTTTAGCGTATGATAAGGAAACTACAGACCTTGGTAATACTGCTTTCAATGATGGCTCTTTTGAAATCATTTTCAGATACGATTTCATTATGACCAAGAACAACTTAAAATCTCCTCGTTTCTTCTAGATTTTTCTTTTTATATATTCATCATTACGTAAAATACCTAAAACGCCTTATTTTTACCTAATGAAGGAAGAACAGGTAATTCTCGTAAACGAAAATAACGAGCAAATAGGCACTATGGCCAAAATGGAAGCCCATGAAAAGGCAGTTTTGCATAGGGCATTCTCAGTATTTATTACAAATGATAACGGTGAAATTATGCTGCAACAACGAGCGGCATCTAAATATCATTCTCCGTTATTATGGACAAATACATGTTGTAGTCATCAACGTGTAGGTGAAACTAATATTGAAGCAGGTAAACGTAGACTTCAAGAAGAAATGGGGTTTCAGGCAGAATTAAAAGAATTATTTTCCTTCATTTATAAAGCTCCTTTCGATAATGGTTTAACCGAACATGAATTAGATCATGTAATGATCGGTAGTTATAATGCAGAACCAAACATTAATCCTGATGAAGTAGAGGCATGGAAATGGATGTCACCTGAGGCTATAAAAGAAGATATCTCTAATAATCCTAAGGAATACACGGCTTGGTTTAAGATTATCTTTGATAAGTTTTACGAACATTTATTTAAAATGCCAGCGAAATAATGAAAGTAAAAGTAAGTAGAAAAGCACATTTTAACGCAGCCCATCGTTTATATAGAAAAGATTGGGACGACAATAAGAACACTGAAATTTTTGGTAAATGTAATAACCCTAATTTCCACGGACACAATTATGAACTAGTTGTAAGCGTTACTGGTGAGATAGATGCTGAAACCGGTTTTGTTATGGATATGAAGGTGTTAAAAGATCTGATCAAAGTAGAGATTGAAGACTATTTAGACCATAAGAATTTAAATATTGAAGTACCCGAGTTTAAAACTTTAAATCCAACAGCAGAAAACATTTCGGTAATCATATGGCAGAAGTTAAGACCACATATTCAAAAATCACACGATTTAGAAGTGGTGCTTTATGAAACGCCAAGAAATTTTGTAACCTTCTCTGGATAATTCAAATAGCAAAATGTAAGAAAAATCCTTAATTATCGTTATAAACCTGAATTAATTGACCAACAAATAAGATATACAATGATACATCCTCTGAAATTTAGACCAATTTTAAAAGAAAGACTTTGGGGCGGTACCAAGCTTAAAGAAGTTTTTGGTAAACCTATAGAAAGTGATATTACCGGCGAAAGTTGGGAGTTGTCTACGGTTAAAGGTGATATTTCTGTTGTTGCCAATGGCAGCTTAGCAGGCAAGTCACTTCAAGATCTTATAGAATCGAATGCAGAAGAGCTTTTGGGTAAAAGTGTTGTAGAACGCTTCGGAAAAGAATTTCCTATTCTGATAAAGTTTATCGACGCCAAACAAGATTTGTCTATTCAACTGCACCCAAATGATGCCTTGGCGAAAGAACGTCATAATTCTTTCGGTAAGACTGAGATGTGGTACATTATGGATGCTGACCCTAAAGCAGAACTAATTGTTGGTTTTAACAAAGATGTTACCAAAGAAGAATACGCTGAAAGTATTGATAATGATACCTTGCTTGATCTTCTTAATTATGAGGAAGTTAAAGAAGGTGATACCTTTTTTATAAATACAGGTAAAATTCATGCTATTGGGGCAGGGGTGATGTTGGCAGAAATTCAACAAACATCTGATGTTACCTATCGTGTTTTTGATTTTAATAGAAAAGATAAAGATGGTAACCTTCGAGAATTACATACAGAACTAGCACTAGATGCCGTTGATTACGAGAAGAAAGACGATTTTAAAGTTTCTTACGGTCATGAAAAGAATGAGGTGAATACCATGGTAGATTGTCCTTATTTCAAAACTAACTTCATAGAGCTTACAGAGAATTTAGATTTAGACACTACACAAAGAGATTCATTTACAATATTTATGTGTGTTGGTGGTGAGGCTAAAATCAGTACTGCTGAAGGAGAAGTCTCTATAAAAAGTGGAGAAACGGCATTATTACCTGCTTCAACACAGAAGATTTCTTTAAAGTCTACCGGTGCAAAACTATTAGAAGTTACTATTTAAGGTCTAATTAACTGTACGGCAGTTCAAATATTGTATTTTTGCAAAAAAAATAATTAGAGATGGCAAGTATTAAAAATTTAAAGAAAGATATTAATAATGTTCTTGGTGACATTATAGAAGGTGTTTATATAGTTGAGGCTGCTAATGGAACTACGCATTCAAAAGAAGGTTCTGCAATTATAGATAATGCAATTTCATCTTTTGATGAGTTGGTTGCTAAAGTCAACCAAAATGATGTTGAGAACAAGAAGGCACATTTCAAAGAAGTAAGAAAAGATTTGGAAACAAAAGCAACTAAATTGGTCGATGACCTTAACAAGTTAGTATAGTTTACCTCTTCCTTAAAATAAAAAAGCATCCTAATAATTTAGGATGCTTTTTTATTTGTACTAAGTTAGTTTGTTCAATTTAGTTTTTTTTCAATGCTTCAGCCAATTCTTTACCATATTTCGATTCAGCAACCTCTGGTGAAAGCACGCTGTAGATAGAATCTAAGTATTTGATATTTGCATCGGGTATTTCTTTTAACGCTATGTAAGGCGCTATAAACGACGATTTATTGTTTAAGGCAAAGTTAATCGCAAACGCATAACCTCTTTGCGTATTTCTATTGCTAATATTCGCCAAAGAATCTATGCTTAATTGGCTAGTTTGATTTTCTGGTTGGGCAGCCTTCATCATTATTTCAACATTCCTTTTATTGATGCCTGTCATGGTCTGCTTGTATTCTTCAAATTTTTCTTGAGATTCAGAACCTGTTATTTTAGCAGTAGTATCAAAGGTGTTCCAGTCTGTATTGATAGTAGTTGTGCCTGGTTCAGCAAAGAAAGTAATACGGTCGTTAATGTCGTTATTGTCCTTTTTATCTAGGTATAAGTAGAATATCTCAGGACTCATTAATTTGGTCTTGAAAGAAAAATTTCCATCTCCGTTTATGGCAACCGAATCAACAGTAACTAGAACAGAGTCAGGTACATGTTGTAAATAAAGAGTCCCTTTTTTTAGTCCTTTTATTTTACCGTTTACGATCATCGTCTCTTCTGGGTTATCGCCACATGAGCTTAATGCCAATAGTGCGGTAATAACGAATAGTATTTTCTTCATTCTTATTATTTAGGGCGCAAATATCTATAAAATTTGATAATAAAGGACGCCAACCTTTATTTTGTTATTAAATATAGCAATTCGATTATATGAAGTACAAAAATAAATAAGTGTATAATTTCGGATTGGACATAAGCTCATTTTTTAAATTTTGCTATAGACTCAAATGAAAAGACTAGTTAATGTTCAATAAACACACACACACACACACACACGAATTATATCTTTTTAAATTCCTAGTTATTTTAATATCTCAAATGTTCTTAGAGATTGTACTAACATAGCCATGTCAGTATTGAAGTCTTTTGCTTTTGGTGTGGATAAAGTTAAATTATAGTAAATTCCTTCTTTATTTCCATTTATTAAGAAATTTAAAACCTCTGAATCTCCATTATTATCACTCTTAGACTTTGTGTGAAAAAAATAAGATTCTTGATTAAATATATCTGTAGGACCAAAATCCACGATTTCTTTAATTTGTGAATGATTTTGAATCTGTTTGGACAAATATTCAAATTCGGATTTCAAATCCTTGCTTTTCTGACTGCTTTTATATTTTTTAACAAGAATAATACTTTTGATACCATTTTTATTTGGTTTTGAATTTGCAAAAAGTCCTAGTAAATCATTATCATTCTCTTTATATGGGGCTATCCATTCCCAATTTTTTGGAATAAATATTGAAAAATCATTATTAGGATAATCAATTTTCTGCTTAGCAAATTTCACTGGGTGATTTGCATATTGTTCCAAACTATTTTCTTTGGATGAACAAGAAAAAACTAAAATCAGAATAATAAATTTTCCTATGAATTTCATTTTTTTTGTATTAAGTAAAACTTACCTATAAGCTAGATGCTACCTCCATTAAATAGGCACAAAGTAAAGCGCCACCTGTACCTACAACATACCCTAAAACTGCTAATAGAACACCTACAGAAGTTAATGACGGGTGAAATTCAGCAGCTACTACAGGTGCAGATGCCGCACCGCCAACATTCGCTTGACTACCTACCGCTAAAAAGAAATATGGAGCTCTTATGAGTTTTGCAACCAATATCATTAATCCGGCATGAATTGTAATCCAAATAAAACCAACAGCAATCAATCCTGGGTTTTCAAGTACTTTGTTTAAATCCATTTTCATACCGATGGTAGCTACCAATATATAAATAAACACACTGCCAATTTTACTGGCACCTGCACCTTCGTAATTTTTTGCTTTGGTAAATGATAGCGCTATACCTAAACCGGTGGCAATAACCACCATCCAAAAGAAAGCAGAGCCTAAGAACGAAAGAAAACTTTTTTGGTCGCTTACAGATTCAAAATTCTTGGTAAGAAAGGAACTGATATTGTCTCCGAAAAAATGTGCTAGACCAACTGCTGTAAAGGCTAACGATAGCATGATTATGTAATCGTTTAGAGTAGGTACACGAGTAATTTTCTCGGTAAACTCCGTTACTTTTATTTTTAATGTTTCAATAGCAGAAGTATCCGCCTTTAACCATTTGTCAATCTGTTTGGTCTTACCAACACCTAAAAGAACAATAGCCATCCACACATTGGCAACAACGATATCAATCAATACCATCCCTCCATATTTTTCAGGATTGTATTGAAAAATTTCTAACATAGCAGCTTGGTTGGCACCACCACCGATCCAACTACCTGCGATAGTAGATAAACCCCTCCAAATAGCATCAAAATCATTGCCACCAACGGTATCGGGAGAAAATATAGAAACAATAAGAATAGCAATTGGCCCGCCGATAATGATACCTGCGCTACCGGTCAAAAACATAATAATAGCTTTTGATCCTAAATTGGAAATTGCTTTAATGTCTATACTTAAAGTCATCAAAACAAGTGCTGCAGGTAGTAAATACCTACTTGCCATAAAGTATAAATTTGAAATCTCATCAGAGACAATACCGGTGCTGGTCAATATTGCTGGTAATAGATAACACATCAGTACAGCCGGCACAATAGAGTAGAACTTACTCCAAAACCCGGTTTTTAAACTTGAGGTGTAAAAGATGAAACCTAGGCATAGCGCCAATAATCCGAATACTACGGTATCGTTAGTAATTAAAGGTTGTGCAAAAAGATATGGCATAAATAGTATGATACGTTGCTAGTTTCAAATATAGTTAATAAACCAAGTTATTGGCTATGTAATGTGCTACTCCGTCTGCTGTATTCTCTAATGTTATATAATTTGAAATCGCTTTGACTTCATCTCGTGCATTAGCAACGGCAACACCGCAACCTACATTTTCAAGCATTTCAATATCATTGTAATTATCACCAAAGGCAATGATGTCTGATAGCAATTCATGCTCTTGCATGAGTAGTTTAATTGCAGAAAGTTTCGATACCGATTCTGGTGCAATTTCGATAAGGGTATCATTAGAACGGTATAGGTTGAGCGAATCACCTAGTTTTTCTTGTAGAATTGGCATTAATAAATCTGCACTTGTTTTTGTACACATCAACATGATTTTGTGAGCACCGATTTTACGCTCTTGCCAATTTTGTAATGTTTGCTCGGTATCTTGAAATACAGGGTTAGATTTTGTGTATTTGATTTCTTTTTCTACTCGTAAAGAGGTTTTTGGTACATACCATTCATTACTATAGTACAACCCTAAATCAGCTTCTAGTTCCGCGCACAACTCGTAAATCGTATTTAAAATATCAATTGGGATAAACACCGAATTAAGTTCTTTATTACCTGATAAAACCAACGCCCCATTATAGCAAATGATGGGTTGGTCTGTAATACCTAGGTCTTCTTGTATGTACCACATGGCACTGGGCATTCTTGCAGAAACAAGTATGATTTTGGTTTCATTTTTTATTTTACGTATTTGTTCGATAGCATTTAGCGAAACATCACTTTTTGTTGAAAGTAGTGTGCCATCTAAATCTGAACACAAAATTTTATACTTCATATTAGATATTTAACCAGTAGGTAAGTTTAAGATTGATAGATCTATATTTTGGTTCGAAAGAGTTGACAAAGTAATTATCGTTATAAACAATAAATAAATCAGACAAAGGAGCAAAACGCCATTGTAATCTAGAATTAAAACCGAGATTATCACGTTGATTACTATACTGAACCAGGGTTGACCAAAAAATAGATTTACTAAAAGTAACGTCTATTTTAGGGCTAATAAGCCAAATATCGGTGCTTGAATACGGTTCTGGTAGCGATATTTTATCATAGTTCATTGCTAACGATAAAAATACCTTGGGTTGAAACCTCAAGTACATTTCTGCCCCTACAGAGAATCTATCACCATTGAAAAAGCTACCCATTGTTGGTGATATAGAATATGCAAATCGCTTTCTGCTATCAGATTGATATTCTAATGAAACATAGTTGTAATGATAGCCAACTTCATTGGGTAGGGGAATGGCATCATCTAAATCGGTTGGGTCAAATTCATCAAAAAGATAGGTATATGAATGCGTATAAGAAACATTAATTTCTGATTGGTCGTTAAATTTCGATTCCCAAGCACCCATTAAATCATAATCTGTATGAAGAAAATCATTTTCGGGGCTCCATGTCATAACCGGGAAGAACTGAAAACTATGGCTTTGCAAGGCGCTATCTTCTGGCCAGAAAACACGCTCGATCATTGTTGCCGATTTAAAAATATCTGTTCTACGAATAAAGCCAAGGTCAGACCTAAAATCTTCACCGATGTAAACCACATCTTCAAAAAAGTTCCAGTTTCTTGAATTATACTGCATAAATGCACCCGAAGAAAGATTTGCTTTCCCGGCATTGTGGGCAAAAGATTTATGTAAATAGAATTTACCGTTCCAGACATTGTTATCAGAAATAAGGTTGTAATCTATACCTGCAACTCTATTATAGCGGTCATCAGGATCTTGAAATTCGTAATCTTCAAAAGTTTGTCTATTGATAAAGAACATACCAATGTTAGATCGCCCGAATACATTTTGTTGTAATGCCAACATTGTATTATTATTGGAGGCTATCTTTTCATCTAGGTCTTCAGCAGTCTGTAGAGTTAGAAAGCCTAGTCTAAGTCCTTTATTTACTTTACCACTTAAACGAACACCACCAATAATTTTATTTTCGATAGAATTGTCAGCAGTATCTTTGGCGATACCTATTCGTCTAGAGAAAAACGGATTAGCATCTCTACCACCACCAAAACTGCCGAATAAATCGCTGTTGTCAATAAAAAATTGTCTTTTTTCTGGTAATGAAACTTCAAAACGAGTTAAGTTGGTTACCTGATTGTCAACTTCAACTTGAGAGAAATCTGGATTTACCGTAACATCTAAATTCATACTATTACCTATAGCAATTTTGGCATCGCCACCGACATTAACTTTCGTGTTGCCCTCGTTTAGTTCAAAGTCTTTTTGAGAACCCATATTTACATAAGGGATAATAGTTAGGGGAGTACTGTATTTACCTAACGGTTTCTCAAAAATCATATCACCCATAAAGGTGAGTCCGTATATGTTCTGATTTTGCGGAATATTTGTCCACGTACTATTTTCGTTAGATTGTGTGTCGAATCTATAGCTATTGAAACGCCATTTGGTTTCCCCTTCTTTAAATTTGAATGCGGTTAAGGGGATGACCATTTCTGCGGTGTAGTAACCATCATAAATTTTAGAATCTCCGCGCCACTTAACATCCCATGAAATGGTAAATCCGTTTAGATTTAGACCGCCACCAGAAACTAGACCTTCACGCCGAACTCCATACGGATTGATACCAAAAAGGAATGCATTGTTACCATCGTTGAACGTATCAAAAAGCAAAGTGATATTGTCACTATTGCCAGCTCTAAAATCTCGTTTTAAAGATTGAATGGAATAGTCGTTACCAGCTGTGTATACAGTAATACCCACATAAAGATTGTTGTTGTCATACATCATCTTTATATCGGTCTGCTTTTTTGACTGTACCGTGTCTAAGGGGAAATATTGCCAAAACTCGTTTGCTTGATCAGCAGTTTCCCAACTTGGTTCATCTAAAATTCCGTCTGGGGTAATTTTATCATTTGTTTCTTTTACTACAAATGATTTATCTGAAATTTGCGCATGTAAAGAATAGCAAAAAAGTATAAGTACTAGGGTACCTAAGTATTTGGTCATTTTGGTCATGGTTTGGTAGATGACCAAATTTAAGATTTTGTTTTGTTAAATAAATGCCAAACTCATTTTGGTTTATTTGATTTGGGTTCTCTTTTAGCTTCTTTTAAAGCCTTCATTAAGATCCACTCAATTTGCCCATTGGTACTACGAAACTCATCTGCAGCCCATTTTTCAATAGCCTGCAGCATTTCTTCGTTGACACGTAGTGCAAAAGGTTTTTTCTTACTCATCTAATAACAAAAATATGAATTGTAGCCCTAGTCTAATGATTTAAGGTACCGGTATTTACAATAGGTGAAACATCTTTATCTGAACATAGAACGACCATTAGGTTGCTGACCATTGCAGATTTTCTTTCGTCATCTAAATCTACCAAATTCTTTTTACTCAATTCTTCTAAAGCCATTTCTACCATACTTACGGCACCTTCAACTATTTTATGTCTTGCAGCAACAATGGCTGTGGCCTGTTGTCTTCGCAGCATGGCATTTGCAATTTCTTGTGCATATGCCAAATACCCGATGCGTGCTTCAAGTACTTCTAAACCTGCCATAGAAAGGCGCTCTTGAAGTTCTTTCTCAAGCGCTTCACTTACTTCGTTAACGCTAGATCTTAGTGTAATATCTTCATCAAGTCCTTCATCTGCAAAATTATCATAAGGGTACATACTTGCTAGTTTTCGAACTGCGGCATCGGTCTGTACACGTACAAAATTTTGATAATCATCAACATCGAAAGCAGCTTTATAGGTGTTGGTAACTCGCCAAACAAGAATGGTACTGATCATTACTGGGTTACCCAGCTTGTCATTAACCTTTAATCGTTCGCTATCAAAATTGCTAGCTCTTAATGAAATTCTTTTTTTAGTGTATAAAGGATTCGCCCAAAACAGACCATTCTCTTTAATTGTACCTACGTACTTACCAAATAGAAGTAAAACTCTTGAGCTATTCGGATTCACCAGTACAAACCCTGCACACATAAATAATGCGGCAAAAATCATAAAGGCACCAACATAGATTCTAAGAAGTGCAATACCCCCAACTAACAGTACTAAGGCGACAAAAAGCATTATGTAGCCATTTTGTGCTTTGTGAATTTTCTCTACTTTCATAATTTATGATATTAAAATGATATCATAAATATATCAAAATAAATAACACCAATTACGATTGAGGTAAAATTTGACTGAAAAATCGATTATCCATTAAACTTTTTGTTCTTCTTTTTATTCGGATTTTTAAAGAGACGTTTAAAGAATCCGTCACGTTTAACAGGGTCGCAATTCAATGCCTCTAATACGGAAGCAGAAGGTTTCGGAAAATTTGTTTTGGTGTAGGTATCAAAATCTTTGTCTTTGTTCAATTCTTGCATCCATAGTGCGAATAGGGGTAGAGCGGCATTTGCACCTTGCCCAATACTTGTATTGCTGAATCCGATTTCATGTTGGTCAAGACCTACCCAAGTAATATGTACTAGTTTCGGCGTCAAGGCAACAAACCAAGCATCTTTATTATTTTGGGTAGTACCGGTTTTACCCGCAATGTCATTTTTGAGTCCGTATGTATTTCGAAGTCTAGCAGCCGTTCCAGAATTAACCGTAGATTTCATCATTTCGATCATAATTTGACTAGTTTCTTTCGAAAAGGCAGCTTTTTCATTCAATTCGGACTTAAATTCAACCAAAACGGAGTCTTTATGATTAGAGATACCTTTAATTAAATTCGGCTGAATATGCTTGCCATTATTCGCATAACTGGTATAAGCTTGCGCTAAATCAATAATTTTAATTTCACCAGTACCTAAAGCAATCGAAGCTTCTTTGGGTAATTTATCTTCTATACCCATGTCTTTGGCCATTGTCAAAACATTGTCAATACCCGCTTGCTCCAAAACTTTTACAGCGATAGTATTGATGGAGTTACTTAGACCTTCTTCCATTGAGTAGTTGAGGTACGCTTCATCTTTATTGCCTGAATTAGAAGGTGACCACCCTTTTAGATTATCATATTCAATTTCTTCGGCAGAAAAATAAGTACATGGCGAAACACCTTGTTCTACAGCAGAGGTGTATACAATGGGTTTGAATGTAGAACCAACTTGGCGTTTACTTTGCGAGATATGATCATACTTATATTGTTCAAAATTAATACCACCGATCCATACCAAAATATCTCCATTAGTAGGGTCTACAGCTAGAGAACCAGTGTTTAAAAATTTGGTATAATGCTGAATACTATCCATAGTACTGGCAGTAATTTCTTTATCGCCGTCCCATGAATTAAAAATCCTCGATTGTTTGTCATTAGATAAGCTATCTATAATTTTCGCATGCGACAAGCCCGATTTCTGTAGTTTTTTATACGTAGATGTTCGCTTGGCTATTTTTTCCATCAAATTCTTATCCTTTAACCAAGGTGCATTCGATCCATAACTTTTTTCAAAACTATGCTGCAGTTTGGTCATGTGTGCTACCATGGCTTCTTCAGCCAATTTTTGCATTTTGTAGTTTAGTGTAGTATAAATTTTTAATCCCGATGTATAGATGTTGTAATCTGTATCATCATTTTGCTCGGCAATCCATCGTAGCATTTCTTTACGAACCTCTTCTCTGAAGTAAGGCGCAATTCCGGCATTGTAGTCAAATTCTCTATAGTCTAGATTAATACCTTCTTGAGAATATTTTGCGACCTGTTCTTCTGTAATAAAATCATTGTTATACATAGCACGCAATACCAAATTACGTCTGCCCAAACTTTTTTCAGGGAATACTCTTGGGTTATAGCCATAAGTAGCTTTTAGCATACCCACTAAAGTAGCGGCTTGGGTAGCGGTTATATCTTTAGTGCTAGAATTGAAAAATTTAAGAGCGGCGCTTTCAATACCAAAGGTGTTATCACCAAAAGAAACGGTATTTAGGTAATTGGTAAGAATCTCGTCTTTCGTGAAAATCTTCTCTAGCCTTTTGGCGATGATCATTTCTTTCACCTTATTGACTATTATATTGGTCTTATTTCGCTCTTTTCTAGGGTAGAGATTTTTAGCTAACTGTTGCGTAAGCGTACTACCGCCGCCAGAAGAGTTGTCGCCCAAAAGAACTGTTTTAAAACCGACTCTAATTAAACTTCTAATGTCAACACCAGAGTGTTCGTAAAAGCGCTCATCTTCAATAGCAATTAATGCGTATATTAAATCTTCTGGAAAATCTGTAAAAGCAACAGGTTGCCTGTCGTACAAATAATATTTACCGATCAATACACTATCTGCCGAATAAACTTCAGAAGCCATTTGGTATTGAAAATTAGAGAGTTCTTTTTTAGAGGGAATTTTACCCCATAAACCTATGTTAACACTACCAATAAATATGATGAATATCGCAAAAAGAGCTAGTATGCCTAAGCCGATTATTTTACGAATGCTCAATTTTCGTTTAGATGATTTTCTCCTCTTCTTCTTCATGTACGCAAGTTCAGATATAAATTTAATCTTACCAAGTTTTAACAATACCTTAAAATATGTTGTACTATTTTTGGATAAAATTTTAGTGATGAAGAATTGTATTATTTTATTGTTTTTGGTAACGAATTTCACCTTTGCAAATGATATGTATTGGTCAAAAACTGGGCATAGAGTTGTTGGTGAAGTAGCTGAACAACATTTGAGTAAAAAGGCAAAACGTGCCATTGAAAGCTTGTTAGACGGAGAAAGTTTAGCAGCCGTAGCCAATTTTGGCGATGAAATAAAATCTGATCGTGCCTATCGCAAATTCAGTGCGTGGCATTACGTAAATATTCCTTTTGGTAAAACTTACGCAGAAATTGAGAAGAACGAATATGGAGATTTGGTACAAGGGGTTAATACCTGTTTAGAAATTATAAAAGACGAAAAGAGTAGCAAAGAGGATAAAGCTTTCTATTTAAAATTTCTAGTTCATTTAATTGGAGATTTGCACCAACCTATGCATGTGGGTAGAGGAGAGGATAAAGGCGGTAATGATATACAACTACAATGGTTTGGTAGTGGCACCAATTTACATAGAGTTTGGGATTCTAATATGATCAACGAAAACGGAATGAGTTTTACAGAGCTCGCTACTGAATACCCAGAAATGTCTAAAGCGCAAATTAAATTTTTACAAAGCGGTAGTTTACTTGACTGGGTAGAAGAATCTCATTTATTGGCAGAGAAAGTTTACGCATCGGTAGAGCCTGGCGAAAAACTAAGTTACCGATACAGTTATGACTGGTGGGATACTGCTGCCGATCAATTACAAAAAGGCGGGGTTCGCCTTGCTGCAGTATTGAACGAGGCATTTAAATAATTATCGTTTAGATATTTTATTACCGCTAATGTTGCGTTGTCTAGAACATCTAAAACGGTCCATTTCATCGGATCTTAATTTAGCATGTTTTGTGGCGCGACCTTGAACACGTTTACGCCACATTCTAAAACTACTTGGTTTCATTTCGCGACGCATGACCTCGATAGTCTCTTGTTCACTAATACCAAATTGAAAAGTAATGGCTTCAAATGGCGTACGGTCTTCCCATGCCATCTCAATAATACGGTCTAATTCTCTTTCTGTAAATTCTTTAATCATAGCGGTATAAAGATAATACATGATGATAAATAGTAAAGAACACGTATCCGTTTTTTTATAACTCAAACGAATAGAGCAAAAAAGAAAGCTTCCAAAATGGTAATTGAATACACCATCTGGAAGCTTTAAAATTTTGATACTATATATAAGGTATAGCTTTTACACCAAAACATTCTTTAGTTCATTACGGTACTCCGACGGATTTTGCCCTGTAAATGCTTTGAACGATTTATTAAAGTGAGAGAAGTTATTGAATCCGCATTCAAAACAAACCTCTGTAATACTCATTGGTTTTTCTGCCAAAAGTTTAGAGGCATGTACTAAACGATACTCGTTAACGAACTGTATGTAGGTTTTATTTGTAATTTTTTTAAAGTACCTACAGAAAGAAGGTATTGTCATGCTTACCATAGAAGATATCTCTTCTAGCGTCAGCTCTTCTTTAAAATTATTTTTAACGTGATTGAATACGATATTAATACGGTCATTATCTTTTACATCGGTAGTAAATGAAAATCCTTCCGCATTCAATAATCGCATATCTTCTGAATTTCCTAATTCATTCAATATATTAAGGATAGAAAGTAACCTTTGAAAATCGGTCTGATATTCTAAAACCTCCATTTTGTCTCCTATTTTTCGTTTTGTCTTACCAGAAAAGGCAATTCCGCCACTAGCGCTATTAAACAAGCTCGCTATTTTCTTCATTTCAGGAAGATCAAAGAAATCAGGTCCTAAGAAATCTAACTTCATCTGAACAACCGTTTCGCTAGTATTACCGGTAAGGGCATCTGTAAAGCCGCAATGAGGTAGGTTGCTACCTATTAATATAAGGTCACCGTTTGTATAGTAAGATACATGACTACCAATTTGTCTTTTACCAGACCCACCGTTTACATATACTAATTCAAGTTCTGGGTGGTAGTGCCAAAGATTATTTTTGTTCAGCTTATGTTCATCAAACTTCTGATATGTAAAAGAATGACCGAAATCTGGCTTTATGGCTTCAAATGTAGGTTTTTGCTTTACCATGTTATTTTGGGTTTATACTATAAAATTAAACATCCTATTTTGTATGTTCTTTGCAAAATTAACCAAAATATGTGGAATTTTAACCAAAGGGTAAGAGTGAATATGTAAGGTGGTTAAAATAGCACATAAATTGGGAAAATATGATGTAGTGAGCGCTTTATAACGGCTGTATGTTTGCAGAGTAAATTATCATTAACCCTTAAAATAATTTATTATGAAAAACCTAGTAAAATTCACAACAGTTGTTGCCTTTATGTTAGCTACAGTAGCAGGCATGGCAAGAGAGCCGAAATTAAACCTATTATCTGCAGGTAAAGCCAAGAGTGTGGTTTTGACAATGGATGCATCTATTAATGGTGTACAGGTTAAGTTAATGGATTCTGATTTAAATGTTATTTATTCAGAAAAAATGACCGAAGGTCAGTTTAGCAAGAAATTAAATCTTAAAGATTTGGTAGACGGAGTATACTTCTTATCTGCCGATGATAATATGACAGCATATTCATATACAATCGTTTTAGATAACGATAATGTGAAAATCGTAGAGTCTGATGAAGAGATCAAGCCTTTCTTTAGAAAGACTGATAATATGATCTTCATGAACTATTTAAACTTAGATAGAGCAGATTTGTCTATCAAGATTTACGATACAGAAAGTAGAACAGTATTTACACAAGAAGTAGCAGATGAGTTGATTGTTGAGAAAGCATTCAATTTCACAGATGCTTTTCCAGGAACGTACACGGTAACCGTGAAGTCTGCTGGTAAAACATATACTGAAGAGTTTGTTGTTAATTAAGTTGATTTAAGTTGATTTTAAGAAGGGGACGGGAGCGTCCCCTTTTTTGTTTTCTATACTTTCAAATACATGAAAGCCCAGTACATTAATGCAAATTGTATTGGCAACCTTAATAGTAATAACCATTTCGGAAAACCTGCACTTGCCTTTTCGCTAGACAACATATAAAAGTGTACTAATAAGAATACCGCAAGCATGGCTATAATACCATAAACAGCAATTGCTCTTGTAGGTTCAAAAAATAAACCGAAACCCAATAAAATTTCTGCCACACCACTTAGTAAAACAAGCGGTTTATGAAAAGGTAAATACCTTGGCATAATTCTAAGATATACCTTAGGTTTAATAAAATGCATAATGCCCGCAAAAATGTAGATTGCGCCCATTAGATATAAGTGCCAAGCATTTGTCATAAATATTTTTTATGTAGTTACGCTTTTGTGTTCGCGTTGATCCAATTCATTATTTGTTCTTCAAGTAACGCTAATGGTACACAACCAAGTTCTAGCACCTTTTCGTGAAAAACTTTAATATCAAAATCTTTACCTAGACTAGCTTCAGCTTTAGCACGAAGTTCCATGATTTTCAGTTGACCAATTTTATAGGATAATGCCTGACCTGGGTTAGCCATATATCTTTCAATTTCCGCAGTAATACCAGCTTCAGACTCTGCTTCATTATCTAAAGAATACTGAATAGCTTTCTCTCTAGACCATCCTTTTGAATGTAAACCGGTGTCTACCACCAAACGAACGGCACGGTGCATTTCAGCTCCCAGCATACCGAAATATTGATAAGGATCCGTGTATAGGCCTAATTCTTTACCTAAAGATTCGGTATACAAGGCCCAACCTTCACCATAGGCGCTATACCAAAGTGTCTTTCTAAATTGTGGTAAATCTTCATTTTCTTGAGTAAGCGAAACTTGAAAATGGTGACCAGGTATTGCTTCATGCAAGAATAAATCTTCATCAGAATACGTATTATAAGAATTTACATCTGGTATGGGAACATAAAATATACCAGGTCTGGTACCATCTAAAGAACCAGGGTTATATTCTGCACTAGCAGATGCTTCTCTAAAAGCCTCTGTACGTCTTACCTCAAAAGGTGTTTTAGGTTGTTTGCTGAATAATGCATTTACCTTAGGCATCATTTTTTTATGAATAGCGTTGAAATTATCGACTACCTCTTGTGGATCTTTAAAAGGCATCAATTCTTTTTTGTTACGTACTTCTGTGAAGAATGCTTTTAAGTCACCTTTGAATCCGACCTGTTTTTTAACAGCTTCCATTTCAGCACTAATTCTAGCCACTTCTTTTAATCCTATTTCATGGATCTCTGCAGCCGTCATATTTGTTGTCGTATACAACTTAATTTGATGAGCATAGTACGCATCGCCATCTGGTACGCCCTGTATGCCGCTAGTTTCTCTACCCGCATTTAAATATTCGGTAGCCATAAAATCATGCAATTCTTTATATGCCGGAATAATTTTATTGGTAATAACAGCTGTATAAACTTCAGTTAATCTTTGCTTATCAGCATCAGAAAAATCAGCTGGAAAGTTTTTAGTAGGAGTATAGAATAAGTTTTCTTCAAGTTCGGTGTTAGCAACACTTGCCAGTTGCGGTAATACCTTTTTGATTAGAGATTTCGGTAATACATTTTTAGCCTTAATACCCGCTTCCATTTTAGATTTAGCGGAGTGTAACCACACTTCATAATCTTCTAAACGTTTGCTCCAGTTTATATAATCATCAGTAGTCTTAAAAGGTTGTGCACTAGTGCCACCAGCTAACTGCCCCATCATTAAATTCGTCGACCACATTTGATCTATCGGCGTGTACTGCTCAAAAGCTAGTCCCTCTAAATTGACTTCGCATTCCCATTTTAAAATAGCTTTAGACATGAGCTCACTTTCAGAAAGTTGTGCATTGTCAAATTTCTCTGCTTTTTCTAAATAGGTTTGGTAGTAGTTGACCAGTTCTTTCTTGTAACTATCAGATAGAAAATTTGGCAAGGTATCATTGTATCTATTATCACCTTGAGAAGTGGCATTTAACGGATTCAGTTTTAATCCGTCATCATAATAATGCGCCAATAGTGTGATGAAACCAATATTGTGAATAGTTGGGTTTGTTGAAATCTCTGCGTTCGTCGTTAGTTGAGCCTGAGTATGCAGCCCAGCAGTTAGGGCAAGAAGTATAATTAGCTTTTTCATTAAATTGAGTATTATAATTAAGATAGGTATTTCTTGAATCTGTCCTTTTTGTATTGCGGTACAGCTTCGTTGGTCATGAACAGTTCAAGCAAATCTTTAGATTTTTCTTTTGCGAACATCAATTCATAAAATTGTTGAGCCGTAAATGTATTTTCAGATTGCTCAACTAATATCATTTCATCACCAGCAGATACAAGACCTTCTTCTAGTATTTTTACGTAGGTACCTGGGTGATTATGGATAATAAATTCTTTAAGTATTTTTTGTGTACCAAAGCGAATGCCTAGTTTATAGCAAGGCTCGCGTGGCTGAGAAACTTGCACAAGAGCTTTACCCAGTTTATAAATATCGCCGACACGAATTTTAGATTCATCTAGACCTTCTACGGTAAGGTTTTCACCGAACATTCCCCAGTCCCATTCTAAATTTGGGTAAAGGTTTTTCCAATAATTATAGTAATCGGCAGAGAAAAGATAACAGGCTTTGTTGGTGCCACCATGGTGCACACGATCTATAACAGTGTCATTTTTGACATCATTTTTAGTAAGAAATAAACTTTTAGAAGTTGGGTATTTAAAGATACCGGTTTGTTCTGTTGCGCCGTTCCATTCAAAAGATACTGCGTCACCTATGTTTGTTGAAATCACCTTCATATGGTGAAGATAAAAAAAGCACAAGTATTTCTAGTAAAAGGTTTATCTAAACTTTAAGCAACTATTATGAAATCGAGTATTAAAACTGTTTAATACCTATTTATTAAAGCTGATAATTGTCAAATTCCTATTTCATCGATGGTTTGCGTATTTCTCAATTCGAGGTTATAGAATCTAGTTGAATGCTTGTGTTTTGAATATTTGATGGTTCTCTGTTTTCTGGGAAATACCAGAAGGGGATGGTAACTAAAACTTTCTCAATGGTCTTAGATTTTGGGTTCATTGGATTCTCTTTAGTAAGGCCTGTTATGGTCAAAAAGTGTTTTCCCTCATCTAACTTTTTAATATTTAAATAGGTTTCAAAGCCTAATCTTTCTTTAGTATTTGAGCTTATTATAAAATCACTTTGGTATTGATTTGAATCTATTTTAATAGTGTAGATTTCATTTACTGTTTTAAGATATTCTTTTAAATTTAATGAATCTTTTATTCCAGCAGCATCATTTAAGCCTCTTTTAAAATCAATGGTTAATGAAGATTGAAAACCTCTTTGGTCTTCTTTGGGTTTTAGGGTGTTGTTTTTATCAAATATATAATCTTCTATTTCTTCATTATATATTAAGAAAAGAGGTAGGTACTTAGTTTCAATAATTTTTGAAGGTATTGAGGCTGCGTTGATAAATTTCCCTTCTTCGATTGATAAATTATCATAGTGCTCACTTAATATCTGAAATTCAGAAGAATCATTTGTAGAATTCACATAATTCGAATTTCGATATTGTAACGAAGAAACAGTAACGATTATAAGATATACAGGGAGTATTATAAAACTTAAGCGTTTGCCTAATTTGTTATCTAAAAAATTATATGCTAAAGGTCGATATAAAAAGGATAACGTTAGTTTGCTGAATACCCAGTAAATAGGAAAATATATTGTTGACGTCCATTTTTTCTTTTTCAAAAATCCTTGACCTAAAAAGTCAATAAAAACTACTAACGATGACAAGACAAAAGGTATTACTAGTGCTATAATTAGGGTTCGTATCGCCCATTTTGGAAGAAAAGTAAGAAGTTCGAAACTTTGAGTAATTAAAACAAAACTAAATGTTACGGTAAAGAATCCGATAACATAAAAAATCATTAAAAATGAAGCTGCAAAAATGATACTACAATAGGTTTCGAGGTTGGCTATATATTGATCAAAAGAGCCAACTTTTCTCTTTAAGTAAGATGTGAATTTTTCAGAATAATTAAGAGTTTGATAATTGATATCCCCAGATACATACCTTAAGCCTATTGCGCCTATCCATAGCCCTCTTAATAGTACATGTACGACCAAGTTGAAAGTAAATATTTGACAGCATATAAGAATAATGGCCCATATTATTCCAAATTGATCCGATTCTGTAACAGAGCTTGCTGCGGCTTTTAATTCTAAAGGTTCATTTGCAGCAAATAATCCATAAATAGCAAAACCTGAAATAATCAATTCTAATTGCCAACTTTCTTGTTGTAATTTATCAAGTAGCTTTTTGAAATTGACGCTTCGGTAGTTAGTGCTCATTTAATTCTTAGTTTCTATGCTGAAAGATAACAACATTTAACAAAAAAGCCACTACAAAAAATGTAGTGGCTTTTGGATTTTTTTTGAAAGGAAGATTGGTTTAATTTAATGATGTAGAATCTATTAGAATTTCATTTTTATTTTGATGTGAGCTATTCAAAGGAAAATACCAGAAGGGTATAGTGATTAGGGTATCTCTCTCAAAAACTCCTTTCTCCTTCTCGTCGGGACCAAGTATCCTTAAAAAATGTTTTCCTCTTGGTAATTCATTTATATCTAATATGGTTTCAAAACCAAACTGTTCTTGTTTGTTTTTAGTTAAATTAAAATGATTGATTTGTTTTTTTGAGTCTATTTGAAGTTCAAAAATAGAATCGAATATTTTCAAATATTTAGATTGAATTTCAAGATTGTCTACTGGTGTAACGTGAAAATTAACTAAACCTGAGGCTGACTGCATATTAGATAAATGAAAGCCAAAGCCCCTTTCATCTTCTTCGGGTAAAAGAGTAGAATCATTTTTAAAAACAGCATCTTCCATATAATTAGTGTAGCTTATAAATATGGGTAAATAAGATTTTTCTATAATTTTAGAAGGTATTGAGGCAAAATTCACCATATCTGTATCTTCTAATAATTGGTCTTCATAGTTTTCTTTACCTGTAAACTGTTGCGAAGTATTTTGGTCATGGTCAAGATAGTTGGATCGTAACGTACCAAAACCGGAAGAAAAAAATGAAACAATAAAATAAGTGGGCACCATTAAAATACCGATCCACCGTGCTTTTTTTTGATCTAAGAAATTATATACTAAGGGTCTGTATAAAAACGAAAGTGTAATGTAGCTAAATACCTTATAAATGGGATAGTATATTATTGATGTCCATTTGTACTTTTTTAAAATACCAGCGCCTAGAAAATCAATCAATAATAATAGGATACTAAATCCGTAAATAAAAATGAAACTCCCTTTTATAAATTCATAAAGCGTTTCAGAAGTAGATTTGATTATTTCAAGATAACTTATAGTCACAGCTAAAACACCTATGACCATAAAAAATGAAATCAAATAGAAAATCATTAAGAAAGCTAAGGCAAATAAGGTGCTACAAATATTCTCAAGTCTAGAAATATAATGATCAAACGATCCTACTTTGTTTTTTAAGAAAGATGTAAATTTTTCAGAGTAGTTTAAATTTCTATATTCTATATCTCCAGATACATATCGTAACCCAATAGCGCCAATCCATAAGCCTCTTATGATAACGTGGGTTAATAAAACACCTATTAAAATGAGCATACTAGTTAAAATTGTACTCAACATGAAACTAGGTGTAACTGCCTCTTTTTGAATAGATTTTAAGTATTCTAATTCTATAGAATCATAACCAGCTATTAATCCATAAATGGCAAACCCAGATATAATAAGTTCTAGTTGCCAACTTTCTTGCTGCAGGTTATCCAGTAGTTTTTTAAATTTATTACTACGGTAGTCGTTCTTCATTTGGTCAATGGTTTCTCGGTTGAAAGATAATAACATTTAACAAAAAAAAGCCACTACATTTTTTGTAGTGGCTTTTTCAAAATTATAAGAAATGGAAATTACTTCACCATCTCGTAGCTACGTTTAATAAACTCGGTTAAAGCTTTACCTTTAAGTAAGCCTTTAGATAACTTTGCCAAGTCAAGTGATTGATTGATCAATCGCTCTTTTTTCTTCGCTGTCTTTGTATTTAAAAACTCACTAACCAATGGGTGATTTGTATTTACAATCAAGTTGTACATGTCTGGCATAGAACCCATACCGAACATACCGCCGCCACCGCCGGTTTGTTGCATTTCTTTCATACGACGCATAAACTCAGGCTCAGTAATCGTGAACGGAGAAGAATCGCTATCCATAGCTTCTAATTGAACCGTAAAGCTTTTATCTGTAATAGCTTCTTCCAATTCTTTCTTCAAAGTCTCTTTTTCTTCTTCAGATAATTTAGAGATTTGAGTTTCTTCTTTCTGGATTAGTTTGTCAATATGGTCAGCATCTACACGAGCAAAAGAAATATTCTCTTTAGAACTTTCTAGCTTCTGCATTAAGTGACCGATAATTGGCGAATCTAATAACAATACTTCATAACCTTTAGCCTTCGCAGTTTCAATATAACTGTGTTGTGCTTCTTTGTCAGATGCGTAAAGAATAACTGTTTTTCCGTCTTTATCTGTTTGCGTATCTTTTATTTTCTCTTGTAGTTCTTCAAACGTAAAGTAAGAACCATCTACTGTTGGGTAAAGGGCAAACTTATCTGCTTTGTCAAAGAACTTATCTTCAGAAAGCATTCCGTATTCAATAACGATTTTAATATCGTTCCATTTTGCTTCAAACTCGGCGCGATCATTTTTGAACAGTGAGCTCATCTTATCAGCTACTTTTCTAGTGATATAAGAAGAGATTTTCTTAACGGCACCATCAGCCTGTAAATATGAACGAGATACGTTTAAAGGAATATCTGGAGAATCGATAACACCACGTAACATGGTCAAGAATTCTGGTACAATACCTTCAACATTATCAGTTACGAATACCTGATTTTGGTACAACTGAATTTTATCTTTCTGCTGATTTAAATCGTTAGACAGTTTTGGGAAATATAGAATACCAGTAAGGTTAAAAGGATAATCTACATTTAAATGAATATGGAATAAAGGCTCTTCGAACTGCATTGGGTAAAGCTCTCTGTAAAAACTCTTATAGTCTTCTGGCTTTAAATCCGTAGGTTGTTTTGTCCACGCTGGGTTAGGGTTGTTAATGATATTATCAACCTCTTTCGTTGGTGCAGGATCTTCTTCTTTTGCGCCTTCAGGTTTTGGTAAGGTTTCAGTCCTCATTCCGAATTTGATCGGAATAGGCATAAACTTATTATACTTACTTAAAAGCTCGTTTATTTTACCATCTTCTAAAAACTCGGTAGAATCATCTGCAATATGAAGAATGATTTCTGTACCACGAGTTTCTTTTTCAGCTGGTTCCATTATAAATTCAGGCGAACCATCGCAAGACCATTGTACTGCAGGTTCATCTTTATAACTCTTGGTAATGATCTCTACTTTATGGGCAACCATAAACGCAGAATAGAACCCAAGTCCGAAATGACCTATGATACCTGAATCTTTAGCAGAGTCTTCATATTTGTTCAAGAACTCTTCAGCGCCAGAAAATGCTACTTCGTTAATATACTTCTTAACTTCTTCTTCTGTCATACCAAGACCTTGGTCAATGATATGCAGCTTCTTACCTTCTTTATCAACTTTAACCTCTATAATAGGGTTACCATATTCAACCTTAGCCTCGCCAATAGTGGTCAAGTGCTTCATTTTTAAGGTTGCATCGGTTGCATTCGAAATCAACTCTCTTAGAAAAATTTCGTGATCACTGTACAAGAACTTCTTGATCAGTGGAAAAATGTTGTCTACGGACACATTAATTTTACCTGTTGCCATTTTTATATTTTTTATGCCACAGTTAGTGCGGCCATTATTAATAATGATTGTTCGATGCTATTGGTCAAAAAAAATACCACAATAGCTTATTGTGACAAACTGACAGTTTACTGCCTTTAAAAGTTTAACATATATTTTTGTTTATGAAATATTGAAAAAAGTTAAACATAATGTATATTTGTAGTGTGATTATGAAAAAGTGCTATGAGAAAGAATTTTAAGCATAATCACATGTTGATTATTTATTGGTTAGGTTGTTTTGAAAACGTGCTATTAAAAAATAGCACGTTTTTGCTAAATAAAAGCTAATGTTTTATGAAAACGGCTAACTATAAAATCTGCATCGTACCTTATATAAAAATAATTCGATATGGCCACAAAAGCTAAAAAAGTAACAAAAGAGACGATTGTAACAATGTTTATGGACTACGTTTTAGAAAACGAGCAAGTGCCTAAAACAGTTTATAAGTTTTGTAAAGTAAACGCTATTGAAGAATCAGATTTTTATCTTCATTTTGGTTCTATAGATGCCATTAAGAAAGGCATTTGGGATACTTTTTATATGAACACGGTTAGTGTAATAGAGAAAAACAAAGAGTATCAAGAATTTACGAATAGAGATAAGATGCTTACGTTTTTCTATACCTTCTTCGAAGTGTTAACATTGAATAGAAGCTATATCTTATTTATTATGGATAGTGCTTCTGGTCCGTTTAAAAATTTGGAGCAGTTAAAAGGACTTAGAAAAAACATTAAGGAGTTTTCTAAAGGCTTGATTGCAGATGGTAATGCAGATAAGAGTTCAAAAATTACGAAACACAATCCGCAATTGTTTTCAGAAGGGGCATGGTTACAAACTATGTTTTTAATGAATTTTTGGAAATCAGATGATTCAGCGGCTTTCGAAAAAACAGATGTAGCTATTGAAAAATCTGTGAACACTATTTTCGATGTGTTCGATAACACACCACTAGAGAATATTCTAGACTTCGGGAAATTTCTGTACAAAGAAACCTTTGCCTAATCTAACCCCTACGATTTGAAAACACTTGATAAAATACCTACCGGAAAAATAGAGCGAGCAAGCAAGCTGGTGAAAACCGGAGCTAAGATTGGTGGTAACTATGCCAAGTATTTGGGCAAGAAAATTATCAATCCAGACACGACTAAAGACGAATTGAACGAAGATAATGCCGCAGATATATATGACGGCTTAAAATCTTTAAAGGGTAGTGCGCTTAAAGTTGCCCAGATGTTAAGTATGGAAAAAAATCTACTGCCAAATGCGTATGTAGAGAAGTTTTCATTATCTCAATTTTCAGTTCCCCCATTATCTGCGCCACTGGTTCGAAAAACATTTAAAAAGTATTTAGACAAATACCCAGAAGAGGTTTTTGACACTTTTGATAAAGATTCTATAAACGCGGCTAGTATTGGGCAGGTACATAAAGCTACTAAAGATGGTAAAAGCTTAGCGGTAAAAATTCAGTACCCAGGTGTAGCGCAAAGTATAAGTAGCGATTTGGCGATTGTGAAGCCTATTGCTATTCGTATGTTCAATCTTAAAGGTAAAGATTCAGATAAATATTTTAAGGAAGTTGAAAATAAGCTGGTTGAAGAGACAGATTATATTCTAGAAGTAGCACAAAGTAAAGAGATTACCGAAGCATGTTCGGTAATAACAAATATCAATTTTCCAAAGTATTACACTGAATTATCAAGTGCCCGTATTATTACGATGGATTGGATGACAGGTAAACACTTAAGTGAGTTTACAAAAGCAGGTTTCTCTCAAGCTACTGGCGATAAATTAGGTCAAGCCTTGTGGGATTTCTACATGTTTCAAATTCACGGTCTACGAAAAGTACATGCTGATCCACACCCAGGCAATTTCTTGGTAAATGATAATGAAGAGCTTATTGCTATTGATTTTGGCTGTATTAAAGAAGTGCCAGATTCCTTTTATGTACCGTATTTTGAATTGGCAAGACCAGAGGTGATTTCAAATGATGAGAAGTTTACCGAAAAGTTATACGAGCTTGAAATATTGATGACTACAGATACACCAGAAGAAATATTATTTTTCAAATCGATATTTCATCAATTACTAAGTTTATTTACATCACCATTTCATAATGAAGATTTTGATTTTGGCGATGAGGTATTTTGGAGTGAAATTGCGGCATTAGGAGAACAATTTT
This sequence comes from Maribacter sp. BPC-D8, assembly GCF_035207705.1. Lineage (NCBI taxonomy): Bacteria > Pseudomonadati > Bacteroidota > Flavobacteriia > Flavobacteriales > Flavobacteriaceae > Maribacter > Maribacter sp. BPC-D8. The sequence goes on from NZ_CP128187.1 coordinate 245,927, forward strand.
CTTCTGATAAGCAAATAAGAAAAATGAACGGTAATAGAGGTTCAAAGCACTTTTTGTATATGAACCGTACCTTCTTTGGTCTTTACAATCTTCTTCATGATTTAAAGGCAAATATTAAAGTAAACGATTACAAGAAATATTTGAGTAACTAATTTTACACTCATTCTTAATAATAGATGATTGTTATATTTTCAAATAGAATTCTTAATAGTTGTTTATATTGCAACACTAATTCTACCTGAGCTTTATCAGGATTAAAATATTACTATGTATAATTCAAAAATAATTGGCTTAGGTCATTATGTGCCTGATAACGTAGTGACAAACGATGATTTGTCAAAGTTGATGGAAACGAATGATGCCTGGATCCAAGAGCGTACCGGTATAAAAGAAAGAAGACATGTAGTTAAGGGTGATGGCGACACCACCACAACTATGGGTGTAAAAGCTGCAAAAATTGCAATTGAAAGAGCCGGTATTGATAAAGACGATATTGATTTTATCGTTTTTGCTACTTTGAGTCCCGATTATTATTTCCCTGGTCCTGGAGTATTGGTTCAAAGAGATTTAGGTATTAAAACCGTTGGTGCGTTAGATGTACGTAACCAATGTTCTGGTTTTGTGTATGCTATCTCTATTGCAGATCAGTATATTAAAACAGGTATGTACAAAAATGTACTTGTTATAGGTTCAGAACTTCACTCTCATGGTTTAGACATGACCACACGAGGTAGGGGAGTTTCTGTAATTTTTGGTGATGGTGCCGGTGCGGCAGTTTTGACCAGAGAAGAAGATAACACTAAAGGTATATTATCGACTCATTTACATTCAGAAGGTCAGCATGCAGAAGAACTTTCTTTGATTGCACCTGGTATGGGTAATAGATGGGTAACCGATATCATTGAAGATAACGATCCTAACGACGAATCTTACTATCCGCATATGAACGGTCAATTTGTATTTAAAAATGCAGTTGTTCGTTTCAGTGAGGTTATTGTAGAAGGATTAGAGAAAAATAAATTGAATGCCACCGATATTGATTTATTGGTGCCGCATCAAGCTAATTTGAGAATATCTCAATTTATTCAAAAGAAATTTCAATTAAGTGATGACCAGGTTTTTAATAATATTATGAAATATGGTAACACTACAGCTGCATCTATTCCGATAGCGCTTACAGAGGCATGGGAAGAAGGTAAAGTGAAAAGTGGAGACTTAGTAGTTTTAGCTGCATTTGGTAGTGGTTTTACCTGGGGCAGTGTCATCATTAGATGGTAAAATAAAGCACCCATAGTTTTGGCTATGGGTGCTATATAGTTTTGCTCAATAAGAAAAAACCAACCAATCTTCTTTATTAAATATCCCTATATAAAGTAATAGACGCAATTAAGGTTCTATTGTTACTGGATATAGGTAATTATCTCATTTTCAATATAATTTAGAGTATATAGTAAGTTTAGAAAAGCTTTAAAAAGAAGAAACCCGAACATTCCAAAATGAATTGGAAGCCGGGCTTCAAATGCTGATAGGCTATACTAAACACTAACCATTAACTATAAACATATAGCGTTACCAACAATATTTTTATACTCGCAGAGTATCTAACTTTACTAATAGACGAAATATTGTCCAATTAGTTACAGTTTATATAATTTTTAACATTTTATTATCATGAAAAAGACCCTAGTATTCGGAGCCTCCTTAAAACCAAATCGATATAGCAATTTAGCGATACATAGACTGGTTGATTCGGGGGTTGAAACCTTAGCTTATGGATTAAGAGAAGGTGAGGTTTCAAAAGTCAATATCAGCAATAATTTAGACAAAATTAGTGATATTCATACAATTACCCTATATATAAATCCAAAAAGACAAGAAGAATATTATGATAGCATAATTTCTTTGGCTCCAAAAAGGGTAATTTTTAATCCTGGAACGGAAAACCCTGAATTCTATAAACTATTGGAAAATAGTGGAATAGAGGTTGATGTTGCTTGTACTTTAGTGCTTTTAAGTACGGGCCAATATTAAGTAATACCGTTAATATCTGCATTGGTATTTTTTTTACGAATGAGCCATAATCCTACAAAGGTTAGCAGACCATTCAACGGTAAAAGTTCATATCCGAAGATATAACCACCAAAATAGTCACTAGGCAACTTCGCTAAAATGAGAATTATCGACACACAAACTAGCGCAACAATCCATACATATTTGTCTTTTACTTGATGTTTTGTAAAGATTCCGAAAGAGAATAATCCTAGCAACGGTCCGTAGGTATATGATGCTACGCTTAATAATCCGTCAATTACATTTTTATCCAATATATATTTAAAAGAGATAACCACTAGAATTAACAGAACGCTCATACCAATGTGTGTAATTCTACGGGTCTTTTTTGCTACATGTTCAGATTTCTTCTCGGTATTAAGAAAATCTATACAAAATGATGTTGTTAATGATGTAAGTGCACTGTCTGCGCTACTGTAAGCGGCGGCGATTAAACCGAGCATAAAAGTAACCGCAACTGTTATACCTAAGCCGCTGTTTAATGCTATCTCTGGAAACAATAGGTCAGACTTCGGTGATCCGTCCATAAGTGGTAGTGCTATATTATGTGCGTCTGCATAAATAAATAGCAAAGCACCAAGAAGCATGAAAACGAAAGTAACTACCACTAGTACAATACTGAAGCTGACCATATTTTTTTGTGCTTCACCTAAATTTCTACATGTCAGGTTTTTTTGCATCATATCTTGATCAAGTCCCGTCATGCAAATAGTAATGAACATTCCGCCTAAAAAAGATTTTACCAAATGGTTTTTAGAAGAAAGATCGTCAGTAAAAAAGGTTTTGCTGTACTGACCTAATTCAGGTGAGTTTAGAAACTCCATGAAAGTCCAGTCCATCTTTTCCAATATAAAATAAATAGATAGTCCGACAGATACTAGCATGAATAGGGTTTGCAAGGTGTCGGTCCAAACAATTGTTTTTATTCCGCCTTTAAAAGTATAAATCCAAATAAGTAAAATGGACAGAATAACGGTGATTTCAAAAGGAACGTTCCAAGCATCGAACACAAATTGTTGCAGAACAATAGCTACTAGAAATAAACGAAATGCAGCACCAAGAACTCTTGAGATAAAAAATGAAATAGCGCCCACTTTATAACTTACAAAGCCAAATCGATCATCTAAATACTGATAAATAGAGGTGACATTTTGTTTGTAATAAATAGGAAGAAGTACAAATGCAGTAACCATATACCCTAGAAAGTACCCAAAAACAACCTGCATATAGCTGAATTCAGAAGCCTTTACCCAGCCGGGTACAGAAATGAAGGTTACTCCAGATAAAGAGGCGCCCACCATACCAAATGCAACCAAATACCAAGGCGACTGCTTACCAGCCTTAAAGAAGTCTTCGTTAGAATCGTTTTTACCGGTGAAATAAGAGATAATCAGTAGTAAAACAAAGTAACCCGAAATCAATAGTAAAATATGGGAGGCGTTCATGGATTAAAATTTTGCGGCAAATTACAAAAAGTTAAATGACGTTTGGCAAAGAGATGAGATGCAAAAGTTTAAAATAATAGTATAAAGGTGTAATTCGATGAAATAAAATTTAATTCAATTCGTCAGCATATAATGTTTAGTTAAATTTTATGAAAACTATACGATTAGCATTTCAAGTTTAATCGTAAATTTATACCCATATTAGCCTATGGATTTTTCGTCAAAATTATTAGAAAACGCAGTGTATGAAGTTTCGCAATTACCAGGTATTGGTAAGCGAACTGCATTACGTTTGGTATTACATTTATTAAAGCAGCCAGAACAACGTACAGAAAATCTTTCTACGTCTCTGGTAGATTTAAGAGGTAAAATACAGTTTTGTGAAAATTGCCATAATATTTCAGATACTACAATGTGCGAAATATGTGCCAACCCCAAGAGAGATAGTGCATTGGTTTGCGTTGTTGAAGATATTAGAGATGTTATGGCTATTGAAAATACGGGTCAATTTAGAGGCAAGTACCATGTTCTTGGTGGTAAAATATCGCCGATGGAAGGTATTGGTCCGCAGAATTTGAAAATAGGAACCTTAGTAGATAAAGTGAGAAAAGGCGTAATAAAGGAGTTGATTTTTGCGTTGAGTTCTACCATGGAAGGGGATACGACCAATTTTTATATCTTCAGACAGATAGAAGGTTTGGATGTAAAAACCTCTACAATAGCCAGAGGAATTGCCGTTGGTGATGAATTGGAATATGCAGATGAGGTTACTTTAGGAAGAAGTATTTTGAATAGAGTACCGTTTGAAGGCTCTTTGAGACAAGATTAGTTCTTGAATTTCATGTAAATGTCAATAAAAAGGTATTTATTTTATTATTTTTGCAAAAAATATAAACAAAACAAGCTTTAAATTATCGATATGTCAAAATTTGAATTGAAACTACCACGTATGGGAGAGAGTGTTGCAGAAGCAACATTAACGTCATGGTTAAAAGAGGTAGGTGATACGATTGAAATGGACGAAGCCATTTTTGAAATTGCTACAGATAAGGTTGATAGTGAAGTGCCGAGTGAGGTTGATGGCGTTTTAATTGAAAAATGCTTTGATGTAGATGATATTGTCAGAGTAGGGCAAACAGTAGCAATTATTCAGGTTGGTGCTGATGTAGATGTAAGTGATGTTTCAAATACATCTAAAGTAGTTGAGGAACCAGAACCGGTACTTGAAGAAATGGTTGCTGTAGCAGAATCAGCTGTAACACATGCAAGAGCAGAAACTTCAACCGTTCATTTAAATGGAAGCTCTGATCGTTTCTATTCTCCATTAGTTAAAAATATAGCAAAAGAAGAAGGTATTTCTTTTGATGTGCTTGAAACCATATCAGGTACAGGAAAAGATGGTAGAGTAACTAAAGATGATATTTTAAGTTACGTTAAAACCGGAGCTAGTAAGCCTGCTCAGCAAGTTGCCGCTCCAGAAAGAGTAGTAGTTCAAGACAAGGTAGAAGCGCCACAACCAGTTGCAGCTCCAGTAAAAGTGGCTACACCAGAACCTTCGGTAGCTGTAAATTCTGCACCGCCAGTTTCTAAAGCAAATACACCGGCACCTGAAAAACCTAAAATGCAGGTTTCTCGTGGCGATGAGGTAATACCAATGACGAGAATGGGCAAGTTGATTGCCAAGCATATGAACGATAGTATTTCGACATCTGCGCACGTTCAAAGTTTTATAGAAGTCGATGTCACCAATATTGTTACTTGGCGTAATAAGATAAAAGATGCATTCTTTAAAAGTGAAGGTGAGAAATTTACATTCACACCAATTTTTATGGAGGCGGTTGCAAAGGCGCTAAAGAAATATCCGATGATGAATATTTCTTTAGAAGGCGATACGGTTATAAAAAAGAAGAATATTAATATAGGTATGGCTGCAGCTTTGCCAGATGGTAATCTAATAGTTCCAGTTATAAAGAATGCAGACCAGTTGAACCTTACGGGTATAGCTAAGGTTGTAAATGACTTGGCAAATCGTTCTAGAAACAATGCCTTAAAACCAGACGAGGTACAAGGTGGTACATATACGGTAACCAATGTAGGTACCTTTGGTAGTGTATTTGGAACCCCAATAATCAATCAGCCACAAGTAGGTATTTTGGCACTTGGTGCAATTAGAAAGATTCCTTCGGTAATTGAAACATCAGAAGGTGATGTGATCGCTATTCGTAGTAAAATGTACTTATCTCACAGTTATGACCATAGGGTTGTAAATGGTGCGTTAGGTAGTATGTTTGCGAAAGCCGTTGCAGACTATCTAGAAGGTTGGGACGTTAACAGAGAAGTTTAGATTTTTAAAATTCAAATATTTAAAAGTCCAATAATACGCTCTGTATTGTTGGACTTTTTTTATGCATTATATTGTTTTCTAGAAGTTTAGAAGGTGTGTTAATGCTGAATTGGTATGCTAGTTGTGTTAAGGTTTATGAAGGTCTTTTAGTTTTTGTATTTCACGGTAAAAAATTATCAAGGGTAATTTTATGTGTCTAAAAAACGAAAGGGTATCTTTGTAAAAAGTTGAACACTTATGGAATTAAAGCTTACCAGACCTATTTGTTTCTTTGATTTAGAGACAACTGGGATCAATGTAGCAAAAGATCGTATTGTAGAAATAGCGATATTAAAAGTTTACCCTAACGGTAATAAAGAGAGTAAAACATGGTTGGTTAATCCTGAAATGGTGATACCAGAAGAGGTAATTGCCGTTCATGGTATTACTAATGAAAAGGTTGCCAATGAACCGACTTTCAAAGAACTTTCAAAAGAAATTTATAAGATTATAAAGGATAGTGATTTGGGCGGATTCAATTCTGACCGATTTGATATTCCCTTGTTAGCAGAAGAATTATTACGCTCAGATATAGATTTTGATATGAAAAATACGGTATCTGTAGATGTACAGACCATTTTTCATAAGATGGAAAAACGTACGTTAGAAGCTGCATATAAATTCTATTGCGATAAAGATCTTTTAGATGCACATAGTGCGGCGGCAGATACCAATGCAACTTACGAAGTTTTGCTGTCTCAATTAGATAGGTATCCTGATCTTGAAAATAATATCAAAAAACTATCTGAATTCTCTAGAAGAAAGCAATCTGTAGATTTTGCTGGCTTTATAGCTATGGATGAGGAAGGGGAAGAAGTTTTCTCTTTTGGTAAGCATAAGGGCAAAAAAGTACATGCTGTTTTAGAAAAAGAACCAGGGTATTTTGGTTGGATGCTAAACGCTGATTTTCCATTGTACACTAAAAAGATTCTTACTCAAATAAAACTGAGCAAACTCAATAATAAATTAGGTTAAAAATGCGCATTTTTTTAGTAGTATTTCTTTTGCTAATGGGTGTAGGTCATGCCCAAGAAGTTCTAGTCGAAGGTCATGTATATGATGATAAAACAAAAACTGCAGTACCATATGCCAACATAAGTTTTCTAAAAACTTTAAAAGGTACGTCAAGTGATGAAGAAGGATATTTCTATATAGATGTACCTGAATCATATTTAGAGCGCGATGTGCATATTTCAGCATTAGGCTTTAAAGACACTATAATGTCTGCCAGGGTTATTTCTGAAAAGAAGAAAATATACATGAAAGAAGAAACCTTCGAGCTTGAAGAAGTCGTGGTTTTTCAAAGTTTAGGAGATTCTCAGGTGCTTAATCCTGTGAGTTCGTATAGTATTAAAAGCGGATTTTCTTCTGCTGAGACCCCTTGGGTACTGGCATTGTATTTTCCTAATATAGGGGCTGCTAAAAAATATATAGAGAAAATAACTATTCATGTGCAGCAGAATAGCAAGTTCAAAAGAGCTTCGTCAAAATTCAGACTTCGAATATATGATGTAGATAAGAAAACCAAAAAACCTAATCATGATTTAATGCGTAAGAGTATCGTTTTAGAGAGTTCTAAAAACGAAGATTACGTATCTATAGATCTTTCTAGTATGGGCATTAGAATGCCAGATGAGGGTGTTTATATAGGGTTAGAGTGGATTTTCTTACCTTATAATTGGTATACAAACACTTTTAAGCATGCCATTACAAATAAGAACGTTGTAGAAGACCGGTTCGCACCTACCTTCGCCGCTGTATATCAAAAGAATCAAAATTTTAAGACGATGGTTTATGGTATGGGCGAATGGACAGATTTTGCTATAAAGGCGCCAGGTAATAATGAAAATTTAATACCAGCAATCAGTCTTAAGTTATCAAAGAAAAAATAAGGTAATATGAAGATTATATGTATCGGCAGAAATTATACTGCACATATCGATGAGCTTAAGAACGAAAGACCAGAAGAGCCTGTAGTTTTTATAAAGCCAGATTCGTCAGTATTGCCAAAACAGCAAGATTTTTATATTCCAGAGTTTTCAAATGATGTGCATTATGAAGTGGAGGTTTTGGTAAAAATCAAAAAAGTTGGTAAGCATATTAGTAAAGAATTTGCACCTACCTATTATGATGAAATAGGTTTAGGTATAGATTTTACGGCAAGAGATTTACAGTCAAAATTAAAAGAAAAGGGGCTTCCTTGGGAAAAAGCTAAAGGATTTGATGGTGCTGCCGTGATAGGAGAGTGGCTTCCAAAAACTGATTTTAAAGACATTAATAACCTTAATTTTAAGTTGTTAAAGAACGACGAGATCGTTCAAGAAGGCAATACTAGTTTTATGCTTTGGAAGATAGATGAAATAATTGCTTATGTTTCAACGTTCTTTATGTTGAAAAAAGGAGACATTATTTTTACTGGAACACCTGCCGGTGTTGGGAAAATAAGTCCAAATGACTATCTTACGGGTAGTTTGGAAGACAAAGAGCTTTTTACCTTAAAAATTAAGTGATGATTTATAACCTGGATAAGATTAACGAGATGGCAGAGGGGGATCAGGATTTTATAAATTCTGTGATAGCTGTTTTTTTGGAAGAAGTACCTGAAGATTTAGAAGCTTTAGAAAAGGCCCTTCAAGAAAAAAACCATGATCAAGTATATAAACTTGCGCATAAAATAAAGCCAAACGTAGATTTGCTCGGAATGGAACAAACTCGTGCCATAGCCTTAGAATTAGAAACTCTGGGTAAGCAAGAAGCTAATATGGCAGAAATTGAAAAGAGATTTCCGATACTCAAGACCGATATTAATCAGGTTGTGGCAGAATTAAAAATTGATTTCCAGTTATAATGCTTGCTGAAATTATTACTATTGGCGATGAAATTCTCATCGGTCAAATCATTGATACCAACTCCGCATTTATAGGTAAAGAACTGAATAAAATAGGTATTTCAGTTTATCAGATTACCTCTATACAAGATGAACGAACACATTTACTGAAAGCATTTAAAGATGCTTCTGAACGCGTAGATGTAGTGATTCTTACTGGCGGTCTAGGTCCTACCAAAGATGATATTACCAAACATACCTTATGTGAGTTCTTTAATGATGAGCTTGTAGAGAATGCCGAAGTATTGGCACATGTAGAAGAATTGTTTGCGAAATATATAAGCAATACTCCGATATCAGATATTAATAGAATGCAAGCTTTGGTACCGAGTAGGGCGGAAGTCTTGCATAATGCCAATGGTACTGCCCCTGGTATGTTAATTAGGGAGAATGAAGTAACATTCATCTCAATGCCTGGCGTGCCTTTTGAAATGAAGCACCTAATGACAGAATCTGTGATTCCTGCATTGGCGGCTTATTATAAAAGGCCTCATATTATACATAGAACAATAGTTACCTATGGTGTGGGAGAAAGTGCACTTGCCGAGCGTATTGAAGCTTGGGAAGATAATCTGCCTTCTAACATTAAATTGGCCTATTTACCTAATTTGGGTAAGGTGAGGTTGCGATTGTCTGGTAAAGCGGCTGATTATGATGAATTGGCAGCTGCAATGGATGCGGAATGTGATAAATTATATCCGTTGATCAACGATGTAGTATTTGGCTTCGAAGATGATGAAACCTTAGAAGAGATTGTAGCTAAATTGTTGACAGGTAAAAAGTTGACATTGTCGACGGCAGAGAGTTTTACGGGAGGTAAAATAGCAGAGAAAATTACGTCAATTCCTGGCGCATCTAATTATTTTAAAGGAGCTGTGGTCAGTTATGCTACCGAGGCTAAAATAAATGTACTAAAGGTGCCTAAAGAATTGGTTGATAAATATTCTGTGGTTAGCGCAGAAGTTGCAACTGCAATGGCAAAAGGAGCAAAAGAATTGATGAAAACCGATTTTGCAATAGCCACAACAGGTAATGCAGGACCAACAAAAGGAGATTCAAATGCAGAGGTTGGAACGGTATTTATCGCGATCGATGGACCGAAGTCGAAATTTGTACAAGAATTTAAAATGGGAAGCACTCGCGAGAGGGTTGTGGAAAAGTCTGTAAATAAGGCTTTTGAGCTTCTTCAAAAAGAAATTTTAAAAATGTGATCTTTATTGTTGTTGGAACGATAAAAAAGATATAAATTTGCACCCTGTTTAAAAGAAAAAGTCAGCACGATGTCAAAAGTATGTGAAATTACGGGGAAGAAGGCGATGTTTGGAAACAATGTTTCGTTTTCAATTAATAAAACGAGAAGAAGATTTGATGTAAATCTATCTAAAAAGCGTTTCTACATTCCTGAAGAAGACCGTTGGATTACTATTAAAGTTTCTACAAGAGCTTTAAAGAGTATCAATAAAAAAGGAATATCTGCTGTTTTGAAAGAAGCAAAAGCAAAAGGATTCGTTATTAAGTAATCTGGAAAATAGAGCATTAAGATGGCAAAGAAAGGCAATAGAATACAAGTTATATTAGAATGCACAGAGCATAAAGAATCTGGTCAACCAGGTACTTCAAGATATATCACGACAAAAAATAAGAAGAACACTCCTGAGAGATTGGAAATTAAAAAATTCAATCCTATTCTTAAGAGAATGACCCTTCATAAAGAAATTAAATAGATTCTTTTTTTTAAGAGAATCACTAAAAACATAAGACATGGCTAAGAAGACCGTAGCAAGTTTACAGACAAGTTCTAAAAGATTGACAAAAGCTATAAAAATGGTTAAGTCACCAAAATCAGGTGCTTACGTTTTTGTAGAGCAAGTAATGGCACCAGAAATGGTTGATGCTTGGATTGCCAAGAAATAAGAAATATAACTTTTAGTAGTTATTGAGCCCCTTTCATACGAAAGGGGCTTTTTATTTTTTTATATTTGACTAACCATAGGATGAACAATGAGCTTATTTAAAAAAATATTTTCTTCTCAGAAAAAAGAAACCTTAGATAAAGGTTTAGAAAAAACTAAAACCAGCTTCTTTTCGAAGTTAGGTAAAGCGGTTGCTGGTAAGTCTAAGGTAGACGATGACGTTTTAGATAATCTTGAAGAAGTATTGGTTTCTTCAGATGTTGGCGTAGATACTACCTTAAAGATTATACAAAGAATAGAGGCAAGAGTTGCTCGCGATAAGTATGTGGGTACCGATGAGCTTAATACGATTTTAAGAGCTGAAATTGCAGGTTTACTTTCAGAGACCAACGATAGCGAAACTGGCGATATTCAAATACCAAAAGATAAAAAGCCATATGTAATTATGGTCGTTGGCGTAAATGGTGTTGGTAAGACAACAACTATTGGTAAGTTGGCTTATCGTTTTAAAAATCAAGGTTTAAAAGTAGTTCTTGGTGCAGCCGATACTTTTAGGGCTGCGGCGATAGATCAATTACAGGTATGGGCTGATCGTGTAGATGTGCCTATAGTAAAGCAGCAAATGGGTAGTGATCCTGCTTCTGTTGCTTTTGATACCTTGAGTTCTGCCGTTACCCAAGATGCCGACGTTGTAATCATTGACACAGCAGGTAGATTGCACAACAAGGTGAACTTAATGAATGAGTTGACTAAGGTAAAACGTGTAATGCAAAAAGTAGTTGCCGATACTCCGCATGAAGTATTGTTGGTGCTAGATGGTTCTACTGGGCAAAATGCATTTGAGCAAGCAAAACAATTTACGAAAGCTACAGAAGTTACAGCTTTGGCAATCACCAAATTAGATGGTACTGCAAAAGGTGGAGTGGTTATAGGTATATCTGATCAATTTAAAATACCTGTAAAGTATATTGGTATAGGTGAGGGTATTGAAGATTTACAAGCATTTAATAAGCATGAGTTCGTAGATTCATTCTTTAAAATTTAAAATTGAGATACACCTGGTTCATACTTCCTCTTTTATTATGTAATCTGAGTTGGGGGCAAATGAACCACCCAAAAGCTAGTCCGTTTTCTAAGATAGAGCAAGAAGTCGGACTCTCAAAAATTACCATAGAATATTCAAGACCATCTGCTAAAGGTCGAGTTTTGTTTGGCAATCAATCAAGTGGGGAATCTAGTTTAGTACCTTATGGTCGTATTTGGCGGGTAGGGGCTAATGAATCTACCAAAATTACTTTTAGCACAGATGTTGTTATTGATGGTCAAAAGCTCGTTAAAGGCACTTATGCTTTGTATGCTTTTCCTGAAGCAAAAGAGTGGCAAATAGTTTTTCATAAAAATATTACGCATTGGGGTGATGGTCGACAAGCGTATAATGCAGAAGAAGATGCATTACGTATTTATGTTAAACCAATTCAAAAACAAGATTTTCAAGAGACTTTTCTAATTTCGTTTGATCATATTGATCACAACGGAGCTATTATGAATTGGAATTGGGGAACTACAGAAGTTTCAATCCCCATTCAATTTGATACGAAATCTATTTTTCAAGAGCAGATTAATACTCAATTATTAAATACTCCAACTGCACAAACCTATTACGAAATAGCACGTTATTATCAAGAGCAAAGATTAAAACCTATAGAAGCCCTCGGTTATGTCGATAGGGCCATTAGCATGGGTGGAGATACCTATTACTTTCATAGAGTACGTTCTTTGATTTTGGCAGATTTAGAAAAATATGAAGCTGCAATAAAAGCATCTAACATTTCTATTATTTTAGCAGAGAAGGAAGGTAAGGATGAATTTATTCGCTTGAATAAAAATGATATCCGCAGGTGGAAAACTCTTCAATCAACAAATAAATAAAAGTATGAAAAAGCATTTTTTATTATTAATTATCATTTTGTTGAGTGCTTGTAAAAACGAGCAAGAAGCTAAGAAAGAGGAAGTAATTCTTTGGACACCGTATAACGATTCAATTGAAGTAGCTGCAAATGGCGATCATGAAATTGGTCGCATGCAGTACAAGTTGATACAATCTAAGGTTTTAGATAAAAATGAAGTGTTTCGACCCCTATACGAAGAAGTTTCTAAGCTGACCGAAGGGGAGTATCAGAAGTTGCTTCCTATGATTTTGGAGCAAGATATTTTTGTTATTCGAAATCATATCAAAGAAGGTAGGCTGACGTATGAAAATTTGGTATTGTTTTATTTATATCGCATTTATAAGTATGAGTTGAATAATGAGACAACTTTAAATACCATAATAGCCCTTAATAAAGACGTGGTTGCGCAAGCACGAGAATTAGATAGGGAAAATGAAAAGGGAATAGCGGCTCAAACACAACATCCAATTTATGGTATGCCTATTTTGTTGAAAGACAATATTAATGCCTTGGGTATGAAAACTACTGCAGGTTCAATTGCGCTGATGGATAATGAAGTTGACGATTCGTTTATCGTTCAGCAATTGAAAAAGAACGGAGCCTTAATTTTAGGTAAGGTCAATTTAAGTGAATGGGCATATTTTTTATGTTCAGGTTGCCCGGTAGGGTATAGTGCTTACGGTGGTCAAACTCTAAACCCGTATGGGCGAAAAGTCTTTGAAACAGGCGGCTCCAGTTCTGGTAGTGGTACGGCGGTTGCGGCAAATTATGCTGTTGCTGCAGTAGGTACAGAAACTTCTGGTTCTATTTTATCACCTAGTAGTCAGAATTCTGTGGTAGGTTTAAAACCGACGATAGGTTTATTAAGTAGGTCGGGCATCGTACCCATTTCAAGTACCTTAGATACTCCGGGTCCCATGACTAAAAATGTGAGGGATAATGCTAATTTGCTGTCTGCTATGTTTGGTTATGATGAGTCAGATCCTGCATCTGTAGAAGATAATTTTATGGGAGTTTTATCTGTAGGCTTACATCCAATACCTTTTTCAGAAATGAGATTGGGTGCTATTAAAGAGCTGATGGAGAGCGATAGTATTTACAAACAGACCATTGAAGATTTAAAAGAAGCTGGTGCTACAATAATTGAGTTTACACCACCAGAGGTAGCTATGAACGGTTTTTTGAGTATCCTCAATATTGATATGCGAAATGACTTAAAGTCTTATTTAAAAGAAAAAACCAATCCTGAGTTGGTGAAAATTACTTCAATTGCAGATGCGGTGATATTTAATAATGCAGATTCATTGGTTAGAATTCCCTACGGGCAAGCATTATTTGAAGGTATATTATCAGATACTACCACAACTACCGAGCTAGAAGAAATAAAATCTAATCTTGAAAAAAATGGACGAACTTTCTTCGATACAGCGATGGATAAGTACAAACTAGACGCTGTTTTATCTATTAATAATTACCATGCTGGTTATGCTGCGGTTGCCAAATACCCTGCTCTGACAATACCTATGGGGTATAAAGTATCTGGTGAGCCGATAAGTTTAACCTTTATAGGAAAACAGTTTTCAGAAGCACATTTATTGAATATGGGAAAATCATATGAAGACAATTTTCATAATCGAGTGATGCCTAAAGACTATCAAAACTAAATTTGATTACTTGAAATGAAAAGACGGAGCTTTTTCAAAAAGACTTTTCGGTGGGTAGCTGGGCTAGGTTTGGTAACAGGATTGTACAGTTGGCAAATAGAACCTTTTTGGATGCAGTTTGTTCATATAAAAATGCCTTTGAAGAACTTACCAGATTCACTTGTCGGTAAAACAGTAATGCAAATAAGTGATGTGCATATTGGTAATTCTTTTGATTATCAATATATCATAGATTCATTTAAAGAAGCCCAAGAATTGAATCCTGATTTTGTAGTGTATACCGGAGACTATGTTACCTATGAAGACCATGAGCAAATAAGCCAATTGCAAGAGGTGTTCAAATTTGTGGTTAAAGGCTCGTTGGGTACTATCGGTATATTGGGTAATCACGACTACGGAATCGATTTTGTAGAGGATGATGTCGCACAAAAAATCACGAAGAGTCTAGAAGATGTAGGGGTGACCATGTTACGAAATGATACCTTAGAAATTAACGGACTCAATTTTCTTGGGATGGATGATTTTTGGGGTAGTAATTTTTATCCTGAAAAAGCTACTGCAAAATATAATCCTGAGAAAGCAAATATTACCCTATGTCACAATCCGGATGTATGTGATCTGCCTGTCTGGAATAATTTTAAAGGTTGGATACTCTCTGGTCATACCCATGGCGGACAAGTAAAACCACCTTTTCTGCCTGCATTAATATTACCGGTAAAAAATAAAAATTATGATGCCGGTATAAAAGATTTAAAAGATGGTAGAACCCTATATATAAATAGTGCCTTAGGTTGTTTGCGTCAAGTGCGTTTTAACGTAAGACCAGAAATTACCATATTTGAATTGGCTAAGGAAGTTTAGTAAATTACTTAGTTAATCAATAGACTGAATTACTTCATCTGTAGACAATCTAGATTTGCCTATTAAATTCGGTTGCGTATTATCATGTTCATCACGGTAGCCTATTGCCACTGAAAATAAAACCTTGTAATCTTTAATATTAAGTATGTTCTTATATTTTGCAACGTCGATACCTTCCATAGGAGTGGAGTCTATTTCCATAGATGCACATGCGGCTAAAAAGAATCCTAACGTAATATAAACTTGGTGAGATAACCAGTTAACCGTTTTCTCTTTTGATTGCGTTTTTATATATTGTTTGTAAAACTTAATAGAGTTTTCAAGTAAATTTTCTTCAACACGTTTTTCAAACTCTTCAAGATTATCCATTACACTGAATACTACAAGATGACTAGCATCTTTAATCTTAGAGGCATTGGAATATGAAGCATTAGCTAAGTCACTTTTTACCTGTTCATTGGAAACTAATGTAAACAACCAAGGTTGGCTATTTATAGAAGAGGGACTTAATTTTAAAATATGCTTTAAATCTTCAATATCTGCATTAGAGATTTTTCGGTCTACATCGTATTTTTGAGTTGTGTACCTATTTTCTGCAAAATGTTTAAAATCCATATTTACTTTATTTAGCTATTCTTATTTTTCTAGTTTATATAACTTAAAATAGTATTTTTTATTTTTAATAATATCAGTTAATTTTCGATTATAGCATTGATCAGCTCCCATATTTCATTGTCGAAATTAGAAGGACCTAAAAGTTCTTCGTTGCTAGTACCACCTAATCGTACAACGACCAAATCTAAGCTTGGTACCATATAAAGTTTTTGGTCATTTAATCCTAAGCCTGCATACATATCTGCAGGTGCATTGGGTATTAGGCTACCAGTAAACTCTTCGACAGTACTTGGTAGTCTAAAACTACTTTTACCATTTAACCAATACAGATATCCGTAAGAAAGATTTAAATCTTGAGAGCTATTTGTCATTGCATTAAAATAACTCTGATCAGAAAGAATTGAGGTTCCGTCCCAATTACCTTGATTTAAGTTTAAAATTCCGAAACGTGCCATACTTCTCGCCGAACTATAGAATACATTGTTATAGCCTACTTTAATGAATAAGCCTTGCATGCCAATTGGTTCTTTAATTTTTTTAGAAAAATAAGAGTTAAAATCAGTGTCGGTCGCGTTGGCGATGACATCATCTAATAACGTATAAGGTGCATTATGATAATACCAAAAAGTGCTAGGGTCATTTAAATATGATAGGCATTCTAAATCAGTGCAAAAAATATCATCGACTGTATAATCTAGACCGGTAGTCATAGTCAATTGATTTTTTATGGTGATATTCAATTCTTGTTCTAGAGGCATGTTCGACCAGCCTTCACCTAAATATGTAGATGTAGCATCTGTAATATCAAAGTATTCTTCTTCTTGAGCGATACCAGTAAGCATTGCCGTTAAATTTTTTCCGGCAGAATTCCATGCATGATTATCATCAGACTTAAAATCACCAAAGTATTTTTCGATTACTATTCGACCATCCTTCAGAATAATAAAAGCGTCGGTGTTATTATTTTCTAAAAAGAAATATAAGTTGCTTACTTGATCTTCGTTCCAACCTAATGTTTCCATAGATATGGTTTCCCACTCGTTGGCTCTCGAAATTGGAGGGAAATAAGTTTCTGTCGGTAATGGTGCCATCTCGGGTGGTATGCCACTTTTGCCAGTTTCTGAAGTAGGTTCAGAATCACTTGAGCACGAAGCTAAAATAATTGATAGGGCAAGTAGCCTGAAATATTGGGAGAATTTCATGGTTAATTTAAGATTTGGGTATTGATAAACTGTAATCAAATAAAGATTACAAGTAAATTTGTCCATATCTAACGTTTTTAAATACCCAAATCGTATTTTTGCACCCCAATTTAAATTATGAGGACAAAAACCCTTAAGAAGAACAAAATCAACGTAGTAACACTAGGTTGTTCAAAGAATGTTTATGATTCTGAAGTACTCATGGGCCAGTTAAAGGCTAACAACAAAGAAGTTGTGCATGAAGAAGAAGGAAACATAGTTGTAATTAACACCTGTGGCTTTATTGCAAATGCAAAAGAAGAAAGTGTTAATACCATTTTAGAATATGTTCAAAAGAAAGAAGATGGTGTCGTAGATAAAGTTTTTGTTACTGGTTGCTTAAGTGAGCGATACAAGCCAGATTTGCAGAAAGAGATCCCGAATGTAGACGAATACTTTGGTACCAGCGAGTTACCAGGTTTATTGAAAGCACTAGGGGCAGATTATAAACACGAGTTAATAGGTGAGCGTTTAACCACTACACCTAAAAACTACGCATATTTAAAAATCGCTGAAGGTTGTGATAGACCTTGTTCTTTTTGTGCAATTCCGCTAATGAGAGGTAAGCATAAAAGTACTCCGATTGAAGATTTGGTGACCGAGGCTGAAAAGTTAGCTGCCAAAGGTGTAAAAGAACTTATTTTAATTGCTCAAGATTTAACCTACTACGGGTTAGATTTATATAAGAAAAGAAATCTTGCCGAACTTTTGGAAGGGTTAGTAAAGGTTGAAGGTATAGAATGGATACGTTTACACTACGCATTTCCTGCAGGTTTTCCGATGGATGTGTTAGATGTAATGAATAGAGAACCAAAGGTTTGTAACTATTTAGATATTCCGTTACAGCACATATCTGACCGTATTCTTAAAAGTATGCGTCGTGGTACTACTGAAGCTAAAACAACTAAGTTGTTGAAGGAGTTTAGAGCTGCCGTACCAGAAATGACTATTAGAACCACGTTGATTGTTGGTTACCCTGGTGAAACTGAAGAAGATTTCGAGATTCTTAAAAACTGGGTAGTTGCTATGCGTTTTGAGCGCTTAGGTTGCTTTACGTACAGTCATGAAGAAAACACACATGCGTTTTCTTTAGAAGACGATGTACCAGAAGAAGTGAAACAAGAGCGTGCTAACATCATCATGGAAATTCAATCTCAAATTTCTTGGGAATTGAACCAGAAGAAAGTAGGGGAGACTTTTCGTTGTATTATAGATCGTAAAGAAGGTAACTACTTTATTGGAAGAACAGAATTTGATTCTCCAGATGTTGATAACGAGGTTTTAATAGATGCAGCTAAGCATTATGTGAAGCAAGGTGAGTTTGTAGATATTAAAATTACAGAAGCAGCTGACTTTGACCTTTATGGTGAGCCTGTTGTATAATCTAATTAAATAAAAATCCCGCTTTAAAACCACCCCAATTGGCTGTATTACCAGAAGTAAATTCTTTGGTAATCATTGTTCGGCTATATTCTAAATACAATTTTCTGTATTTGAGTATGAGTCCGTAGTCGATTTGTGCGGTTAACCTTTCTATATTTTTCGAAGAAATGGTGTACGGATTATCATTGGTAAAAATGCCGCCTTGCAAGGTGGCATCAAAACCAACTACATTGACGGTTGGTTGTGCAAAAGCATAAAATTTAAACTTCGAAGGTGTACTATTTCTAGAAAACGGATTATCTAAAAGTCCGACTGTGGTATTAAATCCGATAGATGCATTTGTAAATAGTGTTCCTAGTTGCAATGACGTTATGGTCTGTAAATTAGCTATATCTTTAAAATTGAAGACTTGCTTCTCATAACCAATTTTATAGTTCAATACTAGGTCATTTTGAATTTGATTATCCCATCCACCGGGAGTTTTATTTTCTATTAATCTATGAATAGCTGTTTGCATTTCTCTTCCAAAAGCACCGGGACCAATAATCCCCAAGCTTAACGATTGAGATAACCTTGATTTAGAAATGGTGTCTGTTGCAATGATAAAACTCTTAAGGTATATAGCAACAGCAAAAGGTCTATCATCAATTTGAATATTGGGACTAACAAAATCGCTAGGAGTGTAGCCAATATGTTCTAATGCTAATCCGTAAGTGAAGTGATTAGCTTTTGGCTTGATGAAAATATAATTTACTGGATTCTTGGCTAAGCCATTATTCGCGTATTCAAAACTGTAACCTTGCGTGTAATTTTTATCTGATGCAGCGAAAAAATCATTGTCATAATTAAACCGGAAATAGTTTTCGCTACCCATATCTCTAAAGGAGGCTAGATGGTCTATTTTTTGACTTAAAAGAACCGTTGGTAATACGAATAGAATTAGAATGTAATATTTCATCACACTACTTACGATGAAATTTTATGAAGGTTTTATTTGTTTGGGTGTTAAATGAATTCAGCGATTTTACATCATATCATAATTTAAATAACAAGGGTTTAGTAATTGATTCCCAGATCAGAAAGATTTGTTTGACCTTAGTTAAGTAACTTGTTGATACTTGATTTTAGGAATCAGTTGTATCCACTCTAGAAAGTAAATGTTTTGAAAAACAACTAAAGCTCCTTCTTCATCATCCCAATGGTGAAATAGCCTAACAAAGCGATTACAACACCAATAATAACCCACAGCCACCATTTATTTTCGAAAATAGGATTGATTGTCTCAATTTCTGGTTTAGGTATTTCTACTACGCTCCCAAAATCTAGTTTTGTAATATTTTCTGGTAAAGAAATCGTAGTTTTTGATATATCGTAATTGGGGAAATTGTCATACGGCTTGCCGTAAACTAAAAAATAGTTAGCTGGTTCTGTAAAACGGGTGGTCAGCGTATGCAGGTATCCTTTAAGTTTTACATCTGATATTTTTAAAGCCTGATTATCATTGTTTAAAATAATAACACGGAGTCTTTGTGCTAGCGTACCAGGTAATTGAAAACTATTATCTTCCATTGAAGATAGAGTCTTTGTAGCTAAAGGACTGTAATTTTGATAATAACCTTTTTCGGTCTTTACACTATCAACCAAATACTGAATAGAAATTGATCTGTAGTAATCGATTTTATCATCAACGGTCAGTTCTAGTAAATTTAGAGGTACACGATTTTTTAAATCGATATCTATAATGGTCTTCTTATCTTCTTGAGAAACGGTAAAAGACTGTACATCGTAATTGCGATATTCGGCAGGCTTTTTAGCCTTTTTAAAAATACTTACAGATGCTATATTTGGTTTGTCTTTACTTTTTATTAATACTCTATAAAATCTAAAGCTTGCATCAGGAAACTTCAACGTGGTAAACGAATAATTTGTCTGGTCATTATTAATAGATAAAATGCGATAGTCTTCTAGAATAGTGTACCACTGTTTCATATGTCGACTACCTTCAAGCGTAATTTCCCAATTGAAATTGGGATCTTCTATGTTTAGTAGAATCTCATTAATAGTTTCTTTCTGTGGAATCTCATAGGTGTAGAAATAACCTTTTGAATTATTGACACTATTAAATAGATTGAATGATATCTGAGAATTTGCATCTTCTGCTTTTGACACTTTTTGAAGGTACGGAGCTTCAATAGTGTCATTTTTTGTAATGCCATAAATACGAATATCGCTCAAGTTTGAATTTACATCTTCAAACACCTCATTTGGTAATTCGATGTTATGCCAAAGGCTATCTATACCTTTTAATTCTATTTTTTTAGAATAAGAATTCATCTGTCCGAAACAAATTGAAATCGTTAAAAAGGCAAGAATTGTTAAAAAGCTATTGTTCAGTCTCATCTGAAATAATGTATTTGTATTTGTTGTAAAGAAATGAAATAATCAATAATAAGACACCTAATGATACGAATACGATTGTCTTAGAAATAGTATTCAATGATGAAATATCATAGAAGAACAACTTAATTAATGTAATGGAGAATAGTATAATAGCACCAATTCGCAGGTATTTTTTCTTTTTCCAAATACCTAAAGCGATAAGTAGTAAAGCGTAAACACCCCATAGAATACTAAGTCCTAATTTATAAGATTGTTCAGACCCAGATATATCCATCCAATTTAGCAGTTCGCTACTTGTTACCCATATAATTGCGGTATGCATTAAAATTTCAAATGGCATTTTAGAATTGAATTTTAAATACTCTTGTTGTGCCAATTTATAAATGGCGAGTAATAGAAATGCCAGAAATGCAAATGAAATATAGCGCATGTAAATATTATATGCTCCTACATTGTAAAATTCTGAAAGCTGCTGCGAAAGATAATTTTCACGTAGTTCGCTTAAGGTGTAAAGTCCGTTTGTAAGGAACAATAAAGTTGCTAAAAGCGCAGCGCCTAGGGCAACTATTCCTAAAACCTTGTTTTTAATTTTTATAATATTTATAAAGCTTAAAACGCTAATGAAAAACATGGTATACAATGTTAGCCAAAGATCTTCAAGATCTTTAAGGTTATAATTATATTCAGGGTATTCGCCAGAAGTACTCGATATGTCTATTTTGGATAACTGAAAGGAATTGTTCCAATACTGTTCAATTTCAAGAAAGAAGGCAAAGTAGAGTGTACCTACAAATAAAGCAGGAATACCAAATGTCATTATTTTTTGAGCTACTGAAGGTTTGCTAGTGTCGAATTTTATTTGAATCCAATTCATGAATCCGAAGACTGCTGCGCAAAGTATCGAGGTCATGAAGGTAGTATTTAATAATAAGCTCCATTCATCTGCGGTATTCATATACGAGTAGCTTGCTGCCCAATCCATCGTTAAACTTAAAAATGCTAGGCAAACCAATATATATGAAAGGTATTCATAGAATTTGACTTTTTTGGTGCGCCCGATCCAAAATAGTAGCGCGGCTTCGAAAGCCCAAAATAGTGTTACCCAATTGCCATCTAATTGTACAGGTACGGCTATAGTAATAAATGTAAGTACAAACCCAGATGTCAAAAAGAATAGCTTTCGATCAGCTAATTTTCTTTTGAAGATAATTACCGTTATTACAAAATGAATAAGTGCATTCAATAGGGTGAATAAACCTAGATAAAACTCTCCGCCTTCATAATCATAGAGCCAGGCAATACCAAAGCCGTAAAATATGAACGAATTTAGCATAATCAGAATAATATCTGCAACTTGAAATTTTTCAGATTTTATCAATTTAAACGCTAAAAACGTAGCGTAGAACAATGTGAAAAATAGCGTTAAAAAGCCAAAACCAATAGAGAAATCTTCATCGTAACTAGAGAAAGAATACCAAGACCCATAAATAAGCCAGGTGAATGCAAAGGCTACGTAGTAAAGTGCTTTCCAATATTTTTTAAAAGAAATAACTAAGAGACCGATATTAATTAAGGCGATATAACTAAATAGTGCAGTAACATTGCCAGAATCATTACTTAAAAGAAAAGGTACGGCGTAAGCCCCTACTAGACCAATATGAGCAATAATCTGCTTGTTGTAACTTATTGCGGCTACGACCCCGAAAACAGTAAATAATAGCATAATACCAAACGCTACCATCTGCGGAAATAACCCATAAAGATCGTAAGCGATATAGGTTAAGAAATATAGAATAGCCAAAGCGCCACTAACTAGAACTGCGCTGTAGCTTAGGTATTTTGCTTTTAGCTTAAATCCGAATCCTAATAGACCAATACCTACCAAATACCCAAGTATAATTCTGGTTAGCGGACTAATTAAGTTGTTTTCGATAGAATACTTTGCACCAATTCCAACCCCGATTACCGTAATAAGAATCCCAATTTTATTAATAAGATTTTCGCCAATAAATTTCTCAAGATTAGATTTACCTTTTGGTAATTTTATTTTCTTTTCAGAAATGGTTTTAGGTTCTTCTTGTACAGAAGCAAATTCTATTGGAGTAGGAGCGGGAGTTTCAATTTCTACGGCTCTTTCGATTATTGCAGCCTCTTTTTCAATACTTACTTCTTGAGGTTTAGTTGTTTGGTCGGTAGTATCTTCGTTGAATTTTATCGCCTGAGTATTTCTGAGAATTTGAATATCTCTGCGAATTTCATTTACCTCAATATTAAAGTCTTGCTGCTTTTTTAAAAGCAGTTCTAACTTTTGCATTAGGTTATTTATTTGGTCTTGATTGTTCGGCATTGATGGTGGTTTTTAACCTAAATGGTTTGGGTCTTCTAGTTTAAACGCAAAAGATGTGAATATGTTGGGGGTAGGTTGGTGTAGCTTTAAAATAAAATATCCCTGAAACGATTTTTGCTATTTCAGGGATATCTAAATAATATGATTTTACGCTATAATCGAGATTTAAATGTTTAGACGCTTTTGTCGAAATTTCAATTAAATTTTCAATTCAATGCTTAGCAGTTTTGTACCGAGGTTATTTACTTTTCAAAATATAAATAAATATACATTGCCGCTCCAAAATTAGAAGTGTCGGTAGAAACCAAACGCCAGCCATTTTTTGCATACTCATCAAGTTTTTCTTGAATTTCTTTATTTGATGACTTCGCTAAATGAAACCTGTCAAAAGTTAGTTTTGAATAGAAAATTAGCGTTTCGACTTTATATTCTTTCATGCTGTTTTCTAGTTAACCATAAATAAAGCGTTAGCGAAAAATAGTTTTCCATTTTCCCAGAAACCTCTAAAAAGCGGATTGTCTACCATGTATATTACTTGACCGCGACCCATATCTTCGGTTCCGAAAATTAAAGTTTCAGCAATTTTTTTCTTTGCTTCGCTACCTGCGAATCCAGATACGGGTATATTGTTGCCTTCGCTTAAATACACTGCACTGCCATTTTCTAAATAGTTATATGATCGTGACCCAAGTTTAAGGGTGAAATAAGTATCGCTGTAGCCATAAGCTAACGGATTTGTATTATCAACCGTTGCTTTAAAAATAGCGCCTGTAATAGCTGATTTGATTTGTTCTCTTTCTGAAATTTCAAAAGATTCTATTCTATTTGAAGAGTCTTTTTTAATTTCTTTTTCTTTAAGAGCGAAGTCTTTATCAGAAGCTGTTATACCGTCAATTGCACCACCCATGGCAATTAATTTTCCACCTTGCTTTACCCAATCTTTAATTTTTTCTTTAATGCTTGTAGACAGAAAACTATTGTATCCCCATCCGTCAGGTAAAATTAATATATCATATTTGGCAAGATCTACACGTGCAAAATAATCTTCGTCTAATACAGAAATAGGGTAGTCTAATTGTTGTTCAAAAAAGTTCCATATTTCTCCAAAGCGAAGGGTAGAAGTAGGTTCGCCAGAAAGTACAGCAATATTCAAATTCTGAATAACATCAACATAACCTGAACCAAAATCTTTACCGCTTTCTACAAAGCCTGTATTGGTAGAAATTAATTCTTTAGCATGGTTGGTAGATGCAGTAGTCAAAATTTCATTGAAGTTTTTCAATTGCTTATTATCACTTTTTGTAATGATCAATGTACCACGCTCATGAGATATACCATCTAAAGTAAAAGGCTTGTGTGCATAACGAACGCGTATTTTGTTACGTAATAATTCAGCTAAAAATTGAGCATCTTTCATGCTATTCCAGTCCGCCAAATAAGCATACTTATTTGCATCTATATTTTTAAGCACAGGCTTTTTAGGTGCAGCAGAAGTACCACTGAAATTACTTTCACTGGCAATAGCATCTAATCCGTAAGCATAAGGTAAAGACCATGCAGTAATATCATAAGTAACAGAATCGCTTAGTTTAGCCATAGGTTCGAAAAGAACTTTTACCAAAGTACTTTTCGGCTGATTTGATGAGATTACCAAACTTTGGTCGGTACTTTTTAAAGATCCTGTTTTTCCGGTTGTATAGCTGTATCCTTTAACCGTGCTATTAGTACCAGCTTGGTATTTTATTTCATGCTTATCTAATAAACTAGCTAAAACTTCTAATTTATCTGGGTTACCATTCAATACATAACTTTTGTATTTGAAATTTTTATTCTGATAAAACTTCTTAAACTCGTCATTTAATTTAGATACATTTTTTGACGCCACTTCTACGGTAGACAAACCAGTAGTTAGATGATGAGAAATTCTATCTTTTAAGGTAAGGGTGTCTCCAATACTGGTAGTAATACCAAGACCACCACGACCTCCGCCACCTTGTTCATAAGTCATACCAATACCACCATTATAGGTAGGGTAGGTGTCACCATAACTTGGGTATAGTAAGTCGAATACTTCTTTTGTAAAATAAAACCATCCGTTTTCATCGAAATACTTAGCGTGGTTTTTACCAATAGTTTCTTGAAATTCTCTTTGAAAATCTGTAATTACTTCATGAAAAGGTTCGGCAGCTGGTGCAAAATAATAAGGGTTGTTGACACCTTGCTCATGAAAATCTACATGCACGTGAGGCAACCATTTATTAAACTGCTTTAAACGTTGCTGACTTTCTACTTGTGTAAGCCACGCCCAATCTCTATTTAGGTCGAACATATAGTGGTTACTACGACCGCTCCACCAATTTTCATGGTGCTCTTTGCTATTAGGATCCACTTGATTCGGTGAGTTTTTAAATTGGTTGTACCAGTTTACATAACGATCTCTACCATCTGGGTTAATACAAGGATCTATTAATACCACTGTGTTTTCTAGATAACTGCTTTTGCTAGTAAATAGGTCATAAATGGTTTGCATAGAGGCTTCTGTACTAACACTTTCATTACCATGAACATTGTAGCTAAGCCATACAATAGCTTTGTCTGGTGAACCTTCTCCATTTAAGGCTTTCATATGCTCTTCTCTAATACTATCAAGGTTTTGCATATTTTCTTTTGTAGAAATGGTTGCCAATATTAGCGGTCTGCGTTCATTGGTTTTACCATATTCAATAAGCGTCATGCGTTGCGGTTCAGCCTCAGCTAAATATTGATAATAATCAACAACCTCATGGTGTCTTGTAAATTGTGTACCTAAGTCATAACCTAAAAATTCTGAAGGAGATTTTAGTTGGGCTAAACTTAAAAGTGGAACAAAAAGTAATGCGTAGCGTAAAATTAGTTTCATATAGTTATTTGTGTTGAGAGTCAGTCAAATCTATTAAAATAAATGCAAAAAGTACCTGATTTAGATTGTATTTTGACGAGTAATCAGGTATTTAATACTAACCGTAATTAACTTATATTTAGGAAATGTAAAACGAAAGGGTTTTATATTTACCAAGTATTTACTTTTTATATGGATATTGATTGTTTACCCTTAGAAAAAACGGGCTATTTTTCGAAATTAATTTGCGATTATACAGCAAAGGATCCCAAGCTTAACACCTTGTACAATAGGTTTCCCGATGTTGACGGATTTAAAGGACAAATTGAAGAGAAAGGGAAGCATTTTACCCAAGCTCAAAGAGATGTGCTGTATTCTTCAATGCAGAATCAGTATAGAAACACCGATACTTCTAAAAGTACAGCGGCTAATATTGAGCTGTTAAAAGAAAAAAATACCTTTACTATAGTTACGGGGCATCAGTTAAATCTTTTTACGGGTCCGTTATACTTTTTATACAAGATTATCTCTACGATTAACTTGACGAAGCAGTTAAAGAAGGAATATCCAGATAGCAATTTTGTGCCTATTTATTGGATGGCTACAGAAGATCACGATTTTGACGAAATCAATTATTTTAATTTCAAGGGATTAAAATTTCAATGGAATAAAGAAGCATCTGGTGCTGTTGGGCATTTACCTACCGAAGGATTGGAAGAAGTTTTTGCATTATACTCTAAAACCATTGGCGACAGTAACAATGCCAAAAAGCTAAAAGAGTTGTTTGAAAACGCATATCTGAAACATGATAACCTAACAGATGCAACCCGGTTTTTGGCAAACGAAATTTTTAAGGACTACGGATTGGTTATTGTTGACGGTGATGATATCGACTTGAAAAAGACGCTAGTGCCGTACATGAAGAAAGATATTTTTGAGCAAACAGCGTTCGAAAAAGTATCAGAAACCATTAAAGAAATAGAAGAAATTTCATCTGATTATCCGGTGCAGGTAAATCCGAGAGAAATCAATTATTTCTATTTAAAAGAGGGTGTTCGCGAAAGAATAATAGAAAGTAAAGAGAAGTACATTGTAAATGAAACAAATATTTCTTTCACTAAAGAAGCGTTGATAGACGAGATGAATGCTCACCCAGAGCGCTTCTCGCCCAACGTAATCGCAAGACCATTATATCAAGAAGTGATATTACCAAACTTATGTTACATAGGCGGTGGGGGAGAGATTGCGTATTGGTTAGAATTGAAGGCGGCTTTTGAAGCAATGAATGTTCCTTTTCCAATTTTATTAGTTAGAAATTCTGCTTTAATTATTACAGAGAAACAAGCCGAAAAGTTAGAGCGAATGAATATTTCTAAGTCTGACATATTCTTAAAGCAAAACAGTCTTATCAATAAAAAGATTCGAGAAATATCTAATATCGACATCGATTTTTCTCCACAAAAGAAATTGTTAGAAGAGCAATTTAAAGATTTGTACGCACTTACCGAAAAGACCGATAAGTCATTTCTAGGAGCTGTAAAAGCACAAGAGGTAAAGCAAAAGAAAGGCTTAGATGCTTTAGAAAAGAGATTGTTACAAGCGCAGAAAAGAAAACTAAAAGATCACGTAGTTCGAATGACAGAGCTGCAGAATGAAATGTTCCCAAACCTATCGCTTCAAGAACGTCAGTTAAATTTTTCAGAGTTTTATTTAGCGTATGGCGAAGATTTAGTGCCAATGTTATTTGAGGCTTTAGATCCGTTAGATTTAAGTTTTACCGTAATCACCCAAAAATAAATGATAGGCAAGAACGTATCTCTAAATAAGATAACCGTACTTGCTGTATTATCGTTTTTAGCCATAACCTTAATTACATTTTTTAAAAGTGCCTTAGAGTTAGAAGACGCTGAGCAGGCATACTACTCGCAGTGGTTTCGCTGGGGTTATGACGATCAGCCACCACTTTATACTTGGTTGCAGTATGGTCTCCATTCTATCTTTGGTGTTGGTAAAATAGCATTCTCTATGCTTAGAGGGCTATTATTTGCAGGTACATTACTAATGCTGTATCGATTTTCTAGACTAAGAATTAAAGACGCTGATGCATCTAAATTGGCTGTTTTGGCATTGGTCTTCATACCTGTGTATATCGACTTTACCTTCCGAAGGCTTTCGCATACCAGTTTACTGTGTTTAAGTATTGTTGCGTCTTATTATTGTATACAACTATTGGTTCAGGGTAAAACAATTTTTAATTATCTATTACTTGGCTTTGTCGTGGGTATAGGTATGATGTCTAAATACAATTATGCATTTTTTCTGGTAACCTTCGGTTTGGTTGCTTTGTTGGATAAAGAATTAAGAGCTATAGTTTTCAACCCCAAGATACTGGTGTCTGTTTTTATTTCTGTTTTATTAGTAGCTCCACATGTCTATTGGTTGTTAGGTCCTGACGAATTTCAATCTTTTTTAGCATCTAGCGTAGAAGAGAAAATAGGCATAGAAGAAGCAGAATCGGGATTTTCGTTGTTTCCCATTTTAATTTATTTAAAAGGCTTGTTCGCCTTGATGTTTCCACTTCTTATAATTGTAGGTTTAGGTTATTTCTCAAAAACTGTGAGTTTCAATAAGCGGAAGCTAAATTGGTTTGCTAAAATGCTATTGGCGCAATTACTAGTGTTAGGTTTATTTTTTCTTGTTTTTCAAAGTCAGAAAGTAGAGACGAGGTGGTTACTTCCGCTTTTTATTCCTTTTGTAGTACTACTAATAGAGACTATTAAATTTAAAAAGAAAGCGAAATTGGTGTCTTTAGGGTATTGGATTTTTATAGCCGTAATTTTTGTTCAAACAGTAAGAACACCAGTTGAGAAACTATTGAACATACCTTCATCTGTTCATTTTGGTTTTGAGCCAATAGCTAATACGTTGAACAAGAATTATGATGAATATCAATGGGTGCTTCCTAATGTAACTTATGCCGGTAATGTGCGATTACTACATCCTGAACGAATAATACTTTCTGCAGATGATTATTCGTTATCAGCTTTAGAACTGAAACATAAAAGGGAAATTTCAATTACGATTAATCCATCCGAAGTAAAACAAACCACACCTGTAGATAGTCTAATTGGTTTTGGAAAAGAAAAAGAAAATCTATATTTCTATATAGATTAAGGAATTAAAAATTCCCCATTCCACTTATCATCAATCTTTGTAAATAGAGCTCTAATATGATTAGGTCGTTGAAGTTTTAAGTATTCAATTTTTGATGGAATAATATCGATTATCGTAAAGTAGTTCTCGTTTTCAACATATTCCACATGGTCAGGGTTTTTAATAGCGCTACCTGGGCTAGTTTGGGTGATGTAATCTTTTCTGCTGTTCGGTTGAATATTTTCCCATGTTGATTGTATTCTATCCTTATTTGTTACTATTTGGGCAGTTCCTTCCACTTTAAGTTGTAGCATTTTTTCAGGATGATATAGAAGAAAGCTAACTTGATTATTGGCTGCAATATGTTTCATCTTTTCGGTACGGCTATCTGTATAAATCGTTAAACGTAAATCATCGCTAACCTCACGAAGCACTACGGTACGCAAACGAGCTACCGTTTCGTTGCCGACTGTCGCCATGGTAATGAACCTGAACGGGTGTTCTCTTTCATTAACTCCGTTGTGTATTTCAGTACTTAATTCTTTGAAAAATGAATTGATCATGCAGGTGATTTATTTAAAGGTAAAAATAAATAGATTTTGTGGTAGGGTAAAAGAGAGTTTGGTTGTTATATAAGTAATAGCTGTGAAAAGGAAATTGATTAGGTTCAATTTTTAAGCTTTGGTTTGAATTTGGTTTTTGATTTATGTGAAAGCTCGGGGTGGTTCCTGAGCTTTTTTTTTTAAAATAAATGTAAGGTGAAAAGATAAGTATCGACTTAGTGTTTGAATACAGATTGTTATGAAAAAGATTTTTTAAGTATTCGGTTTGATAATTAGTTGATTGAAAAGCCCGGGTGATTACCGGGCTTTTATATTTAATATATTCTTTACCTGATCAGTAAATGACATTGATCAAAGTAGTACTATCACTTCACTTTATATTCTAAGCGCATGGTAATAGATGCTGTTTTATTTTTAGATGAGGTGTTATAAGCGCCTCCCCAACTATAATCTTCACCAGAATTTTGACCTGTAATCTGAAAAACGCCCATGTTAGCAGAAACCAAATCACCTAAATTACTGCCTGCATTTTCAGCTATTTTTTCAGCACGTATTCTAGCATCTTCGGTAGCTTTCGAAATCATTTCAATTTTAAGGTCGGCTAATTTGGTGTAGTAATATCTTGGTGGTGACGAGTTGAACTGCACCCCTTTATTCAATAAT
This sequence comes from Maribacter sp. BPC-D8, assembly GCF_035207705.1. Taxonomy (NCBI): domain Bacteria; kingdom Pseudomonadati; phylum Bacteroidota; class Flavobacteriia; order Flavobacteriales; family Flavobacteriaceae; genus Maribacter; species Maribacter sp. BPC-D8. Next base: position 276,342 of record NZ_CP128187.1, read on the forward strand.
TCTGTAATTTCTCGCGAAACACCTTCAATCAAGGCAACATCTTCAGATTCTATTTTTAAAGTTTGAATTAATTGATAACCTCTAAAAATACTACCAACGTAATTTCCATTTTCATATTGGTTATCTCGCATTTCGGTAGTTTGTACACTATTAAAAATTATACTGCTCGCATCAATACCTTTTGAGGTTAAATATTGGCGAACGACCTCTTTATCACTATTTAATTGATCAAAAGCTGTCTTTAATACGGTACTATTTGTAGAAAATTGACCTTCCCAAACAATAAGATCAGAAGTGAAATTTTCATTACCTAAACCGGTAACAGAAATCATTTGTGGCGGGTTCGCCCTTTGTATATATGCGTTACCCAAAAAATAAGCAGCGATAACAATTGCTACTCCAAAAATTAATGCACTAACGTGTTTCATGAAAAATATTTAAAATAGAGTTTAAATATAACAAAAGATCCTTTTCAAGAACCGCCAATTTGCTATTTTTGCCCATGCAAAATAAAGTCCTGATACTAGATTTTGGTTCACAATACACCCAATTGATTGGAAGACGCGTACGTGAGCTAAATATTTTCTCTGAAATTAAACCTTATAATAAACTACCCAAAGACCTTTCTGAGTATAAAGCGGTGATTCTTTCTGGATCTCCTTTATCGGTTAGGGGCGAAGATGCCGTTCACCCGGATCTGTCCGAAATACGTGGTAAAAAACCATTATTGGGCGTTTGTTATGGCGCACAGTATTTAGCACATTTTCACGGCGGTAGTGTAGAGAAATCTAATACAAGAGAATATGGTCGTGCCAACCTTAGCTTTATAAAGGAGAACGAACCATTTTTTGATAAAGTAAGTACAGGTAGCCAAGTGTGGATGAGCCATGCAGATACTATTAAGCACCTACCTGAGAATACGACCTTATTGGCAAGTACCCATGATGTGGAGAATGCAGCCTTTAAGTTTGAAGGGGAAGAAACCTATGCAATTCAGTTTCACCCAGAAGTATATCACTCAAAGGATGGAAAACAAGTATTGGAGAACTTTTTGGTAAATATTGCCGGAATGGAACAAACTTGGACTCCCGATGCTTTTGTGGATAAAACGGTAGCAGAGTTAAAGGAAAAGATTGGCGATGAAAAGGTGATTTTAGGATTGTCTGGCGGAGTAGATTCTACCGTTGCAGCAGTTTTATTACATAAAGCAATAGGCAAAAACCTTCATTGTATATTCGTAAATAACGGACTTTTAAGAAAAAACGAGTTTGGCGATGTATTGAAGCAATACGAGGGTATGGGCTTAAATGTAAAAGGTGTAGATGCTTCGGCACGTTTTTTGGATGATTTAGCTGGTGAGAGTGATCCAGAGACCAAAAGAAAAACAATTGGTCGTGTATTTATAGAAGTTTTTGATGATGAATCGCATTTGGTTGAAAATGCAAAATGGTTGGCACAGGGTACAATTTATCCTGATGTTATCGAATCTGTATCAGCAACCGGTGGTCCGTCACAAACCATAAAGAGTCACCATAATGTAGGTGGTTTGCCAGATTACATGAAATTGAAAGTGGTAGAGCCTTTGAAAATGTTATTTAAAGATGAGGTTAGAAGAGTAGGAGCTAGCTTGGGTATCGACAAGGCATTGTTGGGTAGACATCCTTTTCCTGGTCCTGGTTTGGCAATTCGTATTCTTGGAGATATCACTCCAGAGAAAGTAGCTATTCTACAAGAAGTAGATGCTATTTTTATTGACGGATTAAAAAAATGGGACTTGTATGATAAAGTATGGCAAGCAGGTGCTATGTTACTGCCTGTAAATAGTGTTGGTGTAATGGGTGATGAGCGTACGTATGAAAAATGTGTAGCGCTTAGAGCTGTAGAAAGTACAGATGGTATGACAGCCGATTGGGTGAATTTGCCATACGAGTTTCTACAAAAAACATCAAATGATATTATTAATAAAGTCCCTGGGGTGAATCGTGTCGTATATGATATAAGTTCAAAGCCACCAGCAACAATAGAATGGGAATAGTATGAAATACATGTTTAATCAAATTTACTTAATTGGGTCATTTTGTTTATTAGTGTCTTGCACGGCAATGGCACAAAAATTCAATACCCATCAAGTAAGATCAGGAGAAACTTTAGAAAGCATTTCTAAAATGTACGGAGTTTCAACCTCAAGTATATTACAGTATAATAAGGAAATTAAGGAAGGTCAGAAGCTGAGATCGAATACGATATTGGTAGTGCCGGGTAAAAAGATAGTTGAGCAAACTAGTACTCCGGCTTCTAATACTCCGACCTCTAGTACGGTAACAACAATAGTAAATACAAGAGTAGTTCAAGATTCGGTAAAGGCAAGAGAACCTATTGGGTATACAGAGCACCGTGTCAAGAAAAAGGAAACAATTTTTGGCATTACTCAAATGTATAATATTACAGAAGATGAGTTGAAAAAATACAATCCGAAATTGTATGCTTCACCACTTCAAAAGAAGATGGATTTACGTATTCCGAAATATCGAGCTCCTAAAGTTGAAGAAGTAGTTGATAATCAAGATGATTTAGAAAAGTACATTGTTGCGGCAAAAGAAACAAGGTGGAGTATAGCTCATAAATATGGTGTTACTGTTGAAAGAATGCTAGAGCTAAACCCGGGATTGTCGACAGCTAATAATTATTTATCTGAAGGATATGAATTGTTGATGCCTAAAATAGCAGGTAGTACAGTTAAAAATCAGGTAACACAATTATATACTTCATATACGGTACCTGCCAAAATGAATTTCTATCGTTTAGAAAAGGAGTTTGGTGTAAAGTCTGACGAGATAGTTCGCCTGAACCCTGAGATTACAGAACGTGGCGGATTAAAAGAAGGTATGGTTATTCGCATACCTGAGCAGAAAATCGAAACAGGAGTAATAAATACAGATAACTATATTTTTTATGAGGTTAAACCAAAGCAAAATGAGTTTCGATTAACTAGAAAATTCGGTATGACATGGTCAGAACTGGTTGCCTTAAATCCCGATTTAAAAGACGGTTTAAAAGCAGGTATGGTTTTAAAACTGCCAAAAGATAAAGTTGGTGATTTTGAGGTGAGAAATGCGCTAGTTCTAGATAAAGTAAATTTATTAGATAGTATAAATGTTGGTGTTACACCAAAGGTATTGTTCTTATTACCGTTTAGGTTGGATAAGGTTAATTTAGAGAATAAGGAGAGTTCAGAAAAAACTATTGATTCACGAAGAGATATGACCGTTAGTTTAGGTCTGTATTCGGGTGCCTTGGTAGCAATTGATTCTATGAAATCATTGGGCGTTTCAATAGATGTCAAAACATTAGATAATCAATTAGATTTGGCGAAAACCAAGCAGTTGTTGCAAGCGGAACAGTTAGGTGATTATAGTGCTGTTTTCGGACCTTTAGATGCGCCATCTCTTAAAGAAACCGCTGTGCAGGCATCTAAATTTAATGTACCAGTGTTAGCACCGGTAAATGCTAAGAGCGATATTAGTTTAGATAATGTTTTCTTCTCTTATACAGAAGAAGAAGTATTGTGGAAACATATGTTAGATTATGTAGAAGCTAACCATAAAGATGAAACACTTTTAATTATCGCAGATGAGGATAATAAAAAGGAGAAAGAAGCGATTCTAAAACGTTTTCCAACAGCGAAAGTGGTTGTAGTAAAAGAAGAAGAGAAGAATATAGGTATCAATAGAGATAAATTACAAACCCTATTATCTGATGATGTTTCGAACTGGGTATTTGTTGAATCTGATAATTATAAGTTGATTGCGAGTGTAGTGTCAATTTTAAACTCATTTAATAATACTGCCTTTGATGCCGTAGCAGGTAAAGACAAGGTTAATGTTCGCATGTTTACGACAGATATGAATTCAGCTTTTGAAAACGATGTTATTTCAAATACACATCTATCGAATTTGAAGTTTACGTATCCTTCAGTAAATCGTCCAGTGAAAAATAATTCATTCGTTGAGCGTTATAGAAAACGTTTTGGCGATGATCCAGATAGATATGCAGTAAGAGGTTTTGATCTTACCTATGATCTTTTGTTGAAACTAGCTTACAACAATAGCTTAATTGATGTTTCTAGATTTGTTGGTGAAACAGAATACAGTGGTAATAAATTCAATTACCAGAGAAAGGGTGTTGCAGGGTATTACAATCAATCATCTTATATTATGATGATAGATGATTTAAGAATTAAAACTATAGAGTAAATGACATCAAAAGTTACATACAACGGAGAGTTAAGAACAGAATGTGTTCATTTAAAATCGAACGATTCTTTCGTGACAGATGCACCAGTAGATAACAATGGTTTAGGTCAGGCATTTTCACCAACCGATACCGTTGCCACAGGTTTGGCAAGTTGTATGTTAACAATGATGGGTATTAAGGCAAACGGATTAGAGGTAGACTTAAAAGGTACTACGGCATCTGTTACCAAGCACATGGCTGCTTCACCTAGAAGAATATCTAAAATAGAAGTGGAAGTTCATTTACCAAAAGATATTTCAGATAAGAATAGAAAAATTTTGGTGCACACGGCAAATACATGCCCTGTGCACTATAGTTTGCATCCAGATATTGAGAAAGTAATCACTTATAATTGGGACTTATAAAAAAGGCACATTTTGTTTTATTTCTTTTAGCACTGCTAAACATTTCATATGTAGCGGCTCAAGAAGTAGTGTCTTGGGAACCTGAATTTAGATTTACTTGGAACGATTTTAAAGGTGCTGCTCCCATAACTTCAAGAGCAGCGGCAACCACGGCAAGTGGTATTACCTATCGCTTTTCCACTTTTTACGAGAATAGCGAGTTAAATGTAGATTATAAGGTATTCGCTTATTTCTACCCAACAAAGTCGTGGTACAAACCAAAGTTATGTAACGATGTCACCTTATTACATGAGCAATTGCATTTCGATATTACCGAGCTCTATGCACGTAAATTGCGAAAGCAATTAGCAGAGACAAAATTTACGAAGAATGTAAAAGAAGAGATTCGTAAAATCTATAAAGCTACCATTCGACAATTGAACGACTTTCAAAATAAATACGATTCAGAAACTAACTACTCAAGAAATTTACCTGTGCAAGAACGGTGGGTAAAAGAGATAGAGGAAGCTTTAAGCAAACACTAAGTTAATAGTGAAATAGTTGATTCGTTTTAAATCGGAGTTTAATTATTTAATAAGAACTATTAGTTATCCTTTATTATAGCCTTTCCATAAAAATAAATTCAATGACTGAATTAATAATTCATCATCTTGTAACTTGCCAATTTCAATACTAATAAGAGCTATATTTTTTTAGGTCAAAAAAGGTAAGAGTTCCTAAAGTAAAAAACAGCTTGCTGTTTTTTACTTTAGGACTAACCACTAGTTCACTAACCACTAGTTCACTAACCACTAGTTCACTAACCACTAGTTCACTAACCACTAGTTCACTAACCACTAGTTCACTAACCACTAGTTCACTAACCACTAATTCACTAACCGCCTAAACAAATCACACATCACAAATAGTAACTCCTTGTTTTAGTGCAGCAATTTTATCATCCCAGCTGGGTACGAATTCTTGCGCTACGTGTCCCGTATATCCGGTTTTTAAAATAGCCTTCATTACTGCAGGGTAGAAAATTTCTTGAGTTTCATCTATCTCGTGTCTACCAGGGTTTCCGCCAGTATGGTAGTGTCCGTAATATTGGTGGTAATCTTCAATATTTCTAATGATATCACCTTCCATAATTTGCATGTGGTAAATATCATAAAGCAGTTTAAAATGTTCAGAACCAATAGCTTCGCATAGCGATACGCCCCATTCAGAGGTGTCGCACATATAATCTTTATGATTTACCTTACTATTTAGCAGTTCCATCTGTAAAACTACGCCATGCTTTTCTGCCAATGGCATAAGTTTTTTAAGACCTAAAGCGCAATTTCGCAACCCGACTAAATCGTTCATTCCGTTTCTATTTCCGCTAAAACAGATCAAGTTGGTATAGCCTGCTTCTGCCACTAAGGGTATTACGCGCTCGTAATCGGCAATTAACTCCTCATGTAAAGAAAGGTCGTTAAAGCCTTTTTCTATGCCCATACCTGCACCCCAACACATAGAGGCGTGAATATTATATTTTTTAAGAAGTGGAAATTCATCTGGTCCAACTAAATCAATCGATCTGATATCTAATTCTACTAAATTTTTAAGAAAATCTTCAAAAGGGATACTTCCATAGCACCAATAACAAACACTATGGTTAATATTGTACTTTAGTTTAGCATCAGTTTCAAGGTTTTTATCGCTTGCCGCTGCTGCTGAAGTAGTTAAGAATCCGACAGAGGCAGCCGCTGAGGTTCCAATAAAATTTCTTCTTTTCATGTTAATTGAATTGTAGTTTGAGTAGTTGATTCTTTAAAGATAATTTTTTTAGATTTAAAAATGGAAATTAATCCAGATAAGCAGAAGTTAATAGAATTGGCACACTACCGAATGCCATTTGGTAAGTATAAGGGTAAGTATCTTATCGATTTACCAGAGCCATATTTGGTGTGGTTTAATCAAAAAGGATTTCCTGATGGTAAATTGGGAGATTTATTGCGTTCTATGTTAGAAATCAAAACAAACGGCTTAGAATCGATAATTCGAAAAATACAAAAACATTTTCCTAAAGAAACCCGTTAAGTTCTAACCTCAATTTGTAACTTTGTGTCCCGTAACATAGAATTCGATACATGGCACAAACCAAATACATCTTCGTTACGGGAGGCGTTACTTCATCACTAGGAAAAGGCATCATTGCTGCATCTTTGGCGAAATTACTGCAATCTCGCGGCTACAAAACTACCATTCAAAAGCTAGATCCTTACATTAATGTAGATCCAGGAACCTTAAACCCTTACGAGCATGGCGAATGTTATGTAACTGATGACGGTGCAGAAACAGATCTAGATTTAGGTCATTACGAGCGTTTTCTAAATGTTCGAACTTCTCAAGCCAACAATGTTACTACCGGTAGAATTTACCAAAGCGTAATTGAAAAAGAACGTAGAGGAGAATTTTTAGGTAAAACGGTACAAGTAGTTCCTCATATTACAAACGAAATAAAAGAACGTGTACAGCTACTAGGTAAAAGCGGTGAATATGATATCGTTATTACTGAAATTGGTGGTACGGTAGGTGATATTGAATCTTTACCATATATAGAAGCAGTTCGTCAACTTCTTTGGGAGCTAGGTGATAACAATGCTATTGTTATTCATTTAACGCTAGTACCTTATTTATCTGCTGCAGGTGAGTTAAAAACAAAACCTACGCAACACTCTGTAAAAACATTGATGGAAAGTGGTATAAAAGCCGATATTCTTGTGTGTAGAACAGAACATGAAATTTCTAACGAGATAAAAGATAAACTGGCGCTTTTCTGCAATGTAAAGCGTGAAGCGGTTATACAAAGTATCGATGCATCTACTATTTACGATGTGCCATTATTAATGCAAGAAGAAGGTTTAGACACCGTAACCTTGCAGAAATTGGCATTGCCAAATACTGTAGCTCCAGACTTAGGTCGTTGGAACGAGTTTTTGGCAAGACATAAGAATCCGAAAGATGAAGTTACTATTGGTCTAGTAGGTAAATATGTAGAACTGCAAGATTCTTATAAGTCTATTTTAGAGTCATTTATACATGCCGGAGCTGCGAACGAAGTGAAAGTAAATGTAAAATCTGTTCATTCAGAATATATTACAGCTGCGAACTGCGAAAGTAAATTAAAAGGATTGGATGCTATTTTGGTAGCACCAGGTTTTGGTGAGCGTGGTATTGAAGGTAAAGTGAAAGCTGTTGAATATGCGCGTATTAATAAAATTCCGTTTTTGGGTATCTGCTTAGGTATGCAAATGGCCGTTATTGAATATGCCCGTGATGTATTAGGACTTAAAAATGCAAATTCTACAGAGATGGATGAGAAAACTCCTGATCCTGTAATTAGCATTATGGAAGAACAAAAGACCATAACCGATAAAGGTGGTACTATGCGTTTAGGTGCGTGGGACTGTGATTTGAAAGATGGTAGTTTGGTTAAAAAAATGTACAACGGTGCTTCTCAAATATCTGAACGTCATCGTCATAGATATGAATTCAATAATGCTTATTTAGAGCAATTAGAGAATGCAGGTCTTATGGCAACAGGTTTCAATAAAGAGACTAATTTGGTTGAAATTGTAGAGTTAAAGGATCATCCTTGGTTTATTGGCGTGCAATATCACCCAGAGTATAAGAGTACCGTAGCTAATCCGCATCCATTATTTGTGGGCTTCGTTAAGGCTGCTTTAGAGCACAAAAAGTCACAAACTAATGCCACATTGGCATAAACATCATATTTGGACATATATTTGCTTTCTTAAAAATTCAAAATATTCCCAATTAATTAGAAATACCACATGGAAGAAAAGAAATTTGACGTACAATCCATAATTGGCTTCGTGCTTATCTTTGGAATACTCATCTTCATGTTTTACCAAAACCAACCAACTCCAGAAGAGTTAGAGGCAGAAAAGGCAAAGCAAGAACAAGTAGAAGCTGCGAAGGCATCAGAAGATTCAGAAATAGAAACTGTTATTAATGATGTACCACAGTTAGATTTACAAGATTCTACTGCAGTTGCCAATTACCAAGGTAAACTTGGTGCTTTTGGTTTTACAAAACCTTCTAATGATATTACTACGTTAGAGAACGATGTTCTTTTATTGAAAATCAGTAATAAAGGTGGGCAGATCGTAGAAGCGAAAATGAAACAATTCGTTACTTACGATTCTGTACCGGTTTATTTGGTAAAAGATGGTAATGCTTCTTTCGGATTAGATTTTGCAACTTCTGATAATAGAACATTGAATACTCAAGATCTGTATTTTGAGCCGACAATGACAAATGATAATGGCAACCAAGTATTGTCATTAAAAGCGAAAACTTCGAGCAATCAATATCTTGAATATAGATATGTGATTAAGCCAAATGATTATTTGGTTGACTTTACGATCAAGTCAAAAGGCTTGGATAATGTAATAAGTTCTAGCAAGCCAGTTCAATTAGATTGGAAGTTAAAAGCAATTCGTCACTCTAAAAGTATACAGTACGAGAATAGGTATACACGTTTAACTTATAATCATGAAGATGGTAAAATAAGTAAGCTTTCTGAAGGTAGTGATGATGAAGAGACTGAAGAAGATGTAAAGTGGATTTCTTATAGACAACACTTTTTTAGCAGTATTCTAGCAGCAGATCAGCCTTTTAAAAGTGGTGATCTTACTTCTGTTAATTTAGTAGAAGAAGAAAGTAGAACTTTCGGTTTTACGAAAGAATATGCATCTGCATTACCGGTAGAATTGGAAGGCGGAGAAATATCTAAAGATTTACATTGGTATTTTGGTCCTACAGATGTTGATACTTTATCTAAGTATGAAGATTTAGGTTTGGTTGATTCTATTCCTTTTGGATGGGGTATTTTCGGTTGGATCAACCGTTATGTATTTACACCTTTCTACTCTTTAATTAGCACATATTTTCCTTATGGTATTGCTATAATTATTATGACGATTTTAGTTCGTTTGGCAATGTCACCGGTTACATATAAGTCTTATTTGTCTCAAGCGAAGATGAAGGTGTTGAAGCCTGAAATTACTGAGCTAGGGGAGAAGTATAAAGACAATGCAATGAAAAAGCAGCAAGAGACCATGAAATTGTATGGTAAGGCTGGTGTGAGTCCCATGAGTGGTTGTATACCGGCAGTTATACAAATGCCTATATTTTATGCGCTATTCATGTTCTTTCCAACATCATTTGCGTTACGTCAGAAATCATTCTTATGGGCAGATGACCTTTCTTCTTTTGATACGATTTATCAATTTCCAGAAGGATTCTCTATTCCGTTTTACGGAGATCACGTTAGTTTGTTTCCAATATTAGCATCTATCGCTATATTCTTTTACATGATGATGACAACAGGTCAGAACATGCCAACACAACCAGGTATGCCGAACATGAAGTTTATCATGTACCTAATGCCTTTCATGATGTTGATTTTCTTCAATAATTATGCGAGTGGATTGAGTTTGTACTACTTTGTTTCTAATACCATTACTATCGGTATCATGCTGGTCATTAAGAATTTTATTCTCGATAATGATAAAATTCATGCCCAGATACAAGAGAACAAGAAGAAACCGAAGAAAGAAAACAAGTTCCAAAAGAAAATGCGTGAAATGATGGAACAAGCAGAAGCGCAGAAGAAAAAGTAAAAAAACTTTAGTGTTATAAAAATAAAAAGCCCTTTCAAAATTGAAAGGGCTTTTGCCATTGGTTAAGGCTTGGTTTGGTAAGATTTGGGATGTCAAAGATGTAATTAATTTAAGGTTATATAAAAAGTTAGTTGTCAAGGGTGACAAATTGTATGTTAAACGAGTGTATGATGATGTTTAGGTTTTTTTGAAATAGAATACTCTATTTAAATTGTAGCTTTTGTAAAAATATTAGGTTAGAATATTTAGATACATCGTATAAAAAATCCAAGATTGTCAAATATTGGTTAAAGCTTAAGTAACATTTTAAACGGTTATATACCTATCTGCTTTTAATGAGTAGATTTCTAAATACTATAGGCGCATCGTATTCTTAAAACTTTATATAAAAAAAGAGCCGCATTATGCGGCTCTTTAAATTTTGAAAAAGGGTATAAATTAGTTTGTTGTGTCTGGTATCATAACAGTGTCGATAGCATGTATAACACCATTATTAGCTTGAACATCAACCGCGATAATACCGATTTCTGCATTACCCGAACCATCTGTAATGGTAACATTGCCATCACCATCAATAGTAAAAGTTAAGGTGTCACCTTCTAAAGTCGCGGGAGAAACTAATCCGCTACTCAAGTCGCTAGAAACAATATTTGCGCCAGCAATAACATGATGATTTAATACAGCAGTTAACACATCTCCACTTGGTACTGCTGCTAAGTCTGCAAACGCTCCGTTAGTAGGTGCGAATACTGTAAAAGGAGCAGGTTCTGTACCTGTAGCAGTACTTAAAACACTTACAAAGTCTGGTTGACCTTCAGCAGTTAATGCGCCTACAAGAGAACTAAAGTTAGGGTCAGCTGTTGCAAAAGTTACCACATTTGGCAAATCTATAACTGTGTCTACTGCATGTATAATTCCGTTAGTAGCAACGATATCGGCTGCAGCCACAGAACTTATTCCGTTTAATGTAACGCCATCATCAACATTCACATAAATACTTAGATTATCACCATCTACATTGGTCGCGGCAGTGTTAAAATATGTATTAGAAAGACTTGCTGCATCTGCAGCTGCGCCAGAAATTACGTGGTTTGCTAAAATACTATTGATGTCATTATTTGATGGATTTGTAAAACTGTCAATAGCAGAATTTAAAGGGGCAAATACGGTAAAGTCAGTTTCTGAATCAGATAGTAATGTTGTAAAAGTTGTATTACCGTCTGCTGTCAAAGCACCTACTAAAGATGTTAAGTTAGGGTTTGCAATAGCATGATCTACGATATTAGGTAAACCTATTACAGCATCAACAATATGAACTACTCCGTTTATAGCTTTATTATCTGCAGCGGTAACAGTAGAAACACCATTAATAACAACGCCATCTTCTATATTTATAAACATACTAAGATTTGCGTCATCAGGACCCGCAGTTGAAAGAGATGAAACATATCCGGTAGACAAATCAGTAGATAAATTAGTGCCTGCAACCACATGGTTCAATAAAACTTGTGTGAGTACATCTGTCGGAATCTCATCAAGGCTGCTAAAATTATTATCCATCAAGAAAGCTTCGAAAGCTTCGTTTGTTGGTGCAAATACCGTAAAAGGACCTTCACCAGCCAATAAAGTTGGTAATTCTTCATCTGCAGCAACCAAAGCTTCTACTAATATACTTAAGCTTGGTACTGATATAGCTAAGTCGGTAATAGAAGACAATAAGACATCACTTAGTGCATCTAAGGCTTCTTGAGGAATCAATACTTTATCGATTAAATGTACTATTCCGTTTTCGGTTTCTACGTCAGCTGTAGTTACCATAGCCATTTCGTCTGCGGCATCGGTAAAAGTAACTCCATCCGCTATACTAACAGTAAGTGTTTCACCTTGTAAAGTAGTAATAGATTGTCCTTCAGTTAGATCACCAGAACTTACAGCTGCTCCAGATACCACATGATATTTTAAAATTGTAGCCAATAAGTCTTGTAATTGCTCATTGTTAAAATCATCTAATGTGTCAAATCCATCTAATCGAGCTAATAGGCTTGAAAAAGCATCATTGGTCGGTGCTAAAACTGTAAATTGACCTTCGCTACTTAAAGCTGTAATTAAATCGTTATTTGCACTTTCGTCAGCTTTTGTAAGTGCTGATACTAGAGAACTCAAAGAACTTGTTTTTTGTGCAGCCTCTACTATGTTGTCTTCTTCAACGATAATTACTGGATCATCATTGTCATCATCGCTACAAGAAGCAGCAAAAACTAACAGCATTACCATAGCTGTAGATTTTAAAATTTTACCTAGATTTTTCATTTTACAATTTTTTGTTGAACTATTTTAAAGCTAAGCTAAACAAAATATTTACATATTTAAAATAAGGATATGGTAGATATTGTTCTATTTAATTGCATTATATTGTAAAATTCACCTGATAATTGTAGATAATAAAAGGCTTTGTCTCAAATTATGATTTAAAATTGTTTAATATAAATTGGTAAAAGTTTAACATTTTTATTGACAATAAATGATTCAGCTTTAACTTTTTAAAGGTTTTTGGGAAATAAAATTATTTTTTTTGATGAGACATGTGAGTTGAAAAAAAAGTATTTCTGAAATGAAATTTTGTAATTTTGTACCGACCAAGAAGAAGAGATGAAAAAAGTAGTAATAGGACTTTCTGGAGGAGTAGATTCGAGCGTAGCAGCATACTTGCTAAAAGAGCAAGGTTATGATGTTATAGGCTTGTTTATGAAGAATTGGCATGATGATTCGGTAACGATATCAGAAGAGTGTCCGTGGTTAGAAGATAGCAACGATGCATTAATTGTAGCTGAGAAACTAGGAATACCGTTTCAAACAGTTGATTTAAGTGCGGAGTATAAAGAGCGTATAGTAGATTATATGTTTAGGGAATATGAAATGGGACGTACTCCAAACCCTGATGTACTGTGTAATAGGGAAATCAAGTTTGATGTCTTTATGAAAATTGCCATGCAATTAGGGGCAGATTATGTTGCCACAGGTCATTATTGTAGAAAAGGAACACTACATAATTCTGATGGTTCTGAAACATATCAATTACTGGCAGGAAAAGATGGTAATAAAGACCAATCTTATTTCTTATGCCAGTTATCGCAAGAGCAATTATCAAAAACATTATTTCCGATAGGGGAGTTGACCAAGCCTGAGGTAAGGGAAATTGCCAAAAAAATGGAACTGATTACTGCAGATAAAAAAGACTCACAAGGTTTATGTTTTATTGGTAAGGTTAGATTACCAGAGTTTTTACAACAACAGCTAAAACCTAAAACGGGTAAAATTGTTGAGGTTCCTGCAGCTTTTGAGAGTTATGAAAGAGCTATACCATCGTTTTCAGATAAAAGCGCTGAGTTAGAATTTTATGCAGAAAAACCGGTCTATCATTTAACTGATGGTAAAATTGTAGGTGAACACCAAGGGGCGCATTACTTTACAAAAGGGCAGCGTAAAGGGTTGCATGTAGGTGGTACAAAAGAACCGTTATTTGTCATAGATACAGATGTTAATGAAAATGTTATTTACACAGGTCAAGGCAAAGCACACCCTGGTTTGTATAGAAGAACGTTGTTTGTAAAGGACGAAGAAATACATTGGGTGCGTACAGATTTAGCTTTGAAGATTGATGAGAAACTAGAAGTAAAAGCACGTATTAGATACCGTCAAGAATTGCAAGAAGCTACTATTTATAGAGTAGAGGGTGGTATGTATGTTGATTTCAAAGAAATGCAATCTGCAATTACCGAAGGTCAATTTGTAGCATGGTATATTGAAGATGACCTTATAGGGTCGGGTGTAATTTCTTAACTAGAGAATTACATTTTAAGGTCCATAATAGTATCTTTAAAATGTGATTTTTCACTCGATAATCGAGATTTAAGTCGTTCGATCCTTGAGTCAAATTCTAAATTCAATTTTCAACATAAAGCTTTGGGTGATTACTCAGAGGTAAATTACTTCAATCATGCAAAATAGAATTACCGAACTTTTCAAGATAGAATTCCCTATTATTCAAGGAGGAATGATTTGGACCAGCGGATGGCGATTAGCTAGTGCTGTATCAAATGCCGGAGGTTTAGGAGTTATTGGTTCCGGTAGTATGTATCCTGATGTTTTGCGTGAGCATATTCAAAAATGCAAGAAGGCGACTTCGAAACCTTTTGCGGTTAATGTACCTATGTTGTATCCTGATATTGATAAATTGATGGATATTATTATAGAGGAGGATGTAAAAATTGTATTTACATCTGCAGGAAATCCGAAAACATGGACATCCATCCTAAAAGAAAAAGGAATTACTGTTGTACATGTAGTGAGTAGTTTAAAGTTTGCATTGAAAGCTCAGGAAGCCGGAGTAGATGCTATTGTTGCAGAAGGCTTTGAAGCAGGCGGACATAATGGTCGGGATGAAACAACAACTTTAGTATTAATACCTGCAGTGAAAGAAAAAATAACTATTCCTTTGATTGCGGCGGGAGGCATAGCAACAGGCAAAGCAATGTTGGCAGCGATGGTTTTAGGCGCTGACGGAGTGCAAGTAGGTAGTCGATTTGTAGCAAGTGTAGAAGCATCGAATCATACTAGCTTTAAAGAAGTTGTCGTAAATGCCAAAGAAGGTGATACTCATTTGACATTAAAAGAATTGGCACCCGTTCGTTTAGTGAAAAACAAATTTTATAACGAAGTTCAAAAAGCATACGCTGACGGAGCAACTGCCGAAGAGTTGAAAACGCTCTTAGGCAGAGGTCGTGCCAAAAAAGGCATGTTCTTAGGTGACTTAGAAGATGGCGAGCTAGAAATAGGTCAAGTATCTGCTTTAATACACGACATAAAACCGGCTGGCGAAATTGTTAAGAAGCTGATGAGTGAGTTTCAAGAGAGGAAAGCGGAACTTTCTAATTTCTGACATTATTTAAGCACCTTTCTACAAGCATTTCAATTGCATAAGTTTCATCAAATTGCCAATATGTTGTGTCAATTGCACTTGAAACTGACCATAATTGACGCATTACATAATTTTCACGTAATAATTTATCTTGTCTTATTTCTTCAAGATAAATCTCATCTAAATATTTTAAGTCTTCTAGTATTGAATTTTCTTTTTTTGAAGTTTCAAACTGAGCTAATATTTTTTTAATTTCTCTTTCAGAATATTCTTGAAGATTAAATTTTAATAGACTGTCAGTATTTGTTTGAAAATTAATTACATCTAAAAAGGTTTGATCATCTTTATATGCGATAAGTATACCAATTGCTTTTTCATCTTTAGGCATTATCATTTCTCTTTGTGTTTCATTACCAACGTAAAACGTTTTGGAGTCATTTGTTTTTAAGCGATAAAGGCTTTTTATTGAGGTATACATAACATAGCCATATGCTCTGTCAAAGGTATTTTCATTTGTAACTAAAAACTCTAAAGGCGAATATTCCCAATTTTTGGGTATTGTACCTTTGTCAATATTAATCCAGCCAGTATCGGTCAGTTCAAAACCATAACTAGTCATTCGATAGGCTTCTCTTATATTCAATAATTTTTTATAATTATTAACCAGTTCTTTAGCCTTTTTCGTTTGCTCATTATTAGCTTTAACGGCTTTGTTGCGTTGCTCTGTCAATTCATTTTTAACTAATTGCAATCTATTTTCATAATAACTTTTTAAGAGTAGTAAGTTTTTATTAGGAACTTTTATTTTAGTCCATTTTTGAGATGCAAATTTTTCAAAATCTTCTTGATAAACATTATCGTCTAATAAGCTAGCAGTAATACTGTCAAGTTCCCATAAATTCTTGTCAAGATTTTGTGCATAAATATCGATGATATCACTTCGGCAAATTTTAAACATGACTTTAAGCCTTTCTTCAAATTGTTTTGTGGCAATTAATGTATTTTGAAACTGATTATTTTTTATTGCTTTAATTGCAGCTGGATCAACTCCATAGTTAACTAAATTGTCAAATTTTGAGTAGTGTGTTGAATCTAATTCTGTTTCATTTACTTTATCATAATAGGATTCGCTAAAATTTGTATCTGGTACAGTTTCTTCTATAATTTCATTTCCAGTTTTAAAGTATAGGCTATAATATAAACTATCAACGAACTTTTCATTCACTTTCTGGTGATTAAGAAAAGGCATTTCTTTTTCTAATGTTTCAACAAATCCGTCAGGTAAAAAGTCTAACGTAAACAAATCTAAAGGAATAAGATAATTTTCTATCGGAATGGGATTTACCCAATTCATATTCCCATTCTTATCTCGAAAACCTTTGTAAACAGACATTCCTGATTTTCGATTGGTAGTAGGGATTTCTACATATACAGGCTTTTCAGGATTCACAAATAGTTGTCTGCCTTTAGCGGTTGCATTAAAGTAAATCATTCCATCAGTCTCTAAAAGCTTTCCGTTTGATGTAGTAGTTAGATTGCTTAAAACCATCTCATCTATGGTAAGCGCTTCAGTAAGTTCTATTTGAATATTTTCTGTGACAATATTATCATCAGAATCTAAAAAACTTCCTTTTTGAAATACGATTGTGGTTCCATTCTCGCCAGAAATTACGGTATCATTTTTAGCATCAATTTTAAAATATTGACTCGAAGTAATAGTATTTTTAAATGGGTCTTCTTGATGATTTTTAACTATAAAATCTGGTTTGGGATTACATTGAAGAAAAGAAAATAATAAAACCGAAAAGCCTAAAACTAATAAAATACCTTTTTTCATAAGAGTGGTTTAAAAGCAGGTTATAAGCGTTAAAAGTGTATTTGGAGTAATGTAGCATTCTTAATTAACATGCCATAAATAAAATGTGTTTCACCTTTGTGACTTAGAAGATGGCGAACTAGAAATAGGTCAAGTATCTGCTTTGATACACGACATAAAACCGGCTGGTGATATTGTTAAGGAGCTGATGAGTGAGTTTCAAGAGAGGAAAGCAGAACTTTCCTCTTTATGATATAAAACCTTATAGTTCATTTACTACTTTATTATCCTTTTAAAGTGGAAAGGTATTCCACAAGATCTCGAAGTTCTCTTCTAGAAATCATACGACCCATTGCTGGCATAGCAGACATTGAGTTTTCTCTTCTGGCAATTCTTTTTAAAGGAATTTCTAAAGGTTCGGCTTCAGATGTTCTTAATAATAAGTGGTCATTGTTTTCTTCAATTAAAACACCTTGCACTTTTTGTCCATCTTTTAATGTAATGGTCACGGTACCATAACCAGGTGCCAATCTCAAACTTGGTTCAATAAGAGCTTCAAGTAGTTGTTCTCGACTTAATATATTACCGATGTTGTCTAAAGCCGGTCCCACTTCACCACCTGAGCCATTTACTGCATGACAACGAACACACTGCGCCGTTGGGTTATTATTGAAAACAGATCTGCCAGTCCACCATTTACCACCATAAAGAGTTTCTTGAAAAGAATCGGCGGAGTAGCCAGATTTTTTAAGTTTATCTAGTTTAGCAATTAGAGCGGTATTTTCAGTTGCTTTTACCGACTCTATTAAATCTAAAAAGATACCCTGTTTTAATTGGTCTTTACTGGCTTTATCAATTAAGCTAGCTAAAATAGCATTACTTTTTTCATCAGGTAAATCACCTAAAACACTAAGTACTCTTTGTTGTTCAGAAACAGAACCTTTCTTGAAAATTGGATCAATAATGGCGGGTAATTTCTCTTTAGGTAAATTCAGTTGACCCAATAAACCTACAGCAGCAGTACGCACTTCTTCATTTCTATCTTGCATACCAATAGACATCGCAGCTTCCATTTTATCGAAATTTAATTGACCTAAGGCATTAAGTACAGCAGATCTTACTTCAGGAGATTTATTAGATTTAAATATATAATACAGGTCATTATTATAAGAGTTCATACCGATTGCGCTCAAAGTTTTTGAGATACCGATTAAAATTTCAGGCTGACGCTCTTTCAGAAAAGAGGGAATATCTTTTTTGATTTTTTCTTCTAGCTTACTGTTTTTTCTAATGATTTCTCCTCTATATCTGCCATCTACACGGTCTAAAAGAGAAGGGTTGTTCCAAGTACCTAAAGCCGCAAGCGCTTCGCCACGTAAATCGCTAGACACATTTCTACGTTTGGCAAAATTAATGAGCATATCTAATTGGTCATCGCCACCAACACGTAATGCAGCATTAATTGCTCTACGTAACAAAGGTTCAGATTTGAATTTTTCGTTTGTCAGTATCGAAGCCAATGCCGGTAAAGCTGCTTCGATAGAAAGGTCATCATTTATGGCACGAGCAGTTTCTGTTACAATATATTCGTCTTCATCAGAAAGAAATATAGAAATTTTAGGCTCTTGTAGTTTTCTTAATGCCATAACGGCGGCAATACGTAAACTTCTATTTTCGCTAGTGGCAAGTGCTAACAAAGGTTCAGCGTTACCTATTCTTGACAGTGCTAATACAGCGGCATGTCTCAAGTAAAGGTCTTGGTCATTATTAGCTTCAATCATAGCCAAGAGAGGCGCTATGGCATCTTCATATTTTAATCTGCCCAATGCTTGTGCGGCAAAGAATTTAACTCGGTCATTTTCATGGGTAGTTAATGATACAAGACTGTCGGCAGCTTTTTCATATTTTAAATCGCCCAATACTTTTACACTTTGAGCTATAATTTCAGGATCACTATCACTTAATAAATTAAGTAATGGTTTAGCTTCATCTGTATCATTTGCGGCTATTTGACCAATACCCCAAATGGCGTGAATACGCGCAAATTGGTTTTCTTCTTCTGTTATCGCTTTTTCTAAAGCCCTGTAGCCCCAAAATGTTCTTTTAGCAAGTTCAAACTGTGCTTTTTGGCGAATTCTCATATCGCCGTATGATAACAAACTAACCAAACTATCATTCTTTTCATCCTTATAATTATGGGTCATTAGTTGTTGGGTTTTTAAACGTTCTTGTGCAAGATCATTGGTTTCTTCGTTAACGTCTAATTTCCATACTCTACCATAATTTTTAGTTCCCCAACCATTTACCCAATCAGCGAGGTATAAGGCACCATCAGGTCCGAAATCTATTCCTGTAGGTAATATTCCCGATAAAATAGATTCATCTGAGTTCAGTTCAAAAGAAGCGCCTTTTGGTTTTAAATCGAACGACCAAATATGCGATCTAGTAGGGTCGCCTACAAATTCAACCAAAAAGAATTTATCCATCCATTTTTTACCAAGGGCGGTACCAGGGTTATATTGCATTCCGGTAGGTCCGTTATGAAAATTTTGAATTGGAGGCATGATGTATGCGGCTTGACCTTCCCAACGTGGAGTGAATAATTTTTCATCCATCCAAACATTATAACCATTGTTTTTAGGGTCGGTATATTTACCATATTGCCAATTTGCTCTCCATCCGGCATCAGAACCTTCTACGATATGCACCAAACGTTCACTTTCACCTTTATGATCGCCATCATTATCTGAAGAAATAATATTTCCGTAGGCATCAAAAACAAATTCGTGGGTATTACGGAGTCCGTGTGCAAAAACTTCAAAATCGGTACCATCAGGATTACTTCTAACAATGATACCTTCATTTGGGAATTTATGATTTTCACCAGCTACAGTGGTAATATTGGCTCCTATATCACCAATTCCCCAATATATTTTACCATCAGGACCTTCGATAGCACCAGACATACCATGACCACTAAATCCAATATGTACAGCAAAACCATCGGCAATGCTTGTTTTTTCATCTAAAATTTTATCACCGTTTGTATCTGTAAGTCGATACATACCCGGACCAATACCAACAAAAATAGCTTCATCTCTAACTAAAAGTGCACCCGCTACATCATTTATTTCATCACTGAAATCGTTCATAATTTGAGTAGAAACATCGGCTATACCATCTTTATCGGTATCTTCTAACATCCAAATTTCATCTTGTTCAACGGCAAGATCATGCCAGTCGTGAATGCTATCGTTATTTAAATCGGGAAACCATTCATTTTCTTTACTAAGCTCAGGAGCAAAGGTTTTGTGTAGAAAAGCTCTTCTGTCTTCAACAGATTCTAAGGCAATAGATTCGGTCATCCAATCTCTATGACCTCGAATATCAAATTCAGAGTTTTTATTTCTGTTAGATCGGGTAATGTATACATTGCCATCATCATCAATATCCATCGCAATAGGATCGGGTGCCAAAGAATCTGATGCCCATAAACTTAATACTAGTCCGTCAGCAACTTTTGCAGGTACGGTCTCTCTGGCGATTTTAGCCATTTCAATTAAGTCTGTACTGTCTTGTTGAATAGTTAAAGGAATTTCAACAGGTTTTTTATTTATGCATGAAACAGATAGAAATAGTAGCGATACTATTCCTAAAAGGAATTTTTTGAGGAATGTCATTGTTGTTTGGTTGAATTGAACTTTAAATGTACCAAATAATATAGATAATCAATAATGAAATGAAGGACTGATTAAATTATTAACATCATAATATTTAAAGGTCTTTTTATAGGATATAGAAAGATTTAGTTCTTTGTTAGGATACTGTATTTAAAACTTCTTTTATATTTGATTACTTATCAAACCAAAATAATATGAATACTACTAAAACAACATTAGTTTTCCTTTTACTTGCAGTTTTTAGCTTAAATGTAACTCAAGCGCAGGAAGGACATCCTCTAGAAGGAAAATGGAATTTAACAATTAATCAAGAAGGAGAAAAATTACCATCTTGGTTAGAAATTAGACATTCAGGTACCAATACATTAATCGGTCGATTTACCTATGCTTTTGGTAGCGCAAGACCAGTAGCGGAAATTGAAAAGCATGGTGAATTGTTTTCCTTTGAAATTCCGCCACAATGGGAGCCAGGGGCTTCTAATATGGAATTTGAGGGAAAAATTGTAGGTGACGGATTAGCAGGAACCATGATTTATGTAGATGGAAAAACCTATAATTGGACAGCTACCAAATCGCCTAAGCTTCCGTATTATAAAAATGCAAAAGAAGGTAAGACGGTTAAACTATTTAATGGTAAGAATTTAAATGGATGGGTGATGAAACCTGGCAATCAATGGGCAGTTTTAGATGGTATACTTACAAGTGCTAAACCTGGAGTAAATTTAATATCCGAAGAAAAATTCAATGATTTTAAATTGCATGCAGAATTTAGATACCCAGAAGGTAGTAATAGTGGTATGTATTTAAGAGGGCGTTATGAAGTACAGATTGCTGATAATATAGGTTTGGAACCTTCGTCTATTTATTTTGGAGGAATCTATGGTTTACTTACGCCAAATGAAAATGCGGCTATGAAAGCAGGGGAGTGGCAAACGTATGATATTACCTTAATAGGAAGAAGGGTAACTATTGTAGCTAACGGAAAGACCGTAATTTCAAATCAGAATATTGAGGCGATGACCGGTGGTGCTTTAGATAATAATGAAGCTGAAGCCGGATCAATAATGATACAAGGTGACCATGGACCAGTAGAATTTAGAAAGTTAGAAATTACACGTTTAAGTAAAGGATAGTTTTAGAAGATATGCTTAATAAAAAAGCCTCCATTTCTGGAGGCTTTTTTTTATTCACTTTAGTTGATTTCAGTAATAATAGCCAAGGCTCTTACTTCTTCATCTTTATTAACAAAGATTTCGACCAACTCAGGTAAAGGAGTGCCAAAACCTGCCAGGCGTGCAGATTCGGTTTCGTCTTTAAGAATAGGTTCAATGTTATTTTCTTTTAATGCAAGTTCTACGCGCTGCGCTTCTATGCTATTGCCACCGAATACTTTTATATAGTTTGAATCCATAATAATTAATTTAAATTTTTAGTTGCGTCTTTAATATAGGTATTAAAGTTTTTAAAAGTGTTTGTTAAAATTTCAATTTGTTCTTGTGCTTCTGCCCAATTTTTTTGTTCGATAGCTTCTCTTACTCCTGGTAACGTTTTTACACCGTAACCCGTGTAAAAACCTGGTGCGTAAATTTGATGTTTGAACCATGGTCTGCGAGGTAAGCCTTTCTCTGATGTAAGCATCTGTTCCGCTTTCATTAAACGCTTATTGAGCTCTTCTAACGATTTTTTAGATAGGCTAATCGTGTTGATTTTTTCAAACTCAGTAATAGTTTCATTCAGTATCACCAATTCATTTTGCAAAGGTGAAAAATCTATATAAGGTATGAGTTCTTTTTTGGTAGGCGTTTTAACTTTTTTAGTTGGGTCTGCCGCTAATGCATATGAGTTTAGAGAAACCATCTTATTATGTTTTAAAACCTCTTTACGCATACTTTCTGTTTCA
This sequence comes from Maribacter sp. BPC-D8, assembly GCF_035207705.1. Classification (NCBI taxonomy): domain Bacteria; kingdom Pseudomonadati; phylum Bacteroidota; class Flavobacteriia; order Flavobacteriales; family Flavobacteriaceae; genus Maribacter; species Maribacter sp. BPC-D8. Next base: position 298,989 of record NZ_CP128187.1, read on the forward strand.
TCAATAATTTCAGTTAAGTAATTTGAAATAGTCGAATGCCATTGCGAGAAGTTCAACGGAATAACATCTGCATTTGCTAAACGTAAGGTGATTAGACCTGCAGTATTCGCCAAAGCAACGCCATAGGCAAACTCTGGATCTTTAAATCTTTTGTAATGTGGATAGGTATCGTAAATGGTATGATATTCTCCACCACCATTTTCCCCGCCAAAACCAAGGTTCAATGCAGCAATTCCAGCATGTTGAATAAACGGAGTGTAATCAGAGCCCGAGCCTAATGCATAAAGATTAAAAGAGTCATCACCACCGTTAACCATGTTCGCAGCAATTCTACGATCTTTTATCGATACTTTCGTTTGTGGATCAACAACGGTGCCCGCTACCTCGCTAACCATAGCCTGTAGTGAATGTGATCCGCCGGCGCCTAAGAATCCGCGTCCATTACCGTCAGTATTAATATAGGCAACTACCTTTTCTTGTAATTCTTTTTTATGATCTTCTACCCATTCTGTAGAACCTATTAATCCTGGTTCTTCGGCATCCCATGCGCAGAATACCAAGGTACGTTTTGGCTTTTGTCCTTTTTTAGCAAGTTCACCAATAGCGCGAGCTTCTTCCATCAGGGCGACCAAACCACTAATTGGATCATTGGCACCATGTACCCATGCATCATGGTGATTACCACGCATAACCCACTGATCTGGGAATTCAGTTCCTTTTAAAGTAGCAATAACGTTATGGGCAGGTACCAGTTTCCAGTCGAATGTAAGTTTTAAATGAACCTTTGCCGGTCCTGGTCCTATATGATAAGTTATTGGCAATCCACCTCGCCATGATTCTGGCGCAACGGTACCGTCTAAGGCAGATAAAAGCGGAAGTGCATCTTCGTATGAAATTGGCAAAACAGGAATTTTTGTAATAGTCGGTGCATCTTTTCTGTCCAACCTTTTAGCATCTTTTGTAGCTGCATAACCAGGGGTCAATACATCGCCTGGGTATGTAGGCATATCCATCACCGAACCACGTTGTACTCCGGTTTTATTCTTGTACGCACCTTTTGGGTAGACATCTCCTTGTCCGTAGCCATCATCTTCTGGGTCAGAGTAAATAATACAACCAATAGCTCCTTTTTCGGCAGCTAATTTTGGTTTAATACCACGCCAAGACCCTTGGTATTTTGCAATCACAATTTTGCCTTTTACGCTGATGCCAAGTTTTTCTAATTCTTCGTAATCTTTCGGAATTCCGTAATTAACGAAAACTAATTCTGCTTCAACATCACCATCGGTAGAGAAAGCATTATAGCTCGGTAATAAGGCATCACCTTGAGCGGTAAAAGGATCTCCTTCTACTGGTACAGCTGTTAATTTTGCCTTGTATTGAGTAGGACCGGTTAATTCTAACACCCTTTCTGTCGGATAAGGAAATAGAATTTGATAGGTCTCTATTTTGGTGTCGTAACCCCAAGACTCAAATTGACTTTTGATCCATTTTGCATTTTTTTCTCCGAATTTGGTACCTACCCAATGAGGTTCGGCAGCCATTTTTTGCATCCATTCATCAAGGTTTGTTGCATTTAATTTTTCTTCAAAACTTTTTTCTAGTTGCAGTTGTTTGTTAGTATTCTCGGAAGAAAATCCGATAATTGAATTTTGTGAATATCCGTTGAGGACCAATAAAAGAAAGAGGGTGGTGAGTAATTGTTTCATAATAAAATATAGTTGTTGAGGTTTAATTAGTTTAGGTTTTAGTAATAGTGAACACCAATTAGTAGCTAGATAAAAGCTCAAAATATGTTCTCAATAAAAATAATAAGTCAAATTAAATTCATTTTTTACAGCGTTATATTTAATTGAGACTTACGCTATGCTCTTCGGTTTTATGATGTTCTAAAGAATTGGTGTTGATAGTAAAATAAAAGGTGCTACCTACATTTTCTTCAGATTCGACCCATATTTTACCTAAGTGATGATCCACTATTTTTTTGCTTCCGTAGAGTCCGATACCAGATCCTTCAAATTTAGATTGGTTATGAAGTTTATGAAAAGCATTAAAAACATTCTCTAGTTGCTCTTTGGGTATTCCAATACCATTATCTGCGACACTAAACAGGTATTCATTATCTTTTTTTTCAGACGAAATATCAATAACAGGCGGTCCGTTATTAGTTTTAAATTTTAGCGCATTATGAATTAAATTTTGAAAAAGCATTCTAATATCACTAGGTCTAGCAATTAATGTAGGCATCTCGGCAATATTCAATGTTGCTTTAGAATTTTTAATACTTTCTGATAAATCATCGATTACTTGCTGTATGATTTCAGTAATGTTTACAGATTTCATTCCGCTAGAATTCCCGATTTCAGCATATTTCAAAAGACCTTCTACTAAATTTGTAAGCCTAGTAGAGCTGCCTTGTAAATGCTTTAGGTAGTTACTGAAATTCGCATAGTTAGCATCTGAATGTTGTTTTTCTAATTCTGTGGCAATGACTTTTATATTGTTTAGGGGACCTCTTAAATCGTGAGTTACTATAAAAGTAAATTCTTCAATATGCGTATTTTTTAATTCAAGTTCATTGTTTAAAACAGCTAATTTATTGTTTTGATTTCTTAGGTCGTTTTGGGCATTTTTAAGGTTTAATTCGCTTTCTTTTAAAGCGGTAATATGGTTTTCTAAATCGGAGGTATATGTTCTTGTTTTATTTTCATCGTACATGCTAAATGTAAGAGAAAGCCAGCCTAGGCAAGCTAAAAATGCAAAAATTTCATCGAACGGAACATCTATAATCCCTAAAATGGGTTCGTATATTGAAATGTATATAGTAGGTATTATAAATGCTAGAATATCAAATCCGATAATTAGATTTCTTAACCTTGGGTTTCTACGATAACCTATATAAGCCAAGAAGCCCATTGTAGCAAAAGAAACTGCTTGACCAAAAAAGCCGCCAATTAAAAATATAAGGCTCATAAATATGACAGGAGGAAAAAGGGTCATATATATTCTAGTGGCTTTATGAAGTTTTAAACGATTTAAAATAAAACCAATTCCGAAACCTAATGCAACAATAAATGCCAGTACCTGTTCGGTATAAGAATGAAAAAGGAGCGTATATATGAATACGGCAAAGGTGAAAATTGAAGATATAATGGTGATTAAACCAAATTCATCTAAAAATTTGATTTTTTTTACGCCTTTATTAGATGTGTTTTGTTTAGACAAACTGTAAATTTTAAAATACTTTATTTTTCGAGGGTCAAATAGTCGAGTTTTTTAGATTAAACCTGGCCATAGAAAATATGAAGAATTGGGGGAGTTTTTTAAAGATTCATATTTTACCTAAATATAAGAAAGAGCAGCTTATAAAATTAGAAAAGACACCTTTAATTGGTGTCTTTTAATACTTATTTTTCTATTAATCCTTTTACTATGAAACACTCATAGGAACTTCCATGACTAGAATTTTTGATTTACCATTGGTTTTAAAATCAAAAGTATCGGTATCCCAAATTCCAAATCCGTCACGTTTGTTTAATTTTTGGTTTTCAATTTCAATTTCTCCTTCTAAAACAAAAATGTAAACTCCGTTTCCTTTTTGTTTTAAAGTATATAACTCAGTTGTTTCAGAGTCGTAATCTCCAAGATGAAACCATGCATTTTGGTGAATCCACACTCCGGCATCATCTGCGTTAGGTGAAAGTACTTGATACAAACTATTTTTCGTTGCAATATCTTTTGTCGAGATTTGATCGTAACGCGGAGTAACACTTTGCTCGTTCGGAATAATCCAAATCTGTAAGAATTTGACCTCTGCGTCTTTATTTTTGTTGTGTTCACTATGCGAAACACCTGTACCTGCGCTCATAACTTGAACATCACCAGCTTTAATAACTGTTGAATTTCCCATATCGTCCATATGCTGAAGGTCGCCCTCTAACGGAATTGATATGATTTCCATATTTCTATGAGGATGAGTCCCAAATCCGCGACCACCTGCAACGGTATCATCGTTAAGCACCCTTAAAACTCCGAAATTCATTCGCTCGGCATTGTGATAATTTGCAAAACTAAAGCTATGGTAAGAATTTAGCCAACCATGATCTGCATGACCTCTGGTATCAGATTTATGTAAAATAGTTTTCATTTTATTATTTTTTTTTGATATCATATTGGTCGTAATTTATAACTAAAATTTACACTGCTATGCCTTGTAAATAACAGTGATAGCAGGATGTGTCTAATATTTATTTTTTTGTAGCAGTTCTTTGACTCAATAAAAAATAAGTATAATTTTATTTACTAAAGTGCGTTATAGAAATGAAAATTCCCTATTCCCCAAAGATGAAATTTATTATTCTATTTTTTATATTTATTATAAGCACTAATTTGAGCGCACAAGATCCAGGAAATGCAGCAAAGCATATTGGCGCCGGAGTTGTTATTGGTGTAGCTGGAGGTTATGCAGCTGATAAAATATCAAACGGTCAAAAAGGATGGAAATGGGCTGGTGCTGTTGGCAGTAGCTTGGTTGTAGGTCTTGCAAAAGAAGGTATTTATGATCAATCAAAAGGATATGAATGGGAGACTAGAGACGTCTTGTATACTACGTTAGGTGGTGTTTTAGCTGGTATGGCATTAGATGTATTGACAAGTAACACAAGAAGAAGAAATGGCAGTGGCAAAAGCTGTGGTTGTTTAGTTGCTCAATTAGATAACCAATATGAGATTCAATTGCCCTCGTTCGTAGAAAATGGAACGGGCGATATAAGCTCAGAACTGCAGGCAGCATATTTTCTTCGATAAATTACAGAATTCCTTTCGCTTTAATTTCTAAATACTTGTTGATGGTATTAATAGTCAAATCTTTTGGTTTGGTTAAAATAGTCTGTATACCATACTTTCTAAGTTCATTAACTACCAATTGTTTCTCGTAGATAAATTTCTCGGCAATAGCTTGCTCGTAAATTTCAAGAGTATTATTTGGATTTTCTTTAGCGTATGCAACAAGTTCTGTATTTTCAAAGAAAATAACGACCAATAAATGTTGTTTTGCAATGGCTTGCAAATAGGGTAATTGGCGATGCAGTGCGTCTAAGGTTTCAAAATTTGTATAAACTAGTAATAGACTTCGTTGTGGTATATTTCTTTTTACATCAATATATAGTCTACTAAAATCACTCTCAACAAAATTAGTATTTAGGTTATAAAGTGTTTCAAGAATAAGGTTCATTTGAGAGCTTCTACGTTCTGCAACTACTCTGTTTTCTATCTTATTACTAAAAGCGAACATACCCGCTTTATCATTTTTTTTAAGGGCAATACTGCTAATGACCAGAGTTGCATTAATGGCGTAATCTAGCAAGCTAAGTGAGTTAAATGGCATTTTCATTACCCTGCCTTTGTCTATAATAGAATAAATAGGTTGTGATTTTTCATCTTGAAATTGGTTGACCATCAACTGACCTCTTTTAGCTGTCGCCTTCCAATTTATATTACGAATATCATCGCCCTGTATATAATCTTTTATTTGCTCAAACTCCATCGTATGACCAATACGGCGAATTTTTTTAATTCCGAATTCAAGTAGGCGATTACTAAATGCTAAAAGCTCATATTTGCGAAGTTGTAAAAATGAAGGATAAACAGGTACTTCCTTATCTTGGTCATATGTATATTTTTTAGCTAGAAACCCGATAGGGGAAGTAGCGAATACATTTAAATTCCCGAAACTATATACTCCGCGTTCAACAGGTCTTACATTATATGTGTAAAATTTTTGCTCTCCAGGTTTTAATACACTCCTAAAATTAAAATCACGTTTCTGAAATTGAAAAGGAAGCTCGTCTATAATGTTTACCCTGCTAGAAAATAAGTATTGATTAGTAACTTGTATTTTGATATTGTTTTCATCGCCATTAGAAAGCTTATCAGGTACAATTCTGTCAGCAACTATGTTTCCTTTCGATAAAAACAGAAGAATGATGTCTACAATTATTAATGCTAAAAATAGATAGAACAGAAGTTTGGCAATAAATGAGATATTCTCAAAAATATAGAACACTAAAAAGCATATGATGATGCCTGTTAATACCAGAAAGAATCTTTTTTGAAGAAATATATTTTTGAATACCTTTTTCACAATAATTTATCTAGGAATTTCGATAGTTTGAATAAGGTCGCTGATCATTTTCTCTGCGGTGTAGCCTTCCATTTCTCGTTCTGGTGTTAAGATAATTCTATGGCCTAATATAGGACCTACCACCTTCTTTATATCATCAGGAGTTATAAAATCTCTACCATTGATAGCTGCAACAGCTTTAGAGGCATCCAGTATGGCTATAGAAGCTCTTGGTGATGCTCCTAAATATAAATTGGCATTAGTTCTTGTGTTGTTGACAATCGCGGCTATGTACTTCAGTAAATTATCTTCAACGATAATATCTTTTATTACCAATTGATAAGCAGCAATTTGTTCGGCAGACAGAACAGAATCTATCAAGGCTTCTACATTAGTATTTTTCTGTTGATGCTTGTTTTCTAAAATTTGTATTTCTTCTTCTAAAGTAGGGTAGTGTACATTTATTTTAAAAAGAAAACGGTCTAATTGAGCTTCTGGCAATCGGTAGGTGCCTTCTTGTTCAATTGGGTTTTGAGTGGCAAACACTAAAAACGGAGGCTGCATTTGAAATTCATTTCCATCAATAGTAATTTGTCGTTCTGCCATAGCTTCAAAAAGAGCAGCTTGGGTTTTTGCAGGCGCACGGTTTATCTCATCAATCAAAATAATATTTGAGAATATAGGTCCCTTTTTGAATTCAAATTCTGAAGTCTTTACATTGAATATAGACGTGCCCAAAATATCGCTAGGCATTAGATCTGGCGTAAATTGAATTCTACTAAAATCAACGTTCATTGTTTTTGCCAAGAGTTTTGCGGTCACTGTTTTTGCAACACCTGGTACACCTTCAATAAGAGAATGACCATTCGCTAGAATAGAAACAATTAATAATTCGATCATTTCTTGTTGACCGATAATTACTTTTCCTAATTCAGATTTCACCTTAGCTACAGAATCCTGCAGTTTGGTAAGGTCAATGCGCGTATTAAATTCTACGTTGTTTTCATCTTGTGTGTTATCTTCCATAAGATTGTTTAAATGTATTTATTTTCTGAACCAGGGCTAATGAGTCTTGTTCAGTATGTATAGGTTTATTTTTTAGACTAAGTATGAGGTCTATTAGAGTTTTTGTTTCTTCTCTAGATTTTCCGGCTTTAGCACTTAATTGAGTAATGAAGCTTTCATCTAAAACAGTGGTGTTTACATAATATCTATTTCTAACGTAGGTTAAAAAATAGGTGATTTTTTTATTGTTCAAATTAGCATAATCTCTATGTTGATAATATAGTGATCCAACAGTTTTTGCAAATGCTACAGAAGAGTTTTCTAAAGGTTTTATAATAGGGATAATTCGCTGCTCTCTTTTGGCTTTAAAGATTACAAAAAGTAGTAAGCCAACAACAAGCAAATAATAGCTCCATTTTAATGGGGGTTGATTTAATATGAATCGCATAGGTGAGGTGATAACTTTTCGGCCAGATTTCTTATAATCATCCCAATATAAATGATGATCATTTAGATACGATAAACTCTGTGTGCTATAGTCCTTATTATCACCCAATATGTAATAGTTGGTATATGCTATGGGTAAGGTGTTAATAATGAAACTTCCTTCACCAAAAGTTGTCTTAATAAAATTGGGTCTCACTTTAATTTCATCCTTATTATTCTCTAAAAATGAAGAAGTTTTGAATTGTATGTGTCCGAGTATTTCTGTGTTTGCAGTATCAACACTAATGAAATATGAAGGATCAACTCCTCTTTCAAAGTAGAAATGTTCTTGTTTTAAATTTTGATTGGAGAAAGAAGCTCTGACCGAGTCTTCTTGTATATCATATTGCTGTGTAATTTCAATATTTAAAGTATCGGCTAATTGCCCTGTAAGATTGCTACTAGCTATAAAAACTTGATTGCCATTGGCTACATATTTTAAAACTTGATTTGTTTCTTGTTCATCTAAATAGATAAAATCATTGATCATTAAATAATTCGAAGCTATCGTAGAATCTCGCTCTATAAGCAAATCGTAAATACTCTTTTCAACAGATTCAATTTCGCTGTTCGGAAATATTGAAGGCAGTTCATTATAAAGAACAAAACAACCAAACGGAATTTTAGATACAGAAGTAAACGAAGGTCTCCAATTTATGGGTCTAGGGCGTACTATTTCGGTTACGATGATACCAATTAGCACCGCAATCAAAAGTCCAAGTATTATTTTAGAACGCTTACCCAAATTATGATTGAATTTGTTTGTTGATCGATTCAAAATCTAAAACAGATTTTGTGTATTTCATGTCATCTATAGTCTGTTCGCCATACCAGATATAATCGTATAGGTAGGCTACTTTCTTAAATCCTTTTTTTATGTCTAGTTGCTCAATTTCATTGAAATAGTCTGAATTTGTTTTATCGAAATGCCATTCTATAATATCGCTTTTAGATAGCTTTTGTAGTGTTAGTAGAAACTGATAACGTATGGCAAGTCTGTAATCTTTTTGTTCTAAAGCAGTGCTGAGAAGATCGTTAATGTCGATACCTTCTATATGCTCTTCTGTTAAGTTGATATCGTTGATGATTTTCGCTTTTTTCTGAAAAAGCGAATTGAAATTTTCATTGATTAAAAATTTAACGATGAGGTATATCGCTAAAATTACCAGTAAAAAGTAAATAATATATTCAATGATTTTTAAAAGCTGTGGTGAGATACTAATACCAAAGATATTTCCCAGTCCTCGACCGACCCAATTGATAAATCTAGCCAGTAGGTTTTGAGATTCACCTGTTTTAAAGGTATAGTTAAACTCATCGCCCGAATATTTTTTAGAAAGATCACCGTCAATAGTTCTTAAAGTAAGTACAGACGAAGAATCAATTTTTATGATACTATCGTTCGTGCCCTGTGCAAATGAGCATAGCGCTAATAACTGAAAGAATATGAGTAGAAAAGTATGCTTCAACTTAATCGTTTTGACCTATTTGTTCGATAGTAGCTCTAGTGTTTTCGTTGTATGTTTTTTCGTGTAACGCATAATATAATAAGCCATTTACAAATTGAGAAAGACATTGACCGTACACCGCAATAACTAATACGATACAAGTTCCTAAAGTATAAACTATGGTAGAAACGATAGAGTGGGAGTAATCTACATTGTTTTCGACGACATGAAAAGTGTAAACGCCTACGATAATACCAGGTACTATTAATGCGATCATTAGTAAGATACCTAGTAAAAGACCTAAGATAAAATTGACACCAATCGATTTCCAGAAATTAGTGGTTACCAATTTCCAACCTTCGCCTAATGCTTCGGTAACACCTTTTTTCTTTTGAAGCATATCAAAAAATGAAACACCTACCCATGCGGTTAAACCAAATTGTACAATGTACTGTGCTATAAAACCTAATAATGGTATAATATTTAAAATAATGGCTGCTATAAAATAAATGAAGTATATCGGTATCAATAATAATACAAATACAAAGATATTTCCGAATTGGCTTTTGGCTAGTTGCCAAACTTCTTTTTTATCTACATTTTCATCTCTAGTTTCTACATATTTTATCATATAGCTCGTAGAAAGCGAATAGTTTAAGAAGGCAACACCTAAGAAAATAATAACGAATAGAAATCCGCCGACACCTAAGTAAATATAATAGTCCTGTTCAAATTCATTGCCGCCTGCAAAAGAATTATTGCTAGAATCTTGCGCAATCATGCCTAAAAAACCAGATACTAATAAGTAGCTAGTTATTAAAAGTCCTATTAAAAAAACACCATTATAGCTGATAAAAACATTGGTAAAGTTTTTAATATTCTGTTTAAAAAAGTCGAAATAAACGGATACTATTCCGCCAAAATCACGGTTAACCCGTAACGGTATGTAATTGTCTTTCATGTTGGTTGTTAAGTATGATCGGGTATGCGATGTAATAAAATATAATTAGAAATAAAGAAGCGCCAATTATTAAAAAAGCCAGCCAATTGGGCATACCGGTATATCGTGTAATAAAACCTTCAATGAAACCGGCAATAATAAAAAACGGAATCGTACTGACCACAACTTTTAGTCCGTCTTTAGCACCTTTCATAAAAGATACCCGCCTAGAATATGTTTTTGGAAATAGTATGCTGTTGCCCATAATTAAACCAGCACAGCCGGCAATTATGATTACTGAAATTTCTATGGTGCCATGTAACCATATTTGCTTATTTGCCTCAAAGAAAACCCCTTTCGTATAAAAGAAAGTAATGAATGCACCCAGCATAACGCCATTGCTAAAAAGAATATAACCAGTGCCGATACTAGTAATTACACCAAATGCAAAAGCAAGAAATGCAACTCTAATATTATTAATGGTAATGCCTAAAAATGAGCCAATTTCACTGCCACCTTTGTAAATGGCGGCAGGATCACCGTTGGCAATATTATTAAGGGTTTCGTTTACATATGCATCGCCTAAAATTAAACGAACAAAGGTAGCATCGTTCAAAGCAGATAATGAACCAATGGCAGATGCGATAATAAATATTAAAAATGCAATGCCAAGTGTGGTATGATATTGTTTGAAAAAAAGAGGAAATTCAGTTAACCAAAAGCTAAGAATTCGATTTTTACTTTCTTTTTTATTCTTGTAAATTTTTTGGTGTGCCTGTGAAGCTAATCCGTTTAAATACAATAAAGTCTTACTTTCTGCGTAATACGTTTGCGCGTAGGCTAAATCATTAGTAAGTTGAATGTAGCCATTGGCAAGTTCATCTGGGTTTGAGGTAGCACCAAGGTTTATAGCATTTTCAAATGCTATCCATTTTTCCTTATTTTGCTTCACAAAAGCAGCTTCGCGCATAAACTATTTTTACATTGTTAAATTTAAGACTTAATGAATAACCTCCAAATCAATACAACGCAAAATGTGAACCTTAATTATACTATTGTAAGTATAGGTGAACGAATTGTGGCATTTTTTATAGATGCATTTATATTGTATCTCTATTATGTTCTAGTGAATTTAATCGGTGACGCCATTGGTTATATTTATGATGATGGATGGACGCAGAGAGGCATCGTCGGCTTAATATCTTTACCTGCAATGTTTTACAGTTTGTTAATGCATATCATTTTTAATGGTAGAACTGTAGGCAAAATGATTATGAAAATGAGGGTGGTATCGGTTGATGGTTCACCGGTTAATTGGAGTAATTATTTAATTCGATGGATGCTTCGTTTGGTCGATATTTGGATTTTTGTCGGATCTATTGGTCTTCTAACCATTCTATTCTCTGAAAAAAGACAACGTTTAGGTGATGCGGCTGCGGGTACAGTAGTAATTAGCACAAAAAACAAGACTAAAGTTTCTCATACAATTTTAGAAGAGGTGGAAGATACCTATGTACCTAAATTTGTGAATGTTACCATACTGACCGATAAAGATGTAAGGCTGATCAAAGAAACCTTTAGTATAGCTCAGAAAAGCAATGATTTTAAAACGATGAAGGCGCTTAGAGATAAAGTAGATAGTATATTGCAGACGAATTCAGATTTGTACGATAAGCAGTATTTAGATACGGTCTTAAAAGATTATAATTATTTTACCCAAAAGCTATAACCAATGTTTTATTTCATCATTGATATTTTAGGAACCATTGCATTTGCCATATCGGGTGTATTGGTAGCGATGGATAAGAAGCTGGATGTTTTTGGAGTGTTAATTGTAGCATTTGTAACTGCAGTGGGCGGCGGAACCTTGCGTGATATTCTAATAGGTAGTAAACCTGTAGGATGGTTGCATGCACCAATGCATCTATTGATAATCGTTGCAACAGTCATATTGGTAATCATCTTTATGAATAGAATGAAATATGTTTTAAAAACTTTGTTTTTATTTGATGCTATTGGAATTGGGTTGTACACTATGGTAGGTATAGAGAAAGGTTTAGCGGCAGACTTGTCACCTATTATGTGTATAGTTCTAGGAACTATTACTGCTTGTTTTGGAGGAGTTATTCGTGATATATTATGCAATGAGATTCCTGTAATTTTTAACAAAGAAATTTACGCTACGGTATGTATAACTGGTGGATTGGTCTATTTTCTTTTAATTCAATTCCCTATTGATAACACTATTGCTTATTCTATGGCTATTGTCACCATAATAATTGTTAGAATTCTTGCAGTACGTTTTAAAATTTCGCTACCAAATATCTATCGTCAAGAAATGTGATTTTTTTACAATATTTAGCGAAGCTAAATAATCGTAATTCAGCCAAAAGCCAAAAGCCAAAAGCCAAAAGCCAAAAGCCAAAAGCCAAAAGCCAAAAGCCAAAAGCCAAAAGCCAAAAGCCAAAAGCCAAAAGCCAAAAGCCAAAAGCCAAAAGCCAAAAGCCAAAAGCTATTATTTTAGTACTTCAGCCTTTTCAATGTAGATATTCTGCAAAGGCCAATCTCCTTTTTCAACAGGTACGTTGTTAATTTTGTCAACGACATCCATGCCTTCTATAATTCTACCGAATGGCGTGTATTCATTATCTAAATGATATGAGCCAGGATCGGTTACGACTATAAAAAATTCGAAAGGAGATGCTAGCATATGAGGGTTATCCATTTCGCTACTAGGCATAGAAACGGTACCTCTGTGGTGCTTATGTCCTTTTCGAGTATCTGGTGGTAATAAGTATCTACCGATGTCATTTCTCTTTTTACCTGTTTTCTCATCATCAGAATTACCACCTTGAATAATGAAATTTTTCACTACTCTATGAAATTGCGTATAATCAAAATAACCCTTTTCAGTAAGGTAAATAAAGTTCGCTCGATGATAAGGTACATTATCAAATAGCTCTATGGTAAAACTGCCAAGATTGGTAGTAATTTTTACTTTATTTGATTTTAAAGTTTTTTCATAATTGAAAAAGAAATCAATGGCATTGTCTTCGGTAAGTTCAAAAGCTTCTTCTTGCTCGTCGTTTATAATTTCTTTTTCTGTAATTTTAGTAGAGTCTATAATTGTCTGTGCCGTAGAAGTTGTCGTATCAACTTTCTTAGAAGTATCTTTACAGCCAGCTAATACTGCAATTGCAATAGAAAGAAATATATAGAATTTAAGTAAACGCATGGATTTCAATTTTTTTGAACAACAAATATCAAAAATAAAAGATCTACCGCTACCGGGAGAAGCTTCGCAGCATAAAATGGCTCCAGAAATTCGTATAGAAGAGTTGCAGCGAATTAATCAGGCGAAAAAGAATCCGAGGAAAGCGGCAGTTATGGCATTGTTTTATCCATCGGTAAATCAAAACACCAATCTATTGTTGATTCTGAGAAAAACGTATAAAGGTGTACATTCAAACCAAGTAGGTTTTCCGGGTGGTAAAGTAGAAAAATCAGATGACGGCTTGCTTACTACTGCGTTACGCGAAACCTATGAAGAAGTAGGGGTAGAGCCCAAAGATGTTACCTTGGTGAAAGAAATTTCAGAAATTTTTATTCCTCCAAGTAATTTTATCGTTCAGCCATTTATAGGGCTGTATAAAGAGCCAAAACCTTTTGTAAAACAAGAATCAGAAGTAGAATTGATTCTAGAAGTTCCAATTGTAGATTTTTTAGACGAATCAAAAATTGTATCCAAAAAAATAACAACCTCTTATGCTGTAGATATTGAAGTACCTGCCTTTAAACTAAACGGTTATATTGTTTGGGGTGCTACGGCAATGATGTTGAATGAGATTAAAGAGTTATTAAAGCAGGTGTTGTAAGGCATATTTATTTATTTTAGCATTCTATGGGATTATTTGACAAAAACCCTTTCGGGCATAATTTATATATTAAAAAATGGCTAATTCGTATTTTGGCCTTGCTTTCGCATCAGCGCTATAAAGGATTTAATACGTTAGAAATTGAAGGTTCTGATATTATTAGAAGCCTGCCAGATAGAAATGTACTATTTGTAAGTAACCATCAAACGTACTTTGCAGATGTAGTGGCGATGTTTCATGTATTCAATGCTAGCTTAAGTGGGCGAGAAGATTCTATAAAAAACTTAGGGTATATCTGGCAGCCGAAATTGAACATGTATTATGTTGCGGCTGCAGAAACCATGAGAAAAAGTCTGTTGACGAAAATTATGGCCTATGCAGGTTCTGTAAGTGTTGAGAGAACATGGCGTTCTGAAGGTAAAGATGTAAAGCGTCAAGTAAAAATGAGCGATATATCTAGCATTGGTTTAGCTTTAAACGATGGTTGGGTTATTACTTTTCCTCAAGGGACTACAACACCTTGGAAACCTTTAAGAAAAGGTACTGCACATATTATTAAAAAGTACAAACCAGTTGTTGTACCAGTAGTAATTGACGGATTTAGACGTTCTTTTGATAAGAAAGGACTTCGTGTCAAGAAAAAAGGAATTCTTCAATCTATAATCATTAAAGAGCCATTACAAATAGATTATGAAAATGAATCTTCTGAGTCTATAATTGAAAAATTAGAATACGCCATAGAGCAACATCCTTCATTTTTAAAGGTAATCTCCAAGAAGGATTTAATGGCTGTAGAAGAGGAAAATAAGCAGCGTAAGTGGAGAAATTCTTAAACTGCTAAATGCCTTAATTCGCTATAGTTTTTCTTTAGTTTTCTTAGTAGAAGACCATAAAGTAAAAAGTAAATTACTCCCATTAGTAAAGTTAAGATTATTCCGAAAATACCAATGGATAGCATTACGGTGATTTTCAACTTTTCTTGTGATATGTTTTCTAGACTACCCTTTAATTCTGGGAAAGCCGAAATTATATTATCGTTCAAATAAACACCAATAATCATAATTATAATGGTAACCATTATCATTGATAATGAAAAAATAACGTAGTACTTTACTGTTTTTCTTGTCTTTATAATTTTCTTCATCAAGTTTTTAGAATTATCTAAAACTGATATTTCTTTAAATCGCTTATAGAATTGAAATATGAAGTAAAATGCAACTGCATACGTAAATACAGAGATAATCATTAGATATTTAGATACGCCAATTTTATCATAGATTTCCATTCCATCACGCATTGAAGGTAAAAGGTATAAAAGATGAGGTACGGTAAATTCTAAAATACTAATAATCAATATCCATTTGACAATAGAAGAAGATTTCTTCCATATCATTTTGTGAATATCTTCATAGCTCAGCTTCGGAACATCAAATTCCTTCTTCTGCCAGTCTTTCTTTAATAATTCCAGTTCATCCGTCATATGCTTATGGATTCAAAATGGTTCTTAATTTTGTTTTGATACGGTTCATCTTCACTCGTGCATTTACTTCGGTAATACCCAATGTTTCAGAGATTTCAGTATAATTTTTATCCTCCAGATATAAAAAAACCAATGCTTTATCGATATCATTTAATTGCTTTACAGCTTTATACATTAGCTTCAATTGCAATTCTTCGGTCTCATCATATTCATCTGCCTTAATCTTAAAAATTATGGACTCGTAATCAGCAGTATCAATTCTTCTTTTATTTTTTCGGTATAAGGTGATGGCGGTGTTCAATGCCACACGATACATCCACGTACTAAACTTTGCTTCGCCCCTAAATTTGGGGTAAGCTTTCCATAATTGAATAGTTATTTCTTGAAACAGATCATTGTGTGAGTCGCGGTCATTTGTATACAGGGTACACACTTTATGGACAATATTTTGATTGTCCTGCAGCTCGGTCACAAATTTGTGTTCAAGTTCTTTATTCACTATTGGTTGGTTGTTCTTATCACGTTAGTCTATCGATAGTTTCTTTTGTTACAATAAATCTACAAATACATAAAAAAAAGTGCCAAAGAATTCTTTGGCACTTTTTAATATACTGGTAATGTAAAACTAATTTCTATAATCTAAAGCAGGTGCTCTATCCCCTAAAAGAGGAATGTATTTAAAATCGGCACCTCTTTTTTCAATGAATTCTTTCTTTGCGGTTTCAATCAGTTTTTTATCCTTGAATAAATCTATTGCAGTCATTGTTAATGTTTTTGCAGCAATCATCATCCCTTTATTCCCAATAGTAGTACCACCCGCGGCAACTGCTTGCCAGCTATGCGCCGGTGTGCCAGGTACCCAAGTAGCAGTGCTGAAACCAACTGTTGGTACAGTAAAACTAACATCGCCAACATCGGTAGAACCAAATGCTTTAGCTTCGGTCTTGTAAGGTTGTACATTTTTTGCAGTAGCAAGATCTGCTTTTTCTTGACCTAATGATTTAGCAATTTTATCGGCAAAAGCCTTCTCTTCTGCTGTATATTCCATTCCACCAACTTCAGATAGGTTTTCATGCATCACTTTTTGTAAAGTAAGATTTGGTAGCAATTCATGTGTACCACCAATCATCTCATAATCCATCGTTGTACCTGTACCTAAAGCAGCACCTTCGGCAGCTTTTACCATACGGTCAAAAATTTCAATAACTACATCGCGTCGATTATGGCGAGCATAGTAATAAACTTCTGCAAAATCAGGAATAACGTTCGGTGCTTTACCGCCATCTGTAATAACATAATGAATTCTTGCTTCTTGTGGTATGTGCTCACGCATCATATTAATCATCATATCCATAGCTTCAACACCATCTAAAGCAGAACGACCTTTGTCTGGCGATGCGGCTGCATGTGCAGAAATACCATGAAATCTAAATTTAGCCGATTTATTTGCTAGAGCTGCGCCTGCACTTGCTGCATTTTGCGCACCAGGGTGCCAGTGTAAGGCAACATCTACATCATTAAAAAGTCCTTCACGAACCATATACACCTTACCAGAACCACCTTCTTCTGCAGGTGTACCGTAAAAACGAATAGTACCTTTAGATTTGTTTGCTTCTAACCATTCTTTTGTTGAAATGGCAGCAGCTGTAGAAGCGGTACCGAATAAATGGTGTCCGCATGCATGACCGGCAGCTGCACCTGCAGATTCCTTCTCACCTACCGCTTTTTGAGAAAGACCAGGTAAGGCGTCAAATTCACCCATAATGGCAATTACCGGGCTACCACTACCATATTCTGCAATAAAAGCGGTTGGTATACCTGCAGCACCTTTTTTAATAGTGAAACCAGCATCTTGTAGTGTCTGTTGAAGAAGACCAGAGCTTTTTTCTTCTTGATACCCCATTTCTGCGAATTCCCAAATATTTTGAGCTATAATTCCGTATTCGGCACTTTTCTGCTCTAAATTTTTAATAATATCTTTTTCGCTCTTTTGAGCATTCATCGAATAATAGGAAGTACTTAGTACTGCCAATAAAATAAGGGTTTTACGCATTTTGGTGTTTGTTTGAGTTAGACCTTAAAGATACTAAAAACACATTATTATTTTAAAGTAGAATACCATTTGTTTAATTTCGCAGTTAAGTATTCATACTATGAACATACCACTTTCGAGCTATCCTAGAATTGTAATAATAGGTGGTGGTTTTGGCGGAGTCTCTCTAGCTAAAAAATTAAGTAAGCAAGAAGTACAGGTCGTTCTTATCGATAAGAACAACTACCATACTTTTCAGCCCTTATTATATCAAGTATCTACAGGTGGTCTTGAACCAGATTCTATAGCATACCCACTACGTAAAGTTTTAATTGGGTATGATAATTTTTATTTCCGTTTAGCAGAAGTAGAGCGTATAGATACTGCCGGCAAGAAGTTGAATACAAATATTGGTGATTTAAGTTTTGACTATTTAGTAGTAGCAACAGGTTCTGAAACTAATTTCTTTGGAAATGAGGAGATAGAAAAGAATGCGATGTCTATGAAGTCGATTCCGCAATCATTAAATCTTCGTAGTTTAATTTTAGAGAACTTTGAACAGGCGCTTCTTACAGATGATTATCATGAAAGAGATGCTTTGATGAATTTCGTAATCGTAGGTGGCGGACCAACAGGGGTAGAACTATCTGGTGCTTTAGCAGAAATTAAGAAAGGTATTTTACCAAAAGATTACCCAGATTTAGATACAAGAAGAGCTCAGATAAATATTGTACAAGGTGGCGATTGTTTATTGCCAGGTTTTAGCGCACAAGCTTCAAAAAAGGCTGAAGATTTCTTAGAAAAACTTGGAGTTCAAGTTTGGAAAGGTGTTCGGGTTACCGGTTACAATGGTAAAACGGTTACAACAAAAACAGATTTAAAATTCGATGCAGCTACTGTGGTTTGGGCAGCAGGGGTAAAAGGTGCCGGTATTAAAGGTTTAGATGCTGAAGGCGTAATTGCTGGTGGTAATAGAATAAATGTCAACGAATTCAACCAGGTAATAGGTCATCCAAATATATTTGCTATTGGCGATATTGCGTGCATGGCAACCGAAGATAATCCTCGTGGGCACCCAATGGTGGCACAACCTGCAATTCAGCAAGGCAAACTGCTAGGTAAAAACTTGGTAAATTTATTGGAGAACAAACCCATGAAACCATTTGTCTATTTTGATAAAGGTAGCATGGCGACTATTGGTAGAAATAAAGCAGTTTGCGATATTAAGAAATTCAGATTTCAAGGAATTTTTGCTTGGTTTGTTTGGATGTTCGTACACCTGTTTTTCTTGATCGGATTTAGAAATAGAATGGTCGTATTTATCAATTGGGTATATAACTACATTCGATTTGATCGCGAAGCACGACTAATCATCCGCCCATTTAAAAGAGACTATAGTCAGTTTAAAGATTAGGGTAGTTCAATTTCTTTATTATGTTTTCTAATTACTAGGCAGTTAAATTTTTGCCAAGTATTTCGTTGGTTCTTATTTTTAAAATATCTTTTGTAGGAATTTATCTATAATAACTAAGGTAACCAATCTATGAAAGTACTTCTGTGTAGTTTTCTATTCTTGTTTGTAATTGTTTCTAAAGGTCAGACAATAGAAGAACCACCAGTATCGAACCTACCTTCTTCATTAACCGGATTATCTATAACAGGGCACGCATATCCTGTTTCTGCAATAGGTGATGTTCATAAGTCTTTTATGGTGCAATACGGATTTTCAAAATCGTTACAATTAGAACTTCAAGGTTTTTATGACACGTACATATTGAGTGAAAGGTTCAGATCTAGTGTATTGGCTAAAGTGTATTTGAATGAACGGTTATATCTACTTGGTGGAATAGAAGCAGAGATAGCTACAGAAAATGCAGGTGTTGGACAAACACCATATCGTATTGGCTTTGTTACTGGATTAGGGTATGATTTCGATCCTAATTTAATGATTGAGTTGCAAGCTAATATTCAAATGAATAACCCGAGCATGGGTGCATTTGGTGAAAAGCATGTAGTAATGCCAGCTGCACTGATATTAGGTAGTAAGTGGAAATTTTAATGACTCTTTCTAGGGTGATAGGTATTCATGACTTCAGCTAAGTGAGATCGGTCTACATGCATGTATATTTCTGTGGTAGTAATACTTTCATGCCCAAGCATTTGTTGAATTGATCGTAAGTCGGCACCATTTTCAAGTAAATGAGTAGCAAAAGAATGCCTAAACGTGTGCGGACTTATACTTTTTTCCAATCCGATTGTTACAGCTAAATTCTTTACAATAGTAAATATCATCGCTCGGGTAAGTTGCTTTCCGCGTCTATTAAGAAATAGAATATCTTGAAAACCTTCTTGAATATTAAGGTGAACTCTAATTTCATTTCTGTAAATATCAATGTATTTTTTGTTTACGGCACTAATTGGTACAAAACGTTGCTTGTTGCCTTTGCCTGTTACTTTAATAAAATCTTCCTCAAAAAATAGATCAGATATTTTTAACCCGATGAGTTCAGAAACTCTTAGTCCGCAGCCATATAAAGTTTCTAGCATAGCTCGGTTGCGCTCTCCTTCTGCAGAACTTAAATCTATGGCGCCAATCAATTTATCTATTTCATTTTCAGAAAGTGTATCTGGTAATTTGCGTCCAATCTTTGGAGATTCGATTAAATCTAACGGATTATCTTTTCTATAATCTTCAAAAATTAGATAATTAAAAAAACTTTTGAGTCCCGATATAACTCGTGCTTGTGATCTAGGGTTGACCACTTTGGCAATTTCATAAATAAACTGTTGAACAGTGTTTTTGTCAATTAGAATTGGGGTAGTGTTTATGTCATGGGTTTCAAGAAAAGACATCAACTTTTCAATATCCATAGTATAGCTCTGTATAGAGTTTTTTGATAACCCTCGTTCAAGCTTAAGATATACGGTGTAATCTTTTAACGCATGTTTCCAATTCATGGTTTAAAGATAAAGAATCCATTAATTAAGAATAGGATAATGTAGTAATATGGGATGTATTTAGAAGCTGTAAATTGATATGACCTATCTAAAAGTTAGCTGTACCACTACTTTCATGGTATTCACAACAAAGATGCTTGTAAGCTTAGTCTTACCTTTATTTTTGTAAGAAATAAACCGACCAAACCATGAATAAGTATTTCATTTTATTATTTGCCTTATGTCTTTCAACCGGAATTTTTGCTCAAGAAGGCTTCAAATTCGGTATACAAGGAGGTATTCCACTAGATGATTACAATGAAGCGGTAAGTATTGTGCTTGCAGCAGATTTCTCATACATGTATCCGTTAGGTGAAGTAGTAGATGTCGGACCCGCAGTAGGTTATATTCATGGTTTTGCAGAAACCTTTCAAACAACGATTATTAGAGAAGAACAAGAAGCTGTTCAGTTTTTGCCATTGTCTGCAGGCGTTCGTTTTTGGACATCAAATTATTTCTCATTTGGTGGAAATATAGGTTATGCAATGGGAATAAATGATGGTAATGAAGGTGGTCTTTATTATAGACCTACAATTGCTTATCTGATGAGTTCAAGCGTTGAGGTTAATTTATCATACACAGGTATAGATATTGAAGAAACGACTTGGTCTACAGTTACCTTGGGTATCGTTTACAATTTTGAACCTAAATATAGAACTCGTCGCTAGATAAAGACCGCTATCAAGTTTAATTTACTTCTAGTATTTGTAATTCATTGTACGGCAACATTCGTTATTTTTGATGTATGAAGATTATCATTATAAATGGCCCCAACTTAAATCTTTTAGGAAAAAGGGAGCCAGAAGTATACGGTTCAGAAACTTTTGAAGATTACTTTTCAAAATTACAATTCAAATTTAAAGATATTGAATTGGAATATTTTCAATCTAACATAGAAGGGGAGTTAATTTCAAAAATTCAAGAAACTGGCTTTTCTTATGACGGTATAGTGCTCAATGCGGCAGCTTATACACATACTTCGGTAGGTATTGGCGATGCGGTAAAAGCAGTTGAAACTCCTGTAATAGAAGTTCATATTTCTAATACACACCAACGCGAAGAGTTTAGACATATATCTTACATTTCACCTGCAGCAAGTGGAGTGATACTTGGCTTCGGTTTAAAAAGCTATGATCTCGCTATCGAGAGCTTTTTATTTTAACTCAAAAAATATTTTAACGTCTAGAGTAGTACTCTAATTCGTAAATAATAACAAAATACGTTGTTATGAAAAGAATTGCTTCTGTACTATTAGGTGTTACCTCATTATTTTATATTTCTTGCAGTGATGCAGATGAATTGAATTTGACTCCTAATCCAGATGTGCAAATCGATTCTTTAGCAGTATTTACTGTTAACAATGCTTTTTCAAATCTATCTTTTAATAATCCTCTAGATCTTCAAGCTACCGGTGCAGATAGCACAAGAATATTTGTAGCAGAGAAAGGCGGAATTATTAAGGTTTTCAATAATGTTGCTACGACAGAAGAAGTAACTACTTTTTTAGATATTTCTGCAAGAACGGCTACGGCTAGTGAGCTGGGATTGTTAGGTTTTGCTTTTCATCCGCAGTACACCACAAACGGATTTTTATATGTTGTTTATACTCCAAATGAAGAGTTGGCCGTGGTATCTCGATTTAAAGTTTCTGAAACCGATGCAAATATGGTCGATGAAACCAGTGAGACTATATTACTCGAAATTCCGCAACCAGCAACCAATCATAATGGTGGGCAATTAGCTTTTGGTCCTGACGGATTTTTATATATCGCCTCTGGTGACGGCGGTGGATCAGGTGACCCAGATGGCAATGCACAGAACCTAAGTAATCTACTTGGTAAAATTTTACGAATTGATGTCGACGCTATGGATGAGGGATTGAATTATGCTATCCCATCAGATAATCCGTTCGTGGAAGAAGAAAATGCAAGAGGAGAGGTATTTGCCTACGGATTAAGAAATCCGTGGAGATTTAGTTTTGATAATCAAACAAATACCTTGTGGGCAGGTGATGTGGGTCAAGACGAGAAAGAAGAAATTAATTTAATAGTAAAAGGTGGTAACTACGGGTGGAATATTCTAGAAGGTACCTCATGCTTTCTTGAAAACGATTGTGACGATACAGGTTTAATAGCTCCCCTTTATGAATACGGTCGCACAGAAAACGATAAATCAGTTACCGGTGGGTATGTGTATAGAGGTGATGCCTTACCAGAATTACAGGGGTTATATATTTATGGTGATTTTGTTTCCGGTAGAATTTGGGCTTTAGATCAAGCCGGTAATAACAAACTGATATTTGAAAGCGAATTAGCTATTTCATCATTTGGTTCAGATGCAAATAATGAACTGTACATATGTGCTTTTGATGGAAAAATCTATGAACTTGCCGAAGTAGCCGAAGTTCAGCCTTAAGCGTTGTCTTCTGGTCTTAAATATTTCTCTTCTACGTAGAATGTCGCAAACGGCAGAAGGGATGCTATACCGAAAATAAATACTTTTTTAAAGCTCCATTTGTGAGTGAAGCCTACTATTAGCGTAAGGGCTATAAAGGCAATAAACAAGAAACCGTGAGCATAGCCGACAAATTTATTTGGTTCTGGTATTTCTGCCCAATATTTTAAAGGCATGGTTACCCCGAACAACGCCAAATAGGAGATTCCTTCTAAAATTGCCGTTGCTCGAAATAATTTTAACATGCTATAGTATATTGTAATTAATTATAAGTGAATTACCTCGTCATAAGCAGCTGCAGTTGCTTCCATAACAGCTTCGCTCATAGTTGGGTGTGGGTGAATAGCTTTTAACACTTCATGCCCAGTAGTTTCTAGTTTACGACCAAGAACCGCTTCTGCAATCATATCTGTAACACCTGCGCCGATCATATGGCAACCTAGCCATTCGCCATACTTGGCATCGTATATAACTTTAACGAATCCTTCAGATGCACCAGAAGCTTGTGCTTTACCACTTGCAGAGAAAGGAAATTTACCAACTTTAATATCGATACCTTTTTCTCTAGCTTGTTTTTCGGTTAAACCAACAGAAGCAATTTCAGGAGAACAGTATGTACACCCTGGTATATTGCCATAATCTAATGGCTCAACATGCATTTCTGCTAATTTCTCAACACACAAAATACCTTCTGCAGATGCAACGTGTGCAAGTGCCGGACCTGGTGTAACATCACCAATTGCGAAATATCCTGGTATGTTCGTTTGGTAATAATCATTTACCAAAATCTTATCTCTGTCGGTAGCGATACCAACATCTTCTAATCCTATATTTTCAATATTGGTTTTAATACCAACCGCAGACAATACGATATCAGCTTCAAGAACTTTTTCTCCTTTTGCTGTTTTAACAGTAGCTTTTACACCATCGCCAGAAGTGTCAACCGAAGTAACTTCTGCAGAGGTCATAATTTTAACTCCCGCTTTTTTGAAACTTCTTTCCAATTGCTTAGAAATATCTTCGTCTTCAACAGGTACAATGTTCGGTAAATATTCAACTACAGTAACCTCAGTTCCCATAGAGTTGTAGAAGTAAGCGAATTCGATACCAATTGCACCACTACCAACAACAATCATTTTCTTAGGTTGTTTGTCTAAGGTCATTGCTTGTCTGTACCCAATAATTTTCTTGCCATCTTGTGGTAAGCTAGGTAGTTCACGACTTCTCGCGCCAGTAGCAATGATAATATTTTTTGCACTGTATTCAGTAGTAGAACCATCTTCAGCTTTAACTGAAACTTTCTTTCCTGCTTTTAAGGTTCCGTAACCTTTTATAACTTCAATTTTATTCTTCTTCATTAAGAACTGAACACCTTTGCTCATTCCTTCAGCAACGCCACGACTCCTTTTAACAACCGCATTAAAATCTTTATCGGCACCTTTAATTTTTAAACCGTAGTCTTCTGCATGTTTCAAGTATTCAAATACTTGTGCAGATTTCAACAAAGCTTTGGTAGGTATACAACCCCAATTTAAGCAAACGCCTCCTAAACTTTCTTTTTCAATAACGGCGGTCTTAAAGCCTAATTGTGCAGCCCTAATAGCGGTTACATATCCGCCAGGACCACTACCTAAAACAATAATATCGAAAGTGCTCATATTCTGATTTTTTGTAGTTTTAATTGAAGATCAAAAATACAAAACCTAATTGAGATTGCTCGCAGGTTTTTAAAATATGACCTTTAATATGAAATTGTGATATTTAGAAAAGAATCTAGTTTGTTTAATATGAATGTTATAGAAACAAACAAGAGGTCTAAATAGACCTCTTGTTATTATAAATTCTAATAAAAAAGTTTATTCTGCGGGTACAAAATTTAAAGCTACACCATTAACACAGTGGCGTAAACCAGTTGGGTCTGGTCCGTCTTCAAAAACGTGACCTAAATGTCCGCCACACGTAGCGCAATGCTCTTCGGTTCTTTTGTAGCCAATTTTATAATCTACATCATAAGCAACGTTACCTTCAATTTCCTCATAGAAACTAGGCCATCCGGTACCAGAATCAAATTTTGTATAACTTTTAAATAGGGGAGTAGCGCATGCAGCACAAACGTAAGTCCCTTTTTCTTTGTTCTTTAAAAGCTCACTAGTAAATGGGTTTTCAGTAGCAGCTTCACGAAGTACATAGTATTCAGAATCGGTCAACTCTTTCTTCCATTCGCTATTCGTTTTTTGTACGGCAAATTCTTTTTTAGCACTCGTTTTTGTTGTGGTAGCCATCTCTTTTTCTTGAGAAGTGCCTTTACAGCTTACAAAAAGTACGAGTAGTGCAATTGCAAAATTTATTTTCATCTTTTCAATTTTTTTAGTTCTGTCGAATAAATTATGTATTCCTTTCAATGTATTGTATTTACGGAACTTTTAGCGTTAAGGTTTTAAAAGTAATATAAAAAAAGCCCCTGATAATTTATCAAGGGCTCTAACTTAAATAGGTTAACTATATATGGGTGCTATTCTATTTTTACTTTCTGTATACTATCTTCCGTTATGCCTAAATGTGCCATTACAGAATTAATATTCGAGGTATCTAATTTACCTGTTGTAGATTCTGCTGGTAAAATGGCTATTCTAAAAACCTGATTGTCAGTATCACCTGCAGGTAGGGTTGATAGATCAAAATCTGACTCCAAGAAAATATTAACATCTAAAAAGGTATAGTCAAAGTTATATTGAAGTAAGCCTTGGTCTAAAATTCGTGTTTGTGGCATCAGCCTCCAAATATCAACTAGTTCACCATTACTATCTTCGGTTACATCCCAAAGCATGTAAACTAAAACTACATCAGTTTCAAAAACTTCTATAGTTTGTGGAAACTCGTAAAATATAGAATAGTCATTATCCGAGGTAAAGGTTCCTTCAATATCGACTACTTGACCTAAGATGTTAATTCCGTCTGCACCGTCAAATCCGTCTGCACCATCAAATCCATCAAAACCTGGAGGTCCCTGTGGTCCTTCACATGATATAAAAAATAATGCTGCAAGTGCTCCAATAAATAAATTGAGTTTTTTCATAATGTTATAATTATTCGGTTTACGTTTAAATTTTGAATAGTTGTTTCAAAAAGCGTTCCATTTTTGGTATTTAGATATTTAAATCGGATATTAACTGCTATATTATCAACAAAAAATAATTAGAGTCGAACGTCTTTAAAAGATGATTAGCTTTACCCAAATAAACCAATTATATGCCAAACGTAAAAGTACACTCATTATTTACCGATTTTGATATTGATCTTTTTAAAGGTGGAAAGCATTATCGCCTGTATGAAAAGTTGGGTTCTCATTTGGTAGAAGTAGATGGTGTAGCCGGTACATACTTTGCCGTTTGGGCACCGTCTGCAAAATCTGTTTCTGTGGTTGGTAATTTTAATTCTTGGGATTCAGATGACCACAAGTTAAATGTTCGTTGGGATTCTAGCGGAATTTGGGAAGGTTTTATTCCCAACATAGGCAAAGGCGAAGTTTATAAATATAAAATACAGTCCAATAATAATGATATCTGGACAGAAAAAGCGGATCCTTTTGCAAGGTACTGCGAACACCCACCAAATACAGCATCTATTGTATGGACAGCCGAGCATGATTGGAAAGATGATGCTTGGATGGGGTACAGAAAAGATAAAAACGGATTAGATAAACCATACTCCGTTTATGAAGTGCATTTAGGTTCATGGAAGAAAAATGCTGAGAATAAGTTTTTGACCTATAAAGAGTTTGCAATTGATCTTGTGAACTATGTAAAAGAAATGGGGTATACCCATGTAGAGTTTATGCCGATAATGGAATATCCATATGATCCATCTTGGGGGTATCAGTTAACCGGTTATTTTGCGCCAACATCAAGATTTGGTTCTCCAGAAGAATTTAAGTTTTTGGTAGACGCTTTTCATCAAAACGATATAGGAGTAATTTTAGACTGGGTACCTTCTCATTTTCCAGAAGATGCACATGGTCTTGGCTTCTTTGATGGTTCTAATTTATATGAACACCCAGATAGAAGAAAAGGCTACCATACCGATTGGAAGAGTTTAATTTTCAATTATGGTAGAAATGAGGTTAGAGCGTTTCTAATAAGTAATGCCATATTTTGGTTAGATCAATTTCATGTAGATGGTCTTCGTGTAGATGCCGTTGCGTCTATGCTGTATTTAGATTATTCTAGAGAAGATGGTGAATGGGAGCCGAATATATATGGTAATAATGAGAATTTAGAAGCCATATCTTTTATTCGCGAATTGAATGAAGCGGTATATTCTAGTTTCGACGGTGTACAGACTATTGCCGAAGAATCTACAGCGTTTTCTGGGGTGTCTAAACCAGTTGAACATGGTGGTTTAGGTTTTGGTATGAAATGGATGATGGGCTGGATGCACGATACATTACAGTTTTTTCAAAAAGAACCTATATACAGAAAACACCACCAGAACGATTTAACTTTTAGTATGACCTATGCTTTTACCGAGAATTTTATGCTGCCTTTTTCGCATGATGAGGTAGTTTATGGTAAGCAGTCATTAGTATATAGAATGCCAGGTGATGAATGGCAGCGATTTGCAAATCTGAGGTTGTTATTCGGGTATATGTTTACCCACCCAGGTACCAAACTAATGTTCATGGGTGGCGAATTTGGACAAACTGCAGAGTGGAATTTTGAACAAAGTTTAGACTGGCATTTATTAAAGTACGATGGTCATAAAGGAATTCAAGATTTTGTAAAAGATTTAAACCATCTATACAAAAGTGCACCTGCATTATATGAAAAGCAATTTAGTCCAGAAGGTTTTCAATGGATAGATTATGGCGATCACGAAAATTCTGTTTTAACCTATGTACGTAAAGGTCATGATGAGAAAAACGATTTGATCATTGCATGTAATTTTACACCTGTACCTAGAGAAAATTATAGAATTGGTAATCCTAAAAAAGGAAAATTAACAGAAGTTTTAAATAGTGATGATGCCAAATATGGTGGCGGCGGAAATTTAAATACTAAAATAAAATCGTCTACCAAACCGGCTCATGGACATAAAAAGTCCATAGAAATTACTATTCCTCCTTTAGGTATAGTAATACTGAAATAATTTGAAGTAGTTTTTGTTTAAGTCTGCTTTAAAGAATTTCTTTGATAGTAATAATTGATATTTTTTAATTTATAAGTTCATGATCACAAATACAGAGCTTGAGTATAAAGGTAATTTATACCCAAACCATATCGTTGAATTTTCACAAGACTCAGATAAATTATACTTCACAACAGACAACGGTGTTGTTTTACAAATAACAATATTAAGAGGTAGTATTATTCGTTTTAGGTATGCTACCAACTATAATTTCGAACCAGATTTTTCATACGCTATTGACCCAGATGCAACCATGGGTTATAGTAAGTTAGAAATTGTAGAGAACGATACAGAGTATGTAGTGGCTACTGCGCGGTTAAGTATTCTGGTAGATAAAAAGACATTACGCACTCAAATTTCAGATTTAGAGGGAAATATCATTAGTGAAGACGAGCTAGGTTTTCATTGGGAAGAGAACTACGAATATGGTGGTAATACTGTAAAATTGAGTAAAATTACCCAGTCGGGCGAGAGTTTTTATGGCATGGGCGATAAAGCTATGCATAGTAACCTAAAGGGTAAAAGAGTAGAGAATTGGGTTACCGATCAATTTGCTTTTGCAAAAGAGCAAGATCCGCTCTACAAGGCAATACCGTTTTACGTTGGCTTAAATAAAGGAAAGGCTTACGGTATATATTTTGACAATAGTTTTAGAACAGGTTTCGATTTTTCGCAAGAGCGAAGAAATATAACGAGCTTTTGGGCCGATGGTGGCGAAATGAATTATTACTTCATTTTCGGACCAGATATGTCAAAAGTAGTGAGTTCATATTCAAGTCTTACCGGTACGCCAGAATTACCTCCAATGTGGGCATTAGGCTTTCATCAGTCTAAATGGAGTTACTATCCAGAGAGCAATGTAAAAGAAATAGCTAGTGATTTTAGAAAACATCGAATTCCGTGTGATGCCATCTATTTAGATATAGATTACATGGACGGGTTTAGATGTTTTACATGGGATAAAAACCATTTTCCGGATCCAAAGAGGATGATTTCAGAATTGGAGGAAGATGGCTTTAAGACTGTAGTAATGATCGATCCGGGTATAAAAGTGGATCGTGATTATTGGATATATAAAGAAGCATTAGAAAACGATTATTTCTGTAAAAGGGGAGATGGACCGTTAATGCATGGTAAGGTATGGCCAGGGGAATGTAATTTTCCAGATTTTACCAATCCCGTAGTTCGAGAATGGTGGGCAGAATTGTATAAAGAATTTATGTCAGAATTGGGAGTTCATGCCGTTTGGAATGATATGAACGAACCAGCAGTAATGGAAGTGCCAACAAAAACGGCGCCTTTGGATACCCGTCATAATTATGACGGACACCCATGTACACACCGAAAAGCGCACAACGTTTACGGTATGCAAATGGTTCGGGCAACTTATGAAGGTGTTAAGAAGTATGTATATCCAAAGCGACCATTTGTAATAACAAGAGCCGCATTTGCAGGTACACAACGATATGCCTCTACATGGACAGGCGATAATGTAGCTACTTGGGAGCATTTATGGATAGCGAACGTACAGGTACAGCGTATGTGTTTAAGTGGTTATTCATTTGTAGGTTCAGATATCGGCGGATTTGCCGAACAACCAGATGGCGAATTATTTGCCAGATGGATACAATTAGGAATTTTTCATCCGTTTTGTAGAGTACATTCAAGTGGTGATCATGGCGATCAAGAACCATGGTCATTTGGTTCAGAGATAACAGATATCGTTAGAAAGTTTATAAACCTTCGCTATCAGTTGTTGCCGTATTTGTATACCATGTTCTATAAATACACGAAAGAGAACATACCTATGATTCAGTCTTTAGTGTTCTTTGATCAAGAAGATAATCAGACACACTTTAGAACTGATGAGTTTATTTTCGGAGAAAAAATACTGGTTTGTCCTATACAAGAACCGAATGCACAAGGGCGTAGAATGTATATACCTCGTGGAGAGTGGTACGATTTTTGGACCAACGAACATGTAATAGGAGGTAAAGAGAAATGGGTAGCGGCAGAAATCGATATGCTTCCAATTTTTGTGAAAGCGGGAGCTATAATTCCGAAGTATCCTATTCAACAATATGTAGGGGAAAAGAAAATAGAAGAATTAGTTTTAGAAGTATATTATAAAGAAGGAACAGAAGCATCTGAGGTATATGAAGATTCAGACGATGGGTATGATTATAAGAAAGGGCGGTATTCGTTGAGTAATTATAAGTTAACAGGTAAAGAAAACTCATTGACCATTCAGTTATTTAAAGATGGAACTTTCGATACAGAATATAAGATGATAAGGCTTAATTTTCATGGGCTTCCTTTTGAAGTTGATAGCGTTATGATAGATAATGAAAAAATAGCTTTAGATAGTATAACGGTTAACGAAAACAATGATTTGTTAATAGACAAAAACTTTACGCTATTGCATTTATCAGGAAAACAATAACTTTGTAGCTTATTACCATTAACTAAAATTAACAATATGAGAAAATTAGTATTAATAGTATTTGTATTTATAGGCGTTTCAGCTTGTAAAGTAAACCCGTTTACGGGTCAGAAAACATTAAATTTTTATCCGAATAGTCAGGTGTTCCCTTCTGCCTTTGCGCAATACGACACATTTTTAACTGAGAATAATGTTGTCACCGGTACAGCAGATGCTCAAATGATTACTAGAGTGGGTCAACGTATATCTTCTGCAGCAGAACGTTGGTTGACTGCAAACGGACACCCAGGTTACTTAGCAGACTATAAGTGGGAATATAACTTGGTAAAAGATGAAACTGTAAATGCTTGGTGTATGCCAGGTGGTAAGATTGTATTTTATACAGGTATACTACCTATTACACAAAGTGAAACTGGTGTAGCAGTAGTAATGGGTCATGAAGTAGCACATGCTCTTGCTGATCATGGTGCGCAACGTATGAGCGCAGGTACATTACAACAAGTAGGTGCTGTGGCAGGTAATGTTGCAATTAAAAATCAACAAACTTTAGGCTTGTTCAATCAAGCTTATGGTGTTGGTACACAGTATTTAGGTATGTTGCCATTTAGTAGAAGTCACGAAACCGAGGCAGATAGAATCGGATTACAAATAATGGCTATTGCAGGTTACGATCCTTACGAAGCTGCAGAGTTGTGGAAACGTATGAAGGCAAACAGTGGAGGAGAAGCACCGCCAGAATTCATGAGTACGCACCCTTCTAATGATACAAGAATAAATAATCTAACAGCTTGGGCACCAGATGCCGAGGCAGAAGCTGCGAAATTTGGAGTAACTAAATTCCAATAAAACGTTAAGGATTATTGTATATTGAAGCCGTTCAGAAATGAACGGCTTTTTATTTTTATATATGGGGAAGACACTAGTTGCAAAAGGAAGTAAAAAATTATTGAACGCATGGGCCTTTTATGACTGGGCAAATTCAGTGTATACGCTGACTATAGCCTCTTCTATTTTTCCTATCTATTATTCTTCACTTTTTGCTTCTAAAGATGAGTTGGTTTCGGCTTTCGGTTTCGATATGAAACAGACCGTACTCATTTCAATAGTTACTGCTTTTACTTTTCTTGTGGTAGCATTTTTATCACCGGTATTATCGGGCATTGCAGATTATGTTGGTAATAAGAAAATGTTCATGAAGTTTTTCTGCTACACCGGTAGTATAGGCTGTATGGGTTTGTATTGGTTCGATTTAGAACAAATTCATGTAAGTCTACTGTTCTATTTTATGGGATTAATAGGATATTGGGGAAGTCTGGTTTTTTATAATTCTTATTTACCTGATATTGCTTTTGAAGATCAGCAAGATAGTATTAGCGCAAAAGGATTTTCTTTAGGGTATTTTGGTAGTGTTCTTTTGTTGTTATTGAATTTAGCCATGGTTATGAAGCCTGAATGGTTCGGATTTGATATTGGTGAAACGGAAGACACACTAAATGCAGCTAAAGTAGAAGCGATGAGAATATCGTTTATAACTGTTGGTGTTTGGTGGTTGCTTTTTAGTCAATATACATTTTGGGTTTTACCAAAAGGGGTAGGTAAAGGTCATAAAATTACCCGCGACGTTCTCTTTAACGGTCTTAAAGAGCTCAAGGTAGTTTGGGGTCAATTGAAAGAAAATGAAAGACTAAAGCGATATCTATATGCCTTTTTTGTGTTCAGCATGGCGGTACAGACAATTATGTTAGTTGCCGTGTATTTTGGAGAAAAAGAAATTGCTTGGGTTTCTGCAAGTGAAAAAACTACAGGTTTAATCATTAGTGTCTTGGTAATTCAATTGGTAGCAATTGCTGGTGCTATAATCACCTCGAAGGCATCTGATAAATTTGGTAATATAAAAACCTTAATAGTAGTTAATGCAATTTGGATGCTACTATGTGTTTACGCTTATTTTATGGTTACACCGACTCAATTCTACATCGCCGCCGGTTTTGTAGGTTTGGTAATGGGAGGTGTTCAATCTTTAGGGCGATCTACATATTCGAAATTTTTACCAGAAACAGAAGACACTACTTCATACTTTAGTTTTTATGACGTAGCTGAGAAAATAGGTATTGTTATCGGTATGGCACTCTTTGCTATAATAGACCAGGTAAGCAACATGCGATATGCCATTTTGTTTTTATTCGTATTCTTTTTAGGCGGTATTATATTGTTATTTAAGGTAGATGAATCAAAAAAGCCTCTATAAAAGAGGCTTCGTTGAATTGATTGTTCGCTATTTTGATTATATATTATCCTTTAGAAATGTCGCCTGAACCAGAAGTTTTAGTATTTACTTTTTCAGGATTGCCTTTATAAGAGATATCTCCAGAGCCAGACACACGAGCTTTAATAGATTTGTTTGCAGTTACTTGTATATCTGCAGAGCCGGAAACAGTGGCTTCAACATTATCAGCTTCAAGGTCATACGCTTCAATATCGCCACTGCCAGAAATTGTAGCTTCAAAATCGGTAGTACTACCGCTTAACGAAATATCTCCGGATCCAGACATCGTAGCAGAAATAGAGCTCGTTTCAATATCTAAGGTGATATCACCAGATCCAGACATTGCTGTACTGAATTTATCTGCTTTAATTTTTGTTTTACCAACTATATCTCCTGATCCAGACATAGCCACAGAACTTATAGATTCTACAGGTACGGTAATGTGAATTCCAGATTTCCAGTTACTTGATTTTAAGTTGACCCCTTTTTCAGTTTTAATAACCAGTTTGCCATCTTTTACTTCGGTGATAATATACTCTAGAAGGTTTTCTTCACCTTTCAAAGTAATCTCTCCTTCGCTGCCAGAAACTAGGTCAACATCGAACCAGCCAGAAACTGCTACCCCGTCATAATCTCCCGTGTTTCTTTCAATGGTAACATTGTTTCCGTTTCCTTTTATGGTCTTTCCCCATTGTGCTGAACAAGAAAGAGATAAAAGACCTGCACATACTAATACACTTAATTTTCTCATGATTTTCATATTTAATTGATTGATTGATTATTTTTTGGTAAAACTTATTCCGCCATAATCACTTGATAGCGTCATTTTGTTTCCACTTCCTTTAGAACCATAAAAACCTTCGTAGTGTTTATCAGAAGATTTTTCGGTACTGATATTAATAGTGAAATCGTCTTTTCCGCTAACTCCAGCATAACTGGTCGAAATATCGAAATCGAAATGATAATCGCTATGGTATCCTATTTTAATTCCTGTATAATCTGTTCTTATATTTACATTACCGGCATCAGCTGCAAGTTCATTTATACGTATTGATCCATAGTCAGCGATAATAGAAACATCACCATGTACGGTACCTAATTTTACGGTAATATAATCGCCGTTACCATCAATACTTTTTAGTTCGTCGATATCCATATTGCCATAGTCGCTAGTGTATTCTAGGTCATCCATAGTGCCAATACTTACACTGGTATAGTCTGCATTTATAGCAAGGTTGCCTGCTTTTTCTATGGTAAAACCTGAATAGTCTGCTCTTATTTGTCCACTATTGATATACCCAATCGTAGATTTTGAGGTGTAATCGAAATTTAAACGATTATTACGACCTCTTAGTTCGCCTAAATCTAACCTTCCGTAGTCACAATTGATTCTAGCATGACCATCAATTCTATCGAGGCTAATATTGCCGTAATCATTACTTAGGTCAACATTGTTCTTTACAGGAACTTTAATGGTGTAGTTAATCTGCATATTAACATTATTATTGTTTCCCCAGCTCCATCCCCAGCCATTACTATTTTTATTGAAAATAGTTTCTGCAGAAACACGTTCGCTACTGGCTTCAAAATCAATAGAAATTTCATCTAATTTTTTCTGAACCTTTTCTTCGTTGTTACCATTCGTTTTAATGTGAACTTCGATAACGACCCTATTCTCGTTCCAAGAAGTAATATTTAAATTACCGTAAGAGTTATTGATTTTTAGCAATGCATTAGCATTAACATTAAATTCTTTTTTAATGGTTTTTTCTTTAGTATGCTTACCATCAAAAGAAGTATCATTTGCAGTTGCTACAGTAGTAAAAGCAAGTAAAAGTAGCCACGTGTATTTATATAGTATAGTTTTCATTGTTCGATTTTTTAATTGATTTAATATTTTCAATTTGTATCATTACCTCGTTTAAAAGGTCTATTCTGGTTTGGAAATTAGTAATCATAGCACTTAATATAAGTTTGCTATTACCACCGTTTAAAAGGTCTTGTTCCATTTTGGTATAATTCAATTGAAGTTTTTTCAATTGAGTCATGGTGTCATTAATAATTTTTTCTGTTTCTGGTGATTTTTCAGAATTCAGTTCGTTGATCTGCTCTTCGATTAAATTGGCGAAGTAAAATTGGGTCTTAGAAGCTTCTGGTGAAATTTCGGCAACCTGATCTTCAATACTACTTGCCTTATTAAGTTGAAATAATCCAACAGATAATAGAATAGCAATAGAAGCGGCAACAGATAAAAAGAGCATCCAAGGATTCTTTTTCTTTGGTGCAAGCGTCGCCACGCCTTTAGATTCATTTAGTTTTTCTAAAAAACGTTGTTGGTGACCACTATTGGGTTCCGCATAATCCATTTTGTCCTGTAGCTCAATAAAAAGCTCGTCAATAGTATCTTTCTTCATTAGACTGCGAGTATTAATTTTTTTCTAAGACTTTCTTTCGCTCTTGAAACAGTAGTTCTGCAATTGGCATAACTAATGTTCATGATTTCGCAAATTTCATCATAATCAAACCCTTCGATTAGATGTAAGGTCAAAGAAATTCTGTAATTGTCTTTTAAATCTTTCATGGTTTCCATCACTTTTTGAGCCTTTAGTTCTGTAAACACAAGGTCAGATGCAATTCCGTCATTATCTTCGACCTTGTACAATACTTCATCTAAAGCAACTTCATTCTTTTTCTGTTGCTTTCTATATTGATGTATGCTGTTGTTAATAACAATGCGCTTCAACCAAGATCCAAAAGTTACTTCCCCTTTAAAAGTATGCAGTTTCGTAAATGCGCTTAGAAACGATTCTTGCATAATGTCTTCTGCTTGGGCAGTGTCTTTTACGATTCTTAGAGATGTATTGAACATAGCCTTGTAATACCTATTGTACACTTCTAGTTGTGCACTCTGTTTACCGGCCATGCACAATTGCACTAGCTCATCAATATGTTCTCTTTGTTGGCTCAAAAAGTGATTGGTTTTATTGAAAGATGATTCAATTTACGGTTTGTTACAGTTTAGTAAAATTTATATTAAATATTCTTTACTTTTTAACGAGCATCTGATTTATAAAAGGGCTTATTATATGAGCTTTGTGGGTATGAACTGAGGTTAGACTACTTTAATGCAATCTAAATTTTCAATGAATTAATTCTCTTGGCACAAGAATTGAAATACCTAAATGCAAATGAAGCTTCAAAAGCTGCATTCGCTATGTTTTCATTGCTATTACAGCATTTATGTATAATTTATAAAAATAAAATTCTGTTGGTTTAATGACAGAATGACCGATATATGAGTATGGGAGATTCTAAATTTTCAAATTTTGACAATATGTCTTTACAAGGAATAGATCAAGATTCTGAGCTTATACCACTATTGACCCCCGAAGATGAGGAGGAAATGAATAGTGAGACATTGCCAGAAACCTTGCCAATATTGCCTTTAAGAAATACAGTGCTTTTTCCTGGTGTGGTAATTCCGATTACTGCGGGTAGAGATAAAAGTATTCGCTTAATAAAAGATGCTAATAATGGTTCTAAAGTCATTGGTGTAGTTTCTCAGAAAGATGAGGAAACTGAAAATCCTGATGTGCAGGATATCAATACTTTGGGCACGGTAGCCAAAATATTACGTGTGCTTCAAATGCCCGATGGTAATACAACTGTCATTATTCAGGGTAAAAAACGTTTTGAGGTTGCCGAAATCTTGACTAAAAAGCCATATTTAACAGCTACAGTTAGAGAGACCGAAGAAGTTAGACCAAAAAAGAATGACAAGGAGTTTTTAGCTATTATTGAGTCGATTAAAGAATTGGCTTTAAAAATAATTAGAGACAATCCGAATATTCCGAGTGAGGCATCTTTTGCAATTAAAAATATTCAAAGCGATTCTTTCTTAATCAACTTTGTATCGTCTAATCTTAATTTAGATGTTAAGGCAAAGCAAGAATTATTAGAGATCGGTAGCTTACAAGAAAGAGCATTGGCAACATTGAAATATATGAATGTTGAAATGCAAAAATTGGAGCTTAAGAACGATATACAGTCTAAAGTTAGAAATGACTTAGATCAACAGCAGAGAGAATATTTCTTACATCAGCAAATGAAAACTATTCAAGAAGAATTAGGTGGTGTTTCGTATGATGAGGAGTTAGAGGAGATGAAAATCAAGTCTAAAAAGAAAAAATGGGGCAAGAAAGTTAAAGAGCATTTTGATAAAGAATTAGCAAAAATGAAGCGGATGAATCCGCAGGTAGCGGAATATTCTATTCAAAGAAATTATTTAGATCTTATGCTAGATCTACCTTGGAAAGAGTTTTCGAAAGATAAATTCGATTTAAAAAGAGCACAAAGAATATTAGACCGTGACCATTATGGTTTAGAAGATGTCAAGAAAAGAATCATAGAGTATCTAGCGGTATTAAAACTGCGTAATGATATGAAATCTCCGATTTTATGTCTGTACGGACCTCCGGGAGTTGGTAAAACCTCTTTAGGTAAATCTGTTGCAGAAGCATTAGGTAGAGAATATGTAAGAATGTCTTTAGGTGGTTTGCGTGATGAAGCTGAAATTAGAGGGCATCGTAAAACCTACATTGGTGCTATGCCAGGTAGAATTATTCAAAGTCTTAAGAAGGCAGGTACCTCAAATCCTGTTTTTATACTAGATGAGATAGATAAGTTGTCTAATAGTAATCAAGGTGATCCATCTTCAGCAATGTTAGAGGTGTTGGATCCTGAGCAGAATAGTGATTTTCACGATAATTTTTTAGAGTTAGGTTATGACCTATCTAAAGTGATGTTCGTTGCTACCGCAAATAACTTAGGTAGTATTCAGCCGGCACTTAGGGATCGTATGGAGATTATTCATGTAAGTGGTTATACCATTGAAGAAAAAGTAGAGATAGCCAAAAAGCATTTACTACCAAAGCAATTAACTGAGCATGGTTTAGATTCTAGTCATTTAAAAATAGGTAAGCCACAATTAGAGAAAATTGTTGAAGGGTACACCCGTGAATCTGGAGTACGTTCTTTAGAGAAGCAAATTGCCAAAATGGTACGTTACGCGGCTAAGTCTATCGCTACAGAAGAGGAATATGAGATAAAGGTTAGTAATGAGATTATTATAGAAGTATTGGGCGCACCAAAAATGGAACGTGACAAGTATGAAAATAATGAAGTTGCAGGTGTAGTAACAGGTCTTGCTTGGACCAGTGTTGGTGGTGATATATTGTTTATTGAATCTATACTTTCAAAAGGTAAAGGTAATATGACAATTACCGGTAACCTTGGTAAGGTGATGAAAGAATCGGCTACCATTGCAATGGAATACATAAAATCTAATGCTGAACGATTCGGAATTGATCCAACGGTTTTTGAAAAGTACAATGTACATATTCACGTACCAGAGGGTGCAACCCCTAAAGATGGTCCGAGTGCGGGTGTAACTATGTTGACTTCTTTAGTTTCGTTGTTTACTCAAAAACGTATTAAAAAGAGCTTGGCAATGACAGGCGAAATTACGTTACGTGGTAAAGTGTTGCCTGTAGGCGGAATAAAAGAAAAAATTCTTGCGGCTAAAAGAGCGAAAATTAAAGAGATAATTCTTTGTGCAGATAATGAGCGTGATATTAAGGAAATCAAAGAATCATACTTAAAAGGATTGACTTTTCACTATGTAAAAGAAATGTCTGAAGTAATTGATATTGCAATTACTGACGCTAAAGTAAAACACGCGAAGGAGCTATAGTATAGCTTTTCTTTATATTTTTGGAACAATGAAAAAAATCACTATTGCAATCGACGGATTCTCTTCTACAGGAAAGAGTACTTTGGCTAAGCAGTTAGCTAAAAAGCTAGAATATGTTTATGTAGATACTGGGGCAATGTACCGCGCAGTTACGCTATTTGCTATGAAGTCCGGTTTTGTAGAAGCGGGTGAAGTTGATGAAGATTCATTGGTGAAATCATTAGGTGATATTGAATTGAATTTTATTTTTAATTCAGATTTAGGATATGCCGAAATGTATTTGAATGGTGAAAATGTAGAGAAGGAAATAAGAACTATGCCTGTGTCAAAAAATGTGAGTCAGGTTTCGGTTATAGCAGCTGTACGAGAAAAATTGGTAGCCATGCAACAAGCAATGGGTATTGATAAAGGTCTTGTTATGGACGGTAGAGATATCGGTACTGTAGTTTTTCCTGATGCTGAACTTAAAATTTTCATGACGGCTTCACCAGAAAAACGTGCGGTAAGAAGATATAAAGAATTGTTAGATAGGGGAGAAGATGTGGTTTATGCAGATATTCTTGAAAATGTTGAAAAGCGAGATTATATAGATAGTAACCGTACAATTTCACCTTTGAAGAGAGCAGACGATGCTATTGAGTTTGATAATAGTGATTTAGGACTAGAGGATCAGTTTCAAAGAATCTATGAACATTCGCTTCGGGTTATTGAAAAACATCAAGCATAAAAAAAGAGGTTAGCAATGCTAACCTCTTTTTATTTATATAGTATCGATACTATTTGTTTGGAATAACCAATACTTGATCTGGATGAATAACATCTGGACTTTTTAAGATACCAGTGTTCGCTTCAAAAATAGCTTTGTATTGCATAGCATCACCGTAGTAGTGCTTTGCTATTTTACTTAAAGACTCACCACCTTTAACTACGTGTCTGTGATATACAGAATCATCTTCAACAGAGATATTAGCTTTAATGTCAGAAGGACTTTCGCCACCAGCTTGTTTTATTTTATCCCACATTAGGTCTTTTTCATAAGGTGTTTTTGCTTGCCCTTTTATTTTAAGAACATCACCTTCAACAGTTACGTTACCGTCTTTTATACCTAATTGCTCACCAAGATCTAAAACACCTTGATATTTTGCCTTAACACTCATAATTTTACTTTTTTTAATGGTTATTATAATACTTCTAAGATAAGCATATTTAAGATGTTTAACTCTAAAATCGTGCCATATTCCTTAAATGAACGTGTAATACTTAGTTGTGTTGTCTAATTTAAATAAAATGATTATTTTTGCACACCTTTTTTGCAAGGAAGTCAAGAGAAAAAAGGGAATTAGATAAAAAAATAAATATAACTACTTTCATAGTCGTTGCCTAAGTCTTGATAAGGTTATGAAATACAAATTATTAATCAGCAAATGGCTGAAGAAAAAACAAACGCAGAGGTAGAAGCTACTACCGAAGCAACACAACAAGCTGTTGAAACTCCACAGCAAGATCCACAAGAATTTTTAGAAAGTTTCAATTGGGAAAAATACGAGCAAGGAATTGAGCGTGTTGATGATTCTAAATTGAAAGAATTCGAAAAATTAGTTGCCGAAAATTTTGTAGATACTGCCGATGAGGAAGTAGTGCAAGGTACGGTAGTTTATATCACAGATAGAGAAGCTATTATTGATATCAACGCAAAATCTGAAGGTGTAATTTCGTTAAACGAATTTCGTTACAACCCAGGTTTAAAAGTTGGTGACAAAGTAGAGGTATTGATCGATATTCGTGAAGACAAAAGTGGTCAACTAGTATTATCTCACAGAAAGGCGAGAACTATTATGGCTTGGGATCGTGTTAACGCGGCTCATGACAAAGAAGAAATCGTTAGTGGTTTTGTTAAGTGCAGAACTAAAGGTGGTATGATCGTTGACGTATTTGGTATTGAAGCTTTCTTACCAGGTTCTCAAATCGATGTTAAGCCTATTCGTGATTACGATCAGTATGTTAACAAAACAATGGAATTTAAGGTTGTAAAAATCAACCACGAATTTAAAAACGTTGTTGTTTCTCATAAAGCTCTTATTGAAGCTGATATTGAAGAACAGAAGAAAGAAATCATTAGCCAATTAGAAAAAGGACAAGTATTAGAAGGTGTTGTTAAAAACATTACTTCTTATGGTGTGTTTATTGATCTTGGTGGTGTTGATGGTTTAGTTCACATTACTGACCTTTCTTGGAGCAGAATCAACCACCCGAACGAGGTTGTTGAACTTGACCAGAAATTAAATGTTGTAATTCTTGATTTTGATGAAAACAAATCTAGAATACAATTAGGTCTTAAGCAATTAGAGAAGCACCCTTGGGAAGCTTTATCTGATGAAATTAAGATTGGTGATAAAGTAAAAGGTAAGGTAGTTGTTATAGCTGATTACGGCGCATTCATCGAAGTTGTTGAAGGTGTTGAAGGTCTTATCCACGTTTCTGAAATGTCTTGGTCTACGCACTTGCGTTCTGCACAAGATTTCGTAAAAGTTGGTGATGAGGTTGAAGCAGTTGTATTGACATTGGATCGTGAAGATCGTAAAATGTCTCTTGGTATCAAGCAATTGACTCCAGACCCTTGGACTGATATTACTACTAAATATCCTGTAGGTTCTAAGCATAAAGGTATTGTAAGAAACTTTACAAACTTTGGTGTTTTTGTTGAACTAGAAGAAGGTATTGATGGTTTAATTTATATCTCTGATCTTTCTTGGACTAAGAAAATCAAGCATCCATCTGAGTTTACCAATGTTGGTGATACATTAGAGGTAGAGGTGTTAGAATTAGATGTTGATGGTCGTAAGTTAAGCTTAGGTCATAAACAAACTACTGAAAACCCTTGGGATAAATATGAAACTGAGTTCGCAATGGGTACAGTTCATACAGCAACCATTTCTGATGTAGTTGATAAAGGTGCAACAATTGAATTTAACGAAGATATTACTGCATTCATTCCTCAACGTCATTTAGAGAAAGAAGATGGTAAAAAACTAGGTAAAGGCGATGAAGCTGAATTCAAGATTATTGAGTTCAATAAAGACTTCAAACGTGTAGTAGCTAGTCATACTGCTATTTTCCGTGAAGAAGAGCAACGTAATGTAAAAGCAGCTGTTAAAAGACAGACTACTAGTACAGAGGAAGCTAAAACTACTTTAGGGGATGCTAATGATGCGTTACAAGCATTGAAGGAGAAAATGGAAGCAGCTGATTCTAAAAAGAAGAAGTAATTTCATAGTATAGACCCTTTGTAAGGGTCAAAAGTAAAAGCCCGGATATGTATCCGGGCTTTTTTTGTATCTATTATTTTTACTTTTACGTTGTGATAAAGTGAGTTGCTAAAGGGGATGCTGATAAAGAGATTTGAATAACTTTAGAGATAGATAGATAGATAGATAGATAGATAGATAGATAGATAGATAAATTCGGTATTTTCTTGCCTTAATTTGACAACATATATCTTAGGAAAGTATCAAAAGTAAAAGCCCAGAAACTAATCTGGGCTTTTTTTAATATCCACAATTCTCAGTTCCTATTAGGGTTCCAAAAAAAATGAATTACTAATGGAGATTTTAATACCAGAAGTTTAAATTCACTTCTAGATAAATGCTAGTAGTTAGTGTTTAGTATAGTACTTTAATTAGTAAACCTTTTTCTTCACAAACCAGATGTCTTCTAAACTCAAGTTTAACGTAATTAGGTGAAAATTCTCTTTCACCAATACGTTTTGTAAAAGCCCTTTTGAACCATAACTATAAGAAAGATTGATCATGGAGTGTGTACCTCTACTGGTGGGTATACCTATACCCGCTGTAAAATTATAGCCTTCTACTTTTTTATCGCTTATTGCCAAGTATCCGTTGTCATAATTGTATCCTAATCTGTACGCAAGTCTTTGACCGTATTTGTAACTGGTAGGATCTTGAATAAATTCTAGACCAAAGGCGTAAATATCTTGATCTTCGTAGCTGCCAATGTTTTCTGATTGATTAGTGTCTGACCAGAAATTTTTCTTGTAATCTGCACTAAAGGTCAGCTCTTCAATAGGTTTTATGCTCATACCAAAACCGAACTCTAAAGGAAGTTTAAAGTCAGAAACATTATCAGAGCTTTCATCTTCCACAGAAATTGCAATTCCTGATATTGATTTGTCGACAGATCGTTTTAGGTTTCCGTTTAAACTTGTTGGCAGTTGAACGGTACTACCAATAGTTATTTTGTCATTAACATCATATTGAAGTCCGAAACCTAATCTTGCACCACTATAATTAGTTTGCTCTACAGATTCGAATGTAGAAGTGCTATAAAAGAAAGATTCCGTTTCTTCGATATTTCCGAATAAAAACGAGGCACTTAAACCTAATCTCAATTTTGGCATTAGGGCGTAACCAACATTAAGTTTAATATCATTTAACCCGCCCAATCCGGCAACATTACTTTCAAAAGACTCTGTAGATCCTTCAATGTTGCTACTAACGCCAAGTAGCGAATAGCCAACATCGCTATAGGGTGTCATAGTAATACCGGCACCTAAGTTTTCCATAATTCTAAATCCGAAGGCTAAATTAGAAAAGTTTACATTCGACTTTTCGTCAGAAGAAGAAGTGTTGCTGTAACTGTTAAATTCACCGGTGACACCTATATCATATAAGAAGGAGTTTTGTGGGATTAGTGCATAATTCGCCGGATTTAAATTGTTTATCTCGTACGGAGATTTAATACCGATACCACTGTAGCCTAAACCATTGAATTTACCAATACTGGTTTGGTTAATGACTCCTAATCCGTAAAGTGAATATGGTGAACTCGTTAAAGCTTCAGACTGTGCCGAAGACTGGTAAAAAGCTAACAATGCTGTTATGGTAAAAAATAGTATTTGATTAATCTTCATCGTATATACCGTATGTTAATTCTAAAATTGTTTCGTTTTCGCCATTGCCGTTCCCGTTCAAAATAAATCTATCGATCGTTGAGTTATAATCTGCAGGAAGCAGTATCAGTGCATCATCAATATCTCTATCTTTCAACTGTAATTCTTCTAAGTAATAGGCTATTGGTATTTCGTAATAGATGTCATTAAATTCTTGATTGTCTCTATTGAGAATAGCATATGAAGTAGATGTGAGCGTCTCAATTAAATCATTGTTTTGGTCAACCACGTAAACGGCAAGTGTGTCTCTCAGTTTTAGATGATCATCATAAGATTGAGGTGTTGGTTTAATTTTTAAGACTCCGTCTAAAATAGTTCCACTGCCAGGTATGTCATAAAGACTAGTAATACTGGGGAATTGTACACGCATGGCAATACCAACACCCGACTGAATATAGCTTTGGTTATTAGCATCTGAACTTTCTAAATTTACCTTACTATCGGTCAAAGTTTGCAAAGGAGTAATAGGGTCATCTGCTGTAATTCTATTGAAAAATGGAATAGGGAAAGTTGCAGCATTAATTTGAACATCTAAATATTCTGACTCAGATTCGAGTTCGGTATCTGTACTATAATATAAACGCATATAGGTTTTTTCAGAAGATTTAGAAAAACCTATAACAGAACCATCATCAACATCATCTGGCAAGAGGGCAATACCTTTAAAGTAATCTCGATACTCATCAATGTTTATAATATCTTTTTCTTGAAGTTTAGAAAACACGTCAGTACCAAAATCGTCTACGAGTTTTATAGTTATAGAATCGCCTGCCAATGGTCTAGGGTTATATTCAAAAAAGCCTAAGTCATCTTCATCATAACCAATATTGCTTGTATTGTAGAAATAATCATCACTTTCTGGTTTTAGATTTTCATTAATTTTTTTAATATGAATAGTGTTTTTCTGTAGCGTATCATTATAATAATAGTTGTCATAACCCAATACCATAACAATACTATCAAAAACTGCCTCTGAATCTATCGTGTAAGTTTCTGGCAGAAACTGCATATAACTAGATGCCGTAACGGTACCGAATACG
Organism: Maribacter sp. BPC-D8; assembly: GCF_035207705.1. NCBI lineage: Bacteria > Pseudomonadati > Bacteroidota > Flavobacteriia > Flavobacteriales > Flavobacteriaceae > Maribacter > Maribacter sp. BPC-D8. The sequence goes on from NZ_CP128187.1 coordinate 343,478, forward strand.
TTGTCTGTATATTTTCCTAATAATATTCTTGTAGATTCTGAAGTGACAATACTGTCAAACTTCATAGTAGATGTACTGACCGTTAAAGTGTCTATCAGTATAAGTCGAATGTTGCTGTCGGTAAAAGTTTCGCCGGCAACAAATTCAGAATCATTATAAATATCATCGCTGCAAGAATGAGCGGCAAAAGCGATGAAACCGCCTACTATAATGATATAGAGCGCACGTAGTTTGTTTAGGAACACCTTCATTTAGAAATTAATTTTTCTCAAAGCTAAATACCAAGCACGTTTGTAAAAACCTGAATAGACGAATCGTGAATGTTAAGGGATAAACCCTGTAATTTGAACTATTAATCAAAAGTTTGTGTTCGTAGATAAAAACTAGGGTTTGGTATGTTAAAAATCAATTTTAATCTATTGTGTTTTTTGAACGGAAGGGTGTCTAGTAGATTTGATCTTGAAAAGAAAAATCATAAAACAAAAAAACTAATGAATAAAAGAAAATCGTATATGTATAAAATTACCGGTATGGCTATGCTTGCTATGGTAATTACAAGTTGTTCAAGTGATGATGATGAAAATTTAGGTAACTGGGTAGATAAATCTATATTTGATGGTAGCCCAAGAAGTAGTGTGTCTGGCTTTACAATTGACAATGTTGGTTATATGGGCGTTGGATATGATGGCGATGATTATTTGGCTTCATTTTGGGCATATGATATAGAAGGAGATTACTGGTCTCAGAAAGCAGATTTCCCCGGTGCTGCCAGAAATGCAGCCGTTGGATTTGAAATTGATGGTACAGGTTATATTGGTTCTGGTTATGATGGGGTTGATGAATTAACAGATTTTTACAGCTATAATACGGCATCAAATACATGGACAGAAATTGCGTCTTTAACTACTGCTAGAAGAAATGCGGTTGGTTTTGGTGCCAACGGATTTGGTTATGTTGGAACTGGTTATGATGGTGAAAATGATAGGAAAGATTTTTGGAAATATAATCCAGCCAATGATACTTGGACAGAACTAGTAGGCTTTGGAGGAAATAAAAGAATATCAGCAACGACCTTTACTATTGATGGTTTGGTGTATTTAGGTACTGGTATTTCTAACGGAGTTTACTTGGATGATTTCTGGGTGTTTGATCCAACAACAGAAAGCTGGACACAGAAATTAGATTTAGATGAAGAAGATGATTATGCTATACAAAGAAGTAATGCTGTTGGTTTTACTTTAAATGGATACGGTTATATAGCAACAGGTGAATTAGGTGGTGCTACCAATACGGTTTGGGAGTATGATCCAGTATCGGATGAATGGGAGCAAAAAACTTCTTTTGAAGGAGCGACAAGACAAGATGCGATAGCCTTTTCTAATGGTAGTCGTGTATTTATAGGAATGGGTAGAACAGGTACTTTATACCTAGATGATTTAGATGAATTCTTTCCTCAAGATGAGTACGAAGAGGAAGATTAACTTTTCATAGTGAGTGCAATTGTTAATTTTTTGGGTCAATCTGAGTGGATTGGCCCATTTTTAAACATTTATTTATGATTTCGACTGCAAAATATTGGGTCTTACTTGTGTTATTTTTGGCACTTGTGTTAGGCTATTCATTTTATAATCAAACGTTCATTAATCAAAACCAAACTTTTCATAGTCAGGTGGTAGATTTAAATGATGGTTATGGCTATCAGATTATGAGAGGAGAAAAAATAGTGATTTTACAAGAATATATACCAGGTTTTCCAGGTAAGCAAAAGTTTGCTACCGAGGGTCAGGCCTTAAAAACTGCAGATGTTGTAATAACAAAATTGGAAGAAGGTAAGTCGCCAATTTTATTACCAACAGATTTAGCAGAATTAAATATTGCTATTGCGACAAGTCGCTAATTTCTTTATGAAATCGATTATTAAAAATAGGGTTCAAATAGTTGTTCATATTAGTATATGGATATTGTTATACGGACTCACTTTTTATCCGATTTTGAATGATGCAAGACCAATTCCTTCAGATGTTTTTCCGAAGCTGATTGTTATAATCGTGCTGTTTTATTTCAACTACTTCTATCTAGTACCAGAGTATCTGTTGAAAAAAAGCGTGCTGTTTTACCTGTTGGTCTCATTGGGTTTGTTGGTGGCTTCTGTGATGCTGCTAAATCATTTTTACGAACCAAAGTTTCCAGAGAATTTTATAATGGATTTTCAACGCCCAAGAGGTTTTGGTTATATGCCTATTTATAGATCGTTCGTAAATCTTGGTATACCCTATGTAATTAGTGCTATTTTAAGAATATATGTAGAGTGGAAACGTAATGAGAATTTACGGTTATCAGTTGAAAAAGAGAGTATTAAGTCAGAGTTGCAATTTTTAAAAGCGCAGTTGAATCCGCATTTTTTATTCAATACACTGAATACAATTTATGCGCTTTCGGTAAAAAAATCGCCAGATACTTCTGAGGCTATTGTTGATTTGTCTGAGTTAATGAGGTATATGATTTACGAGGCCGATAAAGACTTGGTGCCATTGAACAAAGAAATAGATTATATAAAAAGTTACATTCAATTACAGCGATTGCGATTATCTGATAGTGAAAATGTTTCTTTAAAAATAACAGGAGAAGATAGGGGTAGAGCAGTGCCGCCTTTGCTTTTTATTTCTTTTATTGAAAATGCATTTAAGTACGGTACCGACTATAAAGGTAAGACCTATGTGAAAATTGCTTTAATTATTACAGATGCCTCAGTCTATTTAAATGTTAAGAATAAAATAGGGGTGTTTAGAGAGCCCACAAAGAATTCTGGAATTGGTTTAGAAAATATTAGAAACCAATTAAAGCTAATTTACCCAGGCTTGCATGATCTTGAAGTTGACAATGACGGAAAAGATTACGAAGTATCGTTAACTATTTACCAAAAACAAGCTAGCCTATGAAATGTATAATTATAGATGATGAGCCATTAGCAATAGAAATACTTTCAGGTTATTGCGAAAAGTTAGATTTTATCGATTTGGTAAAAACCTACACCAATCCGTTAGATGCTATTAGTGATATAAAGGAGAAGAAAATCGATTTAATTTTTTGCGATATCGAAATGCCTCAAATTAACGGGATTGATTTTATGGGCACTTTAGATAATAAGCCATTTTTCATATTTACTACAGCCTATTCTCAATATGCCGTTGAAGGCTTTGAGTTAAATGCCGTTGATTATCTAGTAAAACCGATACCATACCATCGTTTTATAAAATCAGTATCACGAGTACAAGATTTAATATCTAAAAAACAAAAAACTATTATGGAAGCAAACGTATTTTCATCGGCCGGCGATAATTCAGTAGATAAAAAGTTCATTTTTGTAAAGGCGGAATATGAAAGTATAAAAATCGATTTAGATCAAATCGAATATGTACAGGGTCTAAAAGATTATTTAAAGATTCATATTGTTAATACGAACAAAACCATTCTTACACTCATGAGTTTTAAAGAGATTATGGGTAAATTACCTTCTAATCAGTTTCTTAGAGTACATAAATCTTACCTAGTAAACGTAAATTTCATTAAAACTGTACAGCGTAATAGAATAGTAATAAACGATATGCGAATTCCTATTGGTGAAAGTCATAAAGAGGCTTTTTTCTCTATACTAGGGTTGTAGATTTCCCAGATAGGTGCCTAAATTTATTCTTTCGTTTTTACTTCCTAACTTAAGCTATCAAAGTTTAGATAGAATTCTCTATTTTTGTTTAGCTAAAAGCACGGGTGCATATTATGAGTCAAAAAGTTTTACTCTCTTCCAAAGAAATAAATATCATCCTGCATCGATTGGCTTGTCAGCTTCTTGAAAACCATTTAAGCTTTGAAAATACTGTTTTAATAGGTATTCAACCTAGAGGTAAGTTTCTCGCTAAGCGCTTGACCAAAATTCTAAAAGAAGAATATAAAGTAAAGCAAATTGATCTTGGTTTCTTAGATATCACTTTTTATCGTGATGATTTTAGAAGAGGAGACAAGACCTTAGAAGCTACAAAAACAAAAATCGATTTTTTAATAGAAGATAAGAACGTGGTCTTAATAGATGATGTTCTATATACCGGTAGAAGTATTAATGCAGCTTTGACTGCTCTACAGTCTTTTGGTAGGCCAAAGGATGTAGAACTGTTGTGCTTAATTGACCGTAGATTTAGTAGACATTTGCCTATACAACCTAATTATAGAGGTCGCCAGGTAGATGCTATTAATGATGAAAAAGTAAAGGTGATGTGGGAAGAAAATGACGGGGAGGATATTATATATTTAGTAAATAGATAAGAAAATGAGCGAACTGAGTGTTAAACACTTACTGGGAATTAAATATCTAAAGGAAACCGATATTCAGCTTATTTTTGAAACTGCAGATCATTTTAAGGAAGTGATCAATCGCTCTATTAAAAAAGTGCCTTCACTTCGAGATATTACTATTGCCAATATATTTTTTGAGAATAGTACCAGAACAAAATTATCTTTTGAGCTTGCTGAAAAACGACTATCTGCAGATGTGCTTAATTTTTCTGCTAGTCAGTCTTCAGTAAAAAAAGGAGAAACCTTAATAGATACCGTAAATAACATTTTATCTATGAAAGTAGATATGGTGGTCATGCGGCATCCAAATCCTGGGGCGGGTATATTCTTATCAAAGCATGTAAACGCTTCTATTATAAATGCTGGCGATGGGGCACACGAACATCCTACGCAGGCATTATTAGATTCTTACTCTATTCGTGAAAAACTGGGCGATGTTGCTGGTAAAAATGTGGTAATTGTTGGTGATATATTGCACTCAAGAGTAGCACTTTCAAATATTTTTGCACTAAAATTACAAGGTGCAAATGTTAAAGTGTGCGGACCTAAAACTTTGTTGCCTAAATATATAGAATCTTTAGGTGTAGGTGTTGAAACCAATTTGAGAAAAGCCTTAGAGTGGTGCGATGTGGCAAATATGTTGCGAATACAGAACGAAAGGTTAGATATATCTTATTTTCCGACTACAAGAGAATACACTCAGCAATTCGGAGTCAATAAAAAACTACTGGATAGTTTAGATAAAGAAATTGTAATTATGCACCCCGGACCAATAAATAGGGGGGTTGAAATTACAAGTGATGTTGCTGATTCAAAACAATCTATAATTTTGAATCAAGTTGAAAACGGAGTAGCCATACGCATGGCAGTGATTTATTTGTTAGCATCTAAAATTAAATGATATGATTTTTACTAAAGAAGGATCGTTGATCATCGTCTCTCAAGAAAAAATTTCTATTGAACTTTTTTTCCAAAATTTAGAGAAGGAATATGACAAGTTTAAGAATGATAATCTCGTGTTAGATTTATTGAGTTTCTCAGAACTGACACCTTACAATGTTATTTCATTTTTAGAAATAGCTAGAAAGCATAAAAAGAATGGTAAGTCATTCGTATTGGTATCAAATCAGGTGTCATATGACGATGTGCCAGAAGAAATAAATTTAGTTCCGTCACTTCAAGAAGCACGCGATGTAGTTGAAATGGAAGAAATTGAACGCGATTTAGGGCTGTAACAGGCTATATCAAGAAATTATAGAATACAATTATTATGCACCTTACTGTATTGGGCTGTTATGCGGCAACACCAAGAACATTTACGAACCCAACATCTCAAGTTCTAGAAATCAATAACCATATTGTGTTAATTGATTGTGGTGAGGGAACACAAGTCGAACTCAGAAGGCATAAAATAAAGTTCTCAAGAATTAATCATATTTTCATCTCACACCTTCATGGAGACCACTTTTTTGGTCTGCCAGGTTTCATTTCTACGATGAGATTACTAGGTAGAGAGAAGGAGCTTCATGTATACGGACCAAAAGGAATCAAAGAAGCTATTACATTACTTTTAAAATTAGGCGATTCATGGACGAACTATCCTTTATTATTTCATGAACTTACAAGTAAAGAGTCTGAGCTTATTTTTGAGGATACTAAAATTAGTGTTACGACAATACCGCTAGATCATAGGATTTACACAAATGGCTATTTGTTTAGGGAAAAAGTTGGAAAAAGAAAGCTGAATATAGAAGCTGTCGAGAAGTATGGTATAGATAAAGCCTATTATCAGAATATAAAAAATGGTAAAGATATCACCCTAGATAATGGAGAGGTAATTAGTAATAGTGAATTGACTTATGATCCGCCTAAGCCAAAATCTTATGCCTTTTGTAGTGATACAATTTATGATGAAAGCTTAGCTGCGAAAATTAAAGATGTTGATGTTTTATATCATGAATCTACCTTTTTAGAGTCAGAAGCCGAATTGGCAACGAAAACAAAGCATGCAACTGCAATGCAAGCTGCAAAAGTAGCAAAAGCGGCCGACGTAAAAACCTTAGTATTAGGTCATTATTCTACACGTTATAAATCTATTGAGCTTTTTAAAGAAGAAGCATCAACTATATTTAAGAATGTGCTACTTGCCGATGATGGTAAGACTTTCGATTTTTAAATGTTTTAATACATTTTTATACCGTTTATTTTCCTTTCTTTTTAGAACTTTGTTTATCTTGTTTTTAACACGAAAATGATGCAAAAAGATTTAGGAGATTATAGAAAATCATACGAGAAAAGCGCGTTGATGGAAGATAGTATATCTGACAACCCTATTCAGCTATTTCAAACTTGGTTTTACGAAGTTGAAAAGTCTGACGGAGTCGATGAGCCTAATGCCATGACTGTTTCTACGGTGGGTGTAGATGGTTTTCCAAAAAGCAGGGTTGTTCTTCTTAAAAAATACACACACGAAGGTTTTATTTTTTACACCAATTATAATAGTGAGAAAGGAAGAGCGATAAGTGAAAACCCTAAAATTTGTATTTCTTTTTTCTGGGCGAATTTAGAACGCCAAATAATTATAAAAGGTACCGCTGAGAAATTGTCGAAAAATCTCTCTGATGGTTATTTTGAATCACGACCAGACGGAAGTAAATTAGGAGCTTTAGTTTCTGATCAAAGCACTGTTATAGATTCTAGGTCTGTGTTAGAAAATAAACTTACCGAGTTAGAGAAAGAGTATGAGGGTAAGGAAATTGAAAGACCAGAACATTGGGGCGGATATTTGGTGAGACCAGTGTCAATGGAGTTTTGGCAGGGTAGACCTAATAGATTGCATGATCGTATTCGATATACCCTTACAGATGATTTTGATTGGAAAATGGAACGATTGGCTCCTTAAATTTTATTAAGCTATATGAAGAATTTATATTTAATGCGACATGGTAAGTCTTCTTGGGAACTAAATGTTAGTGATCAAGACAGGTCATTATTACAAAGAGGTATTTTCGATGCGCATTTGGTTGGGGAAGAAGTAGCAAGAAAGAATTTAAAAATAGACCATGTTTATACGAGTCCGGCAAACAGGGCGTTTCATACCTGTATGATTTGCTTACGAGCACTTCAATATCCTCTTGAGGATTGTAATATAACTTCAGAGTTGTATGATTTTTCAGGAGACCAGGTACTCGAATTTATTAAGAATTTAGATGATAATTTAGACAATGTTCTTCTTTTTGGGCACAACCATACCTTTACCCATTTGGCAAATTCATTAGGAGATAAGCATATTATTAATGTGCCTACTAGCGGATTTGTTCATTTACAATTTAATGAAATTACGTGGGCTACTATTTCAAAAGGCTCAACAATACAAACCATTTTTCCGAAGCAACTAAAAGCATGATAAAAAATAACAACCAGTACGTAAATAGAGAGATAAGTTGGTTATGGTTCAACGAGCGTGTATTACAAGAAAGCGCAGATAAGAATGTTCCATTAATTGAAAGACTTCGTTTTTTAGGAATTTTCTCTAACAACCTAGATGAGTTTTTTAAAGTTAGGTATGCAACGGTAAAGCGTATAGTTGAAGCAGGTAAAACTGGTAAAAGTGTATTGGGTGGTGAAAAGGCTAAAGATCTCTTAGAAGAGATTACAAATATTGTAATAGAGCAGCAAACTAAAAGTTTAACGATTCTTAGAAGAATTGAGCATGAGTTAGAGGGTAAGAATATCTTTATAATTAAAGAAACAGAGCTAAACGAAAACCAAAAGGAATTTGCAAAAGCCTATTTCTTGAAAGAGGTGAGTCCGCAGTTAATGACAATCATTCTAAACGATCTTACTCGTTTTCCAACCTTAAAAGATACTGCAGCATATTTGGCAGTAAAAATGGTCATTAAAAGTGAAGAAAGTAAGAAAGAGAAACGATATGCATTAATTGAAATTCCGAAGGGAATAGACCGTTTTGTTGTTTTGCCAGATGAAGGCGAAAAGAGTTATATCATTATTCTAGATGATTTGATCAGATATTGCTTAGACAATATTTTTACCATGTTTGAATACGAGTCTATTTCGGCTCATATGATAAAGATAACGAGAGATGCCGAGCTAGATATCGACAACGATTTAAGTAAGAGTTTTATTGAGAAAATATCATCTAGTGTAGAACACAGAAAAATAGGTGATCCGGTTCGTTTTGTCTATGATAAGAGTATAGGTAGAGATACCTTAACTTTTCTAAAAGAGAAGATGAATATTGAAGATACCGATAGTGTAATACCTGGCGGCAGATATCATAACCGTAGAGATTATATGGGCTTTCCGAGCTTGGGTAGAAAAGATTTACTGTACGATAAAATTATCCCGTTACCGGTAAAAGGCTTAAGTGTAGAAGGTAGTATTTTAGAAAGTATCGCTAAAAAAGATTATCTGCAATATACTCCATATCATACCTTTACATATATTTTAAAGTTTTTGCGTGAAGCTGCTTTAGATCCTAAAGTACGTACTATTAAGATTACGGTATATAGGCTGGCAAGAAACTCTCAAATTGCCGCATCTTTAATTAATGCAGTTAAAAATGGTAAACAAGTTACCGTACAAATTGAGCTTCAAGCTCGTTTTGATGAGCAAGCCAATATTGAATATGCAGAGCAGTTACAGGGAGAAGGTGTAAAACTAATTTTTGGTGTACCGGGTTTAAAAGTACATAGTAAAATATGTTTGATAGAAAGAGAAGAAGCTGGTTCAATAAAGAGATATGGTTTCGTAAGCACAGGTAATTTCAATGAATCTACAGCAAGAATTTATACTGATTTTACACTCTTTACAGCAGATGATTCTATACTAAAAGAGTTGAACAAGGTTTTCGACTTCTTTGAGACTACCTATAAAATCAATAAATACAAACACCTTATTGTTTCTCCGCATTATACTAAAAATGCGTTCATGAAATTAATTGATAATGAGATAGCAAATGCCGAGCAAGGTAAAGTAGCTTTTATTAAAATAAAAATGAACAGTTTTACATCTTATAAGATGGTAGATAAACTGTATGAAGCAAGTAGAGCAGGGGTAAAGATCCAGTTGATCATAAGAGGTATATGTTGCTTAATACCAGGTATTGAGGGTATGAGTGAAAACATAGAAGCTATAAGTGTAATAGATAAATTTTTAGAACACACACGTATTTTTGCATTCGCTAATGGTGGTGATACTAAAATATATATATCGTCTGCAGATTGGATGACTAGAAACCTCGATTATAGAGTTGAAGTTGGTTGCCCAATTTATGATGAGGAAATTAAAAAAGAATTGATGGATACATTTGATATCTGTTGGAAAGATAACATGAAAGCACGTGTATTCAACGCAGCTCAAGATAATGCGTATAGAAAGACAACATTACCTAGAATTAGGTCACAATTTGCAACCTATGAGTATTATGCGAATAAACAAGAATCTTAAAAAAAAGGTCTTTTGAAGGTAAGAAAATTTGCAGCGATTGATATAGGTTCCAATGCCATCAGGTTGCTAACGCATAACGTGATTGAGGATAAGGGTAAAAAGACCCAATTCAGAAAAAGCGCTTTGGTTAGGGTGCCTGTGCGTTTAGGTGAAGATTCATTTACGGTAGGTGAAATTTCTGAGGTAAATGAAACTAGGTTAATAAGTACCATGAAGGCTTTTAAATTGTTGATGGAAGTTGCAGGAGTAGAAAAATACAGAGCTTGCGCCACTTCGGCAATGAGAGAAGCCAATAATGGAAATGAGATTATAAAAAAAGTAGCTGAGGAATCAGGTATTCAAATAGATTTGATAGATGGTAAGCAGGAAGCAGCTATAATAGCCGCGACAGATTTAAAGAGTCTTATTAAAGAGGATCAATCTTATTTATACATTGATGTTGGTGGGGGAAGTACAGAATTCACCTTATTTTCAAATGGTGAAATTCAAGTTTCTAAGTCGTTTAAATTAGGTACGGTTAGACTTTTGAACGATATGGTAAAACCCGAGACCTGGAATAAATTAGAAGTATGGATTAAACTAATTCTCAAAGACAAGCCAAAATTATCTATTATTGGCTCAGGTGGTAATATCAATAAGTTGCATAAGCTTTCAGGAAGAAAAGAAGGTGAGCCCTTATCTTATATCTGGTTGAACGCTCAATATCATTTTTTAGATAGCTTAAGTTATGATGATCGTATATCAGAATTAGGGTTAAATCCAGATAGGGCAGATGTTATTATACCGGCAACCAAAATTTTTCTTTCAGCTGCCAAATGGAGTGGAGCGAAGAAAATTCATGTTCCTAAAATCGGACTTTCAGATGGTATAATTAAAGATTTATACAATTCTGAAAATAAGTAATCTGAGATTTAACCGTGAATAGATTCTTTGGTGCCTAAATCTTTCATGATTTGAGCTTCATATTCCAGAAGACTGTCCCATTTTTTATTCACCTCTTCTAATTCCCCATATTTACGGGCAAATTTTAAGAACATAGTATAATGTCCGGCTTCACTAATCATTAATTTATGATAGAATTCGGCTAATTTTTTGTCTTCTAACTCTTCAGATAATAATCTAAATCGCTCACAACTGCGCGCTTCAATTAATCCTGCGTACAATAATCTATGAACCAACTGTGTAGTTCTGCTTCCTCCCTTTGGAAAGAATTTGATTAGTTGAATTACATAATCATCTTTACGATCTCGACCTAAAGTATTACCACGTTTTAATATAAGGTCATGCACCATTTTAAAATGACCCATTTCTTCTCTAGATAGGGCAACCATTTCTTCAACAAGCTCTGTATATTCAGGGAAAGATACAATTAGCGATATGGCAGTACTCGCAGCTTTTTGCTCACAATACGCATGATCAGTAAGTATTTCATCAATATTTTTCTCTACAATATTTACCCATCTTGGATCAGTAGGTAGTTTTAAGCCTAGCATAGTTTACTTTTTTTCAAAATTAGAAAAGATTTCGAGACCGAGCCAATTATAATCAAGAACCTAGACAACTTACTGCTGAATAATAATTATTTTTGATGTAAAGTCAATCTTATTACAAAATGCACAATCAAAAAGACATTCAAAATATTTTAATCCAATTTGGAGCACCAGAAAGTGTAAGTTGGTTAGAAGGTAAAATAGAGAAGCTGGCTAGTGATAAGTCTTCAAAAGATTTATTCATGAGCTATAGCCTTCTAAATGTGAAATTTGATGCGGTAAAACCAATTTCATTTAAACAATTAGATACTGAAAGTACTAGCTATTTCAGCGCACATAAAGCAAATATTCTACAAGTAGCGCGTATTTATTTGTTGTCGGAAGTTCTAGGGCATGATCAGGAATATTATACACCTAAAGTCGCAAACATTATACAAGTGGCTGATACTAGTGAGTTAGAAACTTTTCTAAAATACTTGATTTTATTGCCAAACCCAGAAGCTTATAAACAAACAGCGGTAGAAGCTTTAAGAACGAACATTGCTACGATTTTTGATGCAATTTCATTGAACAATCCATATCCGGCGAAATATTTCAATGATCAACAATGGAATCAGATGTTTTTAAAAGCTGCATTTATGGAGCGAGATCTTTCGCAAATAGAATCTGTTGATGAAAGAGCAAATGCTGATTTAACTAGAATAATATCTGATTATGCACATGAAAGGTGGGCTGCAGGCAGAAAAATAGACCCATTATTTTGGAGACCCGTTTCGAAATTTTTGAATGAGGAACTATTGAATGATATGAAGACACTTCTTGATAGTGATGATGTATTAGAAAATAATTCAGGAGCCCTTTGTTGTTATCATTCAGAAAATGATAAGGCATTGGCACTTTTGAATAGTAAACCAGAGCTAAAACATAAAATAGCAGACCAACAGATAACTTGGAATACGATTAAACAACAATAGAATGGAAGATAAAATGATGATTATTGACCCGCATGTTCACATGACGTCAAGAACAACAGATGATTATGAAGCAATGGCGGCAGCGGGAGTTGTTGCGATAATAGAACCTTCATTTTGGTTGGGTCAACCTAGAACCCAAGTTGGTTCTTTTCAAGATTACTTTAGTAGTCTTGTTGGTTGGGAACCTTTTAGAGCTAGCCAATTTGGTATTAAGCATTATTGCACTATTGGCTTAAATTCTAAAGAGGCTAACAATGAGGCTTTAGCGGAACAAGTTATAGAATTGTTGCCTTTATACTTACATAAAGAGAATGTAGTTGCCATTGGTGAAATTGGTTATGATGACCAAACACCTGCAGAAGATAAGTTTTTCAGAATGCAATTAGATATGGCAAAAGAATTGGACATGACGGTTCAAGTGCATACACCACATCGCGATAAGAAAGCCGGTACCATTAAGAGTATGGAAGTTTGTTTAGAACACGGTTTAGATCCTGCCAATGTCATTATTGACCATAATAACGAAGAAACGGTAAAAGAGGTTCTTGACCGCGGATTTATAGCTGCATTTACTATTTACCCAAAAACAAAGATGGGTAATGAACGTATGGTAGAAGTAGTGAAGAAATTTGGTAGTTCTAATATTATCGTAGATAGCTCTGCAGACTGGGGTGTAAGTGATCCATTGGCAGTGCCGAAAACGGCTTCTTTAATGTTGAAAAGAGGTATTTCTATAGAAGATGTTAGAAAAACCTGTTACCAAAATGCGTTAGATGCTTTTAGTAAAAACGGAAAAATGAAAGAAGCGCATTGGTTACAGCCAGATAGCATTAATCAATCGCAACTATTTAATGATAATAGTGTTTTAAGAGGTCAGAAGCCAAGAATAGACGAAGACCAAATCACCTAAAATGAAAGAAAAGTTAATGGGTTTTGCTCGTTTGGCAAGACCCGCAAATTTGCCAACTGCCGCAGCAGATATTTTGGCGGGTATTGCTATTGCATTATATCTGCGGAATATAGACGTGCTTGGCTTTTTAACAGAGCAAAGCGGTGATATATTTTTATTGGTCTTTTCTTCGGTTGCTTTATATGCCGGCGGAGTTGTTTTTAATGATGTATTCGATGCAGAATTAGATGCTATTGAAAGACCGGAAAGAGCCATACCAAGCGGATTAGTGCCTAAGCGTGAGGCAATTTATTTCGGAACTATATTAATGTTGATAGGCGTTACCTTGGCATTCAAGTGTAATATGCTTGCAGGGATAATATCCGTAATCTTGACTATTGCTATTCTAACGTATGATGGGTATTTTAAGCAATTCGGTTTCGCCGGACCTTTGAACATGGGTGTTTGTCGAGGATTAAATTTGTTAATGGGAATGTCTATTTTGGGTATGCTCTCTCATTGGTACATTGCGTTAGTGCCTGTAGTTTACATTTTTGCGATAACTTTAATCAGTAGAGGCGAAGTACATGGTAATAACAAAAAACACATTGTCTGGGCTGGCATTTTATATGCAATAGTTATAGTAGCTATATCATTAGTTGTTATCCAACAGAAAGACAATTCGTTAATTCTTTTACCGTTTTTAATTTTGTTCGCATATTTAATTTTTAAACCACTTTTGAAAGCCTACAAAGAGAATTCACCTGAGAATATAAAGAAGGCGGTAATGGGCGGTGTACTATCGCTTGTTGTGATGAACGCTTGCTGGGTAGCAGGTTTTTCTAACTGGTATTTGGCGCTAGCAGTTTTATTATTATTGCCAGTATCAATACTTTTGTCTAAACTATTTGCAGTAACATAAAATACTTATGCAATTACAACCTATAAAACAGTCTTTTCAAGTGCAATATGATTATCAATTGTACTTTACTTCGGGACTATTTGCTTTAGAGAATCCGTTATTCGAAAAATTAATTGCGAACTATAAGAGCTTTGAACCTGTCAAACTTTTGTTTGTGTTGGATGACGGAGTTAAAAACCATCACCCTGGGTTAATAAATCAGATTGAAGCCTATTGTAAAAAAAATCAGCAAACTATAAAGTATACGAATACTTTGGTATTGCCAGGTGGCGAGCAAGTTAAAAATAGCGATGCAGCTATTGATTCTGTTTTAAAAGGTGTCAATGAAAACAAAATTTGTCGTCATTCATTTGTAGTTGTCATTGGTGGTGGTGCAGTAATCGATATGGTCGGTTATGCAGCTGCAATTGCGCATAGAGGTGTTAAGTTGATACGAATACCTACTACAGTATTATCTCAGAACGATTCTGCAGTAGGGGTGAAGAACAGTGTTAATGCTTTTAAAAAGAAAAATTTTTTAGGAACATTCGCTCCGCCTTTCGCAATTATCAACGACAGTAATTTTCTAGAAACTTTAGAGCAACGCGATTGGATTTCTGGTATTTCTGAAGCCATTAAAGTTGCCTTGATTAAGGATAGGTCTTTCTTTAAGTATATAGCCGATAATGCTACGGCACTTAAGAATAGAGAAATGGAACCCATGCAATATGTAATTTATAAATGTGCAGAAATGCATATGCATCATATTGCGCAAGGCGGTGACCCATTTGAGTCGGGATCATCAAGACCATTAGATTTCGGGCATTGGGCAGCCCATAAGATGGAGTTTATGACCAATTATGAATTGCGACATGGCGAAGCGGTAGCAAAAGGTATTGCGCTAGATGTGACTTATGCTCAATTAACCGGTTTAATTTCACAGGGGGATTTACAGCATATTTTAGACGTGATGATTGCTATCGGTTTTGATCTTTCTCTTCCGGTAGAAAGCGCTGTAGAGATTCAATCTTTGTTAGATGGTATAGAAGAGTTTAGAGAGCATTTAGGGGGTCAGTTGACAATTACCCTAATTTCTGATTTAGGTGTTAAGCATGACGTTCATACTATCGATATGGAGCTAATGGCGCAAGCAGTTTCAAAGTTGAATCATCAATTCGCATTAAATTAAGTTCAATGCAGCTAAAAGAAAATCTTCATTTAACCTATTGTACAAATATTCATCCAGGTCAAGATTGGAAAAGTACTTTTGAGAGTATTAAGAAACACGTTCCAGAGATAAAACAAGAAGTTTCAAAAGAACAACCATTTGGTCTGGGATTGCGATTATCTAATAAAGCAAGTGAAGAACTTGATTTGGGAGATAATATGTCTGATTTCAAGAAGTGGCTAGATTCCAACAATCTATATGTTTTCACCATGAACGGATTCCCTTATGGAAATTTTCATGATGAACGTGTAAAAGATATGGTGCATGCTCCAGATTGGACTACCGATGATCGATTGAAATATACAAAACGATTATTTCGTCAATTATCCGAATTAATTCCGGCGGAAATGAATGGGGGAATTTCTACATCACCGATTACTTATAAATACTGGCATAAAACAGAAAACGAAACAAAAAACGCATTTCAGGTAGGAGCTAAAAATATGCTAGAGGTTGCCAAACAATTGTTTGAAATTGAGCAAGCTACAGGAACCTATTTGCATTTAGATATAGAACCAGAGCCAGACGGATTGCTAGAGAATAGCGATGAAGTATTATCTTTTTATTCTGACTACTTATTACCGTTAGGAGCATCATTTCTTAAACAGGAATTAGGATTAGATCAGAAGGAATCTGAAAAGTTGATTAAAAAATACATCACCATTTGTTATGACGTTTGCCATTTTTCATTGGCGTATGAAGAACCTACAGATACTTTTGCTAAGTTTAAAAAAGAAAATATACGAGTTGGTAAGATTCAGGTTAGTGCAGCATTAAAAATTCTTTTTGGTGGTGGAAATGATGAGGTTATTTGGGAACAATTGTCTCAATTCAATGAACCAACCTATTTGCATCAAGTAACTGAGAAAATCGATGGCAAAGTAATAACGTATAGCGATTTACCTCTGGTATTAGAAGGAGATAGAAAGCACACTGAACTTAGGGCACATTATCATGTACCTATTTTCTTGGAGAAATATGGCGAGTTGTTCTCAACACAAGACCATATTTTGAAAACGATGGATTATATTAAATCGAATGCGGTGTCAGAACATTTAGAAATAGAAACCTATACTTGGGATGTTCTTCCTTCAGATTTAAAACAAGATTTATCAGTATCTATAATTAGAGAAATAGAGTGGTTTAAATCACACATGTAATATGAAAAAAACGGTAGTCATAAATGTAGTTGGGTTAACGAAGCGATTGATAGGTGAGCATACTCCGTTTATAAAATCATTTTTAGAAAAAGGTCAATCATCATACATAGAACCTGTTTTGCCAGGTGTTACTTGTGCTGTGCAATCTACCTATGTAACGGGTAAATGGCCATCAGAGCATGGTATTGTTGGTAATGGCTGGTATTTTAAAGATGAATGCGAAGTCAAGTTCTGGCGACAATCAAATAAACTGGTAGAGCAACCAAAAATATGGGACGATTTAAAAGAGCAACACCCTAATTTTACTTGCGCCAATCATTTTTGGTGGTATAATATGTATTCTAATGTTGATTATAGCCTTACGCCAAGACCAAATTATTTAGCAGACGGCAGAAAAATTCCCGATGTATATTCTTATCCGGCTGAGTTGCGAGACGATATGCAAAAAGCATTAGGTACTTTTCCGTTATTTGAATTTTGGGGACCTAAAACAACTATCAATTCTTCTAAATGGATAGCTGATGCCGCTTTATTAACAGATAAAAAGCACAATCCAGATTTAACCTTTATTTACCTTCCGCATTTAGATTATAATTTACAACGGTACGGTCTTGATTTTAAAGTGATTTCAAAAGACCTGAACGAAATAGATGCTGTAGTGAAGCAATTGGTGCAACATTATGAAGCACTAGATGCTAGAGTGATTCTGCTTTCAGAATACGGAATTACAAATGTAAACAGACCAATTCATCTTAATCGTGTATTAAGAAAAGAGGGAATGTTGGCTATTCGTGAAGAACGAGGATTAGAGCTTTTAGATGCAGGAGCCAGTGTTGCGTTTGCTGTAGCTGATCATCAAATAGCACATGTGTATTGTAAGAATTCTAAAGATATTGAACGTGTTGCCGAATTGATGAAGTCAATTGACGGTGTAGAGAAAGTTCTTTACGGAGAAGATTTAAAGACCTATCATATAGATCATGAGCGTTGTGGTGATATTGTGGTGGTTGCAGATAAAGATTCTTGGTTTACGTATTACTTCTGGCTAGATGATGCAAAGGCACCAGACTATGCAAGAATGGTAGATATTCATAAAAAGCCAGGTTATGATCCAGTTGAAATGTTGACAGATCCAAAAGATAAATTGGTGATGGCAAAAGTAGTGGGTAAGCTACTTAAGAAAAAAATGGGCTTTAGAACGGTCATGAATATTATACCAATTGATGCTACTTTGATAAAAGGATCACACGGTCGGTTGACTGAAGATGTTGAAGATTTTCCTGTCTTTATAAGTAATCATATAATGGGTGATAACGATCAGAAGATTAGTGCAATACAAGTACGTGGTCTTATTGAAGATCACTTATTAAACTAAATTTAAATGAATCTATTATTTAAGATATTAGGATACGTTTTTGCAGTTTTATTTACTGTAGGTGCAGTCTTGCAATACAATGATCCAGACTCGTTAAATTGGATTGTTATTTACGGTGTTGCGGCTTTAATATCGTTATTATTCGCATTAAATAAAATAGGGTTTATAGTACCGTTGATATTTGGAGTTCTTGCTTTTATTGGCTTTATATATCTATATCCGTCAGATTTTCAAGGATTCGATTTAAATGATGGAGATATAGTTACTGTAGAGTTAGGAAGGGAAGCCTTCGGTCTTTTAATAATTTCAATAGTACTGTTAGTATTTGCTTTTCGAAGTAAAAGAAGGTTATAAATACAGGTCGAACTCTGTTCTTAATAAATCGATAACCGGATTCTTCTCTCTCAGTTTTTCGTATTTCTCTTCAGGCGTAAAGGCAAATTTCGTTGCAGTAGTTTCATTTACGGTAATGGCTAAATGAACGAAATGGTTGTTCAGTTTAGCACGTAGATATTCCATTAATTCGAACTGCTCACGCTCAATTTCTTTCTTCATGGTTCCGTTAGGAAGCTCTAAATGAATAGCAAAGCCTTCTTTTAATTTCGGAATATCTGAATGAAGGTTAGAAGCTAATATCTTTTGACCTTTTTTATCTATAATTTCTATAAAATCTGCCCAGTGCTTTCGAAGATCTTCTTCAGTGAAATTATCTTTCGGTAAGTTGTTTTCATCAACAACAACTTCAATTTTATTAAGCTCGTGTTGCTTTTTGGCATTTAAGCTAGAAATAGAAAGTCCGGAAACTCTTTTGGTAGGGCGATTAATAATCGGTTTTTTACCATCAGTAGCAGTTTCTGCTGTTGGTGCTTTACTAATTTCCTGTTGAGATTCCTTAGGTTTTTCTGGAGCTACTTGTGCTTCAGTAGCCGGTTTTGATACTGCTGGCGTTTCAGTAGTCGTATTCGGAGTAATTATTTTGTTACCAACTTCGACTTCAGATTTTGTAGCAGCTGGTTGATTTCCAGTTACTGGTTTTACCTCAGATTCTTTAGTGGGTGCTTTGGGTACTTGATTGTAAAATGCTGAAGGAGCAATAAAATCGATAGTCTTGTTATTAAGAGCTACGGATTCAGGATTTTTTTTTTCTCCATCAAAATTGATAGAGGCAAGTTTCATAAGTGTAAGCTCAACGAGTAAGCGTTGATTCTTACTTGTTTTGTACTTTAAATCACAGTCATTTGAAATATCTAAACCCTTAAGCAGAAAGGAGGGAGACGTTTTTTTGCTCTGGTCTCTGTATAGTTGCTGTGCGGCTTCACCAACCTCTAATAACGTAATAGTATCTGGGTGTTGGCATACCATTAAATCTCTAAAATGAGACGCTAGTCCAGATATAAAGTGGTGTCCGTCAAACCCAAGTGATAGGGTTTTATTGAACAACAAGAGTAATCCTGGTATATTATGTTCTAATATTAAATCTGTAGCCTCAAAATAAGTATCATAGTCTAAGACATTTAAATTTTCGGTAACTGCTTTACGTGTAAGCTCTGAACCAGAAAAACTAACTACTCTATCAAAAATCGATAAAGCATCACGCATGGCTCCATCAGCTTTTTGGGCAATGATGTGCAATGCATCTTCTTCAGCATTTATACCTTGGTTTTCAGCAATATACTTTAAATATTCAGCAGCATCTTTTACGGTAATCCTTTTGAAATCAAAAATTTGACATCTAGAAAGAATCGTTGGTATAATCTTATGCTTTTCAGTAGTCGCTAATATGAAAATTGCATGCTTTGGTGGCTCTTCTAACGTTTTTAGAAATGCGTTGAAAGCAGACTGAGACAACATATGTACCTCATCAATAATATATACTTTGTATTTACCTACCTGTGGTGGTATACGTACTTGATCAATTAGATTACGAATATCATCGACCGAGTTGTTAGAAGCGGCATCAAGCTCAAAAATATTGAAAGCAAAATCTTCATCTTCTTGTTCTGTGCCATCAGAATTTATCTGTTTGGCCAAAATACGGGCGCAGGTAGTTTTACCAACACCTCTTGGTCCGCAGAATAATAACGCTTGCGCAAGGTGATTTTGGTCTATTGCATTTTGTAATGTATTGGTAATAGATTGTTGACCCACAACATCCTTAAATGTCTGGGGTCTATACTTTCTAGCCGATACAATAAATGGTTCCAAATTGCTACTTCTGTTTATTCTTATACAAATATAATTATAGCCTTTAATTCTAACGAGAATTAAGAAAAGAGATCATCCTTAGTTATCAACAATTGCAGTACATTTGCGCTTAGCAGGCCACCTTATCGCTGCCAAGTAATTGGGAGAGGAAAGTCTGGACACCATAGTGCAGTATAGCGGGTAACGCCCGTCCGCTGAGAAGTGAGGACAAGTGCAACAGAAAGCAAGTACAGTTCGGCTGTAGTGAAACCAGGTAAACTCTATACGGTGAAACGTCATGTAAATCGGTGATTGAGGGCTGCACGCCCAAGTCGAAGGGTAGGCGGTTCGAGCTCTGGGGTAACCCTTTGCCTAGATAAATGATAAGGAATTCTGATTTTTTCAGAATACAGAATCCGGCTTATGGCCTGCTTTTTTAATAATATTGTTAATATAGGATTATAGTCATCGAATTAGCACTTGATGTGGTCGATGAGTTTTTTGATGTGAAAAGACTTTATTTTTTGAATTTTACTTCTCAAAAAAACTAAAAACACTGCCGCCGTATTTTCTAGAGTTTTTATAATGTGGAAATTCAGCTAGGCTAGTACGGTTCGAATGTTCAATGATTAATACTCCGTCTTCTAGCAGAAGGTCATTTTCAAAAACTAACTCTGGTAGTTTTTCGAAATCAGTAAGCCCCATATCGTAGAAAGGATCAGCAAATATGATATCGAATTTCTCGGTATTTCTTTGTAGAAAGCTAAATACATCACTTTTTAAAGTGCGAATATTCATATCTAACATTTCAACTGTCTTGTCAATAAATTCTATGCAGCCAGAGTGTGCATCAATAGCAAGTACGTCATCAACACCTCTTGATGAAAATTCATAACTGATATTACCGGTGCCGGCAAAAAGGTCAAGAACTTTAAGGTCTGGAAAATAGTAGCTATTGTTCAAAATATTGAACAAGCTCTCTTTGGCCATATCTTTTGTAGGCCTTACAGGTAGTTTTTTAGGTGCCATTAAGTGGCGTCCTTTATGTTTTCCTGATATGATGCGCATTATATAGTATTAATAAGGGTGAAGTCTATAGAGCCTGTTGGGGTCTCTCCGAGTTTTAATAATTGAGCGGTCGATGGTTCGAAAATGCTGATATTCTGAATATAATTATAGCAAAGTTGAAAAATTTCATCATCTTCTTCAATGCTTCCAAATAGTTTTACAGTTACAGTTTTAGGGTCTAATTCTAATTGCTCAATTACAAATAGAAGGTAATAGACAAAGTCTTCTTTTGTGTGGTATTTAAAACTATTATAGAGAAGTAGTTTGCGTTGGTTTAAAACTGTAATATCTAATTGTTCTTTGTTGACATGTACAAAACAAGTTATCTCTTGATTTTGTGTTTGGTTATTTAGCAAAGATTGCAGTAATACAGTGCCATTATGCATAAAGTCGAATTCACCAAAAAGATCGTAGATGTAATTATTGATGTTTACGTATGGTACGTAGACATTAACTAAATCATGATTTTCAACTTCGTCATAAGCTAAAACATCATTTGCCAAAACCTTAGTATTGAATTTAAGGTATTCATTTAGGTTGTTCGGGTTGAATAAAGATTTAGGTACTAGTCCGAAAAGAGTGTTTCTATGAACAGCAACAACTTCATCAAACTGCATATTTTCTAAATCATGCTTTTGAAAAAGTTTTTCTAATTCATCTTTAGCGCTCATCGGATTTTTTTCATCAGAAAAATCCACTTTGTCAGAAATCAGTAATTTTTGCGAAACAGTATCTGCTACACAAAAAGAAAGTCCATTCAAGCTAACCTGAATGGACAATTTCTTAAAATTTTTATCCGCTATATTTAAGCTACTATTTTTTAACTTTTTTGTCATATATAGGAGGCCAGTTACCGCTTGTGCTTACATCATCTAAAGAACCCACATAAATAAATGGTCCATTTACTTCTTCTACACTTAAGGCTGCTTTTTCACGAGCTAATAAATCTTTTGGTTGATCGAAAAGAACAACTTCTTTGCCAACCTTTGCTTCAAATACAGGAGCTTTATAGCCACTCTTTTCAACAAAGCCAGCTTTCATTGTAAATTTTTCACCGTTTGCCGCTGTAGGTACATCCATTAAACTTTTGTATCTAGTATCGGTTTTGAAAAGTGAATCTTTTACAGAAACCATACCTAAAGTGTCAATGATTTTAACTTCTTTAAGCATTTCAATTCCGTATGCATCATTCATCTCTAAGAAAGAAGAATCTCTCTGTTGTGTAATCACATAGTTGCCAGTGTCGATAAAACGAATTAAGCTGTTGAAATCATTTGCGTACTTACCGTTTACGGTTTTGTAAGCTTCTTGAGAATTTTTAATGTCTTTTAATTTGGCAATAACTTGAGAAAAACGCTCCTCTTTTACCTCTTTAAATTTAATTGGTCCAGTAATGGAGTTGTAGATAAAGTATCCTAAGGCGATACATCCAATCCAAAGTACAATTTGTATAACGGTCTTCATTTCGTATGTGTTATTTTTATTTAGTGGTCTTCACAAATTTACATTTTTTTTTTAATCGTAAAAGTTTTTAGGCTAAAAATCATCTTTATCTTTGAAAGCACATGAAACCAACAACACCCGCATCATTCTATAGTATACTAGAATCTAAATTTCCACATACACCAACTGCCACACAATCAGTGGCTTTGCAGAAATTAGCTGAGTTCACCCTTTCGACAGTCAAGGATGAAGTTTTTTTGTTAAAAGGTTACGCCGGTACGGGTAAAACTACTTTAATAGGCACTTTAGTGAACAGTTTATGGAAAGTTCAGAAGAAAGCTGTGCTAATGGCGCCGACTGGTAGAGCGGCAAAAGTGATGTCGAATTATTCAAAAACACAGGCGTTTACCATCCATAGAAAAATATATTTTCCGAAGAAGCAAAGTGGTGGGGGAGTGCAGTTTGTTTTAGCACCTAATAAACATAGAGATACTTTATTTATTGTCGATGAAGCATCTATGATACCAGATACTGCCGCTGACTCTAAATTATTCGAAAACGGTTCTTTATTAGATGATTTAATGATGTTCGTATACTCTGGGCACAAATGTAAATTGTTATTAATAGGAGATACGGCGCAATTGCCACCCGTGCATTTAGTTTTGAGTCCTGCTTTAGATGGTGATAAACTTTCTTTGAACTATAATAAAGAAGTGGTTCATTTAGAATTGAATGAAGTAGTAAGGCAAGCAGGTGATTCAGGTATTTTGGCAAATGCAACCTTATTAAGAGAACAATTACAAAGTGATTTCTTTGAAGATTTTAAATTTGATGTAGATCCCTTTACTGATATAGTACGATTAATAGATGGTAATGAAATTCAAGAAGCCATCGATAGTTCATATTCAGAAAATGGAAAAGAAGAAACTGCATTTATAGTCCGCTCTAATAAACGTGCAAATCTTTACAATCAAAATATTAGAGAGCGAATTTTATTTTTAGAGAATGATATTGCCGTAGGCGATTTTATGATGGTGGTGAAGAATAACTACTATTGGTTAAAGCCGAGCACAGAAGCAGGTTTTATTGCAAACGGAGATATTATAGAGATTTTAGAAATATTTGATATTAAAGAAATTTTCACCTTTAAATTTGCTGAGGTTAAGGTGAAAATGGTCGATTACCCTAATATGCCACCTTTTGAAACTGTTTTATTATTAGATACCATTACGGCAGAATCTCCGTCCTTATCATATGAAGATGGTAATAGATTGTATCAAGAAGTCATGAAAGACTTTGCACATGAAAGTTCTAAGTACAAGAAATTTTTAGGTGTAAAGAATAATAAGTACTTCAATGGTTTACAAGTGAAATTCTCATACGCAATAACCTGTCATAAATCTCAAGGAGGACAATGGGATACTGTATTTATAGAACAGCCCTATTTGCCTAATGGTATAGATAAAGAATACTTAAGATGGTTGTATACTGCAGTTACAAGGGCAAAGAGTAAATTGTACCTTATAGGTTTTAAAGATGATTTTTTTCTTGATTAAGAAAATGTTATTTTAGTAATTATTGATATATAGGAAATGATATTTTCTAATAGTAAATAGAATATGACAACAGATACGGTATTAAGTATATTTTTAGGAATAGGATTAGCGGCATCTGTAGGATTTAGAGTTTTTCTACCCTTATTTGCCCTGAGTTTAGCGTCATATTTCGGAGTATGGGAACTGAATGATAATTGGCAATGGATAGGAAGTTTAGTAGCGGTTCTGACTCTAGGTGTTGCGACATTATTAGAAATATTTGCCTATTTCATCCCTTGGTTCGATAATTTATTAGATAGTATAGCGGTGCCTTTAGCAGCAATAGCAGGTACTGCGGTTATGGTTTCTACAGTAGCAGATTTAGATCCGGTAATAACTTGGTCTTTGGCAATAATAGCTGGTGGTGGTACTGCCACTGCAATTAAAGGAGCAGGGGCGACAGGTCGTTTGGCATCTACTGCAACTACTGGTGGGTTGGCGAATCCGTTAATAACTACGGTAGAAACAGGTACAGCCGTAGTCGTGTCTGTAGCTTCAATATTTGCCCCTATCTTAGCAGCTGTTTTGGTTATTATAATTTTAGTGATAATCTTTAGAATATATAGAAGCTTACGACCAAAGGCAAAAACATAAAATAAAAGTAGTTGAAGAAAATAGCAATGATTCCTGCCCGTTATGCGGCATCGAGATTTCCTGCAAAATTAATGCAAGATTTAGCTGGTAAACCGGTCATTTTAAGAACGTATCAAGCTGCAGTACAAACCAAGTTATTTGATGAAGTATATGTAGTTACAGATAGCGAAGTTATCTATGATACCATTATTAAAGAAGGTGGTTTGGCTATTATGAGCCAAAAAGAACATGATTGTGGTAGTGATCGTATTGCAGAGGCCGTAATGCAGATGGATGTTGATATCATTGTAAATGTACAAGGCGATGAGCCGTTTACAGATAGAGAGAGCTTAGAAGGGGTGATGAAGGTTTTTGAAGATGATATTCACAAAGAAATTGATTTAGCCTCTTTAATGGTTAAAATTACGGATGAAGAAGAAATTAATAATCCGAATACGGTAAAAGTAATAGTAGATAATAGAGATTTTGCTTTGTATTTTTCTAGATCACCGATACCTTATCCAAGAGCAAAAAGTGACCAGACCATATATTATAAGCATAAAGGTATCTATGCCTTTAGAAAAAGTGCGTTGATGGATTTTCAGCGTTTACCAATGCTACAATTAGAAGCGACAGAGAAAATTGAAGCCATACGTTATTTAGAATATGGTAAAAAGATTAAAATGGTAGAAACGAATGTTCAGGGTATAGAAATAGATACTCCTGAGGACTTAAAGAAAGCTCAAGCAGCATGGAAATAAATTTTGACGGAATTAATGTAATCGGTTTCGATGCAGACGATACTTTGTGGGTAAATGAGACTTACTTTAGAGATACTGAAGATAAGTTTGCTAACTTGTTGGAGAAGTACGAAACCAAGAATAAAATAGATCAAGAGCTCTTTAGAACAGAAATAAAGAATTTAGATTTATATGGTTATGGTATAAAAGGCTTTATGCTTTCTATGATCGAATGTGCTTTAGAACTTTCAAATAATGAGGTGTCAACTAAAACGTTAGGAGCACTTTTAGATTTGGGAAAAGAAATGATCACCCAGCCGGTAGAATTGTTGGACGGAGTAGAAAAGGTTTTACAGAGTTTAAAAGATAAATATCGTTTAATTGTTTTGACTAAAGGAGACCTTTTAGATCAAGAAAGAAAATTAGAACGATCAGGATTGTCGGAATATTTTCATCATGTAGAAGTGTTGAGTGATAAAAAAGAAAAAAATTATAGCGATCTTTTAGAACATTTGCAGATAGCACCAAGTGAGTTTTTAATGATCGGTAATTCTCTAAAATCAGATGTATTGCCATTAGTAGAAATAGGAGCAAGGGCAATACATGTACCTTTTCATACTACATGGGAGCATGAAGAGGTGAAAGGACCTATAGAGAATAAAGGATATATGACGATTTCGACCTTAACTGATATATTGGAATATGTTTAATGAAAATGGACGTGAATAAACAAATGACATTGAAGAAAATACCAACGAAGGCGTCAGAGGAGTTTAGAAATTTCCCTATGGTACCAAGAGTAGTTTATGGTAAAGGTAGTTTTGATACCCTGGGTGATATTTTAATGCCGAAAAGAAAGCACTCAGAAGCACCGATGATTTATTTGGTCGATGATGTATTTGAAAATACGGATCTCATTAATAGAATTCCGAGTATTTTTTGTGATCAAATTATTTTAATTTCTGCCGAAGAAGAGCCAAAAACCGAACAAGTGGATGCTCTTGTGAAAATGATTCGAGAAAAGTTTACTGAACTACCATCTGGTATTATCGGTATTGGTGGTGGCACTTTATTAGATTTGGCAAAAGCCGTTGCGATTATGCTGACTAATAAAGGTAGCGCATCAGAATATCAAGGTTGGGACTTGGTCAATAAACAATCAATTTATCATGTAGGTATACCAACAATTAGTGGAACAGGAGCAGAGGTTTCTAGAACCACGGTATTAATGGGTCCGGAAAAGAAATTAGGTATAAATTCAGATTATACCACTTTCGATCAGGTATTGTTAGATCCAGAATTAACTGTGGGAGTGCCAAAAGAACAATGGTTTTATACAGGTATGGATTGTTTTATACATTGTATAGAATCTCTAAATGGAACCTTCTTAAATGCGTTTAGTCAAAGTTATGGCGAGAAATCGCTAGAACTTTGCAAAGAAGTTTTTTTAGAAGATATAGAAGAATCAGAAAGTAGAGAGAAGTTGATGATGGCATCTTGGCATGGCGGTATGAGTATTGCATATTCACAAGTAGGTGTGGCACATGCCATGAGTTATGGTTTGGGTTATGTTTTAGGTGTAAAACACGGAATAGGCAATTGTCTTGTTTTTCAATATTTAGAAGAGTTTTATCCGGAGGGAGTATCTGTATTCAATAAAATGCTCCACAAGCATAATATAGTATTACCAAAAGGGATATGTGCAAAGTTGTCGAATGCAGAAATGGATACGATGATTACTGTTGCAATGGGGATGGCTCCATTATGGGAAAATGCATTAGGCGAGGACTGGAAGTCTGTAATTACCCCTGAAAAACTCAAGGCTATTTATCAAAAAATATAGTTCAATTTATTTCAATTATTTATTTAATTCGCATGATTTCTCAATTGGGGGAATCTGCAATCATATTATATGCAACAAATAGCAAAATTTATATATTTTAAAATTCTAGGATGGAAACTGAAAGGAACGTTTCCTTCACACTTAGATAAATTTGTGGCCATTGTAGTGCCGCATACTAGTTGGTGGGATTTTTTATTGGCATTATTAATACGTGCAGTATGGCAAGAGGAAATAAACTTTGTAGGTAAAAAAAGTTTGTTCAAGCCTCCTTTCGGTTGGTTTTTTCGTTGGACAGGTGGTGCACCAATAGATCGTACCAAAACTAATGATACCGTAAAAGCTACAGCAGAGATTTTCAGTAAACGTAAAAAGTTCAGGCTGGCATTATCTCCTGAAGGGACACGTAAAAAGGTGGAGAAATGGAAAACAGGTTTCTATTTTATAGCCAAAACTGCTAATGTACCCATAGTACTAGTTGCCTTTGATTACGGTAAAAAGGAAATAAAAATATCAGAACCTCTTTTACCTACAGAAGATAAAGAAGCCGATTTTAAAAAGTATCATGCTTTTTTTGAAGGGGTTGTGGGTAAGCATTGATGATTGATTTTTATTTTAAGCATTTATAAATAATGATTTAATTGTTCGATTTGTGAGAACATATTTTTTTAAATAAACCTAATATATTTAAAGTAAATTACGGTTCAACGATTATTTGTGAATTTTAACTGGTTTTTATATGTTAATTTTTTATTAAAATCTTACTGTTGTAATTTTAATTAAGCAATTCACTTTTTTGATTTTCCCCTTTTTTTAAAATGATGTCTTTATCATATGTTGATTGCTATTTGCAAACAATTGTTATGCAGATAATATATTTATCTATCTATGAAAAAAAGGGATTTAAGCATTTGGTTAAAAATTAGTTTTGGCTCTGCGATGGTTTTTATTACTATGAGTTTTGGTTCTATTTTTTTTGGACCAGGATTAACAGAAGTAGTACCCATAAGTGCTTTTGTAAATGGAAATTTTCCTGATGTAAATCTTGATGCTGAGCCTTACGAGGTAGCTTATCCCAATATTAGATTTGATTGGCCTTTAACATTTACAATAGTTCCAGGTCAAACACGTGTTGTAGTTGGTCAATTGGATGGTAAGATTTATTGGATGGATGACAATCAAACTACCACTACTAAGAATTTTTTAGTAGATTTTTCTGATGAAGTGGGAGATGCTGTGACACCAAACCTTGAAGTTTGGGACGGAGGTCTTTTAGGATTAGAAATACACCCAAATTTTGGTGCGGTTGGGAATAACTACATATATATATATTACACTACAGAGTCGGAAACTGGTGATGATACTTTAAACAGCGGTGGTAATGGAACTTTTGGTTGTAACCTAGCTAACTTTCATGGTAACTATCTTCATTTAGATCGTTTCGAAGTAGATCCCTTAAATATGACATTTATCTCTAACTCTAGAAAACGAATGATGCGTCGTCGTATGTTGAATACAACCCATCGAGGAGGAGCTATGGAATTCGGAAATGACGGATTTCTATATATAGCTACAGGAGAACAAGGTAGGGCGATAAATGCACAAAATATTATTGATAACCTTGATGGCGGTGTTCTACGCATTGATGTAGATATGGATGGATCTAAAAGCCATGCGCCTATACGAACTATGCCTGACGATGCAGGTCAAGATGATGAAATTACAGGTAATTTATATTGGATTCCAAATGATAATCCTTTTCTAAGCACTTCAGGGGATAATTTCGAAGAGTATTATACTATAGGTAATCGTAGTCCTCATAGAATGAGTAAAGATTCTCAAACTGGCAATTTATATATAGGTGAAGTAGGGCAAAGTACGCATGACGAAATAAACATCGTGTCTAAAGGGGGGAATTATGGATGGCCTGTTTGGGAAGGTGAAGTTCCTGGACCCTTTAATCAGTGTTATATAGAAATGCTAAATGATATGGAACATCAAGTTCCGTTGACTGCATTTGTTCGGGATGATGCAAAATCAATAATCGGAGGTCAAGTATATCGGGGTAATGAATTTGCTACCTATAACGGTAAATATATTTCAGCAGATTGGCTAACTCAAAAAATTTTCTCTGTGGATATTCTTGATGGTAGTTATGTGACTTTAGGCACCTTACCTAAAAGACCTATTTCTTTTGGGGAGGGCACTGACGGTAATATATACTATTTACTTCAAGGGAATAATGTACAGTTACTCCGTTTTGTAGCTCCTAGTATACCAACAGGTATGCCTCAATTATTATCTGAAACAGGTGCATTTTCAGATTTGAGTAATTTAACCGTAACAGATGGGTTTGTTCCTTACGAAATGATTGACGCATTTTGGTCTGACGGTGCCTCAAAGAAGCGTTGGATGGCGATACCAAATAATGGTACACATAATTCACCGCAGGAACAAATTCAATTCTCAGAAGATGGTAATTGGATTTTTCCTATTGGATCAGTTTTAATCAAACATTTTGATTATCCTGTAGATGAAAACAATCCTGAAGTTACTAAAAAGATAGAGACCCGTTTTTCTATCAAAAACAGTGATGATAATTGGACATTTTTATCGTATAAATGGAATTCGACACAAACTGAGGCTAATTTAGTTAATATGACTACGGGAGGAGATGAGCCAATAGTCATTACGGAGATAAATGGGGGTACCCGAACCGAAATTTGGCGGTTCCCATCAACGAATGAGTGTTTAAATTGTCATAATGATGCATCACAAGGTACATTGGGACCTAGAACACGTTATCTAAATAGCGAATTTGACTACTCTACACATGCTATGAACGGTGTTCAAGCAAATCAATTAGTAACATTAAGTCACTTAGGTATCTTAGACCGGACAATTACTGATGTGGATACGCCAAATTTTATTACACATTCATCTATTGATGATAATAATGCTAATATAGAGGATAAAGCTCGTTCCTATTTAGATTTGAACTGTGCTTATTGTCATCAGCCAGCAAACGGTATTCGAGCAGAATTTGACTTACGCTTATTTAATTCTTTAGAAGAGACGGGTCTTTTAACGGCAGGTGTGGGGGAAACTGTTGAAGAAATAGGAAGTGATCAAAAAATTATTTATCCAGGAGATGCATCAAAATCCCAAATTTTTCATAGAGCAAATAGTGTAGATTCAGGAACAATGATGCCACCTCTGGCTAAGAATCAGATTGATGAAAAAGGAGTAGCTCTTTTACAACAATGGATTAACCAATTGGAAGAGTTACCAATTTCAGATTCATTCAACTCACCTGATTCTTCTATCAACCTTGCTTTATCGGACGATGCTGTACTTGGCGGTAGTGTAGTAGGTGGCAGGGGCACTATGGAGGCCATATTGTACGATCCTGTCACGGACGATTATTATATGCCTACAAGGTTTAATGAGTACGGAGTTGTCTACAATGTTAATTTGGGTCGTCCCGGGGCGGAGGACGGTTTCCTTTGGCAGGTGGACTGGTCTGCTGCCAAGCGTGTGAACTATATCACCTTTGGCGGAACGTATCCCAACCAGCCCCAGCCGAATTCGATGTGGCGTATATCCTATCTTCGCAACGGTACCTGGACGGTATTGGAAGAAGGCAAGGGCGGCTGGATCGATTCCGGCATATACGAGTGGGGCGGTCCCGATCAATATCCTATCGAGGTTGAAGCGCTACGTGTACAGGTGTACAGCGACGGTAACAATGACCTGGTAAGTATCCATTTACGTGGGCGCGGCGGTATATCGCAATATGTCGACGAAAGCGGAACGGCCACCAAGGCCACGTTGATACAGTATCTTCCGGGCGACCACGGTCCGGATACGGTGGCACCGGTAATAACATTGAACGGAGCGAACCCACAGGTTATAGAACTTGGTGATGGCTATACGGAACTAGGTGCAACTACCGATGACGGTTCACCGGTAAATATAGATTCGAGTTCTTTTTTCGACGCGGTAGGCAGTTATGATATTGTATATAGCTCTACGGACGGTACGAACGAAGCGGAAGATGTGATCCGTGTCGTTAATGTTATAAGAAGTTTAGATGCAACTGCACCGGTAATAACACTGAACGGAGCGAACCCACAGGTGATAGAACTTGGTGATGGCTATACGGAACTAGGTGCAACTACCGATGACGGTTCACCTGTAAGTATAGATTCGAGTTTGTTTGTTGACGCCGTAGGCAACTATGATATTGTATATAGCTCTACGGACGGTACGAACGAAGCTGATGAAGTAGTTAGGCGTGTGGATGTCGTTGAAATTTTGACTGATTTCAACTCACCTGATTCTTCTATCAACCTTGCTTTATCGGACGATGCTGTACTTGGCGGTAGTGTGACCGGTGGCAGGGGCACTATGGAGGCTATATTGTACGATCCCGTTGCGAACGATTATTATACTCCAACAAGGTATAACGAGTACGGGGTTGCCTATAATGTTAATTTAGGCCGTCCCGGGGCGGACGACGGTTTCCTTTGGCAGGTGGACTGGTCTGCTGCCAAGCGTGTGAACTATATCACCTTTGGCGGAACGTATCCTAACCAGCCTCAGCCGAATTCGATGTGGCGTGTATCCTATCTTCGCAACGGTACCTGGACGGTATTGGAGGGAGGCAAGGGCGGCTGGATCGATTCCGGCATATACGAGTGGGGCGGTCCCGGTCAATATCCTATCGAGGCTGAAGCGCTACGTGTACAGGTGTACAGCGACGGTAACAATCACCTGGTAAGTATCCATTTACGTGGGCGCGGTGGTATATCTACCTATAACGACGATAGCGGAACGGCCACCAAGGCCACTTTGATACAGTATCTTCCGGGCGACCACGGTCCGGATACGGTGGCACCGGTAATAACATTGAACGGAGCGAACCCACAGGTTATAGAACTTGGTGATGGCTATACGGAACTAGGTGCAACTACCGATGACGGTTCACCGGTAAATATAGATTCGAGTTCTTTTTTCGACGCGGTAGGCAGTTATGATATTGTATATAGCTCAACGGACGGTACTAACGAAGCGGAAGAATTGATCAGACGTGTGGATGTAGTTGAGACCTTGACTGATTTCAACGCTCCTGATTCGGATGTGAACCTTGCACTTTTGGAGGATGCGGTTTTAGGCGGTAGTGTGACCGGTGGCAGGGGCACTATGGAAGCTATATTGTACGATCCCGTTGCGGACGATTATTATACGCCTACGCGGTTCAACGAGTACGGCGTCGGACGTTATGATAACCTGGGCCGTCCCGGGGCGGACGACGGTTTCCTTTGGCAGGTGGACTGGTCTGCTGCCAAGCGTGTGAACTATATCACCTTTGGCGGAACGTATCCCAACCAGCCTCAGCCGAATTCGATGTGGCGTATATCCTATCTTCGCAACGGTACCTGGACGGTATTGGAAGAAGGCAAGGGCGGCTGGATCGATTCCGGCATATACGAGTGGGGCGGTCCCGGTCAATATCCTATCGAGGCTGAAGCGCTACGTGTACAGGTGTACAGCGACGGTAACAATGACCTGGTAAGTATCCATTTACGTGGGCGCGGCGGTATATCGCAATATGTCGACGACAGCGGAACGGCCACCAAGGCCACATTGATACAGTATCTTCCGGTATCGTCCCAGACTTCAAAGTCGATTGGAGGGCATATTAACAATATGATTATTTACCCCAACCCGGCAGACATTGAAACAACTTTAAGTTTTGATCAACCAACAACGGTAGGTACAATACAAATATTCGATGTAACTGGAAGATTGGTACAAACGATCAATGGTGGACTAATAGATGAAAGAGGTGCTCCTGTAAATGTTCAGGAAATGCCTGATGGAGTTTATTTTGTAAAGACGACTGATGCTTCAGGAATCGAGTTCCAACAACAAATGTTAATTCAGCGACAGTAAAGTTAATCAACTAGATAAAACAAAAAAGGAGACCAAATAGGTCTCCTTTTTTTATAAAATAGTATTGAAGTTTATTCCTCCATAGAATGATATACATTCTGTACATCATCATCTTCTTCTAATTTTTCTAGAAGCTTTTCAACATCTGCGGCTTCTTCTTCGGTAAGTGCTTTTGTTACTTGTGGTATTCTTTCAAAACCTGATGATAATATTTCAATTTCACGGTTCTCTAATTCTTTTTGTAGTGCTCCAAAACTTTCAAAAGGGCCATAAATTAGTATTCCGTCATCATCAATGAAAACCTCTTCAGCTCCAAAATCAATTAACTCTAATTCTATTTCTTCAGGGTCTAAACCTTCAGCTGGTATTCTAAAATTACAAGTATGATCAAACATAAATTCTACGGATCCTGATGTACCCATATTTCCATTACATTTATTAAAATAACTTCTAACATTCGCTACTGTTCTAGTATTGTTGTCAGTTGCAGTTTCAACTAATATAGCTATACCGTGTGGCGCATATCCTTCAAAAAGAACTTCTTTATAATCACCAAGACTTTTGTCACTTGCTCTTTTAATGGCGCGTTCCACATTGTCTTTTGGCATGTTTACAGACTTTGCATTCTGTATAACAGCTCTTAAGCGTGAATTGGAATCTGGATCTGGTCCGCCTTCTTTTACGGCCATCACAATATCTTTGCCTATACGAGTAAAGGCTTTGGACATTGCTGACCATCTTTTCATTTTACGTGCTTTTCTAAATTCAAAAGCTCTTCCCATGGTAAATTATTTTAAACAAATGTACAAAAACGGTCAATGTTCAGAAATCAATAAATTGAATTTCATCAATAACCTTTTCTATCTGTAATTAGTATCGATTATTAAAATTCACTTTCTATTATATCTTCAATCGTTCTGGCTAAAACAAAATCTTTTTCGGTAACACCATTAGCATCATGGGTGTTTAGACGAATATTTACTGTATTGTAAACATTGCTCCAATCTGGGTGATGACCTTGCGCCTCGCATTCAAAGGCTATACGTGTCATTACCGAAAATGCTTCTTTAAAATTTTTAAATTCAAAGGTGGTCTCTATGGCGCCATCCACATATTCCCATCCGTCAAGTTGACCTAAATAGTCCGCTATTTGCTGGTCAGTAAATTTTTCTATTTCTTTCATAGTGGTTACTAATTTAAAACATGATGATCAATTATATCTTGAAAAGTAAACTGTAAATTTTTAGGTAATTTATTAGTCTTTGGTAAGACTGCCAAATACCTGTCTTCATTAGTAGTATAAACCCTTTTTATTATGGGATTAAAATTACCTACACGTTCTAAAACTTCTTTTATAAAATCTTCATGATGCGTTAGGTCATTGCTTCCTAGATGGTAAATACCCGTTTTGTTTCTATTGATAAGGTAATGAATTTGTTGAGTAAGCTTATCATCATTGGTGACATTTAATATCAAATTAGGGAATACGTCTACAGGTTCATTTGCTAGAATAGCTTTTTTCATGTCTTTAACTCTAGGGGAACTATTGCCGAATACCATAGGTACTCTTAAGATAGCCATTTTATCTTTCGGCAACCTGAGCAGCATATTTTCAATTTTTATTTTTAGTCTACCATATACACTTTCAGACAAAGTCTTATCCATTTCATAAGATGGATATTTACTGTAAGTATCAAAAACATTGGCAGATGATATAAAGTATATTTTACAGTCTTCTTTAGTAATGTATTCCGCAATATGATTATGTGCAATCACCAGAGCAGCAAAATTCCCTCTTAAAGCTGAAACAATTACCTGTGGTTTAATCTCTTCTAAAACTTCAACGATATCATCTTCTTCTAAATTATAATGTACAAATTGTTTATTAGATGAGTATGAATTTGCAGCATGACAATAGGTGCCATAGGTATCGAAATAATTACAAAGTTCTTTGTAAATCGCATTACCAATGAAACCGCTTCCGCCAAGAATCAATATTTTTTTAGTGTCTAATTTCAAAAAATAGAAAGTTCAGTTTCTGTAGTTAATTTTTCTAAAGCAAGCATTCCTAATTTAGAATTTCCTTTAGGGTTGAGTCCCGGAGACCATGTTGCTACACAGAATTTATTTGGGAGAAAGGCAACGATACCACCGCCAACACCACTTTTGCCAGGTAGTCCAACTTCAAAAGCAAATTCGCCGGCTTCATCATAAAACCCGCAAGTCAACATTATTGCATTAATACGTTTTACCTGAGTTAAAGTTAAGAACGCATTATTTCTTCTACATTTACCATGATTCATAAACATGTAGAACGTATTTGTTAATTGCGCACAACTCATGCTAAGCGAGCATTGATGAAAGTAAAAATCTAATACTACATCTACGTCGTTTTTTAGATTTCCGTAGGATTTTAAAAGGTTAGCAGCTGCAAAATTTCTGAATCCTGTTTGCTTTTCAGACTTTGCTACTTCTACATCATAAGCTATACTATCATCATTCGCAATGTTTTGAACGAAAGCTAAGAATTCTTCCTTAGGATTTTTTAACTGAGAAATCAAAATATCAGCAATGACAATTGCACCAGGATTTATCAACGGATTTCTTGGAATTCCGTTTTCTAATTCTAGCAAAGACAGGTGATTGAAAGGGTCTCCAGAAGGTTCAACATCTACACGTTTCCAAACTTTTTCTCCTATTTTTCCTAATGCCATAGAAAGCGATAAGACCTTCGAGATACTTTGAATAGAAAATTGTTCGTCAGATTTTCCGGCAGAAAAATTATTTTGTTGAATATCTATCAAATGAATACCGAAATTGTCAACATCAATTTTTGCTAATTCAGGTATATAATCTGCAATCTTACCTTTATCCTTTTCATGAGATGCAGCTTCATTAATTGAGGTAAGAATACGTTGAAAATCTATCATTTACTTTTTGTAAAATGGTAATTTAACTATAGTTGCTGGCACAGCATTCTTTCTAATTTGAATATTAATTTTACTGCCAACTTCAGTAAATATTGGCGGAACATAACCTAAGCCGATACCGGTACCCATAGAAGGTGACATCGTACCAGAAGTTACTACGCCTATTGTTTTACCATTACCGTCAACAATATCATAACCGTGTCTAGGTATACCACGTTCATCTAGTTCAAAAGCTACTAACTTTCGTTCTGGTCCGTGTTGTTTTTCTTTTTCTAAAGCTGCGGAGTTGACAAAATCCTTGTTAAATTTAGTTACCCAACCTAAACCAGCTTCAAGCGGAGAGGTATTATCATCAATATCATTACCGTAAAGACAGTATCCCATTTCTAAACGAAGGGTGTCTCTAGCTGCCAATCCTATTGGTTTAATTCCAAAATCTGCTCCGGCTTCAAAAACCTTGTCCCATATTTGTTTTACCTCGTCATTCTTACAGTAAATTTCGAATCCGCCAGAACCGGTATATCCTGTTGCAGAAATAATTACATTATCTACACCTGCAAAATCAGCTACTTCAAAATGATAAAATTTAATATCGGCTAAATTAACAGAAGTTAAAGATTGCATCGCTTCAACAGCTTTAGGACCTTGAATAGCTAAAAGTGAATACCCTTCAGATATATTTTTCATATCTGCTTTAAATTCATCATTGTAAGATGAAATATGATTCCAGTCTTTTTCAATATTTGAAGCGTTGACCACTAGTAAATACTGTTCTTCTTTAATTTTATAAATGATAAGGTCGTCAACAATACCGCCGGTTTCATTAGGTAGGCAACTGTATTGTGCTCTGCCAATAGTCAATTTTGTGGCATCATTAGATGATACTTTTTGAATTAAATCTAAGGCAGTAGGCCCAGAGATTAAAAATTCGCCCATATGCGATACATCAAAAACTCCCACACTTTTACGTACGGTTTCATGTTCAGCATTAACACCTTCGTAAGAAACAGGCATGTTATAACCAGCAAATGGAACCATTTTGGCACCAAGAGATTCGTGAGTTGTGGTAAGCGCAGTATTTTTCATCTTTTTCTATTTATTGGCGATACAAATTTATCGAAAATAAATAGAAGCAAATGTGGCTAAACCTCGAATTAGGAAAATATTGTAACCTTTAATAGCAGACTAAGATTTCAAAAGAAAATCTTTGAGTCCGTCATAGGTTGAAATCTTAATAGATTTTTTAGTTTTTCCCATTACTTTTTGAATCTGTGCTGGAATTTCTAATTTAACATGAAGCGTTTCTTCAACAATATCTAAGAACTTTACAGGGTGTGCCGTTTCTAAGAAAATACCATAAGTATCAGGGTTTTGTTCTTGATATTTTTTCAAGCCCAAGTAGCCGACAGCACCATGAGGATCAGCAATATATCCGTTAATGTTGTAAATTTCCTTTAAGGCTTCTTTTGTTTGATTATCATTAAAAGGATAAGAAGAAAGATTCTCTTTTAGAGCTTCAAAATTATCTTGGAATAAATGTCTTATTCTAATAAAGTTACTAGGGTCACCAACATCCATAGCATTAGAAATAGTAGCAGTAGAAGGTTTAGGAGTATACTCTTTTGTAAGCATAAACTGCGGTACAGTATCGTTCACATTAGTAGAAGCTATAAAGTGCTTTACAGGCATGCCTAAGCGCTGAGCAACTAAACCAGCGCATATATTTCCGAAATTACCGGAAGGTACAGAGAATACAATTTCTTTACCTTTAGATTTCGCCTGTTTGTAAGCAAATAAGAAATAAAATAACTGTGGTAACCAACGAGCAACATTTATAGAATTCGCGGAAGTCAATTTCATATGATCAAGAAGCTCTTTATCTAAAAAGGCATTCTTTACCATTGCTTGGCAATCATCAAAAGTACCATCAACTTCTAAAGCGGTAATATTTTTACCTAGCGTAGTTAATTGTCTTTCTTGAATATCGCTCACTTTTCCGCTAGGGTAAAGTATAACTACGTTCACACCAACAACACCTAAAAAGCCATTAGCAACGGCACCACCAGTATCGCCAGAAGTAGCTACAAGTACGGTCACTTCATTTTTTGTAGACCTAGAAAAATAGCCTAAACATTGTGCCATAAAACGAGCACCAACATCTTTAAATGCCATGGTCGGACCGTGAAAAAGCTCTAGAGTTCCAATATTGGGAGTGATTTCAACTACAGGAAAATCAAAATCTAATACCTCATTTAAAATATCCTTCAATACATCGTCTGGAACAATACCCGATACAAATTGTTGTATTGCCTTAAAAGCAATTTCTTCGTTAGAAAAAGTTTCTATTTTCTCGAAAAAAGAACTTGGTAACGGATTAACTTCTTCCGGAAAATACAAACCTTTATCAGGTGCAATACCATTGACTACGGCAGTATCAAAAGAAACTTCGGGTGCTGTATGATTTAGACTATAGAATTTCAAGCTGAATATTTTTAAATGTTATGAATGTACTGCTGCTGAACTTATAAAAGTTTAACGCCTTCCATATTAATTTTTGATACGTGTATTTCGTAAGCAATACCGATTTTATTGTAAACCGTTTTCATTGCTTCACCTACTTTTAATGCAGTTTCGTTTCCTTTACTAAAAGCAAAAATTGATGGTCCGGATCCAGAGATACCAGAGCCTAAAGCACCAGCTTCTAGAGAAACCTTTTTTACTTCATCAAAACCAGGAATCAATATAGAACGAATAGGCTCTACAATATGATCTTCTAATGAGCGACCAATCAAATCATAGTCCTCTTTAAATAATCCGGCAACTAAGCCACCTACATTACCCCATTGTTTAATTCCGGTTTCCATAGAAATAGTTGTTTTCAGAATCTTTCTAGAATCTGATGTTTTTATTTCTATCTGAGGATGGATTATTGTTACATATAGATCTGACGGTGCAGGAATATCAATAATGTCTAACGGACTGTAACTACGCACCAACGTGAAACCACCAAATAGGGCAGGGGCTACATTATCTGCATGAGCAACATCACTTGCCAAACGTTCGCCTTCCATGGCGAATTTTACCAGTTCGGTTTTACTGAATGGGTTACCCAATAAATGGTTCATTGCCCAAACAGCACCTGCAGCACTTGCAGCGCTACTACCAATACCACTACCAGGTTTTATTTTTTTATTGATTTCAATTTCGAATCCGCCTTCGTAATCAGATGCCAATAAAAAGGCATTACCAGCCACACCGGCAACATTGTTCAAGGTTTCTTTTGGTAAATCTTGTCCAGTCAATTTGGTGATTCTAATCCCTTTTTGAGAAACTTTTCTAACTATCATTTCATCACCGACCGAGTCTAGGGCAACGCCTAGAACATCAAATCCGCATGAAACGTTTGCAACTGTAGCAGGACAAAAAACTTTAATTTCGTTTTGGCTCATAATGAATACTCTTGTTATGGAACTTAGAAATTACCAATTCGTATAATATCTGCAAAAATACCAGACGCTGTTACTGCAGCACCGGCACCAGCACCTTTGATGATCATTGGTTGGTTAGGGTATCTTTCTGTGTAAAAAAGCACGATGTTATCGCTACCTTCTAAATTATAGAAATCATGCCCTTTTGGTATTTCTTGTAAACCTACACTTGCTTTTCCATCATCGAACTGAGCAACATATTTCAATTTGCTATCTGCATTTTTTGCACTAGTGTATAAGGACTGAAAATGAGCTTCATTTTGTATTAAAGAAGCAAAAAATTCATCGTTATTGGCTGTATTTAAACTTTCTTCAGGTAAAAATGGATTGTTGGTAATATCACTGATTTCCAATTGATTTCCGCTCTCACGAGCTAAGATTAAAATTTTACGCATTACATCAACGCCACTTAAATCTATTTTTGGATCAGGTTCTGTATATCCCTCTTCTTGAGCTTGTTTTACCACATCGTGAAAGGTGGTTTTATCATTGAAGTTATTGAAAACAAAGTTTAAACTTCCAGAAAGAACTGCTTGAATTTTAAGAATTTTATCTCCCGATGCAATAAGGTGTTTTAAAGTATCAATTATAGGTAGACCAGCGCCCACATTAGTTTCGAATAAGAAAGGAGCGTTATATGTTCTTGCTAAAGATTTTAGATGTGAATAGTTTTCAAAAGCAGAAGAACAAGCAATTTTATTACAAGTAACTACAGAAATACTATTACCTAAATATTCGCTGTACGTTTTAGAAACCTCTTCACTTGCTGTATTATCAACAAAGATGCTATTTCTATAGTTTAGACTATTTACTAATTCTAAAAATTTAACCTTGTCGGCTTTTTCACCTGCCGCAAGTTTTGCTGACCAATCATTTAAGTCTATCCCTTTTTCATCAAAAAGCATAGTTCTAGAGTTGGACATTCCTATTACTCTAATGTTTAATTTTAAATTTTCTTTTAAGAATTTACGTTGCTCTTTAATTTGCTCCAGAAATTTAGCGCCTACATTACCAACACCCATTACAAATAGGTTTAATTGTTTAATGTTTTCTTCAAAAAATTCTTCATGCAAGGCATTCAGTGCTTTTTTGACATCCTTTTCATCTATAATACAAGAAATATTTCTTTCAGAAGCACCTTGGGCAATCACCCTAATATTAACATTGTTTTTACCAAGGGTGCTGAACATTTTACCGCTCAATCCTTGATGGCTTTTCATATTATCACCTACTAAGGCAACAATTGCTAAATCTTTTTCGGGCAATACTTCTTTTATACGACCTCTTTCAATTTCATATTCAAAAGCTTCATTTACAATATTTACTGCCTTTTCAACATCATTGGCAGAAATACCAACACAGATAGAATGCTCAGAAGATGCTTGTGTAATTAAAACCACACTAATATCTGCTTGAGAAAGAACTTCGAAAAATCGTTTTGAAATTCCTGGTATGCCTACCATTCCCGGTCCTTCTAAAGAAAGCAACGCAATATTGCCAATATGGCTGATACCACGAACGGTCTTTCCTTTTTCATTTTTAGATTTTGTAATTAATGTACCAGCTTCAGCAGGGCTAAAAGTGTTCTTAATGACAATAGATATCCCTTTCGATAATACAGGTTGTATAGTAGGTGGGTAAAGTACTTTAGCGCCAAAATGAGACAGCTCCATAGCTTCCTCATATGAAATATGCGGAATAGCTTTTGCTTGCTTTACCATTTTTGGGTTCGCAGTATACATACCACTAACATCTGTCCAAATTTCTAAAACATCTGCATCAATAGCAGCAGCATATATTGCTGCAGTATAATCAGAACCACCTCTGCCAAGAGTAGTAGATACTCCTTCTTCTGAAGTAGCTATAAACCCTGGGCAAACGGTTACTTTCTTATTTGAAGCTTTGAAATAATCTACGCAGTTAGCATTAGTTTTTTCAAAGTTTACCACGTTCTTACCGTTAAGCTTATGTGTAATAATGAGCTCTCTACTATCTTTAAATTCAGCGTCTAATTTTTCGCTAACAAGGTATTCGCTAATAATGTAAGAAGAAAGAAGTTCGCCGTAGCTTACTATTTTGTCGGATAATTTTGGCGTTATTTCTCCGATAAAATAAGCACCTTCTAAAAGCGTTTCTAATACGTTAAACTCGCTTTTAACTTTGCTAAGTACTTTGCTTTGTGCCGTTACAGGTATTAATTCTTTAATGGTAGAAAGATGTCTTTCTTCTAATGTGCTAAGAATTTCTTTGTAAGATTGATCTTGGGTAGAAGCTAATGATCCAGCTTCTAATAATAGATCTGTTACACCGCCTAAAGCTGAAACAACCAGAATAATAGGGTCGTTGTACTTAGAGATGATATTTTTAATTTTAATTATATTTTCAGGTTTGGCTACAGATGAGCCACCGAATTTTAGAACTTTCATGTTGTGAAATATTGACTTTGTAATTTAAGATATGGTGTAATTAAACACGGGTACGGAGAAAGATTGTTTTTAACCCCAAAGGGTGAAACATGCCGTAGCTGTACCATAAGTAATAGTAGCTGAAGTGAAATCGAATGTTATGTCTGTTTTATAGCAGTCCATAAATACTAATGGTTGAAAATCAAATGTAGTACATTTGGTATCTTAATCAAATGATTCCACAATTTTTTACGGAATCGTTACTTTTTAGCTGTAAAAAAAATAAAGAATGAAATTATATAGTGCAAAACAGATTTATAAGGCAGATCAGATTTCTATTAAAAAAGAGGAAATAGGCAGTAATGAATTAATGGAACGCGCAGCCTTGCAGCTCTTCAATTGGATACATTTGCGTATGCAGGGTGCACCTGTAAAAATACATTTATTCTGTGGTATTGGTAATAACGGGGGAGATGGTATTGCTCTTGCCAGACATCTTGTAGATCACGGTTATAATGTAGAAGTGTATGTTATTAATTATAGTGAGAAGCGCTCAAAAGATTTTCTAATAAATTTAGATAGACTGAAAGATCGTAAGGTATGGCCACATTTTATGAATTCTGATGATGAACTACCAGAAATTGGTAGGGATGATATTATTGTAGATGGAATTTTCGGAATAGGATTAAATAGAACACCAGAAGCATGGGTGGTTAAGGTAATTCAGTATTTAAATAATTCTCAGGCATTTATTCTTTCTATTGATATTCCTTCGGGACTATTCACTGATCAAGGTCCAGAAGATTTTGATGCTATTATAAAATCTAATTTTGTATTGAGTTTTCAAACTCCGAAACTGATATTTTTCTTACCAGAAACAGGAAAGTACATAGATCAGTGGGAAGTTTTAGATATCGGACTTGATCCAGAATATTTAAGAGTTACGGAAACCGATTATGAATTAATAGGAAAGAATGAGGTACTTACCATGTACAAGCCACGTGAGAAATACGGGCATAAAGGTACTTACGGGCATTCATTAATAATTGGTGGTAGTTATGGTAAAATGGGCTCTGTTTGTCTGTCGTCTAAAGCTGCGCTTTATTCAGGTAGCGGTTTAGTAACGTCTTTTGTTCCAAGAATAGGTTATAACATTTTGCAGACCTCATTACCAGAAATTATGGTTTTAACCGATGCTAATGAAAATGAGCTAACGGATATAAAGTTTGATTTAGAGCCGTCAGTTATTGGAGTAGGTATCGGAATAGGAACTAGTGAGACAACCGTTAAAGCTTTATCTGGTTTTCTAAAAAGTAATAAGCTGCCATTGGTACTTGATGCCGATGCACTTAATATTCTTTCTAAGCATAAAGATTTATTAAAAGAATTACCAGAAGATTCTATTTTGACTCCGCATCCAAAAGAACTGGAACGTTTGATAGGAAAATGGAAAGACGATTTCGATAAACTTGCGAAAGTCAAGAAATTTTCAAAAAAATATAAATGTATTGTTGTAATTAAAGGTGCGCATACTGTAATAGTACACAACACAAAAGGTTATGTGAACACAACTGGTAACCCAGGTATGGCTACAGCAGGTAGTGGTGATGTGTTGACCGGTATAATTACAGGTCTAAGAGCTCAAGGTTATTCTGCTTTAGATGCAGCAATATTCGGAGTCTACTTGCATGGTAGAGCAGGTGATATTGCGGTAGAATCTACAGGTTTTCAATCTTTAACAGCATCGCATCTAATAGATAATTTAGCTGGTGCGTATTTAGATTTATTTAAAATGCCCGAACAACCTGTAGTAGAAGAAGAAAATCAACCTAGTTGATTTTCTTTTAAGAGTTAACTCTTCTTTTTACCCATTTTAAAGCATTATCAAATTCAATGAAAAACTTCATTGGTTTTTTGTAAAACAATTTTTCAATCTTAAAGTTATGCATGTCAATTTCTTTGACAGAAACAATAGCAAAAGCTTTAAGGTTGTCTAGTTGTTTTAGATAGTTGTAAATGGTAGGGTCGATTGCAAATGAATTTTTGCGCAGACTTATAAAACCAAAGTTTTTATCTCTAAAGTGAATTTCAGATATACCAATAATTTGATAAGCTCTTTCTAAAGTTAATGTAGCTCCCTCATCAAAGATGGATACCATGTAGTTATCATATACTTGAATTTTTCCTGTTTCTAATTCGTATTCCCTTACAATTACCTTCTTTTTGGTAGATCCAATCTTCATTCTATTCGTATTAATATAGTGTGTCTGAAGCGAAAATATAAGGAACTAGATTCTCTGAGTAAATTTTTAGTTTAAACGCGAAAATATCGTTCATACTGCGTATGGCTACTATTCAATGTGTTTTAATTCTTACAATAAAAAATGAATTGTACGAAAAAGGAGCCCTATGTAGGGCTCCTTTTTTATATTCCAGTAAAGTGTAAATACCTATGTTTTAGGCGATTCTTCCTCCGCTTTTTCAATTTTAATAGTCAATTCTTCACTTTTCTTGTCAAGATCGATATAAATGCTATCTCCCTCTTTAAGTTTAGAATTTACTATTTCTTCCGCAAGGGCATCTTCAATATATTTCTGAATTGCTCTTTTAAGCGGTCTAGCTCCGTACTGTTTGTCAAAGCCTTTCTCTGCGATATAGTCTTTAGCTTCATCCGTAAGGTTCAAGTGGTAACCAATATCTTTGATTCTCTTGAACAACTTAGCCAGTTCAATATCTATAATCTTATGTATGTCTTCTCTCTCTAATGCATTAAATACGATTACATCATCAAT
Organism: Maribacter sp. BPC-D8; assembly: GCF_035207705.1. Classification (NCBI taxonomy): domain Bacteria; kingdom Pseudomonadati; phylum Bacteroidota; class Flavobacteriia; order Flavobacteriales; family Flavobacteriaceae; genus Maribacter; species Maribacter sp. BPC-D8. The sequence goes on from NZ_CP128187.1 coordinate 388,327, forward strand.
TCTATTTAAGAATTCAGGAGCAAAAGCTTTCTTTAAAGCATTTTCGATAACACCTTTTTGATGTGAGTCTTCTTGTGACTTTTTGGCAGAAGTACCGAAACCGACACCTTGACCAAAGTCTTTTAATTGTCGTGCGCCAATATTAGAAGTCATTATTATAATGGTATTTCTAAAATCGATTTTGCGACCAAGACTATCTGTTAAGAAGCCATCATCCAATACTTGTAAAAGCATATTGAATACATCAGGATGAGCTTTTTCAACTTCATCAAGCAGAATTACAGAGTAAGGTTTTCTTCTAACTTTCTCAGTTAATTGACCACCTTCTTCGTAACCAACGTACCCTGGAGGAGCACCAACTAATCTAGAGATGGCAAACTTCTCCATATACTCACTCATATCTATACGAATAAGTGCGTCTTCAGAATCAAAAAGTTCTTTAGCCAATACTTTAGCTAGTTGTGTTTTACCAACACCTGTCTGTCCTAAAAATATAAACGAACCAATCGGCTTGTTAGGATCTTTAAGTCCAGCTCTATTACGTTGAATTGCTTTAGAAACTTTAGCGACAGCTTCGTCTTGTCCGATTACGTTCGATTTTATAAGATCTGGTAATCCGGCTAACTTGTTACTTTCTGTTTGTGCAATTCTATTAACAGGAATTCCACTCATCATAGAAACTACATCGGCAACATTATCTTCGCTTACAGTTTCTTTGTTAAGTTTACTGTCATCTTCCCAACGTTCTTGAGCGATAGCAAGTTCCTTTTCTAGACTTTTCTCGTCATCACGTAGTTTAGCAGCTTCTTCATATTTCTGCTTTTTAACAACGCTGTTCTTAAGTTCGCGTACATCTTCTAATTTCTTTTCCAACTCAAGAATTTGTTTCGGAACGTCCATATTAACGATGTGCACACGAGAGCCAGCTTCGTCAAGAGCATCAATAGCCTTGTCTGGTAAAAAACGATCAGTCATGTACCTACTTGTTAATTTAACACAAGCTTCAATAGCCTCGTCAGTGTAGGTTACATTGTGGTGATCTTCATATTTACCTTTAATGTTATGTAAAATTTCAATCGTCTCGTCAATAGTAGTTGGTTCAACAATTACTTTTTGAAAACGTCTTTCTAAAGCACCATCTTTTTCAATATACTGTCTGTACTCATCAAGGGTAGTGGCGCCAATACATTGAATTTCACCTCTTGCCAATGCTGGTTTGAACATGTTAGAAGCATCTAAACTTCCAGTAGCTCCACCTGCACCTACAATAGTATGAATTTCATCAATAAATAAAATGACATCATCATTCTTTTCTAGCTCGTTCATTACTGCCTTCATTCGCTCTTCGAACTGTCCACGGTATTTTGTACCGGCAACTAAAGAAGCAAGATCAAGAGTAACAACTCTTTTGTTGTAAAGAATTCTAGAAACTTTTTTGTCAATTATACGTAAGGCAAGACCTTCTGCAATGGCACTTTTACCAACACCTGGCTCACCTATAAGTAATGGGTTGTTCTTTTTTCTTCTACTAAGAATCTGAGAAACCCTTTCTATTTCTTTTTCTCTACCAACAACAGGGTCTAGTTTATTTTCTTCTGCCATTTGAGTAAGGTCTCTACCAAAATTATCTAATACCGGAGTTTTAGATTTTTTTGCACCTTTCTGGCTAGAAGCAGCACCAAAAGTGCTTTCCTTACCTTCGTTTGTGTCTTCAGAATCACTAGGAAAAGATTCGGCCGTTGGGCCATCTACCATATCGTCGTCGCTTGTAATCATAAATTTAAACTGTTCCTTGACGCCATCATAATCAACTTTTAATTTATGTAAAAGCTTTGTAGTAGGGTCGTTTTCATTTCTAAGAATACAAAGTAAGAGGTGAGCGGTATTAATAGAAGAACTTTGAAAAAGTTTAGCTTCTAAAAATGTTGTTTTTAATGCACGCTCTGCTTGTCTTGTTAAGTGCAAGTTCTTTTTATCTTTTTGTACGCCACTAGCGTTTGGGTTAGAAGGGCTAAGTATTTCTACTTTTCTACGTAGGTGTTCCAGATCAACTTCTAAAGCATCTAAAATGCTTATAGCCTTCCCGTTTCCATCTCTAAGAAGCCCTAGCATGAGGTGCTCGGTACCGATAAAATCGTGACCAAGTCGCAATGCTTCCTCCTTGCTATAAGCAATTACATCCTTTACTCTTGGGGAAAAATTATCATCCATATACTATATTATCTTCTATAAAATTACTAAATATGATTCAATCAATGGCAAATACCGTACCTATAATCGTTAAAGTTATTGTAAAACCCATTAAATGTGCGACTCTGAGCACGAAAATGAGCGTATATAATGGAAATTAACATTTATTGGGCATGTGTTAATAAAATTTGATATAATTAAAACGACTTAGTCTTTAAACGCTTAGGATTTAAGTATATTGGCATGCTTTTTTACTAATTAAAAAACATAAGATTTTAAGATGGCTGACGGTGAAAAATTGATTCCCATTAACATTGAAGACGAAATGAAATCTGCTTACATTGATTATTCAATGTCGGTCATTGTGTCACGAGCCCTGCCAGATGTCAGGGATGGTTTAAAACCCGTGCACAGAAGAGTTCTTTTTGGAATGCATGAATTAGGGGTTAGAAGTAATAGCTCGCATAAAAAATCTGCCCGTATTGTGGGTGAGGTTCTTGGTAAGTATCACCCGCATGGTGATACTTCTGTATATGATGCCATGGTTCGTATGGCGCAAGAATGGAGTCTACGGTATATGCTTGTAGATGGTCAAGGTAACTTTGGTTCTGTTGATGGTGATAGCCCTGCAGCGATGCGTTATACGGAGGCCCGTATGCGTAAGATTGCAGATGATATGCTTATCGATATTGAAAAGGAAACTGTAGATTATCAATTGAATTTTGATGATTCTTTGAAAGAGCCTACTGTTCTACCTACTAGGGTTCCTGCTTTATTGGTTAATGGAGCATCTGGTATTGCTGTAGGTATGGCTACCAATATGCCTCCGCATAATTTAGCGGAAGTCATTGATGGTACTGTTGCGTATATCGACAATAATGATATTGAAATAGATGAGTTGATTACGCATATTAAAGCGCCAGATTTTCCAACGGGAGGTATTATTTATGGCTATGATGGTGTAAAAGAAGCTTTTCATACAGGAAGAGGGCGTGTAAAAATGCGTGCTAAAGCAACTTTTGAAGAAGTTCAGGGTCGTGAATGTATCGTTGTTACTGAAATACCTTATCAGGTCAACAAGGCTGACATGATCAAGAAAACTGCGGATCTTGTTAATGACAAAAAATTGGAGGGTATATCCAATATTAGAGATGAATCTGACCGTAACGGTATGCGTATCGTCTACATCTTAAAAAGAGATGCTATCCCTAATATCGTTTTAAATATGCTGTTCAAGTATACGGCATTACAAACTTCTTTCAGTGTTAATAACATTGCCCTGGTTAAGGGTAGACCTCAGTTATTGAACGTGAAAGAAATGATTCATTATTTCGTTGAGCATCGTCATGAAGTTGTAGTTAGGCGTACACAGTTTGAATTAAAGAAAGCTGAAGATCGTGCACATATATTAGAAGGATTAATTATTGCTTCTGATAATATTGATGAGGTAATTGCGATAATAAGAGCTTCAAATAATGCTGATGAGGCAAGAGCAAACTTAATTGAACGTTTTAAGTTAAGTGAAATTCAAGCCAAGGCGATTGTAGAAATGCGATTACGTCAACTTACTGGTTTAGAGCAAGACAAGCTTAGAACCGAGTATGATGAGATAATGCTTCTTATTGCTGATTTAAAAGATATTCTTGAGAAAAAGGAGCGAAGAATGCAAATTATAAAAGATGAGCTTCTTGAGATTAAAGATAAATATGGTGACGAGAGAAGATCTGTAATTAACATTGCAGGTGGTGATCTTAGTATGGAAGATATGATACCAGATGAGCAAGTTGTAATCACAATTTCTCATGCCGGTTACATTAAGAGAACTCCATTAACAGAATACAAAACTCAAAATAGAGGTGGAGTTGGTCAAAAAGCATCTTCTACAAGAAATGAAGATTTCTTAGAGCATTTGTTCGTTGGTACCAATCACCAATATATGTTATTCTTTACGCAAAAAGGAAAATGTTTCTGGATGCGTGTATTCGAAATACCGGAAGGAAGTAGAACATCTAAGGGTAGGGCGATACAGAATCTTATAAATATTGAACAAGATGATAGTGTAAAAGCATTCATTTGTACACAAGATTTAAAAGATGAGGAGTATATCAATGCGCATTATGTTATTATGGCAACTAAGAAAGGTGTTGTTAAGAAAACATCTTTAGAGCAATATTCTAGACCACGTCAAAATGGTATTAATGCAATTACCGTTCGTGATGGTGATGAATTGCTAGAAGCTAAATTAACTACTGGTTCAAGTGAAATTTTCTTAGGACTTAAATCTGGTAAAGCTATTCGTTTTGAAGAAAGTAAGACGAGGCCAATGGGTAGAAATGCTTCTGGTGTTCGTGGTATTACTTTAGCGAATGATGACGATGAAGTAATTGGAATGGTATCGGTACATAATTTTGAAGATGAAATATTGGTTGTTTCTGAAAAAGGTTATGGTAAACGTTCAAGCATTGAAGATTACAGAGTTACCAATAGAGGAGGTAAAGGAGTTAAGACTATTAGTGTAACCGACAAAACTGGTGGACTGGTAGCTATTAAAAACGTTACCGATTCTGATGATTTAATGATTATCAATAAATCTGGAATTGCAATACGTATGAGCGTAGAAGATTTACGTGTAATGGGTAGAGCAACACAAGGTGTTAGATTGATAAATATTAAAGGTAATGACTCTATTGCAGCAGTTGCAAAGGTTATGAAAGATGAAGATGATTTGGAAGAATCAGAAATACTTGATATTGAGGTAGATGCTGAAAATGGCACGGAGATTGATAATTCTGAATCTGAAGAAGGTGCGGAGACTGATAATTCTGAAACTGAAGATTAAGTATCAAAAATTTTAAACACTAATAATTAATATATTAAAGATGAAAAATAGATTATTACTTGTAGCAGCCCTATCATTTACAATGATTGGTTTTGCTCAAAAAAATGAAATCAAAGCTGCAGAAAAGGCTTTGAAGTCAGGTGATGCCGCTACGGCGCAAACTGCTCTTGAGGCTGCATCTGGTACTATTGCTGCTGCAGATGAGAAAACGCAAGCGCAATATTATTTCACTAGAGGTAAAATTTATAGTGATTTGGCTAAAAAAGGAAATAACGATGCATTTGAAAAATCTGCAACTTCTTTCAAAAAGGTTATAGAATTAGAAGAAGCTTCAGGAAAGCAAAAATATACTGCTGAAACAAACCAATACATGGCGTCTTTAACGGCTGACCTTGTAAACTCTGCTGTTAGTGATAATGGTAATAGTAAGTTTAAAGAAGCTGCTGAGAAGTTGTACATGAGCTACACACTTAGTCCAAAAGATACTTCTTATTTATACTATGCAGCAGGTAGTGCTGTAAATGGTGGTCATTATGAAATGGCATTAGATTACTATGATAAACTACAAGAGGTAGGTTATGATGGTAGTGCAGTAGTATATAAAGCTACAAACGCAACTTCTGGTGAGGTTGAAGAAATGGATAAGGTTCAACGTGATCTTATGGTAAAATCAGGTACGTATTCAAACCCGGTAGATGAGAAAACTCCATCTAAAAAAGCTGAGATTGTTAAGAATACAGCTTTGATCTATACGCAACTAGGTCAAGATGAAAAAGCTTTAGAGGCTTATCAGGCAGCTAGAAAAAATGATCCAGAAGATGTAAATCTTATTCTAAATGAAGCAAACTTATATTTCAAGCAAGGAAATAAGGATAAGTTCAAAGAATTGATGGCTCAAGCAATCGCTTTGGCTCCAGATAATCCAGATTTACATTATAACGTTGGTGTAATTAGCATGGAACAAGATAACTATGCAGATGCACGTGTATCTTATAAGAAAGCTATTGAAATTGATCCTAAGTATACTAATGCATATTTAAATCTTTCTACGACATATGTTAATGAAGGTAATGCATTAATCGATGAAATGAATTCATTAGGTAACTCTAGAGCTGATATTGCAAAATATGATGAGCTTAAAGAGAAAAAAGATGGTTTGTTTAAGCAAGGTGCTGATGTTTTAGAAGATGCGTTGAAAAACAATCCTGAAAGTGAAAATATCATGTCTCAGCTTAAGAACATTTACGGAGCTATGGGTGATACTGAAAACTTCACTAAAATGAAGAAGATGTTAGGTGAGTAATTACAAACCCAACAATAAAATAAAAGGCCCTTATTAAGGGCCTTTTTTTATACTACTTTTTTAATAACCCGTAATTGATGGGTGTATGTTCTAAGGTCATTATTAAAAATACCTGTATGGTCTAAGCGGTCAACCCTAACTTTTCCGTTAACATGAATAACATAGTTGTTTTCCATAATAATACCAACATGATCAATTTCACCATTGGCGTTATCAAAAAAAGCTAAATCACCAGCTTCACTTTCTTCTACAAAACTAAGGGCTGTGCCCTGTGTAGATTGCTCTTTTGCAGTTCGTAAAAGGCTATATCCGTTAATTTTATAGACTATTTGAGCGAATCCGGCACTATCGATGCCAAAAGGTGATTTTCCTCCTCTCAATTCTGGAGAATTTAAATAGAGCAATGAAGTTTTAACTAAATTCTCTTTAGGCTGTTGGTCACTTAAAAGTTTACCTTCAAAATTAACCGACAATGACGGAGTGTTAGCAATACAAGACCCTATAAGAATAGGGGTAAGTATTTGATTAGCATCTTCAACATACGATACTAACTCAGTAACATAGCTCTTATTTTTATGTGCCTGAATGTCATTAAACTCATCTTCAGGTATAAAAAACAATTGGCTATTCATTATCCAGCCTTCACACTTGTCGAAAATGGTTTTTATTCTAGACCAATTTTTTCGGCATTCCAAAATCTTAAAGTGCTCTCCAAATAGAAGTTGCGTAACTAATTCAGCTACTTCATCTGACGTACTTCTAACAGGAATAATGCTTAACTGACAAATACCGTATTGCATGCAATTTTTTTATCCGCTTAAACCTTTTCGATAATTATAGCCGAAGCACCACCGCCACCATTACAGATTGCAGCTGCGCCAAGTTTAGCATTATTTTGTTCTAATACATTTAGTAATGTTATTAGAATACGTGCACCAGAACATCCTAACGGGTGACCTAAAGAAACGGCACCACCATTTACATTGACATTTTTGTCGTCTAAGCCTAATATCTTCATATTGGCAAGACCAACAACAGAAAATGCTTCGTTAAATTCGAAGAATTCGATTTCTTCTAATTTTAAATTAGATTTTGCTAGAGCCTTCGGTAGTGCTTTTGCTGGGGCTGTAGTGAACCACTCAGGTTCATGAGCTGCATCAGCATAGCTTTTTATAACTGCTAATGGTTTCAAGTTTAACTCTTCTGCCTTTTCTCTACTCATTAAAACTAATGCCGCGGCACCGTCGTTAATGGTTGAGGCATTTGCAGCGGTAACTGTTCCGTCTTTTGAAAATGCAGGTCTTAAATTCGGAATCTTATCAATAAAGACATTACTAAATTCTTCATCTTTGGTAACCATTTTAGGTTCCCCACGTCTTTGTGGTACAGCTACAGGAATAACTTCGTTGTCAAATTTTCCATTTTCCCAAGCATCAGCAGATCTCTTGTAAGACTGAATAGCATAGGCATCTTGATCTTCTCTGCTAAATTCATATTCAGTAGCACATGCATCAGCACAAACACCCATGGCGTTTTCATCATATGCATCGACTAAACCGTCTTTCTGCATTCCGTCCACGAAAGTAGTAGGTCCAAATTTTGTACCTGTTCTCATATGAACATAATGAGGTATTAAGCTCATATTTTCCATTCCACCTGCAACAACAACGTCTGCATCACCTAAGGCAATAGCTTGTGCACCTTGCATTACCGCTTTCATACCAGAGGCACAAACTTTATTTATGGTTGTACACGGTACGGTGTTTGGAATACCGGCAAATATAGCAGCTTGTCTTGCAGGTGCTTGACCTGTGCCGGCTTGCACTACATTGCCCATTATAACTTCATCTACTAATGTAGGTGAAAGGTTGATTTTTTTTAATGCGCCTTCAATAGCAATTGCTCCTAGTTTCGGAGCTGGAACTGTTGATAATCCGCCCATAAAACTTCCTATTGGAGTTCTTACGGCTGATACGATAACGACTTCTTTCATGTTTTTTGTTATTTGATTACACGAAATTACTAAATTCTGTAGCAACCCACAGGATATCGTTTCAATTACTAGTTATCAGTTTATTATTTTCTATTTTTGATGAACCTAATACAATTTTCTTTTGGATAATCTTTACAAACAGCAATCGCTCATTTTCAAATATATACTCTATGTTGTGGCGGTTGCATTTATTGTGTTTTTCTTGCCAAAGGGTGGGAAATTTAAATATGAATTTCAAAAAGGGAAGCCTTGGCAATTTGAAAATCTATATGCCCCTTTTGATTTTTCTATTCAGAAAACCGATACTGAAATAGCAAAAGAAAAACAAGTAATTGAGAGTAATCAATTACCATACTACAGGTATGATCAGGCTGAGGTAGCTAAGGTTTTAGCAGAATTTGAGCAAAAGTTCGAAGATAAATGGGGTAGAACCGCACTTGGGGAAAATCAGAAAACAAGATTAAAATATTTTTCTAAAGTAGTATTAGACTCCGTTTATGCTAAGGGAATTTTACAGAACAATGGTAAGCAAGTTCAACGCAGTTTTATTTATTTAGTGAAGGATAATGAAGCAAGAAAAGTAAGGGTTTCAGATTTTTTTAGAGTAAATGAGATTAATAAATTGGTGCGTCAAGTTCTCACTTATAATAACTTATCGGCTTTTGAGAAAGATACACAGGCATTGTTTTTCGATATTATAGCTCCGAATGTCAGTTTTGATAACAATCTCACTCAAAAAGCTAGAAATGAGGCGTTATCAAAATTATCATATACAAGAGGTACGGTTGATCAAGGGCGCTTAATAATCGCTAAGGGTGAAGTTGTCGAAGCTGAAAATTTAAAGATATTAGAGTCATTAAAGTCTGAATATGAGTCTGAATTATGGACAGCCAGTAATTACTACTACATATTAATAGGTTACACCGTTCTTGTTGCATTAGTGCTTATTATGCTTTTCTTGTTTTTGAAAAAATATAGGAGAACGGTTTATGAAAACAATGTCAAAGTAACCTTTATCTTTTTCAATATTCTGTTGATGGTGTTTATAACCACTATGGTTATAAAATATAATGACCAATTAGTATTTGTAGTTCCGCTGTGTATTCTCCCATTAATTTTAAAAACATTTTTTGATGCTAGGCTGGGCTTATTCGTGCACGTACTTACTATCTTAATTTTGGGCTTTGTAGTACCTAATAGTTTTGAGTATATATTCTTGCAGATAATTACAGGTATAGTAACCATACTTACCGTATCTGAGTTGTATAAAAGAGCGAACCTTTTTGTGAGTGTTGGTCAAATAACACTTATTTATATTATTGGGTATTTAGCATTTCATACGATACATGAGGGCGATTTAAGTGATATTGAATGGTACACATTGGGACTTTTTCTTTTAAATGGCATGATTACGCTATTCGTGCAGCCATTAATCTATATTTATGAAAAGCTCTTTGGTCTAGTGTCAGATGTGTCGCTATTGGAGTTGTCAGATACCAATTCTAAGCTTTTAAAAGAATTGTCTAATAAGGCTCCGGGTACTTTTCATCATTCGCTACAAGTCGCAAATTTGGCAGAGGCAGCAGCTAATGAAATTGGGGCGAATGCCATGTTGGTTAGGGTAGGGGCTTTGTATCATGATATTGGTAAAATGAACGAACCGACTTATTTTACCGAAAATCAGGTCACCAATGTAAATCCGCATGACGAGCTGAGTCCTAAAGACAGTGCACGTATTATTATTGATCATGTAATTAAGGGAATTGAGATAGCTAGAAAGAATAATTTGCCTGACCGTATTATAGATTTTATACGTTCGCATCATGGTACAACTTTGGTATTTTATTTTTACAAAAAGCAAAAAGAATTAGAGGAAGATGTAAATGAAGAAGATTTTAGGTACCCTGGTCCGTTGCCATTTTCTAAAGAAACAGCAATTTTAATGATGGCAGATTCTGTAGAAGCGGCATCAAAAAGTTTGAAAAATCCAACTTTTTTAATCATCGATGAGTTTGTTGATAAGATAATTTCGGGTCAAATGAAGGCAAATCAATTTTTGAATGCAGATATTACATTCAAAGAAATTGAAAAAATCAAGAAAATTTTCAAACAAAAGCTAATAAATATTTATCATTTGCGTGTGGAATATCCTGAGTAACAGGGGTGTAATTTTTTATTAAAAAAAAACATCAAAAATAGTTGCGTAAAACGAGTTATACTTATACATTTGCATCCGCTATTTAGAGCAACAGTTCATTGAAGAATTACTGGAGAGGTGCCTGAGTGGCCGAAAGGAACGGTTTGCTAAATCGTCGTAGGTGGAAACACTTACCCAGGGTTCGAATCCCTGTCTCTCCGCAACAATGTGTTGAGAGACATATTTTTTGATAACCAATTCGGGGTGTAGCGTAGCCCGGTTATCGCGCCTCGTTTGGGACGAGGAGGTCGCAGGTTCGAATCCTGCCACCCCGACAAAAACCAGTTCAGAAATGAACTGGTTTTTTTATGCTTTAATTTTAACGTTTGTTCAGATGTGTTACTTTGTTCTATATTTTTTTAAAATCTGAACACCTAATATTTTCTATTGTATAGTCATAAATGCCATTAAATTTTCTTCAACGTAATTTATTTTTACATAACACTTTTTGTTTACCTGGCATTATTGAATTATAGGTCTTTTAATGGCGTTACAGATACATTTTATTCTATTCTGACTCAGATTAGCTCTCTGACGAATTTCGTCTTGTAATGGTGCTGAAAAGAGATTACTGCATATAAATCAAAGTGTGGTTTTTAATTTGCAAAGTTGTTATTTGTGTGATAAATAATATTGTTGTTTTTGTTTCATCTCTTCAACTTGACTTTTGATTTTAAATAAATATCATAAATGCAATCAATTAAAGAACTGATAGTGCTAATAGCTTATAGGAGAATAAACGAAACTACTTTTAATGTAAAAAACACCCTTGGTTGCGAAGTAAGTTTTTTTTGTAATCAAATATTAGTAAAACTTAGTAAATCGTGTATTAAATAGCGCCTAATGTTTGTACTTTACATTCGCTACTTGTATTAATCTTATGAGACGGTTTAAAATGACCCATTGGCTATGAGGATGAAATAATTAGAGAAGGCGTTACGGTTACTTGTGCAAAAAATAGAAGAGAAAAGCTGGGGTCAATCGTATTAAATGAAAGCCAATATTATAGCAATAAACAATACACTACCAATTAGTGCTATGGGGTAGTTTAGTGAATTAAAAATCTATAATAAGGCTTTTACACTCATTGCAATTTCGAAAGGGAGGCAATTTGTTATGATAATCTTTTCAAGGAAAATCAAGTTATTAGTTCACAACAATTACCGCCTTACTATAGAATTCAATTCATTTTTTTAATTAGACTAATTATTCAGCATAGATATCCAAAATTTCAGCACTAAACTTCTCTCTTATTACCCTACGTTTTAGTTTAAGGGTAGGGGTTAATTCTGCATCTGCACCATCAGCATGTACAGGTAGCCATTCACGGGCTATAAGTTTAAACTTTTTAATCTGTTCTACATGGCTAAATTCAGGATTGTATTTATTTATGATCTTCTCATATTTCCTCAGAACTTTTGAGTGTTTTATTATTTCGTCTAAACTGGTCCAGGGAATTTCCTTTTTATTACAATAACTTTTTAAAGCTTCTTCTGCAGGTACTATCAAAGCAGAAACAAATTTTTGTTTATCACCGATCACCATCATTTGTTCTACTAAAAACTCCTCTTTTATTCTATTTTCAATTGGTGCTGGGGCAACATATTTACCGCCAGATGTTTTAAGTAATTCTTTTTTTCTATCTGTAATCTTAAGAAATTCTCGACCTGTAGGTCCTTTTACCAATGTACCTATATCACCAGTACGAAACCATCGCTTGCCATCTATCTCGCAAAAAACCTGGTCATTTACTTCTGGTTTTTTGTAATAGCCCATCATAACATTTGGTCCGTATGCTAAAATTTCACCTTCACCTTCTCTATAATCTCCACCTTCTTGATCAATTAATATTTCTACTCCATCAATAAGTGGACCTGCAGAACCTAATAGTGCGCCATCGGGCTCCATAGTATTTACACTTAGTGTTGGTGAAGTTTCTGTAAGTCCGTACCCTTCACGAATAGGAATGCCTGCTGCGCAAAAAACACGCATTACTTTTACAGGGCATGGGGCAGCACCTGTAACAACTGCATTTATATTACCACCAAGAGCATCTCGCCATTTAGAAAAAATTAATTTATCGGCAATTTTCCATTTCAACTTTTTACCAAAAGATAAATTTTGATTTATTTCATAATCATCGGTTAATGCTAAGGCCCAAAAGAAAAGTTTCTTTTTTGTGCCATCTAAAGCTAAGCCCTTGTTGTAAATAGCCTCGTATATCTTCTCAAGCAATCTCGGAACGGTTGTGAACGTGGCTGGTTTCACAGCAGCTAAATCACCATCTGGCCCGCTTAAATTATCTGTACCTGCAAAGAATATTTTAGCACTTTTATAATAGTATACAAAAGACACCGAGCGTTCGTAAATATGACATAAGGGTAAAAAACTCAACACATTATTACCCGGCTTCGCCTGTAAATGTGGAGAAGTTTTCAAAGCGATGTGCATTATATTTTTATGCGATAGCATTACACCCTTCGGATTTCCGGTAGTACCTGAGGTATAAATTATGGTAGCCAAATCTTCAGTTGTAATTCCGCTTTTAATTTTCTCAACTTCCGCCTTATGTGAGTCATTGAATAGATCTTCCCAAAAAGGAATGTCAGTTTGCTTGTCTAAAGTGTAGATATGTTTTAAAGTAGGTACGTTATTACAAGTAGCATTTAATTTCTGGTACAAATCTCCACCTCCACAAAAAGCTACTTTTACCTCAGCTTCATTTAAAATATATTCATACTCACCTACGCTAATTGTAGGGTATAGAGGAATACTTATCAATCCGGCCATTTGCATGGCAAAGTCTAAAATCATCCACTCTGGTCTATTCTTATAGGTGACAAAAGCCACTTTATCGCCGGGTTTTAGACCAAGATTCAATAACCCTGATGCCATACTTTCCGCAGTTTCTTTAACTTCCTGTGAACTATATGATTTCCATTTACCAGAGGCATCTCGCCCGTTTATAGAGTTTTCTAATGGATGATTTTCTAATTGGTAGTATAAGAGGTCAAATAGTCTAGTCATTGCTTTGGATTGTTTTGTTAATTTTAATTGCGATAAATTATCCGTGATTTTATTTAACTACATAAGTTGAGGTTTTATGAAAACATAAGGCTGATAAATTCTGCAACGCAGGCAGGCTTTTCAGAGCCCTCGATTTCAACTGTACAGTTCCATATAACTTTTAAGCCAGAATCACCATATTCTTCAATATTCGCGATGGTACCTTTAAGTCGAAGACGACTATCGACCAAAACAGGACTCGGAAAACGAACTTTGTTCAATCCGTAATTCACTCCCATTTTTGCTGACTTTACCATAATAAGGTCTTCCAGCATTTTGGATAGCAAAGACACAGACAAAAAACCATGAGCTACTGGTTTTTTAAATGGAGAGTATTTATTCGCCTTTTCAACATCAACATGAATCCATTGATGGTCGCCCGTTGCTTTGGCAAAATCGTTGATCATTTCTTGAGTTACGGTTATCCAATTACCTTCTGGTAGTGGTTTGCCTTCCAGTTCTCTGAATGCCTTAAAATCTTCTATTTCTAACTTTGCCATATTGTTATCTTGAAGTTCCACCATCTATTGTTAAACAAATACCAGAAACAAAACGCGCTTCATCTGATGCCAGATATAAATATCCGTAAGCGATATCAATAGGCTGTGCAACAGTTTTCAAAGGTATACTTGCTTCGATAGCGGCAAAATGCTCTTTAGGTATTTTAGCTACCATATCTGTCATGGTAAAACCTGGTGCAATTGCATTGGCTGTAATGCCATATTTACCTAGTTCTACAGTCCATGTTTTCGACATTGCTATAACTCCGGCTTTAGTGGCAGCATAGTTGGTTTGACCAAAGTTGCCTCGTAATCCAACATTAGATGCTGCACTTACTATTCGACCATATTTGTTAGCTTTCATGTATGGGGCTGCCGCTTGGGTGCACAAAAAGACTCCTTTTAGATTTACGTTAACTACAGAATCAAACTCCTCTTCACTCATTTTTTCAAGAGTTTTATCTCTTGTAATTCCGGCATTGTTGATAAGGATGTCCAGTTTTCCGTACTTTTCGTTTATCGATGCAAATAAGGCTTCTATAGCCGATTTTTCTGTTACTGATACGGAATGAAACTCTGCTTTACCACCACTAGCATTTATACCGTCTGCAACCGCTTGCCCTTCAGGTAAGAGATCTACTATTATTACTGTAGCACCTTCTTTTGCAAATAATTCAGATATAGCTTGTCCTATTCCTCTAGAACCACCTGTTACTACTGCTATTTTGTTTTCTAATCTCATGTTATTCTATTTTGTAATTTCTATATTCTTGACTGCACCAGAAGTGACAGTTATTTTTTATTTTTTCAAACCTTAACAATCAATTTGCCTTTCACTTTTCTTTCGGTCATTTCTTCAAGTGCAGTTGCTGTATCTTTTAAATCATAAACAGCGTGAATATGTGGTTTTAATTTGCCTTCGGCATGCCATTTCATTAAAGCCATTGTATTCTGCATATTCGCTTTAGCATCTTTCATTGCGAATGCACCCCAAAAAACACCAACTATGGCTGCTTCTTTTAAGAGAGGGAGATTCAGCGGAATTTTAGGAATATCGCCAGCTGCAAAACCTACAACCAAGTACCTGCCATTTCGGGCTATACCTCTAAAAGCTGCTTCTGAATAGGTTCCGCCTACGGGGTCGTATATTACATCTACACCTTTACCACCGGTCAGCTCTTTGATCGATGCTTTGAGGTCTTGAGTGGTATAATTTATGGTTTCGTCTGCACCATATTCTTTACATAGAGCCAACTTGTCATCGGTAGAAGCTGCCGCAATAACTTTTGCTCCCATAAGCTTACCGAGCTCAACAGCGGCTAAGCCTACACCACCTGAAGCACCTAAGACCAAAAGTGTTTCACCTTCTGCCAAATTACCTCTGTCTTTTAAGGCATGGTATGAAGTGCCGTATGCCATAAGAAAAGAGGCTGCAATGGGGTAGTCCATCTGGGGAGGCTTTGGGAAGCAAGCATTTGCAGGTACTAGAACTTCTTCAGCCAAACCACCATGGGCTACAAAACCAAATACTTCTTGACCTACTTTTAAATGAGAAACTCCCTCTCCAACTTCTTTAACGATACCTGCTACATCACTACCTGGTGTAAAGGGCAATTCCGGTTTAAACTGATATAAGCCTTGAATAATCAATGTATCTGGAAAATTCAATCCACATGCCTTGACTTCGACTAAAACCTCTTTTGCCTTCGGTTTTAAATTAGCAACTTCTTCCAATACTAATGAAGAAGGAGGGCCGAATTTTTTACATCGTATAGCTTTCATACCTATTAAGATTAAAAAGTCAAACTCAAATACAAATTCAAATTTCAGCTTTTGTACTTCTGAATTTGATTTTTGTATTTGCGCTTGTATTTTATTATTTATTCTTCTATTATTTTTAATACCAATTTTCCCATTTTATCGCCAGAGAAAAGACGATTGTATGTTTCTGGGAAATTTTCAATTCCATCGTAAATGTCTTCTTTGCTTTTTAGTTTTCCTTGCGCCATCCATCCACCTAAAATTTTGGCTCCTTCTGCATATCTATCTGCGTAATCAAAAACAACCATGCCTGTCATGCTAGCTCTATTTACCAATAGAGATAAGTAGTTACTAGGTCCTTTCATAGCGGTTTTGTTATTGTATTGAGATATCGCTCCACAAATAACTATTCTTGCATGCATACGAAGTCTTCCTAAAGCTAAATCTAGAATTTCTCCACCTACGTTATCAAAATAAACATCTAAGCCTTTAGGGCATTCCTCTTTTATGCGGTCTTTTACATTTTCGTTTTTGTAATCGATACATGCATCGAAACCTAATTCATCAACAACATATTTACACTTATCGGCACCGCCTGCAATACCTATAACTCTGCAGCCTTTTATTTTAGCAACTTGCCCAACAATGCTACCAAC
Source organism: Maribacter sp. BPC-D8 (assembly GCF_035207705.1). Lineage (NCBI taxonomy): Bacteria > Pseudomonadati > Bacteroidota > Flavobacteriia > Flavobacteriales > Flavobacteriaceae > Maribacter > Maribacter sp. BPC-D8. The sequence continues at coordinate 404,832 of NZ_CP128187.1, forward strand.
AGCACCTGCGGCCCCAGAAACTAAAACAATATCACCTTCTTTTATTTTACCTACTTCTGTTATTCCGAAATAAGCAGTCATACCTGTCATACCTAAAGTACCGATATAGGTGGGTAGGGGAGCAAGGTTTGGGTCAACTTTGTAATAGCCTTCACCTTCGGTAGCAATGTATTGTTGTACACCGGCATAACCGGCAACATAATCACCAACCTTAAACTTCGGATGATTATTCGACTCTATTACTTGCCCTACAGAACCTGCTCGCATTACCGAGTTAATTTCCATTGGTGCTATATAAGATTTTGCATCATTCATCCATCCACGCATTGCAGGATCAAGAGATACATAATGTTGTTGTATCAATACCTGACCTTCTTTAATTGTAGGAATAGGGTTAGAGACTAATGACCATGTTGAAGCATCAGCATCACCAGTGGGTCTTTTTACAAATAATAATTGTTTGTTCATGAGTTAGTTATTTTATGATCAATCTGATACGAGTTAGAATCTGATTGTCTTTAATTTATGATCGTTGAATGTTTACTTTTTCTTACCTGAAAAACTTTCTACGTAAGCTTTCATTTTTGCTCGTATTTCTGGTTTCCACCAAAGTTCAGCAGCTTCTTTTAAAGAGTTTTTACCATCTGCATCTAATTTTTCAAGAAGATGTTTTCTAATTTTGGCTTTGGTATTTATCCAAATTTGTTGGTCTGCTTTCATGTAAAGGCGCATTTGTTTTTCTGCGCGCTCCAAAACATTTTCTAATGGAACAAGTTCATCTACCAAACCAGCGGATACTGCTTCTTTACCGGTTAAAAGTTTTCCTTCTAGAATATATTTGCTCGCCAAACCATCACCCATCCAAAAAGCATATACTTCGGTCAGGTTTTGACTTATCTGAATATTTACTGCAACCTCATTAAGACCGATTACATATTTATCTCCGTCGGCCATATATCGATTATCACTGGCTACCGCTAAAACACATCCACCGGCAGGTGAATATCCTGTAATTGCAGAAATGAATGGCTTTTTAAATTGAACCAATTCTAAATACAAAGTGCCGAATGAAGAAAAGAAATTTTCTATTTGGTCTTTGTCATATTGAAAGAGCTCAATTAAGTCTAAACCTGCAGAAAAGTAATGCGGTTGACCAGAAAGGATAACTCCTTTAACCTCATCATTTGAAGCTATAGATTTAAAAGTCTCTCGTAATTCGGTTACCATTTCTGCATTGATAGCATTGACTTTACCACGATTCATTTGTACTATAGCGTACTCGTCTTTATATGTAATTTCTAATGTCTTCATATATTTTATAAGGATGTTCCTCCGTCTAGTGTTAATGTTTGTCCTGTCATGAATTTTGAATTATCAGAAGCAAGAAAGCAAATACCTTCTGCTATTTCATTGGCTTCACCAAATCTTTTCATGGGTATTAATCTCTTCAGTAAATCGCCCATATCGGGTCTTACCGTAAGTAGTTGGTCTAATAAAGCAGAATGTGTGTAACCAGGGCAAACCGCATTAATACGAATATTTTTACCGCCGTATTCCAAAGCTGCTGACTTTGTCATACCTACCACGGCAAATTTGCTAGCACTATAAGATAAATTGTTTCCTGATGCTTTTAGACCTGCCAAAGAAGCTACATTTACAATGGTACCATGACCTTGCTTCATCATCTGTTTTAATGCAGCCTGCATACAGTAAAAAACACCTGTTTGATTTACGGCAATGACATTATGCCAATCGTCATGAGTATGTTCAGCGGTTTTCAATTGGTGCTTGCCACCTATACCGGCATTATTAACAATGACATCTACACGGTCATATTTTGAGACTGTTTTCGCTATTAGGGCTTCAACCTCTTCAAATTTTGTAACATCAGTTTTTATGGCAGATGCAATACCCCCATTTTTTTCAATTTCAGCAGCTACTTTTTCTGCATTGCTCAGGTTGATATCTGATACTACGACGGTAGCGTTTCGTTCGCCTAAAAGTTTGGCTGCTGCCGCACCTATGCCGCTTCCGGCACCTGTTATTATAACTACTTTATCTTTTAAATTCATGTATTTTGTTTTATTCTTAGTTTCTCTAAGCTCTTCTGATTTTGATATGCTAATCACATTGAATTAACCTTGAATCTAATAAGGCTTGATCTCTTAAGTGAGTCGGATATCCTTCTGCTTTTAGCATCCCTAAAAAATCAGCTGTAGAGTTATATTTTACGAGTAATATTTTATCCCATAACGCTTCATCTTCAGGTCCGATTAATGTTCGTTGAGGTTTTCCCAAATAAAGAATTTCAGCGTTCGCTTTTTGAAAGAAGGGCATAGCCGCTTTCATATATCCCTTATATGATTCTGCTCCTGATAGTCCGGTTTCTGCAACAGTGTCTTTAAATTTTAGCAGATTAATCATTACCACAGGTTTATCTGTAGGTAGTTGAGAAAAAGCTTTTAGCTGTTCTTGGTTGATTTTATTATGTGATGTTGTCTTCAAATATTTTAAAATAAATTGTCTATCTGTTTCTTTTGTATCGCTTCCCAAGCTGTTTTACAGCATAGTTCTGATGCTTTGTTCAAGTATGCAAATTTTGGATCGCTCGTATGTCCATGTTTAAAACGATAATAGATTTGCTGGGCGATTACCGCAATTTTGAACAAGCCGTAGGCATAATAAAAAATTAAGTTATCTACATTTCGACCACTTTTTAATGCATATTGCTGAACAATCTCTGCACGAAGAGGATTGCCTTTCATAACCGTCGGTGATTGTAGCCCTTGCTTCATGAAATCTGGATCTGCATACGTGGTCCAATACCCCAAAGAAGTACCTAAGTCCATTAAAGGGTCTCCCAGGGTACACATTTCCCAATCTAGAATAGCTGCTATTTCTTTCCAGCTATCATCCTTAAAAACTACATTGTCATACTTAAAATCATTGTGTATTAAAGTGTGATCGTAGCTTTTAGGCTGATTCTCTGCCATCCATTTCATTACTTTCCCTGCGGTAGGGACATCGTCTGTTGCAGCAGCTAAATATTGCTTGCTCCAATTCGTTACTTGTCGCTCTACATATCCTTCAGGGCGACCTAAATTTTCAAGTCCCGCTGCTTTGTAATCTATTGCATGAAAGGCTACAAAAGTATCTAGCCAAGTATTAGAGATTGTTTTAAATTCATTTTCAGGAATCTGTCTTTTATGCGCTTCTTTAGCGGTTAAAATAATTCCTTCTACTTTACTCATAATATAAAAAGGAGCTCCTATAATATCAGTATTTTCTGTATACGTATATGCTTTCGGAGTTTTGTCAAAAACAGAATTCAAATTAGAAATCACCTTGTACTCACGACTCATATCGTGCCCGCGTTTTGGAGCAGCAAAAGGTGGTCGTCGTAACACGTATTCTTTATTTTCAATATTCAGTAAGTAGGTAAGGTTTGAAAAGCCATTAGCAAATTGCTCAACTTGAAGTTGACTTTCGGCATCAGCAATTAAATTGTTCTCAAGAAGAAATTTCTTAAGATTTACCTGATTTAATTCTTCACCTTCTCTGACTGGTTTTATATTCATATGTTGTTTTCTTTCCTAAATAGGAGGGATGCTTTTAAAATTGATTGACTTTCTTTTGGTTCACCTATTTTGTAATGTCAATAGGTAGCACTTCAGTATTTTAGATATTGAATTCTAGCTTTGTTTGGCGTATTTCTTAATAACATTCTTACCTAACTGACTCATATGTACCTCATCTGGGCCGTCGGCCAATCTCAATGTTCTCGCAGCTGCATAAAAGTGAGCTAGAGGAGTGTCGTTACTTACACCCATACCGCCTAAAATTTGAATGGCTCTATCTATTACGCTCAAAGCCATTTTTGGCGTAACAATTTTTATCATCGCAATTAAATCTTTAGCTTCTTTGTTACCTAGTCTGTCCATTTTATCGGCAGCAGATAATACCAGCAAACGTGTTTGCTCTATTTCACATGCAGAACTAGCGATATCTTGGCGTACACTACTAAAAGTATCTAAGGTTCTGCCAAAAGGCTTACGTTTAGTGGTACGTTCTGACATGATTTCTAGCGAACGCTGTGCCATACCAATTAGGCGCATACAATGATGAATTCGACCTGGTCCCAATCGCCCTTGGGCAATGGCAAAACCTTGTCCTTCACCCACCAATAAATTTTCTTTAGAAACGCGAACATTTTCTAGTAAAATCTCTGCATGTCCTTCGGGAGAATCAGAATAACCAAAAACGGGTAAGTGTCGTATGATTTTCAGTCCAGGAGTATCCATAGGTACTAAAATCATACTTTGCTGTTCATGTCTTGGAGCATCAAAATCTGTTTTCCCCATTACAATACTAATCTTGCAATTAGGATCCATAGCGCCCGACGACCACCATTTTCTACCATTAATAACATACTCATCACCATCGGCAACTATAGATGTTTCAATATTAGTAGCATCTGAAGAAGCAACATCTGGTTCGGTCATTAAAAAAGCAGAACGTATTTCGCCGTTCATTAAAGGTTTTAGCCATTTATCTTGCTGTTCTGGAGTACCGTATTTAGCAAGTACTTCCATATTGCCAGTATCAGGAGCATTACAATTAAAAATTTCGGGAACCCATATGGTACGACCCATTATTTCAGCTAGCGGGGCGTATTCTAAATTGGTTAATCCCGGACTTAAATCGCCATAAGATTTTGGAAGAAAAAGATTCCATAGACCAGCATCTTTAGCCTTTTGTTTTAAGTTTTCCAATCCTGGCCATTTTTTCCAAGCATTCTCCGGATTGTGGTGAAAAGCATCTACTTCGGCTTCTACTGGAAGAATATGTTCATCAACAAAATTTTGTACTTTTTTCTGTAATGCAATTGCTTTTTCACTATGTTCAAAATTCATGAGCTTTTTCTTTTATCAACTTAATACTTTGTACTGAGCACTAAATACTTTCCTTATCCTGAAATTAAATAACCACCATCAACGGTATATTCACCGCCTGTCATATACGAACCGGCATCAGATGCTAGAAGCATTACAACTCCCGCTAATTCATCGGGTATAGCAATTCTTCTCAATGGAACTACAGCTTTATAGCCGGCAGCCAATTTATCATCTGACCAAAGCGCTTCACTAAGTTTTGTTTTTACCAGTCCAGGGCAAACTGCATTAGAGCGAATACCGTGTCTTCCCCATTCTTTTGCTTGATTTTTGGATAGCATGATCATGGCTGCTTTAGAAACACTGTATAAACCAAGGTTGAAACCTGGGTGAATTCCTTCTACGGATGAAATGTTGATAATACTACCGCTACCTTGTGCTTTCATATGCGGATGCACTAAGTTTGAAAGTATGCATGGAGCTTTTACATTTACATTCATAATTTTATCAAAAGCCTCTTCATTAGAAGCTTCTAAAGGTCCGTAATAAGGGTTGATCGCTGCATTGTTTACCAAAATATCTATTCTCCCATATTTCTCAATAGTTTTAGCTATTAATGCTTCGCGCTGGTCTGCTTCGCCAATGTGACATGCAATACCGATTGCTTCAAAACCAGCTTCTTGCATTTCTTTAGCAACAGCGTCAACAGCATCTTGTTTTCGACTGCTGATGACTACTTTTGCTCCGTTTTCTGCCAGACCTTTAGCTATTGAGAGTCCTATTCCTTTACTAGAACCTGTTATTACGGCTACTTTTCCAGTAAGATCAAATCTTTGTTTTATGCTCATTTTTCGTTGTTAGTTGATAGTATTTATGTCACACTGAAAAACATTTATCAGTCTTATTTATTGAACTGTGCTCAGTATGACATTTTAGAATCTAGTATTTTAATTATACAAAAACTTCCTTATCGGTACCTATAGTCAAGGCGGTCTTATTGTCCATTAAAATTTCTGCTAATCCTGTAGTTTTTGGCAATTCATACTTGAAGTAGAATTGCATTGTATGTATTTTACTTTCGTAGAATTCAGCACTGTTTTCTTTGTTGCCGGTTACAAGGGCATTTTGTGCTTCTCTAGCTAAGTCTAACCATAACCATCCCATTAAAATGTTACTGAAAAATTCCATAAAAGGAGTAGCATCTGCTAAAAAACGTTGGTAATCACCTTTCATGGCAAAGCCCATTAATGATTTCAATACATCTTGTGTTAATTCTAATTTGGCAGCTAACTTTTTAGCATATGGAGCTAATGAATCATGTGCCATACTAGCCTTAATGGAGTTGCTTATTTCTACGGATAATAGTTTTAAAGCTTCACCATTATTCATGGTTACTTTTCTACCTAATAAATCTTGAGATTGAATACCAGTGGTACCTTCATAAAGGGCAAAAATTCGAATATCTCTTAGGTATTGTTGCAAAACGTAATCAGAACAAAAACCGTATCCGCCTAAAACTTGTACACCGGTATCTACAGATGTTTTGCCCATTTCTGAAGGGTATGTTTTTACTACAGGAGTCATTATTTCTAATAACAATCTATATTTTTCTCGTTCTTCTGCAGTTTCACTTGCAAGAGAAAGGTCGTGGTATTTCGCTGTTAAAAAGATCAAGCTTAACGAACCTTCAGAAATTGCTTTTTGAAGCAATAACATTCTTCTAACATCTGGGTGGTTAATGATTAATGTTTGCTCTTGATTAGCATCTTTTTTACCTGTGCTTGTAAGCTTACGTCCTTGAGGTCTTTCATTCGCATAATTTAAAGAAGCATGATAAGCAGCTGTTGCAATTGCAGCAGCACCTCTACCAACACCAATTCTTGCTCCGTTCATCATCAAGAACATATATTTTAAACCTTGGTGAGGCTCACCAACTAACCAACCCGTACAATCTTCTTTGTCCCCGAAAAAGAGGTGTGTTGTACAGTACCCTCGTTGACCCATTTTTTGAAAATCGGCAACTGTAGTAACATCATTTGGGGTTAACCCACCGTCTGCGGTTGGTCTATTTTTTGGTACTACAAATAGAGAAATTCCTTTTGTACCAGCAGGAGCTCCTTTAATTCGAGCTAATACCAAATGCACAATATTCTCTACACCTTGGTAATCTCCTCCTGAAATAAATATTTTTTGTCCGTTTATTTTATATGAATCACCATCTGGCGTAGCAGAGGTAACAATATCAGATAAAGAACTACCCGCTTGAGGTTCCGTTAAGCACATAGTACCGCCCCAAGTACCTTCTAGCATTTTTGGCACATAGGTTTCGTTAAGTTCTTTATTGCCAAAATGTGTTATTAATTCTGCAGAACCAACAGTTAAACCAACATAACCAGGTAAGTAATTATTAGCAGCTTCTTGTATAAAAGCAGAAGCATTCAATACCATTTGAGGCAATTGCATACCACCATCTTCATATGAAAAAGATCCAGAAATAAAGCCCATTTCACCAGCGGCTTTCATGTATTTGTTTACCTGCGGATGTACTACAATTTCACCATCTTTAAAATGCGCCGGTTGTTCGTCCATTTCTCTGAAATAAGGAAATAGTTCTTTATCAGAGAAATCCTTAACAGAATTTAAAAGCATTTCTATGGAGTCTTTATCATACTCGGCATAACGTTCTTGCTCAAGTACATCTTGTACACTATGTACTTTGTATAATAAAAATTTAAGGGTTTCTAAATCTACATATTGGTTTGCCATATCGAATTTTGTCTTTGAAATTATCGTACGACAATTTAGAATTATTTCATACGAAACTGATTAAACCAGTTTAATAAAATAATAATATAAGGTTAAAATTTTACGATTATGATAATTTGAATGGTAAAAAGTAGGTTAAAAATATGTAGTTGTTAATTATTTAACTCTGTTGCGATATACTTATGCGCTTTCTAATTTTTGAAAGTCCGACAGGTGTAAGCCCTAAATATGAGGCAATTAAATACTGTGGTACCCTTTGTAGTAAATCTGGGCGTTTTTCTAGAAGACGTAGATAACGTTCTTCGTTAGTTCTATTGCTTAACCTTTCGACCCGAGTAAAAATTTTCATAAATGCCTCTTGCATTGAAAGGCGACCGAAACGTTCTAATTGATGCGATTTTTTAAATGAATTTTCGCCATCAGATTTTGATATGGCATACACAATAGTATTTTCAGAAGCTTTTAAATAATAGTCAGAAGGCGTTTCTTTTACATAGGCAGGTAAATCAGTAAAGAACAAATCTTCAGTATAAAACTCAAGAACCTTTTGCTCACCTTCTTCTAATTTATAATAGTAAATACAGCCTTTTGCAACGTAGTAAAAGTGTTCTACCATTTGCCCTGGAGAAATTAACATATCACCTTTTTTAACTTCTATTCTTTTATAGTAAAGCAACCAGTGGTTTAAAATTTCTTCGTCCACCTCTGTATATGAAAGAATTTTGTTTTTAAGGTTCGTTAAATAATCTTTGGAAGCAGCTGCAGTCATTTATTCGTAAAATCTTTTGGGACTTTATAAATATAGGCATTTTGTTCAATTAAGAAACTGCTTTATTGTGGCTTGATAAATATTTTTTTTATTTATCAAGCCTTATGACTGAACCTATTTTAATTTTCACTTTGGTTTATAGCATCAATATTTATCTTTTTTTAAGGTCTATTTCTATTTTTTATTTCCTCCAAAACTATATGTCAATTTGGCAATAATTCTTCTTCCAATTGCCGGCATATTGACCAAAGCTCTGTATTCATTATTGAATAAATTTTGGGCAGAAATGTCTATTGCTAAATCTTTATTAAAAGCATAGCCAATACCTGCATCAATCAAGTTTTTTTCTTGAACTTCACCAGAAAACTGTCCGGCACTTGCAGTAAAGGCATCATCATGTTGAAATGATACGTTACCTCTAATTCCTTTTTCCCCTCCATAATTAGCTCCTAATCTATATTTATTTGCAGGTGCATTTAAAAAGGTAGTAAATGGTGCACTACCATCACCTTGTTCTCTTTCATATTCAGAAGCGTTGACCCAAGAGTAGTTGGCGAAGAACGTTAATTCATCCGAGGCGAAATATTGCAAACCTAAATCTGCACCATATCTTGTATAAGGAGCATCAAAAACTCTGTAACCTGCAGCAACATGTAAAATACCATCATCTTGTGGCACTCTATTAGTTTCAACACTACCAGTTGAATAAAAGTTTGGGATTAAAGCGGCAGTACCTGCATAAGCTTGCGAGACTAAACTTGTGGCAGCTTCTTGAGGTAAACCGGCTTCTACTAATGCGCCTATTAATTCTCCTGTTTTAGCTAAAAAAGGATCTTGACTAAAACCATTTAAACCTATTAACGGAGCAATTGCTGTAAAGTCAAAACCGCCTCTTTCTGTAATAGCATACAAATCAAGAGAAGCAGAAAATTTATCACCTATAATCCCTTTATAACCAACTTCATAAGTCTTAGATGTTGCTATTACCCCACGTACTGTATTGGTTAAATTATTATTAGGTGTACCACCTTCCAATGCGTTAATTCCAAGAAATGTTCCGTTATTTCCGGTAGGGCTATTTGCTAACACGCCTTGAATATCATCAATGAAGTCTCCTAAGCCATTGGCTTGCATAGCTGCAATTAAAGAGCCTGATGCAAATTGATGAACAAACTCATTACTAAGACCGCCTGTGCCTAATAATTCTTTAGGTAATTCTTGCGGAAGTGCACCGGCAAGAGGCGTTAGTGCCTCTATAGGAATACCAGTTGCCCCACTTATACCAGCAGCTGTTACATTATGATTTAAAAATTCGATACTTGTTGCATTATCAAATGAATGAATGTCATTTGACCCGGCTAACCAAAAATCAAGAAAGCCCGGAACAGGAGAATTTACTGGGAAATCGTAATTCCATTCTGAGGCAGAAGGAGAGAAACTAGCATTATTAAAAGAAGCTCTAAACGTATGTTTTGGACTTGCCTTATACACTAATGCAATTCTAGGAGCGACAGCAGTTTCATCAGGAATATTAAATTTATCAAAACGTCCTGCCAAAACTAAATCTAACTTTTTTGCCAATGCGAATTTACCCTGCGCATAGATACCGAATACATTATAATCATCATCGTTTTCGTTTCTACCATGCACCAATCCTTCGGTATCTATTTTAGTAAGACGGTAATCTGACCCAACCGTAAAATTTGCATTTAAAAAATCAGGAATATCAAAGTTATATTGCAATTGCCCTTCGTATTGTTTTATAGCTGTTGGAGTTCTATTACCTGTTTGATATAAAAATATAGGTCTGTCTTCAGGACCGTAATTTGTGTGAGTTGTATAAAATTGAGCAAACAACCCACCTTTCTGCATTCTTGCTTGTCCCCAAACTTCTTGCGGTTGTGATAAACCCTCCCCTAAATCATTATAAAATACAGAAGAAGCTTGATTTAATCCCCCTGCGACTACAATGCTTAAATCATCTTCTGGACGAAATTCTAAAGTAATATCAGAACCCATGTTCCAATAATAATCTTGCATAACATTTCCATCTGCTCTAGGGGTTAATTCTAGTAAAGTTTTACCAGGTGTACGATCATCAACTACACCTGATGAGGTAAGAGCAGGTTGTGTAATTATAGAACTAAACTTATCAATTTGTCTTGTAAAAGTACCGTCAGCTGCAGTTGTGCCTTCTGAACCATCTAGCGTAAATTCATCACCACGGTTATATTGTAGATTTATTTTGTAACCAAATTTATCAGATACTTTAGTGGCATGTCGTAATGCAGCACCGTAAGTATTTAATTCGCCACCATAAACCTGAACTGTAGTACCAGGTTGATCAATAGGGCTTTTAGTGATAAAGTGGATAACACCAGAAGTTACACCAGGACCATAAAGTGCAGATCCTGCACCTCTAACCACTTCAATTCGTTCAATATCAATAGTACTAAGTCCAGATTTATCTGATTGAAATGTATTATTTCCTGGTGCTACCAAACTTCTATAATCTTTAATAGGAAAAACTCTTGTACTAAAGGTACTGGCAGCTGCTCTCATTTCAAAATTCATTCTAGAGCCAGATTGCTGCTGAACAGTAACACCCGGTACATTAATCAAATTTCTTGCAGCATCAATTTGAGGAGAGCCCACTAATTTTTTAGCAGACAGTACAGTTACCGAAGCGGGAGCTTCTTGTACCTTTTCTCTTCTTCTTGAGGCAGATATGACCACTTCATCTATTATAAAAGCACTTTCTTTTAGGCTATACTTTAGGTTAGCGCTAGCACTGGTTACCGGTATTATTTTAGCGGCATAACCAGAATAACTAATAGATAATTTCCAAGGAAGCGGTTCGTTACTAGTAATGGTGAATTTTCCATCAAAATCTGTACTCGCACCAGTGTTGGTTCCTTGTATTATTACATTGGCACCAACTAAAGGGTCGCCAATTTTTTCATCTGTAATTACTCCAGAAATAGTGGTTTGTGCTGTAAGAGCGACTGTTGATAGCACAAAGATTGCCAATGTCGTTAATAAGAATTTTTTCATTTTGGTTGATCGGTTTAATGTTCGCTCTAATATATAGATATTATTAAATAATTAAATTAAACTAGTTTAATAAATTAAATTAATAATTTTTGTAGTACATATTTATATATATGATAATTTATAGGGGTATTTATTGATTAAAATTAAAAAGATAAATATTCTATTTCTTAAGTATAATCACTGTGGGTAATTAATTTTCGACACCCTTTCAATCCTTTAATCCTGCTTAAATAGTTCTATTAATATCTAAATTTAGAAGTACCCTTATCAGGTTTGTGTAAATTCAAATCAGTTTTATACCTGTTAAGCCGTTATTAAGTGCGCTGTTCTTGAATGGTATTTGAGATTCTTAAATTGGTAACCAAAAATGTATACAGTGAGAAGTTGTGCTTTAGAATTTAAATTAGTGGTTATCAAAATGATTATAAAAGTCATTTTAAATTTTTTCTATATTATAAATGGTGTAATTCTAACAACGTATAATGCAGATTATGGTGTTTTTAAAAGTGATAAAAGGTTTCACTTTTTCAATGATTAAGTAATACTGTTTTGTTGTCAATTAAATATTAACTTAATAATAGATATTTAAATACTGTGAAGCTTGGCTTGAAATTTAAAGGTTATTTCTTATGCAAAACCTCGTGGGTTCACCACGAGGTTGTTTATATATAAAATGTGTAATGGTTGTATTAATTACAATGTTTGATGTGATTTTATACCACCTCAAAAAGTCCTGCAGCACCCATTCCACCACCAACACACATGGTAGATACTACATATTTGGCACCGCGTCTTTTTCCTTCGATCAAGGCATGAGCAACCATTCTTGATCCAGACATACCATACGGGTGCCCAATAGAAATAGCGCCACCATTTACATTCATTAATTCGTTAGGTATACCTAATTTTTCTTGGCAATACAGCACCTGAACGGCAAAAGCCTCATTCAGTTCCCAAAGACCAATGTCACTCATTTTTAAGCCATGAGCCTTTAATAGTTTGGGAATGGCGTAAACAGGTCCGATTCCCATTTCGTCAGGCTCACAACCAGCAACGGCAATACCGCGATAAATACCTAAGGGAGAAACACCACGTTGTTCTGCTAATTTAGAATCCATTAAAACACAGGCAGATGCACCGTCAGACATTTGGCTGGCATTACCCGCAGTTATTGTTCCGCCTTCATTTACTAAGCGTAAACTGGCTAAACCTTCAGCCGTTGTTTCGGGTCTGTTACCTTCATCTTTATTTAAATAAGCTGGGTGAAACCTCATTTCTTTAGTTTCCTTATCTATTATTGCTTTGATCGTTTCAATTGGTATGATCTCATCATCAAATTTTCCTGCCTCTTGAGCTGCTGCAGTTCGCATTTGAGATTGAAGTGCGTATACATCTTGTGCTTCTCGACTTATATTATAGCGTTTTGCAACCACTTCAGCAGTTTGTAGCATTGGCATATAAACATCTTTATGAATAGCTTTTAATTTTTTGTCTACCATATGAAATGTATTCATATGTTCGTTTTGAACCATAGAAATTGATTCTACGCCGCCGCCTATTGCAACACTCATGCCGTCATGCAAAATTTGTTTAGCAGCTGTTGCAATCGCCATCATACCAGAAGAACATTGACGATCAATGGTCATACCAGAAACAGTTACGGGTAAACCACCTGCAAGAGCAGCCATTCGACCTATATTCATACCTGAAGACCCTTGGGGTAAAGCACAACCCATAATTACATCATCGATTTCTGCCGGATCTACCCCAGAGCGTTTAACAGCTTCATGTATTGCCCAACCTGCCATTGTAGGCGTTTGGGTGGCATTCATTGCCCCTTTATATGCTCGCCCCATAGGCGTTCTAGCCGTTGATACAATTACTGCGTCTTTCATGTTTTATATTTTATAAGTTAGTTTTTTATTTGATTATAGGTTTTTAAGTCTGCATCTATAATTGGTAATTGGCATAAACTGGTGTAGTAGTTTGTCAATACTAGTATGAGTCATTCATACGATAAAAGTCATCTAATTTTTTAAAATCAGCTGTTGTTTATTATCAACAATGGTAGAAAAAGCTTTGTAATTAATCAATATTTTAACAAAATTTCAGCGATTTAATATAATAGTTTAATGAAAATCATCTTTTTCGTAATTAGCTTGTGTGTTTGAAACTATATTTTTTTGGATTTTTATTTATATTATAATTTATTATGGGAGTACGATTTTACATTTTCGTATAAGTGAAAAGAAGTATTTTTTATATAAAATTTCAGTTGCTTTTCTCTAGTGTTTTTTTAGAAGTGAATCGCTGTAACCATACGCTTTTAGTTTTTTTATACTTAAATTGTTCCACTTACAACCAGTTATTAAACATGCAGACAATTAAAGAATTAATAGAGTTGATAACTCTGAAAAAAATAGATGATACCACATTTGAAGGGCAAAATTATCAAGCGCCCTGGGGAAGGGTTTTTGGAGGGCAAGTGCTAGCACAAGCTTTGCATGCAGCTTATCAAACAGTTCCAGAAGATCGTATTGCACATTCATTACACGGTTATTTTATTTTAGGCGGAGATTTAAGATATCCTATTGTTTATGAGGTAGATACTATTAGAAATGGAGGTAGTTTTACCACAAGAAGAGTAGTGGCGAAACAAAATGGGACAGCTATCTTTAATATGGCAGCATCTTTTCAGGTAAAATCTGATGGAGTTAATCATCAGTTTCCAATGCCTAATTTAATTCCTCCAGAGAAATTAACAACGAGTCTTGAGCAATTAGAAGAGATAAAAGATCTATACCCAGGGGCTTATAAAAGACTGAAGGCTATACAGCCTAAAGTATTTGATTTTAAACCCGTAGAAAAATTTACAACTCAGTTGGTAGAGAATGGTTCTCCTTTTTTTAATACTTGGATTCGAACCTCTGATACGGCTGAAATTAATTTACCAATGCAGCAACAATTATTAGCGTATGCTTCTGATTATAACTTGCTAACAACAGCTACTTTACCACATCGAGAGCAATTGAATAAAGGTGAAACGTTTTATGCTAGTTTAGACCATGCAATTTGGTTTCATAGAGAATTTGATATTACAAAATGGTTGTTGTATAGTATGGATAGCCCAAGTGCATCTAATTCTCGCGGATTTGCAAGAGGTAGTGTTTACGATAGAAAAGGGGTTTTAGTGGCTTCGGTTGCGCAAGAAGGGTTAATGCGTCAAAGTTTATAATTATAGTGAGTTTTTTGATGATTAGTGGAAATAGTATTGTGAGGATACAAGTGATTTCAATTGTAAAATTTATTCTAAACCTTTTTTTACAATTTCAAAATGCTGTTTTACATCTAGTTTGAGCTAAGCCTATAATCCCTGAATTTTAAGAATATCTAGCGTTATTGAAGTTGATTTTTGTTATTTTAATTGCAAATATGTTTTGACTTAACATAAACTATGTTAAGTGTTTATAGGTCAGAATTGCTAAGAATTTCATGACTTTAGATAATTTTAAAGTGTACAGTTTAATTTAATAATATAAGTATATGTCTACAACCTATCAAACAAGATACGCTTCTAGTCCTGAAGCGGTTAAAAAGTATGATACCACAGCTTTAAGAGATGAATTTTTGATCAATAACCTTATGAAGAAGGGAGAAATCAATCTAACTTATACGCATTATGACCGCTATATTGCTGGGTCTGCGGTTCCTGTATCAGATTTAAAACTAGAAACCATTGACCCATTGAAAGCAGAATTTTTCTTGGAAAGAAGAGAAATGGGTATAATTAATGTCGGTGCAGCAGGATCTGTTGAGGTAGATGGTAAAAGTTTTAGTTTAGGTCATAAAGATGCCTTATACATTGGTATGGGGGCAAAAGATGTTGTTTTCAAAAGTGACGATTTAAAAAATCCCGCTAAGTTTTACATTAATTCAGCACCAGCACACACTACGTACCCAACTAAAAAAGTAAGCTTAGAAGAAGCGAATAAATTAGAGTTGGGATCATTAGAAACGGCAAATCATAGAACGGTTAGTCAAATGATTATTGGGGGAGTAGTGACTACGTGTCAACTTCAAATGGGAATGACCAAATTAAAAACCGGAAGTGTTTGGAACACGATGCCGGCACACGTTCACGATCGTAGAATGGAGGTGTATTTTTATTTAGATGTACCAGAAGGTCAGGCAGTGTGTCATTTTATGGGTCAACCACAAGAAACGCGTCATATATGGATGCATAACCACCAAGCTGTAATTTCGCCACCATGGTCTATTCACTGTGGATCAGGAACATCTAATTATACTTTTATATGGGGTATGGCAGGTGAAAATTTAGACTATAACGATATGGATGTTGCGGCAATAACAGATTTAAAGTAAGCTTATGAGTACTGAATTATTCAATCTAAAGGGAAAGATTGCTTTAGTAACCGGTAGTACCCATGGTCTTGGTATGGCGATGGCAAAGGGCTTAGGCTTGGCTGGTGCACGATTGATTATTAACGGTAATTCATCGCAATCTAAAATTGATGATGCAGTAGCATTTTATAAATCGTTGGGTATTGATGCCTACGGATTTAAGTTTAATGTTACCGATGAGACCGCTGTAATAAAAGCTGTAAATGATATTCAAGCAACAGTTGGTGCTATTGATATTCTGGTGAACAATGCCGGAATCATTAAAAGAACACCTTTAGAAGATATGGAGGTTGAAGACTTTAAAGAGGTAGTGAATGTTGATTTGGTGAGTCCGTTTATTGTTTCTAAACATGTGGTAAAAAGCATGATAGCTAGAAAACAGGGTAAAATCATCAATATTTGCTCAATGATGAGTGAGCTAGGTAGAAATACTGTTGGCGCTTATGCCGCTGCAAAAGGCGGATTAAAAATGCTGACACAAAATATGGCGACGGAATGGGCAAAGCATAATATACAGGTTAATGGTATAGGACCGGGATATTTTGCAACGAGTCAGACCGCACCAATACGAGTAGATGGGCACCCGTTTAATGAGTTTATCTTAAACAGAACGCCAGCTGCAAAATGGGGAGACCCAGATGATTTAGCAGGGGCAGCGATATTTTTGTCGTCTAAGGCTAGCGATTTTGTAAACGGGCATATTTTGTATGTAGATGGTGGTATTTTAGCAACGATAGGCAAACCAAGTAACGAAAATTAATATAATGATTACTCAAAATTGGTTTAAATACGGTGTGGCAATTATAACCTTGTTTTTGGTAGGTTGTGACAATGATAAGCCATTTGAGATTATAGTTAGCAATAGTTTAAATATTGATCGTTCTTTTGAAACTGTTGAAATTGATTTAGACCTTTTGAAATCTGATATTACGTTAAAGCTGGTATCTGGAAAATCTTATAGAATTAGTGAAGTTGGTAGCACAAAAGAACTCATTTCACAATTAAGTGATATTGATGGAGATGGTACTGCAGATGTACTTTTGTTTCAACCGGAAATAGCAGCAAATTCAAATAAAAAATTTACCGTAACACTTAAGGATATAGAAGTGCATTCTGATGATATACCAAAGTGTTATTCAAGATTTGTACCAGAGCGTACAGATGATTATGCTTGGGAAAACGATAGAGTAGCTTTTAGAACCTATGGTCCGGTTGCACAAAAAATGATAGAAGACAGTATTCCTGGCGGTACACTTTCAAGCGGAATGGATGCATGGCTGAAAAGGGTAGATTATCCTATTATCAATAAATGGTATAAAAAAGAATTGGAGACAGATGGTTCTTACCATGAAGATGATGGCGAAGGCTTAGATAATTTTCATGTAGGTACCAGTAGAGGAGTAGGTGGTATAGCGGTTAAAGTAGATACAACATATCAATTTTCAAGAAACTTTACTGAATACAAGACTATTGAAACAGGACCACTTAGAACTAGTTTTTGGATTACCTACGCACCATGGAAAGCAGGAGAGAAGACAATAGTAGAAAAGAAATTTATCTCTTTAGATCGCGGTAGCAACCTTACTAAATTCAGAGTTGAAATTGAAGGTTCAGAAACACTATCTGTGGGGCTTACATTACATGAGAAAGATGGCGTAGTAACTACCGATGTTGAAAAAGGATGGGTGAGTTATTGGGAACCTTATTTTGAAACTGAATTAGGTACAGGTATTGTAGCTAAGCCAAACACGTTTCTGGGTTATGATAAATATGAGACCAATGCAAAAGATTTAAGCAATCTGTATGCCCAATTAAAAGTGATTAATGGTGAAGTAGTTTATTATACCGGTTTTGGATGGAAAAAAAGCAAACAATTCAACACTAAAGAAGAGTGGAATAATTATTTGGCTCAATTTGCTAAAAAAGTAAATAAGCCTTTAGTAGTTAAGCTCTCGAAGTAAAGTTGATAGAGAATATACGGTTAGCATAATTTCTCATATTTTTTATGAAAGATGATACATAGGTTTTTATGCTAAATAAAGAGATATGTAGTATCAATTAAATACAAGTTTAATAAGCTAGATTGGTTGAGAACAAGTAAAACTACGAGCAAAAAAAAAGAGAGAAAAACAAACATTGTTTTTCTCTCTTTTTTAAAATAGGTAATCTATATATAGTATTTCTAATACTTCGTCTTATCATGCTTAGAAGCCCAGTTATTGAATACTTCGACAGCTTCTTCTTGTAGCATTTGTTTAAAGTGAATTTGCCTGTCTTGCATACCAACTTCTAATTCATCATAAATAAACTGGTCATCAAAATCAATCGCTTTTGCATCTAATTTATCACAACCGTAATACACCGCTTTTGGTCTTGCCCAATAAATAGCACCAAAACACATAGGGCAGGGTTCACAAGATGTGTAGATGATACAATCGGTTAATTGAAAATCATTCAGTTTTTTACAGGCATCTCTAATAACTACCATTTCTGCATGCGCTGTTGGGTCGTTTGTTGAGGTAACTTTATTATGACCTTCGGCGATTATTTCTCCGTCTTTTACGACTACGGCACCAAATGGTCCGCCAGCATTTGAGTTCATTCCTTTTGCAGCCATTTCAATAGCTCTTCGCATAAAAAACTCGTGATTATTCTTCATATATTCTTTTTATTTTTTAAATAATTGGGATGCAAAATTACGGTTTTTGAAGGCATTTAGACTGTTTTGTATAAATCATCTTATTTTGATTTTCTTATAAATCTTGGTAGCTTGAAAGAAATCATTACTATTCACGACAAATATTTGACAATTAAGTCATTTCATTTATTTACGACATAGCTTCTTGTTTTATAGTTGTACAGAACAATGTTTCTGACTTAAATAATCATAAACCAATCTCCCATGAAAAAACCAATCGCAATTGCCCAAGTAGACACATTAGAAAACAAAAAACCAGAACACGCCTTAGTCAATGGTTTAGATTTAGTAATCGTAAAGTTCGATGAAGACATTTCTGTACTGTACGGTCGTTGTTTGCACAGAGGTGCTTTAATGTCTGACGGGCATATAGATGGTCATAATCTTATCTGTGGTCTTCACGGTTGGGATTATAGAGTAGATACCGGAGTTTCAGAATATAATAACGCAGAGGTATTAAATAAGTTTACTACTAAAGTAGAAGACGGAAGTCTTTATGTTGATGAAGCGGAGATTGATGCCTATTTAGTAGATAGTCCGCAACCTTTTAATAGAGATGCTTATTTAGGGGCATATGCCGATACCCACCCTGAAGAGACAGAACCATACACGGGTTATATAAAAGAATTGGCAACAAACGGATTAAAAAATCTAGGTCACCACGGAGCTTCAGCTTCTATGGGCGTAGATAGAAATACGTTGCCTAAATGGAGCGATATTCAGTTTTTACCAGCACAATTAGCAAGCAGACCTTTGTTAGATGAAGATGCCGTTGCAACCAAAGTTGTAATAGGACCTAGGGCTAAAAAACCATTGCATTTAGATATTCCTTTGTTTGTGAGTGATATGAGTTTTGGTGCTTTATCACGCGAAGCAAAAATAGCATTGTCTAAAGGAGCGGAACTGGCAGGTACGGGTATTTGTTCAGGGGAAGGCGGAATGTTACCACATGAGCAAGAAAATAATAGCAAGTATTTTTATGAGTTGGCTTCGGCTAAATTCGGATTTTCTTGGGATAAATTAGATAAGGTACAAGCCTTTCATTTTAAAGGCGGACAAGGAGCAAAAACAGGAACAGGCGGACATTTGCCTGGCGCTAAGGTGAGTAAAGAAATTGCTGAGGTTAGAGGATTAAAAGAAGGCGAAACGGCAATATCACCAGCTACTTTTCCAGATTTTCACGGTGTGGATGATTTTAAGTCTTTCGCAACTCAAGTAAGGGAACGCACAGGCGGTATACCGATCGGATTCAAAATTGCTGCAAGTCATATAGAAAAAGACATTCAGTTTGCACTAGATGTAGGTGTAGATTATATCATTTTAGATGGTAGAGGTGGGGGAACAGGTTCTGCACCGACCATATTAAGAGATAATATCAATGTACCTACAATTCCTGCTTTGGCAAGAGCAAGAAAATATTTAGATAAAGTTGGAGCTACAGATGTAACCTTGGTAATTACAGGAGGTTTACGTATTGCCGAAGATTTTGGTAAAGCACTTATGTTAGGTGCAGATGCTATTGCCGTATCTAATTCCGCTTTACAGGCAATCGGTTGTTTGGGTATGCGTGCTTGTGGTAGTAATAACTGCCCTGTTGGTATTGCGACACAAAAAGAATCGTTGCGTAGTAGATTAATAATAGATTCTTCGGCAAAACAATTACACAACTATTTTGATGCAACAAACAATCTAATAAAAGTAGTAGCAAGAGCTTGTGGTCATGATGATATCTCTAAATTTAATTTTGATGACCTATCTACTTTCAATCATGATATGCATCGTTTAACAGGAATTAATTATGGTGGTGTTAACCCCTAAAACAAAATATAGATGGAAAAAATGATGCACTTGGCGGCACAATATTTGGCTGCTGCAGGAATAAGTTTTGTAGAGAAGAAAGCAGATGATAGTCACACTAATCTTGGCTGGTCAATTAAAAAACAACAGTTAGAAACACACCCATTATCCGCAAACGGAGATGTACTTGCTTTAAACTATACTACATTTTCATTAGAATGGATTTCGCCTAAGAACAATGCTTCTTTTGCTTTAGATGGTAAAACCCATCAGCAGGTATTGGAGTGGTTGACGAATTCTGCGGATGCATTTTTGGGTAAAAAATATGCCTATGATTTTCATTACGACCTACCGTATTCAATTGATGATTCTTTTATCTTTAAACTCAATGCTTCAAAATTGAAAGAGCTTGCGGATCTAAGAACATTGACGCAATCTAGTTTAGAAAAAACACTTAAAGAAACAGGTTTGGAGTCTAGCATTCGAATTTGGCCTCATCATTTCGATTCTGGTGCTTATGCAAGTTTAACCGATGATGTAGCAGTAGGTTTTGGTTTAGCTGTACCCGATACGATGATTAATGATCACTATTTCTATATCAGCGGATACAAAGGTCACGCTGGGCTAGATACTTCTAAGTTTGATTCACTTTCATTAGGTGAATGGAAAAACGACGGATTTAAAGGAGCAGTTTTACCGGCTACAAAAATTAAAGAAGAGCAAGCAATACAGTTCTTTACGGAAGCTATTAATACCTATAAAAAGTAATTATGCAGGTAACCAGTCTTTCGTTAGAAGCCTTTACAGAGATGGATTATTGGGCGGTTGAAAAATACAACCTGTCCATTCAATTGATGATGGAAAATGCTGGGCTTCAGCTTGCAAGATTAATCGCTAAAAAGGCAACTGAAACCTCTGTTATTACTATCGGCGTTGGTAACGGAAATAATGGCGGTGGGGGACTAGTAGCTGCTCGTAGATTAGCCGCTTGGGGATTTAATGTGAATTTAGATTTGGTAGTTCCTATTACTAAAGATCTGCCAAAAGCACAGTTAGAAAGAGCTTTATTATTTGGAGCTAAGGAAGGTGTTCCAGAAACTACAAATATTTGGGTAGATGCCTATTTAGGGTTCTCTCAAAGATTGCCGCTGTCAGATGCTTTTGTAAAAAGTATTGAACTAGCCAACGCCTCATCGGCATTTAGAATTTCGTTAGATATTCCCGTTGGTATTTCTAAAGATGGTGAATTGTTAGGATTTAGAGCGAACCAAGTAATGACCTTGGCAGCTCCTAAAATTATTTTAGAGAAATTGCCAAACGTAGTAGATGTATATGTGGCGGATTTAGGAATTCCTAAAGCAGTTTACGATCATTTTAATATTGCAATGCCTAATTTCAGTGAAAACCAATTGATAGCTTTATAACCACCAGATGACAAACCCAAAAGAAGAAGCCAAAGAAATTGATAAGCAATTAAGAAAAGAATTGGGTATTGATAAAGAGAAACTGAAAGAGCTTAAAAAGAAGCTGCTAAAAGTAGAGCCACGCTCAGAGCGTGGTGCAGAAACCTTGTTTCGCTTGGTATCTAAAAATCAGTATACTTTAAATACAATGATTGATAGAAAATCGAATATTCTTATTTCTATCAATGCACTTATTCTTTCTATTACCATTGGTACAGTTCTTAATCAATTAGATAAAGACCCGCACTTAATTTTTCCTGCTACAATTATGTTGCTTACCAACCTTATTTCGATTGGTTATGCCGTTTTTGCAACAAGACCAGAGCTTACACATGGTAGTAAAAGCACGAACAATTTGTTATTCTACGGTAATTTCAATAACATGAATGAAGATGAATATACAGAAGAACTTACGAGTTTAATGTATAAAGGAGACGAGCTTTATAAGACCATAGCCAGAGACACGTTTCATTTAGGGAAAACTATCGATAGAAAATTCAAGTTATTAAGAGCCTCTTTCCATGTTTTTCTAGTCGGCATTATTTTAGCCGTTATTGGGTTTATTGCCTGTCACATTATGTTTACACTTTAGAAATAAAATTAATTCATCAGTTCCGGTTTCTCTTTGACCCTAAAACATCGTTCTTCTCCTAAATAAAGCGGATTGCCATGTTTTTCTGACCAAAATCCATCTAAAACGTCTTTGTTAATACACTGGTATACAACAACACCTTTGTAAACATTTTTGTCGTCACCTGTATACCTAAAGTTTATAACCAGAATATTGTTTTTAAAGAATCCGGTGCCTGTTTGTTCTTGGTCGGTATTGATTGTCCATTTTGCTATAATTCTTGCATTAGCATTCAAAGATAAAATCAGCGTTCCCGTGTAGGAGTTTGATGCTGCATCTTGGTTACTTCCTTTAATATCATATTTCCCAACTAAATCTTCAACAGTCATATTATATTTTATGAATGGCGAAAGTATTGAAAATTTTGTGGTTTCATTTTCTGATTATGTATACAAAGTAATTCACTGTCCAGTAAGATTTTTAATGATAATTTAAACAGATAAGTTTCCTTTGAAATTTTAAAAATCCATAAATTTAGAAAAACTTCAAAATGGTATTAACTATAAAAGATGCAACGTTCACTGGTGATATTCTAAATCAGATAGAGATTGCTGTCAAAAATGAACGAACTACCGTTAAAGAATTGATTTCTGCACGAGTAGAATCTGAGGTAAATGCGTACAACGATAAGCTACCAGAATATTTTAAAGGGTTAATTCAACCTAGTGAAGCAGAAAAAACATTGAATGGTTTCAAATTGAAAAATCGGGGCAAGCAAATAGATGTTGAAAAACAGATTTTGGTGGCTTTAGATGCCTTTCAAAAGAACGGATATTTTATACTTATAGATAATAAACAGGCAGAAGACTTAGAGCAAGAAGTGCTGGTTTCTACATCTACTGAAATAGCCTTTGTAAAACTTACGCAATTAGTTGGGGGATAAACTATGAAAGATATTATAAAAAGATTATTCGGTTCAGA
This sequence comes from Maribacter sp. BPC-D8, assembly GCF_035207705.1. Classification (NCBI taxonomy): domain Bacteria; kingdom Pseudomonadati; phylum Bacteroidota; class Flavobacteriia; order Flavobacteriales; family Flavobacteriaceae; genus Maribacter; species Maribacter sp. BPC-D8. The sequence continues at coordinate 428,245 of NZ_CP128187.1, forward strand.
TAATCAAATAGAGAGTAAACGAGAAATAAGTTCTGAAGTAATAGAGTTTAGTAAAGCGTTTTTTAAAGAGGCTTTAGAGTACAGAGATGGTTATTCAATAAAACTAACTGACATACCTAAGTATAAAGAACTCAAAAAAATGGCACCTTCTTTTAGAAAAGAATTTGTTTTTGAGCTAATCTATCTCAAAAACGGTCAATCTAAAACAGGTTGGGGAGACGATGCATACTTTTTAAAAGACACCGCCAAGAGTGTTTTGAGTTTATTAATTAGAGCTTCAGATATACATTTTGACGATGATGATATTTCAGATATTGTAAATGGTTTTGTTCTTGGTGATAGTGGAAGTCTAAATAGCTGGAATTGGCCTGTAGTACCGCTAGTAGGTAAAATAGAGAAAGAGGTTAAAAAATCTGGACTTTCACCAGAGTTAAGCGACACATTAAGTATTTTACAAAAGGCTGTCACCAAAGGGAATTATTTGTCTGCAGATGAAATACGTTTGGGTACCAGAGTTTCAAATATTGGAAAGAATTCTTCAGAATTTGAAATAGATCGTAATGATCCTTTGGGTACTAGTATTTATGAAACTATTACTTCTTTAAAAGAAAGTGATCAAGAGGTTTTAAAAGAATTATTAGAACACTTTTCTAAAGGAGGCGGTAAAAGTGCACCTGCCAATACTTGGTTAAAAACCTCCAATGATTTAATAACAAAAATAGGGGTAGATAAGATAAAACCCGGTTTTATTAAATGGATAGAAGTAACCTTAGATCTCTTTCGAGAGATTCATAAAAACCAACAATATGAATTCGATTTTATTGCAGATAAGAATATACAAATATTAAGATCTGCGGTTTGGTCTTGCTCTACTATTAATGATGATGAGCTAAACCAAATAATAGAAGTTTTAGGCTTATTAAGTTTTAAGAAGTTGAGAAATGTAGGAGCGTTAAGTGCAAAATTAGGAAATGGGTGTATTTATACTTTTTCTAAACTTCCGTATCAAGACGGTATTTCTAGGCTTACCAAATTTAGAATGAAAATTAAGTACCCATCAGTGCAATCGATAATTACAAAAGCAATTGAACGTGTTGCAAAAGCCGAGGGTAAAACAATGTATGAAATTGAAGAATTGGCTGTTCAAGACTTAGGTTTAAATTCTGATTTTCAGCTTATTCAAAAATTTGGAGAATATGAAGCTTCTACCACCATTGAAAGTAGTTCTGGCTTTAGCTTGCTTTGGGAAAATGAAAGTGGCAAGAAAATAAAGTCGATACCGAAATATGTAAAAGACAATTTCGCGGTAGAATTAAAAGAATATAAGAAAAAAGTAAAAGACATACAATCGAACCTTACTGCTCAAAGAAGTAGAATTGAAAAGATATTTTTAGCGAAGCGTGAATGGGACTTTGAGCAATGGAAAAAGCTGTATTTAGATAATAATCTATTACGCTTTTTTGGAACTAAATTAATTTGGAGTTTTACGATAGGTGATAAAACTACGAGTGTTATTTATAAGAATAACGAGTTTATAGATGTCAACGGAGTCATTTTAAAAAACTATACTAATGCCAAAATTAAATTATGGCACCCAGTCAATGCAAGTGTTAGTGAAGTACAATCTTGGCGAAGATGGTTAGAAAAAAATGAAATAAAACAACCCTTCAAGCAGGCACATAGAGAGTTATATATTGTAACAGATGCAGAAAAAAACACAAATACGTATTCAAATAGGTTTGCGGCACATGTTTTAAGACAACATATTTTTATTGCTCTTTGTAGGGAACGTGGTTGGGCGTATACACTTCAAGGCCAATGGGATTCTCATAACACTCCGGTTTTAAAAATTTTAGCTTGGAAATACCGCGTAGAATTTTGGGTAGAGGGTATTCAAGACTCCGCCAATGATTCCGGAATTTTTAACTATTTACAGACAGATCAAGTGCGTTTCTTTGATGAGGAGAGTCAAGTAGAAATGGATAAAGTACCTGCGATAGTTTTTTCTGAGGCAATGAGAGATATAGACCTTTTTGTGGGGGTTACCAGTATTGGTGCAGACCCTAACTGGCGAGATGGCGGAGAAGAAAGATATCATGGCTATTGGGCAGATTTTTCATTTGGTAACCTTGCAGTAAGTGGTCAAGAACGAAAGGAGCTTCTTGAAAATTTAATTCCAAAATTGAAGATTGCAAATCAATGTTCTTTTGAAGGTAATTTTTTAGTAGTCAAAGGTGACATTAGAATTTACAAAATACATTTAGGTAGTGGTAATATTCTGATGAAACCAAATGACCAGTATTTGTGTATTGTTGCGGATCGATCTAAAAGTGCAAATGAGGTATTTCTGCCATTTGAAGGTGACGCCACATTATCTGTAATTTTAAGCAAAGCATTCATGCTGGCAGACGACACTAAGATTAAAGATAGAACGATTATTAGTCAGATAAAAAGCTAAAACTGCATGAGATCTCTAGTTGCGTATTAAATGATTAAAAGTGAGAATGAATATGAAGAAAGTGATTTTAATAGGTCTAGTGATAATAGGTTTTGCTACTAAAGGTCATACCCAAGAAGAGCAGTATGGTGATAATCAGCCTTATTCTTCCTATTGGTTTGTAGAAGAACTATTACAATGGTCAGCAGAAAGTGACAAAGAAGCTAAATTCAACATCAGTCAAGTAGCATTGGCAAGTCGTTTTTTAAATGATTCAACTGATTTCAATTATGATACGCAGAAAATACCGGGGATTATAGCCTTGATGGCACCACATACGACTAATTTTCATCCGTCTCAAGGGTTTTCTACTGTAAAACAATATGCATTTCCGTTTTGGCAATACATAGATTATTTTGTGCAATGGGGTGGATCTTCAAATGAGGGAATTATTGTACCGCCAACCGCTTTCTGGACAGACGCTGCACATAAGAACGGAGTGAAGAGTATAGGTACCGTATTTTTTCCGCCTAATGTATATGGTGGCAAAGAAGAATGGGTGTATGAATTTTTAGTACAGAATGAAGATGGCAGCTTTCCTGTAGCAGATAAACTCATTGAGGTTGCCGATAGGTATAATTTTGATGGATGGTTCATAAATCAAGAAACGTATGACTTGGTAGGCGATGTAGGGGAGTTGATGCAACAGTTTATATCTTATTACAGAACACAGTCAAATTTAAAATTGCTGTGGTACGATGCTATGATTGATGATTCTAGGGTAATATGGCAAGATGAGCTGAATAACCATAATCAAATGTACTTTCAGAAAGAAGAAACAAGTATGTCTGATGTATTTTTTATAAACTTTAGATACACTGAAGTTAATTTAGAAGACAGTAAAAAGGCAGCTCAAGAGTTAGGCAGAAGTGAATGGGATTTATATGCAGGTATCGACGTACAATCTAAAAGTTTTAAAACTCCTGTAAAATGGGATGTATTATATAAAGAAGGAAAACCAAACAATACATCTATAGGGTTGTACTGGTCAAATTCCACTTTCGATATATCAGATACTAAAATGCCTGAAGATGTGTATGATAACGAACAAAAGTTTTGGAATGGAGGTCCGTCATTAGAAACACGATTTGGATCTAGCACTTGGCAAGGCTTTGCAGATTATTTTGAACCACGCAGTGTTATCAATGAATTACCTTTTAAAACGAACTTTAATTATGGTTTAGGTCGTTTTTATAATGTAAAGGGTAAGACAGTTTCTAAAGAAGAATGGCATAACCTCAGTATTCAAGATGTGTTACCTACATGGCAGTTTCAGGTAGACAGCACCAAAGTAAATGCTACAATCAGTTTTGACGAAAGCTATGAAGGTGGCAGTAGTTTATCTTTTGAAGGATTTGCAGATGCCGAAATTCCGCTATACAAAACAAAACTAAGTTTAGATAATTCCTTAAATCTTCAGGTGGTAACGAAGTCGGCTGGTAATATGACTATGCAAATTTATTGTCAACTATCAAACGGTGAGACTTTGACCTACCCTTTAAAGAAATCTAGTTCATGGTTTACAAATATGATTTCTATTCCTAAACAAAAAAATATATTAATATCTAAAATAGGATTGATAACGAAAGGAAAAGGTACCGCCTTTCTTGGTGAGTTATTATTATATAATAAAAGGGAGAAAAAACCTGGTACGTCATCTTTTTCTGTGGAGACGTTTACTAAAGAGAATACTACCGAATTATACATTCATTTCAATGAAAAACCAGTAGGTGTATATCATCATATTTATTATTTAAATGCTAAAAGTGAAAAGGTTTGGTTAGGTAAGACTCCTGCGCAAGATTTTTATATTTCGAATATTCTTACAATAAACAGCATAATTAACCTAGAAGTGCAATCAGAAAGTTTTGGGGGTACAAAGGGTAAAATCATCCGGAAAAAGGTGTATTTGTCACAGTAGCTAAAGTTGTTCTTTAAGTAAAAAATATAATGCTTAGGTTGATGTCATTTTAGCTATATAATTGATAAAAAACTACTTAGCAATACGTAAATTTAATTCCAAAAAATACCTCAAGGTTAATAGTATATTATTTTTAAAATTTACCTATGAGAAATTTCATAAAAATTATTTTATAAAAGTTTTAGCTGAAGTTTTTATTTAACCCTATCTCACTTTTGCATTCATATAATTTCTTTTAAGTATTTGTACTTCAAATTATTACGATACCGTTCTGATAATGTTCTTAACAAGATATTTTGTTCTAAAAATGAAATTGTTGATAACCCTGTTAAAAGCTTAAAGAGGTTTGTGTGAAAATAAGGTGATTAATTTTCGACCTTTACATCTCTCTTATTAACTACATCATTAACTTTATATTAACATGAAAATCACAGAAGTCATAAAAAGGGATTTTTCGACAAAACCTTTTCATTTACACAAAATAACAAATGCCATTTTAAAGGCTATGACGGCTGTTGAACATGGTGGACCCAGTGAAGCCGAAATAATCTCTAATAATGTTCATTTAGCACTTTTAGAAAGAAAGCAAGCAGATGACAATTATATACCAACCGTAGAGGAGGTTCAAGATTTCGTTGAAAATAAATTAATGGAAGGTGGTTACTTCGATGTAGCTAAGGGATACATTCTTTATAGAAATGAACAAGCGCAAAGAAGAAAGTCTAATGTCTTCGAAAAACGTGTAAATCTTAAGCCATACGAATACCCTGCATTGTATGATTATGTATCTGCAATAAGACATTCATATTGGATCCATACAGAATTCAACTTTACTAGTGATATTCAAGATTTTAAAACAGGGTTAAATGATATTGAGAGAAACGCTATAAAGAACACCATGTTGGCAATTTCTCAAATAGAGGTTGCAGTTAAAAGTTTTTGGGGAGATATCTACCATAAAATGCCTAAACCAGAAATTGGTTCTGTAGGGGCAACTTTTGCAGAGAGCGAAGTAAGACATCATGATGCGTATTCGCATTTATTAGAGATATTAGGTTTAAACGAAGAGTTTAAAAACTTGAAGAAGAAACCTGTGATAATGAAAAGAGTTCATTATTTAGAGACAGCTCTTAAAAATTCTAAGAGTGAGGATAATCAAGAATATGCAGAGTCGGTTTTATTGTTCTCTTTATTTATAGAGCATGTGTCTTTGTTTTCTCAGTTTTTGATCATTATGGCTTTTAATAAGCATAAGAACATGTTCAAAGGTATTTCAAATGTTGTGGAGGCTACTTCAAAAGAAGAGCAGATTCATGGCGATTTTGGTATCGATATCATAAACATTATTAAAGACGAAAACCCTACATGGTTCGATAAAGAATTTCATGGTACTGTACAAGAAATGTGTAAAGAGGCATTCTTATCAGAAAGTGATATTATAGATTGGATTTTTGAAGCGGGTGAAATTGATTTCTTACCTAAGAAGCTAGTAAAAGAATTCATTAAAAAGAGATTTAACGATTCTATCGAAAGTATTGGAATCGAAAAGATATTTGACGTAGACGAAGAATTACTATCAGAAACAGAATGGTTCGATGATGAAATTATCGGTACCAAACATGGCGATTTCTTCGTAAAACGCTCTATCAATTATAGCAAAAGAACACAAAGTATAACCAGTGACGACTTATTTTAAATGAACGATTCAAAAATTAATTTAGAGACTAGCATTCAAGAAGAAGTAAAATTGAATGGTTCAGATGAACTTGTACAAGCTAGAAAAGAAGCCCTTGATAGCTTAAAGAAAGACAAAGAAGAAGGTTTTAAGTGGTTAAATGAAGATAGCCGTAACTTTTTAGGTTCAGGCTATTTAACTCCGGGAGTATCAGCAGAAACACGTATTCGTGAGATTGCAGACAGAGCTGAGAAAATATTGGGCATGCCTGGTTTTTCAGACAAGTTCTACGGTTACATGAGCGAAGGTTTTTACTCATTAGCATCGCCAGTGTGGTCTAATTTCGGAAAAGAAAGAGGATTGCCTATTAGTTGTTTTGGATCTAACATATCTGATGACATGGGTAACATTTTGTATACCCAGTCAGAAGTAGGTATGATGTCTAAATTAGGTGGTGGTACATCTGGTTACTTTGGTAATATAAGACATAGAGGAGCAGACGTTAAGAATAATGGTAAAGCTTCAGGAGCGGTACATATTATGCAACTTTTCGAATCTATGGTAGATGTAGTAAGCCAAGGTTCTGTTCGTCGTGGTCGTTTTTCTCCGTATTTACCTGTTGAGCATGCAGATATTAAAGAATTCTTAGAAATAGGTACCGAAGGTAACCCTATTCAAGAGCTTACTCATGGTGTTACTGTTACCAATGAGTGGATGCAAGAAATGGTAGATGGCGATAATGAAAAGCGTTCTATCTGGGCAAAAGTATTACAGAGAAGAGGTGAAATGGGGTACCCATATATCTTCTTTAAAGATAATGCGAACAACGGTGCTGCAGATGTGTACAAAGAAAAAGGACACAAAATTCATGCAAGTAACCTTTGTACAGAAATCATGTTACCATCAAGTGACGAATGGTCGTTTGTATGTGTATTATCTTCTGTAAACGTTCTTCATTATGACAAATGGAAAGATACAGATGCGGTTGAAACAATGGTATTCTTTTTAGATGCTGTTATTACTGAGTTCTGTGAGAAATTAGAAGCATACCGTGATTCTGAAAGTCGTGAAGATCGTCAAACGTTCATGTTTATGGAACGTGCTTACAACTTCGCAAAAGATAACCGTGCTTTAGGTTTAGGTGTTTTAGGATGGCATTCATTATTACAATCTAGAATGTTGCCTTTTAACAGTCAAGAAGCATACAACTTGAATAGTGAAATATTCAAAACGATAAAAGAAAAGTCATACAGTGCTTCAGAAGAATTAGCTGATAAATTTGGTGAGCCTGCAGTATTGAAAGGCTATGGTAGAAGAAATGCAACGTTGAATGCTATTGCACCAACAACATCTTCTGCGTTTATCTTAGGTCAAGTATCTCAAGGTATTGAGCCAATATGGTCTAATACTTATGTAAAGGATATTGCCAAGGTGAAGACTACAATTAGAAACCCTTTCTTAGTTGAGCTTTTAGAGGAAAAAGGAATGAATACAACAGCAGTATGGCATAGCATTCGTGATTTTGACGGATCTGTACAGCATTTAGATTTCCTTTCAGACTTAGAGAAAGACGTATTTAAAACATATTCTGAAATTGACCAGATGGATATTATCTATCAGGCAGCGAACAGACAAAATCATATTGACCAAGGTCAGTCGGTAAATATTATTGTTCACCCAGATATGCCAGTTAAAGAAATCAATAAGATTCACGTAACTGCATGGAAATTAGGTTTGAAGTCATTATACTACCAACATAGTATGAACGCGGCACAAAAATTCAAGCAAAAGAAAGATTGTGCTAGTTGTGAGGCTTAAGCCTTTAATGAACTAGAATAGTATTAAGATTTAAATCTGGTGTTTTAGCAAGCAAGTAATGTTTGTTTAAAGCACCAGATTTTTTTTATGGCAATGTGGTTTACTTTACGAACATGTAGAAACGTGTAGATATAAAGAGATTATATCCGCAGGTACTTAAATTGAATAAATAAGACAAGACAACTACTACCAAGAAAGTGCTAAGTGAGCTTTAAATAACTTTAAGAACGGTCTCTATTTCTAGATTTACGTTTACTTTTTATAAAATCAAGTAGTTTACCAGAAAGAAAGGTGATTACTAAGCTTTTAATAGTCCCTTTTTGGCTAAAAGTAGCTCCTAATCCCTGTCTTAGTTGTTGTGGTACTAAATCTGTTTTAGCACTATTAAATTGTAGTTTAATGCTTTCTTGGGCGATTAGACGTTGAAGATTAAGAACTTTCAAGCGCTCATCTATTTCTTCAAAAGAATGGTATTGCTTGCTCATAATCAGTCAAAATAATATTTAGATAATTTTTTAAGTACAGGTTTGTTTAGTTGTTCTCTGAATATATAGAGCATAATAGCTATAAGAATATAAAACCCAGCTACAATTATAAAACCAATGAAGTAACTATTCATTAGTTCAGATAGCCACAAACAGGCTGCGAATGACAGAAACAATAATGCAAACAGACTACTGGTGCCTATTAAAAATAGTTTTAATATGCCAGTAGCATTTTTTGATAAGACTTTAAATATTTTAAGTCTATAGTATTCGTCGCTATGTTCTAAATATGACCCCATTTCGGTTTTTAGCCCCATGAGGTCATTTTTTAATTCTTCAAAAGCCATAGCTGCTATTTATGTAGTTGAGCGTTTTGTGCTTTTAATTCTTCTAATTTTTGTTCTAATTTATCGATGATATCATCTGCCTTGTAACTCATCGTTGAAATAGCCTCATCTAATTTTCTGTCAAAAGCATCTTTCTGTTCATTAGCAGTTTTTGTTAGCTCATCTTTTGCATGAGAAACTCTTTCAGCTATTTCATGACTGGTATCTTCAACTTTTCTTTTGATTCTGTGACGGGTTTCAATGCCTTTATCAGGAGCGTATAAAATTCCTATTCCAGCACCAATTGCAGCTCCAGTTAATATCGCTAATAAAGTATTTCCATTATCGTTTTGCATAATATTGAATTTTAGTAGTTATGAAATTTATATTTCAAGATAAAATTAAACACTTAAAAATACTTAGAATATGATTTACGTCATATATGATAATAATCTAGCATAAATAGAAAAGGCATATTGAGACTATATTTTCATTCAAAACTAGTTAAGTAGCTCATAAACTTGCTTTGCAATTTCTAATTCTTCATTTGTAGGGATGACTAAAATTTTAACCTTAGAATCTTTGGTATTTACCTCTCTAACATTTTTTGATCTTAGATCATTTTTTGAATCATCTAATTGAAAATTAAAATAATCCATATTCTTACAAACCAGCTGGCGCATTAGGCTAGAATTTTCACCAATACCTGCAGTAAATATGATGGCATCAAGTCCGTTCATGGTAGCGGTATATGCTCCAATATATTTTCGAATTCGGTATGCATTCATCTCTAAAGCTAAAATACAGTTTGCGTTACCATTGCTAGCTTCCTCCTCAATATCGCGTAAATCATTAAAACCGGTAAGACCAAGCATACCGCTTTTTTTGTTCAATAATTCGTTGACATCATCTAAGTTATATCCTAAAGTATTTACCATATAATAAATGATAGAATGATCAATATCACCACTTCGTGTACCCATTATAAGTCCGTTCGAAGGAGCGAACCCCATACTGTGATCAATACTTTTACCGTCTTTAATTGCGGTAATACTACATCCGTTTCCTAAGTGAATAGAAATTAGTTTTGTATTTTCTTTATGCAGATACTCATTTGCTTTTTCAGAGACATATTTATGGCTTGTACCATGAAATCCGTATGCTTGAATTCCGTCGTTCTCATATAATTCATTAGGCAAAGCATATTTTTTTGCTTTAACAGGAACAGTACCATGAAAGGCGGTATCAAAAACGACCACTTGTTTTGCTGTGGTAAAGATTTCTTCTGCCATAACAATACCTTGTAAATTAGCAGGATTGTGTAATGGTGCTAAAGTCGATAGCTTATTAATTTTACTTTTAACTTCTTCATCTATTAATGTCGTCTCTGTATAATCGCTACCACCATGAACCACGCGATGCCCTATGGCATCAATATCTTCTGTGCTATCAATAACACCAATTTCAGCATCTAATAATAGTGTTGTAATTCTTTCTAAACCAGACTTGTGACTATTGATTTCGTAGATTTTTTCAACCTTGTTGGCATCGGTTTTATAATTAGAGATGGCATCAGTACTACCAATACGCTCAATAGATCCAACGCAAATAACCTTTTTTGAAGGCATTTTTATCAGTTGGTATTTAATGGATGAGCTTCCGGAATTGATAATTAAAATATTCATGAAAATTGGTTTAAAATCCTTCTGCTTGAATAGCAGTTATGATTACGGTATTAAAAATATCATCTACGGTGCAGCCACGACTTAAGTCATTAACAGGTTTATTTAACCCCTGTAACATTGGTCCGATAGCCAAGGCACCGGTTTCACGTTGTACCGCTTTGTACGTGTTGTTACCTGTATTTAAATCAGGAAATATAAACACACTAGCTTGCCCTGCAACTTCAGAATCTGGCAATTTACTGAGTCCGACTTTAGCATCTACGGCAGCATCATATTGAATAGGACCTTCCACTTTAAGATCGGGTCTTTTTTCTCTAATAATTTCAGTAGCCTTACGAACTCTGTCAACATCTTCACCTACACCAGAAGCTCCCGATGAATAAGATAACATGGCTATTTTTGGTTCAATACCAAAAGCTGCGCTTGTAGCGGCAGATGAAATAGCAATTTCAGATAACTGCTCAGAATTAGGGTTCGGATTAATGGCACAATCTCCAAAAACGGTAACCCTGTTCGGTAAACACATGAAAAATATTGAGGAAACTATAGATACACCAGGCTTAGTTTTGATAAACTGTAATGCAGGTCTAATAGTATGCTGAGTAGTATGTATAGCACCCGAAACCATACCATCGGCATGACCTTTATATACCATCATTGTACCGTAATACGATACATCTTCCATTAAATCTTTAGCCATTGCCAAGTTTACATTTTTATGTTTACGCAATTCGAATAGGGTGGTGGCGTAATCTAAAAAATGTTCAGATACAGTGGGGTCGATAATATTGATATCATTGATATTTAAATCGATATCTAATTCTTTAATTTTAGAAATAATCTGCTCTTTATTACCTAAAAGGGTAATAGAAACAGCATCGGTATCAATCAGTTTTTTGGTTGCCATTAGAATACGTTCATCTAAACCTTCAGGTAAAACGATATGCTTTTTTGAAGATTTAGCCTTTTGAAGAAGGTTATACTGAAACATTCTAGGGGTGATACCTTTCGCTTTAAACGTAATTAACTTTTCAGCCAATTCTTCGGTAGGTATATACTTCTCGAACTCTTGAATAGATGTTTGTATTTTCTCTGTGTTTTCGGCGTAAATACGTGGTCTAATAGTACCGATTTTATTGGTGACATAAAATGTACCACGAGCAACCGATAGAATAGGAATAATATCAGAAAGCCCTTCTATTAACTTAATAATAGAATCTTCGGGTATAAGACCACCAGTTAAAACAATACCAGAAAGACTGGGGTAATTGGTTGATATATTCGCCTGTAATGCGCCTAATATAATATCTGCACGATCACCAGGTGTTATAACAAGGCTATCGCTTTTTAAATGCGTCAGGTAATTACGCAATTGCATGGCGCCAACGCTGAAACTGCCTACTTGGTTGTTAATATAATCTTCACCAAAAAGAACTTTAGCATCCAGCTCTTGTGCGATTTCTTTTAATGTTGGGCTACCTAAAACAGTGTTTACAGGTATGGTACCGACCAAAATATCATCAGGTAGTTTTTCTTTTAATCCGTTAGAAACAAGAGTTACATTCTCTGGTAGTACTTTGTTAGCTACTATAAGAAGTACTTCAACACCTTTCTCTTTAAATGAGTCGTAAGCCATGTAAAGATTACCAACTAACTCGTCTAAGGTTTTATTTTTTCCGCTTGCGAGAATTACTGCCGGTATACCTAGGTTTTTAGCAATAAGTACGTTGATGTCCCACTCAATAATAGCACCTTCTCCAGAAAAATCGGTTCCTTCTACTAAAACAAAATCAAATTTATTTTCAATGGTTTTATACTTGTGTATAATATGCCCTACAATTTCGTCGTCTTTGTCCTGGTTTTTTAATTGAACCACTTGGCTACGCGTGTATGCATAAGCTTCTTCTGGTTTCATATCTACATTAAAGTAGCTAAGAACAGTATCAATGTGGTTATCAGTTTTACCATCAGGGACATCGTCGATAATAGGTCTGAAATAGCCAACTTTGGCAGTTCTGCCTAAAAGAAGTTGCATAAGACCAAGTGAAACAATAGATTTTCCACTATTGGGCTCTGTAGTAACAATATATATAGCTTTACTCACGTGTAAAAGGGATTAGTGTTTAACAAATTTATAGGATTCTTTACGGATTAGGGCTTACAATGTAAAAATCTGACACTTTAGATTAAAGTTGATAATTATAAAGTTGTATTTGAAGTCATAGGTTCTATAATTTTAAATATACAAGTAAGCTTAAGCATCGCATTTGAAGTGTCAAAAATAGTTAGGATGCCCATGCTTAAAAATGACATATCTCATATTCTAAACATGAGATAAGTCATTTTCAACTCTGTTAGTAACAACTACATTTGGTTCTATTATTAATTCAGATTACCAAATGCCGAACGAAACAAAAACGAATACTAATTCTTTCTTTTTAAGCGAAGAACGTTCTTTTCTTGACGGACCACGAAGTCGGTTTAAAGAATTGTGGTTTACGTTTAAAGTACAGTATCAGTTTATTAGGGCGTTTAGAAAACTACATTTTATTGGTCCGTGTGTTACCGTATTTGGATCTGCCCGTTTTAAAGAAGATAATCCATATTATAAACAAGCAGAAGAAGTAGGTAAAGCTTTATCGGAAATGGGTTTTACGGTAATGACAGGTGGCGGGCCCGGTATTATGGAAGCTGCAAATAAAGGAGCTTACCTAAATAATGGATATTCAATAGGATGCAATATAATACTGCCGCATGAGCAAAAACCGAATCCGTATTTACATAAATGGATAAATATTCCCTATTTCTTTATTCGAAAATTTTTACTGCTTAAGTACTCCTTCGCATTTGTGGTATTGCCCGGTGGCATTGGCACCTTAGATGAGCTTTTTGAAGCGGTTACCTTAATACAGACAAAAATGATACAAGATTTTCCGGTGGTGATATTCGGAAAAGAATATCATAAAGAGTTATACCATCACATACAAACGATGGCAGAAAATGAAAGTATATCTAAAAAAGATATGGACTTAATGTTCTTGACCGATTCTGTTGATGAAATGAAAGAACATTTGAAAGAACATGCCGTCAAAAGATTTAAACTTATTAAAAAACCAATGCGAACCAAGTGGTGGTTTGGTGAGAAAAAGTCAGTTCGAACTACTTAAAAGCACCCTTTAAATCTTAATATTAAATTTTCAGAAATTATAAAATAAGAATACCATATGCTTAAAATCAATAGTATAATAATAGTTTTAATCATTTTTACCTCAGTAGTGTTTATTTCTTGCCAGTCTAAGAAACAGACAGATATTGGAGCTATACAGATAGATAGTACAGCAGTACTATTACCCACTAAAGAAACAATTAAAAAGATTGAAAGCATAAAAATTTCGAAGGACATTAAGGTTGTTGGCTATTTTCAATTCATGGATTCAGTTGTTGAAAAATATGATACGATAGTGCCATATGCGTTATCTGAACATTTGTTAGTACGAAATAACCCGTGGATAATTGATACTTTGGCGAATACAGATTATTACAGAATGATGGAACGTGATTCTTTTGTTTATGATCAAAAGCAAATGATTGTATTGCCAAAAGGGAGCGAGTTGATATTGCCAGATTCAATAACAGCTAGTAGGATTATAGAAGATTTTTCAACCACCGAAATTGATGTTAACATACCAGAATACAAATTACGTATTTATCAAGATTCTGTTTTATTAGAAACGTTTCCGGTTAGGGTGGGGCAGTATCGAGAACGTTATTTAAAGTTTGGAGATCGCGTAACAGATTTAAGAACAAAAACAGGAAAAGGAACTATAGTAAGGCATGCAAAGCATCCAGATTTTTATAATCCGGTAAACGGAAAACGTTTTTATGTAACCAGACGAGATGATGGTAAAACAACCATGATGCCTCAAATACCTTGGATTGAAACTGAAATTAATAATATTAGAAACGGACAGATGATTCATCCGACAACAAATCCTAAAACACTAGGTAAGGCATATTCAAATGGCTGTATCGGTCTTGGTGAAGGTGATGCTTGGCGGGTATATTATTATGCACCATTAGGTACAAAGCTTAAAATTAGATATGATTTAGAGACGTATGATGAAGGTATGGTTATTTCTGTACTTCGAGATGTATATCATATAGCTGAGAATGATTAACATGCCCATAGTTTATACTAAATTTAAATAATAAGTGCTTACAATTTTATTAATTTTACAAATGTGAACAAACTGTTTTCCATATTGTTATCATCGCTCATCATGCTGCAAAGCTTTGGTGTGCATTATGATGATATTGTTCAGTTAGATGAATTAATTGAACACGCTCAATTTCATAGTGAGCAATATGGCGATAATGTTATTGTTTTTCTTTCTAAGCATTACGGTGAGTTAAAAGCAGATCATCAACGTGATCATCAAGAAGAAAAGAAAGATCACGAAAAATTACCTTTTAATCATAGTGGCACATCACATACCTGTGTTGCAGACGTTTTTATAAATACATACAAATCAGAATTAAACGAAATAGAGTTTTTAGATAATACAGACTCAAATTTCTATTACCAAGCACCATCTTCTTCATTACATTCTGAGGGCATTTTACAGCCGCCCCGCATTTCATAATACAATCGATTTTTTAATTTTTTAGTTCAGATTCATGTTTATGAATTTGAGCGATTCACATTGATTTATATGAAAAGATGCTATCACATATCATTAATTTCAGTTTAAAGAATAAGCTCATTATTCTTTTGTTTACCGTATTTATTATTGGGTACGGGCTATTTGCGCTTTCACAAATACCTATTGGGGCTGTGCCAGATGTTACCAATAATCAGGTTCAGGTAATTACAACATCACGTAATTTATCTACTCAAGATATGGAGCAATTCATAACATATCCGGTAGAATTAGAAATGGCGAATTTACCAGGAGTCAAAGAAATTCGCTCGGTATCTAAGTTTGGATTGTCTGTGGTTACTATCGTTTTTGACGATGATTTAGGTACGTATTTGCCCAGACAACTTATAGCAGAGAAAATAGCTTCGGCTTCAGAGAAAATTCCAGCCGGTTTTGGTACGCCACAAATGGGACCGATTACAACTGGACTAGGTGAAATCTACCAATATGTTTTAGAGGTAGAGCCAGAGTATAAGGGCGAGTATACAACAACTGAACTGCGAACTATACAAGATTGGATTGTAAAACGACAATTGTCTGGTATACCCGGTGTGGTTGAGGTAAACACCTGGGGCGGATTTCTAAAGCAATACGAAGTTGCTATAAATACCCAAAAACTAAATGCCATGAACATTACTGCTAGTGATGTTTTTAAAGCGTTAGAAACTAATAATAGTGTTTCGGGTGGCGGTTATATCGAAAAGGTGAATCAGGCTTTCTTTATTAGAGGAGAAGGGTTGGTTTCATCTTTGGAAGATATTCGAAATATTGTTATTACCACTAAAGACGGATTACCAATTTATATTAAAGATGTCGCTACGGTTGACTTTGGAACCGCAGTTCGTTTTGGTGCTATTACGGGTAATGGCGAAGGTGAGAAAGTACTGGGTCAGGTAATGATGTTGAAAGATGCAAACTCTAAAAAGGTAATCGAAGCCGTAAAAGAACGCGTCGCCGAAATTTCAACTTCTTTGCCAAAGGGAGTATATATTAATCCGTTTTTAGAGCGGAGCGAACTTATAGCCAAAACAACTTTCACTGTTAGCGAGAACTTAATTCTAGGATGTTTAATTGTCATTTTTGTGGTGGTATTACTACTCGGTAATTTTAGATCAGGTTTGGTGGTCGCATCTGTAATTCCTTTGTGTTTGTTATTTGCATTATCACTCATGTACATTTTCGGTGTTGATGCCAATTTAATGAGTTTGGGGGCTATAGATTTCGGTATTATCATAGACGGTGCAGTAATTATTGTAGAGTTTATAGCTTTTGAAATCACAAGAAAGCAACACGAGATTAATAGTTTAGCCAAAACAGATCAGCAGCATTTAAAAGATGAAATCACTTTTGACGGAGCATCTAAAATGATGAATTCTGCCATTTTCGGGCAACTGATTATTTTAATAGTTTTTATCCCCATTCTATCTTTAAGCGGAGTAGAAGGTAAAATGTTCAAGCCTATGGCATTGACGTTTAGTTTTGCATTAATTGGTGCAATGATTTTGTGTTTTACTTATGTACCAGTAGCTGCATCGATATTCTTAAAACCATTAAAAGAATCGGACAAAAACATATCTGTTCGTTTAATGAAATGGCTGAATAAGAAGTATGAACCTATTATAAGTTGGGCTTTGCAAAGCAAGAAATTGGTTTTGGGCATTGCAGCAATACTACTCATAGGGGCTACTATTTTATACACTACCATGGGTGGAGAATTTGTACCCACTTTAGATGAAGGCGATTTTGTAATTCAGCCCGTATTAAAAACAGGAACTTCATTAAGTAAAACGGTAGAGATTACTACTGAGATTGAGAAGATTTTACTCGATAATTTTCCAGAGGTTCAGCAGGTAGTTACCAGAATTGGAGCTGCCGAAGTACCCACTGATCCTATGTCTATGGAAGAAAGTGATGTTATCATAAAACTGGCACCAAAAGGGGAGTGGACAAGTGCAAAATCTAAAGATGAGCTAGCCGATAAATTCAAAGAAGCGTTATCAATTATTCCAGGTATGGAAGTAGAATTTACGCAGCCCATAGAAATGCGTTTTAATGAGCTTATTACAGGAGTGCGTGCAGATATTGCCATAAAGATATTCGGTCCCGATTTAGATGTATTAGCTAAAAAAGGAAATGAAATCGGAGCATTGATAAAAGATGTTGAAGGCGCTGCAGATATTAGTGTAGAGAAGATTGCAGGTTTGCCTGAAATGAGTGTCGATTATGATCGCGCAAAAATTGCCCGCTTCGGCTTAAATATTCAAGAACTGAACGATTTGGTCTCTATGGGATTTGCTGGTAAAACTGCTGGTAATGTTTTTGAAGGTGAAAAGCGCTTCGATTTAGTCGTGCGATTAGATAAGGCAAAACGAAAAGATATTGATGACCTTAAAAACCTTTATGTTGATTTGCCCGATGGAGGAAAGATTCCGTTAAGCGAGTTGGCTGAAATAACATATAAAAAAGGCGCTGCAAAAATATCTAGAGATGATACCAAGAGACGAACAGTAGTAGGCGTAAATGTCCGTAATCGCGATTTGCAATCTGTAGTAGATGATGTTCAAAAACTGATAAATGAAAATGTAAAATTACCGGCAGGGTATACCATTACCTATGGCGGTCAATTTGAAAACTTACAAAGTGCAAGAGACCGGCTATTAGTAGCTGTACCAATAGCATTAGTGCTCATTTTTGTATTACTATATTTTGCGTTTAAATCGGTAAAAGAAGCCCTTATGATATATTCTGCAATTCCGCTGGCAGCGGTAGGTGGGGTGTTGTTATTGTGGATGCGAGGTTTGCCGTTCAGTATTTCTGCAGGAGTAGGGTTTATAGCACTGTTCGGTATAGCAGTATTAAATGGAATTGTTTTGATAGAGCATTTTAAAGAGTTGAAAAAGTATTCTTTTGATAGTTTAGACGATTTAATAAAACAAGGCACAAAAGATCGTTTGCGAGCCGTATTATTAACAGCATCTGCTGCAGCACTTGGTTTTTTACCCATGGCAATATCTACGAATGCAGGCGCAGAAGTTCAGCGACCTTTGGCAACAGTGGTTATAGGTGGTCTGTTTACGGCAACCATATTAACCTTAGTAGTATTACCGGTGTTATATTCCATTTTCGATAAACATGAAAATTCAAAAAAGCCAATACCAAAAACAACTTTACAAAATGGTATTGCTTTTATAGCATTGCTTATATCTGTTGGTATATCGGCACAAGAGTCGAAAAGTCAAAATCTCGATGAATTAATTCCCCTAGCTATTGAAAATAACATGGGTTTAAAAGCAGATCGACTAAAGGTTGATGAATCTGAAGCATTGATTAATAGTGCATTTATGTTCAATAAGACACACGTGTATTATGAATACGATGAAAATAATCTAGCTATTAATGATGTGCCATTAAAGGTATTTGGGGTACAGCAAGATTTTCGTTTTCCGACTGCATATTTTTCAGAAAAGAAGGTCAATAAGGTGAAGACTAATTTAGTGCAAAGTGAATATGATATTCAGCGTAAGGCACTAACTAGAGATGTTACGATAGGTTATTACGACTATCAAATTGCACGAGAAAAAATTAGAGTGTATAAAAGGCTTGATAGTTTGTATGCCAATTTTTCGAAGGTAGCAGCGAGAAGGTTTGAACTGGGGGAAACTAATTATTTAGAGAAAATAACCGCAGCTTCTAAGCAACGAAAAATCAATTTAGACTATCAACAAGCTATTCAACATGTTGCCGCGTCTTATGCCAATTTGTTGCAATTAATTCAGGCAGAAGATAGTTTGGTGATTTCTGAAGAAATGAACTTGAAAATTGACATTCAAGATATAAATGTAGATGCTACTCCTGAGTCCGTGTATTATGAGAATAACATGCAATTAATGGCTGCAGAGCGTAAACTAGAAAAGCAGCAACTACTGCCAGATATCAGTTTAGCCTATTTTCAAGGATCAAACTCAGAATTGAACGATAATCTTTTAGGCTATCAATTAGGACTCAAAATTCCGCTATTATTTAGTGGTAATGCTTCTAGAATCAAAGCATCTAAAATTGCCAAAGAAAGAGCAGTGACCGAGTCTGTTGCCTATAAAATCCAGATAAAATCGAAACAAGAAATTTTGAGGCAACAAATTGTACAGATTCAAAACTCATTGAATTATTATGAGAATGAAGGCGCTGAGCTATCCGATGAAATATTGAAAACCGCAACCATCAGTTTTAGAAATGGTGAAATTGATTTCTATCAATATATACAGAGTTTAGAAAGTGCCTATGATATAAAATTGGGCTATCTAGATAAGTTGAAAGAGTACAATGAAACCGCAACAAACATTAATTTCTTAACATTATAAATAGGGCGTCATGCAAAAATATATATACAAAATAGTTACACTTTTCATTCTCGGCATAATTATAAGTTGTGGAGACAAGGCAAGCAAATCGAGTGAGAATGGCACATCTGAGGTGCAAGCAGATGACCGTATTCAAATTACGCAAGCACAATTCGACCAAAATAATATGGAGATCGCTAGTATGACTGAAAGTGATTTTCCGGTAATGGTAACGACGTCGGGTATGATAGATGTGCCACCAGAAAATAGAGCCGTGGTAAGCGCAACAATGGGTGGTTATATTAAAACGACCCCTTTATTGATTGGAGATAAAGTCCGCAAAGGGCAGTTGTTGGTTACTATTGAAAATCCTGAATTTGTGTCCCTGCAGCAACAATATATGGAAGTCAACGGACAGTTGGGTTATTTGAAGTCAGAATACGAACGTCAGCAAACTATGGTAGCTGAAAACATAACATCTCAGAAAAGCTTTTTAAAAGCAGAGAGCGAATATAAAACTGGAGTCGCAAAATACAACGGACTACGGAAGCAACTAGGTCTGTTGAACATATCCGCAGAACAAGTAGAAAAAGGAAATATAAGTTCGGTAGCCTCAATTTATGCACCTATTGAAGGCAGTATTACAAGCGTAAATGTTTCAAAAGGTACATATGTTTCTCCTGCAACTTCTATTATGGAGATCATTAATAATGACCACATTCATTTAGAACTTTCGGTTTTCGAAAAAGATATTATGAAAGTAAAAAAAGATCAGGTGGTTGAATTTAGAATACCAGAAGCTTCAAAAGAGGTATATATGGCAGAAGTACATTTGGTAGGTACCTCAATAGGTGAAAATAGAACGATAAAGGTTCATGCACATATAGAAAATGAAGACGAAGCTAATTTTCTTACTGGTATGTTCGTAGAAGCGAATATTATTACAGAAACGTCAAAACAAATGTCGCTGCCTTCTGATGCTATTGCCGTGGTTGAAAACGAATCGTTTGTACTGCTTTTAGAAGAGAAGAAAGGAGATACATATTATTTTAAGCAAATACCTGTCAAGACCTTAGGTAGTTATGAAAATAAGACATCGGTCAGTAATTCATCGACTTTTAAACAAGACGCACAATTTTTATCAAAAGGTGCGTTTAGCCTGATAGGAGAATAAAGTAAAAAATATGTCCTAAAAAATGTTAGGTATTGGTATAATAGTTGACATAGTATAAGTTCGTTTAATAAATAGATTATGAAGAAATATATAGTGTTACTGTTAATTGCAGTAGCAAGTGTGAGTTCAATAACAGCGCAAGACTGGAATACAGATATTACTACAGCAAAGAAGCTTGCTAAAACAAATGATTTACCGATTATACTGGTATTTCAAGGCTCAGATTGGTGTGCTCCGTGTATAAAATTAGATAGAGCAGTATGGTCTACTGATGAGTTTAAAGACTATGCAGAAGAACATTATGTAATGTTACAAGCAGATTTTCCTCGTAGAAAGAATAATGCATTGCCAGAAGAGCAATTGAACAAGAATAAAGCATTAGCTGAAAGTTATAACAGACAGGGAATTTTCCCTTTTGTGGTGGTTATGAATGCCAATGGTGAAGTATATGGCGAAACCAGTTACAAGAAACTGACACCCAAAGAGTATATCGAAGAATTGAATTCATTCATAAAATAGATTGAAGAAGCTAACTCTCATAATATTATTTTTTGCTGTTGGTATACTGTATGCTCAAGAGCCCTATAAGCGCACCGTTAAATTAATGGGCAGCCGTTTTGACATTACTGTTGTGGCTAAAGATCCTGTTGAAGGAGATGAGTATATCGATATGGCTATCAGCGAAATAACAAGAATAGAAAAGCTTATTTCTTCTTGGGATGAAAACTCGCAGACATCAAAGATTAATAAAAATGCGGGTATTAAACCTGTTAAAGTTGATATTGAATTATTTAATTTGATACAAAGGGGAATAGGTATTTCTAAGTTAACCGATGGGGCTTTTGATATTAGTTATGCCTCGATGGATAAAATTTGGAAGTTCGATGGCAGCATGACCGTTATGCCTTCAGAAGAGAGCATTAAGGCATCTGTTGCTAAAGTAGGCTATCATAATATTGTTTTAGATAAAGAGAAACAAACTGTCTTTCTGAAGTTAGCCGGAATGAAAATCGGTTTCGGAGCCATTGGCAAAGGCTACGCTGCAGATAAGGCAAAAGATTTGTTGAAATCTAAAGGCGTGGTTGCAGGCATCATAAATGCATCTGGCGACATGAACACCTGGGGAAAACAGCCCGATGGTAAAGAGTGGAAGGTTGCCATTACCAACCCTATGGATAAGAACAAGGTCTTTGCTTTGTTACCTATAACCAATGGGGCGGTGGTAACATCTGGCAATTACGAGAAGTATGTAAATTTTAATGATGTAAGATATACCCATATTATTGACCCTCGAAGTGGTTATCCGGCAACGGGTATTATTAGTGTTACCGTATTTGCTCCTAAAGCGGAATTAGCAGATGCGTTGGCAACATCGGTATTTGTTATGGGTATAGAGGTTGGTTTAAATAGAATAGAGCAACTGCCACAAGTAGAATGTATTATTATAGACGATAAAGGAAATATTATAACATCAAAGAATATAGAAATAGAGAAATCATGATGAAGAAGTTTTTAATTTTCACCCTGATAGCTGCTTCTTTCAGTAGCTGTACGGTATTGAAAGAGTATGAGAAAATAAATATTAATGATCCAGATATGGTTTTGCAAGATAAAAAGGCAGACCGCAATCTAACGACCATGCATTCGTATAGAGAAGCGGCAGTTGGGGCAAACGGAGGAAAAACTGGTGGAGGCTGCGGCTGTAATTAATATAGAATTCAATTATTTACAAAATGAAAATATTAAAAATAACAGTTTCTGTAGCAGCATTATTCGCATTTACGATAAGCTACGCACAGCAAGCTCAAGATTCTGTAAAGACCTATAAAAAGCGTGTTTTAGAAACTACCGAGGTAGATTTTTTAACAAGTTATTATTCACAAGATGGTGATAATGCTGCGGTAAGTGGCGGTTTAGGTACCGAAGAGTTAACCGATTTTACGGGTACGTTCGTAGTTGCGATTCCTTTAAACGACGATGATGTTCTTACCATAGATGCTGGTGTTTCGGCATATACATCTGCTTCTTCGAGTAATGTAGATCCTTTTGATGGTGGCGAACCAGCAGATCCGTTTGTAGCAAGTTCTGGTGCTTCTAGTTCAGATACTTGGGCAAGTATATCTGGTTCTTATAGTCATAGTTCAGACGATAGAAATACCATAGTTTCAGGTAAAGTATCCGCGTCCAGAGAATATGATTATACCTCTTTAGGTTTCGGTGGCGGATTGACAAAATTATTCAATGAAAAGAATACAGAGGTCAGTGTAAATGCAAATGTTTATTTAGATAAATGGAATGCTTTATATCCATCAGAATTAAGACCTTTCGCGAGTGGAGCAAATGGTTTAGCGAATGGGCTTTTTAGTAATAATACAATTACGGGCAATACTAATTACGCTCCTATATTCAATGAGTTTTCAGATGAATCAAGAAATTCTTATTCCGTCGGATTAGGATTTTCACAAATTCTGAGTAAGAATCTCCAAGGTTCATTGGCATTAGATTTTATTCAACAAGATGGTTTGTTGTCTACTCCGTTTCAACGTGTGTACTTCAGCGATGTAGCAGATTCGTTTATTGAAAATTTTCAATTGGCAGATGCTATAGAACAGTTACCAGATAGTCGATTTAAAGTAGCTGCAGGCGGTCGTTTAAACTGGTATATCAATGAAACATTTGTGGTAAGAAGCTTCTATCGCTATTACTATGATGATTGGGGTATCAACTCGCATACGGCAAGTGTAGAGGTACCTATTAAGCTTACCGATAAGTTTACTATTTATCCATCTTACAGATATTATCAGCAATCTGCAGCTGATTATTTCTTTGGTTATGAGGAAGCAGTATCAACCGATACCTTTTATACGTCAGATTATGATTTGTCAAAATACTCGGCAAACCAATTTGGAATGGGAGTTTCCTACACAGATATTTTTACCAAGATGCATATCTGGAAACTCGGTCTTAAAAGTATAGATCTAAAGTTCTACAAATATGATAGAGATACTACGTTTAGTTCTAGTATCGTCACCGCAGGCTTTAAGTTTGTTTTGGATTAAAATTTACGATTAAAAAGGAACAAAAAGCAGGTCTATTGACTTGCTTTTTGTCTTTGGTAAATGGTTTTAATTTTGGCATCGTTCAGAATTAACCAAAAGAAATAGTTAACTTTTCAAGCGTATAAAGCAGTAATAAAATTTGATTTTAATGGAATTGAGAAAAGAATATGACCTTATTTGTGTAGGTGCAGGTATCATGAGTGCTACGTTAGCCTTATTGGTAAAACAGTTAAAGCCAGATCTTAAAGTGCTGATCGTTGAACGATTAGATAAAGTAGCACAAGAAAGTTCTGCAGCCTGGAACAATGCCGGTACAGGTCACTCTGCCTTATGTGAACTTAATTATACACCCGAAGATGAAGAGGGTCATGTGAATATAAAAAAGGCGATAGATATTTGTACGCAATTTGAAACCTCTAAACAATATTGGTCTTTTTTGGTAGCTGAAGGACTCATTAAAGATCCAAAATCATTTATTACCCCCGTGCCACATCACAGCTGGGTAAAAGGGAAAGACAATGCCGACTACCTTGAAAATCGATATAAAGCTTTTAAAGAGCATTTCATGTTCGATACCATTGAGTTTACCAGAGCGGTAGATAAAATGAAGGAGTGGTTTCCGTTGATGATGCATGGCAGAACTGAAGATGAGGTTATGGCAGCTTCTAGAATTAATAGAGGAACAGAAATGAATTATGGTTCGCTAACTGAGCAATTATTCGATATTCTAGAAAAGGAGTATGATACTAAGGTGTTGTTCAATACCGAAGTAGAAGATATTGATCCCGATCATGATGTAGAGTGGTTGGTGAAAATGGAAAATCTAAATACAGGTGTCAAGAATACTGTAGATTCCGAGCATGTCTTTATAGGTGCTGGTGGTGGTAGTTTGTTATTGTTACAAAAAGTAGAGATAGAAGAAAAGGATGGTTATGGTGGTTTCCCGGTAAGTGGGGAGTGGCTGGTATGTAAAAATCCAGATATAATTAATCAGCATAATGCCAAGGTGTATAGCAAAGCAGGTATTGGAGATCCACCAATGTCGGTACCACATTTAGATACTAGATATATCAATGGAAAAAGAGAATTACTTTTTGGTCCGTTTGCAGGGTTTAGTCCCAAGTTTTTAAAAGAAGGCTCATATTTAGATTTATTAAAATCCATCAATTTTGATAATATTCCATCTATGTGGGGAGTTTTCTGGCACAATTTACCACTAACGAAATATTTGGTAGAACAAGTAGCCATGAGTTTTGAAGATAGAATGGATTCATTAAGAGTATTTCTTAAAGATGCCAAAAGCGAAGATTGGGAGATAATGGTTGCCGGTCAACGGGTACAAACAATTAAGAAAGATGAGTTTGAGGGTGGTTCTCTAGAGTTTGGAACTCAGTTAGTACATAGTAAAGATGGTAGAATTACCTGTCTATTAGGTGCTTCGCCAGGTGCATCTACTTCTGTGAAGATTATGTTAGATGTATTGGAAAAAGCTTTTCCAGAAATAATGGAGTCTAAGTTTGGTAAAGCTCAACTGAATAAAATGGTTCCTTTCTATAAAAAAGAGGTTACCAAAGATTTGTTCGAAAAAGAGCTAGCCCGTGTAACAAATGATTTAGATTTATAAATCAAATTTATTTAAGATAAATTTATGCTTAATAGCACTAAATCAACACAATAAAAAGACGGTACTTGCATTATCATTATTCAGTACAGTTACTACTAAAATTAAATGCGGTTTAAATTACCTTTATTCTTTCTTTTCATAGTTAGCTTTACTACGCAAGCGCAGTTAAGCGATTTAGCACGGTTAGATTTTACATTTATCCCTAATAAAGGATCAGATGTAGAGTATACACGCTCAAGATTTCTTGTAAATTATCCAGTAAAACTCAAGAAAGAAGGTCAGTATTTATTTTTAGGAGTTGATTATAGCAACGTTCATCTTCGTTTTAAAGATGATGAGCTGCCTTTTGATAGGGACTTATTAAATGATTTTAAACTTTTAGATTTCACCATAGGATTTACAAAACCTTTAAAAAATGGATGGCGTTTGGGCGTGCGTCTTCAGCCTGGTATTAGTACAAATGATGAAGCAAAGCATTTATCATCAGAAGATCTTGTTTTTTCAGGTGATGTTGTATTTATAAAAAAGTTTGAAAATAATATAGATAAGCCATCTCGTTTAATTGTCGGATTATCCTATTCACAAAATAGGGGCTATGTATTTCCATTGCCGTTCATTAGCTATTATAAAAAGTTTAGACCCGACTGGTCTTTTAATATTGGTGTTCCAAAGTCTAATTTACAGTATCATCTTGCAGAAAAACATCGTTTCAAATTATACACACAATTAGATGGTTTTACCTCGAACATTCAAAATGGGGCTTTGGTAAATGGTAATGAATATGCAGAAATAATAAATATGTCTTTAATAAATGGTGGCCTACAGTATGAGTATCATTTTACGGATCATCTACAATTAGATTTACGTGCTGCTTATAATTTCAATTTAAATAATAAACTAAAAGACGGTAGTAATAACACGCTACTTACCATAGATAACGATTCTAGAAGCTATTTTAGAGCAGTTTTAAGATTCAAAATATAAGCAGTAGTTACAAAATAGAAAACGCCGAAATCATAGATTTCGGCGTTTTCATTTTACAATAGCATAAGGGCGTTAGCCAATTACCGATTTTTCAGTAATAAATGGTTGATTGTAATGTCTTTGACCTGTAGCTTTATAAAGGGCATTCGCCAAAGCTCCGATAATCGGAGGCAAAGATGGCTCTCCTAAACCAGTAGGATCTATTCCATTATCCACAAAAAAGCTTTCAATTTCTTTCGGTGCTTCTTTATGTCGTATTAGGCGATAGGTATCAAAATTCTTATGTTGAGGTTTACCATCTTCAAAAGTCATTTCGCTATAGGTAGCGTGACCAATACCATCGATGATTCCTCCTTCAATTTGATTTTTAGCAGCCATAGGGTTAATGACAATTCCGCAATCTACGGCACACCATACTTTGGTAACCTTTGGTGATTTTGTATCTGTTGCTAGGTCTAAAACTTGCGCAACATAAGAGTTATGGCAGTAATAAGCAGAAACACCTCTTGCGGCACCGTTTTTCTTACTTCCGTCCCAACCAGCTTTATCTCTCACTAATTTAAGAACACCTGCATAACGCACTGGATCGTAATCGTTCTTTTCAGGTTCACCAACAGGGTTTTTAATTGCTCTATCAAATAGCTCTAGTCTAAATTCTATTGGGTCTTTACCAGCAGTCTCAGCAACTTCATCTAAAAATGCTTGTTCTGCACCGGCAACAAAGTTAGAACGTGGTGCACGCCACGCCCCTGTGGTAACATTGGTTTCTAAACTGAATTTTTCAGCTAGGTAGTTATCGACAGCACCTGCCGGAAATCTATTTTCAAAAAGCAAATCGTCATTAGATCCCGCACCTTTAACATGCCAAGCAATTAAATTACCTTCTTTATCTAAACCTGCTTTATACTTTACTTTATATGTTGGGCGGTATGTACCTTGGGTCATATCATCTTCACGTGTATACACCAATTTTATTGGTGCTTTCATGTGTTGAGAAATTACCGCAGCTTCCACACCGAAAGTTCCATATAGACGACGACCAAATCCACCACCCATACGGCTCATTTTAATATCAATTTTCTCCACAGGCATACCTAATCTAGAAGCCAGGGTCTTTTCTAAAAACTCAGGAGTTTGTATTGGTCCGTTGAACAAAGCTCTTTCAGCAGTAACATCTGCGTAAAAGTTCATAGGTTCCATAGTATTGTGCGCTAAAAAAGGAGCACTGTATGTGCGTTCTATAACCTTATCTGCTTTTTTAAATGCACTAGCTACATTACCATCTTTACGAGCAGGTTGTTTAGAAGAAGTGTTCAATAATTTTGTCAATGCTGCATCATGCCCTTCTGTACTTTCTAAAGCCGAAGATTCTTCCCACTCCACATTTAATGCTTTTTTAGCCTGCATGCATTGCCAAGTAGATTCGCCTACAATAGCTACAAGCTTATCGATACCACCGGCATCAGACCATTGTTTCTCCGTATCATCTTTATATACATCAATAGGGAAAACGTCTTTAATACCTGGCATAGATTTAACGGCATCGGCATTCATCGATTTATACGTCATACCAAACGCAGGTGGATGCACGATCATGGCGATCATCATACCTTCTTCTTGAATATCTATTCCGAATAAAGGCTTTCCGGTTATAATATTTGGACCATCAACATTACGTCTATCCGTTCCAATGATATCAAAATCATTTGTCTCTTTAAGTTTTACCTCTTCAGGTACAGGCATCGTTGCTGCCTTTGAAGCCATGTCACCAAATCCGGCTGAATTATTTGATGCGGTGTGACTTATAACTCCGGCAACAACTGTAATTTCAGAAGCATCAACCTGCCAAGTATCGGCAGCTGCGGCAACTAACATGTGTCTTGCAGTAGCACCTGCCATTCTTAAACCTGACCAACCAACACGAATAGATTGACTACCACCTGCCAATTGTCTTTGAAAAATATCGGTATTTAAAGGCGCTTGTTCAACGATTACATTTTTCCAATCTACACCAAGTTCATCTGCGACGATCATGGGCATAGAGGTCTTTACATTCTGTCCTATTTCTGGATTAGGCGACATAATCGTCACCATGCCGTTATCTCCAATTTTAAGAAAGCTATTAATATCGAACCATTCTTTTGGTATGTTGCTTACTTGCTCAGGGGTTGGTTTACATGATGCTAGCCAACTGAAGCCTAAAATCATACCGCCACCGGCAAGCGAACCGCTTTTTAAGAAAGAACGTCTATTATATGTTGTTTTAATGAATGTCATTTGTGTTTTTTTTGAAGGTTAAAATCCCAAAATTGTGGGCTTATAATTACGCGTTAGAAATACTTGAAGCATTTTTAATTGCTTTCTTAATTCGCGTATAAGTACCACAACGACAGATATTACCGTTCATAGCATCTTCAATTTCAGTATCAGTAGGATTAGGGTTTCGTTTTAAAAAGGCACTAGCATTCATAATTTGACCGGCCTGGCAATAGCCACATTGGTATACATCTTCTTCTAACCAAGCCTTTTGAACCGGATGATCTCCGTTTTCAGAAAGTCCCTCAATTGTAGTAATCGATTGTTCGCCTACCGCAGAAACTGGTAGTTGGCAAGAACGTACAGCATTATCGCCCAAGTGAACGGTACATGCACCACATTGTGCAATACCACAACCAAATTTTGTGCCTACCAATTTTAAATGATCCCGTAATACCCAAAGCATTGGGGTAGTGGGATCTACATCAACTTCTTGGGTTTGTCCATTAACTTTTAAACTGAAATTTGCCATTCGTTTTTCCTATTTGTTTGAGTCCCATGAAATTAGGAATTTTTTTAGAGTAAATGGGAGCAATGAATCATAAATTATCAAATTTTTATTATTCATTTTTAAAATCCAACGAGATAAGATTATAACCAGTTTTTGTTGGTCATCGTTCGTTCTTTCAATTGATTGTCAAAGATTTCTTTTAGGATATAAAACGAAAAGAGTTATTTAAAAATTCTATTGTGATATTCCTTTTATGGTGACCTAAGTATTTTTAACACACAGAATTACATGATGCTTTTTAAAGGGCATTTTGATTAAAAATATTAGACGATGATTACGCAACATATATCAGAAACTGTTTCTGAATCCATAATAAATACTATAGGCAATACGCCTTTGGTACAACTCAATAGAATTTTTAAACAAAATAAATTCAACCTTTTTGGTAAGCTAGAAGCTGCAAACCCTGGCGGAAGTATTAAAGATAGAACGTCACTTTTTATTTTACAACAAGCTCTTGCTGATGGTAGAATTAAAAAAGGAGATACAGTAATAGAATCTAGCTCAGGTAATATGGCGGTAGGTTTGGCGCAGGCATGTTTATATTATGGTCTTAAGTTGATTGTGGTAGTAGATCCGAAATTAAATTCGCACACCGAAAAAATTCTGAATACATATGGTGCTCGCATAGAAAAAGTTACCGAACCAAAAGATAATGGCGGTTTTTTAGCAGCAAGATTAGAAAGGGTTCAATACCTATTAATTAGTATACCCAATAGTTTTTGGTCGAATCAATATGGCAATAAAGACAATCCGTTAACGCATCATAAAACGATGACAGAGATGATGAATTCTCTACATGGAAAGTTAGATTACCTATTTGTGGCAACCAGTACCTGTGGTACTTTAATGGGTTGTGCAGATTATATTCATGAAAACAATCTTGACACTAAAATTATTGCGGTTGATGCGGTAGGGAGTGTGCTTTTTGGTGGTCCGCCATTGAAAAGATTAATTCCTGGTCATGGGGCAGGGGTACCTTCTCAATTTTTAGATACGAATAAAATTCATGATTACATCTATGTAGATGATGTAGACTGTGCAAGAGGCTGTTGGTCATTATTAGAAAACGAATCTATTTTATGCGGCGGTTCTTCTGGTGGTATGATCAGTGCCGTAAAAAAGTATAGTAAGCATATTGAAGAAGGTAGTAATTGTGCACTGTTCTTATGTGATCGTGGAGAGCGCTATTTAGATACTATTTATAACAAAGAGTGGTTGTTGAATAAACTTCCAGAAAGTAGAAACGCATTTACACCAATTGGTGGGTGGTAAATAAATTTATGGACTACGATACAATATATAAGATTGGAATTATAGGTTTCGGACCTAAGGGTTTTTATGGTTTTGAAAGATTGATAGCTTATTTGAATGAAGCTAAAATTTTAAAGTCGATAGAAGTTCATATTTTCAACAACACAGCTTTTTTGGCATCTGGCGATGTATATAGAACAGATCAGCCAGCGTATTTAATAATGAATTATGCCAACCGTAATATCAATAGTTGGGTATTAAAAGAGCCTTTTTCAATAGCTAGTTCTACACCAGACTTTGTAACATGGTTGACAGCAAAAGGTCACGCCGAGGCAGCTGCGGGTAAGTATGCTCCTAGAGCTTTAGTAGGTAGCTATTTGGCAGATTGTTATCAATTGGTATTAGAACAATTACCAAAGAATGTGAAGGTGTTTACTCATATTGGTAAGGTTACCGATATGATAAAGCAAAACGAAAATTATCAAGTATTTTATACGGATAGGAAAAGCGGGGAGCAAGATGTTATTGCTTGTAACAATGCTCTATTTACAACCGGTCACCATTCCTTTAAATCTCATAAACCTGAAAGTGTAATTTCAGATCATAAGATTGATTTTATTTATCCGACGGATCAAAAATTGAGTCCGGTTACACCGCAATCATTAGTGGCTATAAAAGGATTCGGATTAACCGCTATAGATGCAATTTTAGCATTGACCGAGGGTAAAGGAGGTACATTTAAAAAGAATGATAAGGGAATTTTAAAATATATTCCATCAGAAAAAGAGCCTTATAAAATATATACGTTCTCAAGAACAGGTTTGCCCATGGTGCCCAGAAATGGTTCACCAACTTTAGAAACAAGACTTCAATTTTTTACAAAAGAAGTAGTTCAAGACTTGAAAGGGAATAAACCTATTAGTTTTAATAGTACCCTTTTACCAATAATACAAAAGGAGTTTTATTACGCATTCTATAGTGTTTTGTTCAAAAACCAGGGACATCAGTTTTACTATGATAAAGATTTTACGGTGATGGAAAATCAGGCTCAATATTTTCATGAAGATTACCCTGAGACTCCGGTTTTCAATTGGGAAACTATTGTAAATCCGTTTAAAGACGAGCCTATTTTATCATCTGTAGTACTACAAGTTTATGTCGAGTTTCTAATCGATGCAGCAAAACTGGGTGAAGATAAAAGTCCGTTTATGGCAGCAGTCGCTACGTGGCGAAAAATAAGTCCGATATTCAATGAACTCTATAGTTTTGGAGGCTTAGATGCAGAATCTCAAAAGGAATTCGATACCTATTATTTCGGACTCTTCAATAGATTGTCTTACGGTCCACCAGTTAAGAATATGCAAAAAATATTAGCATTATGCAAAGCAGGAATTTTAGATTTCTCGTATGTAAAATCGGCAAATGTCACACAAAATAGTGAGAACAATAATTTTACTATACAGGTAGAAAACGGGCAAGCAACTGAAGTAAACTATTTGATAAATGCTACAATAGCAAGAGCAAAAGAAAGTGGCTTTGAAAACGAACTATATCAAAATTTAAGTAAAAACGGACTTATACGTGAGTTCGAGAATACAAATTATATGCCTGGCTGTTTAGAAATAAATGACAAGGGAAATCCGGTTTCGGGAACAGGAATCGTGAATAAGGATATTACTTTTTATGGTACGCCAACAGAAGGTATCACGTGCGATAATGACACCTTGTCAAGAACTAGAAACGATTTTGCAACAGACTGGGCAAAAGAAACGTGCACTGCAATTTTAAAAAGAGATGGAAGAACAGAAAATTATGATAGAACAGAAAATGTACTATAAAGGAAAACCTAAGAATGAACTAACACCGATTACCTCGAATTGGATGCATGAACTGTTCAATGATCAAGCAGTGTTACGAGGGTTGGTTGAACGTTATGGTTCGCCAATAAACGTACATCATTTACCGTCTTTCAATCAAAATTGCGAAAGCTACAAGCAGGTTTTTGAATCGTACGGATTAAAATATAGAATTTTCTACGCTAGAAAAGCGAACAAATCTAAAGGTTTGGTAAAGCAAGCATTTGCGTCGGGCATAGGTGTAGATACTGCCAGTTTTAAAGAATTGGAACAGTCATTATCGTTGGGCGGAAATTCTGAAAATTTAGTATTGACAGCGGCTATAAAAACAGAGGCTCAAATTGAGTTAGCTATAAACACAGGCGTACCTATTATTTTAGATAATGAAGATGAGTGTAGGTTAACGCAAGCCGTTGCTGCAAGAATTGGTAAAAAAGCAAATGTAGGTTTTCGCATTAGCGGATTTAATGTTGATGGAGAAAAGCTATATAGTCGATTTGGCTTTGATGTAGTTGAGGTTGTTGATTTTATAGGCTCTTATGTAGGTGAGAACAAAACTTTTAATTTATTAGAAGTAACCGGACTTCATTTTCATTTAGATAGTTATTCTACCTATCAGCGAAGTGTAAGTTTAATAGCTAGTATAAAGATTGTTTCAACCTTAAAAGAAAAAGGATATTCGGTTTCATTTATTGATATAGGTGGTGGTATTTTAATGAACTATTTAGAGGATGAAAAGCAATGGTCGAGCTTCAATAAAAATTTAAAGGAAGCTGTGTTAACACAGCATAATGATATTACTTTTAATGATAATGGACTAGGTTTTAGACTAGAAGATGGTGAGCTGAGAGGAAAATTGAATACCTACCCTTATTTCAATAATATAAATAAAGGTTCTTTTATGCGAGAAGTGCTAGATTTTATGGATGATGCATCCGGATTATCGGTGGCTTCTTTATTGCTTCAAAACGAGATTGAAATCCGTATTGAACCAGGTCGTTCTTTATTAGATCAAGTAGGTATGACGGTAGCGAAAGTCATCCATAGAAAAAAAGATGCCAAAGGTCAATGGTTGGTGGGCTTAGAAATGAATATGAGCCAGATGATGAGTTCTAGCTCCGATTTTCTATTGGATCCGTATATGTTGTATAATTCAGAAGTAAAGGAAGATGAGTCTGTTGATGTATTTTTTACCGGAGCCTATTGTTTAGAAAGAGATGTGTTGTTAAAACGAAAAATTACTCTACCAAGATTACCAGAAATAGGGGAGTATGTAGCTTTTGTAAATACAG
Organism: Maribacter sp. BPC-D8; assembly: GCF_035207705.1. Taxonomy (NCBI): domain Bacteria; kingdom Pseudomonadati; phylum Bacteroidota; class Flavobacteriia; order Flavobacteriales; family Flavobacteriaceae; genus Maribacter; species Maribacter sp. BPC-D8. The sequence continues at coordinate 461,759 of NZ_CP128187.1, forward strand.
CAGGTTATATGATGCACTTTTTTGAAACCGAAGCACACCTTTTCGAACTGTCTACAAATTTGCTATTTACGGGGTCAAATGAGAAACTATCATTTTTTCAGTTTATTGATGATAATAAGATAGTGTTAGAATAAATTAAAATAGCATTTCGAAATGCATCAATAACTAAGTGTTTTAAGACAAGGGGAATTTAGAGTAATGGGTAAATTGTATAAAAACAATATATCATGAAAATACAAGCATATTTAGCCTTCAACGGTAACTGTCAAGAAGCATTGAGCTTCTATTCAAATTTGTTCAACGCAGAAATAAAGAATAGACAAACATACGAGGAAAAGAAAATTGATGTCCCATCATCGTTCCGTCAAAAATTACAACACGCAGAGTTAAAAGGTAAAGGCGTACACTTTATGGCATACGATGCCTCGCCCGATACACCATTGAACAATGGTAACCAGATTAACATGAGTGTAGACACGAATGATATGGAAGAAGGAAAACAACTATTCAGCGATTTATCGAGTGGCGGTCAAGTACACCACGAATTTAGAGAGCGAGAATGGGGACATTTTGGTAGATGCACAGACCGCTTCGGAATTGGATGGATGGTAAATGTAGATAAGTAAGCATTTACAAATAAGAGAATTATAAAATTAAGTAAGAACTATCGAGATGAACCTCATTTAGAGGTTTATCTCGATTATTATATAAAAAGAAAATTATGGATATTATTTATGAATATGACGGCGTAACCGCTAGTCAAAGATTAGAAAGTTTTGCAGAAGAGAAGTTGAATAAACTTCATAAGAAGTTTGATGATGTTATTCGAGCAGATGTATTTTTGAAACAAGAAAACACATCATCAGATGAAACAGGCATGATTTGCAACATACGTTTAAGCTTGCCAGGACCACGAATTTTTGCCGAAGCCAGTAATCAAAATTTTGAAGAATCGGTTATTGAGTCTGTGAGCGAGTTAGAACGCCAATTAAAAAAGCGAAAAGACAAATTGAAAACTTATTAATAAGCATAAAAAAATCCCTTGCAATTGCAAGGGATTTTTACTTTTTAGGGGATTCTATTATCTGTGATGCTCTAAAATTTCGGTAGTTTCTAGATCATTCTGTAAAAATTCTTTTTGCGCTCTAATGATTTCTTTTAAACGGTGTGGCATCATAACTTCTGCAAGTGCATTATCATAATCATTAATTGCAGCTTTATCGCCTCTAACAGCTTCTTCTAACATTGCTTCGTCATTATCTTCTGCGAAAAATGCTTTTACATCCATCCAAGTTCTATGTAATGTACCGGCTGCACTACCTTCAATTTCTACGCTACCTAAATCTAATTCTGGCACCGATGCTCTAAGTTCTCTTAAAAACTGCATGCGATCAATAACTTTTTTCTCAAAGTAACTTTTGATTCCTACTTGTTTAGAATTTTCAGATGCTTTTTCAAATCCTTTGATGGCATCTTCATTTTTACTTACCAAGTCTTTTAAATGGTCTTCAATTTTTGCTATATCAGTATTCATATTTTAAATTTTATAAGGCGCTAACGCCTTTGATTAAATAAATTTTCTTTTACTAAGATACAGGCATTAAAGCAGTAAGCTTAGCTATAAAAAATAGTTGTTTTGCTCTATTCAATAATTTGTAAACTACCGTAATCATTAGTGTTACTTATGGTTTTTAGAATATATTTTATACGGATAGAGCTAAGTTTAATTTTGGTTTAATATTATTTTGGACGGGAACAATAAAAATGAGATTATGGGATTATCACCACTATTTGGAGTAGCGAAAATGTTAGTAAGAAGTAGAAAATTGAAAATGGCAGCTGTAGGTTTACAATTGGCATATTTAGGGTACACCTACATTTCAGATAAAAGAAAAAATAAACAGGTTCGAAAATAATTCAATATTTTATTTAAATAATTGATTTTAAGGTATTTATAGTGATTTATCTATTGAATAGTTTATCAAATTTTTAAAAACCTATGAATTTTTATTAATAACCAATTGAATGAGTTGCAAGACCTTTGGAGTATTAATCCCCAAAATCTAGTAACATGAACAATTCAATTAAAATCAGCCTTTTGTTTGCTTGCATGGCAACCATGGGCTATGGCCAAGATTTGGCCTACAATGACAACGGTACAAGTTTTCAACAAAGAAAGGTTGAAGAAGTAACCAACCGTACAGAGAATTATAATCAGTTAAAGACACTTGGTTTTTCTGATGCAGAAATCTTTGAAGATTTAGGTAATGCTAATTTCCTGACCAAAAAATATGCAAATGCATTATACTGGTATGGTAGATTGATGGAAATCTCTGCTGATGGTACTTTAAAAAGAAGCTATCAGAAAAGATTTGACCATGCCGTTTCTCAATTAGGTAAAGAAGTACAGAATGAGTTAGCAGATGAAAACTGGACAGAGTTAGTTAAAGATGATTATAAAATGACACGCGCAGTTGTGCCATCTCGTCTTACCTCTAATAACAGAAGAAACTTTTTACCTTGGGATGATCAAGGTACTACTAAAGAGTTTGCGGCAAATAATGCTGCCCCTGTAAAAACTACTGGTGAATATGCCCCACCGGTAGCGTTAACAAATGGCGGAAATACTGCCTACTACAGTAAAACAACATACCAAAAACCTACAACAGGTATGTTCTCAAAAAAGAAAGAAATACACAAAATTTACAAAGCCGATAAAGTTGGTGGTGAGTGGAAGAAAATTACCGAAGTAGCTGTATGCCCTAGTGATTACTCTGCAAAACATCCGGCAATTTCGCCAGATGGTAGTCGTTTGTTTTTCGCATCTAATATGCCAGGTACATTTGGTGAGTATGATATTTATGTAGCAACAATTCAAAAAAACGGAATGTTGGGTCAAGCGAAAAACTTAGGTTCAAAAGTAAATACAGCAAAGAATGACGTTCTTCCAAATCCTGTTTCGAATGGTAGTTTGGTATTTGCGTCAGACGGTAGAGATGGTTACGGTGGCTTAGATGTATACATGGTAGAAGTTGGGCAACGTAGTGTTGGTCTAGCTGTAAACATGGGTAATACCATTAATAGCTCATATGACGAGTACTCGGTAAACCTTTTACAAAGCGATGGTTCTGGTTATGTAGTGTCTAATAGAATGGCACAAGGCAAGCATACACAAAATGTAGCTTTTAATTTAAGTGATAAGCCTATAAATGATAAAGATAGAGACGATCGCTTCTTAGAAGCCTTTAACTCAGATAGACGAACGCAGTATTCAAGTTCTGTTTTCGAAGATGAATAACCACCCATTATTCATTTCCCCCAATTCATTTGACAAATTCAATTCTAATCATTTAAATCAATCGTTATGGAAAGTCCGTATAAAATCAATAGTTTACTTATTGCTTTATTCTTATTGGCTCTTGTCCAAACAGTAAAAGGTCAAGAAACCAATGCAAACTTAGGATCAAGCAGTACGTACCACAACCAATTATTCTTCAATAGGTTTTTTATAAACCCAACGTTTTCATTGGTACGTGAGAACAAATCATATTTAAACATTCTACACAGAAATCAATATGCAACCTTCGATGATAATAGTCAAAACTATTTTCTAGGATTTAGCAACAAATTAAATGACCATACTGCTGTAGGTATTGGTGTTTACAGTCAATGGTCTGGTGTTGTTCAAGAATTTGGTTTTAATGCCAACTACGCATCGGCAGTACGATTAGGAGCGAAGTCGGTATTAACCTTTGGTGCGAACGTTACCTATTTTAATCAAGGTTTAGATAAAAATAGAATAATCGTTGGTGAAGAAGACCCTCAATTGGCAGATGCAAGAAAAGAAAGTAAAATTGCCATACAACCAGGTATGAACTTATCGTTAGGTAAATTCGATTTCGGATTCTACGCAGAAGACCTTTTTAAATACAATCAAACAACGAACGAATTTTTAACCGAATTGTCTACAAAGAGTGTAAAGGCTTCTGTTCAGTATACACACTCATTTGAGCATTCAAGGGGTCTTTTTACAGATGCTCGTTTAATGCCAATGGCGCAAGTGGGTCAGAATTATGATGGTAGCTTATATTACTTTGGATCGTTATTATTAGATATGCCAAACTACGGATGGTTACAAACAACGGTAGATGAAGAGTATGGAGTAGCGGCAGGTGTTGGTTTTAACTTAAGTGATAAAATGTCTTTAGGTTATTTAATGGAGAAAGACTTATCAAGTGAAGATGCCAATTTAGGTTGGAATCATGAAATCACTTTAGCATACAAATTTAAAGATGATGATTTGGCGATATCAGTTGCCGATAACTCATCAGACAATCAAATAGATAATATAGTACGTAATTATGAAGAGCAGATAGCTCATTTAATTGAAGAAAGAGATAGCGCTAGAAAATCGGGTCGTAAAAAACAAGATGCATCAGCTAATGCAACTTCTACGGCTTCGGGAAGTAGTTTAGCATATGAGAACAAAATTATTTTAGATGAGTTGATTCTACGTCAAGATTCTATTGAAATTGAACGAATAGCAGCATTTGAAGAACGATTTGAATTAATTGTTAGAATGTTACGTAATGATATTGATACCACGATCAAGAGCTCTTTACAAGACTTTAGTGTAGAAGAAAACACTTCTTATGCATCTAATGATTTAAATAATGATGCTATTGACTTTGTAACAGAACCTGCAAATGCTTTTGCTGCCACAACTACAGCAGCAACAGTTGCAACGACCACTTCTTCAAGAAGAGCCAATTTTAAAGAATTTCCGTCTACAAGAGATAATTTTAAAGAATTACCGGTGAAAATGATGGTAGATGCTGATGTTATCGATATGAATTCTGGTTACTATGTAATTGCAAATGTATATAGTCAAACAAAGTATATGAATGCTTTTATGAAAGATTTGCGCGAAAAAGGATTAGATCCAAAGCAATTTTACAATAAAGAAAACGGTCTGTATTATGTGTACTTAGCAGATTACGATTACAAGAACGATGCACAAATGGCAGCAAGTACAGATTTAAATGGAAAATACAATCAAGAGAAATGGATTATGCAAGTAAGCGAAACAACGGCTACTGCATCTAATACTTTTGAAGATGATGATATAAGTATAGAGTAACATATTAAAAATCTATAAACCGTTACGGTTATATGGTTGATTTGAATTGTCAATAAAAGGAGGGGTTGTTGTCCGGGGGGATAACTGGGTTCCCTCCTTTATTTTTTGGTTTACATTGGTGGTGATTCTCGGTTTTAACTTTACGTTAACTATCGATGAATTACCTTATTTTTTATAAAAAGGTTGTATTTGAACGAAAATTCTTATGTTTTCAACGGGTATATTACATTAATATCTATATTTCGATCACCAAATAGATTCAAACCCAATTGTATAACCCCAAATCCCCCCACAACCATGAATGAATTTTACCTACTAAATTCCGGTTTCAAAACACATTTTTTTCTTCACAAGATTTCTATCATTTTAGAACTCCGAAATCTCATTAATCCAAAGTTTGGCAAACGCCACAGTTTTCAGAATTGATTCACTAGCGGTAATCCGTTTTTGATTTAATTTTTACTAAACAATTGCGAAGTACGATCTAAATATTTTGATTGTTCTTCAAGGCATTATTTGTCATTATATATGTAAAAGTGAACGTATAGCATACACTATTAGTTCATAATACATGTCTATTGTTTAGTTATTCAATCCTTGTAAAAGTTGATTGAAATTACTCAAAACTAACTGTAGTTATTGTTCTATTTTAGAATGATAGCTTCAAAAACTATGGAGATTATGAAAAATTCAAGCATTAGAATAATAGTATTAGAAAAAGATACCTCATTACATTCTGTTTATAAAAATCACTTCGAAGAAATCGATGGTTATGAAGTGGTAGGCAGCTATACATCTGCCAAAGATGCCATTAAAGATTATAAGTTTACCAAGCCTCATATTGTACTTTCAGAAATTGATTTGGATGATGTGAATGGGGTAGATGCCATTAAACTTTTCAAGAAAAAAGATTGGGAAGTAAAAATCATCATGTTCAGTGAAATCAATGATTTCGATATTATAAAAAATGCCTTTAAAAAAGGAGCGAACGGTTATTTGACAAAGCCGTTGACCTTAGATAAATTAGAGCATGCATTACGTAGTATGGAGAAAGAAGGTGCCGCTATGAGCAATGATATTGTTAAGAAAATCATTAGTAATTTTCATAGAAAGACATTTGCCTTTTTCTCTGAAAGAGAGAATCAAATTGTAGACTTTTTATGTCAAGGAGCAACTTATAAAATGATTGCGAAAAAGCTATTTGTAACTCCCAGTGCGGTAAATTTTCATATTCAGAATATCTATTTAAAGTTAGATGTAAACTCTAAATCAGAGGCACTTTCTAAAATAGAGCAGCTTCAAAATCAGCTAGAACAGTATTAAAGTGCTACTTGTTAAGTATTGATTGTTAGGGTAGTACGAAAACCTTTTCGAAGATAAATTATTTTTTAAAATGAATTTAAATAACTGATAATCAATATATTAAAAAGTATTAGTAAGAATATTCAATATCTACGAATTCTATTTACGATAATATTTCGTAGTACAAATATTGAATGGTCGGTATAGTAACTATTTTTGGTTTAACTTATTACAGCAAACCAATTTATACTATTTATGTACCATTTAGGATTAGATATCGGAAGTTCATCTATTAAGATTGCTTTGGTAAATGCTTCAACCGGAAAAAGTGTTGGAGTAGTTACAGAGCCTGAGACAGAAATGTCTATGGAAGCTGTAAAAAACGGTTGGGCAGAACAAAGTCCGGAAGATTGGTGGAACTACGTTTGTAGTGGCATCGACAAATTATGTGTACAAGAAAGTATTAGTAAATCTGATATTTCAGGTATCGGAATATCATATCAAATGCACGGTCTAGTGCTTATTGATAAAGAAGGTAACTCTCTAAGAAAATCTATAATATGGTGCGATAGTAGGGCAGTAGGCATTGGTCAACAAGCCTATGAAGAAATAGGTGCAGAAACCTGTGATACCCATCTATTAAATTCACCTTCAAATTTTACCGCGTCTAAGTTAAAATGGGTCAAAGAAAACGAGCCTGAAATTTACGCGAAGATTTATAAAATGATGCTTCCGGGCGATTATATCGCTTACAAGTTATCGGGAGTGGTAAATACTACCGTTTCTGGTCTATCAGAAGGCATTTTTTGGGATTTCAAGAAAGATACAATTGCTGATTTGGTATTAGATCAATACGGATTAGATAAAGAAATGATTCCCGATATCGTTGATACCTTTTCGGTACAATCTAAAGTAGATGAAAAAGGGGCGACAGAAAGCGGACTTTCCATAGATACTCCAATACTATATAGAGCAGGCGATCAGCCAAATAACGCTTTGACTTTAAATGTTTTTAACCCTGGTGAAGTTGCTGCAACGGGTGGTACATCTGGTGTGGTATATGCCGTAACAGATAACCTTTCGGTAAAAGAAAGCTCTCGTGTAAACAACTTTGCACATGTAAATTATTCGCCAGGTAAACCAGCTAGAATTGGTAAGCTTCTTTGTATAAATGGTGCGGGTATTCAGTACAGATGGTTGTTAAACAACCTCGATGTTGCTTCTTATGAAGAAATGAATACGTTAGCAGATGAGGTGCCAATTGGGTCAGATGGCGTTGCTATGATTCCGTTTGGTAACGGTGCCGAAAGAATGCTACAAAGTAAAGAAGTAGGTACAAGAATTCTCAACCTAAATTTAAACAATCACGGTAAGGGTCATTTGTGTCGTTCTGCATTAGAAGGTATTGCTTTTTCTTTTGTTTACGGAATGGAAATCATGGAATCTGACGGAATTAAAGTGAACGTGATGCGTGCCGGTAACGACAACCTTTTTCGTTCAGAAATATTTTCGAATACCGTGGCAACCTTAATAGGGTATGATATTGAAATTTATGATACCACTGGGGCAATTGGCGCGGCAAGAGCGGCAAACTTATACAAAGGCGATTTTGAAGCATTCGGTAAGGCAATTTTAGATAATGATTACGTAATGACTTTTAGTCCGAAGAAAGATAAAAAACCATACCAAGAAGCTTATGCAACTTGGAAAAAAGAATTGGAATTAATATTGAACAACTTATAAAATCAACATAATGGCAAACAAGGAATATTTTAAAGGAATAGACAAAATTAAATTTGAAGGCAAGGAATCTGACAATCCTATGGCTTTCAAATACTACAATCCTGATCAAGTAGTAGCTGGTAAAACTATGCGTGATCACTTTAAGTTCTCAACGGCGTACTGGCATACCTTCTGTGGTCAAGGTTCAGATCCATTTGGTCCTGGTACACAGAGTTTTGAGTGGGATAAATCATCAGATGCTATTCAAGCAGCTAAGGATAAGGCAGATGCAGCTTTTGAATTCTTTGATAAAATAGGATTTGATTACTATTGTTTTCATGATTTCGATTTAATTCAAGAAGGGTCAACATTTGCAGAATCTGAAAAGAGATTGGCAACGATAACTGACTACTTAAAAGAGAAGCAAAAAGAATCTGGTAAGAAATTACTTTGGGGTACGGCTAACTGTTTCTCAAACCCAAGATACATGAACGGTGCTTCTACCAATCCTGATTTTAATGTATTGGCAAGAGCAGGTGGTCAAATTAAATTGGCTTTAGATGCAACTATCGCTTTAGGTGGTGAGAATTATGTTTTCTGGGGTGGTAGAGAAGGTTATATGTCTTTATTGAATACAGATTTAGGTCGCGAAGTAGATCACATGGGTCAGTTTTTGACTATGGCGAGAGATTATGCGCGTAGCCAAGGGTTTAAAGGGAATTTCTTTATAGAGCCAAAACCAATGGAGCCAATGAAGCATCAGTACGATTTTGATAGTGCTACTGCAATAGGTTTCCTAAAAGAGTACGGTCTAGAGAACGATTTTAAAATAAACATCGAAGTGAACCATGCAACATTGGCACAGCATACTTTTCAACATGAAATTGCTGTAGCAGCAAAAGCTGGTATGTTAGGTAGTTTAGATGCTAATAGAGGTGATTACCAAAATGGATGGGATACAGATCAATTCCCTAACAACATTCAAGAAACAACAGAAGCAATGTTGGTATTCTTAGCTGCTGGCGGATTACAAGGTGGCGGAGTAAACTTTGATGCCAAAATAAGAAGAAACAGTACGGACTTAGAAGATGTGTTCCACGCACATATTGGTGGTGCAGATACATTTGCAAGAGCATTGATTACTGCAGATAAAATTATCGAATCGTCATCATATAATAAGTTACGTGAAAACAGATACAGTTCTTTTGATTCTGGTAAAGGAAAAGATTTTGAAAACGGTAAGTTAGATATGAAAGATCTTTACAATATCGCCAAAGAAAATGGTGAGTTAGAATTACAGAGTGGTAAGCAAGAATTGTTTGAGAACATCATCAATCAATACATATAAGTTGTATCTCCCCAGTTTTAACCAATAATCATTGGTAATTTGGGTTATGGAATTTATAAAATATGAAGATAACTGTCCCTTGGTTTTACCATTAGGGACAGTTTGCTTTTACGAATAATTTAAATGTCAATTTAAATCTGTTCTTTTGCAGTATTAATTATGAAAAAAGTAACTCTAAAAGATATTGCCGGGCATTTTGGTGTTTCTATCTCTACCGTTTCTAAAGCGATAAATGATAGTCACGAAATTAGTAATGACCTAAAGATAAAGATTCAGGCCTACGCTAAAGAGAAGCATTATAAGCCTAACCGATTAGCACTTAACTTATTGAATAAGAGTACCAAGACAATTGGTGTAATCGTACCCAATATTTTAAATTACTTTTTTGTTCAAGTTCTATACGGTATTGAAAAGGTAGCCAATGAAAGTGGCTATAATATCATTAGTTGTATCAGTAATGAATCTAGTGCCAAAGAAACGAAAACACTTGAGTTTTTTGACGCGGGTACTGTAGATGGCGTAATTATGTCGTTAGCAGAAGAAAGTCAGAACGAAGACACGCACGAAGCATTAATCGATGTAATTAATAACGATATTCCTGTAGTACTTTTTGATAGAGTTTCAGAAAACGTGCAATGCGACAAGGTCGTTGTTGACGATTTAGAGGCAGGGTATAAAATAACTAAACACCTAATAAATATAGGTTGTAAAAATATAGCGGTCGTTAACCCTATATCTAGTTCAAGTGTAGGTAAATTAAGACTTTTAGGATATAAAAAAGCGTTAGAAGAATTAGATATTCCTTTTGATCCTAAGCTGGTTATCAACCTTACCATAAAAGATGATTTAGATTTATTGATGTCCTTTTTACTGAATTATAAAACCATAGATGGTATCATAGGTATCGATGAACTAATTGCCGTTCAAGTCTTAGAAGTAGTTAAGGCAAGAGGGTATAACGTACCAAATGATATTTCAATTATTGGCTTTACAAACGGACAGTTATCTAAATACGTAACTCCGTCACTAACCATGGTGAGTCAGCATGGTAAATATATAGGCGAGCAAACAGCTAAACTTTTGATTAACAGAATTAAAAACCCTGGTTTGCCTTATGAGACTAAGGTTGTAAAAACCAGTTTGCTGGTAAGAGATTCCACCAAAAAACTACAATAAACTAGACCGAATCTGGGTGTGGATGCTTCCAATCGCCACGATAATCTCGTTGCAATAATGCAGTAGCTTCTGGGTCATTTAAAACAGTTCTACTTTCTGGCTCATATATTAAAGGCCTTTTTAAATCCATCGATAAATTTGCCAAAATACAGCTAGCGGTAGAAATGTGTCCGTTTTCAATATCAGCAACAGGCTTGGTATTATTTTGAATCGCATTCAAGAAATCTGTCATATGCCTACGAGTAGCGGGTGCAGCATGCAATTCTATGTCTTTTTCAGTAAGATCTTCAGGGTATATCTCCTTCTCATAAACAACATCAAAGCGAATAATTTCACTACCATCTACAGGTATAAATTCCGCTTTCATCACATCGCCCATTAGAACACCTTTTTCTCCGTATATTTTAAAAGCCCAGGGGTAATCTGTATCATCTGGGTTTCCCCATGTTCTATGTTGCCAATTGCAATTATGGTCGTCATACTCGAATACGGCAGATTGGGTGTCAGATATGTTCGATTTTCCATCCTTCTGAACAAAAATTCCGCCTTCAGAACTAATACGTTTGGGCCATCCTAAATCGAGCATCCAACGAACGGTATCTAACATATGTACACACATATCACCTGTAATTCCGTTTCCATATTCTCGAAACGTACGCCACCATCTTTTGTGGGGTAGACCATCGTAAGGTCTCATAGGTGCGGGACCTGTCCACATTTCATAATCAAAGAAATCGGGAACTTCCTGCTCTGGCGGATTCCCATTTGCCCGCATATGATAATAGCAACTCATATCTACGTGACCAATGGTGCCTAACAATCCGGTATCAATAATTTGCTTTTTAGCCGCTACAAGATGCGGCGTACTTTTTCGTTGTGTACCCACTTGAACTACTTTGTTATATTTTCTAGCAGCAGCGACCATTGCCTCACCTTCCATAACATCTACGCTGATCGGTTTTTGAACATAAACGTGAGCTCCAGATTTAAGTGCTTCAATGCAGGTTAAGGCATGCCAATGATCGGGTGTGCCTATTAGAACAATATCTAGTTTATGCTTTTGTAGCATGGTTCTATAATCAGAAAAAAGTTTTGGTTTTTTGCCATTTTTTTGCCGTTCAGAAACTAATTGTGCTGCAGTATTTAATTGATTTGTATCTACATCACAAAGCGAAACCACTTCTACATTTGCTACCTGAATAAGACGTAATAAATCGCTTGTGCCATACCAACCAGTACCAATAAGAGCTACTCTTTTTGGCTTTTCGTTTGCGAAAAATTTAAATGCGTAAGAAGGTAAAGAAGTAAATAGTAGTGATGCCGATGCTGCTTTAATAAAATTTCGTCTTTTAATGGATAGAGGTTGGTTAGGCATGACAAGTTGGTTTTTAGGAGCTTATGAATATCATAATTATAAGAGTCAAGATAACAAATCCTTTAAAAATAATATTCAATGATTATGAATTTGTTAATATGAGGCATAAATAGGTATATTTAAATCAAAATTTTATCACATACAATGAATTTACGTTTTATCCTGATGATGCTGTGCCTGGTGGTTACCACTTTTGCCAAGGCTGAAATTACACTACCTAAAATATTCTCTAATGAAATGGTTTTGCAACGAGAAAGCGATGTATTGCTTTATGGCTGGGCAGACCCCAATGAAGAGTTTACAATTTATACAAGTTGGAACGATGAGACCGTAGCCGTTAAAACAGGTAATGATGCAAAATGGGAGCTAATTGTAAAAACTCCACAAGCAGGCGGACCGTTTCAAATAACATTTAAGGGTAGTAAAAACGAAATTACCCTGAAAGATGTGTTGGTAGGTGAGGTGTGGCTTTGCTCTGGGCAAAGTAATATGGAGTGGAGTGCAAACAGTAAAATTGCGAATAGAGATTTTGAAGTTGATAATGCTAACTACCCGAATATTCGATTGTTTACGGTTGCAAAAAGAACAGCTAAGTATCCGCAGGAAGATATGGATGGTACATGGGTAGCTTGTTCACCTGAAACCATGCAAGATTTTAGTGCAGTTGCCTATTTTTTTGCAAGAAAGGTTCAAGAAGAATTAAACATTCCGATCGGATTAATAGATAACGCATGGGGAGCATCTAGCGCAGAAGTCTGGACTCCGGCGTCTGTATTTAAGGCACACCCCGAATTGGTCGAAGCGCACAAAAAAGTAGAACCAAATAAATGGGTGACGGTAGAGAAATCTACTTTGTACAATGGTATGATAGCACCTTTGACCAAGTTTAAAATTGCAGGAACACTTTGGTATCAAGGCGAAGCTAATACGGCAAACGCAGAAAGCTACCAAGATCTTTTTAGTAAAATGATTACTTCTTGGCGTAAAGAATGGAATGACGATTTTCCATTTTACTATGTACAAATAGCGCCATTTAAATACGATCAAGAGTTTGCGGGTGGTATGGTACGCGACCAACAACGAAGAACTTTGGCGTTGAAAAATACTGGCATGGCTATGACCAGTGATATTTGTACGACCGAAAATATTCACCCTTTAAACAAACAAGATGTAGGTTTACGATTGGCGAATATTGCACTTAAAAATCACTACGGTTTATTAGCCGATACAGAAGTCTATGGTCCGCTTTACGAATCTTTTGAAGTAGACGGCAATCAGCTAAAAGTGAAGTTCACTCACGCTGACGGATTATATAATAAAGGAAAGAAAATAACACTTTTTGAAGTTTCAAATGCTGCAGGAGAATGGTTTTCTGCGAAGGCAAAACTGAAGAATAATGAAGTAATCGTAAGCTCAAAAGAAGTGAAGAATCCGACAGGGGTTAGATATGCTTTTAAAAGTACAGACATTAGTACTTTGTTCAATACGGCAGGTTTGCCTGCTTCTACTTTTATAAGCGAATAACAAAATTGCCCAAAACGGACTAATATGCTTAAAAAGTATCCGTCCGTCCAGTAACGAATGTTATTCAGCTAAAAACACAGGTTCTTATTTTAATAAATAGTTAAATTGTAATCAATAACTAATTTCAAATTATGCAGATAAAGGAATCCTCAGAAATCTTTGATGTTATCATCGTAGGTTCAGGAGCTGGTGGTGGTATGGCTACCAAACAATTGGCAGATGCAGGTTTAAATGTAGCTGTTGTTGAAGCGGGTCCATTTTTTGATCCAGCTGATCCAAAGACCATGACTCAATTAAAACAACCATATGATTCTCCAAGAAGAGGAGCAGGTACAGATAGAGCTTTTGGTGAATGGGATATGTCATGGGGAGATTGGGAAGTAGAAGGAGAGCCATATACACATGCAGAAGGAACTGAATTTAAATGGTGGCGTGCAAGAATGCTCGGAGGACGAACCAATCACTGGGGGCGTATTTCTTTACGTTTCGGACCTAAAGATTTTAAAGGAAAAACCCGTGATGGTCATGGCGATGATTGGCCAATAGGTTATGATGATGTTAAACCATATTACGATAAATTAGACAAGTTAATTGGTGTATTTGGCACCAATGAAGGTAGAGAAAACGATCCTGACGGATTCTTTCTTCCTCCCCCGAAACCAAGATTGCACGAATTATTCTATATCAATGGCGCAAAGAAGTCAAACGTACCGGTTATACCAGGTAGACTTTCTATGTTGACCAAAAGAATTAATGAAGATCGTGGCGTTTGTTTTTATTGCGGGCAATGCGGTAGATCATGTCAAATATATGCTGATTTCTCAGCAGGTAGTTGTTTGATCTTTCCGGCTCAAAAGAGTGGCGGACAGGTAAAACTGTTTGTGAACTCAATGGTACGCGAAGTGCTTACCAATGAAGAAGGTAAGGCGACAGGTGTATCTTATATCAACAAAGAAGATAGAAAAGAATATACACTTAGAGGTAAAGTAGTGGTATTGGCTGCATCTGCATGTAGTTCTGCACGTATACTTTTAAACTCTAAGAGTAAGCAACACCCTAACGGGTTAGGTAATAGTAGTAACCTTGTTGGTAGATATTTACATGATTCTACAGGTTCAGGTGCTTCAGGTGTTATACCAGGATTAATGAATAGAAAAACATCTTACAACGAAGATGGAGTAGGTGGTATGCACGTTTATTCACCTTGGTGGGGCGATAACTCTAAACTTAATTTTCCAAGAGGATATCATATTGAAGTTTGGGGAGGCATGAGTCAGCCTAACTACGGTTTTGGTTGGGACCCGAATGCCATGAACCAGTATTTCGGATTAAAATCTGGTGGTTATGGTGAAAGCTTACGTGATGATGTAAAGAAATATTATGGTTCTGTAATAGGTTTTGGTGGTCGTGGAGAAGCAATCGCTTACAAAGATAATTACTGTGAAATTGATCCTACAACAGTAGATCAATTTGGTATACCTGTTTTGAAGTTTAATTACAAGCATTCAGAATACGAAGTAAACCAGGCGAAGCATATGCAAGATACTTTTGAGGAGATTATTCATAATATGGGTGGTCATTACTTAGGAGACAAGCCAGGTAAAGACAAAGATTACGGATTGAACAAACCAGGTGAGATTATTCACGAGGTAGGTACAACCAGAATGGGAGATGATCCTAAAACATCGGTGACCAATAAATTTCAACAGTTACATGATGCTGACAACGTATTTATAGTAGATGCAGGGGTATTTGTATCTCAAGCAGATAAGAACTGTACTTGGACGATTATGGCGCTTTCATGGAGAGCATCAGATTATATCATTGAACAATTAAAGGCACAAAATATTTAGGATGATGGATAGAAGAAAGAGTTTACAAACTTTAATACTTGGTGGTGCTGCGGCAACCTCTGGGCTAGTCTTCAATTCATGTAAGACTGAGAATGGCGAATCTGTAGATGAGGTAATTTCAACCAGTAGTGAGAAGTTTTTTGGTAGAACGCCAGAAGAATTGGATCGTATAGAGAAACTGAACGCTGAGCAATTGTTCAACGAGCATGAGATGGAAACCATTGCAGCTTTAAGTGTAGTAATACTTCCTCCAAAAGAGCCACATGGTGGTCCGATAGAGGCAGAAGTGCCGGCACTTGTAGAATTTATGGGTAAAGACATTCCAGAAATGGCACCTACATTATTAGGTGGTCTAATGTGGTTAGATCATAAAAGTAATACGGAGTTCGGCACAGAATTTAAGTCGGCTACCTTAGAACAGAAAAAGCAAATTTGTGATGAAATCTGCTGGCATGATACTGAGAAACCTTTAAGCGAGCAACCATTAGAAATTCAATTTTTCTATACCATGCGTGGCCTAACTGTTACAGGTTACTATACTTCTAAAGTAGGTATTGCAGATTTAGGATATAAAGGAAATTCACCTAATGTTTGGGATGGTGTACCGCAAGATGTACTTGATCAGCATGGTGTAGCCTA
Organism: Maribacter sp. BPC-D8; assembly: GCF_035207705.1. Taxonomy (NCBI): domain Bacteria; kingdom Pseudomonadati; phylum Bacteroidota; class Flavobacteriia; order Flavobacteriales; family Flavobacteriaceae; genus Maribacter; species Maribacter sp. BPC-D8. The sequence goes on from NZ_CP128187.1 coordinate 477,838, forward strand.
TGACCCAGCATGGATTGCAAAATGTGTAGACCAAAGTCAACGTAACGTAATGGCTGAATGGGATGACGAAGGAAATTTACTTACGTAATTAATATCACGATGATAAAAAAAGTAATGATTGCCACTATCCTTTTGGGTAGTGGTTTTTTAGCGCAAGCCCAAGAGGTAGGTTTACAGTTATATAGTCTTAGAAATCAATTTAAAATGGATGTTTCTAACACCCTAGGATTGATCAATGAATGGGGAATAACCAAAATCGAAGGTGGCGAAACTTATGATATGCCATTGGAGGATTTTAAAGCCTTACTAGCTGAAAATGATCTAGAGATGGTTAGTATAGGTGCTGGTTTTGACGACTTGGAGAATGATGTGGACAAGGTTATAAAAAATGCAAAAGATTTCGGTGCTAAATATGTAATGTGTGCATGGGTACCTCATGATGATAACAAGTGGGATCTTGAGGAAACAAAACATGCGACAGAAGTATTCAATAAAGCAGGTAAGATTTTAAAGAAGAACGGACTCGTATTAGCGTATCACCCGCATGGGTATGAATTTAGACCTTATAGAAGTGGTACTTTATTCGATTACATGGCTAAGAACGCAACAGATTTTACTTTTGAATTAGATGTGTTCTGGGCGCAACATGGTGGTGCTGATCCGTTGGCGTTGATGAAGAAATATCCGAAGAAATTTACCCTTTTACATTTAAAGGATATGGAAAAAGGTATTGAAGGTAATAATACCGGTCATGAAGAAGATGATACCAATGTTATTTTAGGAACAGGGCAAATAGATATTGCTGGCGTAGTTGCTGAAGCTAAAAAATTAGGCATTGAATATATGTTCATAGAAGATGAATCTAAGAATGTTGTTACGCAAGTACCAAAGAGCTTAGTGTATCTAAAAAGTTTGAAGTAAACCAACAACCAAAAGTGCAATGCAACCTTCTATTTTTAATTAAATAGGAGGTTTTTTGTTTATATTTAGTAGTATGAAATATCTTATTTCGCTATTGATAATTACAGCCTTTGTTTCGTGTCAAAATTCACCTGAAAAGGTTGCTGAAACAACAGCACCAAATATTATTTGGTTGGTGGCAGAGGATCAATCTCCCGATTGGTTTCCTATGTATGGTGATTCTATACAGTCATTACCATATTTAGAATCTTTAGCTGCAGACGGTGTTGTTTTTACGAATGCAGTTTCACCGGTAGCAGTTTGTGCACCTGCACGAAGTGCAATTATTACAGGCATGTATCCATCTACATTAGGTACACATAATATGCGTACTTATAATGCATACGCAATTGGCGATAACGAACCCAGTATAAATTTACCTAGTTATTCTCCTATAGTCCCAGATGGAGTAAAAATGTTTACAGAATATCTAAGACAAAAAGGCTACTATACATCGAACGGACCAAAAGAGGATTATAATTTTAAAAAGACAGATGCTGCCTGGGATGACTCTAGTGATGAGCACAGTTGGAGAAATCGTTCACCAGGGCAACCGTTTTTTAGTGTGTTCAATTTTTCGGTTTGTCATGAGTCTCAGATATGGGCAAGAACTAAAGACTCCCTTTCTGTAAATCCGGCAGAAGTAAAGGTTCCGAAGTATTTTCCAAATACGGAAACGGTTCGTCTTGATCTTGCCGTAAACTATAGTAATTTAAAAAGACTTGATAATCAAATAGGAAAGATTATAGAACAGTTGAAATCCGACGGATTATACAACGACACCTATATTTTCTTTTATGGAGATCATGGTGGTCCGTTCCCTCGATATAAACGGGCTTTATATGACACAGGTATAAAAGTGCCATTGGTGATAAAATTTCCTAAAAACAAGAATGCCGGAAGCACTGATAATCGATTAATCGATTTTATAGATTTAGCTCCGACGATACTGTCTTTAGCAGGTATAGAGCCACCGAAAGTTATGCAAGGTATTGCCCAGTTTGGGGAGTTTGAGAATAAGAAAAAGCCACAGATAAGTTATCATACATCAGACAGGTTTGATGAATTATATGACCGATTACGAGCTGTAAGATCAACTAGATTCAAGTATATAAAGAACTATAACACTGATATTAGTAGGGCCTTGCCAGTGGCGTACAGAAAACAAATGGGCATGATGCAAGAATTAGGTGAGTTAGATAGTTTACATAAATTAGACGAATTCTCATCAATTTGGATGAAGCCCAACAAACCTGAAGAAGAGTTTTATGATTTAGTAAATGACCCTGAAGAATTACACAATTTGGCATTAAACCCTTCATTCAAAGATTCGCTATTGCATTACAGAGAATTACTAGAAAAATGGATTAAGGACACTAAGGATCTTGGCGAATTTGATGAGAGAACATTAATTGATAACTGGCTAGTAGATGGTCAGCAGCCCAAACTTGAGAATCTTCAAGTAGAAGAATCAGAAAAGGGCTTAGAATTAATACATCGTGATCCTGGTACAACCATTATTTGGCGTGTTCCTAAAGATTCTATTTGGAATATCTATTCAGAAATACTGCCAATGAATATACATTTTGAAGCCAAAGTAGAGCGTATAGGTTATAGAGATAGTGATATTTTGATTTGGGATTAAATGCTTATTCTACCTTTTTAAATTGAAGTAATCTAAAATCGCCAACTTGGTTATTTGGAATTTCAAGAGCTTTAAGTGTCAATATTCCTTTTCCTTTAGGTAATGATATAATCCCTAAGTTTAAAGGCTTAAATTCTTTTACATAAGATTCCATTCTAGGTACCCGGTCATTTTCTTTGCCTATCAAGGGTGGGTCAAAAGACTGGGTAATTTTTGTCGCTATTTTACTAGTGTCAAAACTTAGTTCTACAATTGCACCTAAATCTTGGGCTAGACAAGTGTAATACATTTCCACTTGAAAACGACCTGCTTCAAGAACATCAACATTCCACGTAATAGAGTCATTAACAGATTTCCAATTGGTAAAAAATGAATCGTTTGGCCATTGATTACTCCGATGAATATTCCCATAAGCCTTACCATCTCTAGCTGGTAATTGTGTGTAAAGTGCCTTCGGGTAAGCTAAGGTGAAAGCGCGATTGTCATTCTCTTTTGTCGTTTTAATAGTTTCAGTTTCAAAATCATTCTTTGCTGTAATTAAAGCTCTTAAAATTTCAGGATGGTACTTTGAAACATCATTTAATTGCGCTCTATCATTAGTAATATCGTATAGTCTATTTTCTTCATCTAGTCTAAATTGTTGACTACGAACACTAGTTTTGCCATTCCAATGGTTATAGATATATCGGTTTTTATTTTCCTGATCTCCACCTAAAAGTATCGGACTTAAATCTTCGCCGTCAATGGGTAAATCAGTGTTTATAGGAATAGAAAGTAGGCTACAAATAGTAGGTAGAATATCAATACCGCTGGCAATTTCATCAAGATGTAATCCTTTTTGAATATGGTTGGTCCATTGTATATAAAATGGAGTTCGAACTCCGCCTTCATCAACATTTCCTTTTTTGCCTCTCATGCCGCCATTCCAACGATAGGCATTTGGTCCGTTATCAGAAAGGTAAATGATGACGGTATCATCTTCTAGATTAAGGTTTTTAATTTTATAGGTAATTCTTCCAACGTTATAGTCAATATTCTCAACCATAGCCAAAGCAGCTTTAGTAAACTGAAGGTCTTCATTTACATCCTCATCAGATAAGTAATCAAAAGACTTGTCCTTCATTTTATTCCAAAACTCGTCGGGCACTTGCATTGGGCTGTGCGGAGTGTTATAAGGAAGGTATAGGAAAAAAGATTCGTCAGTATTTTGTTTAATAAATTCAAGTCCTTTATCCGTCAGGTCATCAACCAAAAAGCCATTTCCTTTCACCAGCTCTCCGTTATGTTCTAGCATAGGGCTAAAATAGTTTCCCCAATGCCCAGAGGCGAATCCGTAGTACTCATCAAAGCCTCTGCTATTTGGGTGATATGGTGGTTGCATACCATTATGCCATTTACCTAAAGCGGCTGTTTTATAGCCCGCATCTTTAAGAATTTCTGCAATGGTAGTTTCATCTAAATTAATACGTTCACCGCCAGAGGAAGTTTCATAAACGCCCGTACGGGTAAAATATCTACCAGTTAATATTTCTGCCCTTGTAGGCGAACAAACTGGTTGAACATAAAAATTATTGAACGATGCTCCATTAGTTTTTAAAGCATCTATATTCGGCGTATTTAAATTGGTATTACCGCTACTACTTAAATCTCCCCAGCCTTGATCATCAGCTAAAAATAGAATGATGTTCGGCTTTTTAATTTCTGATTTAATGCTGTTTTCTTTAACTTTTTCTGAACATGATATTGTGAAAAGTATAATTAGTAGACTGGTAGTAACTTTTATGAATTTCATAAATTATTTTAGAACTTTATTTAGCATAATCAGGTTACGAGTTATTCTTTAATTGCCAAACCAACCATAGAGTCGGCAGTACCATAATATAAAAACCACTTATTATAGAAATACACCAAACCTTGAATAAAGGTTGTTCCTGCCTTATATTGTCCGCTGATTTCATGAGGTAAGCTTGGGCAAATAAAAGGTACCTCCATTCTTTCAATCATTTTAGTCGGATCATTTTTATCGAATAAGACTTGCCCACCACAATAAGTACCTTCAGGGTATTTAGTAGTTGCACCATCTCCACTTAAGTTTTTACCATTGTACAATAAAAGTATACCCGCATCTGTATATAAGGCTGGCGGTCCCGGTTCGGTTAAATGGCTGTCAAACTCATTTAAAGTCGGTTTAAAACTATGAAGTAAATCACCTTCTTCAGTTAAGCTAGGTTCCCAATCGACACCATTTTCAGAAGTGGCAAGATTAACGAACAGCTCTCCCCAGTACATCAAATACTTTCCATTTATTTTTTTAGCAAGTAATCGTCCGTTTACTAATTCGGTAACCATTGACCCAGATTTACTCCATTCGTTTAAATATTTTCCATCATAGGCATTTTCAAAAACCGGACCTTCTTTTGTCCACGTTTTTAAATCTTTAGATGTAGCGCTAGAAAGTCTGGCAACATCATTATTCCAACTTGTATAAAGCATAATGTAAGTGCCTTCGGGTGTTTCAACAATTCTAGGGTCTTCTACACCACCAGGTTGGTCCCATTTTGCAAATTCATCGTTATCGGGAAAAAGTACAGGTTTCGCATATTTTGTAAAGTGTAATCCGTCAGTACTAAAGGCTAATCCAATGCGTGAGGTTCTTTCTCCTAAGATAGCATCAGGGTTATCTTCTGCCCTAAACAATAGAAATACCGTATCATTTTTTACGATAGCTCCCGGATTAAAAACATCTGCCTTTTGCCAACGGACTTCATTATTAGAAATCGGATCTAAAAATGTATAGGTAGAATCTGGTTTCATTATTGGATTAAGCTCAGTTTTCTGAAAACCCAAGAGCCAAGGAGATGCCGGTTTTTCTAAATTTGTATTTAATGGCTTCTTATCATTCTTACATGAGAAACATAATAGCGCTAGGCTCAAAAATAGAAATATATGGTTGTTCATGGTTTTTGGTTAAATAGAATTGATCATTACTAATTGAAACTACTTTAAAGATAAAGCACCTCTAGTAAAAATCTGTATCTTGAAACACAAATAAAATTAGAACATGTTTAAGAATAGCGTTTGGGTATTGTTAGTAATGACAATTCTTGTGTTTACGGTAGGGTGTAAAGAAGAAGCTAAAAATACAAACACAGCTGCCAATAAAAAGCCAGTAGTAGAAATTGTAATAGATTCCATAATAGAACCTAAAGCAGAGAAACCTGTATTTAAAAGTTTGAAAGGTATTGCAGATACTACATTCGTTCGATTAGCAGACTATAGTGATGGCTTTGCGTATGACTTAAGATATGCTACGGATAATAACTTTTTAAAAGAGCAAGTATATGATTGTGGTGAATGTTATACAAGAGCAAAAACTGTAAAGGCATTATTAAAGGCAAATGAAGAATTTAAAAAGCACGGAGTAAAAATTAAATTTTATGACTGTTATCGACCTAATTCTGTACAGTATAAAATGTGGAAAATTGTTCCTAATCCGCAATACGTGGCTAATCCTGTAAAAGGTTCCATTCATAATAAGGGTGGGGCAGTAGATATTACTTTAGTTACTTTAGAAGGAGACGAAGTAAAAATGCCTTCGGATTTTGATTTCTTCGGAAAACTTGCCTATCACGATAATTTTGACTTACCTCAAGACATTCTTGATAATAGAAAGTTACTGAAGGAAACCATGGAAAAATATGGATTCTGGTCCACCAGAACCGAATGGTGGCATTATAATTTACAAGGGGCATCACATGACCCAATAGCCAATTTTAAATGGGATTGTGAATAACCTAAAAGACTAGATATGAAAAACACACTATTTTTGTTAATGCTGGTTGTTGTGGGTAACACCGCTGCACAAGACACCATTATGCCATTATGGTCAAAAGATAAAATTCCTAATCAGATAAAGAGCTCAGAAAAGGAGTTACATGAGCAAAATGAAATTTTACGAATCAGTAAAGTTCAGGTACCTACTATAGAGGTCTATTTACCATCAAAACGAGATGCAACAGGCGAAGCGGTTTTAATTTTTCCGGGAGGAGGATATGGTATACTCGCCTATGATTGGGAAGGTACCGATATTGCAAAGTTCTTCAATAGTAAGGGTATTGCCGGTATAGTGGTCAAGTATCGTTTGCCTTCAGATGTTTCTCAGAAAGATAAAAAATATGTACCGCTAATAGATGCTCAAAGAGCGATACGGTTAGTAAGAAATAATGCAGAAAAATTTAATGTTGAATCCAATAAAATAGGAATAATAGGCTTCTCTGCTGGCGGACATTTAGCATCGACTTTAGGAACGCATTTTAATGAAAAGGTGTATAAAGCTGTTGATGATATTGATAAAGAAAGTGCTCGACCAGATTTTATGGCATTGGGGTATCCTGTAATATCATTTGGTGAAATGACACACCAAGGTTCGAAGAAGAATTTAATTGGGGAGAACCCAACGATTGACATGGTCGATTACTTTTCGAATGAAAAACAAGTTACCGAGCAAACACCACCAACATTTTTACTTCACGCTACCGATGATACGGTAGTATCTGTAGAAAATAGCTTGTTATTTTATAAAGCAGTAAAGGAAAAAGGAGTTTCTGCAACGATGCATATCTACCCAAAAGGCGGACACGGATTCGGATTAGGTTTACATGATGAGCATTTGAAAGATTGGGGTGAGCGTATGATAGACTGGATCGTTTCTTTGAGATAGGATTTCAAGTTTTGGTAAAAGATAGATTCTAATCTACAGAACTTCTCTATTTTTGCAATCGGAATTTTCGGGATGTAGCCCTTCGACTTCGCTCATGATAAACTGCACTACAGTTCATTTTAAGGTGTTGAAAAACTATGTAATATTTATGGAGATTTGTTTCCATTTAAATTTCGGGATGTAGCGCAGTCCGGTAGCGCACTCGGCTGGGGGTCGAGTGGTCGCAGGTTCAAATCCTGTCATCCCGACCAAGCGATAAAGTGAACCATGTGAATGGTTCACTTTTTTGATTACAAAAGTGTCAAAAACATAGTTTTTGTAAACGATTGGAATCAAAAAAGTGAGAAGGCGTTAGCCTTCACTTTGTCATTTGCACCGAGGGTTTATTAGGATTATCAAAATCCTTTTGTCTCGCTTATGTAAACGATTGGAATCAAAAAAGTGAGAAGGCGTTAGCCTTCATTTTGCTATTTGCAACGAGGGTTTATTAGGATCATGTAAATCCTTTTTTAATTCATGAAAGCCTTAAAAAGGGAGTATTTGCCTTGAATAGTATTTTATTTCCTAATTGCTTATATTCCGTTATTGTAGACTAACTATAAAGATTAAATCATCTAATGGAATTTGACCGAACTGGAATAATATTATATACTCTTAAATACAAAAGTTGTGTGGAATTTTATGAAAATATTCTAGGTCTCAAAAAAATGTTTGAGAGTAAAAATCTAACTTGTTATGAATTTGGACAAGCATATTTGATGGTTGAATTGGATGATGAATATAATGGACAAAAAAAATTAAAGGAACGGGCGAAAATGTGTTTGCGGATGAATGTCCCAAACGTAAAAATATTTGCGGATAAGTTGGCTTCGAATAATATAGAAGTGGACTATCAAGAACATTCTTGGGGTACAATTGCAAAGTTCCGAGACCCTGATGGTAATTTATGTGCATTTAAAGATAGTTCAAAATTTGAAAAACAAATCTTGGATTTTAAGTAAATAGACTAATAGGAACGGAAAACCGAATTTAGGATACAACCTATAAAAAATAAAGCAAAACAAAAAGCTTAGCTACATTGGCAGACCTGCCTTATGGCAGGCAGATGGAAATCAAAAATTTCCTCGCCTGCGTACTACGCTCAGCTAATTCACTTTTTTAATAAGTAGGCGCATATGAAAAATATTTCCCCGTTTTTAATTCTTTTAAGTATCACTATTCTAATTGGATGCTCTAGTTCAGAAAATCAAGTAAATAATAGTCCTTCAGAAAGTACAGACAACATTCAAGTAACTGAAAACGATGTTATACCAAATGAAGTTATTAATGGAGCTATGCGAGATATCTCTCCGAAAGAATTTGTGTTGGACATGGGTTCTGGTTGGAACTTGGGGAATACTTTAGACACTGAAGATGTAGATAAGACAGCATGGGGAAATCCTTTAACCACTAAGGCAATGATTGATGCGGTTGCTGCAAAAGGATTTAAAACGTTGCGATTACCCGTAACATGGAGATACCATACAGGTTCTGGACCAGATTATATATTAGAATCTGATTGGTTAGACAGGGTAGAAAATATTGCAAATTTCGCATTAAGTAACGACATGTACGTAATTATTAATATTCATCATGATGATGAATGGATCATACCTATTTATGATAATGCACCAGCTGTAAAAGATAGATTGACAAAAACCTGGACACAGATAGCAAACAGGTTTAAACCGTATGGAGATTATGTGATTTTTGAAACCTTAAATGAACCACGTCATGAAGGTTCTCCAGAGGAATGGGAGGGAGGCACCGTCGAAGGTCGAGATGTTGTAAACCAATACCACCAAGTTGGTGTTGATGCAATTCGTGCTACAGGAGGTAATAATGCAACTAGAAAAATTATGGTTTCTACTTATGCTGCCGGCACTGGAGACAATGTCTTAGCAGATTATCTAGTTCCTAATAATGACGAAAATGTAATTGTATCTATTCATAGTTATTCCCCTTATTTATTTTCTTTAGCGGGTACTGACCCAACTTGGGGTACAGACGCAGATAAGGCACAGTTAACACAAGAATTTAACACCATTCAAAATAAGTTCGAGACCGAAGGTAGGGCAGTAGTTATGGGTGAATGGGGTTCTACTTTTTCTAATAATGAGGGTGATCGTTTGGCTCATGCCGAATATTATGCGAAGTTATGTGCTGAACGCGGTATTTGTCCCATTTGGTGGGATAACGGTAATGCTGATGAATTCGGCATCTTCAATAGAAATACCCTCGAATGGGTTTACCCCAAAATTGCAGATGCTATTGTTGATGCTACGAAGTGATGAGTGAAAATTAATATTTTCAATAATTTTTGAAGTACTTAAGTAAATACTACATCTAATATTAATTCCATAAAAAATATCGAAATGAAAAGCTTTGGTTTTCATTTCGATATTAAAATAAGGGTTTAGCGGTATGTTGAACTTATTGATTATTTAATCATTCTGTTTTCTCTCTACGTTTCTTCCTCCAAGGCGCATTAATCTGAAAATCTCCAGCCATAATGCAACCATAAGGCATTACTTTATCAATTATCTCTCCTAAACCGTATTCTTCCATTTGAGATCGAACCGTTTGAGCATTTTTATAGGCACTAGGCAATTCGGAAATATCAATCTCCTTAGAAAAGAAACGTACATCTAAACCTTCAGTTTCCAAATCGAACAAGGCTTCTTTCGTAAAATCTGCATTGTTTCTTTTGTGCTGGGTACGGCTCATATTTCTACCTGCACCGTGTGGGGCAAAACCTAAGTTGTTTCCTGTTGTTTTACCTTCCACAATTAAAACAGGTTCTGCCATATTCAAAGGTATTAATCTTGGTCCGGAAATATCAGGCATAAATTTAGCATCCAACGGAGTTGCGCCTTTGGCATGGTAAAACAAATCTCCGTCTTTGAAAACAAAGTTATGCTCATTCCAATATCTGTCTTCAGCTTGCATTGCCAATACATCTAATGTAGCGTTGTGAATACATTCATGGTTTAACTTGGTCCATTTTCTTATCGTCTGTAAAGCACTCCAGTACAATTGCCCTTCTTCAGTTTCGAAAGGGATCCAAGCATTTTGTTTTAACGCAGCAGGACATAAATCTTTTCTAAACCGTTCAGCGATGTGCATTCCTTTTTTATATAACCTAGCTCCTGGAGCTCTTGATCCGTGATGCGTAATCATCATAGTATTACCAGTTTTTTCTGAAATACCAACAAATAAGAAGTGATTGCCATCACCTTGAGTACCTAAATGTTCTATTGCAAGGCTTATATCTTTAGGTGCATTCAATAGCTTATTGGCTTTAAACTCTGCTGATAATTCTTCAGTCAATTGAAATTGTTTTCCACGTGGTCTGCCACCTGGTCCAAAATGCGTAATTGAATACGCAGCGTCTAAAACCAGTTTTGGATCCATTTTTCCGAAATCGGTTAACATTACCGAGCAACAAATATCTGCACTATGCATACCTGGGTGTATAGCATTCTTTGCTACTACAACACCACCAACGGGAATTGTACCTAATGGTCCCGTAGGGCATGCATCTGGCATAACCGCGCCATTAACTACCGTAGGTGTGCGCATTAAAACTTTCATGGAGTCGACTACTTTTGTCACATTGGTCTCTTCCAATTCATTTTCGGCTTTTATATTTATTGCGAATTCTTTAGCGTTAGAATACAGGTTGATCATAGGTGGTAAACGATATTGCTCTAAGAACGCGTTCATAGCTTCTCCTTCTAACTGGTTTGCGTTAATGTATTCTATGGCTTCTGGAAACCATTTTCCTGATCGAAAACCTAAATCGATTAATTCTTTTCCTGTGATGTTTACTGTATTTTTCATAATTTCTTTTAATTAGCTCTGCCGACTCCATTCGTTCAGCAGAGCGCTACATGAAGACTGTTTAACTCGTCTTCTTTATGATTCTGGTACAAACTTGCGACTCATGTGCGCAATTATTTTGCGTAGTTGAATTATTTATAGAATTGTTCTCTTATTTCTACTAATAACTTGTTAACCGTATCCAGGTCAGGTCTTTCCATCAGACTAGATTTTTCATAAATATCGTCTAACTCCAATCTTAACTTTTCTGCCCTTTCAACCAATTCTTTATATTCGAATTCTGCATTTTTTATGGACAAAAGAAAGTCTCTGTCTGTTCTTTTAACATTGATTTTACCTTCTGCACCTATTTCTTTTGCCATATGTAATAATCGAAAAGTATGCATCATATTTTTTGCATCGTAGTTTTTACTATGTGAGATATTGCTTTTGTATCGATCATCATTTCTTTTTTCTACCCAAGACCAATATTCTTTATATTTTTTGCAATAAGATGAATACCCATCTCTATTAAAGTATAGAACAGCAACTGGCACCTCTGATTTAGGAATAGAACTTAGGCATACTTCATTAGCATTTTCTCTGGCAACACCACTATATTTCATAGAAGGATTATAGAATAGATTGTAACAGTCTTTCATGTGGCTTATTTTAGTCAAACCGAAATGGGCTACTTCCAAACCTTCATTTTCTAAAAAGGTGTTCAAAAGCACGGCACGTTTTTCTTTTCGAACAAAGCAAAAATCAGTAACAGATTTACGTTCTTTTTCTACAGGGTTTACTATTTTTTTCTTCAACCCTCTAGCCTTTTTTATTTGAGTAAATGCATAGTTTGCAAAAGTGTCTTTACACAATTTTGAAAGAAAGTATTTAGATTTAATTGTATCAAATAATGGATTCTTTGAAAGAATACAATCTTCAGGAACACTTAAGAGTTCAAGAATATTAGGATTGTTTTTTGAAAGAAGTTCCATGAATTTCTTGAGCTCATAATAAACAATATCATTCGTCTCGTTATTTATTTGACCCACATATTCTAATGAATAGTACTTTTCTTTTGGCAATATAAAAACTCCACGAATATCCGTATCCGAGGTAGGGGTAGCGAGTCCGTATGCTCTACTACCGCTTATACATTCAAATATGATATTTCCTGAAGCTTTTAGTTCTTCTATTGTTTTCATTTGGTCAAGGTTTTATATAAAAAACTATCTATTCTATCCGTATCAGGTTTTCCGCCAGAAAGTGATTTTGCATACTTCTCGTTAGTACAAATGACTCTTGTTATGAGTTCTATGACCTTTTCATTTCTAGAATGTAGATAACTTTCGTTATTCTCTGATTTAATAGCCATCAAATTTCTTATTTCATCCTCTTCATCCTTTTTAACCAGAGATAGCATTTTACTAAAAACAACTGGTGGCATTGTATTATGTTCCAGTATCCATTTACCCGCCAAAGCTGTTCGTAATGCATAAAATAAACTCTTTAGTTTTACTTTTTCATCCGTTAGTTTTTCTTCATATTTTTTGCTCATACTTAAATAATGGTACATACAAGCTATTGAAGAAAAGCAATCTTCAGCTATGGTTCTAAGTTCTTTTATAGATTCACTTTCCTCAATATAAGTTATAGGAGAAAATAGATGCTCTAAAGCAGGTACGTTTGACTTTTTAAGAAGACGGAGCTTCTTTCTAAGTTCCCAACCAACAGTGTCAAAATCACCATCCATGATATCGATAGTATCCTTTTTTTCTGAAACAGATAGATACCAGTCTAAAGGATGAGTGTAAACAAATCGAACATCGTAGTCGCTATCTGGTGATGCAAATCCCCAAGCTCTGCTTCCTGATTCGCAAGCAAAAAGGATATCTACTTTTTTATCTTTTGCTAAATTGTTTAGTTTGTGTATCATCATTTCTCTAATTATGATACAAATATGACAATGTACTACGCAGTTATTTTGCGTAGTAAGGATCGATGTGTTATTTTTATTAAAAATGAATCCGAATGGCAATCAATAAAAATGCACTTATCCGTTATAAAACCATTGATAAATGTCTTCAGAATACATACCGTCAATGGACATTAGATGATTTAATCGAAGCTTGTTCAGATGCCTTGTATGAATATGAAGGGCGTGAAATCAATGTAAGCAAGCGTACCGTGCAAATGGATATTCAATTAATGCGAAGTGATAAGTTGGGTTATAATGCACCGATAAAAGTTTACGATAAAAAATATTACAAGTACGAAGAGGATGAGTATTCCATTACTGATATTCCTATAACAGAAAATGATATAAACGTACTTTCTGAGACTGTAGAAATGCTAAAACAGTTTAAAGACTTTTCATTATTTTCTGAATTAGGGGGTATTATTCAACGTCTAGAAGATAAGGTCTACACAGAAAAAACACATCAAGCTTCAATCATTCATTTAGATAAGAACGAGAATTTAAAAGGACTTCATTGGTTAGATGAACTTTACCAAGCAATTCAGAAAAAAATAGTGCTAAAATTAGAGTATCAATCATTTAAAGCAAAGCAGTCTGGGTTGATTCAATTTCATCCTATATTATTAAAAGAATTCAATAATCGATGGTTTCTAATTGGTAAAGGGGCAAAATCTAGAGGGATTGTTAATCTAGCTCTAGACCGTATTAAAAGTGTTGATTATAATTTTGTTGAGCCTTATATTCAAGAAGATTTTAATGCAGATGAGTTTTATAAAAATGTTATTGGCGTTACCGTAAACCAAGGAGAAAGAGCAGGTAATGTAAAATTGTGGGTACATCAAAGGCACGCACCATACGTAGAAACAAAACCTTTGCATCATTCGCAATGTATTGAAGAAATAAATGAAGACGGTAGCATAGTTATAGGTATTAAGGTCAAATTGAATTTTGAGTTAGAACGAATTATACTGGGCTACGGAGAAGCTATGAAGGTTTTGCAACCTGAACGATTAATTAAGCGTATTGCTCTACGAGTCAATAGAGCAAAGAAGTTATACGATATTGAGCCATCTTAACTCATTCAAATGACCTGTTCACTCAGTTTGCATTTCATATCTCGTAGTATATGTAGACTTTTATCAAAACCATAAAACTACCAATCATGAAAAAGCTAATTTTACTAATTTCTCTATTTATATGTACACAGTTTTTTGCCCAAGAGTCTCTTGAAATAGTACTAAAAGACTCTAGCAGATTAAAACTGACTAGTCTAAAAATTGATGTGACCATCATCGGCAATTTTGCTACGACTACGTATGATATGAAATTCTATAACGAATTAGATAGAACCTTAGAAGGTGAATTGGTATTTCCGTTAGGGGAGGGGCAGTCCGTTTCTAAATTTGCGATGGATGTTAATGACAAACTTCGCGAAGCAGTTATTGTAGAAAAAGAATTGGCTCGTGTTGCCTTTGAAAGTACAATAAGGCAAAACATAGATCCGGGTCTGTTAGAAAAAACAGAAGGCAATAATTACAAGGCAAGAATTTATCCGATTTTACCCAAAAAGTATAAGCATATTGTTTTGACTTTTGAGCAAGAATTAACAACATTAAATCAACGTCAAATTTATGAATTGCCTTTAGGTATGAAGGCTACATTGGATAATTTTTCAATACAAATGAACGTATTGAATGAGGGAAAACTACCTAAAATAAAAAGTGATGTTGCAAATTTCTTTTTTAAGGAAAGTAATGATGGTTTTACGGCATCTTTAGTGAAACAGAATTATAGACCAAACTCACCAGTTTTAGTAGAATTATCAAGTACTGGTAATGCAGAAACACTATTGAGTTTTCAAGACTATTTTTATATAAATAAAACACTTAAACCAAACACTAGGCTGAAGCAAAAGCCTAAGAAAATCACCTTGCTTTGGGATACTTCGTATTCATTAAGAAATAGAAATGTAGAAAAAGAAATAGCCATACTTGGTGAATATTTTGATTACCTAAGAAACGTCGAGGTGAATTATATTTCTTTTAGTAATTCAATAGTTCAAACTAAAATTTATAAAGTAGAAAATGGTAATTGGGATGGATTAAAAGAAGCATTAAAAGATGCTGTTTATGATGGTGGTACATGTATGGATTTTTCTAAGTCGTTAGCAAAAAATTCGGGCGAAACACTGTTGTTTACAGATGGTTTGGCTAATCTCGGAGATTATGCTAGTACTAATAATGGCTCAATTTATACAATCAACTCTACTACTTCTGCAAATCATGAACTGTTGAGAGAAGTAGCTACAGTATCTGGTGGTAGTTATATTAATCTGGTTAGGTTGCCACAAACCGAAGCCTTAAACATTTTAAAACACGAGACATTTCAATTTTTAGGATACCAGCAGAATAATGATATCTGGGAAGTATTTCCAAATAAGAAAACAAACGTATCAGAAGATTTTACTATTTCTGGTAGATTTTCAAAAAACAGTACTATAGAATTGTTATTTGGATATAGTGGAAAAGTAACGGAGCGCATTAAACTTCAGATTAATAAAAACAAAACTGATGAGGTAGTAAAACGACTATGGGCTAATCAAAAGCTAAAGCATTTAAGTAGTAATAAAGATGAAAATAGAGAAGAGATAATTTCGCTTGCAAAGAGTCATTATTTAGTAACAGATTATACTTCAATGTTGATTTTAGATAGAGTTGAAGATTATGCAAAGTATCGTATTGAGCCACCCCAAGAATTGAAAGCTGAATACAAAGAACTAATTAGAGATTTAGAAGAAGATGAAGCATATCATCTTGAGCGATTAAATGATAGAAAAGAAGATTTATTCAGTAATTATGATAAAATTTTAAATTGGTATTCAACCAAGTATCCCAAAAAGAATATTAAGCAAAATAATGAAGAAACAGCCAATAATGATAGTTCTAGTATAGTAACAAATACTATTACTGCAGACACGATTGAGGTAGTTGAAAATACGGTGAGTCCAACTCTAAACTCTAGTATAATAGCTATTGATTCGACGAAAAGAATAATTACAGGTACTGTTGTAGATCAAGATGGGTCGCCGCTACCAGCAGTAGCTATAGTTGTGGCAGGAACAACTAATGGGGTGACAACAGATTTTGATGGTAATTTTAGTATCAACGCAGAAGAAAATGATGAGCTAGAAATATCATATATAGGTTTTAATTCTTTTTCCCAAACAGTTAATGATTCTAATAATATTTCTATTTCATTAGACGAAAGTTCAGAAGCTTTAGATGAAGTTGTTATTGTTGGATATGGTGCAGAAATAAAAAGAGAAATGACAGCTTCTGTTGCTTCAATTAGTTCTCAAGCTTTACAAGGCAAGGTAGCAGGGGTAGAGGTTACACAAACTTCAGGTGAGCCAGGTTCAGACTCTAATATTACAGTTAGAGGTATCAATTCAGTTTCAGCTAATAGTAGTCCGCTTTATGTTGTCGATGGTCAAATTGTTTCAAAGAACCCGATGGAGGAACTAAAACCAGAAGATATTGATGGTATGCAGGTTCTAAAAGCATTAAATGCTGCTTCTATTTACGGAGCTAGAGCTTCAAATGGAGTAGTAATTATAACGACAAAGAAAGGCTTGGAAACTAACCCTGAAGCAATTGAAAAATTTAATCAAGAAATAAGTGATCAGATAGACCTTAAATCTTGGAATCCTGATACGCCCTATATTAAGATTTTAGAAAAAGAACCGAATGCAGAATTAGCCTATAGTAAGTATTTAGAAATTAGAGATGAATATTCTAATAGTCCCTCTTTTTACCTTGATGTATCTGACTTTTTTGAGCGCAAAGAAAAATCAGCTATTGCAATTAGAATTTTAACCAATTTAATGGAAATTGAATTAAGTAATCATGAATTAATGAAAGCGCTGGGCTACAAACTTGAGTACTTCGATCAATACGATTTAGCAGTAGTGGTTTATAAAAAAGTTTTAGAATTAAGACCAGAAGAACCACAATCTTACAGAGATTTGGCTTTGGCTTATGAGCAATTGGGCGAAATTCAAAAAGCTTATGATTTATTATTTGAATTATATAATGGCGATTTATTAGAAAAAGATGAGGATGAACGCTTTAATGGAATAGAGCAAATTGCATATGTTGAACTAAGTAGACTTGTACATAAATATGGTGACAAACTAAAATTAAAAAAAGAAGAGAAAGAGAAATTTAAACCTCTTGATACAGATGTAAGAATTGTGATTGACTGGAACCATAATGATACAGACATAGATTTATGGGTTGTTGATCCTAAAGATGAAAAAGCATATTACTCAAATCAAGAAACGAATATAGGTGGGCATATGTCTGAAGATATGACAGAAGGCTATGGTCCAGAAGAATTTATGTTGAAAGATGCTGTTAAAGGCGAATATAAAATTTTAGTAGATTATTATGCTGATGACGTTCAGAAAATTTCAGGCCCAACTGTGTTAAAAGTTACCATGTTTACCAATTATGGCAAACCAAATGAAGAGCGTAAAACAACTGTAGTAAGACTTGATAAAGAAAAAGATGAACTTGAGGTAGGTACTTTAAGGTTTTGAGATTTCAATTAAACTAAATTTTATTCAATTTTTCATGTTATAGTAAATAAAAAACCACTGTTAAGTAAAAGATTAACAGTGGTTTAATTATTTAAGCTCATTATTCAAACACTCAGTTGTGTTGCTTTAAGAAACATAGATTTATGATATGACTAATACTTTAATTCCGTCGTTTCTTCTCAGTGCTTTGGGTACGCGCAGCATAACCACTATTTAGTGCTACTTCTTTAAGGGCGATAGCCCCAGGTTCTTCCATCTTATCAATAATGATTTCAAGATCTTCATCAGCCAATAAGGTTCTTATATGGTCAATGTTATCGCACCATGTTTCTTCTTCATTTTTATCAAGACTCGGCGACCTTTCGTTACTGCGGTTTTCATCAGCTACAACACGCGCTTGTATTCGGCTGAGGTTTGTTGGATTCATAATTTCGACACCGTAAAGTGAATTTGATTCCTTTTTTACGACCAGGCGACCATCTTCTACCCATGCCGTTTGCATTGTTTCGTTTATGGTATAGCCCGCTTTTTCAAGGGCAGATTTTATTGCTTTTCTTCTTGCTTCGGCGATACGGTTTTCTGAAGTATTCTTATAAAATTCGCGAGCTTTTACAGCGGTTTCTAACAAATCTATAAGAGACGAATTTTCGAGTTTCTCTCTCCACTGTGCCATAAATTTAAAGTCTTTGCCTAGCGTTTCTATGAGTAATAAGCTATTACTTAAATCTTCTCGAGCTTCTCTAAGTGCAAGTTCATTTTTAGTAAAGTCTGCAGCGTCAATGATTAGAGAATCTAATTGAACCTCGTAGTTTGCTTCGCTTGAATCAAGTAAGGCACAACGATCTATTAATGCTTGTATTTTTTCTTGAGACATCTCATGAACATACATTTCCTTTAGGGTATCTTCTAGTTTTTTCAAGCGTGACTTGGTTCCCGGTAACTTTGCTTTCCATGCAGAAACTGATAGCATACTATCGCCTTTAGACAAACGTTGCTGCATTTCTAATTGTTCTTCAGATAACTCGTCAATCTTAGAAATTGATTTTTGCAGCAGTTCGTATAAATTATCTATTTGCGATTTATATGTGGCAAGGTGACTTTTTGTAATAATACTCGGAGCATTAAAAGGTTCAATAGCAATATTATTTTCTATTGATAGTGCTTTCAACTCGTTATGGGTGCTCTTTAGGTGTTTAAAACTGTCCCAATCTGTGGTACGCTCGCTAGCTACCTTTTTTTGTAATTTCTTTAGTTCAGTGTTTAAGTATTCAATTTGCTGAGGTACTTCTTGTTCAATTTGCAAGTAATCATCGATAGTTAAATTTGCAAAATGTGCATAGGTATCTGCCAAGCCTTTCTCCAAATCTTTATCTAATAGATTATTGTTTTGAGCGTAGTCTTCGGTTCGTGCGAGAGCTTTTTTCAATAGAGTAAGCCATCGGTCTTTTATAATTTGTCGTTCTTGTGGTGTAACAATACGTACTACTTTAGGTCCGCTCATTAATGTTGTATTAGTGCCATTTCTATGGCGTTTTTGAGTTTTAATTGTTCCTCTTGAGTATTCTCAAGCCACTGATATGATGTCGTTCGATGTATATGTGGAATCGATCTCTTTAATACTTTTGGGCGCCATAATTCTCTATAACGAGCCTGTTTTAAAAGCGTATTATAAGGTGCGTCACATTCTATACCTAATACAAAATGGCCTTGTTGTTTATCTTTAATGGCAAGATCCATATAGAAAACAGAATTATCACTGTCTTCTACCGTCTCATAACCCAAACTCTCAACATAGGCTTTAACGATATTTTTAAATCCGTCATTTCTGATTTTAGCTATTTGCTGTTGATCGCTAGTAGATAAAAGGCGTAAGGTTTTGGTAGCCATCTCAATCTGATTATTAGAATGTATTTCTGCATAATTGAGATACGTTTGTATATAATCTCTAGGTTTAGAGGCTAACCTTCCTGTAGATAAAATATCAGATATTGCTTGCGTAGGCATTGAGGTTGCAATAACCACTTTGTTTCGAGCTCTAGTGATGGCTACATTAAGTCGACGTTCGCCACCGCGATGACCTAACGCCCCAAAATTTCTACGAAACGAACCTAAGGTATTTATACCAAAAGTGGTACTGAACAAAATCATATCTCGCTCATCACCTTGAACGTTTTCTACATTTTTAACAAAGAAGCCCATATCTTCTCCATCTTGCTGCTTATTGCGAGCAATGGTAAGGGCTCGACCGAATGTAAGATCATCTGCCGCATGTTGTTCGATAATATCTTCAATAAGTTCTGCTTGCTTTTTATTAAAGGTAACAATACCTGTACTCAGCCTTTCTTCTTCAGGAAGTGTCCAATGTTTAGCTAAATAAGCAATTAATGTATCGGCTTCGTCTTTATTGGTCTGTTCGTCATAAATTCCATCAACACGAAGTACTTCTATAGGTTTTACAGCGGTAATTTCTTCCTTCGGATGATAGGCAGGAATATGTAACATACCATCATAGAACGCGTAATTAGAATAATTGATAAGAGCCTTGTATTGCGAACGATAATGTATTTGTAGGGTAGTGGTAGGCAAGACTGTTTTTGCCAAAGAAAGCAGATCCGGACTATCTTTTACCTCTTTTTTATTCCACGCATCTTCATAATTTACAAGCTCTTCTTCAGAGTGGTCTTCGTCAAGCTCTGACTGATCTGTGTCATCATCGTCATCTTCTATCTTCTTGGTAAAAAAGCCTGTCGGAGGCATTTGTTTTTCGTCTCCGCTAATAATTACCCGTTTACCTCTATATAATGAAGGTATTGCGTGGTCTACTAACATTTGCGATGCCTCGTCAAAAATTACAACATCGAACATACCAGACTGTAAGGGTAATGCTTGAGAAACTACCTCAGGATTCATAAGCCATACTGGTCTCAGTTCAAGCAATCCTAATGGTTCACCTTCTGTAATAAATTCACGGAGTTTTTTATAATTCTTACCTCTCAATCTTGTGATGCCATTCCATGCAGATTGCGATTCTATGTTATCAAAATTGAAGTTAAGTGCTAGAATATTTCGATTGAGCGTTTTCATCGATTTTAGATTTTTTTCTAAATCACCAATCTTATTTACCACTTCACTCTCTGCCATAAGCATTGACGGATACGTTTTTTCTATACGCTGCTTCCAAGCCAATAATCCTTCACGATGAAGCGAAGTACCTATAACAGCAGCCCATTTTTCTTTAGAAAAACCAGATAATTCTAGTTCATAATTTCTAAGAATAGCAAAGATTTCAATCAGTTCATTTTGAGCGGGACTATCGTTAAAACGTATTCTAAATTTTTGATAGGCGACAAAATCAGCCATATCAGCAATGATCGATGTAATAGGGTCTAAGTCTCTGTAATTATGATCTATAGCATGATTGAAATTAGAGACCGCATTAGGCGTCAACCATTTTTTAAGCACCTGTAACTTCTCTAGAGATTTTTGTCTGTTTTGATGGCGTGTGCTTGCATTTTCTAATGCAATAGAAAACTCTTCATAGGCATTTTCATCCCCCGTTTCAAGTATTGCTCTTGCCTCATCTTTTGCAGGGCAGCTACGTAACGTACTTACTAGTGAAGTTGCTTGTGATAAATCTCGAGTAGTTGATTTTATATCTACAGCCAATCGTCTCGGTTCATTTATGACGAGAGAATTAGTCTTTAATTTTACAAGATTTTGAGCATATTCATTGCGATAGGCTCTAAAATTATTTTCTAGGTTTACTGCAGTTTGTAATTCCCTAACAGTATTATCATTTAATTGAAGGTGATGCTCATTCGTTACTTTTTTAACTTGAGCTTTATGAATCCAGTAAAAAGGATTAATAATTTTAAGGCCAGAAGTACTTAAATAACTAGTACACGCCTTA
Organism: Maribacter sp. BPC-D8; assembly: GCF_035207705.1. Lineage (NCBI taxonomy): Bacteria > Pseudomonadati > Bacteroidota > Flavobacteriia > Flavobacteriales > Flavobacteriaceae > Maribacter > Maribacter sp. BPC-D8. The sequence continues at coordinate 499,512 of NZ_CP128187.1, forward strand.
TTTAATTTCAATACTTTATCATCGTCTAACGTATCGAAATAATGAGCAAATCGATCATCTTTATAGTTAGAAATAAGCTGTTCTACTTGTTCTAATAATTGATTAAGCTTGTCATGAATATCTTCACCAATAGAGCGGTTATCAAATTCATCATAAAGAAGATCTAGCCAAAGTCTACTTTGAGAAGCTTGCGATTTTGATACGTTTATCAACACATTTTTATGTGAAGCTAACCATTGACTATAATGTTCGGCATTAACGGTGTCTAGTTTTCCGGTAGACTCTTTTATAAAATCTACACGCGTTTTTTCTGTTTCATAGAACGTATTAAGGTCTTTGGTTAATACTGTTTCGGTAGTACTATCAAACGAAGTTACCTGAAGATTTTGAAGATTATTGCCTTCATACTTAGAGGGTACCCAATCTGTTATTAAGCTACTTATTTCTTCAATATGTATGTTAAGCTTGTCTCTAGTGCTATTTTCAAAAAGCATTCTCAGTTCAGGTACTTCTAGGTATTCCTTCGAAGTAATAGCAATCAATTCTGATAATACATTTCTGTAGCTCAACCCCGAAGTATCGTCTACAAGATGAATTTGATGAGATAATACATCAAGATTTGCTTCAATTCGATCTATCTTTTTTCCTAGATCCTCGCGCTTTTGTATAAGATTATCTAAGGTGTGTTGATTATAGGGTTGAGAATAATAATGTGCTATTTGTTCTCGTATACCTTGTATAATCGGTTGGCGATCTCGTATTAAATCGGTGATAAGCAAAGCTCTTTTATCTAAGCCTACTGCCTGTAATCTTTTTAAAATAACTTGTATTGCAGCTCTCTTTTGAGAAATGACCAACACCTTTTCGTTTCGACCAATACAATCTGAAATAATATTGACAATGGTTTGACTTTTACCCGTACCTGGTGGACCTTCTATAACGATACCTGGCGCTGATCTACTTTTTAGAACAGCATTATCTTGAGAAGGATCAATTGCCATTGTGGTATAACGACCATTTTCGGTACTATCTTCTACTTGGGTAGTTATTTCAGGTTCAGAAATTTTTAAAATAGGTTCCATTGACGAACCTGTGTGCGGTAATTTTTGTAAAAGACGTAAGTCTTCACTAATAGCTTGACCCGTAAAATTTGCATTAAAAAATACCGCAGATGGGTGCAGCTCTGTTCCAATTTCATCTCTATTGAAATTAACACTAGGGTGTGCGGAGAGTTCATTTGTTTTCGCAGGAAAACATGCACTAAAAGCGTCGATAATTTCATTTATTTGTAGCGATTGTCTCCCTAGAATCTCGCGACTAATTTTTTCTATTTTTTTATAACTATCCGAATCTAATGAATTTGCCAGCGCAGGGTTGAGTCTTATTTCACCTTGTGCATAATCAAAACCTATTTTGAGTGATGTTGTACCTCTTGAACTAAGGTCAAGAGCAACTGGCCATAACAGTATAGGCATTAAGCGAGGCCTGTGTGTCATTTTCTGTTGAGAGACTAAAAAGGGAAATCCCATGAATAGGGAATCTAAACCTGTATCTCGTTTAAAATTGGCAGCTTTTAGTAGCATTCGTCGTGTTCGTCGTGCTAAAAGGGTATTTTTATTGAAAGCTATTGGATCTACATTTTCTGACCCTGTAGACCTTTTAAGAATACTTTGTACGAGTTTTTTAGATGATTTTAAGCTTGTGCCGAGTTCATCTACATCAATACGTGCTGAATGTTTTGATATAATTAATCTTACAAGTGGTCCTCTAGAAGAAGCGTAAACAACCTTTTTTTCAAAATGTCGTAACAAGCTGGAGCCGTATTCATGTTTTGGTGGGGCGATCCATTGATTCTTGGGTATAGAAAGACACAGTACCGAAGGTATTATGGGTAATCGTTTTTCAATTCTAAAACGATCTGCCCAGCGATCAAGCGCTTCATTATTACATCTAGAAAAACCTTCTAAATGATTATTAAGCATCTCAAATATTTCTAAGCGATACTTTACCAAGCATGCGTCATAAAAAGGAATGTTGAGCTCTAGATCATGCTTATTAGCAAGTTTTATGGTTTTCTTTAAAAGGGCCTCTAGTGTTATAAACTGATCTCGAGTGGCACTTAGTACGAGAATCATATCTTCTTCTCTTACCCGAAGGTTACTCATAACATCAGAGAGTCCGGCGTTATGTGCATCGGGGTAGAGACGTCGTAAGAAATCTAATTCAGACTTAAGTTTTACCCTCGACGAACTTAGGCTGTAGATTAGAAATTTGTCATTATCTAATTGTATACCTTGGTTTTTTGCCTTTCGAGCAATGTTTACTTTTCTTTCTTTGAGTTGTACAAGCCACTTTTCGCGCTGTATACTTGCCAAATAATCTGGCACGTTACCTTCCACAAGATTGATGGCTTCTTTTGTGTTTCCCATAAGCCAAGCGGGAATCACAATTTGTCCGCGCCACGTTAATGGCAAAGCTTCATTTAAGACCATTAAGGCTAGGGGGTAGCACCATTCTAAAGGTATATCTTCTTTATTACGAAGATTGCGTACAGCAGCAGCTTTTTCATGATTACCAAGTACTTCATTTACCCAGCTGGCAAGCGAACCAGAGTTAAATAGCGAGAGCCCTTCTTCCCAGTGCGCTTCTTCGGCAGCGGCAAGTGCAAAGAATGCTACATTAGTATAGCTTTCTGAGCCAAGCTCGATTTTCTTTTCTTTTTGTGTGGTAGTTGTATGATGTTCAATAGGAGCTTCGACTTCTTCTTTTTTAAGCCATTTATTAACCTGCTCCCAATTCCAACGTTTAACAGGATCTCGACTTAAAAGACCTCTAAGTAAAAGTAATATGCGAGCATCAATAGAAGTTGGAATATCAACACCTCTAGTGATTAAATGAATCATAAAAGCTTTATCGTTGATGTTTTCAAAGAAAGTCCCTTTTGTAATGTGTTCCAAAACAATCATACCAAGACTCCACCAATCTGAAGCGGGACTAATACCACCAATAATCGCTTCTGGGGCAGTATATCTAGTAAGTTCTATAGGTGTGTCGGTATCAAGGTCATAATCAGACAAACGAGCCGAACTAAAATCTATAATTACAAGATCAAAACTATCTGAATTTCTCAAGAGTATATTAGTGGGGCAAATATCGCGGTGTCGTATGCCTGCTTCAGAAAGGTCGTGTATAGCACGACCAATCTCATCTACCAACTTTTCGATCTTGTCTAATTCTAAGTACCCTAATTTATCTAAAGAGCCGCCTGCGATACGCTCTGAAACCTCAAAAAATCGTCCGTTCCAAGTACCCGTTTTTATCAGTGTTGCAACATGGTCGGTATCCATTTTGTCCAATACCTTATAAATGCCCTTGTCTGGCTCACTGTTTTCGAAATATAGGGTGAGAAAATATTTTTTATCTGCACCGTCTTTAACGACATAGCACTCTTTGGTCGTGCGTTGTGTCTTAACAGTTTTTACAATCTGATATTCGTCTATTCGCTTAGCATCTGTATTTTTTTGAGGTGTGGATACTGTTTCTATATCTGCACCACATTCCATACACATAAAGTCGTTTGGCTGCACTTCGTGTCCGTTCGTACAGTGCCGTGCTATGTTGACTATAGTGGTGTTTTTAATTTCTATTTTACCACCTTTAGGTGTTTGCGTAACATTCATTAACAGCCAACTACACGTAGCATCGTTGACCGTATTTTGGCAGTACATTTCTTGAACGGGGCGTTCACTTTGGCAAGCAGGACAAACTCTTACAAATTCCATAAATTATTTATTTTTAGTCACTGCTTGACTGTGCGATAAGGTTACATTATTTTCTTTACTTGCTTGAGCAATTTCTTTCATTCCGTTGATAGGTATTCCAGCCATCCAAACAGTTTCTGGGGTAATATGAATGTCCAGTTCTTTTTCTAACGGTTGTTCTAAATAAGTAGCAAATTCGCTTTTACCCAACGAAGTTAAAAAATGTACTTTTTGATTATCGCTACCGAGAAGTCGTTTTGTCTGACTTGCTGTATGGTCATATGGTTCAGAAATTAAAACATCTATTAATCCGCTTTGAACAAGTTTTTTATCCTTCAAACCATCAAAAGAATATCCGCTGTAAACCAATATGTTCTTGTTATAAGAATTTAAGAATTCAAGCAGTTCTAATAATGCATTTTCTTGGTCAAAAGGTTCTCCGCCAGAAATGGTAATTCCGTCACATTGTGGTAACCAAGTATTTAAAACCTGCTTTAACTCGTTGATCGATACTTTGTTGATATTAAACTGCCAAGTATCCATAGAAATACAACCTTCGCAGTGTATAGAACAACCTTGTAACCAAATGCCTATGCGTTTTCCGGGTCCTAAGGTTGTTACAGGATAATGCATACGAGATATATGTATATCCATAGCGATTATTGTTTTTGTAACGTGATAGTCGTACCTGTATTATCTACCGTAATAGTAGTAGCTTTCAAGACATCATTAGGCGCAGGGTCAAGACTAAAAAGGGATCGAGAAATAGGGGTGATAAAGTGATATTCTATTTTATTTCGAATACCTCGACCACCATTACTTAAGTCTTTTAAGGCTAATTCTTTCAGACTGGTTTTTACAGTATCATCTAAATCTAAGGTAATATTGAGTTGCTTTTGAATCGCTTTTAAATGCCCATTTAACATCATATCAAAAATCAACTCGCCTACATGAGGTCTGATGTAGTCAAAAACGATAATATTATCGCCAATACGATTTAGAAGTTCTGGTCGGTTCAATTCAAACTTGAAATAGTTCTCTATTTCATATTTAATTTTTTCTTGAATGGTTTCAAAAGGTTCTTCATAAGAAGTATGCGCTATGCGACCACCAGTAGCTGTTTTCTTATAAATACCAAGGTTAGAAGTAAAGATGATAAGCGTTTCTGAAAAATATACCTTATCGCCACGACCGCTGGTTAAAACTCCATCATCAAGAATCTGAAGAAACTTATCTAATATACGAGGATGCGCTTTTTCAATTTCATCAAATAGAAGTACACTAAAAGGTTTTTCGCGTACTGCGTTGGTAAGCTCGCCACCAACATCATAACCTACATACCCAGGAGGTGCGCCTAAAAGTCGCTGATCAGAATGCTCTGCGCTAAACTCAGACATATCAAAACGTATGTATGCGTTCTCATCCCCAAAAAGCAAGCTAGTAAGTGTTTTTGCCAGTTCTGTTTTACCAACACCTGTTGGTCCGGCTAAAAATACAACACCTCTAGGTCGACTATTGCGTTTAGAAGAGCCTACACCGGTGATAGCTCTTTTAACAATATCCATAATATGTTGCACCGAATGATCTTGACCTTTTACACGGGTTTTTATGAAGGTTTCTCCCTGTACAATTTTCTCTCGGTCAATGTTGATCCAAGGATCTTCTGTAACCCCAACTTTATATCTACGAACGGCATCGGCAATATGAGTAATAGGTATAGACTCTGCTCTTGTAAGTTCTATAATTGCAACAAGATCTAACAACAATAGACCTTCTGTTTCATTCACAAAATCAGTGACAATTCTATCTAAATCCTCTTCTTGTTTGCCAAAGCCTTGTATAAGCGTATCTACAAGTCGCCTGCGTACAATATGGTCTGGTTTTTCTATAGGGATGTGACGTATTTTCGGGTTATTGACAACCATCCAATCTGGTAGATCACCTTCTTTATCTACAATCCAAATTACCGTGTTATAAAATGCAGAAGGCGGATTGCCGTGAGGTATTGTATTTGTGGTTTGCGATAGTACGTTTGCTAGACTAAAGGTATCGTGCTCCGCTTTAACCAGACTTTCTGGATTCATAAGCAGTTGCGACGCAAAATCTACTATCAATGCAATCGGGCTTTCTTTAAAACCGACTATCGATTGAAGCACACTGTTAAAAGTCTCTAGATTATTGAAACTAGAAGGGCTGCTCAGTGGTATATTTAGTTTATTGAATAACGCTTTCTTTTCATCAGCATCTCCCGTAAAAAAAGGTATGTCAAAGCCGTCTAACGGATTGTAATAAACAACCTCGGTATACCCAAGACTTTTAAGCTCAATATCAATAGCATTTTCTAACCTATGCCAGCTAAAACCACCATGACCATTATCGATGAGTTGTAAATCTTTTGTGTTGCCAGAAAGTATAAATTGACTTTTAAGGGTAACAAAACGTCTTAAGTCTTGCAGCCATCTCACTTTGGTGTCTTTCATTTATTTTGGACTTGAATATTTATAAAGCTTTGTAGTAGCTTTTAATTGAACGATACCAGTTGTTTAATATTTTAAATAGAAAGCATTTTAAAACTACATTTTGGGTACTCAAATATAATTGATTCTATTTGAAAATAGTTTGTGTGATGTAGTATTTAGGTTACACTATTAGGAATAAAATAACACTAATAAAATTTGAGATTACTTTATATCAATGGCAGATAATTATGGTTGGAATTAAATTGCCTAATTAGCAATCACAGCATATAAAACGCCAATTACAATAATACCTGCAAAAGTATAGCCCACTAATTTTCCAGCGACTTTAGAACCTTTAAATACCGTAATACCTAATTTAACAAGCATATTACTCATGACAGCGGTAACAATTACGGACGATGCAAGTTTTATTTTTTCTGTGTCCGTAGCTAATTTTGCTAGGCTAATAGTAATAGCATCGGTATCTGCCAAACCAGCAATTAGCGCTGAATAATATAATCCGCTTTCTCCAAAGAATTGATTGCTGTAAAATACAGCAAAAAGAATAGCAACATAAATAACACCGAACCCAATGGCATTAAGCAGGTTCATTGGGTTGCCAAGATTAATATTGGTGTCTGGTTTATTGGTGTCCTCTTTTATTAAAATAAGAGATACAACAAGGCATATAGCAGAGAATACCGCAAAAGGTATGGCAACGTACATGAACAGCTCACTATTAAATATAAAGGTCAATAATGCGAGTCGTGGAAACATAATTGCCGAAGCAATGATAATACCGGCGGCATATTTTCTTGACAGTTCTGGAGATTCAATGCTACGAGATGCATAGCTCCAAGTTACAGCTGTACTTGAAATGAGTCCGCCAAGAATTGCGGTTAATAGAATTCCCTTTTTAGAGCCTACAAATTTGACCAGAAAATAACCAATGAAGTTTAAGAAAGATACAATGACAATGATAGATCCAATCTCAAACGGATTAATCAATTCATTAGGACCAAAATTTTTATTGGGTAAAAAGGGTAAGATCAATAAAGCGATAATAGAAAATTTTATCAATGCAAAAAGCTCGTCAGAAGTAATGTTTCTAATAACGGTATGAAAACGAGTCTTTAGCGAAAGTAAGGTCACAATAATAACGGCCGTAGCAACTGCATTTCTATAATGTTCAGCAGAAACCATTAAGCCCAATATTAGCGTAGCAATTAAAGCTATGTTGGTGGTAAAGCTTCGTTCATACTCAACAGTCTCTTTATATAAATGATTGAAGCCTAAAAAGAAAATGAAGGCACCTAAACCAATAATTGGCAACCAGGTAGAGTATGTTTCGGTGAGGCTACCGAGTGTAAAACCTAAAATGGCTACAATTGGGAAAGCGCGTATACCGGCAAACCCCTTATCTTCTTTTAGGTTGTTATATTCTCGCTCAAGTCCGAGAATAAGACCAATGCCCAAACTAATAAGCACCCCTAAAATATAAGGGTCTAATACTTTTATTATTTTATCAACTTCATCCATTTACTTACCGTTTAAAATTGATCATTTCTGAAGATAGAAATGATAATATAAAAACCTAAAATAGCAGAAAGTACAAACCCAATAGCACCCAAAAGGGGAATACCATTTATTAACGGTGGCATTTTTGCCATAACCAATAATGATGAACCTATTGAAAGTGCAGCGATGATTACGGCGAAAACCAAACGATTTACAGCCTTACTCGTAGCAGTCTGAAATTCTTTAAGACCCTTGTGTTCGTGTATAATTTCTAACTTGCCATCTTTTATTTTTTTTACGATGGTGTTTATATCATCGGGTAGGGTATCTGCTAAGGCATTGATATCTTTTAAACGGTTTAGATTCTTCTTAAACAGATTTTTTAAGCTAAATCTCTTTCGTAAAATCTTTGCTGTATACGGTTCTAGATTTTTGGTGATATTAAATTCGGGATCAAGTTTAAGACCGACACCTTCAATAAGAACAATACCTCTTATGAGCATGTATAGGTAGTGCGGAATTATAATTTTATTCTCGTATAACACAATTTTAAACTGCGATAAGGTATCGCCAAGTTTAATGTTTTGAATAGCAGTATTGCTAATACCTTCCAATAATTGATAAAGGTCTTGTTCTAGTTTTTTATAATCGGGTATGTTCGTTCTAATGGCGATTTTCTCTAGTAAAGTGATTATTTTTTTGACGTCTTTACTTAAAAAATAGAGTAATAAATCATTTATAGATTCTTTTTCGTTGGGTAGAATAGTACCCATCATTCCGAAATCTAAAAAGCATACTTTTCCACTTTGCGGAAGTATAAAAATGTTACCAGGATGCGGGTCTGCATGAAAAAAACCAAAATCTAATATTTGTTCTATATAAAGATCCACCCCAATTTTTGCAACCGCTTTTGGGTCTATGTTAGCGGCAATAAGTGCTTCTACATTAGAAACCTTAATACCATCTATAAACTCCATACAAATAATTTTATCTGTAGAAAGTTCTTTATAGACTTCTGGAACATGAATAAACTCATTACCCGCAAAATTTTGGGCAAAACGTTCGGTGTTGTCTATTTCTCTTGCAAACTGAAGTTCTTCTTTTATACTGCGTTCAAAAGATTCTATAATACGAATCGGCTGATAAGCTTGTGCCTGTGTGCTATATTTCTCAAGACTATCTGCAACCTGTTTCATGACCATAAGGTCGGCTTCAATAATCTCGGTGATATTTGGTCTTTGAATTTTTAAAATTACCTCTTCACCATTTATGAGCTGCGCTCGATGTACCTGTGCTAATGATGCAGCCGCTAATGGCTCTAATTCAATGGTAGCAAAATACTTGAACTTTTCAATACCTAATTCTTCTTCAACAGTAGTTAAAACATCGAAGTCTTTAAGTTTGGGTACATGATCTTGTAACTTTTCTAGTTCAGCTATTAGCTCAAGCGGTAACATATCTTCACGAGTACTAAAAATCTGCCCTAGTTTTATATAGGTAGGTCCTAATTCCTCCAACACCATTCTTATGCGTTCGTATTTAGAAAAGGAAAGATTTGTTTTCGTTTCCGGATGTTTTTCTAAATATTTTTTCGGAATTATTTTAAGAATGGGGCTATGCGATAACACATCTTCAAAACCGTATTTAACCAGTACATTGAATAGGGTAGCGTACCGCTTTATTTCTTTTTGAGTTGGAATTCTTAATATGGCCATTTAGTATTGGTCTATTACGGTCTGTTGATTTTTTTTAAAATATAAAGTAAGAATAAAAATTGACCCAAGCGTTAGCATAGCATTTTTATACTGCTACTTAGAACTTTTATGCTCTTCTAAATAATGACCTAGCATTTGTTTTAAGCTTTCTAAATATTCTTGCATAACAACCTTGTCCATATGTGGATGTTGACTGACAGGTAAGGTCATTGGGTTTTCGTCTAACGAACGATAAAGTTCCGGATAGTTGGTTTCAATATTCGTAGTAAGTTCTGTAATTTCATTTAAGACTTTATGTAATTGCTTCATAGTTGTGTATTTTAATTAATTGACTTGTGGTAAAACTAATAACGGAATTTTTGTTTTAGCACTTAGATTTTTAATGATATTTTCTCTTAAGAGTTGTTTGAAAAAGCCATGTTTGGTTTTTAAAATTACCATGGTGTCAATACGCTGGTTTTCTTTTTCAATTTGATGAAGTGTATAAGCCACATTGTCTTGAAGCTCAATTTCAAAAAAATGATGTTTAGTTGCTTTCAATTCAATTTTCAATAATTCTTTGTTCGATTTTTGTTCATCGCTTAAAGTTTCTTCAGTTTTAACATGCGCAATATTTAATGTAGTTTCTTTTAAGTTAACCATTTTTAAAAGAGGAGATAACTCGGCATTTGTAAACGTATGTTTATAATCGGTTGCCAATACAATTTCTTTTGAACTAGAGTTCTCATATTCTGGTGGAACAATAATCAAAGCAGAATTTTCTAGATGCTCAATAAGGTCTAACGCATTGCTGCCAATAAAAATCTGACTAAAGGTAGATGCGCCCCTTGTGCCAATAATAACAAAATCGGCATTTATGATGTTTTGAGATTGGTTCGTTAAATTCAAAACAGATTCCGTTTTTAAAATACCTTCAAAATAGAACTCTTGATCAGCAGTTTGCAACTCTAAACTTTTAACCAAAAGATCTAAAGATTTTTGAGTAGCAGATTTAGACATTTCTGATGAAGGCGCATTATGATAACCATGAAGAATGTAAAAAGTACATGCCTCATTTTTAAAAAGCTCAAGAGCGTAATCAATTGCCTTTAGCGCATTTAAAGAAAAATCGGTAGGGATAATAACTTTTTTCATAGTTGAAAAGCTTTGAGTTTAATACGTAAATAGTTTATTTTTTATGCTCTGGTAATACCTAATCGTCTTACCATTTCTTCACCATCAATAACATGTTCGGTGATAGCGAAAACTTCTTTACGGTTTGCTCTAAATTGTTTTACGAACAGTGTAAGGTCATCTTCAAGTTGCTCATGTTCAGTTCTAAAAGTGTGAGAATCGTATGCAAAAGGGTTATCTATTAACTCAGCTAAGTGATGTAAGTGCGTGTCAATTCTTTTAACCAGTGTATCACATTTTTTATCTGTATCAATAAGGCTTACTTCAATTTCGCGTACCATATCGATATTATCTTTCTTAGAAATCCACATAAAGTATTTATCTATTAAATGATGTAAAAACTTTAAGTCTTCATTATAGAAAGCCATATCTGATTTCCAATGTTCGGTTAATACGAATAGCGATTTCCAGTCAGCTTCATGAATATAATTGTCTTTTGGTCTATTTCTAAAATTGCTCATGTCTACACATTTTAATTAAAGTATAAAGTTATCACCTCAAGGGTTGAAAATACATGACCAAAATCATGAATGGTCAGAGCTAGCATGATTGTTACGTTATATTTATTAGCATAACATTAATTAGTATTATATAAAAGTACAAGACCATCTTAATGTTTCAATTTAAAATACGCTAGGCATTTTGTATAAGAGCGGAGTTCTAACACAAATCATCTATTAGAATTTGCTTACTATAGGTTTAATGTTAATTTTAGAATATAATTAATAAAGAATATAATGGTTTTAGAAAATAATAATAATGTGTTAGCGGATGAACAACCATTATCACAAGAAAGTACGGTAGTACAAGAGCAAGGTGCAACAATTGTTGATGCTATAGAGAATCTAGAAGCAGATATAGAAGCAGATTTCGTTGCAGAGGTACCTACTGAAGATCCAAAAAAAGAGAAATCGAACAAAAAGGACATTTCCAAAAAGAAGAAGGAAATTAAAAAGCAGATTAAGTCAAGTAATTTTAAATTAAGTAAAAAGATGAAAGTAGCAATTAAAAAAATTAAAAAATCAGCTAAAAAAGTTGATGATTTAAAGAGTAAGTTGAAGAAAGCTAAAAAGAAAGACGCAAAGAAAAGTAAAATCAAAAAGATAAAAAGCAAATTAAGTACCTCGGTTAAAAGACTGAAAAGTAAAAAGGCAAAACTTAAAAAAGCTTTAAAATAATATAGAAAAAACCGAGATGAAAATCTCGGTTTTTTTATGCTTTAAAATCGTCAATTTTATTAGAGCTTAAAGTGAGTACTACTTTGAGCTTCATTTGATTTTCCATTAATACTTGGTTGCGTTTTTATATAGATTCTTTCAAGCATGATTTTACTCATATAATACCTAAAAGATTTCCCGTTATTTTGAATTATAATAATCTATAATTCATGCGATATCTGAACATTAGTGTACTATTTCTACTGTTTCTCTCTTGTGGAGAGAAGCAAGAAAAAGTACTTCCGCAAAAATCTCAATTGATATCTTCTGTATATGCGTCTGCCACTATACAACCAGATAGTATATATCAAGTTTATGCCGTTGTAGCTGGTATATTAGATGATAACCTAGTAGAAGAAGGAGATTTGGTTAAGAAAGGGGACGCTATTTTACAAGTGAATAACCGCACTCCTAAATTAAATTCAGAAAACGCATATTTGACTTTGCAACAGTCCAAAGAAAATTTTCAAGGTAATGCGGCCATTTTAAAAAGTATTGAAGACGATATTTATGCTGCACAACTAAAATTCAATAACGATTCAATCAATTTTGCGAGGCAGAAACGACTTTGGGATCAGAATATAGGATCGAAAGCAGAATTTGATACTCAAAAGTTAGCCTATGAGCTTTCAAGAAATCAACTACGTCAGCAAAAGTCTAATTATGAAAGAAATAAAAATGATTTAGAGACCGCTTTGCAGCAGGCTAAAAACAGCTATTCATCCTCAAAAATTATAACGGAAGATTATACTATTAACAGCAAGATCAACGGTAAGGTTTATGCCTTGTTTAAAGAACCAGGTGAGCTAATTAATACACTAGAACCTTTAGGGGCAATAGGCAGCGCTACCGACTTTAAAATAGAAATGTTGATAGATGAGGTAGATATCATTAAAATTAAATTAGGTCAGAAAACATTGATAACCTTAGATGCTTACCCAATGGAAGTTTTTACGGCTACGGTAAGCAAAATATATCCACAAAAAGACGAAACATCACAAACATTCAAGGTTGAGGCATTATTTAAGAGTCCGCCCAAGGTATTATATCCTGGTCTTGCCGGCGAGGGTAATATTGTAATTTCAGAGAAAGAAGATGCACTTACTATACCCAGAGAATATTTAGTCGATGGTAATAAAGTAATAACAGAAGATGGTACGGTAACGGTAGAAGTCGGAGCAGAAAACTTAGAAAGGGTCGAAATTATTTCTGGTATAACCGAAAATGATATGATTTTAAAGCCAGTTAAATAATGAATTGGCCCGTTATACTAAATATCGCTAAAACACATCTTCTGACCAAGATGAAATCTACCGCAACGGCAGCGTTGGGGGTTACTTTTGGTATAGGTGCTTACATTACCATGGTAAGTTTTATGACCGGTCTAAACGCTATGTTAGATGACTTGGTTTTGAACCAAACACCACATATTCATTTGTATAATGAAATAGAGCCCACCATAGATCAGCCAGTTTCGCTGTATGAGCAGTTTAATAACTCTGTTCAAATGATCAGCTCAATAAAACCGAAAAACGGACAGAAGAAAATTCATAATGCGCTTCCTATTTTAAATCATTTAAAACAAATGGATGAGGTAAAAGGAGCAACGGCACAAGTACGTGCACAGATATTTTATTTATCAGGGTCTATAGAATTGTCGGGTAATTTAATAGGTGTTGACATTATGGAGGAAACGCGGCTTTCTAATATGCGCGATTATATCATTGAAGGTACACCAGAAGCTTTGAATACTATGGATAACGGAATTCTGTTAGGTTCGGGTCTTGCCAGTAAAATGTCGTTAAAAATTGGCGATAGAGTGCAAATCAGTACCGCAAGAGGAACTGTTTTTCCATTAAAAATAGTGGGTATATATCAAAGCGGAGTATCAGATATTGATAACTCTCAAAGCTATTGTAACTTAAAAACGGTGCAACGAATTTTAGGCGAGGCACAAAACTATATCACAGACATAAATATAAAATTAAACAATATTGAAAATGCCCCAATATTGGCAGAGGGTTTCGAAAAACAATTTGATGTAACGGCGACCGATATTAATGAAGCAAATGCCCAATTTGAGACTGGTACCAACATTCGTAACTTAATAACCTATGCGGTTTCAATAACACTTTTAATAGTAGCGGGCTTCGGAATATATAATATTCTAAACATGCTTATTTATGAAAAAATGAAAGATATAGCGATTTTGAAAGCTACCGGTTTTTCAGGTAAAGATGTACAGTACATTTTCATGAGTCAGGCAATGATTATTGGTATTGTGGGTGGCGTTTTAGGTTTAATTTTAGGGTTTATACTTTCAGTACTTATTGATGGTGTTCCTTTTAAGACGGAAGCCTTGCCTACGATGACAACGTACCCTGTTCATTTTAGTGTTATGTATTATGTAATAGGTATTGTCTTTGCTTTAATATCAACTTTTATAGCAGGGTGGTTGCCTTCTATCAAAGCAAAACATATTGATCCGGTAAAAATTATAAGAGGTACCTAATAAATAGTAAATGGACATTGTATTAGAAGCAAAAGATATAAATAAGCACTTTCATAAGCCTAAAGATTTTCATGTTTTAAAAGATATTTCCTTTAAAATATTTAATGGGGAATTTGCTTCTATTATGGGTAAATCTGGTTCAGGAAAATCTACATTGTTATATATTCTATCAACGATGGATACCGAGTATATGGGAGAATTGTTATTGAACAACAAGTTAGTAACCGGTTTGTCTGCAACCGAATTATCACTTATCAGAAACGAAAACATAGGCTTCGTATTTCAGTTTCATTATTTGTTATCTGAATTTAGTGTGGTTGAAAATGTAATGTTACCTGCAAAAAAATTAGCTCGTAAAAGTCACCAAGAGATTGAACACGATGCTATGCAGAAATTGAAAATGTTAGGTATAGAGTCTTTAGCCTTACAAAAAGCATCTCGAATTTCTGGTGGAGAAAAACAACGTGTAGCTATAGCTAGGGCGCTTATAAATAATCCGTCTATACTTATGGGCGATGAACCTACGGGTAATTTAGATAGTTACAATTCTGATAATGTTTTTAATATTTTCAAGCAATTAAAAGAAGAAGAAGGGTTGTCATTACTTATTGTTACGCATGATGAGGACTTTGCCAAACGAACAGATTACATCATTCAAATGGAAGATGGCCGTATTGTTGGTAAATCTAGTAACTTGTAACAAATCACATTTAAAATTTTTCAATTAAATAGCGCTAGAGTCTAATGTGATTTCTAGAATACGAACCTTATGTGGACCTCAATTTTTATTGGTATTTATGTATTAATAGCATTGTCTATAGTGTTGTCGATCTTGTTATATGGAGCAAAGCCTACTAAAAGTTTGGCTTGGCTTTTAACCATTTTTGCACTGCCTGTGGGTGGTATTTTTCTATATTTATTATTAGGTCGAAATAGAAGAAGGTACAAGCTTATTCAGAATCAAAAAGACTTGTTTAAAAAGTTACCTAAGCCAAATATAGAACAGATCAACGTTTTTGAGGGTAAGTATGGTAAATTAATGACGCTTAGTTATAAGAATTCTCATTATCCGCCAACTTCAGGCAATGATCTAAAAATACTGAAAGACGGCAGAACAACTTTTGAAACTATATTTGAGGCATTAGAAAGTGCAAAAGTCAGAATACATATTCAGTATTATATTTATGAAGACGGAGATCTAGCTAATAGACTATTGGCATTATTTGAAGAAAAGATAGCGCATGGTGTTGCGGTACGAATGATTTATGATGGTATTGGTAGTTTCTCTTTAAGCAAAAAGTATCTAAAGAAGCTTATAGAAATTGGAGTAGAGGTATATTCTTTTTTACCATTTAAATTTGGCAGGTACTTTTCTTCCTTAAATTTTAGAAACCATCGCAAAATTATCGTTGTAGATGGCAAAGTTGCTTTTACCGGTGGCATTAATGTATCTGATAAATATTTAAAAGGTCAAGTTGGGTTGGGTAAATGGCATGATATGCATTTAAGACTAATAGGTGCTTCAGCCACACAGCTAGATCAAGTTTTTATGACAGATTGGTATTTGGTAAGTACACAATTATTAGAAGCTATAAAACTTTCTCTAAATACTGCACCAGATTCTAATTCAAATGAATTGGTACAAATAGTAGCTGGCGGTCCAGATGATGATTTTCCTGTACTAGAGCAAACGTACTTCTCAATGATAAATATGGCCAAGAACTATATTTATATTACCAACCCATATATTATACCAGGGCAGGCATTGGTAAGGGCATTGCAAACTGCAGCGTTGAGTGGGGTAGATGTTAGGTTGCTTGTTTCAGAAAAGGCAGATAACCAAGTGGTAAGTTGGTCGGTACATTCTTATTTTGAGCTGTTCTTAAAGGCAGGTATAAAAATATATCTTTTCCCAGACGGCTTTCTACATAGTAAGATAATGGTGAGCGACGATGCCATATCTTCTATAGGTACGGCAAATTTAGATGACCGAAGTTTTGAGCAGAACTATGAGGTAAATGCTATTATGTATCACAAACATATTGCTAAACAATTGAAAGAAGATTTTCTAAACGACTGTCTTATTAGTAATGAATTAATCTATGATGAATATATCAAAAGACCTTGGAGCAAAAAGCTGAAAGAAGGTGTTGGCAAAGTACTGAGTCCTTTGTTTTAGAATTACTTATTCAACCTGAGAAGTAAATACCAAATCTTGATCTTCCATCGCAACAATAATCATTTTAACGTAATCATTAATTGCTTTGTTGATATTGTCGGGCTCTGTAATTTCTATGATTCCCCTCCAAATCATAGCTCTTTCTTTACCTTCACAAATACAATATAGAGTCGTCTCTGCATGGTAAATTGTGTATTTTTCGTAGTAGTTGTCGTCGTAATAAATTCCTTGGTGCTCTAAATAATCATCATTAAATCGAGACTGGTGATCATCCCATCTAGAGATAGATTTTACAAAGCTTTCACGATTTTCAGATCCTATTATTTTAGTAAGTAAAATGGCATCAAAATCTTTGTCTAAAAGGCTTTGTTCGACATCGTCTAGTTCTTTATCGGTCTTTCGAGAATCGGTCAGCGAAAGGTCAAAAATATCTACACTACGCCATGCTTCTACATCTCTACTAGTAAATTCTTTTTGAAGTTTGCTTTCAAAGTCTTCTCGTGTATCATCATTTTGTGCCATGCCCACTATAAGAACTTTGTTGGCATTGAATATTACGATATCGGGGTTTTTCCAGTTTTCTACTAAACTAATAGAAGAACAACCCATTAACATCAATGATAATATTACAATTAACTTTTTCATTTGGCAGGTGTATTTATTACTAATATCTTTCGAAGATACTATTTTGAAAAAATAGTAGATATGACTATTGTCAGTCCATAAACATAACAAACCATATTAATAATGCCTGTTATAGCAGTAAATCTATCGTTTCTTCTAACTTCGGTATATGACAGTCCCACCCTTTGGTATCTCTTATTTTTACTTTAAAAGCATCTAAAGCACCTGGTTCTCCATGTATTAAGAAAACATTTTCTGGGGTATTTTTAATACCATCAATAAAATGAAGAAGCTCAGCTTGGTCTGCATGTGCAGAAAGGCTTTCAATAAAATGAATACTTGCTTTTACAGGATAATATTTTCCGAATAACTTAAGCTCATGCGTGCCCTCTAACAATTGTCTACCTCGTGTACCTTCTGCTTGGTAACCGACTAATAGTACCTTTGTTTTAGGTTCATCTATCAACTGTTTTAAATAGGTGAGTACACGCCCGCCTGTAACCATACCACTACCTGCAATTACAATTTTAGGTCTCGGGTCATCTATAGTTTTCCAGGTATCTGCGTATGATGATGTAATGGTAAAGTGATTACACATAGCACTGAAATCGCTAGGGCTAAGCTTATGCCAATCTGTAAATTGCCCAAAAACATCTAGAACATTACTACCCATTGGGCTATCTATAAAAATGGGTATGTTGGGTATTTTATTCTTTTTATATAAATCCCAAAACAAAAACATGAGCAATTGTAATCTTTCAACGGCAAAAGAAGGTATGATTAGCGTACCACGGTCATTAATGGTTTTTTGAACCAGATCACTTAAAATTTCAGTGATGTTTTCTTTAGGATGTAGTTTGTTGCCATAGGTACTTTCTAAAAATAAATAGTCTGCCCATTCGGGTCTTTCTGGCGTCATTAAAAGAGCATCGTTCAACCTACCAACATCACCTGAAAAGACAAATATTTTTCCGAATATCTCCAATTCAATAAAAGTAGAACCAATGATATGACCGTTATATCTGTATTTAAAGCGAATGTTCTCAGAAAGCTGAATCCACTCATCTCTTTTTCTTCCTGAGAATAATTTAATGGTTTTTTCAGCTTCTATAATATTATAAAAAGGAAGGGCTTTCGGGTGTTTAGAAAAGCCTTCTTCATTTGCTTTTTTTGCTTGCTCTTCTTGAATTTTAGCACTGTCAAGTAAAATAACACGAGCAACGGCTAAAGTAGGGTTGGTGCCTATGATGTCTCCGTTGAAACCTTCTTTTACTAATCTTGGTAAGTAGCCAGTGTGGTCTAGGTGACCATGTGTTAATAAAACTACATCTATTTTACTAGCGTCTATAGATAAGGGCTCCCAATTTTTTTCACGTAACTCTTTAAGACCTTGAAACATGCCACAATCTATCATGATGTTCAGTTCAGGAGTTTCTAAATAAAATTTAGAACCGGTAACCGTACCAGAAGCGCCTAAAAATTTAATGCTAACTTTTTTCATACTATTAAGATTTACATAGTTGTGAGATTTCGTCTAAAATTTTTGATTTACGATCGGTAGAAATACCAAGGTGATCTAGAAAAAATTTGTCTTTTACGAGCTGCCTACACAGAACTACATTTCTGCTTAATAGAAATTGTTTTTCTCGTTTAGATAATAAGCTAGAGACTGTAATAGGGTAGAGCCCAAGCCGATCAATTCTATCTTTTAGTCCGTCGTTTTCTGGATAATCCCAACTTAAAAGATAGAGTTCTGCACATTTACCGTAGGTTAAGGCATCTTGGGTAAATCTAGTATTGGTAACTACCCAGCCTTTATTTAATGGTTTGTTATTTTTGTTTGTAACCCAATTCGCTTTAACATCATTATATCTGGAATGTATATATAGCGGAATTTTAACGTTGCAATTACGACCTTCTTCATTATGAAATTTACACTCTATAAGAGTTACCGTATCATTTTTTTTGGCAATAACATCAATTTCATGAGTAACGCAGGCGCCATTTAATACGATGTCTACTTCAACTTCGTAACCTGAATATTGCAATATTGCGGCTATAAAACGTTCAAAGGGAAAACCGGTTGGTCCTAATTCATAGATAGCCTTTTTGAGCTTGTATTTAGAGGCGAATACAGATTTGTTCTTTTTTAGCAACGAATACGCTCTATTATAGATTTCATTAGAGGTAATGCCTTCGAATAGCTCATCATATACTTTACTAACAATTTCTTCTACTAGTTCATGATTTGCACCACTATGCTTAAGTGAGTTACGAAGTTTGTCTAACGAGAACTTCATTTTTTGCCCAGAAGATTTTATAATGTCAATAGATTCTTTAGTCTCCATATTACTTTTTTAGATTAACATTAAGTGGTGGTACCTCTAGTAATTGTAATGTTGTAGAAGCCAATGTAACCTTGCCATCAGTTTTCGAAATTGCCTGTTCTATATGTTGAAATAGCGTGTGTTTGGTATTTCTTCTTCTTTTGTAATCTGTTATATATCTTAGATTTAATTGAATCCAATTATCGGTAAGGTTCATGGCTATCGTAGGTTCGATTGTTGCATCTTCTATATAATAATGAGCTACCATTTGTTGCCATTTGGCTTTTGATTTTTCAGTATAATCAGACAAAAATTCGGTAGCCGTATTCAGCATAATGGTTTTGGCAAGTTCAGCATCAGAACCATAAGTGATAAGAATGTTCAGTTCGTCCCAAACGAAGGGAAAATCCATAGAGTAATTCTTTATCGGTCCTTTAAAAACAAATGCGTTACTAATTTTTACAATTCTGCCAGAATAGTTATCGCTGCTAACCCATTCACCCATTTCCATAATAGTGGTGTAAATACTGTCAATATCAATAACATCACCTTTTATATTATTGATTTCAATACGGTCGCCAGGTTTATAAACACGCACAAAAAAAATATAGAAAGAACCTGCAATACTCAGAATCAATTCTTGAAGGGTAAAGGTGATACCAGCAGTAAATAAGCCGATAATTATGGTGTAATCTTTAAAACTGTCGACTGTAAATGCCATTAGAACTAAGAAAATTATAAGTACATAGCCAACAATTTCAACACCTTTTTGAGCTTTGTATCTAATAGAGATATCTTCAATTCTCTTTTTAAGTGTTTTTCTTATAAAGCTGATAATGAAAACTATAAAGAGTATCCACGCAATTAACTTAACCATTTTAATTAGCGTTGTATTCTCTAATAAGCTTGAAAATGTATCCATATAGATTATTTAAAAAAACCGCCAATGAAGCGAATTCTTTGACGGTTTAACTTTAGACATCAACCAACCAAAGATGTCTAAAATATTTTATGATAATATTATTTTTCGGTACGTATCAATTCTAGAAACATATTAATGTAATGCTAGAATAGGTACATCGCTATCATAACCAATTTCCTTAATTAGAGGTTTTGAGAAAACATTACCAAAAAAGAAATGTTTACGATTAATGAAAGACACCATATCGCTTTCTCTACTTTCAACAAAGCTCTGTATACCTTTACCCAAACTCTTTTCTGTAAGTGTATGAAACTGGTGCGCAGTCTCACTTAAGATAGATGATAATAATTGCTTATTGCTTAATTGGGTTTTAGTAAGTTCTTTATTCTTTTCTAGATGTAATATGGCAATTTCAGCATTATGCATTTTAGCCAATTCGATAAGGTATTTAAACTCTGATCGTTTATAAGCATCTTTGAAATCAGTTGGAAAAACAATCTCTTTAGGCGACATAAAAGAAACATGTTCGGGTATAGCCAATACAGGGCATTCCCTAATTTTTTCCATAGCCATTACGGTATTGCTACCAAATAGTACCCCTTTAGATCCTGTAGCGCCTTTAGTACCCATTGCAACCAAGTCAATATCTTTTTCGGTAATAATTTTCTGTATAGCTTCTGAAAGAAAACTATAAGATGATTCAGTGTAATAATTATGCTTCAGGTTTTCTGGGTGCAAGGCTAAGGTATCTAGAAGCTTTACAAAGTTCTTTTCACAATCTTTTTTGGCCTGTTCAAATGCAGCGCTATCTTCTTCGGGTATACTTAAACTATTAGTGGTGAATTTATCAAAACTGAATACGTTTAAAAAATAGAAATCACAGTTTAATTTAGCATATAAATCAATAGTATATCTAATTGCGTTCAATGCATTTTTAGAGAAATCTGTAGGTATTAGAATACGCTTATTCATTGTTAAATGATTTAGATTGTTCTATAAATATATAGTCTAGGCTATTAATTTACTATGATAAATATCAGTCTTGTACCGGTAGAATTAGAAACGGAATAGTGGCATAAATACTTAAATCCATAATTACGGGTTCATGTAAAAAACGTTCAAAGAATTTTCTTCTATGGTACGCCATTGCCAACATGCTAATCTCTCTTTCAGCTATAAAATCTTGAATAACATTTGCCTTATCAGCATAGTTCCAAATCTCATCATAGCTATGCGGTGTTTCTTGAAAGCAGGTATCTAATAGTTTTTGGTTAGATAACTGTTTAGAAGTCATTACTTCTTCTTCATTAATATGTAGAACAGCAACAGACGCGTCTGAAATTGATGCGATATCTAATAGCGAAGAAATAGAGCTTTTAGTGCAACCCTTTTTATAATCGGTAACAAAAGCAATTTCTTCAATAGGTTTAAAGGCAATTTCTCTTGGTATGGCCAGAATAGGGCATGTTGTAATAGTATTTGCAATTTGTATGGTATTGCTGCCCATAAATAATTCTTTGGCGCCCGTTTTACCTTTGTTGCCCATAACTACCAAATCAATATCATGAGTATCTATCGTATTAGAAATTACACTCGCAAGACTGCCTTTACTAGAAATAGTATTGAATTTGTGTATTTCATTACCCGTATCAAGCACAATTTTATG
Source organism: Maribacter sp. BPC-D8 (assembly GCF_035207705.1). Taxonomy (NCBI): domain Bacteria; kingdom Pseudomonadati; phylum Bacteroidota; class Flavobacteriia; order Flavobacteriales; family Flavobacteriaceae; genus Maribacter; species Maribacter sp. BPC-D8. The sequence continues at coordinate 521,585 of NZ_CP128187.1, forward strand.
CGCTGTTTTTGTTAAGTTTTCTTGAGATAGATTCTGTAAATGCTCCATCTCTTTCTGACCTGTAAATAGCGCATCTTTTGCACTCAAAACAATATCATCATAAGCATGAACTATATGAAATGTGCATGCTGTTGACGCAAAAATTTGGGTAGCATAAAAAAGCGCGTTATAGGCTTCATTAGAAAAGTCTGTTGCTACAAGTATGTTTTTAATCTTCATAGTTTTTATTGTGGAATTACTAAAAATGGTACTGTTACATGAAAGCCGATTTTCTTAATTACGGGCTCAATAAACAAGCGTTCTAAAAAGGTATGCTTGTTTTGCACCATGACTAATAAGTTTATTTTTTGCTTAATTTGAAATTCATTTATTGCCGCTATAATCTCATTACTACTTACTTCATGAAAAAATCCGCTTTCAGATAATACTTTAGCTAGTTGTTTTTTATTATTTTCTTGAACAGGAGTAAGGTCGTCACCGGTATAAACATGCATAACGTTTACCTGCGATACATGAGAATGGGTAATCTTTAACAATTGTGCCAAGCTTTTTTTATCTAGTGATACTTCAAAATCATTAGGAAAAAGTATTTGCTCTGGCACTTCAAATTCAAAGCCAGATGGTATGACCAAAACCGGGCATTTAGCATTTTTAATTACATGTACCGTATTAGTACCCAGTAATATTTCTTGTGCCCCAGTAGCACCTTGCGTACCCATTACAACAACATCGATACCTTCAGCCTCTACAGTTCTGGTAACCTCGCTAGAAAGTACATTTAGTGCAGAATGCGTAATAAAAGTATGTAGAGGGTTTACAAACTCTTTCTGCAATTTTTCTTTCAGGTTTTTAAGGTTGTCTTGAGAGTTCTGTTGTACAATATCTCCAAGACCTATTTGTGCAGGGCTACCCATTAAATATTCGGTTTGGTATACAGGCGGCATGTAACTATTTAAAAGATAAAAAGTACATTTTAAATCCTTATACAATTTCAGGGCATAATGTATTGCCGTTATAGAATTTTTAGAGAAATCTGTTGGTAATAAAATACGTGTCATAGTACTATAATTTTGATATTTTAAAATTAATGCGAGAAGATTACAAATAGTATGATATTCGTCATCATTGAAGATTTTATTAATTACTATTATTAAGTAGTAAACCAACTCAGGGCATGCCCGCGAGGTATTAAAGTGTGATATTTATTTAGACTTCGACTCAAGCGTCAGAATATTTAAATCTCGATAATCGACTAAATACAATCCGATGAAAAAGAAATTCAGAAAAAGGATAGCAGAAGATATACCTACATTGGTCTATTTTTATGCGACTTGGTGTGTACCCTGTAAGTTAATGCGACCAATTGTAGAACAAGTGGTGGGGGAGTTGGGCTCTGCTATAAGCAGTATAGAAATAGATGTGGAAATTAAAAAGGGAATCGTAAAAAGATATAAAATTAAAGGTGTACCGACTTTAATACTATTTAAGAGCGGTACACCCCTTTGGCGACATACTGGTGTTATGCCAGTTGAAGATATAAGCATAGCCATAAAAGAACATTTGTGATACTTTTATTCAAACTAATCAATATTATTCGTGTATCACTAAAAATGGCACTTTCGTATGATAGCTAATTTTTTCAACAGTCGGTCTAAATAGAATACGCTCTAAAAAATTTAGATTTTTGGCGACCATAATGAGCATATCTAAATTTCTACTTTCGGTAAAACATTGAACGGACTCATCTATATTTTTTCCGGTAACTTCATGAAAGGTGCATTCCGTTTCCTTATAATAATCAAGTAATAAATTTTTGATTTTTATTTGATTGGCATTTAATTCTTCACCTTTACTAGAAACATATAACAATCGTAAAGCAGATTTTTTTAATAGGATAATATCTTTGATGGTATCAAGTATTCGAACGTCGTAGGATAAATTTAAATCAGAAGGAAAACCTATTTCTTCAATTTTTTCATAGGTAGCATCTTCTGGCACAGCCATTAGTGTGCAAGGCACTTTTGTAATAACATTACCGGTATTGCTACCCATAGCTACAGTTTGAAGACCAGAAGCCCCTTTTGTACCCATTATTATGAGTTCAATGTTCTTTTTTTTGACCAAATCTTTAAGCTGATCCGTTAGAAAGCCATAGATAGCTTTAAAATGAAATTCATGCTTAACATTTAATGGTAACTGTTCTATTTTTTTGCTGAGTTCTTTTAGTTGTTCTTTACTTTCAGCTAGTATGGTGTCTTCTAAAATATCTGGTGCTATGTACATTGCAGCTTCACCACTAACATTGGTATCAATTGCATTAACGTGAACAATATGAAAGGTACAGTGTGTTTTTTTAAAGAAAGAAATACCATAAACTAATGCGTTCCATGCATTATCTGAGAAATCTGTAGGTATTAATATATTTTTCATTGTAATCGTTTTAATATTAGAAAAGATGCGGTGCTATTGGGGTAAGAATAAGACCGGTATTTTAGAATGAAATGCAATCTTTTTTACAACAGCCTCACCAATAACTTTTTCCCAAAAAGTATGCTGATGGCGTAGTATGGCCAAGAAACTATCATCTTTGTTTTCAGTATACGTGTCAATACTTTTAGAAGTATTGATTTCAAAAGGTATGTTTTTGAATTTAATATCAAAGCCAGATAATCGTTCTTTTAAAACTTCTTTATGTGCTTCTTGATGGTCATTTAAATTAAACTCCATGGCTACATGAACTACTTCTATATTAGCATTCCAAATTTTGGTAAGCTCAATAATAGCGTCAAATAAATTTTTCTTGTAAGGGGCACTAAAATCAGTTGCGAAAAGTAGTGTCTTAAGACTTTGAAAGTTAAAACCGGTAGGTACCACAAGAATAGGTGTGCTTTTTATAAGATTTAATACCTTAACAGTATTACTGCCTAAGAAAACTTCTTTGGCGCCTGTTGCACCTTGCGTACCCATAATCAATATATCAATATCATTCTCGTCCAAAACGGCTTCTACTGAATCTTCTAAATTACCTGGTTTAGACAGTGCTGTAAATTGATGCTTTGGGTTTTTGTGGTTTATTTTAAGATATGAGAGTACTTCATCTAGCTCTTCTACAGAGTATTTTGAAAGCGAATCATATATAACACCTAACCTTTGTTGGCTTTTAGAACCCATTAAATTTAAAGGTGTAGGTTCATAAGCATGCAATAAGTAAAAATGACAATCTACTTCTGTGTATATTTTTAATGCTGTAAAAATGGCGTTCCAAGCATTATCTGAGAAATCTGTAGTAATCAGTATCTTTTTCATGGTAGAATAACTTTAGTTAACGAGGTAGATTTTGCATTACCAAAAACGGAATAGTAGGTGAAAGACCAATTTCATCAATGGTAGATTGGTACAGTAAATCTTCTAAAAAAGAATGTCTTGAGTTTACCATCACTAGTAAATCGATATCGTTTTCTTTAATATATTCAGTAATGGCATTTGCCCTATTATTAACACTGGTTCTTACAAATGACAATCTAGCATTTGGCAAAGATTCTTCTAAGAACTTTTTGTTATCTAGCTGTCTAAGACTTAAATCTTCAAAATCAGAGATGTACAAGCTCAGAACTTCTGCTTTGAATTCTCCTGCCATTATATTTAGCAGTTTTAATTCTCGACGTTTATAGGGAAGCATGTAGTTGCTAGGGAATAGTATTTTCTTAGGCTGGCTATAATCGTATTCATCAGGTACAGCCAAAACCGGACATTTTACATACTTAAATACTTGCACTGTATTACTACCAAAGGTTATTTTAGAACTGGCTGTTTTACCCTTGGTACCCATTATTATTAAGTCTATATTTTTTGAGTCGGCAAAATCATTAATAGCATCAACCAAAGATTCGAAAGAAGAAATTGCTTCGTATTTATGAAGTGGATTGTGCGTTTTTGTTTGCGTATCGGCAACAAGCTTTTGTAATTTATTCTCAGATTCATCGGCAATCATTTTCTTTTGTTTGTCGAATGTATCCTTGTCTACATTATGATAAGGACCGTATACTTCATCTGCATATGCATGTACAAAGTAAAAATTGGTACGCTCACACTTAAAAATATTAAGGGCATATGCAATCGCATGATCGGCATTGCTCGAGAAATCTGTAGGAATGAGAATATTTTTCATAGCTTTCTTGTATTAATACTTTAAAAGTATTGGAGTGGACGAAAAAAACCTATGATAAATATCATGAGGGGTAAAAGCAAAACATAAGTTTAACTTTTAAGGTATTCACTAGCAAGGTGTCTTGATTAAAAGAACAACACTCGTTGGACTAGACGATTAGTGTATGCAGCATATATTGTTGAATATTATTTTATAAAACTAGAGGTCGTAAATAGCAATATTCATAATGACAAGTTTTATTTTTGAAAACAGTACCTTACAATTAAAATATAGCATTCATGATTATTCATAATTTAGGCGACGAAAATTCAATACTAAATACTTTTATTTCAGAAATACGAGATACGCAAATTCAAAAAGATGCAATGCGTTTTCGAAGAAATATAGAACGAATTGGAGAGATACTAGGTTATGAGTTCAGTAAAGAATTGGAGTACAATATTAAAAATGTTACCACTCCGCTTGGCCATAAATCAATGAATTTAAGTCAAGATCAATTGGTTATATGTTCTATTTTAAGAGCAGGTTTACCATTACACCAGGGTCTTTTAAATTATTTTGATACTGCAGAAAACGGATTCATATCAGCATTTAGAAAGCATGAAGGCGACGAAGATAATTTTGAAGTCGTTGTAGATTATTTTGCGGCACCATCTTTAGAAGGTAAAGTACTTGTACTTACAGACCCTATGTTAGCCACAGGCAGAACTTTAGAAAATGTTTTAGAAGGTTTGAAAAAACATGGCACTCCTAAACAAATTCATATTGTTTCAGTTATAGGTTCGCAGCAAGGCATTGAGTTTGTAGAAAGTGTTTTTCCTGCTCAGACTCATTTGTGGATTGCTGCAATTGATCCAGAATTAAATGCACGAGGCTATATTTTACCAGGTATAGGGGATGCAGGCGATTTAGCATATGGCGAAAAGCTGTAATCACACATTTTTCTTAGAACGCTTCGCCCATTTTACCAATTCATACCAAAGTACAGAAACTGCACCTGTAAGAATAGTTGTGCCTAACTGCACTATCGATAAAGGTTCAAATTCAAAAAAGCGCGCTAATGCAGGTACATATATTATCGCTATCGAAAGTGTGATAGTAAGACCTATAATTAGCGGCACCAAATTATTCTTGTATTTCAAGGTTGTAAATATGGAATAATAAAAAGATCGGTTTACCAAAGTCAAAAAGATATTGGCTACAATTAAAACCATAAATACCATGGTTCTGGTAGTATTCTCAGAGAATCCAACAGCCACTGTATATTGATAAGTAACTAATGCACCAATAGTTATAGCTAAACCCTGTAAAACACTTGTCGTTAGTTCTTTGTAATTAAAAAAAGTAGTAGAAAAAGGTCTCGGTTTTTTAAACATGAGGTTCTTTTCTAAAGGTTCGTTTTCAAAAATTATAGAGCAGGTAGGTCCCATAATCAATTCTAAAATAATGACATGAGATGGTGAGAATATATTCGGATAGATCCACCGTAACGCCAAGGGTATAAATACCGTAAGAATGATAGGTATGTGTATAGAAATAATATACTGAATTGCCTTTTTCAAGTTGGTGTATATTTTTCTGCCCATGGCAACGGCATCAACCATTCTAGATAAGTCATCATCAACCAAAATAAGAGAAGCCGCTTGTTTTGCAATTTCAGTACCTTTTTTACCCATGGCGATACCAATATGCGATGCCTTTAAAGCCGGACCATCATTTACGCCATCACCCGTCATTGCTACTACCTCATTGTTTTTCTTTAACGCATTTACAATTCTCAATTTCGCATCGGGAAACATTCTAGAAAATACGTTGATGTTCTTTACTTTTTCTTGTAATTCGGCATCTGTAAGTTGCATTAACTCATCTCCAGAAATACATTTTTCGTATCCTTTAAAATTAATCTGTTTGGCAATTGCCATAGCAGTATTTGCATTATCACCTGTAACCAGTTTTACTTGTATTCCAGCACTGTCAAAGTCCTTCAGAACTTGTGAAATATTATCTTTTGGAGGGTCGTAGAAAGCGATAATTCCCTTAAAATCAAATTTAAAATCTTGCTGCTCTTTCGGGTAATTTTCTCCTTCAAATATCGCTCTACCTACCGCAAGCATTCTATACCCGTCTTTACCTAATGCTGTAAGTGTGTTTTGAATGATTTCAATTTCAGAAGTAGTCAAATTCGATACCGCAATAATAGCTTCAGGGGCACCTTTAGCGGCAATAATTTGGTTGCCTTCTTTATTCTGAAAAACATGGGTCATCATAGGCGGCTTACCACCTAAGGGGTATTCATGAACCATTTTATAACTGGGGCGTTCATCGTTATCGGTTAACCTACCGTATTCATTATGAATGGCAATTTCCATAGGGTCAAACGGTATAGGTTCACTCGCCCACATAGAAGTTGTTATAAGCTCTTTTTCATTGCCGCCTAATATATCTTTAGTGTCTACTATGTTACCAGTCTTTAAGGTAAATAGTTTGGCTAAAGCCATTTTGTTCTGTGTAATAGTACCCGTTTTATCAGTACAAATAACAGTTGCACTACCTAAGGTTTCAACTGTCTTCATCTGCTTTACCACAATACCCATTTTCATTAATCGCCAGGCGCCTAATGCCATAAAAGTGGTAAATGCAACAGGAATTTCTTCGGGTAAAATACTCATGGCTAAGGTCAATGCCTTTAGTAAACTGTCGAGTATAATACCCGAACGCAGGTAATTTATTCCCCAAACCAATAGAAAAATAACTCCGCCCCAGATGGACATTAATTTTACGAAATTGAAAATTTTCAGTTCCAAAGGTGTTTTTTCTTCGGTGATATCTTCAAGGCTTTTTCCTATTTTTCCGAGTTTGGTTAAGTTTCCTATTGCGGTAATTTGTGCAATGGCTAATCCGCTAGCTACGGTACTTCCTGTGAAAATTAAGTTATCAGTACTTGTAGCATCCTTATATACAGAAAGAGATTCACCAGTTAATATCGATTCATTTACAGAAAAATCATTTGAGTGTACTATAACACCATCCGCAGAAATTGTAGTGCCTTCTTCAACCATTAGATAATCACCAACAACAATATCTTGACTATCAATTTCAACAACTACACCGTTGCGTATGACCTTGCTTTTTGGGTGGGTAAGATTTTCGAGATTCTCTAAAGCCTTTCTACTTCTAGAATCTTGATATAATGATATGGAGCCCACAAGAACAATGGCAGAAGCTAAGAAAACACCGTCACCCCAATTACCGGTTATAAAATATATAGAAGAAGCTATAAGTAACAATATAACCATGGGCTCTTTTGCAATGCTTTTTAGGGCATTTAAAAAGCTATTTTCTTTCTTATAATTAAAAGAATTTAAGCCATGTTCTTTTTTAGAAGCATCAACCTGTTGGTCTGTGAGTCCGGCAATTCCAAAGTCGGTAGGGTTGATCATGTGCTAGTTTTAGTTCCATTAAAATTAATAACTACTAAAGTATCTGAAATCTTTAGGTAACTCCCTGATATTTATCATATGTTTTGCGCCTATAAGTTTGCAATTTTATAGTGTAATAATCTTAAAAGAAAACTATAATGGAAACTGCCATGAATGATATAAAAATAATAATGAAAGAAACATACTCTCAGCTGGTTACGTTTAAGCGTAAAGAGAATAGAGAATCGTTTAATAAAGAATTATTAAAAGTGTTACCTCAAATTTACCGGTACGTTTCTAAGAGATTGAATAGCGCAGTGGCAAACGGTAAGTTGAATAAAGGTATGTTTAACCCAAGCGATTTTACTGACCAACTGTTTATTGAGGTGTATGATGATATCGATGATATAAAAAGTGAAAACGAGTTACATGTATTTCTATTCAAAAAAGTAGATGAGTTATTAGAAGATAGTTTGGTAGAAGAGGAGTTTGATCATGTATTTTTTGATAATATAGATACCTATTCTAAGCCAGAATGGGATGCTATGGAAGAAAATTACACCCAAGATGGCGATGGCGATTTTTTACTATTAGAAGAGATGGATGATAAATCTTTAGACAAAACGAACTATACCCTTAATCATGTCTTTATTACTGATGAAGAAAAAAAATTGGCAGATAAGCTAGATGCATCTTTAGATAAAGAACGTATTTATAATCATATGCAGCTGGTGTTAAATAAAATGAATTTACCTATGAGAACGGTATTTGAACTTTTTACGAACGAAGGTTTAACTACTGAAGAAATAGCCGACATACGTAAAACAACACTAAATCAGGTTGAAGAGCTGTTGGCTTCGGCAAGGCAACTACTTAAGAATAGTTTTGAGAAACGATTTCTTATAGATAGCAATTAAAAATAAAAATGCTCTCAAAAATAGTTGAGAGCATTTTTTATATTCTTTACTCGATAATCGAGATTTGAATGCTTCGAGGCTTGCCCCGAAATTAAACGTAAATTTCCTTTTAATACCTTACGGGCTTGCCCCGAGGTAATTTCCTATGAAAGTATTCTAGTCGGTATTCCTTAATTTACCTGCTAGCTCATTGATTTTTATACGGAAGACAATAGACGAATCTTCAGTGTCTATTTTTGCAGAAAACTCACTTATACATTTAGGGTTTTTACCGTAATTATCTGAAATTACTTTTTTAACTCCCTCAGAGAATTCATGTAACATATGTTTCGCATCGATACGAGAAAGTTCTTCAAATGTGCCTTGTACCAAAACAGATTTCCAATTAGTAATAGTGGTAATATTATCTATAGATAGACACACTGCCGGGTTTTTTCTCATTTCCTGAATCTTATGTCCTTCAGAAGAATAGCTTGTTATGGTGTTAGTATCTGAATCGTAGAAAAACGTAATAGGTACAATATGTGGGCATCCACCAGAAATATAGGCTAGTCTACCAATGTAGTTTTGCTTCAGTAATGTAGCACATTCCTTTTCATTTAAATTTCTTCTCATGACCTATTGTTGTTTGTTGATGCGATAAAAGTATAAATCATTGAATTAGTGGTACATGATATTCGTCAGTAGTTGAACGAGATTAGCAAAATCGTTAGATAAAACTAGTATAGTTAATTTAAATAACTAATAAATTAAGCAAACAAGGTAAAAGTTTTAATCCTTGATTTTGAAACGATCATACCTTTTCCTGAAAGTATAATTTTAATAATTTAACAATATTTGAAAGTAGAAAGCGTTAGATATTACCTACAAAATTAGATTGATTTTGTAGGATAACCAACGCACCACCAATGCTAACAAAATATAAATTATTTCTACTTTTTTTTATCTGTGTTTGCTCATTTGTACTTGGTCAAGAATTTAATGAGGTAGCCCGTATATTAGCCCCAGATGGTACCACCTATAACAAGTTTGGCAGTACGGTAAGTATTGACGGTAATAATGCTGTCGTAGGAACCAATAGAAACGGTACTGATGAAAATGGGCTTAATCCTATGCAAAAATCAGGCGCAGGGTACTTCTTAAAAAAAGATGAAACTGGTACTTGGAATGTGGTTCAAAAGGTGGTGGCATCAGATCGATCGAGTGAAGACGGATTTGGCACAATGGTAGCTATAAGTGGCAGGTATGCTATGTTGGGTGCACCTTTCGAAGAAAACGGAAGTGGTATAACCCTTAGATCTGATCATGGTTCGGTTTATGTATTTTGGCTTAACGATGTAGGTATTTGGACAGAAGTGCAAAAGTTAGAAGCTCCTTGGCAATACACCAAATTTGGGTTTCCTATTCACCTAGATGGTAATAGAGCCATGATCGGTGCTAGGGAGAAAACAATATTATATAGAGATGAATTTAATCAATCTCAATTGCATAAAGATGCCGGTGCTGTTTATGTGTTTGAGCTACAGCCAAATGGAGAATGGGTGCTCACTGCTGAGATGGAAGCTTCTGACCATGAATCTTCCGATAATTTTGGTAAAGGCTTAAATTTTTATGGAGACTATGCTGTTGTTGGCTGTCCTAAAAAAAGTGTAAAGACGTCATTTAATACTGAAATTGATAATGTAGGTGCAGTTTATGTTTTTAAAAAACAACCTGATGGTTCATGGTTGGAGGTTAAGAAAATGATACCCTCCCATATTGCGTCAGATTTATCTTATGGAGAATCTGTAGTAATCAGTGAAGATCAAATTATAGTAGGTACACAGCACGAAGCTGTAGATAATGGTAATGGAGGTGTTGCACAAAATGCTGGTGTCGTATATGTGTATAACAAAAAAGAAAATAAAGATGATTGGGAAGAAGTACAAATATTAAAAGCAGATTCGCCATATCAAAACGGAATTTTTGGTGATGATGTGTTGTTGAAAAACAGTACGTTAATTGTAGGTGCACCAAGAACTTCAATTTATAATCCAGAGGACCAAACTAATTATGCAGGTGGTGTAAGTTATATTTTTAGAAAAGATAATGATGGATTATGGCAGCAAGAGCAAGTTGTTAAAGGTTCTAGCGTAAACAGTTTTGATTATTTTGGTCAGCATAGTTCTTTTGATGGTACTACCCTTATCATTGGAGCGCAAGATCATATAGGTGCAGATAATTATACTTCTAGAGTGGGGGCGGCATTCATCTATGAGTTAGATGGTGAACCTATAATAAACATTAATGTTACTGCCTTAAGAGATATTTCAGAGAACGATACCGAAGGTGAATTTACATTTACCTTATCTGAAGCATTAATATCAGATACAGAGATAATATTTGCCATTTCAGGTACAGCTACTAATGGTACGGATTATGATTTAATTACCCATAGCGTTACTATACCAAGCGGTGATACCGAATATACATTACCAATTTCTGCTATTGATGATGCTATTGTTGAGGGTGGAGAAGAAGATATTACTATAACACTTGTAAGTGCATCCAACAGTGTTGAAATTGGTACGATGGCAACTGCCAATATGTTAATTGAAGATAATGATTCGGTAGAAGCCAGTATTGTTGCTGTACAGACCGCAAGTGAAGCAGGGCAAGAAGGTCAGTTTTTATTTAGACTTACGGAAGCACAATTAACAAATACGGAAATAATATATACTATTTCGGGTACTGCAACAAACGGCACTGATTATGATGTAATTATGAATACAGTTATCATACCAAGTGGTGAGACCGAGTTTACATTATTAATTTCAGCCATAGATGATGCTAATGTTGAGGTAGGTGGGGAAGATATTGCTATTACATTAGAAAGTGCATCTAATGATGTTGAAATAGGTTCAACGGCAACAGCAAATATACTTATTGAAGATAATGATGCTGTAGAAGCTAGTATTGTTGCAATTCAATCTGCCAGTGAAGAAGGTCAAGAAGGTCAATTTTCATTTAGTCTTACAGATGCATTGGCAACAGATACAGAAATAATTTTTACCATTTTAGGTACAGCAATTAACGGTACTGATTATGATGAAATTATCAATACGGTTACAATACCAAGTGGTGAGACCGAGTTTGTATTATTAATTTCAGCCATAGATGATGCTATTGTTGAAGTTGGAGGAGAAGATATTACTATCACAATAGAGAGTGTCTCTAATAATGTTCAAATAGAATCAAATGCAACTGCCAATATATTTCTAGAAGATAATGATGATGAAGATGTAATTATAGAAGCTAGTATTGTAGTGACTGAGAACGCAGGTGAAACTAGTACGAGTGGTTCATTTACAATATCAATATCAAAGGCAATGCAAGAAAGCACAGAAATAGTGTATTTAATTTCTGGTAATGCAGAAGAGGGTATAGATTTTAGTAGTTTAAGTGGCTCGGTTACAATACCCTTGAATACAACTAGTGTAACTATACCTATTACTGTCATAGACGATAATATCGTTGAAATTTCTAGCGAGCAATTGAGTATATCTTTAATTTCTGCTAACAACAATGTAATTATTGGCAATGAGAACATTGCCACAATGTCAATAGAAGATAATGACATTTCAGAAGTAAATATTATTGGCATTACTGATGCAAGCGAAAACAATGTATTAGGTGTTTTTGAAATAACCCTAACTAAACCCATCAATCAAGAGGTCTCCATTTCATATGTGTTAAAGGGATCTGCAGAATTAGATATTGATTATACCATAGAAAGTAGTGTGTTTATGATTCCTGTAAATACCACAAACTTTTCTTTGATTATAAATCCTATAGATGATACGTTCGAAGAAATAGGAGGGGAAGAAATAATTATTGATTTAGTATCTGAACAGGAATATCTAAATCTCGGTTTAAATTGGAAAGGGAGCATACAAATTTTAGACAATGATATTGCAAAAAGTAAACAACCATTGGTTTTTCAAGAACCTATTGTTTACCCAAATCCTTCTTATGGAGCTTTTACAATAGATTTCGGTGTAGAAGGTACTAAAGGCGCAGTTATTGAAATTTTTGATATATCAAATAAGAGAGTATATAGCGAAATACTAACTGAAGGTCAAACAACTTTGAGTATCGAAGGCATTATATCTCATGGAGCTTACACCTTAAAGATTTTGAACAATGGTCGAAAAATTACCAAACGAGTAATTAGACTCTGATTATCAATAAGCAATCTATAATTAAAATAATAGAATATTTTTAAAATATATAACCAATGTTAAAATTTCACCAGCTTTTATTTTTCGTACTTTCTTTTTGTTTTAATTTCAGTCAAGCTCAAGATGAAAAACAGATTAGTTTGGAGGATAATTTTTCGATTGAAGATTTCGGTTTTACTGATAAAGGCAACTTCTATACCTTAGAATTAGTAAAAAAAATGGATTATGAATCACGGTATAGGGTATGGGGTGAAAATTTTGAATTATTGGGTACAGTTACTACTGAAGATGATATTAAAAAATATGAATTTCAATATCCCTCCGATAATGGTAGATCTTTTGCTTATAATGATAGATTAGATTTAGCAATAGGGAGTAGTTCGTCAATTAAATTCGATAAAGGAGAATTTGAAAGTATTAATCTGTATCATCAATTTTTAACGGATAATAAATTTATAGGTATTGGAAAGAAAATAGAGGGAAAAGAATTGAAATTTTCATGGAACAACGTCATAGAGAATAAGGAGATTTTATCATTTTCCTACTTTATGTTCGTAAAAGATTTAGAATCGGGCAGTATTAAGGTATACCCGATATCAAAACCAGAAGATTGCGAATTGAAGGATAACAATACTCAAGTACTATATTATGATGATGATAATATTATTATGTCATTCATAAAGGAAACTAGTACAATAGAACGGTCATATATTGTCGCCACATATAGCACTACAGGAAGGAAGTTAAATGAAAGAGAATTGAAGTTTTCTGTTGATAATCCTGAAAATGAAAAGTTTGCTATTGTAAATTTAGAGAATGGTGGGTTTGATCAGACAACTACATCAGATAATTCTGGTTTTGGAAATTCTTTAAGTAAAACAGATGTAGATACACATACCTTTGCCAATGACAAAAGTCAGGGAGATATTAGATATGATGCTTTAGAAAAAACATATTATATATATGCAGGTATCAAACCTAAAAAAGGCGATTCGGGTATCTTAATTCAAAAATTTGATGAAAAAGGAGAATTAATTTGGCGTAAGAATCATATTTTTTCTGAAACAAGCTTTCACTATATAAACAGTTTTAATCGATTTCTCACTTTTGATGTTTATCAACCATTTATCGGAGTTTCTGTATACTCTACCAAAGGAAAAAATTACTGCGATTTTTATGTGATTGATAAGAATTCTGGAGAGCTTAAAGCTTCTAAGAAGTATAAGAATTATAATTTCTTTAGAAAATCTAAAAAATATAACGGACTAGGTGCAGAATATAAGATTAATTCAGACGGTTTAAAAAATCTTGGTATCGATAGGAGTATAATCTATAGCTCTTTGTATAATGATAAATTCAATAATTATATTCAAGCCTTAAATGCTGAAGGGCGGTTTTTGATTATAGGTGAGTACACTGATGATGGATTTAATTTAGTGGTAAGTCCTGAATCGGGAAACCAATTTAGGTTCAAGAAGTTTATAATGAACTAATCCCTTCATACCCACATTACATAGTAATTATAATCTTAAAACAATTTCCATGAACGAATTCTAGTTTATACCCAACGAATACTAAAAGGCACCCATTTTACGAGTAGTTCGCAGTTAGATTTGACTTCAAATAATAATAATCTAAAACTACGATCATGAAACTACTTTACACCTTTTTACTGTGTTGCACCATCTTCACAGGCTTTTCTCAAGATAATGACAGTCCGTATTTATTGGTATCTACAGAAGATGCGATTATACCCTTAAAATCTTCAAAAACAGAAGTTGAAATATCTGGTACTATTGCTCATGTTCGGGTAACACAGGTATATCAAAATAAAGGGGCAGGGGCAGTAGAAGCTAAATATGTATTTCCGCTTTCTACTCAAGCAGCGGTTCATAAAATGCAGATGACTATTGGCAACCGTATTGTAAATGCCAAAATATTTGAAAAACAAGAAGCCCAAGAAGTATATGAAACCGCTTTGAGCGAAGGCAAGCGAGCAGCGAAGTTAGACCAAGACAGACCCAATGTATTTAAAATGAATGTGGGTAATATTATGCCTGGCGATGAAATTGCCATAGATATCTATTACACAGAAATATTGGTGCCTGTAAATGGGGAATATCAATTTGTAGCACCAGGTGTTGTTGGTCCGAGGTTTACGGGTGAGAGTACTCAAAACGAAGAGAGCTTTAATATGCCATACACGGCAAAGGGTATTGCAGATAGTTTTGATTTTGATATGACAGTGACCTTAAATGCGGGTATGATTATTCAGAATATAAACAGTACAAGTCATAAAGTAACTGTAAAGCATCCTGATGCGAAAACAGCCGAAGTCTTTTTATCCGAAGAAAATAAGAATCCGTCGAACAGAGATTTTATCTTGAATTATAACTTACGAGGTAATCAAATACAAACAGGATTATTGATGTATGAAGGGGAAGATGAGAATTTCTTTACCTATCAAATGGAGCCTAATAAGAATGTGCAGTTAGATGATATTCCGTCACGAGAGTATTTGTTTATTGTAGATGTATCAGGTTCAATGAACGGATACCCTTTAGAAGTATCAAGACAATTAATGCGAAACCTACTTTGCAATTTACGAATGAGCGACACCTTCAATGTTCAGTTATTCGCTTCTAGTTCAACTGTTTTCAGTGCGACACCGGTAGAGTCGACCGAACAGAATATTGAAGCTGCCATTCGTTTTCTGTCTGAAGGTCAAGGCGGTGGTGGTACCGAATTATTGAGTGCATTGCATGAAGCCTATAAATTACCAAGAAAAGATTTAGGTAGTGCCCGTTCAATGGTCATTATTACCGATGGTTATGTTAGTGTAGAAAAAAAAGCTTTTGAGCTGATCAGTAGTAATCTAGACAAAGCCAACGTATTCACCTTCGGTATAGGATCTAGCGTCAATAGATATTTAATAGAAGGTATGGCTAAAGTGTCGAACAGCGAGTCGTTTATAGCAACGACATCAGAAGAAGCGGCAGAAGTAGCTAAAGACTTTGCAAAATACATTTCTACACCATTGTTAACACGCGTAAAAATTGAATCGAAAGGCTTTGATATGTATGACCTAGCCCAAAAAAGTATACCAGATGTATTCGCTGCGAGACCGGTAATTATTCACGGTAAGTATAGAGGTAAGGCTGAGGGTAAAATTATTGTAACCGGGTATCAAGGCAAAAAGAGATTTAGAGAAGTGTATAATGTATCTGACGGACACTTAAGCAAGTCGAATAAAGCATTACGTTACTTATGGGCAAGAAAGAAAATAGGGGAGTTAGATGATTATAGTAACCTATTTAATGAAGACGTAAAAGCACAAGTAATTGCCTTAGGCTTGAAATACAACTTGTTGACCAACTACACTTCTTTCGTAGCTGTGGATGAAGCCATAGTAAATGAAGACGGTACATTAACTAAAGTGAAGCAACCGTTGTCAATGCCAAATAATGTAAATAATTCAGCCGTTGGTGCAGAAGCAGAGGTCAAGGAAAGTAGCAAATTCAAACGCACTTTTACCATAGATTTTGAAAACGAAATAGAGAAGAATATAAAAAGACAATTGACGATGGAGTTCAAAGTGATGTATAGCAAACTAGTAACCGAATACTTAGAAAAGTATGAAAGCTTGCGCATAAAATTCAATGCACAAGGCAAGGTTATAGGTGTAGAGAAATTAGAAAATGGTAGCTGGACTGTGGATGAAAGCATGCTATTAGAACTGGAGAAAATCACCTTGAAATCGGTTAAAAAAGAAATGACCATAACTCTGAAAAAATAGGTAGTTAGTTTTAGTTAGTTGGTTCTCCGAAAGGAGAAGAAGACCTGTAAGATTTATGAAATCTTGCAGGTTTTTCTTTTGTAATAACCTGAAGGAAGAACAGGTAGAGTATGAATAATTACAGCATGTTCAACGAATTCTAGATGAGATGCTACGAATACTAGAACGCCACCCAAAAAGCCCTGTGTCTACTGTAATTTAGTAGTGTAGAAAGATAACAACTAAAATAAATATCATGAAAAACTTAATCCTATTCGCCTTTTTATTCAGCATTTGTATCACCAATGCGCAGCAGTTCGAATTAACCGATACCTATGATATCACAAACCAAAGAAGTAGTGTTCAAGAAGATAAAGACACGTGGTTGGTAGATGTAGTAGCATCACAAAATCCAGAACGTCTTGTGGCTACAATGTCCATTTCAGATTTCGGCTTGTTAGATGAAATACGCATCTCGGTTTTAAGTAATCCGGATTTAGAAGATATCAATGAAATCTTAAAAGTAACATTAGAGTATAACGCCTGCTGTTCAAGCACAGAAGAGTTTTATTATTTGGTAAGTAATGACAATGACTTTATCGCGCTGCCAAGTATTAAAAACGAGTATGCCTACGAACCTATTTCAGACATACACTACATTTTTCCTAACCAATCATTTGGCAAAGAAGGAACCATACTTAGAGCAGTATTAGAATACACAGAAACAGCTACAATTAAAGATATTAAAGTACTTAGAAGCATTGCCTGGAACGATGATGATTTTGATACTGAAGACGCTATAACAGCAATTAATTATTAATAACCCTTAAAATTTAGAATTATGAAAAATTTAAAGAAAAGTGCCTTATTCCTATGCTTATTTGCATTTGTAAACATGTTCGCCCAAAGTGTAGAACAAGTAGAATTTGAAGTGATGGATAAAGATATTCCTGCCGAAGAATTAACGTATGAGTATTTATTGGCTCACAAAGTATTTCTACGTGAAAAGCCATCTGTTAGAAGTGAAAAAGTAACACTTCTAGATATCGGAACTAAAATGGTATTGTGGGAAAAAAGCATGTACTCTAAAGAAATAGATGGCATCAATAGCCACTGGTACCGAGTAACCACAGGCAACGAAACCGGATGGGTTTGGGGAGGTATGATCGCTCAGAAGTCCTTTGGTAGTATTGCAGACAACCAAGTGAAGTTTGTTTATGGGTATGAAAGTAGTGCCAAAAACGAAGCGGGAGTTACAGAAACAAAATTTCAGTTACGTGCTTTTAAAAACGGACAACAATTAGACAAAATGGTATTAGATAGTCTTGCTGCGATTCCGGTTCATATTGAAAACCATGGTAGTTTAGGTCTGTTTAATGTAGAAGATGTGATTACCATAGATTTAGTAGATGCAGATTCTGGCTACCAAGTTGGTAAGAGCTACTTGTTCTGGAACAATGGAAGGTTCAAAAAAGTGGCAAGTTTAATAGACTATGCGGATACCAATTATTTAAAGACTGAGTCTTTTGTTTTTCCTTCGGATATGCAAGGTGTTAAGAGTACCATTTTGTTGAAAACGACCATTACAAAAAACATCAAAACACTAGATGATGCCTTGGCACAAAACAACGTAGAATTCATTACCACTTCGTATGAATGGAACGGATCTAAGTTGACTAAAAAAGAAGAAGTTCGTGAGATCAAAGATGATGCTGTAGTAAGTATAGACTTTTAAAAAATAGCTATGAATAAGTGTTTAATTATAGTATTGGTTTATGTGCTAATGCTAGGTAGTAAGAAGCCGTTTTCGCAACAGTCGGAAGCGGCACTTGCTTCACCTTCCAAAAAAGAAATGGTACAAGAAGCTATTGTTTTTATTGCTGGTTTTGATGAAGGTGATAACACCTATTATGGCAATGCCAAGCAATATTTTGAAAAACAAGGAATGCCAATTGTAGATAGTTTATATGCTATTGATGAGATTGTAAATTATTTGAATAGTTCAGGGGAGAACCAAGTGCGATTTAAAGAAATACACATTGTAAGTCATAGTAATGCCTGGTTGGGTATGTCACTAAAGACCACAAAAACAGGAGAGCGAATTACCGTAAGCACATTGCAAAATGCAGTACAAGATTATAGTATAGAAACGATGTGTGAAAACACTGCCAGTGGTTCTAAAATCATTTTTCATTCGTGCGGATTAGGAGAAAATCAACCCTTACTACAAGAATTGAAAAATACGTTTAAAGCAGCGCAAGTAGTGGCGTCATCATATTTTAATGTATTCGGCGGTAAATATGCAGATCATTATTTGGCAAAGCCCTATTACGGCTATTATCCAACAGCAGAATCTAAAGGACCTGCGCATCTTGCTACAGCGTTTAAACAAGAATATCCTGATGTAGAAATAGATTGGTTTACGGCACTAAAAACAAGACATGAATCTTCGTTTGGCAAAGCCTATAGTTTCAAATTTAATATTCCGGTAGATTGGGAGTTTACTTTTGATTCCGCTAGCGATATACCTACTTTAGAAGACAAAGAAGCAATTATGGACTGGATTTCAGAATCTCCAGAAATGGCTGAGGTGCTGTTTAAATTGAATATCCCGATAGAAAAATTCCGTTGGAGAAGTACTGTCCAAGGAAATAAACTAATAATAAAAGGAAAAACAACCGTACTCTGCGTATTGGCACCTATTTTGCAGCCTAATGATACCACTGAGTACCAGAACACAAACATACAAGACCCTTTATTATATCAAATATTATAGGCATAACAACGTTAGATAATTACTTAAAATAGAACACATATTTGAATCTGCTTAGTAAATACTTCTTATTGGTATTTTGTTTCTTTGGAACAATGTACGTAGCTGCGCAAAACAGTCAGCTACGAGCATATACCATTGCAGATGGTTTACCGCAATCTCAAGTTTATGATGTGCTACAAGATGAAATGGGCTACCTATGGTTAGGAACCCAAGGTGGCGGATTAGCAAATTTTGACGGAGAAACCTTCGAAGTATGGAATGAAAGTGACGGATTACTTTCCAATTATATTGACGCCTTATATACCGCAAACGATTCCCTTTTTGTGGGAACCAGAAAAGGACTTTCCATAAAAGTAAAGAACAACTTTGCAAATTTTAATTCCCCACAAATTCTTCAATTCTACAACACTGAAAATGTGTTGTATGTGGGAACTAAAAAAGGACTCTATACCTATTCTAAGAATAGTAAGCTCAGCAAGATTTCTATAAATGCTGAAATAGATTCCAGCGAAATTAATTCCATTCTTTTTGATGGAAATAACTATTGGCTAGCAACAAATAACGGATTGTGGAAGTTGAATGAATTGAGCGAATCAGCTGCTGAAAAGACTAAGGTTGAGGTGAATAATTTTAAGTCTGTCATTCAACATAATAACAAAATACTAGCAGCGACTTTTGATGATGGCGTTTTTATAATGGATAGTGAGAATACTGATAATCAGTTTCTAATGCCAGAGCCATCGCGTATAAATTCGATGTCCATTCAAAATACAGATGAACTTTGGATAGCTACTGATAATGATGGAATTACAATAGTTGAAACCAATAAATTCTCTGAGTTAAAACGACTAAATAAATCTAGCGGATTAGCGACACCACATATCAGAAAAGTCATAAATGATGATAATGGTAATCTATGGATTGCGACCTCTGGTGGCGGACTCTTCAAATACTTTCAGAACAATTTCAAACATTACGACCAAAGATCCGGCTTAAAAGGAAATCGTATTTATGCGGTACATAATGCCCCAGACGGATTATGGTTTTCGTCTTCAGAAGCAGGTTTAACAAAAATAGATTCTTTGGGTATTCATCCATTACCAAATGAAGGTTCGTTTTTCGATGTAAAAATTAAAACGATCGATAGCGATTCAAAAGGGAATATCTGGGCAGGTTCAGATAATAGGGGACTCCTATTTCGAGAAACTAAAATGGTCGATAGTTTGGTGTTCTCGTCGAGTGAAACCTTTTTAATACAGATAGATACCGTTTCCGTAGAAAGAACCACCAATCACATTATCGATGAAAGCAAAGGCTTTCCGTCAGATTGGGTGCGAACTGTAATTGCCGAAGATGATTATATATGGGCGGCGACGTATGCATATGGTATTGTGAAATTCAATTACTATTCTGACAATGATAGTCTGGTAGTTAGAAAAACCTTTTCAAAGCGAAATGGCATTACCGACATGCTAATAAAAGGCATGGTTAAAGGTCCTGATGGTAAACTCTGGTATTCCACACAAAATGGTCATTTGGGTTATATAGAAAATAATAAGGTGACGGGTATTGAAACCGGTTTGGAGCAGCAAACCGCAATCGGTACTATTTTGTTTCATGACGATACTATCTATTTAGGTACTTCTGGTAAAGGAATTTGGTATGCGAATAGTGCTAATCCGGTCAATTTTCAACAATTAAAAGGAAGCAAGAATTTATCTTCAAATAATATCTATCAGCTCATTTTCGATGAACAAGGTTATTTATGGGCAGGTTCAGAAAGGGGAGTCGATAAAATAGAATTGAACAAAGCAAATGAGATTGTAGACGTGTATCATTTTGGTAGAAATGACGGATTCTTAGGCATCGAAACCTGCTTAAATGCTGTAGATATAGATACGAATGGCAATATTTGGTTTGGTGCTATTTATGGGCTAACCAAACATATACCTAGCGATGGTAAAAAAGCCTCAACAGCACCAACAGTTTATTTTACAGGCGTAGAGGAGCGTTATAAGAGTATAGATTCTATAGTTTTAAAAGACTGGACGAATAGTAAAAAGGTACTACAATTAACTCCCGAGCAAACGCAACTTGGTTTTTCATTCAGAACAGTAGATGTAGACCACCCAAATGAAGTGGAATACAGAACAAAATTAGATGACACTGATTGGAGTCCGTGGGTGAAAGAAAACAAGCAGAATTTCGCCGGACTCGCATATGGTGGACATACCTTTTCGGCGCAGTCTAGAAATTACAGATGGCAAGAAAGTGAGCCTATCAAATTCAGCTTTTTTATCGATAGTCCGTTATACAAAAAAGATTGGTTTCAATGGTCGGTTTTAGCATTGGCGATATTGGTGTTATTGGGTATTGGTTTGTTTTATATCCGTAAGATAAAAGCAAAAAACAAAGCAGCTCAAGAGCAATTAAAAACTCAAAATTACCTGCTTACTTTAGAGCAGAAAGCACTGCAGTTACAGATGAATCCGCATTTTATATTCAATGTATTGAATGGGGTAAAAGCAATGGCTGGCAACAAGCCAGAAAAGATGGACGCCACCATCAACAGCTTTGCCATATTATTGAGAGAAACACTACAGAATTCTAGAAAAGAACATATTAGTTTAGACCAAGAAATAAAGGCATTGCGACATTATGTAGAAGTAGAACAATTGATGGCTCAGCAACCTTTTGAATGTTTTTTTAATATAGATACGAATCCTGATGCAGAAGAGATATTGATTCCGCCAATGTTGATTCAACCTTTTGTAGAAAATGCGATTAGACACGGAATATTAAAAGGAGATAAAGCAGGGAAACTTGAAATAGGATTCACAACCACAGAAACACATTTACAGTGTAGTATAATTGATAACGGATTAGGTATTTTTAAATCGCAAAGCGAAAAGCCAAAAACGGACCATCAATCAATGGCATTGACCGTTACCAAAGAACGATTAGAATCTATTGCAGGAGCAAATACCTTGCATATCAGTGAAATTAAAAATGAAGACGGTAACATTGATGGTACCAAAATTACCTTTAAAATTCCCTTACTAACAGATTATTAAAGACCTATGCATACAGCGATAATAGTAGAAGACATGATTGATGCTTTAACCCTTTTAAAGAGGGATATAGAGACGCAACATCCAGATATTGAAATTATCGCCACGGCACAGAGTGTAGTGGAAGCAGCGAAAGCGCTACGCAAGAATCAGCCTGATATTTTGTTTTTGGATATTATGCTAGGTGATGGTACAGGGTTCGATATTCTAGAGATTTTTCCCGATTTAAAATCCAAGATTATATTCGTGACCGCAAGTGATGAGTTTGCAATTCGTGCGTTCAAATTCGCAGCTATCGATTATGTGTTAAAACCCTATTCTAATGACGATTTAAGTTTGGCGATAGCTCGCGCAAAAGAGCAATTACAGCCCAATAAAGAGCGTTTACAGATTTTAAAGGAAACCATAGCAGCACCAGAAAAAAAGCCAGATAAAATATCGCTACATACGCTAGATCAAATTATCATCGTGAGTTTAGATGATATTATTCGATGTGAATCTGACAGTAATAACACCATTTTTCACCTTCAAGATAAACGCAAGATATTTGTAACAAAGACCTTAAAGTACTTCGCAGAACTTTTAAGTAGTCACGATTTTGTACGTGTACACCAAAGTCATTTGGTCAATCTACAATGCATCAGTGCCTATATCAAAACCGATGGTGGTTATCTAATGTTGAAAAATGGAGAGAATGTACCGGTCTCTGTACGTAAGAAAACCGAGATTATTGAGATTTTAGATAAGATGCATAGATAGGATAGTCTTTAGTTTATGTTATTTTGATTTCAGCAATCACTATGAATTTTTACAAAATATTTTATGCTTTTCTATTCTTTTTGATTTTTCAAGATGTTCATTCACAGGATACTTTGGATATGAAAGAGGTTTACATTGAAAATGACTTGGTCTATAAGTATTCAGACAATTTTCGTTTTACCGGAGTTGTACAGTTGAAAAGGAAAAAGAATGAAGTTTATTTTGAAGAGGTGTATAATGATGGCATAATTTTGTTTGATTATCAATATTTTAAAGGTTCTGACAGAAAATTAATATACAGAACCGACTATAATCGATATAAGCCTTGGTCAAAAGAAAAGGCGTTTTATTATCCAAAATCAGGTAAGTGGATTCAAATAACAAGCTATGACGAACACGGGAAAAAGATTTTGATTGAGAAGTTTGAAAAGGAGAAACTAATCTATAGTTGTCAATATTCAGGTAAGAAGAAAAACGGACAAGAGATTTGCTATGACGAAAATGGAAATCAATTAATTTTTCAATATGTGAATGGAAAAATATTGAGGGTAAAGAAATAGAAAGAAAAGTAGCTAAAAAGATTACTAAGGTGAAAACAATGTGTTTCGCGCAATTTCAATAATTTCTGAACGTTAAGTAATTATGTTTTTTGGTAACAAACTTCAAAAATGAAGACTTCATCCCAACTTATTTACTTTGGCTTATTTATAACACTTTTAGGTTTTGGAGATAATTCAGGCAAATTAATACCATCATGGATTGCATTTTTAATTGGTGGTTTAGCTTTGTTTTATGGTATTTATTTATACTATAAAGCAGAGAACAAACTTTTCTCACTTAATAACGATTGGAAATTTGATTGGAGAGCATTATCATCTAAAGTATATATTGTAATTGGAATATTAATCTTAAGGATGGACAGATTTATAGACTATATTAATGAAAATTTTATTTTAGATACTCTTCACTCGGTGATCGGATTGGCACTAATGCTATATGGTTTAAATCTTTTTTTCAAAGAAAAGCGAGAAAAGAAGGGTAGTGGTAACATTGAATAATATTTTGAATCAGTTGCATCGCTAGGGAGAGAGATGGGTCACCAAATAGGTCTTGTGCACCTCTTTATTTTTTATTTACTGGAAAACATAATATAAATAATTTGATAAAAAAGATTTTACTTGCAATTTCAGTATTAATGACTGGTTTTATAATAGCCTTATATTCTGATTCTTTTTTACGTTTTAAAGTACGAGATATTTACTTACTTTCAACTTTTAATAAAATTGAATTTATTGGAAAAGACTTTTTCTTTTTTAATAATGTTTCTTATTACATTGCTACAGCAGTAACATTTCTGATCCTATATTTAGCTAACTCAACAAGTACGATCGTTCTGTTTTTAAAAAATAGCTTTATCGCAGTTTTCATTTTTATAATTACTCTTCTTGCTTTATCAGCGATTGATGCTAATTTAAAACTAATTCAATGTACAGCTTGTGATGATGGTATTAAAGAATTAAAAAGAAATGATATAAATTATTCACTTTTAATTTTATCTGCTTTATTTGCTTCAATTATTCCAAGTTTAATACTATTGATTAAGAATAGAAATAAATCAGGGTGGGTGATTAAGAATAAACGTAATTCGGATTAACGTGTTAACTTAAAGGTCTGTATATATTTAGTTTATTGGCACCCACGCTGAATATGACAGAATTAATGCAGATACAATCTAAATAAATAGCATGAAATTGAAACCTATAAAATCTGATATTGATTACCGAAATGCGCTAAAGCGATTAGAAGTAATTTTTGATGCCCCTATTGACACAAAAGAAGGAGATGAAGGGGAGATACTTTCTTTGCTTATTGAGAATTACGAAAATGAACACTATCAAATTGAAGCTCCTGATCCAATTGAAGCAATTAAAATTCGAATGGAAGAGTTAAATCTGCGTCAGAAAGACTTAGTTGGTATTATTAGAGGAAAAAGTAGAGTATCTGAAATTCTAAACCGAAAGAAAAAATTAACGGTTGATATGATTAGAGAATTAGAACGCATACTTCATATTTCTGCATCGGTATTGGTTAATAATTATGAGCTTTCGAAGAAATAACAAAGATTATAATTTTATGATATGAAATTAGAATACATTTTAGAACGCAAAGATTTTATGGAATATCTTTTATTCTCAGCTTGGGAGAATAAAAAATCAAGGTATATAAAAAACATTTTAAAATTTTTCATTATTTCGATATTTGTCTATGCTGCGATAAATGCTTTTAACAAAGAAAATATTGTCCTATCAATAGTTTTTGGAGTCTTTGCAGTTCTGGTTTTTACTTTTTTTGGGAAGGTATTTAATTCGAAGTTGAAGAAACAATTCTCAGAAGTGGTGGATTTCAACTATTCGAAAAGAATTGGGGAAAAAGAAACAATAGAATTTTCTGCTGAAAACATGATTACAGAAGATAAAAATGGTATTGGTAAATTCAAAATTTCTGATATCGAAAAAATCAACGAAACTCAGAATAACTTTTTCATTAAATTATTAGATGGTTCTTCTGTAATAGTATCAAAAAATGGAATTGAAAATTCAGAACGATTTAAAAACAAATTCAAAGAATTGAATATACCTATAGTTAAACATTTATCTAGAAAATGGTAATAGTTATTTGTGAAGTAAAAATTCTAAATTAACTTTCTTGATTACAATTATTCTAAGGTTAATTATGAATTTGTTGTTTTAATGAATGCAATAAATTTATAATTGCACATAATCCCTAATGTATGTTTTTACCTTAAAATTAAAGTTCACCTCAATTCCCCTTCACCATCCTTCCGAAGAACAAAAAATCATACCCCTATTTTTCCATTATTCCCAAAAACATCACTTTTCGTTATATTTTATGTTAAGGTTAACATAATTGTTAAAAAACCCTGTCTACTTTTAGAGGGCTAGAATTTTAGGTGGAAAATTATCCACCAAACTTCTAGCGAATTTGGTTTTCCTTTCATACAAAGAAAATCAGCTAGTATCTAACTCACTATATATGTTATTCTTTGGGGTTGCATATTCGATTATAAAGAACCAATTTAAAACGAACACATGAAAAGAAGAGATTTTGTACAGTACGCCGGGTTGGGTGCCGGAGCATTAATGATGCCGTCATTATTGCTAGGAAAAGACATCCCGACGGAAGCTTTACTAGAACCAGGTATGGACGCCTTGATCAAAAAGAACATGGCAGATGTTGCCCTAAATACGGCAAAGTCACTAGGCGCTACATACGCTGATGCTAGAATCGGTAGGTACTTAAACCAATATGTGTTCACTAGAGAAGACAAAGTACAAAACGTAGTAAATACTGAATCTTTTGGTATTGGTATTCGTGTTATCGCAAATGGTACTTGGGGTTTTGCATCAACAAACAGTGTAACTCCCGATGGTATTAAGAAAGCAACAGAACAAGCAGTTGCTATTGCAAAAGCAAATTCTAAAATACAGAAAGATCCAGTAAAATTAGCTCCTGTAAATGCATACGGAGAGGTTTCTTGGAAAACTCCGATCAAGAAAGATTTTAAAGAAGTTCCTGTTTCAGAAAAGGTAGAATTATTATTAAGCGCCAATGCTGCAGCATTAGATAATGGTGCAGACTATGTAAACTCTGCTTTGTTTATGATCAATGAGCAGAAGTATTTTGCTTCTACCGACGGTTCGTATATAGATCAAGACATTCACCGTTTATGGCCAACGTTTAGAGTAACTGCAATTGATAAAAATGCAGGTACGTTTAAAACAAGAGAGAATATGAGTGCTCCTGTAGGTATGGGTTACGAGTATATGGACGGATTAGAATCTGAAAAGCTTGAAGGACCAGCAGGCTTACGATTATATAGAAATAGCTATGATATGGTAGAAGATGCTACCATTGGCGCGAAGCAAGCAAAAGAAAAATTAACCGCAAAATCTGTTGATGCTGGTAAGTATGATTTGGTGTTAGAACCGAATCACTTAGGGTTGACCATTCATGAATCTGTGGGTCACCCATTAGAGTTAGATCGTGTATTGGGTTATGAAGCCAATTATGCAGGTACAAGTTTTGCAACTTTAGATAAATTAAAATCAGGAAACTTCCAATACGGTAGCGATGTTGTAAACTTAGTTGCAGATAAAACGCAAGTAGGTTCATTAGGTGCCGTTGGTTATGATGATGAGGGAGTGAAAACGAAGAAATGGGATTTGGTACGTAATGGTGTATTAACCAATTTCCAAGCGATACGTGACCAAGTTCATATGATCGATCAGAATGAATCTCATGGTTGTTGTTATGCACAAAGCTGGGACGATGTTCAGTTTCAACGTATGCCGAACGTTTCTTTAGAGCCTGGTAAAGACAAGTATTCTATTTCTGAAATGATTAAAGATGTAGAAAAAGGAATTTACATAGCAGGTCGTGGATCGTATTCAATTGATCAGCAACGTTATAATTTCCAATTTGGTGGTACGGTGTTTTATGAAATCAAGAACGGAGAAATCGTTGGCATGTTAGAAGATGTAGCGTACCAATCTAACACTCAGGAATTCTGGAATTCTTGTGTTAAGATTTGCGATAAAGATGATTACCGTATGTTCGGTACTTTCTTTGATGGTAAAGGGCAACCTTCTCAATCTAGTGCGGTATCTCACGGTAGTTCTACTGCTAGGTTCAATGATGTAAACGTAATAAACACAGGTAGATCTATTTAATATAGGTTCACTCTAAAAAAGAACAACAATGGCAATTTATACAAAAGAAGAAGCAAGAAAAATATTGGAGAAAGCATTGAGCTTTTCCAAAGCCGATGCCTGTGAAATAAACTTAAGCGGCTATAATAGCGGCAATATCAGGTATGCAAGAAATACAGTGTCTACATCAGGTTTTAGTTCAAATCAAAGTTTGGCGGTACAGTCTAGTTTTGGTAAAAAATCGGGTACGGCAACTATTGATGAGTTCGATGACGCATCATTAGAAAAGGTAGTAAGAAGGGCAGAAGAGCTGGCGAATCTTTCACCAGAGAATCCGGAGTTTATGGAGCCTTTAGGTCCGCAGATGTATGACGAAGCTATCAGTTATAGTGAAGCTACAGCAAAAATTACTCCTGAATATAGAGCAGAAGTAGCAAACAAAAGTATTGTGCCTGCGGATGCAAAAGATGTTACCGCAGCAGGATTTTTAAATGACTCTTCCGGATTCAGTGCAATGATCAATTCAAAAGGATTATTTGCCTACAATGAATCTACAGATGTAGATTTTACCGTAACCATGCGTACCAATGACGGTACCGGTTCAGGTTGGGTTTCTAGAGATTTCAATGACGTTACCAAGTTTGATGCCGATGAAGCTGCAAACACAGCAATAGATAAGGCTGTTTTGTCAAAAGAGGCAAAAGCAATTGAGCCAGGTAAATACACGGTTATTTTAGAACCAGCTGCAGCATCAGATTTGTTGCGTAATATGTTCCGTTCTTTAGATGCACGTTCTGCAGATGAGGGTAGAAGTTTTATGTCTGCCGCTGATGGAGCAAATAAGCTTGGAGAAAAAATAGTTGATGAACGCGTAAATATCTGGTCAGATCCACTGAATCCAGAAGTGCCGACTTCTACTTGGAACGGAGAAGGGCAGCCTTTAAAGAAAACCTCTTGGATAGAAAACGGAGCGGTTAAAAACTTGGCATATGATCGTTTTTGGGCAAAGGAAAAAGGTGTTGATCCGGTTCCTTTTCCATCAAATGTAATAATGGCTGGTGGCGATGCAAGTTTAGAAGAGTTGATTAAGAGTACTAAAAAAGGAATTCTAGTAACCAGACTTTGGTACATACGTAGCGTAGATCCACAAACCTTATTGTATACGGGACTTACAAGAGATGGAACGTTTTATATCGAAAACGGACAAATTAAATACCCTGTAAAAAACTTCAGGTTTAATGAGAGTCCGATAATCATGTTGAACAACTTAGAGACCCTTGGTAAGCAAGTGCGTATCAATGGTAATTTAATACCATATATGAAAGTTCGTGACTTTACGTTTACGAGTCTTTCAGATGCAGTATAATTGATATTTTGATTAGGTAAACTGGTTGTTTGTGACATATCACAACAACCAGTTTTCTTTTTTCCTAGGGAATAAAAACACAAACTACTTGCCCTTGAGCAATGAATTTTTCTTTACGAGATTACAGTACGAGTCTGGCGATTGGGACGTTGACCAACGTATGCCCTCAAATTTGTTGAATTCATTGGTGGAGTATACCACGTTGAAAGTAGATACTCAAGAAAAGATTATTTCGCTGGCAAGCGATGATATTTTTAAGAGTCCGTTTTGCTATATATCGGGACATAAATTGGTGGAGTTTACCAAAAAGGAAAAAGAGAACTTTGAAAAATATGTGCGTAACGGAGGATTCGTTTTCGCAGATGATTGCAATCACGATATTGACGGATTGTTTGCCAAATCTTTTGAGCGGCAGATGGAAGAAATATTTGGTCCGTCCGAATTAAAAAAAATACCCAACGACCACGAATTGTATTCTATTTTCTTTGATTTCGAAAATGGACCGCCAACTACATCACAAGAACTGAATGGTTGGGGTGATGACTTGGTACACGAGTACCTGAAAGCTATCGTAATTAATGGTAGAATAGGAGTGTTGTACAGTAATAAAGACTATGGTTGTGAGTGGGATTATGATTTTAGAAATAAACGTTGGTACAAAATAGACAATACACGGTTTGGGGTCAATATAGTGTTGTACGCCCTTACTTCATAAATACATTTTTGAATGGATAAAGAATTACAACGTATTGCAGATGAGGTAGAAATGCTTTCCGGTAAATTGAGTGCTTTAAAGCAAGAGATCGGAAAGGTTATTATTGGGCAAGAAGAAACCGTATCGCAATTACTGATTACGTTTTTAGCCGGTGGTCATGCTTTGTTAGAAGGTGTACCGGGTTTGGCGAAAACGCTAATGATCAGAACTTTGGCAAATGCAATCGATTTAAAGTTCAAGAGAATACAGTTTACGCCCGATCTAATGCCTTCAGATATTATCGGGACCGAAATTTTAGAGGAAGACCATACCACGGGTAAAAAGTTCTTTAAGTTCAATAAAGGACCTATTTTCTCTAATATTATTCTAGCGGATGAAATAAACCGTACACCACCAAAAACACAGGCAGCCTTATTGGAAGCGATGCAAGAGTTTGAGGTTACCTACGGAGATAAAACGTATCCGTTAGATAAGCCATTCTTTATTCTAGCAACACAAAACCCAATTGAGCAATCAGGTACTTTCGTGCTACCAGAAGCACAGCAAGATCGTTTTCTATTATATATTAAAATAGGATATCCTACACAGAAAGATGAAGAAGCCATATTGAAGGCAACTACGGGAGGTATAAAAAAGAAGCTGAATAAGGTGATTTCTGGGGATGATATTGTACGGTTGCAACAGTTAGTTCGCGAAGTTTCTATTAGCGATGCACTGATCACTTTTGTGAGCGATATTATTCGTGCGACACGACCAGAAACCACAACAGATGCTTACGTAAAAGACTGGGTAGATTGGGGTGCAGGTCCGCGTGCAGGTCAAGCAATGATCTTAACAGCAAAGGCTAATGCCTTGTTAGAAGGTAGATTAGCAGTTACATTAAATGATATCAAAAGTGTAGCATTACCTGTACTTCGCCATAGGGTTTTGGTGAATTTTAGAGCTGAAGCGGAAGGCATCACTTCAGATAAAGTAGCAACTCATTTATTGAATGCGATAGAAATAAAAGGCAAGTAAATAACACTCCATTATTGAGTACATGGCAAAACAAGACTATCACGATTTATTAAAACCAGAAGTCATCAATACCGTTTCCGGATTATCACTGATATCTAGAATAGTAGTTGAAGGCTTTACGTCTGGTTTAAATAGAAGTGCAAGTGTGGGGCCTGGTATGGAGTTTAGTCAGTACAGAGGGTATCAACCAGGTGATGATTTACGGTTGTTAGATTGGAAAATGTTGGCACGTTCTGGCAGGTATTATATCAAGCAATCTGAAATTGAAAGTCAGGTAACCATCAAATTTATTGTAGATGCCAGCGCATCGATGTTACATAAAGAAGATACCATATCTAAAATGGATTTTACCCGTGTGCTCGTTGCAACACTAGCATATATGGCGCAAAAGCAGGGTGATTCTGTTGGACTATTTGCCCTCAACGATAGTGATGTGGTTAGTATTTACCCTAAGGCAGATAAAAAGCATTACAATCGGTTATTGCTAGAACTCATCAACCTTTCAAATAAAGGTAAATGGCCAGAAACCCATATTTCAAATAAACGCATACCGAATAGAGGGGGAAAAGAATTGATTTTTTTCTTGACAGATATGTATGAAACAGGAGCGGAGATTTCAAAGTTTGTTAAAGGATTAAAATCCGCGAGAAATGAAGTGGTCGTACTTCAAATTATGGGATCTGCAGAGATGGATTTCAATTACGGTTCAAATATCACTTTCGAAGATTTGGAAACAGGAGCACGAGTAAAAGTAGATACCGAGAAAGCAAAAACAGAGTACTTATCTGCTCTTGAAAGTAGATTGAAAAAGGTGAAAGACGAATTGCTTTCAAACGGTATCGATCATTATGTGTTTCGTATGGATGCACATTTGGGAGAAGCATTGCAATTATTTTTAAAACAACGTAAAAGACTCGGTTAATATGTCATTCGCACAACCTTCGTATTTATGGGCTTTATTGGGACTTTTAGTTCCGATAGCAATCCATTTATGGAGTAAGAAAGAAGCGAAAACTATAAAGATTGGCAGCGTTCAATTGTTATCAGAATCAAAATCGAGACAATCTAGCAGTATACAATTAAACGAATGGTGGTTGTTGCTTTTGCGTATGGTAATTATTTCGCTGATTACTTTGGTCATGGCAAAACCGCAATGGAAATCAAAGGTGAACAACAGTAAACTGACCTATGTTATTGAACCTGAATTAGCAAGGAATGAAAATTTCATGTCTCGTTTTATTGATTTGCAGTCAGATCAAGAAATAAGGCTTTTAAAATCTGGGTTACCTAAAAATGATATTGAGAATGCCAATTCAGAAGATTTTAGTAGTGTAGATTATTGGTCATTAGCATCAGAAATGGATGCCTTAGAAACCGATAGTATTATTGTTTTTACCAACGGATACGCAAAAGGACTAAAAGGAGCAAGACCCGAAACCAACCACCACATCAACTGGATAGTTTTGGACTCCGTACAAACAATTGAGAAGCCTTTACTAGCATATCAGACAGAGAAAAATATAACATTATTTACAACTAGTAATAGTCCGGTAGTTTCAAAAATAGCAAAGAAGAATATTGAAATAGGAGATGTATACCAATTGGCATCAAATGGCGATAGTTTACTGGTTTCAAGTTCAAGTTCTAGCTCAATCTCAAATTCAACAAGAATCCCTTTAATTCAGCAAAAGACAATAGAAGTAGCACTGGTGTATGCAGATAGTCTACGTTCAGATAAAACATATATAGAAGCAGCATTGGCGGCATTATCGACTTATTTGGATAGAGAAATAAAAGTCGAAAGCTATTTGGATAACGAAGTATTGGAGAATAAGAAAACAGATTTAACGATTTGGTTGAGTACTAAGCCTGCTCCGGTTTCAGCTCAAAAGACACTTGTATTTAAGAAGGATTCCATTTCTAATGCGCTGATAAAAAAGGGGGAAGATGAAAATACCTTTTATTTAACAGAAAGAATTAACACCGAAAATGCGGTTACTGGGCGATTAACAGAGAACCTATTAAACATTTTAGATGTCTATAAAGAAGTAATTGAACTACAAGCTAAAGCAGATATTCGCTCAGTGACAGAAGCAGACTTGAAAACAAATTTCATAGAAAATAAAGCATCGAAAACTCATCAAGCCAGCTGGAATCTGAATCCGTACTTATGGGTTTTTCTTTTAATATTATTAATTGTCGAACGCTTTGTAGCTTATAAACGAACTCAGTAATGGAATCAGGCAAACTACACTTGATGAAATTTCATAGGCGCTGGCAAATCCTGTCATACGCAGAAGCTGTTTTGTATGCTGTTGGCATTGCCGTTCTTTTCTATTTAGTGTCTAAAAATCTATGGGTTGGCATTTTAAGCTTTGTGGCTGCATTGGTCGTTTTACTTTTGGTAAGGAAGCCTTGGAAACTTAATTTGTCTACTACAGGTACCTATGTAGATGCACATATAGACGAAGCATCGTTTAGCACAGGGTTATTGCTACAGCCAGAAGATTCATTATCTAATCTTGCCAAGTTACAACGCTATAAAGTATCTGAAGAGCTTACGAAAAGGCTGGGCGCTATACAACCGCCAAACAAATTGAAACAAGCGGTACTGGTTATGCTAGGGTTGGTATTACTTGGTGTAGCTGTTCAACAATTAGATTTGTTTAAAGGCGTAGAAAGTGTTTTAGGGAATTCTACTAACAAAACACAAATTCAGTTTATAGCAACTGATAGTATTAGTGGGAAGTCCGTCATTCCAAAAATTTCCAGTCAAGATATTAGTGTCACATATCCATCATACTCACGAAAAGGAACAATTACTTTAAGCGACCCAAACATAAAGGCGATTACTGGGGCAACTGTTCTGTGGACGCTAGAGTTTGATAATCTCGTTACTGAAGTTTATTTAGACCGCATGGGAGAACTAATTCCACTGCAAAAAGGCGAAAACGGGTATCGTATAAGACAACAGTTATCAGAATCGGGCTTCTATAGTTTCAAATTCAAGAATGAAGAAGGCATTGAATTTACGTCAGATTTATTCTCGTTGGAGGCAATACCAGATAATCCGCCAGAAATAGAGATTTTAGGGTTGGAACAATACACGTATTTTGATTTTTCAGACAAAAAGATTGTCGAGCTAGAAAGTGCAATTACTGATGATTACGGAATTGACCAAGCCTATATCATAGCAACAGTAAGTAAGGGGTCGGGAGAATCGGTGAAGTTTAGGGAAGAGAAATTAAATTTCAAGGAAACTATATCGAAAGGTGTGAAATCGGTGAGGGCTACGAAAACGCTGGATTTAAATGCTTTAAAAATGGAATTGGGCGACGAGCTCTATTTTTATATTGAAGCCTTTGATGAAAAGCAACCCAAGAGAAATGTTGCGCGTAGCGAAACGTATTTTGCAGTTATAAAAGATACCGTTAGTGAGCAATTTGGCGTAGAAGGAACTTTGGGTGTTGACCAAATGCCCGATTATTTTAGAAGTCAGCGACAGTTGATTATCGATACAGAAAAGTTGATAAAAGATAAGCCCAGCATTACAAGCAAAGAATTTAAGTCGAGAAGCAATGAACTAGGGTTTGACCAAAAAGCACTGCGTTTAAAGTATGGTCAGTTTATGGGCGATGAATCTGAGATGGAAGAAGCGCCAAGTGAGATCGAAAGTCATGAAGAAGGTGAGGACCATGATCATACTGAAGATCAAGAAAATATATTAAAAGAATACTCGCACGACCATGATGGTGATAACGAGCATAATTTGGTTGCCGCTGAAAAAACAGAAGAGGCAGAAGACCCTTTGCACGACTACCTTCATAATCATGATGACCCTGAGGAATCTACATTGTTTGAAGAATCGTTGAAGACAAAATTGCGAAAAGCTTTGAATATCATGTGGGATGCCGAATTGCATTTACGATTAAATGAACCAGAAAAATCACTTCCATTTCAATATGACGCTTTAGAGCTGATTCAAGAAATTAAGAATAGTGCCCGTATTTATGTGCATAGAATTGGTTTTGACCCACCACCAATTAAAGAGGATAGCAGACTTACCGGTAAAATAAAGGATATTGAGAATTATCGAAAGAACGAAACCAAAGAAGTGAAAAATCCTTTTGTATCACTTGAAAGCGCGATAGCTCGCCTAGAACAGTTTATACAGCAAGAAAGCACTTTTAATGATGCTGATAACGCACTTTTTACTGCTGCAGGCAACGAATTGGCACAATTGGCAATAGCTAACCCAAGTAAGTATTTACATGTCTTACAAGGCTTAAAACGAATTGAAAATAATACGGAGCGGACAATGGCTAATTATAAATTTGTTCAAAAAGGATTATTAGCTGCCTTACCGAAAACTCCGCAAATACCTGGGGCTAAAAAAGAGTATACAGACGATATCAATTCATTATTTCTAAAACAACTAGAGGTGTATGATTGATGGTTTCTCGTTTTTGCAAAAAGAGCTCATGATCCCCATCTTACTTGGCGGATTAGTAGTTTTTAATATTTATGTTTGGAAAGAATGGCAAACGAAACAAAGGGGTCGCTTTGTTGTAAATGCTATTGTTGCTTTGATAACAATCTTGGCATTGGCTATAATAATTCTAGAGCCTACAAAAGAAGTTGAGATTAATGATAGTCAAGCATTAGTGCTGACCGATAATTTTGATGAAGCAGCAAAAGACAGTCTTTTAAACCATTATAAGGGTATAAAGGTATTAGATTATAATCCTAAAAAATCGATTCGTAAAGAGCTCGATTCCCTTACCAGTGTTATTGTACTTGGTGATGGTGTTGAGCCGTATGATTTTTATTTGTTTGATAGTATTCCCACAACCTATTTTCCAAATGCTGCCCCAACGGGAGTTTCGCAATTAAACTATACAGAACAGCTGGTATTGGGTAATGAATTAAAGATTTCTGGCAGTTATTCAAATCCCATAAAAAAGTCATTTTTAGTACTACAAGATTCAAGAAATAATGGGCTAGATTCTATACAATTCGTTGCGGATAAGATTGCAGATTTTAACCTGAGTACTCGCCCAAAAGTAACTGGGACTTATGTGTATCAATTAGCGATTAAAGATAGTACTGGCGTTATCTTAGAAACGAATCCGCTTCCTATAGAAATACTAAAAAAAGAACCATTGCGAGTTCTAATTTTAAATACCTTCCCCACATTTGAGACAAAATATCTAAAGAACTTCTTGGCGGAATCTGGACATGAAGTTATTGTTAGAAGTCAGTTGACAAAAGGGAAATATAAGTTTGAATATTTTAATACTCCGACACAACCGGTTTATCAATTTACTGATGCGGTTTTGCAAAATTTTGATATTATTATTGTAGATGCTGAAACGTATGTGAGTTTGGGGAAATCGACCAAATCGAGATTTGAAAAGAGTGTTGCTGAAAGTGGTTTAGGACTATTTATTCAACCTAGTGATTTCCTTTTTGATAACCGAAGCAGCGACGCCTATTTTAAATTTAAACGGGACAGGATTAGTACAGTACCATTACCCGAATTCGCTGCAGAAACAGAAAAGTACCCATATCAGTTTGATGAACAATTATTAGTAGAACCAATTCGTTTAGGGGGAGCATCAAACCTAGCTGTGTATCGACAAATGGATAACGGAAAAATTGCAACGGCAACATTATTAAATAGTTATCAGCTTTTGTTGAATGGAAAAAGTGAAGTGTACCGTGGTATTTGGACCACCATTTTAGATAAGATAGCAAAGAAGAAAAGGCAGGTAGTTTCATGGGAGGCCAATACCAAAATTCCAAGAATAGACGAGCCATTTCATTTTGAGGTTCGAACAAATATAGCCGAATTTAGGGTTGTAAATGAAGACAGTATTTCGGTGTCGCTTTTTCAAAAAGCGTTGCTGCCTAGTCACTATTCAGGTACTGTGCATCCAAAGAAAACAGGATGGAATACATTGCAAGTTGAAAATGATAGTACGAGCTTTTTATACTATGTTTATGACAATAAAGATTGGAGCGCTTTAACAAGTACCGCGAACTTAGCAGCTAATAAAAAGCAATTCGCAAAAGAAACTCAAAAAAATAGAACGGTTGTTGTGGACCGTCCTATTTCTCTATTAGCATTTTATATCCTCTTTCTGTTAGGGGTAGGGTGGTTGTGGCTTTCACCAAAACTATCCGCCGAAGGCTAAATCACTTTATTAATTTAATGGGGTAATTTATTTTTCACTAATCCGTACACGAAAGTACCTAAAAGTGCTCCGCCAATAACAACAAGAATAGAGTAGTAGCCAGCACCAACAAGCACATACATTGGTCCGGGGCAAGCACCAGCCAACGCCCAGCCTAATCCGAAAATAATACCACCAATTAAATAACGGGCAACACTTTTCGTTTTAGGGTGTAAATTCATTTCATTGCCACCAATCGCCTTAATCTTATATTTTTTGATGATTTGCACACCAATAATACCGATAGCAAGGGCAGAGCCGATAATACCATACATGTGGAAGGATCCAAA
Organism: Maribacter sp. BPC-D8; assembly: GCF_035207705.1. Lineage (NCBI taxonomy): Bacteria > Pseudomonadati > Bacteroidota > Flavobacteriia > Flavobacteriales > Flavobacteriaceae > Maribacter > Maribacter sp. BPC-D8. The sequence goes on from NZ_CP128187.1 coordinate 559,044, forward strand.
TTGAAACATCTCGTAAATGCGAAACCACGAGGCAGCTTCAGATTTATACATGATGATACCAAAAAATATACCTATGGTTAAATAACTTATATATTTCATGTTAACTGAATATTAGAGGGAATAAAAGATGAATCATAACTAGACCACCAATAAAGAAACCGATAACGGCAATTAAAGAAGGTAACTGTAAATTACTTAGTCCAGATATGGCATGCCCGCTGGTACAACCACCGGCATAACGAGCACCAAAACCTACTAAGAATCCTCCGATAATTAAAACAGCCAATACAAATGGGTCTGAAAGGTTTTCAGTTGCAAAAAGTTCTGTTGGTAAATAAGCTTCGCCAGCGCTATCTATTCCGTAATCTGTTGAAAGCTGTTGTGCAACATCAGGATTTATAACTACCTTGTTATCAGACATAAACTGAGAAGCGATAAAGCCGCCAATTACGGCACCAACCACAACAACTAAATTCCACCGTTGCGCTCTCCAATCGAACTTAAAAAAATCTGAGTATTTGCCTGCACCGCCAATAGAACACATAGTTCTAAGGTTAGATGACATACCGAATTGTTTACCTGCATAGAGCAGAATAAACATGGTGAGGGCAATTAAAGGTCCGGCCACATACCATGGCCATGGATCATATATTAAATTCATTATCTATTTAGTTAAAGTCCAAAAGCGCTAAAGAAAGCGCAAAGAAAATCATTCTTATGTAACTAAGGTTACATAAGAATGACATTAACTAAATGAATTATAATTTTCTGAACAATTAACCTAATTGCGATAAGAGGTTTAGGCAGTGTAAAATTCTGAAATGCGGTAGGTTATGCGCAATTGATGATTTTTTTCCTTGTTTTATTATAATAAAAGGTTTTTTACAAATTTAACAAAGCACTAATTACCTTTTAGAGCACATGAATTTAGAATACTACTAATTTTTAATTCCGAATGTTTTAAGAATAGTTTCTAATAAGCACCATTTTGTAAAAGCCGACTGTATGATATTTACACCTATAAATACCGTAAACCATAACCAGTTGATATTAACATAAACAGCTAATACAACACTCAACAAAACCATTGTACCTACTATAACTCTAAAATATGTGTTTAACATGTTGTTCTATTTTTATAAGAATCAACAGCACCACTAAAGTGCTGCTGATTACTGATTTTTTTATTCATTAATTTCTGTGCTATCCGTAGTTTCTGGATAGTTTTTCTTTTCTATCATATAATACACCAATGGTACCACCAATAAGGTAAGAACGGTAGAAACAATAGTACCACCCATCAACGAAATCGCTAGACCTTGAAAAATTGGATCGAATAAGATTACGAATGCTCCAATTACAACAGTACCTGCTGTTAATAGAATAGGGGTTGTACGTACCGCCCCAGCTTCAATAGCAGCTTGTTTTATAGGTACACCTTCGGCTAAACGTAGATTAATGAAATCTATGAGTAGTACCGAATTTCGTACCATGATACCTGCGAGGGCAATCATACCAATAAAAGAAGTAGCGGTAAAAAATGCTCCCATAATCCAGTGACCTAATATAATTCCAATTAATGATAATGGTATCGCAACCATCATTACTATTGGTGCTTTAAAGTTTTGAAACCATCCTACAATTAAAATATAAATTAAGATGATGGCACCCATAAAGGCGATACCTAAATCACGGAATACTTCAAGCGTAATTTGCCATTCCCCATCCCATTTAACGGTGTAGTCATCTTCAAACTCAGGTTGACCTAAGTACATTTCGGTAATCTCATATCCTTTAGGTAAAGCAATTTCTTTAAGCTTTTCTTCCATTCCTAATATCGCGTATGCAGGACTCTCCAATTCCCCCGCCATATCTGCCATTACATATACCACACGTTTTTGATTTTTGCGGTAAATACTCTTATCACTTATAGTTTCTTTAATATCTACTAAATCGGCAATAGGCACCATATTACCCTGTTTAGAGGTAATCTTCAATTGAGAAATATCTGTAATAGTCGACTTTTCTTTTTCATCTAAAGCGAGCACCAAACCAACTTGGTCGATAGCATTCTCATCATATAAATTTGTGATGGCTCTATTTGATAAAGCCATATTCATGGTATAGGCAATTTGCTGTGGTGCCACGCCATAAAGCATTGCTTTCTCTTTGTTAATTTCAAAATTATATTCAGTTTGGTCAGCTTCAACTAGCCAATCGATATCAACAACATCATCAGTATTTTTCAAAATGTCTTGTACGCTATTCGCAATTTTAATCTGTTCCTCATAATCAGGTCCATATACTTCAGCTACAATTGTAGAAAGTACAGGAGGTCCTGGCGGAACTTCCACCAACTTAACATTAGCATTGTATTTAGCAGCTATTTTTTGAATATCTGGTCGTAGTAAACTTGCTATATCATGACTTTGAGCAGAACGTTCATCTTTATCAATAAGGTTTACTTGAATATCTGCCATATTGCTACCACCACGTAAATCGTAATGGCGCACCAAACCGTTAAAGGTAATAGGGGCAGAGGTACCTACGTAGTTCTGGTAATTTACAACCTCTGGTCTAGTAGATAGATATTGAGAAATTTCTTGAGCAACTACACCTGTACGTTCAAGGGTGGTGCCTTCGGACATATCAATAACCACTTGAAACTCATTTTTGTTGTCAAAAGGCAACATCTTTACAGCTACAGATTTGGTAAAGAACAAAACCATTGATGCCATTAGCATTAAAAAAGTCAGTCCTAAAAACAACCAGCGTTTTCTTTTGTTTTCAATTAGTGGGCGTTCATATTTATTATAAATTTTATAAATAAAGGTTTCCTCTAATGGTTTCTCTACCTTTTCAACTTCACCTTTTTTCTCTTTTTCTCTCAAGAAAATATACCCCAAATATGGTGTTATGGTCAAGGCCACAAAAAGTGATAATATCATGGCAATAGAAGCCCCAATTGGCATAGGTGCCATATATGGGCCCATAAGTCCAGATACAAATGCCATCGGTAGTACAGAGGCAATTACAGTAAACGTTGCTAAAATAGTAGGGTTACCAACTTCGTTAATAGCATAGAGAGCTGCTTCTTTAAAGGGTAGGCGTTTCATTTTAAAATGCCGGTGCATATTCTCGGCTATAATAATCGAGTCATCTACCACAATACCTGTTACAAAAACTAAAGCAAATAATGTAATTCTGTTTAATGTATAGTCAAGCATATAATAGCTCAACAACGTCAAAGCAAACGTAATTGGTACAGACAAGAATACGACCAAACCACCACGCCAGCCCATTGCCAACATCACAACTAATGTTACCGCAATTATAGACCCTATTAAGTGTAATAAAAGTTCAGAGACTTTATGAGATGCCGTTTCACCATAGTTTCTAGTGATTTCTACATGTACGTCATCTGGTATTAAAGTGGTACGTAAATGTTCAACTTTATCAATAACAATGTCCGCAATTTTCATTGCATCGGCACCTTTTCTTTTTGCCACAGAAATAGTTACTGCAGGGTATTCAGATTTGTAATCTGATACCTTATCGCTTGCCTGACCAAAACCTAATGAAACATAACTTTGAGGAATTTCTGGTCCGTCGATAATACTGGCAATCTGCTTTAAATAAATAGGCTGATTTTGTTGAACACCAACAACAAGATTTTCAACATCGGTAACCGAAGCCAAAAAATTGCCGGTATTTACTAAGAACTCGGTATCATTTTTATCAAAACTACCAGAACTTAATTGGGCATTATTAGCCTTGATCATTTCAGAAACAGATAAAAAATCTAATCCGCTAGCGGCTAGTTTATCTTTATCTAAAACCACGCGTAATTGACGGTCTTGATTTCCGATTTTATGGGTAATGGCAACATCATTTACCTTCTTGATTTCACTTTCCAGTTCTTGAGCCATTTGGCTTAACTGATACCCATCATAGTTTTCGCTCCAAAGGGTAAGGCCGAGCATCGGTACATCATCAATAGCACGGGTTTTTACCAGCGGAAAAGTTACGCCCTGCGGCATAATATCCATATGCTTATTGATTTCGTTGTATAACTTTACGAAAGAGCGCTCAATATCTTCGCCCACATAAAACTGAACGATGACCATACCTTGTTCTTTCATCGATGTGGAGTACACATATTCTACACCTTTAATATTTGAAATTAATTTTTCTAAAGGTTTAATGACCCGCGATTCTACTTCTTCGGGACTCGCGCCAGGGTAGCCTACAAAAATGTCGGCCATAGGCACATCAATTTGTGGTTCTTCTTCCCTAGGGATTAAAAACGAACTGTACACCCCAATGACCATGAAAACAATCATTAAAAGTACCGTTAACTTGCTGCCTATAAATAATTTGGCAATTTTACCAGCTAAACCTTCCTTCATTATTTCTTTATTTTATTTGTGTGTTCCCACCTGTAAAAGACAGGTGGTCGGGCTTTTCACTTTTACTCCTCGGCATAAAAAAATGCCTGTGGGGTAACCGCTTCAATCCCTAACCCAGACTCGTTTATTGATTTGAGATTTTGGCGCCGTTGAATAATTTTCCCTCAGCAGAAACTATATATTGCTCATCTGCCGATAGACCAGATAATACTTCTACTTGATCACCAAAAGTTCTACCCAGTCGTAACCATCTTAGTAATGCAGTATTGCTTTGACTTACGGTATAGATGCCAGATAGTTGACCTTTCTTAACTATAGCTTCTACTGGAATCATTACAGCAGAACTTGTTGTTTTTCTTGCAATAGGAAATTGTACGGTAGCGTACATACCAGAAAGTATTTGTACATCTGTTTTGTCTAAAATGACCTTTACCATATACTGTCCGCCTGTGTTCTTTGAAGACGTACTTACTTCGGTCACTTTTCCTTTTATGCTTTTATTTAATGCTTTGATTTGTACACTAACTTCAGTGTCATTTTTAACAGCAAGAATTTCAGATTCAGGTACCATGGCAAGCACTTGGTACGAACCAGGAGATTCCACTTCCATCAAAGGCATGCCTGGGTTAGCCATATCACCTGCATTTATAAATTTATTGGTGACTACACCGTTAAACGGAGCGCGAATATTCGCATAGCCCATTTGGGCATTGACACCGTTTTTCATTTGCTTGGCAGATTCCACTCTTGCTTTTGCCATATTGTAATTGGCAGTAATATCATCTAGCTCTTTCTGTGATGCACTATTCTCTTGAAATAATGCAGTAAAACGATTAAAGTCTTTTTCTGCATTGGTATAGGCAGCTTCAGCTTCAGTAATACCGGCATTTACCTGCGCTAATTGCGCAGAAACATCTGCATTATTAACACTCATTAATAATTGACCTTTATTTACTTTATCACCAACACCAACATATATTTTATCAACGTACCCCATCATTCTAGTGCTAATGTTTGCACTCTTGGCTGCTTCGATTTTTCCGCTTACCGTTAAAAACGGACTGCTACTATCTTCAGAAACAGTTTTTGTTTGAACGGCTACAGCAGGTGAATTATCGACTTCCGCTTTTTTATCATCGTTACCACAACTAGAGAACAAGATTGTTGCACCTAAAATAGCTGTGATTATATATTTTTTATTTTTCATCTTTATGAATGGTATTAAGTGATTGTGGTACTCTATTCTTTCGTTAAAAACTGTACATACGCCAAGGCGTAATTATGTTGAAAAATTGTAGCGTAATACTCTAATTGCTTTTGAGAATATTGTGTTTCAGATAGTAATAAATCAGTAGTCTTTTCTAAACCTTGCTTAAATCTATTGGTACGGATGCGCAATGATTCTTCAGATTGTTCTAGTGCTAGCTTTGTTAGCTTTAATTTATTTTGAGCATCTTCAAAACCTCTTTTCGCTTTGTTAAGCTCTAATTGACTTTCAGATTTATACTGCTCTAACTGTAATTTAGATTTATCATACTCCGCCTTGCTCTTTTGAGATTTTCCAAAACGCTTGCTACCCTCAAAAAGGTTCCATTTTAACTCTGCACCAAATAAATACCCTTGCGCTTGACCTTGAAAAATTTCATCGTCATGTAACTCATAAGTACCAAAAGCATTTAAACGAGGTAAGAAAGCCATTTGGTCTGCCTTATGCATTTGTCTATATGCTTCGGTAGCAGAATTCATCGCTAAAATATCTTTTCTGTTTTCAGATAAGTTTACGTTCGTTGTATTAGCATAACTAGTAATTGCAAGTGAATCTGAAGGCTTTAAAATTTCATTCTCATCAGCATTCATTAATACCGATAAATAGTTGCTTGCATTTAGAATGTTACTTTTTGCGTATTGCAATTGATTATCGATTTCGGTAACTCTTACTTCTACAGAAAGAACATCAGATTTTTGTAGGTAACCTTGCTTGTAACTATTGTCGGCAATACGCTTATTTTCTAAAGCAGTTTCTTGAGCTTTCTCTAAAACGGTAACGGTTTTATAAGCAAGTTGTAATTGCATATACGCCTTTTCAACCTCAAGGGCTAAGTAATCTTCTGTACGACCAGACTGTAATTCTGTAGCGGTCAATTTTGCCTTTGCCGCTTTACGCTGGTAGATGCCATCGAAGTTTATCAATGGTTGTTGTACTTCTACTCGAGTTGCAAAATCTTCGATTTGACGTGGGTCATTTAATACATCTGGATTAAAATCTGCAGCAGTCAAAATTTCTTGATTCAGTTTAGATCCAAATGCCATTAACGGGTTAGTGGTAGCAATACCAGTATGCGATACACTAATGTTTGGCAATAGAATAGCATTGGTCTGATTGAAATCACCCTTGGCAACTAACACATCTTGTTCTGCCATTTTCAGTGTATTATTACTTTCTTTTACCTTAGTCAGCACTTCATCTTTTGTAATAGATTTTACTTCTTGTGCCAAGCCAGAATAAAAGACGAACAACAATATCCATCCTAGTTTATATTTCATGGTATTCATTTATTTGATACAAAATTAGAGCAGTAAAAAAGACTGCACAGTAACTAATGTTACCTAAGAAGATTTGTTGGTAAAAAAAAGTTTCTAAATAAAAAAAAAGGTATTCCCATTACAGAAATACCTTCGTTGACTTTTTAAATTGAAATTTATTTTTTAGGAGATTTTACAAATGTATTTGCGAGTAAACCACCCATTAAACTACCGTATAATGTACTATTTAAAGGTTTTGAAGTTATAGCGCAAGTACCACTTATGCAGCCGATTTCGGCATAGTATAAGTAACCAGCTATAGCGCCGATGACTATGCCTATAGTAGTTATGAGAATAACTTTTTTATTCATTAATTATTGACTTTTCTAGTACCGCCATGACCACCGGCCACCACTAGCATTATTTTGATACTCAACCAGATGAATTTGAAGAATTGAATTATAGGATTCATCATATAAAAACGTTTAGATTTCGATATTCTTTGTGTCATTTTTTTAGATTTTAAGTGTTATTCTTTCAAGTTTTAAAGATGTCGAACTTGAAATTATTCCGGAATTAGCCACCAGAAGGGCTTCATTTTTGCCTTGTATATAAAAGCATAATGCAGCGCTAATTTTAACCAGTGACCAGCTAAACCTATTTCTCCAAAGGTTTTACCCAATTTACGACCTTGAGTATCGGGGTATTTGTTATAATCAGGTACAATGGGGTAGGTGGTAATACTTACGCCACTACCTTTTGTCATGCCATAACCTGCAGAAGCAATACATGCAGCACCCATGTTACCTAAAGAACCCTTATGGTGTAAATCTTTTTTTCCGTTGATGGCGTCTATGATATTATCTGCAACCAACTTAGCAGTAATGCCAGAAGGCATACCCGTACGAGGTGGGGCAGGAGATATTGAAGTACCATTTTTGCTTACTCGAGGTTTTGAAATTGCGTGTGGTGGGGCGAATGCAATACCAGGTGCGAATATGTTTTTGTATGACGGATTCTGATAAGTTTCAGGCCAATCTTGTACGCTCCATTCTTCATATGGTTTAGCAGTATAATCGGCATCTACCAACATAAAACCTTTAAAAAGCCTTTCGGTAATGTCTTCATTGTTCTTACCAAAGGCTTTAAAACCATGTCCGGAAAATGCAGGTATTAGCATGGCAAAATCATATGTTTCAGATTTATACTCACCATCTAATGTTTCATAATGCGCTATACCATCTTCAATTTTGTTTACTCCGGCGCCAAGAATCCATTTAATACCACGGTCTTCAAAAACCATTTCTACCATTTCACTAGATTTCATGATATTGTCACCATAACTAAGTAGCACGCCATCCATACCAAAATCACCTAACTGATACTCATTGGCAATCCAAATAACTTCAGCTTGGTCACGTACATTATGTCTTCTAAGCTCTTGCTCTACATTTAAGATATATTCAAAAGCAGCGCCTTGGCAAGTAGATTTTGCGTGTCCGGTACCAATTAAAATTTTTGCTTTTTTGCCTTGTTTCATTTGCTGGATCAAATCATCTAGGGCATGCCATGCGTGTTCTGCATGACTATAAGTACAAACAGAGTAGGCTTTATTAGTACCAGGGTTTAAGCCCTCGGTCATGTCAAAGGCTAGTTTTGGTCCGGTGGCATTAATGAGATAGTCATAAGTTACCTTTTCGGTATTACCTTTTTGTTCGCCATTAACGTATTTGATGTTTACGAACGGACTAGCTGATTCTGCATCACCTTCTGGATGAAAAGTAGTGACTAGAGCCTGCTTATAACCTATATTTTTTTTCTTGTATAATGGAGGTAATGGAAATAGAATTTCTTCAGACTTCATACGACCTATACCTACCCATATATTAGATGGTATCCATTGGTAATTGCTATTTGGTGAAACAACCAGAACTTCATGTTCTTTCGATAGTTTTCTTCGAAGGTGCGCAGCAGCAACATGCCCTGAAATTCCTGCACCTAGTATGACTATTTTTGACATTATGACAAGGTTTAAAGTTTACACGAAGTTCAAGTTAAACATAGCGTTGCACAGCAACATTTGTTACATATAGCTCTTTATTTTACTGGGAGATTTTGAGTAAAATAATGATAATCAATTTATAGTCTAAAATTGATTAATATCATAGTTGCATTTCTATATGATGATTAATTTTGAACGTATTTTCTAAGATAGATTACAAATGAGAGGTAGTTCGAATACACTGATTTATATTATTGCAGGTATCATCTTGCTTCATTTTGTTGTAGGTTTTATTTGGCTTATTTATAAGCTCAACAAGAAAAAAGAAGAGAAAGAGTAGATCTTACGATACTTAAAATCACATTAGCTATGGTTCTTGAATACGTAGGTATTATGGATTATGATTTATTGAATTTCTGATAGACCTTTTTTGCAATTATAAGACCTAAAACACCGCCAATAGCAGATACTACTAGATTTATGGCTAGGCGAAAACCATCAAAATCACCATTGTTCATTATTGACCATGGGTTAAAGCCCAAGCGACCAAAGGTTTTTATGAATAAAATACTTCCAAAAACACCAATTATGGTATTGCCGGTAAAGCCAAAAGAATACTTCTTTTTAAAATTACCAAAAACGTTAGCGGCAATAATACCCATAAGAATGCTGATCAATGATATTAAGGTGCCTGTCATGATAGTCTCTTTATTCTAATGCCCATAATCCATATTGTCGACTTTACCTTTCATCAATCTTTTTTGAATGATCATGTATACAAACAGAAGTATAAAACCTAAAATTCCCCAATAAATGGCCACAGACAACCCGTATTCTGATGCCGCAGTATTATAAATAGTTAACGGTTCATGAGTATCATTCACTGAAGGTAATATTACAGGGAATAAAGAAGCCAACGACGATGTAATACCACCAACGATCAGTAAAGACGATAGTATAAAAGCGTGACTGTCTTTTTTTATTTTTTTGATAAAAAACAATCCTACCAATCCACTTAAATAAATTAATGGAAATATGATTAAATATGGTTTGTCACCAAAGTTATCTAATGAATTCGGATTCACTATTTGCCATACAACTAATGAAAAAACGGTAAGTATCGCTAAAGCAATATTTAACTTGAAAATGACCCCTTTCAATTTCGTGTTTATAGAGGAATTGGTTTTTAAGATAATCCAGTTTGCACCATGTATAGCTAAGGTTACCACAGCTATTAATCCTATAATAATTGTAAACCAATCTATAACACCAGGGTGCTCGGTTAATGGACTAAAGCTACCATCCCACAATGGTAAAAAGAAATAATGTCCTTCGTGAATAGATATGCCATTATCGACACCACCTAGGTTAACGCCTCTTACAATGTTACCTAAGGCAATACCAAAGAATAGGGCTAATAGTAAACTAGAAACTCCGAAAGATTTATCCCAGATATCTTTCCACATTTGAAATTTAAATTGCCCCCTTAATTCGAGTCCGATAGCTCTAAAGATTATGAGCCATAAAACGAGTATTAGCGGCAAATAGAATCCGCTAAAAACAGAAGCGTAGAAGGTAGGGAAAGCCATAAAAAGCATTCCACCGGCAACGACTAACCAAACCTCATTAGAATCCCAAAACAAGCCAGCAGATTTTGCAATTACCTCTTTGTCTTTTTCAGTTTTCGCGAAGAACAAATGAATAATTCCCGTTCCGAAATCATAACCATCTAAAATAAAAAATACAGCTAAAACAGTGGCGATTAAAATGTACCAGAATATTTCCATAATTAATGTAATTTAGGTTTTGGACCTTCGTTAATAGTTTTACCGACTAAGACTAAAAAAAGTAGCCCTAGTAGCATATATAAAGCAACAAAACCTAGTAAAGTAAACAAGGTGTTACCAGATGAAACGGTTGGTGAAATACCATCGCTAGTTCTTAATAAGCCATAAACCAAATACGGTTGTCTACCTAATTCAGCGGTATACCAACCTGTTAGGTTTGCTATATAAGGGAATGGAACTAGAAACATAATTGTCCATAGTAGCGGTTTGATATTATATAATTTTTTACGCCATAATAGAAAGGATGCCAATGCCATAACAGCCATAAATACGGTGCCCAAACCAACCATAATATGATACGAATAATATAGTGCAGGCACGTTGTCTGGTAATTCTTCTTTTTCAAATTTATCCATACCGACAATCTGTTTATCCCATTCTTGATAGGTTAAAAAGCTTAATATGTTTGGTACGGCAATTTTGTTATCCAGCTTTTTCTCTACCATATTCGGTTGTCCAATAAGTACAATTTCAGCACCCGCATCTTCAGTTTCAAAAATACCCTCCATAGCAGCAAAAGCGGCTGGTTGGTATTTCGCAACGTTTTTCGCATTCCAATCTCCCGTAGGGAAAGCCACCAAAATACTAGAAACTAAACCAAAAATTACTCCAGTTTTTAAAAGTAGTTTACCATGTTCAACTTGCTTTTCTCTCAAAATATAAAAGGCACCTATACTTGCTACTACAAAGGAAGAAGTAACAACAGAAGCGAGTTGATTATGTAAGAACGCAGGTAAGAGCCATGGGTTGCTGAATAGGGCAGAGAAGTTTTCTAAAACGAATTTGCCGTTTTCTAATATTTCATAGCCAACGGGGTGTTGCATCCAAGCATTGGTCGCTAAAATGAACCAACCACTTGCCCAAGACCCTAAGAATACTAGAAAGCCAGTTAAGAGGTGTAATTTTTGCCCCATTAACTTTTCACCAAAAATAAAGAGTGCTAAAAAGGAAGATTCTAAAAAGAAAGAAAACATACCTTCCATAGCCAAGGTCTGACCAATAATACCACCCGTAAGTTCAGAGAATTTTGCCCAGTTGGTACCAAATTGAAACTCCATTGGTATGCCCGTTACCACACCCATGGTAAAGTTGATGGCAAATATTTTCATTAAAAATTTAGCAGTATCATTATATTTTTCAATCTTATTTCTAAGGTATTTCCATTTAAAATAAACTATCAATAAAGATAGCCCCATTGTTAATTGAGGAAATATATAGTGGAATGTGATAGTAAATGCAAACTGCAATCTATCATAAAAAATCATGTCCTCCATAGTCTATTTACTTTACAATATTTTGAATGTTACAAAGGTAACCAACGTATGATTTTTAAAAGTATCCAATGTTACATATTTGAAGAAAATTCAAAATAAAAGAATAATAAAAACAAAATTAAAGAGCTTATAGAATTAATGTTTAAAAACTGGTTTTTAATATGTTATATGTTAAAGCTTAGTTAGTATCTTGAAATGGTAGCATAAAAAAATCCCTAGAAATTGTATGAACAAATTCTAGGGATTCAGAGATTTAAGTGTTTTAATTAATCTTTATATGCAGATAGCATCCAAACTAATTTTTCTTGCTGTGTAATATAATCGCTCATTAAAGAAACGGTACCTTCATCTTCTGCCTCAGCAGCAATTTTAAGGGTAGTTCTTTCCTTTTTCAATAAAATACTTAAGCTCTCTAAAATACTGTCTACGGCCTTATCGCCATCTACTACATTTTCGCTGGCTTTAATTTCAGAATTATCAATATACTTTGTGAACGTATGAATAGGAGTGTTGCTTAATGTTAGCACGCGCTCTGCGATTTCATCTACCTTGATTAAAGCATCATTATATAACTCTTCGAATTTAAGGTGAAGTTCAAAAAACTTCTTCCCTTTAATATTCCAATGAAAACCTCTTAGGTTCATATAGAACATTTGATAATTAGATAGTAAATCATTTAAATGATTTGCGATATCATTAGAGTCTTTTTTGTCTAGACCGATGTTTGATAAATTTGTATTTGCCATGACTTTTAATGTTTATTTAATAGATAAAATTTATTGTTATTTTAATGTTTGATAAAGATAATCTATATGTTAAAAATAGAGGGTAACATAGGTTACATAATTTATTTTTTAACCTTTTTTAACAAAAAGAAGGAAATATAGGAATAGGATAATTGCCAAATGTCTAATGCTAAAAATATATTTTATTAAAATCTAAGAATGTGACTAATGTCACATTCTTAATCAATATTGGCACTTAATTTTGCAGCATGAAGTTGTCAAGCTTTACGATATCGATACTGTTTACATTCATTTCTTTGGCAAGTAGTTTTAAGACTGCCAGCGTTATGAGCTATTATGCGGTATTTACAAATGATTTCGTTGAGCGCTTTTGCGAGAATAAAGAACGACCTGAATTAAAATGTGATGGTAAATGTGCTTTAGTACAAATGTTATCTCAGAAAGCTGATGATGAAAAAACTCCAATTAATTTAGACTTGCTTAAAAACGAAACAATATTGTTTATTGGATCGTTGACAGCATACGAGTTTGTACAACAATCTAGAAAAGTGTTGCATAATGTACTGTACCGTGTGCTATATGATTTTCATTTCTTTGAGCGTATCAAACATCCTCCCAAAATTTAAAAAATTTTACTTCAATTTAATGTATCTAGCTCCTTGTTGATAGGGCGCTGGATAGTATTTCTATTAATTAAAATTTTTAAAATGAACCTAAAATATCTTTGGGTACTATCGGTATTATTATCGACACCCTTACTATACGCACAAAATTTATCAGGAAAAATCATCTCTGAAATTGACCAGCAGCCACTTAATGGCGCTCATATTTTAGCTAATAACGGATCAGCAACATATACCAATTTTGATGGTGATTTTGTTTTAAAAAATGTTGAAGAGAATGTAATCTTGACCATATCTTATGTTGGCTATAAGACTATAGAACATCAGGTACTTAACATTAATAACTCAATAGTAATCACCTTACAAGAAGCGCCTATTGCCATCAATGGAGTTTTAGTGACAGGAAATATGAAAATTGATCCTGTACTTACCTTAGAAACCAATGATTATGTCAAGAGAATAGTTCAGCCCAGAAATGTAGCCGATCTATTTAATGATGTCAATGGTTTTTCGTTGATTAAAAGAGGTAATTATGCAATTGACCCTAGTTTTAGAGCAACACAATATGAGCAGTTAAATGTACAGTTTGATGGAGGTACAAAAGCCATGAATGCTTGCCCTAATCGTATGGATCCAATTACTACTCATGTGATACCAGAAGAAATTGAAAAAATTGAAATTATAAAAGGACCATACTCCGTTAGATATGGTGCTACTTTTGGAGGTATCGTAAATATGGTTACTCAAAAACCAACTGTTGATGATTATGGGCTACATGGTAGTGTAAGTGGTGGTTATGAAAGCAACGGTAATTCTATGGTCTCCATGGCAAGGTTGCAACAGGCAACTGAGAAATATGACGTAGCAGGTAATATAGGTTTTCGAGATTTTGGTAATTACGAAGATGGTGATGGTACAGAAATTCCGTCTTCTTTTAGAAGCTTAGATTACGGAGTTAAAGCAGGTGTCAATTTTACTGAAAATCAAAGACTACAAGCACATTGGCGACAGTCTTTTGGGCGAGATGTTTTACACGCCGGTTTACCTATGGATACCGAAGAGGACAACAGTAGTATTCTCTCTTTAGATTATAAATTAGGTAGTCTACCAGGTCTTGTTGAAAGCATAGATTCTAAAATTTATTATAGTTATGTTGATCATTTAATGACTAATTACAATAGACCAACTTTTATGATGACGTCTGCGGTTTCTGCTATTGATGCTACTACGGCAGGTGGTAAAGTAGAATTAAAATTAAAACCAACAGAAAATCTTACGCTATTTACGGGTGTTGATGTTTTGCATATTGCACGAGATGGTAATAGAACACGTTTAGTAAAAAGAAATGCCATGGGAATTTTAGATACACCCTTAACATTTGAAGATAAGGTATGGCAAGATTCATATATAAATGATATTGGTTTATTTGCAGAAGGTAAATATCCCTTAACAGAAAAAACCATGTTAACTGCAGGTGTACGTTATGATAATGTTACTTCTGAAGCTAAAGATCCAGAAGCGGATTTTGCTGCTTTATACACTGATTTAGATAAAAGAACTGAGCATAATTTTAGTGGTACAGCTTCAATTAAATATGTGTATTCTCCTCAATTTATTATGGAAGTGGCGTATGGTCGTGGTGTTAGATCAGCAAATATGATAGAACGTTTTATCAATCATTTTAGCGTAGGTCAAGACGCGTATGAATATGTTGGTAATCCTAATTTAGAGGCTGAAGTAAATAATCAATTTGAGGTAGGTTTTAAAGGGAAGATGCCTATTTCAGAAAATACTTCAGATATGTTCAGTTATAGTACTTCTTTCTATTACTCGTTATACGAAAATTATATAGTGGCAGTAATAGATGAAACGCAGACAAGAAAATTCATGCCAATGAACGAACCATCTAACGCAAAGGTTTTTAGAAATTTAGATGATGCGTACAAAACTGGTTTTGAAATTATGGGAGGTGTGGACTTTTGTAATTATTTCAATTTTACAACCGAACTTGCTTATGTATATGCTAAGAATAATGACTTAAATGAGTCATTACCTTTGGTACCACCTTTAGTTACAAGGTTTAAACTGGGCTATGAAAAAGAAAAGTTTTGGGTGAATGCAGAATATAGGCTGACTGCCGAGCAAGATAATATTGCAACTTCTTTTGGTGAACAGGTTACACCAGGTTATGAAATAATGGACTTACGTTTAGGTGTAATACCAATGAAAAACCTAACCTTAGGTGTTGCGGCATTAAATGTTTTTGATAAAACATATAGTAATCACCTCAATTTCGCATTTAATAATCAGGCAGATTTTGGAACAGAACCCATTAATGACCCAGGAAGAAACCTATCGGTTTTTGTTCAATATGAATTTTAATAAATGAAATATAAAAAAGGGACCAAATTAGGTCCCTTTTTATGCTTTAGTACCGGTAAAACGAATAACCGAAGCATCACCAATATGGTAAAGTCCTTCGTTCAGTACTATTTTCTTTTCTTCTAAAATTTCAAAATTTATTCCCTCAAACTCATCTTCAACTTCATCAATAGCATAAAGCATGTCTATATTTTTAGGTCCACCAGAAGATTTTCCTAGTTGATTTTTAGAGAACGCCTCGAAAATGATATGTCCGTTTGGTTTTAATGATTTTAAAAGATGTTGGTTTGCTTTCTTTCTAATAGCTACTGGAAAATGCGCATAACAGAATGCGATGACATCAAACTTTTTAGAACTTTTAAATTTAAGAGCGTCAATTATTTGATATTCAATATTAAAGCCAGTTTTTAATGCAAGCTCTTGAGCTTTAGTTTTAGCAGATTCGCTAAAGTCAAAAGCCAATACTTCCCAACCTTTAGATAGTGCATAGACCGCGTTTCTACCTTCGCCTTCAGCTGGCAGTAAAATAGAACCTACTTTTAGTTTATCTAGTTGTTGTTTAAAGAATTCATTTGGTGAGTTTCCGTAAGCATAACTTTCCTCATCATAACGCTCGTTCCAAAAATCTTTCATGAGGTAATTATTTATGGCATAAAAGTATACCCATCCATTTGATAATTGGCAAGTACCATCATTGCAGAAAGCCCTAATTCTGTATTCGGGTTTAAATCTGCACCAGTAATATCTCTAGCGGCAGTAGCTTGTGCGCAAACATAAAATTCTACTCCGTAATCCTTTAGTAATTTTATTACGGCTTTATTGGGGTTTTCCTTTTCGTATTTAGCCTTGTATTTGGCATCATTTAAAGCAGTGAAAGTAGCACCACCATGTACGGCAGCGATAATATTTACTTTATCGGCAGAAACACCACCAGCACCTAGCATGTTTATCATTCTAGCGATTTTGAAATAACCTACATTAATACCATCTAACTCACGATCATCTTTAAGGTCAAATACAAGATTATATTCTTTGGTAGGGTCTGCCTGAACGGCAACATCCTTAAACTCTTTTATTTTTCCGTAACCATCAATAACAGGTGTAGTCCATTCTTGGGCAGTTGTAATTTGTGTTGCCATAAGTACTATTGCAATTAGAAGTGCTTTTTTCATGTGTTCGTCAATTTTAAAAAGAATATAATTTGGTTAAAATAATATGTTGATTACTACTAATGTCCGTTATTTTTGATTGGAATAAAAGTAAGTTAAAGTATTTAACGTTACTGTAACTAGGGTTACTGTAATAATCATGCGTTTATTATAGATTCGTTATTTAAATTAGCATAAGATTACAGTTCTATGAAAGATTTACGAGCATTTGCGAAACTATTTTTAAAGCTATTTGCAATCATCTTCGTTTTGGTAGGTCTTGCCTTTATATGGCTAGTAACGTATGAGCCTAGCGTTGAAAAAGATGCGATTATTAAAACTGAAGAAACTGTAGCTAACGAGATTTGGCAACCTAAAGATGCAATGGCAGAGTTGGCTATTATGCCTGCGACAGTTAAAGAGGGGTACTACCTAATTGCAGAATCTTCAAAATATATGGGTCCGAATGCAGAGAACGCTGCAGATAGGTATAGTGGTAATAATTTAGCTTGTACGAATTGCCATTTACAAAAGGGGGCACAGGCGGGCTCTGGTTCTTGGGTCGGTATTATAGAACGATTTCCTCAGTTTGGTGGTCGAGGTAACAAACAAGGTACCATTGAAGATCGCATAAATGGATGTATGGAGCGTAGTATGAACGGCAAAATGCTTCCGGTAGATTCTGACCAGATGAAGGCGATTGTAGCCTATATGAATTGGTTGAGCGAAGATGTACCAGAAAATAGAAAGGCTGAGTTTAAAGGATATCCAAAAATTAAGATACCTGCTGTTGCAGTAGATTTAGAAAGAGGGAGTCAGGTATATCAAAAAGAGTGTATCATTTGCCATGGTGAAAATGGGGCGGGTGTACTAAATGCGATCGATGGTAAAAGCTACACATATCCGCCACTATGGGGTCCAGATAGTTTTAACGATGGTGCAGGTATGAATAGGGTAATTACATCGGCGGAATTTATTAAAAGTAACATGCCGTATTTACAAGCAACTTGGGACAACCCTAAATTGAGTGATGAAGAAGCATATCATGTAGCAGGATATATCAATAGTTTTTCTAGACCACATAAGTTAAATACCGAAAACGATTATCCTGACAAGAAACTAAAACCGGTTTCAACACCCTACGGTCCGTGGGTAGACGATTTTTCTCCAGAACAGCACAAATACGGACCATTTTTACCGATAATGGACTTCTACAAAAAGGAATACGGAATTACCAAAACAAAGTAACCTCATGCGATTAGTATATCTGTTCATTTTTTGTTTGCCCATATTTTCTATGGCACAAGATACTGTTGCGGTAAAGAAAAAAGGAACCCTATCTGGGCAATGGCGTACGTATTATATGATGACGTCAAATAAAGGGGAATTAAAAGATTTTAATGCTTTAGCAACAGGAGGTAAATTAAAGTACCAGTATAATCTATTAAAAAACTTAGAAGTAGGTGCAGCATTATATAATGCTACGAATTTAGGTTTACAAGATTTAACCATACCCGATGCGACAACCGGAAGAATTAGTAGATATGAAGAAGGGTTGTTCGACAGGTTAGATTTAGAAAATGATGCCGTTTTTTTATTAGGAGAACTGTATGCGAAATATCACCTAGCTCAGCATTCATTTACGCTTGGGCGGATGAAAATAAATACGCCATTGATTAACCCCGAAGATGGTAGAATGATACCTACTTTGGTACAAGGGTTTTGGTATAATTTTAGTGCAGAAAAGACAAAGTTTCAATTGGGCGTATTAAATGAAATAGCACCTAGATCAACAGGGGAGTTTTATGGTATTGGGGAAAGTATTGGAACCTATCCCGTTGGTAGAAATATTTATGGTAATGCATCGGCATATGCTGATAATACTGAATCGGACTATGTATTAATGGCAAATGCCGAGTTTAAATTGTCAAAAGAATTTAATGTAAAAGTCTGGAACCAATATGTGGATAACGTTTTTAATTCTGTCTATATAAAACCTAAATTAGAAGTATCTAAATCTATTATTTTAGAAGGGGAGTGGTTGCATCAAAATAAGGTAGGTGATGGGGGTAGCGGTATAGATTCCCTTCGCTATTATAATCAAAATTCGTCGGATATATTAGGATTAAAAATCGCGTATAAAAGTAAAGCAGGTCTAGTTTCTTTGAGTTATAATAGAATATTACCGCATGGTCAATTTATCTCACCAAGAGAATGGGGTAGAGAAGATTTGTTCAGTTTTCAAAAGCGAGAACGCAGCGAAGGTTCAGCAGACAATCATGCGTTAGTTTTGAATTATAAAAAAGATTTTACCCTTTTAAAAGATCTAAATCTTATGTCGATCTTAAGTATTGGTAAGCACTGGAAACCAGATCCAACCAATGCTACTTTAAATAAGTATGCGATGCCAGATTACACGCATATTAACCTCGATATTTTCTTCAATATTAAAAAGTTAAAGCACTTACGACCAGAGCTATTAGTGACCTCTAAAATTGGTAATGGCGATATACCAGATAATCCTAATTTCTATTTTAATAAGGTAGATATGTTCCATTTAGATTTAATACTGAATTATAACTGGTAACGGAGCATAAAAAAAATCTCTGTGTAAACAGAGATTTTTTAAGCTTAAACATTTTGACCTTTCATCATCTTGCTCCAGTATAAGTAGGGTAGTCCGTATTTTTTAAGCATCCACAATCTCCAATGTTCTTTAGAAGAATCGTTTATAAGCATTCTTTTCAATTTAGGATCTGGTGTAAAATTATTATCGTAATCAAATTCTGCCAACACCATTTTTCCGTAGTCTGTAACCAAAGGGCACGAAGAATAACCGTTATAAGATTTAGTTCCCATTTTATGACTGTTCATAAGCAGGTTTAAATTGTCAACTACGATAGGCACTTGCTTACGAATTGCTGCTCCTGTTTTAGCAGTAGGCAAGGCAGCTACATCGCCTAATCCAAATATATTGGCGTAGGTATTATGTTGCATAGTTTGATGATTTACATCTAACCAACCCGCTGCATTAACTAAAGTTGAATCTTTTACAAATTTAGGAGCCACAGAAGGCGGAGCGGTATGCATCATATCATAATGAATGCCATATCTATTTCCATCAACTACTACTTTTACATCTTTATAATTATATTGAAATTTTTCGTCTAATTTTAAGTCATCAACTTTGTTACTTGAGATTACTACACAACCACCAGCAGTAATTTCTTGACCCATTTCATACCAGGCAATTTGTTTATCACCATCGACAGCCACAAGTTTATGGTGAAATCTAAGGTTAATATCTTTTCGGTCTACTACCTCCATTAATGTTTTGGCTATTTTCTTTACACCGAAAATAACAGTACCACCAGTTGCAAAAATGATATCGGTTTTTTTACGGATTCCACTTTTTCTAAAATGACTTTCAGCCAGATACATTATTTTTTGTGGTGCTCCACCACATTTAATTGGGGTTGTAGGTTGTGTAAAAAGTGCAGTACCACCTTTGAAGTTTTTAATAACATCCCAAGTATGCTTAGGGTCTGTGTAATTACTACAAACCACTCCTTTATCTATAGCATCACCTAAGCCAGGTACTAAACTGAAATCATAAGCAAGACCCGGTGCAACTACTAAGTAATCGTATGTAATATCTCCTTTAGATGCAGTGTTTACGATATTATTTTCTGGGTCGAAACCTGTTGCCTTATCTTTTATCCAAGTAGCATTTTTAGGTATAACCGATGACATCGGTCGGGCAGTTTTGTCAAAATCATAGGTACCGGCACCTACTAGAGTCCATGCAGGTTGGTAATAATGGGTATCTGCCGGTTCAATAATTGCGATGTCTTTAGCTCCTTTTTGAGTGAGAAGCTGGGCTGCTACCATGATACCTGCAGTACCACCTCCAATAATTAATACCTGATGATGTGAACTCATTTTGTTGTTGTATTTGTGAATATGATAAATATAGCAGATACAAAATGAATATTATGTAACAAATGTTACATAGCATTATCAACACGCAAATTAGTCGTCGATTTCTTTAAGTAGTATGTTTTAAGGTAATTAAGGTAATCTTACTTTTTTATTTTGCATGTGCTAGCACCGAACAACGTATACAGAGGGCAAAAACTAACAAATGAAGTTAATACGAAAATGGCTGCAACTGCTAATGCTACATAACCTAAAACACCGGTTACGGTATCTGTCAAAAATGCAATTAAAAGCGCTGCCGCAATAATGAATCTTATGAATTTGTCTGTGGTTCCCATATTTTTTTTCATGATACTAGTTTTTAAATGTTATTTGTAATGTTGATACTATAAAGTAGACTTACTCAACAGTTATAGTGGTTGATAAATCTTTTACTTTACCAAAGTACTATAAACTAGGAAAGTGGCATATGACATTGGTCAGCTCAAAATTAATGGTTAATCGTCGTTTCTAAAGTAACTTTGGTTACTGCGAAGCCATAATTATTACAGTATTTTTGCAAAAAGCTTTAGAGGAATGGAAGCATATATAGATGCGTTTTTAAATGCGATAACAGGAACTTTAAGTTGGACATGGAAATCAATCATTTTTCAAGTGCCTTGGTATCTTAATTACTTTTGGGGCTTAATTTCTATATCGCTAATAGTTTGGTTTTTAGAAATTGTTTTTCCTTGGAGAAAACAACAAGGCGTATTTAGAAAAGATTTTTGGTTAGACGGCTTTTACATGTTCTTCAACTTCTTTTTGTTTGCCATTGCCATAAGTGGTATTTATAAATTATTGCAAGTGTTTTTTACTGACATCGGTATAAAAGCAAATAGTTTGGCACTAATAGATATATCTAACTGGCCAATGTGGGGTCAGCTTTTATTATTCTTTATCGTATTAGATTTTGTGCAATGGTTTACACATACCTTATTACACAAATATGCATTTCTTTGGAAATTTCATCAAGTACACCATAGCGTAAAAGAAATGGGCTTTGCAGCTCATTTACGATACCATTGGATGGAGAATATTTTGTATAAACCCTTGAAGACCTTCGGAGTTATGATTCTTGGCGGTTTTGAACCAGAACAAGCTTACATTGTTCATTTTATAGCCATAGCAATTGGGCATTTCAATCATTCTAACATAAAAATTACTTGGGGTCCTTTAAAATATATTTTAAACAATCCAGTAATGCATTTATATCATCACGCATATGATTTACCAGAAGGAACATATGGTGTAAATTTCGGAATTAGCTTAAGCCTTTGGGATTATATATTTAAAACCAATTACATACCAGAAGATAGTGGAGATGTAAAATTGGGTTACCCAGGAGATGAGAATTTGCCAGAAAACTTTTTAGGTCAGTTGACTCACGGCTTTAAAACAAAGAAGAAGTAATGTATAATTACTTCTTCTTTAGATTCTTAAAATTAGTCAGATAGTTTGCCCGTAGCGCAGCTTACAAAGGACTTCGCTTTTGATAGTACCGAATTATCTTGGTCTAGACTTGGGTAGCCAATCGACTTTAATTTGGTTTTTGCAGTAGCTATATCTTCTTGGTTTAAAGCGTCAAAAGAAACCGATGATGATTCTACTGATACCGATACATTCGTTATGGTAGGTATCTCCTCTAATTTTGAAACAATTGTTTTGGCACAGCCACCACATTTTAAATTTTGAATAGGAATTACTGAAGTCATATCTTATTTATTTTGTTCGTCTTTAAAACTTATACTCCAAATGCCTCTTACCTCATTTTCTTTATAGCCTATGGCTTCGTCATATGGGTATTTATCGTTCAAAAGTTGGGTAACCTTTGGGTCGATATTTGTTTCTGGTACACCATGGCAGTTTAGGCACATGGTATTGGTAACAATAGGAGAATAGAAATAAGTATTTCCATTCTCGTTAGCTAGTATAGGTTCGTAAGACTCGTTATTATTAATTTTTGATTTAAAAAACGCAATATATTCAAGCTCTTTTTTACTTGCTTTATTATTTTGATTTCTTGGTTTATCACTTACCCTTTTAATTTTAGCATGGTGAACAATTGCCATACTATCTGTTAGCGGATATGCCTTTTCATTACAAAACGTTACAGCACCAATTGGACCATTTTTCTGAATATTGAGCATAAGGTTCTTACCTAATACTTTTTGGGTACTTTGGGCAATCATTTTACCTTTTTCTAAAAGTAGGCTGTCATTAACTTTAGCATCTATCTCTGATGTGCTGACGCTTGAAGATGAATTATTAGAATTATCAATAACAACATCTTGTTTCACCTTTGGAGCATCTTTACAACTGATTGTAAAAACAATCACTGATAATAAAAAGATATTTTTCATAAGTATGACATTTTAAACGTGTTGATTGATTTTGAAATAAGCCATTATTCCTGAATAAACCTACTATAAACTACCTATTAAAGGGTAATGGTAACCTTTACCTTAGTTCCAAGAACTATAACCTCCTTTAAGATCATAAACTTGTGTAAAGCCCATGTTTAATAATTTACGAGCAGCTTTTTGACTTCTTGCGCCTGATCTACAGTATACGTATACCGGTTTTTCTTTATTTACTTTTTCAAAATAAGCGTTAAAATTACCAGCGCTAAAAAAATCAACGTTTATAGCGTTCTTAATATGACCGCTATTATATTCAGATGGCGTTCTAACGTCAAAAGGTTTGATATTGTTAGCTACAATTTGCGTGGCATATTCGTTCTTGTTTAGTATAGTAATATTACCTGCGGCTTCTTCTTTTTTACCAAAGAGTGTACTTAAAAATGACATAGTATTTTATTTAAAATTAATATTTAATAATAGAAAGAAACGGACTTGGTATATGACCGTTTCTTTCAATAACCAACCAATAAAAAAATTTATAATGTAGTAGGACAAACAAATTCAGTAACCGGTATACCAGCTTCTTTAATATCTTTAAATCCGCCTTTTACATCTATAAGATTATGAATACCTCTACTTTTCAAAATAGAAGAAGCAATCATACTTCTGTAACCACCAGCACAATGCACGTAAAATAATTTTTTGTTAGGGAATTCGGCTAAATGGTCGTTTAGAAAATCTAGCGGTGTGTTTTTAGCATCGATAATATGTTCAGAAAGGTATTCAGATTCTTTACGAACATCGAATACGGGTACCTGATCAGTTTCAATGGCTTTTTTAAGTTCATCTGCATCAACCTGGCTTACGGTATCATACTCCATCGCCGCTTTTTTCCAAGCATCGAATCCGCCTTCTAAATATCCTAAAGTGCCATCAAAACCAACTCTAGATAATCGAGTTACAGTTTCTTCTTCCATACCAACAGGAGTTACTAGTACAATTGGCTGTTTTACATCTGCAATTAAAGCACCTACCCATGGGGCAAAACTACCATCCAATCCTATAAAAATAGAACGTGGAATATGACCTTTTGCAAAATCATCTTGATGACGAACATCTAAGACTATAGCGCCAGTTTCATTTGCGGCTGCTTCAAAAGCTTTTGGTGAAAGTGCTCTTGTACCACGAACCAATACTTCTTTTATATCTTCATAACCTTCTTTGTTCAGTTTTACATTTAAAGGAAAATATTGAGGTGGCGGTAGTAAACCATCAATCACTTCATCAATAAATTCTTCTTTCGTCATATCTGAACGTAAGGCATAATTCATTTTCTTTTGGTTACCCAATGTATCTACCGTTTCTTTCATCATATTCTTACCACATGCAGAACCGGCACCATGAGCAGGGTAAACGATGACGTCATCTGCTAATGGCATGATTTTTTCACGTAGACTGTCAAATAAAAATCCGGCAAGATCACGCTCTGTCAATTCGCCCATTTTCTGTGCAAGATCAGGTCTACCGACATCACCTAAAAACAACGTATCTCCACTAAAAATAGCATAGTCTTTACCATTGGCGTCTCTTAATAAATACGTGGTACTTTCCATTGTATGACCAGGAGTATGCAATGCAGTAATCGTAATGTCCCCTAATTTAAACTCTTGATTATCTTTTGCAATAATCGCTTCGAAAGACGGATTCGCTTTTGGTCCGTAAATAATATCAGCACCAGTTTCTTTAGCCAAGGTTACATGACCACTAACAAAATCGGCATGAAAATGTGTTTCAAAAATATATTTGATTTTAGCATTATCTGCCGCAGCTTTCTTTATGTAAGGCTGTACTTCTCGTAGAGGATCAATAATGGCGACTTCTCCATTGCTTTCAATGTAGTAAGCACCTTGCGCAAGACAACCAGTATATATTTGTTCTACTTTCATAAGTTCATATTTATTATTGACCCAAAATTACATTTGTAAAAAGGACTACACAGTAACTTAGGTTACATAGGTATTAACAAGTAAAACAGCCCTGAAAAATCAGCGCTGTTTTAGTAGTACCTATTACAATAGTGTTGATGGGCAAACGTATGCTGTTTTAGGTAGTGTTGTTTTTGAAATAGCTTCAAATCCGCCTTTAACATCAGTAAAATCTTGCCATCCCCTTTGTTTTAAAATTGAAGCTGCGATCATACTTCTATAACCACCGGCACAATGTAAAACGAAATGCTTGTCTTTAGGGAATTGAGATAGATGCTGGTTGATTTCATTTAAGGGAACATTGATGGCACCGACCACATGTTCAGAATCAAACTCACTCTTTTTTCTAACATCAATTATTAAAGGTTTATCGGCTTTATATTCAGCTTCTAATTCATCGGCATCAATTCTGTTGCTTACCTCGTAATCTTTTCCTGATTGCTTCCAAGTATCAAAACCACCATCTAAAAAACCTACAGTATGGTCATAACCAACTCTTGCCAATCGTGTAATGGCTTCTTCTTGCTTGTCTTTGTAAGTGACCAATAAAATTTCTTGTTTAATATCTGGTATCATTTCACCGACCCATTGCGCAAAACTACCTTCGAGTCCGATATTGATACTATTAGGAATAAATCCTTTTGCAAAATCTTCGGCATTTCTAGTATCTAAAACCAAAGCTCCGGTTTCATTGGCAACAGCCTCAAAAGCCTCGGGAGTGTATGGGGTAGTGGCACGGTCCATGATCTTGTCTAAACTTTCGTACCCTTGAATGTTCATTAAAACATTTTTAGGAAAATATGCTGGAGGAGCTGTGAGTCCGGTTAAGAGTTCTTTGATAAATTCCTCTTTGGTCATATCTGGCCTCAGCGCATAGTTTACTTTCTTTTGATGCCCTAACGTATCGGTAGTTTCTTTACTCATCATTTTACCACAAGCAGAACCGGCACCATGATTGGGGTAGACAATTAAATCATCGCTCAGTGGCATAATTCTATTGCGGAGCGAATCGTATAAATACCCGGCTAGCTTTTCTTCGGTTAAATCTGCAACGACGTGTTGTGCTAAATCTGGTCTACCAACATCGCCAATAAACAAGGTGTCGCCAGTGATAATACCATGTTCTTTTCCATTTTCATCAATTAATAGGTAGGTAGTACTCTCCATCGTATGCCCGGGAGTGTGAATTACTTTAACCTTATAATCACCTACTTCAAATATTTGATTGTCTTTTGCTGTGGTAGCTTTATAAGCTGGTTTTGCACCAGGGCCGAATACAATTTCTGCACCCGCCTTTTTTTGTAAATCTAAATGACCACTAACAAAATCTGCATGAAAATGGGTCTCAAAAACATATTTAATTTTTGCATTGTCTTTTTTAGCACGGTCAAGGTATGGCTGTACTTCTCGTAACGGATCGAATACTGCAGCTTCACCATTACTTTCTATATAATAGGCAGCGTGTGCCAAACATCCGGTATAAATCTGTTCTACTTTCATGTTGTTGCTTATTTTGATTAACAACATAAAATTACCCTTTCTTTAAAACGTGTACAGTGACATTAGTCACATAAGCGAAATTTATTTAAAGAATTCCATGTAGAAAATAAAGGCAGCCATAACAAGAATAAAATAGCCGAAACCTTTCTTTAATTTTTTACCATCTATGAAGTTGCTGAGGTAACTGCCAATAAAAATACCAACAAAAGATAGCGAGGTGAAAATGGCAAGAAACTTCCAATCAATGAGCATGGTCATGGCATCGCCCAAAAAGAAACCCATTAATGATTTAATAGCAATTATAATCAACGAGGTACCAACGGCAACTTTCATTCCAACATTTGCCAAGATGACCAATGCAGGAATGATTAAGAATCCGCCACCGGCGCCAATCAATCCTGTTATGCTACCAACTATAAGCCCTTCTAATAATATTAAGGGATAATTATAAGAAACATCTCCGCCTTTAATAACACTCTTTTCCTTTTTTAGCATAGAATATGCAGCAGGAATCATCAAAATAGCGAACAGCCCGAACATTGCCATTCTACGTGTAAATTGAAAGTGATCGACTTCAAATAAAACATCGGGCATAGCCGGTATCACATAGTACCTAACAAGTGTAACACCAATAATTGCGGGTGTACCAAAAACAATAGCAGTTCGCCAATCTACGTAACCTTTTAGATGCTGTTGCCAACCACCGACCAATGCACTTGCACCAACAATAAAAAGAGAGTAAGCGGTTGCGGCTTTTTCGTTAATTGAAAAAAGGTAGGCTAAAACAGGAACAGCTAATATGGAACCACCACCGCCAATAAGACCTAATGAAATACCGATAATTAAGGCACTGATATAACCAAGAATTTGCAAAATTTCCATGTGATGTATTTGATATCACAAAAGTAGAATGGTACGGAAACCTGCGCAGTAACATTGGTTACAGAGGTATTATAAATCTAATATCTCTAAATAATTTCGGTGAAGTTTAATTTTACCCATTTCTTCTAGCTTCTTTAAAAGCCTAGAAATTACAACCCTAGAACTATGAAGGTCATAGGCAATATCTTGATGGGTACTGTGAATGATATTATCTTTTGTTACTCTAGATTTTTCTTTTAAATAGCCGATTAGACGTTCATCCATTTTTTGGAATGCGATATTATCTAAGGTGCTTAAAAGCTCATTTAATCGAACATGGTAGCTATTGAAAACGAAGTTTCTCCAAGATTTATATTTGGCGGTCCATTCTTCCATTTTCTGAATAGGCACCATAATAAGTTTTGCATCAGTTTCTGCAATAGCTCTAATTTCACTTTTCTTATCGCCCATACAGCACGCCATGGTCATAGAGCAGGTATCACCTTTTTCTAAATAGTATAGTAAAAGTTCATCGCCATCTTCATCTTCTCTCAAAATTTTAATGACTCCAGAAATTAATAAAGGCATACCTCTAATGTAGTCACCAATCTCCATGAATTTATAACCCTCAGGTACTTCTTTAAAAGTACCTACCTGAACAATTTCATTGATGAGCTCTTCTTCAAAGATATCTCCGTATTCTTCCTTTAAGTTTTGAATCATTCTTGGCTAATTAATTTTCTGAGCAATTTCTTTATCAAATTTAAAAAATATATTCGCCCAAATCGATTTAGATACTGCGGCTATCCATGGCATTGTTATCACTAATGATGCAACGATAACAACAAATAAAACACCTATTGAAAGTTGAAGTCCGAATAGTAAAGTTAATACATACGCGGCAACTGCTACAGCAATACCTACTGCGTAAGAAACATACATTGATCCCGTATAAAAACTAGGTTCTATACTATATTTCAAATCACATTTTGGGCAACGTTCTTTAACCTTATTGAAGTTACTTAATTTATAAGGATTAGCCTCAAAGAATTCACCTTTATGACATCTTGGGCATTTCAAAAATATAACACTGTATAATTTGGAACCTTTTGGTAACATGGGTATAAATTTTAATCAAAATTATTGGATCTGAATATTTTCTTAGGTAACAAAGGTTACATAGTACAACTATTCATTATGTAATTTCTGGGGAAGTTATTTTTTTTCGATGTGCTGCGAACTGATATAAATCATATTATATGCTGACTTAGACATGTAAGTTTGTGACTAAATAAGAAGTTTATGTGTTCGCTTGTTCAAAAGTATAATGTACCAGGACCTAGGTATACTAGCTACCCAACAGTTCCTTTTTGGGATATCAATACCTTCTCAGGAAAAAAGTGGGAGGCTTCGGTAAAAAAGAGCTTTCACGCAAGTAATTCGATATCAGGTATTAGTCTATATATACATTTACCATTTTGCGAGAATATGTGTACGTTCTGCGGATGTCATAAGCGTATTACAAAACGACACGATTTAGAGATGCCCTATATAAAAGCGGTATTGAAAGAATGGCAATTATATAGCGCACTGTTCGATGAAAAACCGATTATAAAAGAGCTACACTTAGGTGGTGGTACGCCGACATTTTTTACTCCAGAAAACTTGAAGTATTTAATAGATGGTATTCTACGAATAGCCGATAAGGCAAATGATGCCGAGTTTAGTTTTGAAGGGCACCCCAATAATACCACTAAAGAACATTTGCAAGCACTGTACAATGTTGGTTTTAGAAGAGTAAGCTATGGTGTGCAAGATTATAATGAAACGGTACAAAAGGCAATCAATAGAATTCAACCTTTTGAAAATGTAAAAAATGTAACCGAGTGGGCTCGTGAAATTGGGTATACATCTGTAAGTCACGATATCATATTCGGTCTACCACATCAAAAGCTAGAACACGTAATTAATACGATAGAAAAGACCAAAGAATTAAAACCAGACCGTATTGCTTTTTACAGCTATGCACATGTGCCATGGTTGGCGGGTAACGGTCAACGTGGTTATAATGATGCAGATCTACCTGCGGGAGATGAAAAGAGAACGCAGTATGAAGTTGGTAAAGAATTGTTATTAGAATATGGGTATCACGAAATAGGAATGGATCACTTTGCATTAGAGAGCGACGGATTATTTCAGGCTATGGAGAATGGAAAACTTCATAGAAATTTTATGGGTTATACCAGCTCTAATACCAACTTAATGATTGGGTTAGGTGCGTCGAGTATAAGCGATAGTTGGTACGGTTTTGCACAGAATGTAAAAAATGTAGAAGAGTATCAAAGTCTTGTGGAAAATGATATTATTCCGCTATACAGAGGTCATATTTTAACAGAAGAGGATCAAATTATAAGAAGACATATCTTAAATTTAATGTGCCATTTTAAAACCAGTTGGAGCGAATTTAAGTTACATCTTCCACAAATAGATAGTATTTTAAATAGGTTACAAGAAATGGAAGAAGATGGTTTAGTGACCATTACCGAAGGTAGTCTTCAAATTACCGAAAAGGGCAGACCGTATGTTAGAAACGTATGTATGGCTTTTGATTTGCCTTTGCAGAAAAAAGCACCAGACACCAAGATTTTTTCAATGACCGTTTAATTTTAAAAATAGAAGTTCCTAATCTTAATAATTGCTAAATAAAATTACCATGAAAAAAATAATCGTACTTACAGATTTTTCAAATCAGTCAGAACAAGCGCTAAAGGCAGCTGCAGATTTGGCTAAAAAACATAAAGTTGAACTATTGGTAGTTCATATGCTAGAGTTAAACCAGGCAATAATTACTTCGCCCGATGGTATGTATATCGAGCAAACAGTTTTCATGGTGAAATTGGCAGAAAAGAATTTAAAAGAATTTATAGAAAAGCCTTATTTAGAAGGCGTTACCGTAACTCCGGTAATTAAGCATTATAAAGTATTCAGTGAGCTAAATGTTATGGCTAAAGAACATGATGCAGACCTAATAGTAATGGGTTCTAATGGAGCTAGCGGATTTGAAGAAATGTTTATTGGCTCTAATGCAGAAAAAGTGGTTCGTAACGCTACAGTACCAGTTTTAGTTATTAAAGGCGAGATTACAAATTTAAGCTTAGATCGTTTTGTATTCGCATGCGATTTTAATGATGATAATTTACCAGCTTTTCAAAAAGCTAAGGAGTTTGCAGTGATGCTAGGTGCTAGCATGGAGGTTGTCTTTATCAACACGCCAAACGATGAATTTTTAAGTAATAGAGATGCTTATCAAAAAATAAATAAATTTTTAACTAAGGCCAATTCGGCACAACAAGTTGAAATTTATAATGATTACAGTGTTGAGCAGGGTATTATCAATTATGGTAAAACCATCTTAGCAGATGCTATAGCGATCCCTACACACGGTCGTAAAGGCATTTCACATATGTTTAATGGTAGCATTGGCGAAGATGTTGTAAACCACTCAAGAATACCTGTGATTACATTCAAAATATAGATACTAACCTAGTCTATAAGCAAGAATAAACCCAAGGCAAATGCCTTGGGTTTATTTGTTTTAATACTATTTATTTGAGTAGAAAACTATACTTTCTTTAATCCGAATTTACTGTTTTAAAATGTGTGTGTATTATTTAACGTATTGATTTATAATACGATATAGATTCACTTACTTAGTAAATTTTAACATATTTAAGTACGAGGTAATTGTCTTTTATCATTTTATTTTAAATAAGGACAATTTTATCCTTGATCATGATATTTATCATATTTTTCCTTTTTAATACCCAATACATTTGTCCAGTTAATTAATCAATAATCATTAATCATTTAAAAAATGAAAATAGTTCTAAGAAGTACCGTAATAATGTTTTCACTGCTACTAATGGCATGTGGAGGCAAAGAAGAAAAGAAAAAAGAAGGATTTAGTGTAGATCGTTCAAAAGCTACAGAAAAAGCAACAGAGGCTGTTACTGAAACTAGTACAGAAAAACCTTCTGAGCGTGTAGATTTAGAAAATAAAGGAGTAGGCCCTATTACCTCTGTGACTTTATCTCCTGAGATTGATATGGCATTAGCAAAAAAAGGTGAAGAAACGTACAGCCAAATGTGTATGGCTTGCCATAGAATAGATAAAAAATTCATTGGTCCGGCTCCAACTGGTGTTTTAAAAAGACGTAGTCCAGAATGGATTATGAACATGATTCTTAATCCAGAAGTTATGGTTAAAGAAGATCCTTTGGCAAAAGAGCTTATGGCAGAATTTAATGGTGCGCCAATGGCCAACCAAGGGTTGACCGAAGACCAAGCGCGTAGCATACTTGAGTATTTTAGAACATTAGAGTAGTAAATAAATAAGATAACCACAAACATAAATAAAATGAAAAAGTACTTCTTTTATCTAGCAGCGGCTCTAGGGCCAATTCTGCTTCTTTCAGGTTGCGGCGACCAAAACGGTAAGGCATCCTCAAATGGAGCACTTGCATCAAATAATGCAGAGAAAGTATATGTAGCACCTGGTGAACATGATGAGTTTTACGCATTCATGTCTGGCGGGTATAGCGGTAACGTAACCGTTTATGGTCTTCCTTCTGGGCGTATGTTCAAAGAAATTCCTGTCTTCTCTCAATTCCCTACAAATGGATATGGGTATTCAGAAGAAACAAAACCTATGTTAGAAACGTCTTTTGGCTTTATTCCTGCAGATGATTCTCACCACCCAGATATTTCTCAGACTAATGGTGAATTAGATGGTAGATGGCTATTTATAAATGGAAATAACACTCCACGTATAGCTAGAATTGACCTAAAAACATTTGAAACTGCTGAGATTATAGAAGTTCCGAATAGTGCAGGTAACCACAGTTCTTCTTATATCACAGAAAATTCAGAGTATGTAGTGGCAGGAACACGTTTTTCAGTTCCTATTCCACAAAGAGATATGCCTATAAAAGATTACAAAGGGAATTTTAAAGGAGCCTTATCTTTTATTAGTGTAGAACCTGAAACTGGTAGAATGGATATAAAATTCCAGTTAATTATGCCTGGTTTTAATTATGATTTATCTCACCCTGGTAGAGGTAAATCTCACGGTTGGTTTTTCTTTACTACGTATAATACAGAAGAAGCAAATTCATTGTTAGAAGTTAACGCTTCTCAAAACGATAAAGATTTTATTGCAGCGGTAAACTGGAAAAAGATTGAAGAGTATGTAAATAATGGCGGTGGTACAATGGTGCCTGCAAATTATACACATAACGTATATAGCGATGAAACACATAGTGCTACTTCAACCATGAAAAAAGAGGTTCTTACTGTAGATCCTACAAAAGTACCTGGTGCTATAT
Organism: Maribacter sp. BPC-D8; assembly: GCF_035207705.1. NCBI lineage: Bacteria > Pseudomonadati > Bacteroidota > Flavobacteriia > Flavobacteriales > Flavobacteriaceae > Maribacter > Maribacter sp. BPC-D8. Next base: position 592,069 of record NZ_CP128187.1, read on the forward strand.
TCTTTATGCCAACACCAAAATCTCCACATGGGGTAGATGTAAGTCCGTCAGGCGATTACATTATTGGTAACGGTAAGCTTTCTGCAGACCTTACAGTATTTTCTTTTGATAAAATGATTGCTGCAATTGAAGGTAAGAAGTTTGATGGAGAAGCATATGGTCTTCCAATTTTAAAATTTGAAGATGTACTTGGTGGGACTGTAAAGAGTGGAGGCTTAGGTCCATTGCATACAGAGTTTGATGGTAAGGGTAATGCGTATACTACGTTCTTTATATCATCAGAAGTTGTTAAATGGAAATTAGATACATGGGAGGTTATTGATAGAAAACCAACTTTTTATTCAGTAGGTCACTGTATGATCCCTGGTGGTAACTCTAGAAAGCCTTTTGGTAAATATCTAGTATCGTTGAACAAGATTACAAAAGATAGATACCTGCCAACGGGTCCTGAATTAGAGCACTCTGCGCAATTGTATGACATCTCTGGAGATAAAATGGAGCTTATATATGACTTTCCAACACATGGCGAGCCACACTATGCAGCAGCTATACCAGCATCTATATTAGCGCCTAAATCGCAGAAAATATATAAACTGGCAGAAAATGAGAATCCATATGCTACAAAAAATGTTGCAGATGCAAGAGTTGTGCGAAATGGTAATGAAGTACATGTGTATATGGCAATGATCCGTAGTCACTTTACTCCAGATAATATTGAAGGTATTAAAGTTGGTGATAAAGTATATTTCCATATCACGAACCATGAGCAAGATTTTGATGTACCACATGGCTTTATGATGATTGGGCAACAGAATTCTGGTTTACTAATAATGCCTGGTCAAACAAAAACATCTGTTTGGGAACCTAAGCAAGAAGGAGTATGGCCATTTTACTGTACAGATTTTTGTTCTGCTTTACACCAAGAGATGCAAGGTTACGTAAGAGTATCGCCTGCATCATCTAATCTTGACCTTTCTTGGTCTTTAGGTGAGTAAGTTTAAAAAAAGTAGTTAAGTATTTTAAATATAAAGCAGGTCGTGTTTTAAGACTGACCTGCTTTTTTTATGAGAATTAATTTTAGTTTTAGTGTTAGTTTTTAATATAATATAAGATGAAAAAGGCAAGTATAATAATGTTCGTAGGTTCTATATGTTTATTGGGGTTATTTGCATTTCCGCTTTGGAATATTATGTTAGGTGCTCCACAATACCCAGATCCATTGGGTATGAACATTCATATTACAGGCATACAAGGTGTCTCTGAATTTGATTTACAAAATATAGATGGTCTAAACCATTACATAGGTATGAAGACAATACCTAAAGCTGATGAAATGTGGGAATTCAATGTTTTTCCTTCCGTAATAATAGGTATGGTAATTTTAGGGGTACTTATAAGTATACTAGGCTTTTTTGGTAAAGTAGATTATCGTTATTTTTTAGGTTGGTTTGTGTTAATGTCTATCTTAGGTGTTATGGGTATGTACGATTTTAATCTCTGGTTAACAGATTACGGTTCAAATCTAGATCCTCATGCAATCATTAGAGTTATTAATGATGATGGAACACCAATGACATATAAGCCACCACTTCTTGGGTATAAAAAATTATTGAATTTTGATGTAAGTTCAATGCCTTCTGCAGGTGCATGGTTCATGTTCGTAGGTATGATGCTTACTGTAGTTGCTTTTTTTGTAGGATGGAAAAGTAAAAAATCGTTGTAGCCTTAATAAACCATAAATAACTAAAAAATGAAAAATCTAGTAATAATAGGTGTAATATGTGTTCTAGTATTATCGGCATGTAATAGCGAACTTAAGCCCATAACTTATGGTTCTGATGGATGCCATTTTTGTAGTATGACTATTGTAGATAAGCAGCATGCAGCTCAGTTTATGACTAAAAAAGGAAGAAGCTACTCTTTCGATGCTACTGAATGTATGTTAAACCACTTACGCGAAATAGATACAGAAACAGTTGAATTATTTCGAGTAAACGATTATACGGATCCTGGCGTTTTTGTTGATGCTACACAGGCAACATATTTAATTAGTGAAAACATACCAAGTCCTATGGGTGCCTTTCTTTCTGCTTTTTCAAATGAAGAAGCTGCTAAAAAAGCGCAATCAGATAATACGGGAGTTTTATATACTTGGACTGAGTTAAATGAAAAGTTTAAAAAATAAGCTTTTTTTAAAAGTAATAGTGCAGCTTTTAAACTTATACGTTACCAACAAACCATACAAAGTATAAACCAAAAGGTAAATTTATTCGTGATAACATGATACGATACCAAAGCTTATTAATTTTTACGTTAGTACTTATGGTAACTGCAAATCTATGGGCGAAACCTATTGTAATTTGTGATAGTTGTGAGGTAAAATCAATTTCTGAAGGAATTAAAATTGCTATGGAGTTCGATACGCTTCTAGTAAAAAAAGGAACCTATAAAGAGTACAATATTCTAATAGATAAACCATTGACTTTAATAGGAGAAGATTACCCTATAATTGATGGAGAAGAGAAAGGTGAAATCATACGTATTGTATCAGATGGTGTAACGCTCGATGGTTTTTTTATTATCAATGTAGGTACTAGCTATACTACAGATCATGCAGCCATTAGAGTAGTTAAAAGTGAAAATTTTCTAATTCAGAACGTGGTGCTCGAAAAGTTATTTTTTGGTATTTACTTAGAGAAATCAAGCAATGGTAAAGTCTATCACAATAAAATTATAGGTGATGCAAAAGACGAATACAATTCGGGTAACGGCATTCAACTTTGGTATTCTCACCATGTAGAGGTTAGTAATAATATCGTTCAAGGTGCAAGAGATGGCATATACCTAGAGTTTTCAGATAATATAGCCATCCATAATAATAAGAGCACGGGTAATTTAAGATACGGTCTACACTTTATGTTTTCTGATGATGATATATATACAGACAATATTTTTGAAAACAATGGGGCAGGGGTAGCGGTAATGTTTTCTAAAAATATAGTGATGAAGGGCAATACTTTTCGTAAAAACTGGGGTACTGCTGCTTTTGGTATGTTATTAAAAGAAATTAATGACGCAGAAATAAGCAATAATACCTTTGAAGAAAATACCATTGGTATAAATATAGAAGGCTCTAACCGTATTGATTATAAAGGGAATAATTTTATAAAGAACGGATGGGGAATTAAAGTTTTAGGAGCCTGTTATACCAATACTTTCTCTGGAAACAACTTTCTATATAACAGTTTTGATATTTCGTATGACAGTAATTTGAACGACAACGTTTTTGACGGTAATTATTGGAGCGATTATACTGGCTACGATTTAGATAAGAATGGCATAGGCGACGTACCATATCGCCCCGTAAAATTGTTTTCTTATATCGTAAACAAAACGCCAGAATCTATAGTATTACTTAGAAGTCTTTTTATGGATATCATTGATTTTTCTGAAAAAGTTTCTCCCGTTTTTACACCAGATAATTTATTGGATATTAATCCCCTAATGACCAAAGTACAATGATTCATATTGAAGGTTTACAAAAGAAATTTGGAAAGAATATTGTTCTTTCAGACTTAGATCTCAACATTGAGAAACCAGGTGTTTTTGCCATCTTGGGTCCTAATGGTTCAGGTAAGACAACCTTAATAAAAAGTGTTTTAGGTATGGTGGTACCAGATAAGGGAAGCATTTCTGTTTTGGGAAAACCAATTAAAAAAAACTGGAAATACCGTAAAGAGATTGACTACCTACCTCAGATAGCAAATTTTCCAGGTAATTTAAAAGTACACGAACTTATACGAATGATCAAAGATCTTAGGCAGAGCCCAAGTGATGAAGATCGATTGATAACGCTTTTTAAGCTTGAACCTTTTTTAGATAAAAAACTATCTACACTTTCTGGAGGTACAAAGCAGAAGGTGAATATCGTTTTGGCTTTTATGTTCGATAGTCCGTTGTTAATTTTAGATGAGCCTACAACTGGTCTTGATCCAGCATCTTTAATACATCTAAAAAATCTTATTAGAGAACAGAAAGAAATGAACAAGACAGTATTGATCACTTCTCATATAATGCAGTTCGTAGCAGAAGTTTCAGATATCATTGTCTATTTACTAGAAGGTAATATTTACTTTAAAGGTAGTATTGAAGAACTGAAAACAAAAACCGGACAAACAGATTTAGAACATGCCATAGCGGCAATAGCAACCACACCAGCTCATGCTTAAAATATTAAAATACAGTTTTTACGACCTTATTCGTAGCCGATGGAGCTATGTTTATTTTTTGTTCTACCTATTGTTAGGTTTTGTATTGCTATTCTTGAACAATGACGTTTCAAAGGCAATCATTACCCTAATGAACGTTATCATAATTCTAGTGCCTTTGATCAGTACCATCTTTGGTATCATGTATTTTTATAATTCAAAGGAGTTTACAGAGCTTTTATTGGCGCAGCCAGTTAAACGTTCTTCCATTTTCTTAGGGCAATACTTTGGTGTTGCAGGCTCTTTAACATTAAGCTTAGTGTTGGGGCTTGGTATTCCGTTTGTACTTTACGGCTTATTAAAAAGTGATGCTATTTTTGACTTTACCCTGCTCTTGGTAACAGGCGCTTTTCTAACCTTAATTTTCACTGTACTTGCTTTTAATATAGCCTTGTCTAATGAGAATAAAATTAAAGGCTTTGGGTACGCCGTATTGCTGTGGTTGTTTATGGCAGTAATCTATGACGGACTTTTTCTAATGTCATTAATTATTTTTAAAGAGTATCCTTTAGATAGTTTTTCTCTTGCAGCAACTATTTTCAATCCTATAGATTTATCGAGAACCTTAATTCTTTTAAAGTTGGACATCTCTGCACTATTGGGTTACACGGGTGCAGTATTTAAAAAGTTTTTTGGTACAGATCAAGGGCTGTTTGTTTCAATGTTCATGCTTATTTTATGGACGGTTCTACCTATTTGGAGATTAGTACACGTTTCTAAGAAAAAAGATTTTTAAATTGGTGCCAACAACATGGCAAGACTAAATAAAAACCTTCAGAACCACACCAGCTTAGCAATAGTATATTTTGTGTTAGCTGCGGGTTTAGGGTGCGTTCTACGATTTTTTAGGGTATTTGAAATTCCCGTTACGTACAAATTTATTGTTCATGCGCATTCTCATGTAGCTTTGTTGGGTTGGGTATATTTAGCACTGACTACGTTGCTATATAAACTTTACCTAAGTAAGGTAGAGGTACATAAGAAATACAGAAACATCTTTTGGTTTACCCAACTTACTATAGTTGGTATGTTGTTGACATTTCCGTTTCAAGGGTATGCGGTATTTTCAATTATATTTTCAACACTTTTCTTATTTGCATCCTATTGGTTTGCATGGTTCTTTTTTAAGAATGTTCCGGCTGAATACAAACAGAAGCATTCATTAAAATGTGCTAAGGTCGCTATAGTGTATTTATTACTTTCAAGTCTTGGACCATGGGCATTAGGGGCTATAATGAATACCCTTGGCGCAACTTCTATTTGGTATCGTTTAGCCATTTACTTCTACCTACATTTTATTTATAATGGATGGATGATTATGGCGCTTGTTGCTGTGTTTCTTTATATTCTTGACAAGCAAAATATATTGTTATCAGAAAAAGGTTTCAAAGCTTTCTTTTTGAAATTAAATTTAGGAATTATCTTCTCTTTTTTTCTGTCTACCTTATTTACCCAACCAGCAGTATTCTATTATATTTTAGGCGGAGTGGGGGCTTTTTCACAACTCTGGGCTTTTTATGATTTATTTAAATTTATGAGGATTGAATGGACTCCAATTAAAAGACAATTTTCAATTTTTTTTATAAATACAATTAAGACAATAGGGGTGTTATGGGGATTAAAAATGCTCTTGCAATTGCTAAGTTCCATACCTTATTTTGCTAATATGGCTACAACGTATTTAGACTTTACGGTTGGCTATTTACATTTAACCTTTTTGGGCGTTGTTACCATAAGTTTATTCCTTTTTCTAGATTATTTTAAACTATTAATTCTAAACAAAAAGTTGTTTTTAGTATACGTCTTTGGGTTTGTATTTACAGAATTACTTATTTTCTTTAAAGCCATTGTGGCATGGCAATCAGCTACTTTATTCTCTGAATATTATTTTATTTTAGCGGTAGCAAGTTTACTTATTTTAGTAGCTGTTTTGGGTCTTTTAATACATAATTATAGACTTAAAGCTACATTGAAATAGAATGAATATTATTTGTATGATAAAAGCTATTATTTCTAGTGAAACAGAAATTGTATAGTTTAAAATTCTTTTTAACGTCGCAGATAAGTGAGACCTTCTTCAAGACCTTCGGTCATTTCAAAAAGACTCGTATTTTCTAACATACTTCTTAAGTCGTTTCTTATTTGTACAAATTTATCGTGAACGGGGCAGGGTTTATCGGCATTACATTTTTTAAGCCCCAAACCGCAGCCTGCATAGACATTGTTTCCATCTATTGCATATACTATTTGGTCAAGCTTGATTTTAGAAATATTTTCAATTTCTATTTCAAAACCACCATAGGCACCTTTTACCGAATCTATAATTTTGTTTTTAGTCAATTGTTGCAGAACTTTTGCTGTGAAGGCAACAGGTGAGTCAATCTTCTCAGCAATCTCTTTTAAGCTCACACGTTTACCATCAAGCGAATTTAATGCTATGTAGGTTGATGCTCTAATTCCGTATTCACATGCTTTAGAAAACATTGTAGGTTTAAAGTTTTGGGTAACAAGTATATAAACAGTATTTAATGTAACATGTAGTGATTTAAATTAAATCAAGGTTACTTTTTTATAATGGGGGAAGTGTGTTATTCTTGTTACGATTTATCGTAAATATCGGTCATTTATGTAATTTAAAATATGAAGTTTATCATAAAATTAAAATTATACCTAAAATTAAAAAGTCAACCTATTAGGTTGACTTTTTAATTTTAATAAAGATATGTATCGTTATTTTCCTAAATGCTCATTATAGAATGTCCATGCTTGTTTAGCCACATCTCTACCTAATTCTAAGCCTGCAATATTATCGGCTTGAATGTGGTAACCACCCATAACTCTAGACATACCAGCCATATTTGCCGACTCTGTAAACGTAGGGAAGGTAACCGTAACAGGTTTACCATAGAAAGCAGCATCAATTTCAGTTAGTGTTCCTGGCATTAATTCTACTGATTCACCAAAGTAATCATCGCCTGTAAACAAACGTAATACTTCTGCACAGCCACCACTAATGGTACTATGTCCAGAAGTGTAACTAGGAAATGGCGGACATAAAAAGATATCTGGAGAATAAGGTCTCCAATCTTGTCCTTTCATTTCTATAATTCCAACTCCGGGTCCACCCCAAGCTTTAATAGTTTTGTCTTTGTAATATTCATGAACCAGTGCATATGGTCTGGCATAATCGTAGAACATTTTAGAATCCCAAGAAGCTATGAAAGCATCCATAGCTGTAATTTCGGTTAAGAAATACATTTTTACGTCTTGGTCTAGGGTATGGTTATCACGGCGAGAAACATCTTGAGCGAATTTCAACCAGTGTCCCGCTTGTTGAACAGACTGTGGTCCGTCTCGCATGAATTCGACCAACGCTTTATCTTCATCAGAAAGGTTGGCTTGTAGATCAACCACTTCTTGTACCTCTTTTTTCAATTGCTCAGAACCGTACATAGGTGGTGGTCCCGGTCTAAACTGATCAGCAGATGTCATCGTAATCGGTGTTACTTGTTGCCAGTAGGGCGTAAGGCATCCTGGTGCATATTGCCCACCATTACCATCAGAAAAATACTTAGGTTGCCAACGGTTGATATCAGTACTTTCATCAGCAGAGTTTACAGGACTGTAATTTGTGTAGTCAAAATAAGGCTCTCCATCAGAGCCATCAACAGTACCGTATTGATTGCTGCCATCATTTTTTCTAGCTTCAATGGTTGCCTTAGCAGCTAAGTTGCCAATACCTGCTGGGGTGTTCGGATCCATAGAAGTATTATCAGGGTCTAGACCTAATTCTACCATGAATTTTCTGAACATTTCGGTATCAGAATAGTAGTATTCTTTCATGGCGCCAAAAGCAGCATAGCTAATAGCAATTTCTTTATTAGATAGCGTTTGCTCGGCTAAGGGTCTTCTTTCTGTAGCTTTTAAAAATACAGGTATGGCATTTTCATCATATCTAGACCAGGCATCGAAAATAGAGATAAAGATCAATCCTAAGTATCGAGAAGTAATTGTAGGTCTTGGTTTAAATTTTTCGGTATCAGAGGCTGTAGCATCTAATGCCATTTTACCCCATTTGTAAGCAACATTTTCAGTTCCTTTTGGCTCTTCTTGTTTTTCTTGGGCAAAAGATGTTCCAACGCTTAAAAAAGCAATGGTTAATGTTAAAAATAAAATACGTTTCATTCGTTTAGTTTTTGGCTATTTCTAATTCCTAAATATAGCTATGAGATTATAAAAAATAAAATTTATGACGTAAGAACATTCGTCATAAACTCATGTAATTGGTGCATTTGGGGCTTTCCTTTTTTCTTACCACTTCTACCTGAAAAATATAATACAAACCATAGCGCTATTAGCATGATCATGACACCTACTTGAATGTGGTATTCCTTACCTAAAGATGCACTTGAATATGCCCAAATACCTATAATTATAAAAAGTGTTGCTATGACAAAGTGTATGAACATAAAGAAAGTCCATAGGGTAGGGTTGGGACCGAAAACGCCATATAGTTTACAACTAATGTCATCTACCTCATCTATTTCTAAATGTAACTGCGGAGACCAAAAGTGATGCTCTTTTTGGTTGAATTTGATGAACACATGCTCATCTAAACGTTTAACCAAAAACGGATTTTCTTTCGATCCCTCAAATTTGCTAAGAACCGTTTCTTTGTTTTTTGATAGATGCATTTGAAACCTTGGGCGAAGTACAATTTCGTTCGGTAATGGTTTCATATAAATTTGTATTTGGCTTTAGCCATTAATTATGACATTCTATTGCACTTGAAACTAGTTCAGTGACAGGTGCTGGTGATACGTACGGTATGCCTAGACCAAGACCTCTTAGTATAAAAAGAACTCCTATAATAACTACAAATACCGGAATTGCTTTTTGTACTTTTTGACGTATACCACCTTTTAGTAAATTACTAAAATAAATGGCAGCGGTCATGAGGGGTAAGGTACCCACACCGAAAAGCATCATGTATAAACTACCTTGTAAAGCATCGCCCATAGCTATAGATCCAAAAAGCGCCATGTAAACGAGACCGCATGGTAAAAAACCATTTAAGAATCCGATAGTTAAAAAGGTATCGGGCGATTTTTTCTTTAGCTCTTTGCCCAATTGGTTCTTAACTTTTGATATGATTTTGTAGATGGGTTTAGACAGGTTGTACTTATTGAATGTTTTATACGGAATCAAAACAATCACAATCATAATAATGCCAATACCAATAGATAACTTTTGTTGTATACCAAAAATGGAAAGCCCTTTACCTAGTAGTCCGAATATGAGACCTATAAGTCCATACGCCATTAATCGACCAAAGTGATAGATAAATATCTGTCCGAATTTTTTGTAGTTGTTCGTTCTATCTACCGGAAGCATAAAGGCAATGGGTCCGCACATACCTACGCAGTGCAAACTACCCATTAGACCTAATATGAGTGCAGATAGTAGCATATTTAAAAGGTAATACTCTCTTTATGTAGAAAATCTTTTCCTTCGTGTTCCCAAGTAATTTTAATGTCCCAGCGACCATCCAACAATTGATTGTCAGGTATGAGCAAATGTGAATTGGATAAACTAATGGGCAAATTAAAATCCAAATTCTTGTTGGATGGTCTGTATAGGGACACTATACCTTTAACATTGGTATCATCATATCCTTCAGGGAAAAGTATCATTAACCCTTCAGAAGATTTTTGTATTTCTATTTGTGTAGTTGCGATTTGAGCATTTTTCTCTGCATCTATTTCTTTTTGAAAGCCAAGCTCCGCTTTATAATAATCTTCGGTAACCAAATCATGATTAGCATTATGACTGGTGGTCATAGTAATTACAAAAAACAAGATAAAGCCCATGAACGCAACTATGGCAATGACAATACCGGTACCCCAATTAATTTTCATGATTTTTTCTTTAAGTACTATTTGTAACTACGTGGTGCTAAAAAGCGAGCTGTAGTGGTCTCAATTAATTTATCGTTACTGTAAACACCAATTTTAAGGTCGTTCTTATCACCACTTAAAGCAGATGCATTTATTTCTATAAACAAGGTGCCTTCTGCCAATGCCTCTGGATCTACATCAAAATTCTCATGACGTACTAGTTTAATTTCTCCTTTAGGTGATATCAGCTTAAAGTGAACATCTTCAACCGGTTTAGTGGTTTTGTTCAATAGTTTATAAGTGTATACATTACTAATAATGTTCCCTTCTTTGTGTTCGTACAATTGCCCAGGTAGTCTTAATATATTTGCTTCAAGGTCATTTCTCAAGAACATCATGCCTACTAATACTCCAGTTAAAATAACCAGTACAGCGGTATATCCTTTTAAACGAGGTGTAAACTTGAATTTCTCTTTCTTGGTAATTTCGTCTTCACTTGCATAACGAATCAAACCTTTAGGTAAATCAACTTTTTCCATGATGGTATCGCATTCATCGATACAAGCAGTACAGTTAATACATTCTAACTGCGTTCCGTTTCTAATATCGATACCAGTAGGGCAAACATTTACACATTGATTACAGTCAATACAATCACCATTACCTAATTCTTGGCGATCTTCATTTTTACGCCATTTTTTTCTACCATTTTCAGCTTCACCTCTTTCATAATCATAGGCAACTACAATCGATTTATTATCAAGAAGCACCCCTTGCATACGACCGTAAGGGCAGGCAATGATACATACTTGCTCTCTAAACCAAGCGAATATAAAATAGAAAACACCGGTAAAAATTAATAGCGAAACCATGGTGCTTACATGCTGTGATGGACCATCGGTAACGTATTGTATTAAACGGTCACTTCCAATAAGGTAGGCGAGAAAGACATTGGCTATAATAAACGAAATGATGAAAAAGATAATCCACTTTATAACACGTTTACGAATCTTTTCTGCATTCCATTCTTGTCTATCTAATTTTATTTGAGCACCTCGATCACCGTCGATCCAATATTCTATCCTACGGAAAACCATCTCTAAGAATATAGTTTGCGGACACATCCATCCGCAGAAAATACGTCCGAAGGCTACCGTAAACAGGGCGATAAAAACCACCCCAATAATCATAGAGATTACAAAGAGGTGAAAATCTTGTGGGTAAAAAGGAAATCCGAAGATGTTGAAACGTCTTTCCAACACATTGAACATCAAGAATTGGTTGCCGTTTATTTTTATAAAAGGAGACGCAATCAAGAAAACAAGAAGAACGTAGCTTACATATTTACGATACTCATAAAGTTTACCACTCGGCTTTTTAGGAAAAACCCAAGCTCGTTTTCCATCTTCCTTAATGGTACCGATAGAATCTCTAAAATTATCTTGATCTTGTGACATTTGTATCTCTCTTTATAGGCTATGAGCGCGCTTTGCACTCTCACTTTAATCAGTTCATAGTAACCGAAGCAGAATCTATCTCTACTGCAGGTACTGTTGCTTCAGCAGGAGTTTCTTGTGCCGGCGTATTCGGGTCAACCCAAATATCACCTTCAGCAGCTTTCGGGTTGGCAGGTGTAGTACCTTGAAAACTTAATACATAACTAGCTACTTGTGCAATTTCTGCAGGCTTCAAGTTCTGTTTCCAAGCGATCATACCTTTACCGTCACGACCACCTTCAGAAATGGTATGGAAAACGTTTTTGATACCACCACCAAGAATCCAGTTGTGATCCGTAAGGTTCGGTCCAATACCACCACCACCATCTGCCATATGGCAAGCAACACAGTTACTTTCGAATATACCTTGACCAGCACTAATGTCTGATGCATCGGTTAATAATTCAACGGTATTGGCATCAACAAGACCTTTAGCAGTTTTCTTGTATTCTTCAATTTCTAATTGTGCTGCAGCAACTTCTTGTTCGTATTCTTGATCTTGGGTATAATCATCATACACATGAAAACGTACCATATAAACTATAGCAAAAACTACAGATGCATAAAATAGGTATACCCACCATGGTGGTAAATTATTATCTAACTCACGAATACCATCATAATTATGGTCAAGTATAATTTCGCCTTCAGCTTCCATAGGTTTACTGCCCAACATTTTGTCGTACATTTTCTTACCCCATGTCCATTCCCATTTTTCTTCTTTAGTAGCTAAATAGCGCACTTTTGCTTCTTCGTCAAGCGTATTGTAAAGTACATTTTCAATAGCTTGTACAATAAAGGCAATCGCTATTAATAGTAATAGTATAAGTGCCATAAAGCCAAACATCAAAGTAGGGTAGGCTAGAAAAGCTGGTTTATCACCGCTATCAATATAAACTTCCATAAGTACAATGACCGCGAAAAAGGCCACTGTTATTCTTAACCACCAGGGTGTATTGTTTTTCATAATTGGTTGTTTAGTTGGTTATCATCTTCTAAAGGCAATTCGCTAACTTCTTTTATGTATGATTTTGAGGCTGTAATTACCCACCAAAATAACAATGTGAAAAACACAAAGAAGATAAGTAATGATATCATGGGGTAGGTAGCTACTCCCTCTATAGTTTCCATGTAACCTTTTACAAATTTGAACATGATTTTTTATTTTATTTATCAGATAATATTTCTCCAGTTTCTTTGACCTTGATGTCAGTACCTAATCGTTGTAGGTAAGCAATTAAGGATACAATTTCACGGTCTCTCATTTCTATGAATTCTTCACCATTTTCAGCAGCATACTTTTTATCAGCCTCATAAGAGTTTGCAAAATCAGGATCACTGTATAAGTTCTTCTCGATTTTCTCGGCCTGTGCATCCATTAAAGCATCTGCATTGGCAATTTCGTCTTCGGTGTAAGGAACACCTAAGGTTACCATAGCTTCCATTTTAGTTTGTATGTTACCTCTGTCATGTTTATCACGCACTAACCAAGAGTATGAAGGCATTATAGAACCTGAAGAGGTGCTTTGAGGATCGTACATGTGGTTTAAGTGCCAGTTATCAGAATATTTACCACCAATACGTAGTAAATCTGGACCAGTACGCTTACTACCCCAAAGGAATGGGTGATCGTAAACAAATTCACCTGCTTTGGCATATTCACCATAACGTTCTACCTCACTTCTAAACGGACGAACCATTTGAGAGTGACAACCCACACACCCTTCACGAATGTATAAATCACGACCTTCTAATTCTAAAGGCGTATATGGTTTTACACTGGTAATAGTAGGTATGTTAGATTTCACCAATATGGTAGGTATGATTTGTATAATACCACCAATAAGGATAGCAACAGTAGCTAAAATGGTTAATTGAATAGGCTTACGCTCTAACCAAGTATGAAAAGTTTCACCTGCAGTTCTACGTTTAGATACTACAGTAAGTGCAGCAGCTTCTGCCAATTCATCTTCTATAGTACTACCAGCTTTAATGGTGCGAACTACATTGTAAATCATTACCATAGCACCAACAATATAAAGGCTACCACCAATGGCACGCATCCAATACATTGGCATGATTTCGTTTACTGTTTCTAAGAAGTTACCGTAAACTAAAGTTCCGTCAGGGTTAAATTCTTTCCACATTAACGCTTGGGTAAAACCAGCAACGTACATTGGTAAAGTGTAAAGAATGATACCTAAAGTACCGATCCAGAAGTGGAAGTTTGCAAGGCTGACAGAGAATAGTTTATTCTTGGTCATTTTTGGTACCAACCAATAAATCATACCAAAGGTCAAGAATCCGTTCCAAGCTAATGCACCTACGTGAACGTGAGCAATAATCCAGTCACTAAAGTGAGCAATTGCATTTACATTTTTAAGAGAAAGTAAAGGTCCTTCGAAAGTTGCCATACCATAACCGGTAATTGCAACCACCATAAATTTTAAAACAGGATCGGTACGAACTTTATCCCAAGCACCACGAAGTGTTAAAAGTCCGTTGATCATACCACCCCAAGATGGAGCTAGTAACATAATAGAGAAGGCTACCCCTAAATTCTGTGCCCAATCTGGCAAAGCAGAATATAATAAGTGGTGCGGACCTGCCCAGATATATATGAAAATCAATGACCAGAAGTGAACGATAGATAGTCTGTATGAGTATACAGGTCTGTTTGCTGCTTTAGGTACAAAATAGTACATAAGACCTAAGAACGGAGTAGTCAAGAAAAATGCAACAGCATTATGACCGTACCACCATTGTACCAATGCATCTTGTACACCGGCATAAACGGAGTAACTTTTAAAAGCACTAACAGGTAATTCTAAACTATTGAAAATATGAAGTACTGCAACCGTAACAAAAGTTGCCAGATAAAACCAGATAGCTACGTAAAGGTGACGTTGTCTTCTTTTTATCATGGTACCAATAAGGTTTGCACCAAATGCCACCCAAACAACAGCAATGGCTAAATCTATAGGCCATTCAAGTTCAGCGTATTCTTTAGAGCTCGAATAACCAAGGGGTAACGTAATAGCTGCGGCAACAATAATTGCCTGCCAACCCCAAAAGTTAAACTTACTTAAAAAGTCACTGTACATACGCGCCTTTAATAGACGTTGGGTAGAGTAGTAGACCCCTGCATAAATTGCATTTCCTACAAATGCAAAAATTACCGCGTTGGTGTGCAACGGGCGTAAGCGACCAAAACTTAACCATGATATTCCATCGGTTACGTTAGGGAATATGAACATAAAGGCTAATAATAACCCTACAGACATACCCACTATACCCCAGAACATGGTTGCATAAAGGAAATTTTTCACGATTTTGTTATCGTAATAAAACTGCTGTACTTCCATAATTATACTTGTTTATTTAGTTGGATTTTCTCTTGTTTAAAATCTTTGATGTCGGTCTTTTTTGGTTTGACCAATTCATCTTCAAAAAGCATTCGAACGGAAGGAGTGTATGAATCTTCGTATTGCCCCTGTTTGACAGATACAATAAAAGCGACAAAAAAGATAATTGCCACTACAAGGCTTATCGCCAATAAAATATATATAACACTCATACCTACCTGAATTATTTGGTAAAAATAAGTGGGTTGTAAACCTTAGAAAATGACAAATGTCATACTTTAAAATTTTTCTTAAAAAACTTAATTAGTATAGCGGGTGTGGTATTCAATAGATGATTATAATATGTTGTAAACAAGTATGTTATAAAAATTAAGGGATAGATAATCTAGATTCGGTTATGTTAAAATGTACGAATGAGATTTTTGCAAGAATATGATTATACTCCAATGTGTAATTTAATATCAAATAGTAGTTTTAAGAGGGTAGCGCTCTAATTATGGAAGTTTTCTGCCAATAAGGTTCGTCATTACCGTTGTAAAAATAACAATACTAATAGAGCTTAAGGGCATTAGAATTGCAGCGATAACAGGCTCTAGCTGCCCTGTAATGGCAAAATAAAGTCCTATACAATTATAGAGTAGCGATAACATAAAGCTCATTTTAATAATGCGCATCGCCTTTTTAGATGCGAGAATATAGCTGTACAATTGTTGAAATTTAGAAGCATCTAAGATGGCATCACAAGCAGGGGAGAAGACATTGATATTTTCAGATATAGCAATACCTACATTACTTTGTGCAAGCGCACCGGCATCATTTAATCCGTCGCCTACCATCAACACTTTCTTACCTTGATCTTGTAGCGATTTTATGAACTCTAGCTTTGTTTCCGGTTTCTGATTGAAGTACAGCGGAGTCAGTTTTGGCAATAACCCCTGTAATCGCTCTTTTTCTCCTTCATTATCACCAGAAAGTATCGCCAAACTTAGCGTTTCAGACATTTCTTTGAAAACAGATGAGAGTCCGTCACGATATTGATTTTGAAAAACATATCTGCCTTTGTAAGCATTATTTGAGCTGATATAAATAGAAGTGTCAAGCAAATTCTCTGAGGTGCCTTTGCCTACAAAATTGGCAGAACCAATCTTCATATTTATATCGTCTTTAGAACTTTCTAGTCCTTTACCAACATGCTCTTCGTACTCATCTAAGGTAATGATATTCTGTTCTTTAAGTAGATCATATAAAGATCTGCTTAAAGGGTGATTAGAAGCTCTAATCGTATTCTTGAGTATCGATTCTTCATCGGGAGTTAAAGGCATACCTTCGTAATGTGCCGTGCTTTTTTGCGTAGTTGTAATGGTGCCGGTTTTATCAAAAATAGCAGTATCTATTTTTGCTAAGCGCTCGATGGTTTGCGTGTCTTTAATATAGAATTTCTTCTTGCCAAAAATACGTAGCATATTGCCTAGGGTAAATGGTGAAGCTAATGCTATGGCACACGGACAAGCGATAATCAATACCGCCGTAAAAACATTCATGGCTTTAGATGGGTCGTAGAACAACCAAAAAGCAGTAGCAGCAAATGCAATAGAAAGTACGGCAATGGTAAAGCGTTTGCCGATACTATCGGTAAGGTTTTGAAAGGCGGTTACTTTGTCTGTCTTAAAAATGGAATTTCCCCACAGTTGTGTCAAATAACTCTGCGATACCGATTTTAAGGCAATCATTTCAATGACACCGTTGAGTTGCTTTCCGCCGGCAAAAACCTGTTCACCGATATTTTTAGAAACGGGTTCAGATTCCCCCGAAACAAAACTGTAGTCAATTTGTGCATTTCCGTAAACGAGAGTACCATCTACAGGGATCATTTCTTCGTTACGGATCAATATACGATCTCCTTTTTCAATTTCTTGAACAGGCACGGTTTCTTCTTTACCTTTTAAGTTCAGTTTGGTGATGGCAATAGGGAAGTATGATTTGTAATCGCGCTCAAACGATAAAAAGCTATATGTTCTTTGTTGAAAGAATTTACCTAGTAATAGAAAAAATACGAGTCCGGTAAGAGAATCGAAAAATCCGCTACCTAAATCAAAGGCAATATCATAGGTACTTCTTAAAAATAAAACAAGAATACCAAGCGCAATGGGTACATCAATATTTAAAAGTTTAGCTCTTAGTCCTTTAAATGCAGATACAAAATAATCCCATCCAGCATAAAAAACTACAGGTAAAGCGAAGATGAACATCATCCATCGAAATAAGCCTTGATATTGGTTAAGCCAATATTCACCACCAGAAGCTGCACTAGAACCTAAATCGAAATAATCAGGAAAAGAAAGAAACATTACATTACCGAATGCAAAACCGGCAACACCTAATTTGTAAATAAGCGTTTTATCAGAAACCTTCTTCTTGCCTTCAAAATCTTCTAAAGAAATATAAGGTTCATATCCTATTTTAGCTAGAAGTAAGACGAGCTCTTTTAAGCTGAAATCCTCTTGTTTGTAGGTAATACGAATTGTTTTCTTGGGGAAATCTACTTGAGAATTCGTAACGTTCTTATTGAGCTTGTTCAAATTCTCTAGAATCCAAATACAAGAACTACAATGAATAGTAGGTATATATAGGTTGATGATCTGAATGTTACCATCATTAAATTCTGTTAGTTTCGCTATGATTTCTTCGTTATCGAGAAAATCATATTTACCTTCTATAGCTTTGGGTGTAGTACCTGCCGCGGCTTGTAAATCATAATAATGAGACAAATCGTTTGTTGAGAATATTTCATAAACGGTTTTACAACCGGCACAACAAAATGATTTTTCATCAAATGTTATAAGTTGCCTATCACAAGGGTCACCACAATGAAAACAATTAGTTGCCTGCATAAATATTAAAGAATAATAAGTACAAAGGTGAAAATGATACAGTTTCTAAAACATGATAATTGTCAGTTACTACAATTATAAGCTTGTTTAATTTTGCTTAAGATTAATTTATTAAGCTATGGAATTTAGATGTGAAAATTGCATTATACGACAGTTTAATTCACTCCGTGCATTGAGCAAAGACGAATTAAAAAAAGTGGCAGACTCTAAAACCTCTAAGAAGATTAAAAAAGGAGAGGCATTATTTATAGAGGGGCAAAAGCTTGATGGTGTATTTTGTGTACGAGATGGCGTTTCTAAATTATCTAAATTAAGTAGCAATGGTAAAGAGCAAATTGTAAAATTGACCAATAGAGGCGAAATTATGGGGCAACGCTCAGTAATCGCTGAAGATTTTACCAATTTAAGTGCTACTGCCATTAGTGATATGGAAGTGTGTTTTATACCCAAAGAGGTCATATCAAATACCTTAAATACTAATCCCTATTTTTCTTTAGAAGTATTGCGACATATGGCGCATGATTTAAAAGAGGCAGATGATGTCATCGTAAATATGTCTCAAAAAACAGTGAAACAGCGTTTGGCTGAGGCATTTGTGTATTTGAAGAAAAACTATGGTGAAGATGAAAACGGATTTCTATTATTGACATTAAGTAGAGATGATTATGCAAATATTGTCGGTGCGGCAACGGAGTCTCTAATTCGTATGATTTCTGAGTTTAAGAAAAAAGGACTGATAAAGACAGAAGGTAAAAAAATTGGGATTGTAGAGGAGGAGATGTTGCAAGAATTAGCTGACGGATTTTAAATTTTTTAGTATTCTGATAAATGTCATAGTTTCAATTCTGTAGGGAAACTACATTTATCATCAAATGATGTTTCTCATTTATGAAAAATATATTAATACCGACCGATTTTTCACTAGCTGCATGGAATGCTACACAGTATGCCTTGCAATTATTCGCAGAATCTGAATGTGTATTCCATTTTTTAAATGCCTACACTCCAGAATTACATAGTAACCGCTTAATGGCGGGTAGAGTTACAGACGCCGCTAAAGATTATTCTGCACAAGCAACTTCAGAGAAAGGATTGAAAAAGACCCTTCAGCGCATCAAAAAACAGTATCATAATCCGCTTCATAAGTATAAAACGATATCTAGCTTCTCAATGCTAATAGATGAGGTAAAAGAAGTCGTCGAAAAACAACACATCGATTTTGTAATAATGAGTGCCAGCGGTGGTGCAGATGATGAATCTATTTTCTTGGGAAGAAATACGGTAAGAATATTAAATCATATCGATGCATGTCCGGTAATGGTTATACCGCCAAGGGCAGTTTTTGAAAACTTACATTCCATTTCTGTCGTATCAGAATTCAGCCATTTATTTAAGAGTGATGAATTAAACCCAGTAGTAGAATTAGCGCGATATTTTAATAGTACAGTGCAAATTGCAAGTATGCAAAATGCTACGCCACAAATTACAGAATTACAACAGATAAATCATGAGATTATAGCTGAAAAACTAGGATCTATTTATCATAATTTCTACAAATTAGATACCGAAAGTTCCTTAACAACCACTTTAAAAAGGTATGTTGATCAAACTAATTGCCAGTTACTTGTTATGTCTAACAATGCAAATAGCTATTTAAGAAACTTGTGCAATGATTATATTGTTGGTAAATCGATTTTCTGCTGCCATGTGCCAATGTTATCATTACAATTAATTGAAAATAACATCAGTATCAGTCATTAAGATCTTCCTTCAGAAAATTGTTTATTGAGGTTTAATTACAAAATTTTAGGCATTACTTAATGTTTTGGTGAATGCTATCGATTAATTCTAAATATCTTTAGAGCCAAATAACCATAATACAACCAAAAAGTGAGCGCGGTAAACGAGAAAAAAGTAGCAGCATTAGAAGCGGTAAAATATATAAAATCGGGTATGACCGTTGGTCTAGGCACTGGATCAACTGCATTTTATATGATCGAAGCTATTGGCGAAATGGTAAAGAACGGCTTAGAGCTTAAAGCAGTTGCAACTTCTGACGAAACTGAAAAATTAGCAAAGAAACTAGGTATACATGTGATTACACTTGCAGAAGCAAAAAGATTAGATGTTACCATAGATGGTGCTGATGAGGTCGATGAAAACTTTCAATTGATTAAAGGCGGAGGCGGAGCCTTACTACGTGAAAAGATAGTCGCCCATAATTCTGATATGAATATCATTATTGCCGATTCGTCTAAAAGTGTATCTAAACTAGGTAAGTTCAAACTGCCTATAGAAACAATACCCTTTGCAACGCAATTGATTATTAAAGAATTGGAGGGAATGAAATTGGCGCCAGTACAGCGAATGAGAGGTGCTGACGATTATAAAACAGACGAGAATAACGATATTATAGATATTGATATTTGGGATACCGATATAAAATTAACTGATCTAGAGCAGCAATTAAAAACAATACCAGGCATCGTAGAAACGGGATTGTTCTTGACCACTACCAATTTGGTTATTATAGGTAAAGGGGAAGAGGCTATTGTAAAGAAGCGATAACAAAAAACAAATGTCACTTCGAGTGATTTTTTGGAATGCAATGGAGAAAAATTGTATCGAGAACTTATAGGCACTAAAGGTTTTTGCTGGGTAAATGAAGTTTTTATCGAAAGCATTGAATGATTCATTTTATTGGATAAGTGGAAGACGCTGTTGTAAAAAAGCGATAATAAAATACGAATGTCACTTCGAGTGATTTTTAGAAATGCAATGAAGAAAAATTGTATCGAGAACTTTATAGGTACTTACGGTTTTTGCTGGGTAAATGAAGCATATATCGAGGGTGTATAATGACGAATTAAAAACTAAAGGGGATACACAAGTGGTCATCTGAAGTCACAAAAAAGAACAAACTATGCAAGAAGAAAAGCACTATGGTACACGAAGTAATTGGTTGCGAGCAGCAGTGCTTGGTGCCAATGATGGTATTTTGTCTACAGCAAGTTTGGTCATCGGTGTTGCTGCGGCAAGTACAACTAGAGAGCCTATTATTTTAGCCGGCGTAGCAGGTTTGGTGGCAGGTGCCTTGTCAATGGCGGCAGGGGAGTATGTATCTGTAAGTTCGCAAGAAGATCTAGAAAAAGCCGATTTAGCTCGCGAAATGAAAGAGCTCGAAGAAATGCCCGAAGAAGAACTTAAAGAACTCGCTTTAATTTATGAAGAGCGCGGTTTAGATTCAGATTTGGCGTTACAAGTAGCAACACAATTAACCGCACATGATGCCTTGAGTGCACATGCCAGAGATGAGCTGGGTATAAATGATATTACACAGGCGAATCCGTTATTGGCGGCATTATCATCTGGCGCTTCCTTTGTTTTCGGCGGATTACTTCCTGTTCTAGTAGCGTATTTTGGTCCGCTTGAGGAGATGGAATATGTGCAATATGGTTTTGCAGTGCTGTTTCTAGCAGTGTTGGGTGCCATTGCAGCTAAAGCAGGAGGTTCAAATATTTTGATAGCCGTATTAAGAATTAGCTTTTGGGGAACCGTAGCCATGGTCATCACCGCATTGATCGGGCATTTGTTCGGGGTAAATGTGGCGTAGTGCTATTTTTTACTAGCTATGGGTGAGGTAATCGATTCAAAATCTTTCATAGTAGCATCACCACGTAATACATCCGCTAAAAATTCATAAATCAATTCGGGAAATTTAAATCCGAGAGACGCCCATTCGTGTCCGCCTTCTTCATTGAAATACACTTTATAACTCCCATCAATCTCAGAAAGGCGTTCGGCAATAGCTTTAGGTCCGTTGATTTGTAAATAGCCAACATCCGTAGGTTTACAAAACCGATGCGGATTCGTATCATAAGGCACAACCGAATCTTTCACTCCGTGAAAAAATAATAGTGGCGTTTTATTCGTAGTATCAATATAATTTTCATCTAATACAGCACCAGACAAACTAACTACTCCGGCAACATTGGCATTGGGGTAGGGCAGTCTTTTAAAACGATAATCGTACCGCATAAACTGAAAGTTCAAAACGGTTTCGGCACCGGCACTACTACCGATCAAGAATATTTTTGCAGGATCAGCTTTAAACGGTAATGAATCTTTCGTTAAGTAATTAATAGCCTTAGAAAGATCGGCAACCGCCTCGACGTAAGTGTCAATTTTTATAGAAGTAGGGCAGTCGCATCCAAAAGATTTACCTTTTCTAGACAGCCTGTAATTAATAGAAGCCACATTAAAGCCCTTGGTCGCCAGGTAAGTACTTAGTCCTTTTTCGTCACCACCATTACGTTGTCCCGCAGTAAAGCCACCACCATGCACCAAAACAACTGTGGGTTTAAGTTCCATGTCTTTAGACGGAATGCTATAAAAATCGAGTTGTAGGGTATCGGCATAGTTATAGGTTTTCATTTGTACAGCATCCGGTGTGGAGTTTGAGTCTTGAGCAAATGCAGGGCTAATGGTAGAAATGAAACCAAATAATATGATGAAGTAACTAAATATATGCAATGTTGTTTTTGAGGTCATAAGTGAAATTATAGTGTTTAGGGGAACATCCGAAGTAAACAGAATACCACTAAAACGTTATATAACAAAGGTTGTCAGTTTTATAAAAGTTTGAATCCGATAAAAAACAAACATAAATACGTTTGCTATAAAAATGTATAAAGCGTGCAAATGTACAGCGTAAGTATCTTACTAATAGTATTTAAAGGTGAATTGGGTTAAAAAATGAAACATAGAATGTTTTCGAAAACCCTTTCGCTACAATATATCTGTGAAATTAGTAGTGTATGAGCGCTTATGACTTGAATTCTATAGAATTATGTTAGTCGAAATATTTTAATTAGCGCCTTATATAAAGTATCTTTGGGGGAGATTTTAGTAGATCATAAAATAAACACGAACCTGAAAAATAATCTAATAATATAATGAACAACGAACTAGATCAATTAGCAGCCGATAATATAAGGGCATTAGCTGTAGCGATGGTAGAAAAGGCAAACTCTGGACACCCAGGTGGGCCAATGGGAGGCGCAGACTACATGCACATTTTATATTCTGAATTTTTCAACTACGATCCTTCTGATATGAAGTGGCCGTTTCGTGACCGTTTTTTCATGGATGCTGGGCACTTATCTACTTTAATGTACGCTCAGTATTATTTATTGGGTAATTATGAAAAAGATGATGTAGCTAATTTTAGACAATGGGGATCGGTAACACCGGGCCACCCAGAAGTTGATGTTGCAAGAGGTATAGAAAATACATCGGGGCCATTAGGTCAAGGACATACTATGGGTGTTGGTGCTGCAGTAGCGGCTAACTTTTTGAAAGCACGTTTTGGAGATTGGATGAACCATAAAATTTATGGCTTTATTTCTGATGGTGGTGTACAAGAAGAAATTTCTCAAGGTGCAGGTAGAATTGCAGGTCACTTAGGCTTAAGCAACTTTATTATGTTCTACGATTCTAACGATGTTCAACTTTCGTCTAAAACAGATGAGGTTACTTCAGAGAATACAGCAATGAAATATGAAGCATGGGGATGGAAAGTCGTTACTATCGATGGCCATGATCATGATCAAATAAGAAAAGCACTTACAGATGCTAATGCAGAAACAGATAAGCCAACGTTGATTATCGGTCAAACGATAATGGGTAAAGGTTGTGTAACTGCAGATGGCACTCCGTACGAAGGGTATACAGAACTACACGGTAAGCCAATTGGCGATACAGGTGCAGATTATGAAAAGACCTTATTGAATTTAGGTGCAGACGTAGCCAACCCTTTTGATATTTATTCAAAAGTAGAGGAGTACTACGAAGGTATTATCAATAAAAAGAAAGACGAAGCACAAGCTAAGAAAAGAGAAATCGATGCATGGCGTTCAGAGAATGCTGAGCTATCTGCAAAATTAGACGGTTTCTTAGAAGGTAAATTACCAGAATTAGATTTCAGTTCTGTAGCACAGAAAGAAGGTCAGGCAACTCGTGCAGCATCCTCTAACGTTTTAGCGTATTTAGCGCAGAATGTAGAGAATATGATCGTATCATCTGCCGATTTATCGAACAGTGATAAAACAGACGGATTCTTAAAGAAAACTCACATTTTAAAGAAAGGTGATTTCTCTGGGGCATTCTTACAAGCGGGTGTAGCAGAATTAACAATGGCAACTATGGCAAACGGTATCGCGCTTCACGGTGGGGTAATGGCAGTAGTAGCAACATTCTTTGTATTCTCAGATTACATGAAACCAGCTATTCGTTTAAGCTGTATTCAAGAATTACCAGTGAAGTTTATTTGGACGCATGATGCCTTTAGA
Source organism: Maribacter sp. BPC-D8 (assembly GCF_035207705.1). Lineage (NCBI taxonomy): Bacteria > Pseudomonadati > Bacteroidota > Flavobacteriia > Flavobacteriales > Flavobacteriaceae > Maribacter > Maribacter sp. BPC-D8. The sequence goes on from NZ_CP128187.1 coordinate 616,336, forward strand.
GTAGGAGAGGACGGACCAACACACCAGCCAGTTGAGCAAGAAGCTCAAATACGTTTGTTAGAGAAATTAAAGAACCATAGCCACGAGCAAAGTTTCGTAGCATTGCGCCCTGCAGATTCTCAAGAAACAAATGTAGCTTGGAAAATGGCAATGGAAAACCAGAAAACGCCGACCGGACTTATTTTATCTCGTCAAGGGATAAAAGATCTTCCTGCGAAGAGCGGTAACCGTTACCAAGAAGCATTAGGAGCAGAAAAAGGAGGATACTTAATACAAGAAGTAGCAGATCCAGATGTTATCTTAATTGCTAATGGTTCTGAAGTAGCAACATTGGTAGCTGCAACAAAATTGTTGGAAGAGAAAGATGGCTTAAAAGTGAATATCGCTTCAATACCATCAGAAGGTATATTTAGACAACAGTCAGAAGCATACCAAGAAAAAGTGATTCCGCCAAACATACCAGTTTTCGGACTTACAGCAGGCTTACCTGTAAACTTAGAAGGTTTAGCAGGAGCAAATGGTAAAGTGTTCGGTTTAGACCATTTCGGTTATTCTGCACCAGCAACGGTACTTGATGAAAAATTCGGATTCACCGGTGATCAAGTATACCAACAAGTAGTAGATTTTTTAAAATAAATAATCTTTAAGGCTAGCCCTAAAGACATACATTATAAATTTAAAATTAGAAAAAGATGAAATTTTTTATAGATACAGCGAATTTAGACGAGATCAAAGAAGCTCAAGATATGGGTATTTTAGATGGTGTTACAACAAACCCGTCTTTAATGGCAAAAGAAGGAATTACTGGTGCAGACAACATTTTGGCTCATTACAAGAAAATATGTGATGTAGTTGATGGTGACGTTAGTGCTGAGGTTATTTCTACAGATTATGAAGGTATGATTGCAGAAGGCGAGAAGTTGGTTAAAATTAGCCCACAGATCGTAATTAAAGTACCTATGATCAAAGAAGGTGTAAAAGCAATTAAGTATTTCTCTGATAAAGGATACAGAACTAACTGTACATTGGTATTCTCTTCTGGTCAAGCGTTATTGGCTGCTAAGGCAGGTGCAACGTATGTATCTCCTTTCATTGGTCGTTTAGATGATATCTCTACTGACGGATTAGGATTGATTGCTGATATTCGTTTGATCTACGATAACTACGGTTACGAAACACAAATTCTTGCAGCATCTGTACGTCACGTAATGCATATTATCGACTGTGCTAAACTTGGTGCTGATGTTATGACAGGTGGTTTAAGTTCAATTGTTGGACTTTTAAAGCACCCATTAACTGATAGCGGTTTAGCTAAGTTCTTAGCTGATTACCAAAAAGGTAACTAAGTCGTAAGATTTAAGCTATTGATATAGAAAACCATCACTGAAAAGTGATGGTTTTTTTGTTTTATATTAGTGCTTCTAAAAAACGATCAAACTTACTAAAAGTACATCTATTTAAATGTTGAAAAAAAAAATGAGAAAGAATATAATTTTTTTTATAATAACTGCCACATTTTTATTGATTTCCAGTTGTGGAGGCGATAATGTTGAAAATGAAGAAGTTATAGTAACCCCTAATAATCAAGCTCCAAATACATTTTTACTTTTGACTGTAAACGATCAATCAAAAAATATAGACTTAAAGCCTACATTAACTTGGGATGCGTCAACAGATCCAGATAATGACCCCATCAGTTACGATTTATTATTAGACAATAATTCTAATCCTAATACAATAATCGCATCCAATATAGAAGAAACTAAATTTACATTTGACTCCTTCTTACAATCCGAAGAAGTTTATTACTGGAAAGTAATAGCTAATGATAGTAATGGTAATTCTACAGAAAGCAGTGTTTTTAGTTTTACTACAATCGATTTGTTTACAATTACAGATGTAACAACAGATTTATTGAGACCTGCAGGATTAGCATTTTATGGAGATGATTTATATTACTCTGAAGTAGATGGTTACAAAGTATCAAAAGTCAATGTTTCTGAGAAAAACTCTATCGCAACAGATGTATTAACGGAATTACTTACTGGCAGATTAGCTTTTTCTGGCAGCGAATTATATATTTCTCAGCCTCAAGCTAATCTACTCTCTAAAACTGATATATCAGTCGCAACGCCTATCATAAGTCCCGTAATTCTAGGAAGTAATGGTCCTACAGCATTAGCTTTTAATGGAAATGAATTATATGTGGCAGCGCCAGACGTAAATAAAATTAGAAAACTTAATATTTTATCTTCAACACCTGCGTTTATAGATGTACTTCAATTGGAATTTGGTCCTCGCCCCGATGGTTTATTACTAAATGGTAATGATTTGTATATTGCTTTAAGAGTTGGTAACAAAATTGTTAAAATTGATATTTCGGAAAAAGAGCCTGTATTAACAAATGTAGCCACTGGATTATCTGGTCCTACTGCATTAGCACTTGATGGAAATATACTATATATTGCTGAATATGAAGGAAATAAGATTTCAAAAATTGATATTTCATCTAATTCAACTACTGTAACAGATGTAAAATCAGGGTTATCTGGACCAAGAGAATTAGCACTTTATGGCAATGAACTATATATTGCTGAATACGATGGCAATAGAATATCTAAAATTAATGTTCAGTAGTGGTAATGTTATTTACATTAAGAAAATTCATATCAGAATATTCTAAGTGGATATGATTTTAATAATAATATTTCCAATTATAGAAACAAACATACGAGCCTGACCGTTATCTGCAAGCTAAAAAAAGACAACCGATTATAAATTTCTATGATGTTATTAGACCTAATATGCGCCGATTGCTTACTAGAACAAATAGAAAGTAAAAAAGTAACAGAACAACCCGAACACTTCGTTCCGGTGCCGTTTGAAATGGTCAACGATTCGGGAATTTATAATTTTAATTGTCAAAAGGGACATAATTCAATTTCTTACTTGATTAATATAGAATTTGAAATACTATTTGAATATGGACTTAATGCTCTCGCTGATGGTTATTACCGAGAAGCTGTTTCTTCTTTCACCTCTGCAATGGAGAGATATTTTGAATTCTTTATCAAAGTAATTTTGAAAAATTCTGGAACAGAATATGAAAATATAGATAAAATTTGGAAACAAATTTCAAAACAATCGGAAAGACAACTTGGAGCATACTTAACTTTGTACGCTCAAACTTTTCAGGAATTACCAATGGTTTTAAGTTCAAATAAGGAAGTACCATTTAGGAATAAAATCATTCATCAAGGATATATCCCTTCAAAAAAAGAGGCAATAGAATATGGTGAACGGATTATGGAAGTAATAGAAAGTTCATTAATACCTTTAAAAAAGTTATTCCCAGATTTAACTTTAGATGTATTCGATAATTATGGGTATCACTCAAAAGCTAAAATTATTCTTGAAAAACAAGAGAAAGATACTGGTCGAGAGTTAAATGTTGGTGGAGTTAATATTTTGACTACAATAAGTGTTGTAGCAGGGCGAGAACGCCATGATATTGATACACGTAATGGTAATATAGAAAGTCAAATAATAAGAGTTTTACAACTTAGAAATCCAAGAGGCATCTCATTATTTAATCAACAGTATCCGGAGAACAAAAAGGGAAAAGCTAGCAGATAACAAAGAACTGAGGTAAAAAACAAACAAATTCTTCTTTAATCTGAGATAATATTATTCTAGGCTCATAAATTCAAAAAACAGATTCTTGAGCTTTTCTTATTCAATTAATCTGCTATTTATCTAGGCAATACAGAAACGTAAGTTTCATCAATAGATAGCGGTTTAGCTAAGTTCTTAGCTGATTACCAAAAAGGAAAATAAGTCGTAAGATTTAAGCTATTGATATAGAAAACCATTACTGAAAAGTGATGGTTTTTTTGTTTTATATTAGTGCTTCTAAAAAAGGGATATATGTAATTGTACACATATCCCTACGTTGTAACAAATTTTGAAGAACCATTTATAACTAAATATGATTGAATTTTTAAAAGGAGGAAAAACTCTTAAAGGAGTTATAATGGGAATGACGATTGATGAAGCAAATTCAATATTGGGCGAGCCGACGAATATCAGCGGCGAGAAAGAATATGGGTATCTACATTACGGAGCATATCGTTACGGATTCGCCGATAAAATAATTAACGAAATGGCTATTGAATTTAAATTTCTTGACAAACCAATTATGTTTAAGAATTTAGAATGGAAAAAACATGACATTTCACTCTTTGAAGATTTCAAAATAAAATCCAAATGCAAAATTCATAGAATAATCGGACTCATAAATCACCTTCAATTGAATTGGAAAGCAGAAAATGGAATTGACAAAGATAGCTTTATAATGAAAATTGCTAATGGACCATATATTGTTTGCGACCTATATGATGGAATTGTTGATAAAATAACTATCGTTGACGGACACCAAGCTGGGTAATAAAACTTGTTACAACACAACCTATAAACAATACGGGCTTAGGCAATAAACGCTAAGGTCTGCGTATATTTATATTGTCGCAAAATCTTTGGGATTTTTCTTTGACAGAAAAATAAAACTAAACAATAAGCTTTAGCTTCGTGCGCAGACGGAAACGAAAAGTTTCCTTGCCTCCGCACTACGCTTAGCTCAGGCGTTGGCATTAATACTGAAAAAACATATGAAACATTTAACTATCCTTCTTTTTTTAATATTTATAAGTTGTAAAAACGAGCCTAAAACCAAAACGGAGACGAAAACGGAGACGAAAACGGAAACGGAAATGGATATTGAAAATGGAATTGACAAATCTGTTTATGAAATGTGGAATAATTTTACGGAATCAAATCCTGAATTTAAAAATGAAGAACTCCCAAATACTGAATTTTTTGACAATAGTGAAGAAGATTATCATCGATATGCAGACCTAATTGTTGCCGGAAAAAAGAGGGCAAGTTCTGGTTTATATATTTGGTATAAAGAAGCAAATGTTGATTTACCAAAAAAAGGGGCAAAACTTATTGTAACGGATTTTAACGGAAAAGCGCGAGCAATAATTGAGAATACAAAGGTAGACACAATACCATTTAAGAACATTTCCAAGGAATATGCTGAATTGGATATGGGAACTAATATTAAACCACTCGAAGAATGGAAAAAAGCACATTGGGAAATTTTTGCGAACTCATTAGAACAAAATGGACAAAAAGCGACAGATGAAATTCTAGTGGTGTGTGAATGGTTTGAAACAATCTGGACGGAAAAGTACTAATGCCAACAAAACCTATAAACAATACGGGCTTAGATTTTAAACGCCAAGGTCTGAGTATATTTAGAATGTCGCGAAATCTTTCGGATTTCGCTTTGACACAAAAAAAGAAAAAACAAAACCAAAAGATTTCGCTACGTGCTTGGCGGAAAGCAAACGCTAGTTTGCTCCCGTACTGTTCATAGCTAAATCGTTGTGCGTCATATTGAGCAACTAACAATATTGAATTAAAATTATACAAATGAGAAACACATTATTCTATATTCTAATGATAATTGGAATGAATTCTACGCTTTCTGCTCAAGACATTAATCTTGACGAATCGGAATTACAATCCATTTTATGCCAGCAATGGGAAATTGAATATGCACTTATGGGAGGGATGAAGATTGGACAACTACCGGGTGCTGCTGATTTTGATTTTGATTTTCACTCTGATGGCAAATATGACATAATTAGTGAAAATGAAGATAATAAAAGTGGTAGATGGATTTATGATATTGAAAATAAATATGTTGAGCTTTCTATTGAAGAAAAAACAACTTCTCGAATTAAATTTATTGACACTAATAAACTGATTCTTATTCTTGTTTCTGGACAAAATGACCCACCTGGATTACCTAGTATGGAAGTGCATTTTAAGCCAATGTAAACAGAAAATACGCCGCACAACAAAGCCTAAACGTAATGCGGATTTTAGGGCTAAACCGAAAGGTCTGTGTATATTTATGAAGTCGCTAATCCCGATAGCTATCGGGAATGGATTTAGCTTTGAACAATAAAAAATAAAACTAAACCCGCCCGTACCGATAAGGCACGTTCGGGCGGGCAATAAGCTTTAGCTTTGTTCGCAGACGGAAACGAAAAGTTTTCTTGCCTCCGCAATACGCTTAGCACAACCGAAGAAAGTCAATAAAAACAGATGGAAATAATACACCAATTAATCAATTCTGATTCCGAAAAAATAATAATTTTAACTTTGGATGGAGAAAATCTGATTTCTGAAACTGGGAAAAAAGATAAACTTAGAACAACAACAAAAGTATTTCCAAGCAATGAAGATGCTTTAAAAAACTTCCATAAAAAAGAATGGGCAGCCTTGAAAAAAGGATTTATTTTAATAAATACTAACGTTAAATTAGGACAACCAACTTTGACCCGTCCTGAAATATGTTTACAAAAAACAAATAACTAATAGTGTTCAAAATTTTAAACAATTAACGATGATTTACATAAAACAATCGAACTAAAAAATAAGTTAACTACAAACGATATTCTTATATGAAAAAAATATTTTTAATTTTATTATTGATAAGTCATCAGTTTTGCGCGGGTTGTATTAGTGATAATGAAAAAGAATTTTTACAAGATTTGATTACTGAAAATTCTAAATTAGCTAAACTTGGTTGGAGTTTCGATAACGATTATAAACAATGGAAAGGACTTGTAATAGAAGACTGTAAGATTACAACATTGGATTTAAGTAATTTTAATTTAAGCAGCTTACCAAATTCTATTATTTATTTATCAAATTTAGAAACCTTAAAGCTATCTGGTTTAAAAATTCATGAGATGATGTCAAGAAACTTATTTGGCTTAAAGAAATTAAAAAAATTACATCTAAAAGAAGTGTATCTTAAAAAGGTTATTCACTTATTTGGAAGATTAGAGAATTTAAAGGAATTAAAAATTATAAAATCATATATAAATTCAAGTGAAATCCCAATAGAATTTTTAGCATTAAAAGAGCTTGAATCTATTGATTTTTCAGAAAATAATTTTAAAAAAATACCAAGCAAAATTTTAGAATTAAAAAAATTAAAATACATTTCATTTAAAGATAATAAATATTTAGAAGGTGATATTAGCTTATTTAATTCATTAACTCAATTAGAGTATCTTGATTTTTCAAACACAGCTATTACTGGTACGTACACCCCCTTATCTGTTAATTTAAAGTATCTAAACTTAAGTAATCCTGGCTGGTCCTTAAACGTTGATATTAGTAATATTAATAAACTTGAAGTTTTAAAATTAGAAAAATGCAAATTAAAAGCGTTAACTGGTATTGAAAAACAAGAACAACTAACAAGTTTAAATATTAAGGATAATTATTTTAGTGGTTTAAACGTTTCAAATTTTATCAGGTTAGACTCTATAAATATTAGTAAAAATGAACTCGTTAACCTTCCTTTATTCCCCAAAAAAACAATAGCATATCTTAATTTTTCATCAAACCCTGTATTTGAGTTTACAGAACAAGATTTTAAAGTTTTATCAAAAGTAAAATCACTTGACTTATCTAATATGATTTTATCAAACTTACCTATTACGATAAAAAATTTAAAAAAATGTGAGGTATTAAACTTATCAAACAATAAATTAGAAGTACTTCCAAAAGAAATTAATAATTTACAATCATTAAAAAAGTTAAATCTTTCTAAAAATGAATTACATAATTTAGCTATAAATGGTTTAGTCAATTTAACCAGTTTAGACTTAAGAGAGAATAACTTGAGTGAGTTTAATTTAAAATTAAAGCACTTAAAAAAATTAAATTTACTAGATAACAGTTTTACAAAAATACCTGATATTATTTATAGCTATGAAGATTTAGAATGTTTTATGATCAACGATTTCACACTTAAACAGGTTCCTGAAAAAGTATTATCATTTAAAAAAATGAAAGAATTCTATGTGCCGTTTGAAGGGTATCATGATGATGTTCTATGTAAGCTAAAAGCAAGAGGAGTAATAGTAAACAATTATAATTTAGTGTGTAATAACTAAGCCAAATGAATATATATATATTAAGGATATTAATTTTATCAACTATTTTTAGTAATGCTCAAGAAAAAATAGAATTCAATAAGAATCCTTATACGAATGAAAATCACTTTATAATTAAATTACAAGAACAAGGAAAAAAAAGCTCTAAAATATTTTATGATGTTAAAGAGAAAAAAAATAAGTACGGATATGAAGAACCAGTTGTAACCGTAAATAATTTTAAAAGTATTATCGTCGAAAAAGAAAATGACTCCTATAACCTAACACTTCAGCTAGATGCAGATGGTGTATTAGATTTAGATCTTGCAACGTCGGCAAATGTTAAGAAAGTTTACGCTTTTGTATTTAATGATACTATTTATCAAACCAAAAAGTTTTCATCGCCTTCATTTCATGGACAGTTTTTAATAAAAAATATATCTAAAAAACAAAAAAATAATATTGTAAACTTCTACAAAAGCTTACCAAACTTTGAACTACAGTTGAAATTATATCATGCTATTGATCATGCTGAAAAATCAAAAATAGATTCATTATTGAATGTTGGTGCTTTGTTAACAGAAATAAACTATAAGATTGGATATAATCAACAAAATGGCGCTTTTTATAGTGCTTTTTGTCGCAGAAGGGGTACTTATTTTAAGTATCAAGACGTGGCCGATTATCTTTTAAGTAAAGGATTTATTCCAAAAGCCATAACAATCGATCAGGCCATTGCTTATAGGGATGTCAAATACATAAACAACTATTTTAATACTATAGAAAATAAAGAGGAAAGATGCAATGCGTTAAGAAGAAAACTATGGAATGTTTTTAGATATGGAAATGCCTCTGTAATAAGAGAATTCGAAATTTTAGGATTAAATATTGAGACAGAAAAACATAGAGGAAAAAGTCTGCTTGCTAATGCCTCAATTAGAAGTGAGGCATCTATGGTAAGTTATTTGTTAAATAAAAAAATAGCATATGATGAAGCCACATTACTGATCTATTCTTTAGTTTATAATAAAATGGATGCTACAGATGCTTTATTAGAAGGGGGGCTAAACATCAACACCTTGCTTGATAATAAAAATAACATAGCACAAAAAATGATTGCATTTGAATATATACATAAAGATTCTTATAATAATGCTTCAGTAAGAAAAATACCACTGATGATAGAGAGGGGCTTTAACCCAAACACTATAGGAAATGAAGGGAAAACACTATTGCATACTATCGCTAGTAATACAAATGAAATTATGGGTTTTAGAGTAAAAGGAAAGTCTTCATTTACATATGATGAATCAGAATGCTTAAAACAAATTTTAGAAGTAGTAAAAGTTATAAAAAGTAATGGAGGCGATTTTAACAAAAAAGATGATAAAGGTTTTACAGCATATGAATACGTATTAAAGCAAATACATGAATTAAAGTCAAGAGATATAAATTTAAAAAAAGAAGATAAAGCATTACTCTTAAACGCTTTTAAAAACTAACATTTTAATTAAGTAGCTTAAATGTTTTATTTATTTCAACTTTTTGGTCTTCTACCAATATTACTATTTTATAAACATCCTCTTCAAAATAGAAAGTACTAAACCCATCTTTATTATTTTCTAATACATTACTGTATAAAAAAACGTCATTTAAAGTTAAGTCTTTCAAGTTATACTCTTCCTTAATAGCACGAGAGAAAGGGGTTGTTTTAATGCTTTTAATCGATAATAAATTATTATTATGACGATTTTTAAACAGATGAAAATTAGTAGAATTACTAATTTCTATTTCGTTTTTATTTATTCTATTAACTCCGTATTCTTTGCTGTTTTCGTCACTTATTTCAACTTCTTTTATAGCACCATAATAACCCTTAATTGTAGCATCTATTTCTATATAATCGATTGTTTTTAAATTACAATAGTCATACGAAATAGATATTTCTTTATCGTATTGGTGATTTATTAAGTCGTGTTGAAAAGCACCTAAGTTTTGTGATAATAATAATTCATTGTTCTTATTGTAAGCCTTTAATTTATTGTAGGTAACAAACATATTACTATCCAATTCTAGTAAATTTAAATTAGAAACAACAGAAAAACAGTTTTTATGATAACCAAGGTCGTTTCTGTTTATTGAAAGAAATTCGCTGTTTTTTATTTTAGAAATAGCACTTTCTTTTGTTTTAAAGTGCTTTTTTGCTAACATTATTCTCAAAGAATCTTCACTAATTAATTCAGGGTTTAAATATACATTACTACCCTTATCCTTATAAAAATAACGGATTCTTTTATAAGCGCTGGGCTCTGTAAAAGTATCACCATCTAAAGCAGATGAAAAAACAATATTTGTATCACCAGATTCAAAAATAAACTTAAACTGATGAAGTATTCCTGAAGTAATATTTAAACTCAATACAGCCTCAAAATTGTTCGCTTTCTTTTCAATAATATTTCTATTACGATCTCTTATCGCTGTATAATAGTTTGCTTTTATTTTAAAGATCGCTTTATTATCTTTAATGTATGCCAGTTTACCTATTGTGTTTGAATTTAGGTTTGATATTATTACGGAATTATTAATTTTAAATTCTTCACCAACAATAAACTCTTTATTTAAATAAAAAGGATCAACACCTTGGTTGAAATTTTCAAATAATTTAGTAATAATTTCTTTTTCATCTTCTGCTAAATACTCGTTATGGTTTATTGAGTTAATACTCCAGGCTTCAATAATATTTCCTTTTTCATCATAAACAGTATTAAAGTTTTCATTTTTTAAAAAATCCGTAAAAAACAATTCCCCATTATTAGATTCTTTATTTAATTCCTTTTGTAAAGAGAATAATAACTCGTCGCGATTAATAACTTCAAAAGTTTCAAATTCACTTCGCGTTTTGTAAATATTTTTTTCTTTAATAAAAGAAGTTTTACAAATGTTATGCATTAAAATAGCATCATTATTTATTTTTATTAAAGATTTAGTTTTGTATTTATATTCTTTATTTAATTCAGGAGTAAATTCTATTATTATTTTTTTTTGACTAAAAATAAAATTAAAACAAAACATAAAAAAGACCACTAAGACATATAGTTTCTTAAACATAAAGTACTTTATTATTAACATTGTAGGTTTCCCTAAAAACAGGACAGTTCATAATTCGAATTTACTAACTTTAAATTCAAACTGTCACGATGAAAAACAGCAAATTTAGCGAGAGTCAAATTATCAAGGGTTTAAAAGAAAATGAACAAGGAAGATCCGTTGGAGATGTTTCAAGAGAATTAGGAATTGATAAAAGCACGTTTTACTATTAGCGCAAGAAGTACGGTGGTATGGAGCAACAGCAGCTTAAACGTTTAAAAGAGCTTGAAGAAGAGAACAATAAGCTCAAACAGATGTATGCCGATGTGAGTCTTGATAATAAGATGCTAAAGGACGTATTGTCAAAAAAGTTCTAAAGCCTTCCGACAAGAGAGTTCGTGTAAAGTATCTTATCAAAACGTTTGTAGTTCCAATCATCCGTGCCTGTAAAGTTGTAGGCCTGAGTAGATCGATGTGGTATTACCAAAGTAAGAAAGATGATAGCGAGGTTATTGATAAGCTTACAGCATTAGCGGAATCATACCCAACTAGAGGTTTTGATGAATATTATTACAAGATCCGTCGTGAAGGCTTAAAATGGAACAGAAAACGAGTGTTACGTGTGTACCGCGAGATGAAACTCTGTCTACGGCGTAAACATAAAAAGCGTTTGGTTAAACGTATAAAACAACCTTTGGAAACACCTTTAACACTAAATGAGTGCTGGAGTATGGATTTTATGAGCGATGCGCTTACCGATGGCAGAAAGTTGCGTGTATTTAATGTTTTGGATGATTGTAACAGGGAAGCTCTGGTAATAGATGCAGGACTTTCTTATCCGGCGAGAGCCGTAATTGAAACATTGGATCATTTAAAAGATGAAATAGGAACACCTAAATACGTGAGGTGTGATAATGGTCCGGAGTTTACCTCTAAGACTTTTATGAACTGGTGTAAAAAGAATTTTATAGAAATAAAATATACACAACCGGGAAAGCCAATGCAAAACGGATATATAGAACGATTTAATCTTTTTTTTAGAGAATACATATTGGATGCCTATTATTTCAATGACATTTATCAGCTTCAAAAGATAAGCGATAACTGGCGGGAGGATTATAATTTTAACCATCCGCATAAATCATTAGGTAATATATCACCTAAAGAATTCAAGCCCAGATTTGATGAAGAATTTAAATTCTTCATCAAATCTGACCTAAATAATAATTATTTATCGAATTTAGAGGTGTCCTAAGAAGGGGAAGCCTACAAGAAGGGTAAGCCTACAGTCTCACAGAACTGAACGTGATTTAAGTAGTAAAAGAGAGCCAATTATTCCCGTTAGCTATCGAAATTGGCGAAGTCTGGCTTTACCGTATATACTAACCGTTAGAATTAATTTAAAACCGAACACTGAAAGAACAACTTTACCATATAAAAACAGAGGATGATCAAAGAATTGCTCTTTGGAAATTGAATTCGGAAAAAATATTAAACAAACATATTTTTTTAACTCACGGAACATTTTCTAACAGAAAAATATGTGATGGAATTGCTTTATACCTGACTGATAAAGGATTTACGTGTTGGATTATGGAATGGAGAAATCACGGAAAGAGCTCGAGGTCAGAGCAAAAATTTAATTTTGAGACTATTGCAAAATATGACATTAAATCAACATTCAGTTTTCTATTTAACAATCAGAATTTAAAAAATATAGATTGTGTAACTCATAGTGCTGGTGGACTTATTTTGACAATGTTTTTAATAAATAATCCGAATTACAATTTAAAAATCAACAGTATTACGCTATTTGGAGTACAAGCATTTGGAGCTGGAGAAAAATTAAGTAGTAGAATAAAAATATTGTCAAGTAAATATTTAACGGCATTATTAGGAAAAGTTCCTTCAAAAACTGCTGGCTCAACTGAACATAGCGAAAGTTACCATACAATGAAACAATGGTTTGATTGGAATTTAAAAAAGAACTTTATTGGAGAAAATGGTTTTGATTATTTAAAAGAAATGAATAAGATTACTGTACCAATATTGTCAATTTGTGCAAAAGGCGATAATTTTATAGCACCAAAAGTAGGTTGTGAGAAATTTCTAAGAGCCTTTGAAAACGACGAAAATAAGTTCCTTTTTTATTCAAAAGAAAATGGAAATTTAGAAAACTATAATCACAGTCGAATTTTAAAATCTCAAAGTTCAAAAAAAGAAATATGGCCAATTGTTGAAAATTGGATTATAAACAACAAAACTAGTGCCAACACTGTTTAAAATAATAATGGTTTAGTGTCTAAATAACTATCCATGTATACCTGGTTTATTTATTTTGCAACTCAAGAATGGCTTTTTCCAAAGCCTGTAAACGCTTATTTATTGCCGCCTTCTCTTCTTTTAATACTTTAATTTCTTCTGTTTGCTCTTGCATAGCTTTTACCATTGGCGCCATTAAATCGTTATATCTAACGCTTAGCATGCCTTCCGTATCTTCAGATATAATTCCGCTGTTTTCTGCATCATTATTTTTTAATACTTCTTTTAACTCTTGAGCAATAAAACCATATTCAAGTTTAGCACTTTCATCATTATTTCGGTAATACGAAACTGGGCGTAATTCATTTATAAAACTTAAGCCTAGATTAGAGTCATTAATTGTGTTTTTCCATCTTCTATCAGATGTAATAGTCCATGCTACTTGTACACCTGCATATGTTACTGCTGTACCACCAATTCTTACTTGATTGTTAGCTGCACCGTTAGGAACATTAGACAAATAGCCTATTCCAATATTGTTACTTCCTGTAGTTACATTGTCTAAGGATCTGTGACCAACAGCTATATTACTGCTTCCGGTAGTTAGTATTCTAGAAGAATGATAACCTAGACTAGTATTATTATCTCCTGTTGTATTCAAATTTAAGGCAAGATACCCCATGGCAGTATTATAATTTCCTGTGATATTATTTGGCAATGAACTATAACCAGATGCAGTATTACCAATTCCTGTTGTATTATCAAAAAGAGAACTAGTTCCAATTGCGGTATTATGACTCGCTTCATTTATTCGTAAACTATTTACACCTATAGCTATATTATAATTTCCAACTATATTTCCATTAAGAGAGCCAAATCCTAATGCGATATTATAAGTTCCTGTTGTATTATTGAAGAGTGAATTTACACCGCTTGCTATATTACCACTTCCTGTTGTATTCTTGAAAAGTGAATTTGTACCACTTGCTACATTATGATTTCCTGTAGTATTACCATTAAGCGAATTTGCTCCAATTGCCGTATTGCTAGCTCCTGTTGTATTACCGTTAAGAGAACCACTTCCTGTTGCCGTGTTATTACTTCCTGAAAGGTTACTATTAAGTGAATTAGCACCCAATGCAGTATTAGCAGCACCTGTTAAATTAGAAAAAAGCGAGTTTGCACCAAGCCCTGTATTGCTGCTTCCTGTTGTATTGGCATTAAGTGAATTAAAACCATTTGCTGTATTAAAACTTGCTGTTGTATTTGCAGCTAAAGCATTTGCTCCTGTAGCCGTATTATAATGCCCATTATTGGTAGAAAGCGCTAACACCCCCAAGGCTACATTGCTACTTCCGGAAGAATTTACTAGCAAAGCATTTTTACCAACTGCCGTATTATTACTTGCTGTCGTATTCGCATTAAGTGCATTTGCTCCCATTGCGGTGTTATTAGTTCCTGTTTTATTAGAATACAGTGAATTTGCACCAACCGCTGTGTTTTCGTTTGCGGTAGTATTAGAATACAGCGCATTTGATCCCAAAGCGGTATTATAATCTCCTGAAGTATTAAATGAGAGAGATTCATAACCACTTACTGTATTGTTAGTTCCTGTAGTATTATCAAAAAGAGCAAATACACCACTTGCTGTATTCTTTGTTCCAGAGGTGTTTTGTGTAAGTGAATTAACACCTATAGCCGTGTTCTCACTTCCTCCGATATTCTTATTTAAGGATAATGAACCAACCGCAGTATTACTCGCACCTATGGTATTCCCTGCTAATGCAAACGTACCTGTTGCTGTATTACTACTACCAGTAGTGTTTCCAGAAAGTGAGCCTGTACCTGTAGCTGTATTGGAGCTACCTGTAACATTAGACAAAAGAGCATCTTTACCTAATGCTGTATTACTATTCCCATCCGTATTATATCTAAGCGAATTAAGTCCTAAACTAGCATTATCAGAACCAGTTGTGTTTACGGATAACGAATTAACACCAAAGGCAGCATTGCTAGCGTCTAAAATACCAGCGGAAATATTATTTCGTTTAAAAATTAAATCTTGATCATCTGTAGTACCAATAAAATTTACGGTATCATCGGTACCTGAGTTTCCTAGATCACCCCAAGCATTACCAACAGTATTAATTGTTGTATACAATTCTGTAAGTGCATCTTCAACATTGGTCGCGGTAAAATTGTCTACAACATCTGTGATGTTTACCTCGGTCGCAGTTTGGTTGTCCGTTCCTAAGCTGGCTACGTCTAATTCAATAACATCGCCGTCGGCTTCTACCGCCAATATATTGGTTGCTGTTCCTGTAATAGTGCCGCCGCCATAGTCAGATAAGCGAACAGTGCCACCTTCTACATCCAATCTGGCATCTGGGGTATTCGTTCCCAGACCTAGGCTTGAAGAGGTTGTGTCCCAAAAAAGATTATTGTTATCTTGAGTAGGATTATTGGTAGCACCAGTATAAAAAATAGATCCAGGGGTACCTGTATAGTCAAGAGTTACCCATGCTGTGCCAGTCCATATCTTAGGTCTCGTATTTTCATTATCTGAAGTATCTAACCAAACATCATTTTCAATAGGGTTGGTGGGTGCCGTTAAAGCTGTAGTGACCGTATTATTATTTACGGTAACTATGCTTCCTTTTTTATTGATGGCTTCTACTTCTTGTGCGATACTGGTAAAATTTACCATCATCGTAAACAGTAAAAACACAAAATATTTTGTAGGCATAATAAGATTAGGTTAATTAAAGATTAAAGATGACCTCAAAAAGGATGTTTTAATAATTAATGTTGTAAAACTGTAAGAAAAACATGTAAACCTTGTAGGAAATGATGTCACTATTATCTTAGGGAGGAAATAACAATTAACTGAGTAAAAAAAAATATTTCGAAAATACTATAAGCCTGTTACCCTAGTTTAGTACGTGGGCTAGAAATTTCAAAAACATTATTGGTCGACTATAAGCCTGGCAGAGAATTACCTATTACTTTCTCTAAACTGTTCGATAGAGATTTAAAAATTTCAACTAAATAGAAAAAAGTGCAATAAAAATAATACATTCTTTTCGTGACTGTCTAGAAGTTAAAGTAATGCATTTATCTTTAGCTTATAAAGCACCTAAATAGGTGCATTTATATGCCGTTTAAAACTAAAGCTTATCTGTAGGCGTATTTTAGTATTTGACATTTTAGAAATGACGAACCAAGAATTTGAAATAAAGATTTTAAGACAGCATTGGATAAAGGATGATGGAGTTGACGATAAAGCCGATTTATGTTCTCATGGAGTCTTATTTATAAAAATCGGAGATGAAATATTGTCGAATTTGGAATCGGATTCTTGGGCTTTGACAGCAACTGGATTATATCTACTGAGAACTCTTAAAATTGATTATACGATTGATGATTTTGGAAGTCAATTAGTACCTTGTTGTGGACATTTTATGATACCAGACGAGAAAAAAAATTATATTTCGATTTTAGGCTGTAATGAAGGTGTTGATTGGAATATTAAACACGAAAACGGTTACGTAAAACTAACGACAGAAAAAGGAACAGTTGCAATCATCTCATTTGAACTATATAAAAATATCGTTCTTGATTTTACAGATAGAGTAGAGTCCTTTTACGGAGACCCAAATGAGAAAGAAGTGCCCAATGAAGAATTTGACCAAAACGGATTTCGACAATTTTGGGCGGAATGGACTGAATTAAAAACTGAATGGAGAAAACCTGCACACAACACGGTGTATAACACATAGCTAATAAGTACAAAACCGAAAGGTCTGTGTATATTTATAAAGTCGTTAACGGCTATAGTTATTGGTGAGATATTTGACTAGTAGTTGCAAAATAAATAACAGAATTAAATTTTAAAAAGGCTGGTTTAAGCCTTGATAAATAGATAAAAATCAATGGGAATATTTGGAAAACTATTTGGGAACAAAAACGAAAAAGAAGAATCAAATGAGGAGAAAGAAATATTCTATGCCCAACAAGATGATAAAATGGAAGACGCGTATTTGAAGGCGCAACAGAATTTTAAATATTTTTGGAGAGAGTTATATTGGGAATATAGGCGAATAGTTCCTGCGCAAGATTTGGCAATAGTTAAAATACCTTTCAAGCAAAAAGTTAATGAATTGGAAGATCCTATTGTTGAACATATGTGGATCAATGAGATTAATTTTGATGGAGAAAAAATTAATGGGGTTTTAATGAACGCTCCAAATGAATTAACAAATGTTGCTATTGGCGATAGCGTATCGGTAGTATTAGATGAAATAAGCGATTGGATGCTGGCTATACAGGGAAAAACTTACGGTGGTTATACGATTCAAGTTCTTCGTTCTAATATGAGTGAGAAAGAAAGAAAAAACCATGATAATGCTTGGGGACTCGATTTTGGAGACTTCAACGATATTCAAGTAGTGTTTGAACAAAAAGAACATCCAGAGAATCTTTTAGAACATCCAATGGCTAAAAATATGGCAGAACAAGCTCGTGAATTCTTTAAGGAAAATCCGAATGAAATTGAGGTAATAGATGAAAATGGTAATAATATGTTGCATAGAGAATCTATTGCTGGTAATAAAACCACCATTGATATTTTATTAGAATTGGGTGCGGACAAAACCATGAAAAATAAAAAAGGAAAAACTGCATTCGACTATGCTAAGCAAATGAATTGGGAACATATCGTTGACGCTGTAGATAACTAGTTGTGTTAAGATAAAAAGTGTCAATTGGTTCTTAACTGATTACAATAAAGGAAACCAAGTCGTAAGATTTAGGCTTTTGATATAGAAACCATCACAGAAAAGTGATGGTTTTTTTGTTTTGTATTAGTTGGCATATAAGATGGTTAAGTAACTTGTTAGCCTAATATGAACGTGGACATAAGTATCCCTTGTTCGAATTAACAATAGTTAAAAAAAGAATTGAATGTTTATCCATATTTAAAATGGACTTTCATCTGGTAGGTTATCAAATCGAAAAGTTAAAGGCATTGCTGTACCAAATAGGGACATTTCAATTAATGTTGTATTTTGAATATTCCATGATTTTATATTTTCTTGATTAAAATTAGAAGCTTCTGAAAACATTCTCGAAATGTTACCGACATTAACCATATTCCAAGCACTAAGGTCTTGATTAAATGACTTAGCTTCAGAAAACATGAATTGCATATTAGTAACAAGAGATACATCCCAATTACTAATATCTTGATTGAATTCATCTGTTTGAGAAAACATACCAGACATATTCTGAACACTGGAAACATTCCAAGTACTTAAATCTTGATTGAAAGATACCGCTTGACGAAACATCTCGAACATATTCTCCACATTGGAAACATTCCAACGACTTATATCAAAATTAAATGGGCTGCCTTTAAACATTTCTGGCATAAAACGAACACTAGAAACATCCCAATCACCTAAATCTTGGTTAAAAGATTTTGCTTTAAAGAAAGTGCCGTTCATTCCAACTACTTGGGAGACATTCCAACCACCAATATCTTGGTTGAAATCATCAGTTTGAGCAAACATTACATTCATATTCACCACATTGGAAACATCCCAGTTACTGATATCTTGATTGAAAATTTCAGCACCTAAAAACATACTAGCCATGTTAGTCACATTGGATACGTTCCACCCCCCAATATCTTGATTGAATGTCGTATTAAATGAAAACATACCATTCATATTATTCACATTAGACACATCCCAATTTGTAATATCATTATCAAAGGCAGTTGCACCACTAAACATTCCAGCCATGTCTTTAACTTTAGTAATATTCCAAGCACTAATATCTTGGTTAAAAACAACTGCTTGATTAAACAAATACGACATGTCCTGAACCTTTGAAACATCCCAACCACTTATATTCTGATTAAAAATATAAGCTCTTGAAAATGTTAGATTCATGTTTACAACATTAGACACATCCCAGCTATTAAGATTTTGATTGAAAGCTTTCGCCTCACTGAACATTTCAGACATATCTACTAATTTAGAAACATCCCAATTACTTATATCTTGATTGAAAGTCTCATTTTTAGAAAACATTTCAGACATGTCGGTAACATTAGAAACATCCCAATCTGATATACTACCATTTAATGTTTTGTCACCAAAAAAAAGTCGATTCATATCAGTTACATTACTCGTGTTAATCAAATCTAGTACAACTCCGCAGGCTATTAATTTGATTAGCTCAAGTCTATCGATAGGCATCAAATTTTCTTTATAACCCGCATACAATGTTATATTACTTGTTATTGGGGTAGTAAAATCAAATACGTTGGTTAAATCTTGATCAGTATACCAAATTTCAAAATCTAGGCATGCTTTTGTAGGGTCAGTTGGTTTAAGTATATTATTGCCTTCTTTTATATTTAATTGGTCGATTGCATTACCACCATTTGTGTCAAAATTTACAGTGTAAGTTGCGATTGGTTTTATTTCTGGCACATTTTCTTCTGATTTATTACATGATAGTATTAAAATCATCGATAAAAGTAATAATGCTATTTTGTTTGCCATATAATTCAGGTTTAATTACTGTTAAAACGAATATATAACAAATAAATTATACATAATTTAAGCTACATAAAACATAGAAATTAGAAGTTATTTTAAAAAATGCGTTGATGTAGAGTAATCAAAAAATACCAGTGACTAAAACAAATATAGACTTCCCCTTCTTGTGAAGAACGGAGGTGAAAAACAAACAAATTCTTCTTTAATCTGAGGCAATATTATTCTAAGCATATAGATTAAAAAAACAGATTCTTGAGCTTTTTTTGTTATTTATTAGTGGTAAGTAAGTTGGATACGATAACTTGTTATCTTAAACGATTGCTTACAATAGCTGGCAAAACATTTAAATATGGAGACAAACGAAATATTAAGAAATCAAATTTTTGAAATAATAAAAAATCAACTTAAGGATAACAATCCTCCTGAAACAAAAATCACATTGGATAGATTGCGGGGTCAGGGATTTGATGATTCTCAAGCTAGACAAATGATAGGACAATGTATATCTGTTGAATTATTTCAAATTATGAAAACCAATAAACCATTTAATAATGCCAGATATATTGAGAATTTACAAAAAATCCCAAAAGAGCCATTTGAATAGGATATGAAAATAGAATTGACAGAAGAGCAATATAAAACTAGAAACTATTAAATAGCAGTTCTTATAGTGTTAGGCTATTGCGGGTTCTAAACTGGCAGAATCCATAACGAGAAAAAATAAAACACTAAGCCTAATACAACTTAAACGTAATGTAGACTTAAGGGCAAAACTAATAGGTCTGTGTATATTTATGCTACATTTCAAATACTAACGTTGTATGCCATTGATATGAAAATTCTGATAAACAAAATACCTTTACTTTTTTTATTACTTCTTCATGTAACCGTTTTCTCTCAAAATCAAGAATCTGTTTATCAAGAAGTAGAAGAGATGATATCTAAAGAGGATAACTTCTTTAAAAATATAGATACCAAATTCAGCTCAAATGAACTCATAGGAAATATAATAGCAGATGAATATGAAGGGGAGTCACCTGAAGAACAAATATATTTTATAAACGATAAATACTATTTAAAAATAGATCAAAACGAAGAAAAAGTTTTAGGTACTTATAAATTTAAAGTACTTAAAAATATTCCATTAATTATACTCTTGGGGCCTAATGGAGAAAGGTCTACAAATTATGAAGGCATAATTGTTAAAAAAGATAATCAAAAATATAAAGTAGATTGGAATCATCATGATAATTATATTTATAAGGTCATTGAAAACGACGATAGAAATATTTTGTATTCAGTTGATTATGATTTAGTTAAAGATTTTAATTTTAACAACTCTAATATTAGTTTTGACATACTAAATTCTAAAATAGGTGTCAAATTAAAAGAAGAAAAAATTATTGATAATGTCTGCGATTCCTTAAATATATATGGAAATATAGCAACAATTTTCAATTCAGGAAAAATTTCAATTTATAATTTAAATGGGAAATTACTTTCTAAAAACCTGAAAACAGTTTATCAATACTCAACCTTATACCATCAGGTTATTGATTCTAAAAATAAGATGTTTTTTATAGATTCTTTAGGGAATAAATATAATAAACCTGAAAAATATAGAACAATGTGGGGTAATGATAGTGATAAAAACAGAACAGTAACTTATCATTCTCATAAGAATAAAGTTTTGAAGGTAATTCATGAATCATTCAGCCTAAATGCATATAAAGAACCATTAAATTTTGACGAATTTGGTAGTTTAAATCATAAAATGTATCAACTTCAAACAGATGCACGAACCTACGATAAAGAAAAAAAAATATTAACTATAGATGATTTAGAGAATATCGTTCAAGAAAAAAATGTTGAAGAATTACTTTTTCTAAAAAAGATCTTAAAAGAGGAAGAATATAGGAGAGAGATAACATATTATCTTTTATCTGATTTCACCAATACTATTATAGTGTTGCCTAAAGGTTCTAAAAAAGTAAAATTTATTAATAATAGTACTTCGAAAATAAGTGCTGAAGATTACTGGTATTATATCAGTTTTTACAAGCCATTAGCACCGAGCTATATAATCGTAAAAAAATCAGGTAAGTTTGGAGTTTGGGATTTAGAAAAAGAAAAATGTATAATCTCTTTTGACTACAAAAGCATTGAACCAAAAAAAGGAACTCACTTACTATTAAGTAAAAATAATTTGGTCACTTATTATCCTTATATCGGTTTAATACCTAAATACAAGTATTTAAGTGATTATAATGAATACTATGCCCGATTTGAATACCCGGATGGTAAAAAAGGATGGGTAAATAGAAAAGGAATTGAATATTTTGATTAAAAAAAACATGATTAAACTTTCGACAGAATTTGACCAGGAAAATGAAAACCAGTTTTATTGGACAGACGGTGAAAATGTTTTTCATAGAGGAACAGAAATAGCAGGAGCTGACCTTAATACTTTCGAACACTTCTATGGTATTTGGGCTAAAGACAAAAAAACGTGTTATTCTGGCGCTACAAGAATTAATAGCGCTGATGCAGAAACGTTCAAAGCATTAAATTTCACTTACGCTAAGGATAAGAACAATGTATATAGTTTAGTGGGTAAAATTAAAGATGCAGATCCCTCTTCTTTTGAAATCTGTGATGACGGCAAACACTCGCTAGGTAAATCAGTAGAATGGGTTGATAAAAAAATGTTTTTATACGACGAATCTTATGTTCCGTATGGTTATGGCAAAGATGTAAACCATGTGTATTACTATAACTTCAGCGGTAAAACTAAAATCGTAAAAAAGGCAGACACGAATACATTTGTTTCATTGAACGATAGTAAGTATGGTATCGATGAAAATAACGTGTTCTATGGTTTTGCTGCTATTCCGAAAGCAAACCCTAAAACATGGAAAAAATTAAAAGAGAAGCATTTTTTTTATTCAAGAGATGGAAATAAAATATTCTATCTCAATCGCTTAATTAAAGATGCTGATGCAGAATCTTTTGAAGTAGTTGAAACCCCAATAATAACAGGCACTCCGCCACAATTGGGAAAAGATAAAATATCAGGATTTAGTAATGACGATAGAATAAGTTTTGATGAACTTCAAGAAGAAATAGACTACCGAGTTGATTATTATAATAAAATAACCGAGAAATTAAAATAATACTTAAAAGGGTAACATAACCTAATTACAAATAACCAAATAATAGATAGCACTTATAAATCGAAAGCAAGTTAGTTTTCTACTACTTTCTTTTATATGATGCCCTTAAATTTTCATCAATACTGCACCTTAAATCAATGGCTAAACCTTTCCTTTTTTATCAAAGCAAACGAATAGGAAAATTAGCTATAACCGATGTTCATTATCTTGCATTTGATATTGATTTTAAAAATTTACTTTAGAATATAAAATGAAAATAAGCATAGTGATAATAGCCTTGTTGCTGATTGTGGCTTCATGCAAAAAAGATAGCTTAACTTTTGAAGTCGCTAATAGTCAAACGATTCAAAATTTACCAAGTGGTTCGGGTATCGTTGCTATAGAAAGCGGTTTTTATGCGATTGGTGATGATTCTCCGTTTTTGTACCTCATAAATACTGAAGATGAAATCATTTCTAAAACACCAATATATGCAACGGAAAATGTAGCGAATGGAAGAATTGTAAAAGAAGACAAGCCAGATTTTGAATCATTAGAAGTGATTACTGAAAATGAATTGATCGGCTTTGGTTCGGGTTCAAAATCACCTAAAAGAGATATTTTTTTACACATTTTCTTAGAAAGTGAAATTAGAGTTAAGACTTATAATATTTCTGATTTCTATAATAATTTAAGAAAATTGAAAGTAATGGAAAATGAAGACCTTAATATAGAAGCTGTAGCTTTTCAAAAAGGTCAAATCTATCTTTTTAATCGTGGCAAGAATTTAATTTTCAACTTTGTTTACAAAGACTTTCTGGCATATATAAAAGATTCAATTTCTTTTCCTAAGCCAATAATAACTGAATTTCACTTACCAAAGATAAACGGAGTTGAATCGGGATTTTCTGGAGCTACCATTTTAAAAGAAGAATCAAAGATTCTATTTACCTCGTCAGTAGAAAACACAACCAATGCTTATGATGATGGAGAAATATTAGGTAGTTTTATTGGTACAATTGATATGGAGGCTGCTAACGTTTTAAATTCATATGAAGCAGTTATTATACCGAATATAGAGAACCCCTTAAAGGTAGAATCTGTAGCAATAGTAGATAAAATAGAACCTGGGGAATATAAAGTGGTGCTTATAACAGATGATGATAAAGGAAATTCTATTAAAATTGACGGTCTAATCGAGTGGTAATTTAAATAAAACAAAATTGACGATTAAAGATATAAAGGACAAAATTTCTAAAGACGCTACAGTTTTTAAAGTAGGTGGGTTTAGACCAGAAAACACAATTGAAGAAAGTTGGATAGGGAAGGTTACTGCGTATAAGTCTGATGAAACAATTCCGACCGATAAGAACGGAGAATTGATGCTCCCATTGGCTCAAATTTATATTCCGAATCTACCTTTTATTCATCCGAACTTATCGAAAACAAAAATACTAACGGTTTTTATCTCAAATGAATATCCAGAATGTTTTGAGAAAATGGGCGAAAATTGGGTCATCAGAGAATATGAAAATTTAGATAATATTTCGATTAAAGAATTATCAAATCCCAAATCGTTTATAAAACCGTTTCCTTTAAAAGCTGAAATAAATAAAGATTGCCCCCTGTGGGATGGTGGTGGTTTATCATCTGAAATGGAAGAGTTAATTAATGGGCTTGAAGATAGTGGGGAAATTGATAGTTACTATGACATAGCAGATTTTCACCAAAAGGAGCATAAAATGGGTGGATTTCCGTCATTTTGCCAATCAGGAATTGATTTTGGAGAAGGATTTGAGTTTGTATTGCAAATTACGTCTGATCAAAAAATCAACTTAAATGTAATAGACAGCGGTAGTTTAATGTTTGCGAAAAATGACCAAACTAATGAATGGAGTTTTTATTATGACTTTTACTAGCAACTATCTACAGAAGCATATATGAAAATTACGATTAAGTTATTATAAATTTAGCACCTAGAGATAAAGCATAAATGGGAACTTGGAATTCAGAAATTTTTGGAAATGATACTTCATGTGAAGTTCAAGAATATTTTTATGAAAAATATAATTTAGGGCTTGAGCCAGACGAGATATCTAAGTTAATCACGCAAAAGTTCAATTACAGTCTTAATGATTTTGAAGACAAGAACAATGTACTTTTTGCTTTGGGCTTTTGTTTGTGGGAAACAAAAAGTTTACGAACACCCGAACTAAATGAAATAGAATCTATCATTGAAAGAGGAGAAGATTTGAAAATTTTGAAAGGATTAAATGCTACCGATGACTTTTTAAATGAACGGCAAAAGTATTTGGTTAAATTTCTAAAGAAAATCAGTGTTGAGAAATCTAATCCAAAAAAACGAAAAAAACCACCAAAAGAAATCAATGAAATTATACAAACAGGTAGTTGTTTAAGTTTTGAGTATGAAAAAGGCACTTATGGTGGTATTATAGTTATTGACAGCGAGTATTTTAATAATAGAGGTGAATTAAGGTTTGCACTAACAAACATTTATCAGAAAGAAATACCGGACTTTAATACATTTTTAAAAGCAAAAATCAGAAAATTTAGTTGGGAAACCGTTTATGGGCAGGCAAATAGAAAAGCTGCATTTGAAGACAAAACGGCTAGAATATGGACTTATCCATTATCTTATGAAAAATCAAAAGAAAGAGAGCAATATTTTTCATTTAACAACACGTTTTTTAAAGTCTGCGGGCAACTGCCCACTTTTACGCAATGTTTGTTAGGTACCTCTGGTATTAGAGTTGAATATAAGAAGGAGTATAGTGATTTTGAAAATTCATTAATAGAAGAACTATTGTATTTAACAGATTTAGATGACGAACAAGCGGCATCATTTTCTGAAGAAAATATTGAAGAGTTAAATCTGTTGTTAATTAACAAAAGCACCACTAAAAAGTGATGCCTTTTATTTTAATTTCTGTTTAATACCAGGTATTACTTACGGTTTTAATTTCTTCTTTAGCATCTGCTATCATTTGCTCAGATTTATCGGCATATTGTATCATTCCAAACTTATTAATAGCTTCAGCCGAAATTCCCATAAAATTAAAAGCTGTCATTAAAAAAGGAGTTGCAAAATTTACACTTTTGTAAGGTTCTATTGAAAAATCACTGCCACTTGTCATTAAAACCAAAGCTTTAGTGTTTTTACACAATCCTTTAATACCAGTATCTGTATAAGTAAAAGTCTTACCAGATTGTATTACAGCATCAAACCAAGCCTTTACTGTTGCAGGTATTGAGAAGTTATGCATAGGGCAGGCTAAAACAACAAAATCTGTTTCAAGCAATTGTTGCATCATTCTGTCATTCTTAGCTAAAATATTTTGCTGTTCATCACTAAGTTCTACTCCACCAAAATTTCTATTTACATAAAGGTTTAAATGCTCTTTTAATAATAGATCTGGTGCTTCTTCTGCTAGGTCAACAAATGTTATTTCTGTTTTATCTTGATTGTTTTCTATAAAAAAATCAAGCATTTTTTTTGTATTAGAGTTTTCTCTAGGGGTATAGCTAATTACTAATGTCTTTTTCATTTCTAGTTTTATTGTAGCATGCAAATTTATAGTAAATTTGATATATAAAGTATACCGCTATACTATAGTATAGCGGTATACTTTCGTATAGCATTTTTTAAAAACGTGTTCAAAGATGGATGTAAATAAGAATAAAGGAGATGGTTACACTCCAACAGAATGTAAAAAGTTTATTCTACCGGTAAGAGATGTGATCGACATAGTTGGTGGAAAATGGAGATTACCAATTATAATAGCACTTTCATTTAAAATACAACGTTTTAAAGAATTAGAAAGACAAATTGAAGGAATAACTCCAAGAATGCTATCAAAAGAATTAAAGGAGTTAGAGGTAAACGGATTGGTCAATAGAGAAGTGTTTGGCACTATGCCAGTGTCTGTTCAGTATTGCCTTACTGATTATGGTAAATCATTAGATAAGGTAATTGAGACTATGAGAGATTGGGGCTTAGCCCATAGAAGTAAAATAATAAATGAGTAAAAAAATAACGTACATCAAATATTACCTTTTACTAAACCGTTAAAATCAAATAACCAATAATAATTATGAATAAACGATTAAACTCAGTACTAATTTTAACGCTCACACTTTTTATATTTAATAGCTGCGCTGAAGAAAAAATTAAACCAGAATCTGACTTAAAGAAAATGAGTATTTCTGGAAATGTAAAATCCATGAAAGAGACCAAATATACCTCTCTAGAAGATTTTAATAATGGTGTAGGAATGTCTGAATTAATTCATTTTGATGATGAAGGGTATAAAAAGGATATAGAATCTTTGGGCTCAGACGGTAGCTTATCTTATAAAACTGAATTTACCTATAATGATAATCATAATTTAATAACAGAGCGGTCATTAAATTCAGATGATGAACCAATAAAAGAGATACGATATTCTTACGATGAAAGAGGGCGATTACTAAAAGCTGATCACCCAAAAGATGAGGCATTTTATACACAGTTTACATATGAGTATGACGAAAAAGACAATTTGGTTTTGGAGCAGACTTACAATTCTGATAATACCTTAGATACAAAATCCACTTTTACGTATAATGAAAAAAATCAGCTAATAGAAGAAAAT
Organism: Maribacter sp. BPC-D8; assembly: GCF_035207705.1. Lineage (NCBI taxonomy): Bacteria > Pseudomonadati > Bacteroidota > Flavobacteriia > Flavobacteriales > Flavobacteriaceae > Maribacter > Maribacter sp. BPC-D8. The sequence goes on from NZ_CP128187.1 coordinate 644,082, forward strand.
TGGTTCTATGCAGACGGTGCTTTATTTGTAACCTTAAAATCTAAATATGCAGGTTCAGGCAAGAAAAAATATGAGTCTAGGTACCGTAGTAATGGCAATTTATTTATGAGTATTGATTATAATGAAAATGGTGACGAATCTGTAATATTGGATTATGACCCATACAGTCAGTCTGAAGTTCGAATTTCTACAGCAATGTATAAGATTGAATATGAGTATGATGAATCTGGAAATTGGACTAACCAAAAAACACTAGAGAACAATACACCTAGTTATTTCATTGGAAGAGAGTTAGAATACCGTTCTCTACATTCTGTTAAATAGTACTTTTTAGTATAGTATATACATAGAGCATCACTGAAAAGCGGTGCTCTTTTTGTGTTATTATACGATGGTATACCTAGTATATAGTAACTTGTTGTTTTATAATTCTATTAGCAACAACCAAAAACTGTAGTATTAAATCTATATGAAAGCATCAAACAATAAAGATTAATTTGATTAATAAGAATGAATATTTTAAAGAATGATAGACATTAAACTTAAATCAGACATAATCATTCCTTTTGATAAGATTGGGGAAGATAGTTGGCTTGAAAAATCTAACTATATAATAAAAGAGCTTGCTGATTTTTGGGAAGATGAAATAGCAGAACCAATTGGTGTTGAGAGTATATTAGAGCTAGAAAAAAGGCTAGGAACTACTTTACCTGATAGCTTAAAATTGTTTTATCAAAATTTCGGAATTGCAGGAATAGGGGAGGTGTTGCAAGGTATAGATGAAATTGGTTGGATAAAAGATATATGGAAAGACCAACCTCAATACGGACCAGATTTTACAGCTGAGGATAAGAAATATTTACCTTTTTTAGTTTCTTTTAGTGATTATTTGGGCAATGGTAATATGTTTTGTTTTCATAGCGAAACATTAGAAGTTTACTATTTTGATCACGATACACAACCATATTTGACAAAATTATTTGATGATGCAGGCGATTATTTAAAAGGGTGCTTGATCTCTTGTCAGTCAGATTTTTTTAATCAAGAAATCGGTCAAAAAACAGTCGATGCATGGTGCGAAGAAATTCTGGATGGAATTTATGGACATGATGTTGTTAGAAAGTGGAAGTATTAAAAATCTAATACAAACATTATATACCTGCTTTAAGCGTTAACATAGATATATGAGTTAATAGGCAGGTAATAGATTTTAAATATTACGTCAATAAGAATATTAATAATAAACCATAAAAATAAAAATATGGGTTGGGACATAAGCTATCATCCAATATCGGAGAAACAAATAAGTGAATGGTATTTTGATGTGCTAGAAGATCAAAGTCTAATAGACAAATTAGCGACCGAATACAAAATCGAAGATTTTTATAAAGAGAAATACAAAGAAACAATTGCAGTTGGTTCAGAAACTAAAGACACTGATATTTTTGATAAAAGTCACGGTTATTATGCTGCAGTCGCACAAGGATTTTTTCAAAAGTTTTTCTATACCAGGGGTGCTGCTCTTTCCTTTTCAGAAAGCGGTTTATTAGAAAGTTATTTTAAAAACTGGGATCAAATACTACCAAAAGAAAAACTGACAAGTAATGTGAATAATAGAATCATTGAAAATTATTGTTCAGGTGTTTACATTCCGGCAAATATGGTTGTTGAATTGTTGAAGGACTATGAAGTTAATGCTGAAGTAAAAAATGAATTAGATAATTTGTTTTCTTTCGATAGAATTAATGTATTTCTTAAAGCATTGAACTATGCAAAAGATAATGAATTAGGCTTGTTAGAAGCTACAGAGGTTGTTGAGCCTAACCCTATGGATCTTAATAGTTCTTCTTGCTATTCTAATCTATTTAATTGTGATCCAGAAGGTGCAATGCTATATAAAAAAGCAGCTATGGAGCAGATAGCAGAAATTGAAAAAAGAGAAAAACTAAAAGAAGGAGAAATTTCATCTAATGCAGAATACAAAATCACTAATGTAGAAGCAGACGATACACCTGCGAAAAAAGGATTTTGGAAGAAACTATTCGGTAAATAAAATCTAAGATTAGACCAAGTCTGATAGTTAGATTTTTATTTTAAAATTAGGATAAATAGTGAATTGAAATACTATAAGTTGATAGTTTGAACAAGTGTAAATCTGTAATTGATTGCGTTTATGAACTTTAGTTTTCTATTTCTAAAAGTTAATTATTAATTACCAATCGAGCTGTAATCAAACTATATTTATAGTATGAATAAAACCTTGGTTCAACTAAGAAAACAACTACACCAAAACCCTGAACTTTCAGGTAAGGAGCATAACACAGCAAAACAAATTATTGAATTTGTAAAAGAATATAACCCCACAGCGATTATTAGCGCTATTGGTGGGGCAGGGGTCGCTGTTGTTTATGAATTTGAAGAAAATGGACCAACAGTCGCTATACGTTGCGAGTTAGATGCCTTACCGATAATTGAAGAAAATACATTTGAGTATAAATCTGATAACTACGGAGTGTCACATAAATGTGGTCATGATGGTCATATGACGATTGTAGCTGGTTTAGCTGAATGGTTATCATTGGCTGAGTTAAATAAAGGAAAAGTGATTCTGCTTTTTCAACCAGCCGAAGAAACAGGGGAAGGTGCTGCAAGGGTGTTAGAAGATGCAAGGTTTTTAAACCTCGATCCCGATTATGTTTTTGCGCTTCATAATTTACCAGGTGAGAAGATGCATTCTGTCATCGTAAAATCAGGTTTCTTTACAGCTACAGTACAAAGCTTCAAAATTCAATTAACAGGAAAGAAATCGCATGCTTCTGAACCAGAAAACGGAGTGAACCCTGCAATGGCAGTTGCAGAATTAATTCAAGTATTTGATACGTTTTCGAACCCGAATGCTAATAGTAAAAATTTTGCGCTGCTGACTCCTATTTGTATTGATTTAGGAGAAAAGAATTACGGTATTTCTCCCGAAAATGCAGAACTACATTATACCATTCGAACTTGGAGTGGTGAAGTTATGACCGCTTTAGAAAATCAAATAAAACAAGCGGTAAGTGAAATTTCAAACACCCATAAATTAAAAGCAGAAATAGATTGGTTCGAGTTTTTTCCGGCTTCAGATAATAATAGCGAGTGTGTTGCTTTGATTGAAAAAGTAGCGAACCTAAATCAGGTTGCGTTAGTTGAGCATCCGAAGTCATTAAAATTTGGAGAAGATTTTGGGTGGTTTTCATCAAAATATAAAAGTGCCATTTTCGGATTAGGGGCAGGGGAAGATCAGCCTGCCTTACATCATTCTGACTACGATTTTCCCGATAAGCTCATAGATACTGGGCTTTTAATGTTTAAAGGTTTGATTACCGATATTTTAGGAAAATAGGTATCTTTAAGACAACCAACCTATCCACCAAAAATGAAAAATTCCTTTCTATTATTCTTTCTGGCTATTCAGCTTTTTTCTTGTCAAGATGAAAAGAAAATTGAATCGCCAATAGCGCAAAAACCAAATATCATTTACATACTGGCCGACGATTTAGGCTACGCCGAAATAGGTGCTTTCGGTCAAGAGAAAATAGAAACCCCCAATATTGACGCCTTATCAAAAGAGGGCATGATTTTTACACAGCATTATTCTAGTGCTCCCGTTTGTGCACCTGCCAGATATATGTTTTTGACCGGTAAGCATGCAGGCAATTCTTTTATTCGTGGTAATGATGAGTGGAACGACCGTGGTGATGTTTGGAACTATAAAGCCATGGCAAAAGATTCTACCTTAGAAGGGCAAAGACCCGTGCCAGTAGGTACCAAAACGCTTGCCAACTACTTAAAAGATGAAGGGTATAAAACAGGTCTGGTTGGTAAATGGGGATTAGGTGCGCCGCATACACACTCCATACCCAATGAAATGGGATTCGATTTTTTCTACGGATTCAATTGCCAGCGACAGGCGCATACGTATTATCCGTTGCATTTGTACAAGAATAGAAACCGCGTGCATTTGGCGAATGATACGGTGGCGCCAAGTTCACCCTTCCCAAAAGGCTTAGACCCAAAAAATCCGGAGAGTTATAAAGACTATACGCTTACAGATTACGCTCCAGACTTAATGTTTAAAGAGCTTACAGGCTTTGTAAAGGATAATAAGGACAATCCGTTTTTCTTGTATTGGGCAACTCCCATTCCGCATGTGGCATTACAAGCGCCGCAGCGTTGGGTAGATTATTATGTGGAGAAATTCGGACCAGAAGAGCCGTATTTGTCGGGTGAGGGTAACGGTTATTTTTCGCACCAGACTCCCCATGCAGCTTATGCTGCCATGGTTTCTTATTTCGATGAGAATGTAGGTAAGTTGGTGCAGCAGTTAAAAGACGAAGGAATTTATGATAATACACTGATTGTTTTTACGTCAGATAACGGACCAAGTTATGCAGGTGGTGCAGATCCTACATTTTTTGAAAGTGCTAAACCTTTTGAAGGTGAGTATGGCAAAGGAAAAGGATTTGTGTATGAAGGCGGAATAAGAGTGCCTACATTTTTTACCTGGCCAGGAAAGATCGAACCTAGATCTACAAGCGACCATGCCTCTGCACATTACGATATGCTAGCAACTTTTGCCGATATGTTAGATTTTGAAAAACCGGCTACAGACGGAATTAGCTTTTTACCCACATTATTGGGCGAGGAGAATCAAGTAGTGCATGAGTTCATGTATTGGGAATTCCCTGAATATGGCGGTCAAGTAGCGATTAGAATGGGCGATTTTAAAGTCATTCGCCAACATTTAAAGGATGACAAGCAGCCAACCTTAGAGCTGTATAATTTAAAGAGCGATCCAACAGAAAAGAATAATATAGCTTTAGATCATCCTGATATTTTAGAAAAGGCCGCAGCAATATTCAAAAAAGAACACACCAAACCAGATACCGAGCGTTTTCAGATTCCACTGCTAGAAAACGGATTATTAAGTAATTAAGAACATAGCATTTGTTAGAGCATCATTTTATATGGTCTACAACATAGTATCCTTTTCAAATTCGTAAGTTTAATTGTATTTTGCAAGGATGGAATATTTGGTAGTATCTGAAATACTCAGGCACTAAAATGTGAATTTCTATAAATTACAACAGCTAAAATGCGAAATCATTACAATAGTGGTGAATTAGCATAGATTGAAACTAACACACTTGAACAACTAGAACATGAAAAACTGTATTAAAATTTGCGTACTCGGCATCTTTTTATTCACTGCGTTTATAAATGCACAAGCTCCGAAATGGGAAAATCCGGAGTGGGAGAATCCTGAAATATTTCAAATTAATCGCGAAGATCCAACAGCATCTTTATATCGTTATGAGAATGCAACGTCGGCTCTAGCAAATGAAAGTTGGGAGAATTCCTCTTTCTATCAGTCTTTAAATGGGGAGTGGAATTTTAACTATGCGGCAAGCGTACCAGAACGCCCAACTACTTTTTTCAATGCTGGTTTCGATACATCAGCGTGGGATAAAATTACGGTGCCATCTAACTGGGAACTTAAAGGTCATGGTACACCGATTTACACAAATGTGGTATATCCTTTTCCGAAGAATCCGCCATTTATTCCTCACGATATCAACTCCGTAGGTAGCTACAAACGCAGTTTTGAAACTCCTAAGAATTGGGATGGTAAAGAAGTGTATTTGCATTTTGGCGGCGTAAGTGGTGCCATGTATGTATATATGAACGGAGAAATGGTGGGGTATAGCGAAGGCAGTAAAACGCCTGCAGAATTCAATATTTCGAAATACCTGAAAGAGGGCAAAAATGATTTATCTGTTCAAGTATTACGTTGGTCAGATGCCAGCTATCTAGAGGATCAAGATTTTTGGCGTTTAAGCGGTATAGACAGAGATGTGTATTTATATGCAACCAATAAAGCGACTATAAAAGATTACATGGTAGTGGCAGATTTAGATGACACCTATACCAACGGTAAATTCAGTTTAAATTTAAAACTGGCGAATACAGGCAAAAAGCAAAAAGGTACCCAAATAGAAGTAACCTTATTAGATGGTGCTAAAGAAATATTTAAAGTAGACCAGAAAATAGATGTAGTTGAAGGCACAACCACAGTGAAATTCGCGCAAGAAATTCCAAATGTAAAAACATGGAATGCTGAAAAGCCAAATCTATACACGCTACTTTTTACGTTCAAGGATAAAAAAGGAAACACCACCGAAGCAATCAGTTCTAAAATCGGATTCAGAAAAATCGAAATCAAAAACAATCAGTTTTTGGTAAACGGTATGCCTGTATTGATAAAAGGGGTAAACCTTCATGATCATGACGAAGTTACAGGTCATGTTATTAGCGAAGAAATTACCTTGAAAGATATGGAGGTAATGAAGCAAAACAATATCAATTCCATTCGTTGCAGTCACTACCCTAAAAATGAGTTTTTCTATAGAATGGCAGATAAGTATGGCTTTTATGTGGTTGATGAAGCCAATATTGAAATTCATGGTATGGGAGCCACCAACCAAGGTTTAGATGGCGATGAAGCCGCAATTGCCATTCACCCGGCATATCGCCCAGAGTGGAGAGAAATGCATTTAGACAGAACGATTCGTATGTTCGAGCGCGATAAAAATTATACTTCTATTGTTACTTGGTCATTAGGAAATGAAGCCGGTAACGGTCAAAACCTTTTTGATACCTACGATTGGTTGAAAGCACATGAAACTACTAGACCCGTGCAGTATGAAGGAGCAACAAATTTCTCAAATACAGATATTCAGGCACCAATGTATTCTAGGGTTGACCAAACTATCGCATATGCAGAGAATAATCCGAAGAGACCTTTGATTCAGTGCGAATATGCACATGCGATGGGTAACAGCGTTGGAAATTTACAAGAGTATTGGGATGCTATTGAAAAGTACGATGTATTGCAAGGTGGTTTTATTTGGGATTGGGTAGATCAAGGATTAAAAGCAACCAATGAAGATGGCGTTGAGTTTTATGCCTTTGGTGGTGATTTAGGCGGAGCAGAATTACAGAATGATAATAACTTCTGCTTGAACGGATTGGTAGATCCTGATCGTTCTGCGCATCCGGCTTTGTATGAGGTAAAAAAGGTGTATCAATATGTAAAGTTTAAGGCTGAGAATCCGAAATCTGGAAAAATTAGTTTAAAGAACATGTATGATTTCACCAACTTATCTGAATATGCTTTTTCATGGAGATTATTAGAAAATGGGGTAGAAGTAGGGCAAGGTAATTTGGCAGATGTAGATATCGCGCCGTATGAAACTAAAGAGGTTCAAATAGACTTACCAGAATTGGCAAATGCAGGTTCTGAATATCATTTGAATGTTTATATGACGACAAAAAAAGAAAGTGCCTTAATACCTGAGCATTATTTATTGGCTTATGAGCAGTTTCAGTTAACAGATTTCAACCCTTCCGTATTTGAAGAAAATATCGAGGGCTTGATGGTGACTAAAATTTATGAAACCATTATTGTAAAAGGTGACGGATTTGAAATCGGTTTCAATAGTAAAGACGGTACCTTATCATCTATCGATTACGGACAAGGGAATCTATTACAAAAAGGACCGACCGTAAATTTCTGGAGAGCACCAAATGATAATGATTATGGCTACAATATGCCTAAACTTTTAAAGAAATGGAAAGAAGCTACCGACACCCAAAATATAATGAGTTTAGAAGTAAACTCAAATGAGGGTAAAAAGATTATAGATGCTGTTAAGCTAACTGCTAATCCGTTTAAAATTAGAAAAGATTTAAAGCTGAGTGCAGATTACGAATTACCTGCTGTAAATGGTCAAGTAAATGTAACCTATACTATAAATACTAAGGGTGAAATATTAGTACGCACCGAGTTAAAAGGTATGAGCAGCGATTTGCCAATTATGCCAAGATTTGGTAATAATCTAATTATTGATAACAGCTACGACCAAGTAGAATGGTATGGTAGAGGAGAACACGAAAATTATTTAGATCGTAATACTTCTGCTTTGGTAGGTGTGTACGATGCCAATGTTTCCGATTTGTATTTCAAATATATTCGTCCGCAAGAGAATGGAAACAGAACAGATATCAGAACCTTGTCATTCGAAAATAAGGATGGAAAAGGAATAAAAATAACCGCTCCAGAATTATTCTCTTTCAGTGCGCACCATCAGTTGAATTCAGATTTTGATGAGGGTATGCAGAAAAGACAGCAGCACACTTACGATATACCAACAAGAGATTTAATTAATATCAATATCGATCATAGCCAAATGGGTGTTGGTGGTGATAATAGCTGGGGATTACTACCGATGGAGAAATATCAGATTCAACCTGAGAACCTTTCTTTTGAATATGTAATTAGTCCCATTCGTTAAAATCGCAGTATTAGAGTAGAATTTAAAGAAGAGAAAGTATATTTAGCGCATGAATAAAAGTGTACAGTTTTTAGGTTTGGGTTTACTAATATTTGGTATGGTAAATTGTAAGTCAGAACCCAAAGAAAACAAAGTTCAAGAAAAAGTTGCAGCGAAGGTTGAAGAAACCGAACAGGTAGTCGAGCATACTTTACTAAGTGCAAAACCTGAAGAAGTATCAGCTCCCGATGGCATGGTTTGGGTTTCTGGTGCAACTTTTAAGCAAGGAGCCGTAGATACTGATAAAGCGGCAATGGACCATGAAAAACCAGCAGTTGATGTAATAGTTGACGGATTTTTTATGGATGTCACAGAAGTAACCAATGCCCAATTTGCAGCATTTGTAAAAGCTACGGGCTATGTAACGGTTGCCGAAAAGGGAATTGATTGGGAAGAACTTAAAAAGCAAGTACCCGCAGGTACCGAAAAACCACACGATTCTATATTGCAACCAGGATCATTGACATTTAAAAAAGCGAAATCAACAGTTCCGAATCTATATGACTTCTCACAATGGTGGAACTGGACGATTGGTGCAGATTGGAAACACCCAAACGGACCTAAAAGTAACATTAAGGGAAAAGATAATTACCCCGTAGTGCAAGTATCTTATGAAGATGCTTTGGCATATTGCGAATGGGCAAATAGACGTTTACCAACAGAGGCAGAGTGGGAGCTGGCATCTAGAGCAGGTTCATATGGCACCATCTACAATTGGGGTGATGACGAATCTGTTTTAAAGGAAAAAGCAAATACTTGGGAAGGTGAGTTTCCTGTAAAAAATACTATTGCTGACGGTTTCGAGTTGCGTGCCCCTGTAAAATCATATCCTCCAAATGCATATGGGCTATATGATATGGCAGGTAATGTTTGGGAATGGACGAGCGATTGGTATAATACCAATTACTATAAAGAGATAAAGGCTAAAAATACGGTTTTGGTAAATCCTGCAGGAGCAGAAGCTCCGTTTACACCAAACAATCCACTAGCAAAAGAACGTGTAATAAAAGGCGGTTCTTTTTTATGTAGTGCATCGTATTGCGCTAGTTACCGAGTATCTGCAAGAATGGGCTCTAGTATGGATTCTTCTTTAGAACATACAGGGTTTAGAACCGTTGCAACGGTTGATATGATAACCGAATAATATAGTAGGTTTAATCGATACAATTTAAAAGCTGGTCGAGTTCAACTATTTTGGCTCGGCTAATCGGAATTTTCTTATTCTTAATTTCAATGAATTCGTGGTTATAGCGCTCCACCATTTTTAAATTAACGATGTACGATTTATGAATTCGTATAAAATTCTCTGACCCAAGTCTTTTGTTAAAAGCATTCATGGTAGAGAGAATAATGTAGTTGCGTTCTTCAGTGACCACTTTTACATAGTCGCCCAAAGCTTCAACATATAATATGCCATGCATATTAAGCTCTACCTGCTTAAGATTGTGCTTTACTACTAATTTGCTTTCGGGTTGTTTCTTTTTTATCGATTTCGCCTTATCAATGGCTTTGGTAATCGCAGCTTCGAACCTAGTATTGCTAAAAGGCTTTAAAAGAAAGTCCGTTACATTAAATTCAAAAGCATCAAGGGCATATTTCTGATTCTGACTCGTAATAATAACCTGCGGACGAATTGTTAGTCCGGCTAAAAACTCGAATCCATTCATTACGGGCATTTCAATATCAAGAAATAAGAAATCTATTTTTAAACCATTTACTTCAACTAAGCTTTCGGGGCTAGCACTAGAAGAATATAATAGCTTCAGGTTTTTATTTTTCTCGATAATTTGCTCAAGAAGTTTTCGCTGCGTGCTAGAATCTTCTATGATAGCGCATTTAAAGGTTTTCATTCGATAATAATATAAGTTCTACTATACATACGTAAAGAATGGGGGAAAGTTCATTTTACTTCATTTTTCTTGACTTAAAGCTAGAAAAACTGGCGAAAAATAGTAAATACTTATCTTCATAACTAATTATCATATAAAAACTTTTGATAACTATATTGTAAGTTTTTGGTTCAAAAACCTACTTTTGTAGTAGAGAATAAGAATTGAACCACTTGATATTATGTCTGATAAAATAGAACGTGTAAAAACATTGATTATAGGATCTGGTCCTGCAGGGTATACAGCAGCTATTTATGCTGCCCGTGCAGATTTAAAACCTGTTATGTATACAGGTATGGAGCCAGGAGGTCAATTGACCACCACCACTGAAGTAGATAACTTTCCAGGATACCCAGAAGGTATCGATGGACCTACAATGATGGTGCAATTACAACAACAAGCTGAGCGTTTTGGTACCGAAGTTAGAATTGGTATGATTACTTCAGTTGAGTTTTCAAAAGAAAAAGGAGGTATACATAAAGTAGTTGCCGATGGTGAAAAGCAAATAGAAGCTGAAACTATTATTATTTCTACGGGTGCTACTGCTAAATATTTGAATATACCTAGTGAGCAACGTTTACGTGGCGGCGGAGTATCTGCTTGTGCAGTTTGTGACGGCTTTTTCTATAAAGGACAAGATGTAGCAATAGTTGGTGCAGGTGATACTGCGGCAGAAGAAGCATCTTATTTGGCTAACATTTGTAACAAAGTAACGATGTTGGTGCGTAAAGATGAAATGAGAGCGTCTAAAGCGATGCAACATAGAGTTCACAGCCTTAAAAATATTGAAGTACGTTACAATACTGAAGTAGATGAAGTTTTAGGTGAACAAGTTGTTGAAGGCTTACGTATGGTAAATAACCAAACAGGTGAGAAAGAAGAAATTGCCATTACAGGTATATTTATCGCCATTGGGCACAAACCAAATACCGATATATTCAAAGGTCAATTAGATATGGACGAAACGGGTTACCTAATTACAAAAGGGAAATCTACCAAAACTAATTTACCAGGTGTATTCGCTAGTGGAGATGCTCAAGATAAGGAGTATAGACAAGCAGTTACAGCTGCAGGGTCAGGCTGTATGGCTGCATTAGATGCAGAGCGTTACCTGGCATCAATTGGTTCTGTTGAAGAAGCAATTGCAGATAAGTACTAGTAATTAGTATAGCATAAAATACAAAAGAGCCCATTCGTTAGAATGGGGTCTTTTTTTTTGTTGAATGTGTTCAGTTAATCTATTCGTACATAGTTTTCAGAGAATGTTCTATTACCTTCTTCATCTAAACTTATTTGGCTAAATCTGTCATCGTTAAGTTGAAGTTCAAAAGTGAAAATTCGCATGGTATCCATAGCTTGAATCATTTCATTATCACCATATTCTAACGTTTCCATTAATCTGTCATCAGTAATGTTATAAGTGCCGTAACCGAATCTGCCAATTTTATCTACAGGTACATATCTCGACCACATAATTTTACCGTTATAGTACATTTTAACCTGTCTGTACCCATCGGCAGTTGGTACGGTGTCGATAACTTGTTGTCCGTCATAATTATAAAAACTTTCCAGTTCCCATGTACCTTCTATGGTATGCATGTAATTTTCGTTGATGGAATTTGTTGAGGCGGCCGATACCAATAGTAGCATCAGCAATACCAATCCTATAATTTTTTTCATAGTGGTAAGGTGTTAGTTAATAAAAGAGTTGAATGTGTACTAAAAAGATACGAATTAAATATCAGAATTTAACAAAAAATAGCATCAATAATTACGAATAACATAATGATAATTAGGTAATTGTAGTAATTATTGCAGGTTTGAAGTGTATGCGTTAAGAATGGCGCAAAGTTTTAAAATGTCTTCATTGGTGTGTGAGGCGCTTATAACAATACGACTCATGAGGGAATCATTTTCTGTTGGATACCTGAAATTAGTAACTATGATATCATTTTCTTCCAGGTAATTAGCAAGTATTTCATTTTGAAAATTAAAGGTAGGATGCCCTTCCGCATAGACAAAAAGAGACCTATTTGATATGTTTTTCAAGAATAGATTCAGATTTTCTGCCAATTGTATTCTTTTAGTTGTGATAAGTGAACTGGCATCTCTTAAAGTTGCTAAAGCAGCAGGTGTTGAGGGACTAGCCCCGCCAAAAAACTGCGTATTTTTTAGGGCATTAATCATATTGTTACTGCCAAATATCGCACCGGCTTGAATACCAAAACCTTTACCTAAAGAGCAAGAAACTAAAAGTTCTTTTGGTGCTAGTGATTGTAGAAATTTGAAACTACCTCCACCATTTTCACCAGTAATGCCTATTCCGTGAGAATCATCTACAACTAGAATTATATCTTTCAATGGTAGATTTTTAAGAAAGTTATAATCGGGATAATTATCACCATGAAAATCAATGCTATCTAAAAAGAGAACAGGTGTTTTATTAGAATTCTGTTTGATAGCATTTTCAAGCTCGTTCCAGCTTTGAAATAATTCTTGTTGATTTCTAAATAAGGCAGAATGCGTATGTGGCGCATAATACAATTGATAATTGGGTGGACTAAAATAGTTGCACACCAACTGACCGGCGAGATAACCAGAAGACATCGTCACACAAGCTTCACTACCAATTATTTCAGCTAAATAAGCATCTACTTCATCAAAAATTGATATTCTAATATTTGATTTACGAGACGCACTATATGCAGTGCCATATTTTTTAATATTATAGATGAACAATGATTGAAACTCGGTATCGGTTTGTAGCCCTAAATATGAGGTGCCGCCAAAGTATAGGTATTCTTTACCATCAATGGCAATAGTTCTATCGGGAAATTCATCAATCGTAAACATTAATCTAACAATTGAACACCGCTACCGGCAAGTTTTGAAAAGATAACTTTTCCGTCAGGTTCAATATGAACTCCCGTTGCAATATCACTTTTCAATAATAATGCTCCGTCCATATCCACATAATCTAATTGCGTAATCAGCTGCGCAATAGCAGAAATACCAACGGTCGATTCTGTCATACAACCTACCATAACACTTATACCTAATTCTTTAGCTCTTTTTATCATCCGTAGGGCAGGGGTTAGTCCGCCACACTTGGTCAACTTAATATTTATACCACTAAAATGTAGTGCACATTTCTCAACATCGCTTTCTACAATGCAGCTTTCGTCGGCAATTACAGGTAATACGCTGTGGTGCATAACTTCTTCCATACCAGACCAATCATCAGCTTTTAATGGTTGTTCTAAAAACTGTACGCCCAGTTCCTTTAAAAGCGGAGCGTTAAATATAGTTTCTTCGGCTGTCCAAGCACAGTTGGCATCTATTCTAAAAATTGCATCGGTATGCTTTCTTAATTCACGAACAATAGCAACGTCATCGCTAGTGCCTAGTTTAATTTTATAGATAGGCCACGGCATTTCTTGCATTTTGGCTAACATAACATCAATAGCAGCAATACCTATAGTATAGTTGGTTGTTGGATAGTTTTCGATGCTTGTACCCCAAATCTCATAGAGTGGCTTGCCTAGTAATTTTCCATACAGGTCATGTGCTGCCAAGTCTAAAGCACAAATGGCAAAGTTTGATAAACCTTTACCTACTAAAAACGCATGAAAAACTTCAGGCTTTGTGAATTCAAAATTTTCAATTTCAGAGGATATGGCATTGATTTCATCCATCATACTCTGTGTAGTAATTTTGTAATACGGATTTGAGGTAGCCTCACCATACCCGGTTTTTCCATCTAAAGATAAAGATGCAATCATAGTATCTTGAAAATCATGAGATTCTCTAGAGATACTAAAAGTATGTTTTAACGGTAATGTATATTTCTTAAGGTGTACTTGCATACCACTAATATACAGATTAGGGGTATACAAAAAAATGAAAACCCACTGATATTTCAGTGGGTTTTAAAGTTGAATTGATTGAAGAATAATTTAGTATTTATGAACACTACCAGAAACCGATTTGTTCTTTTGAACAGATGGGTCGCCTTTGTATAATATATTACCACCACTAGAAGCTTCTGCGGTTAAATCATCGGTAACGTCGATACTTATATTTGCACCACTACTAGCATCTGCAGTAGCCACTAAAGTAGTTAAGTCTTTAGCTCTAATATTTGCACCACTACTAGCATCAACATAAACTTCTTTTGCAGTACCTTCTAAAGTAATATTTGCACCACTACTCGCATCTATATCTATGTTGGTTGCGTAGACATTTGCATTGATAATGGCACCGCTACTCGCATCGACCTCTAATTTATCTGATTGAATTTTATTTTCAGTAGTTACATGAGAACCGCTAGAAGCGTAAATACCGGTAACGTTTGGCATTGTTACATATATCTTTTTAGTCGAGCGACCAATGTTTTCAATACAGTGAATTTTTAATTTTCCGTTTTTAATATCCGTTCCAATTAAGTCAATGATATTCTCATCTGCTTCAACGGCAATATCAAAGTCTGCACCTTGGGTAACAAATACCTCTAAACCTTCAGAAGCTGATACTTCTGTAAATTCGCCGGTAATCTCTCTAGTTTCTTCAACGACTACGCCGTTGCCTTTTTCGCCAGATCCAAAATCTCCGAAGTTAATATCAAAGCCACAAGATGAAAGTAATAGGGCTAATACGAGTGCTACTGTTATTCTTACTAATGTTGTCATGATTGTTCGTTTTTTGATTGATTACTATTTTATGATGATGTAAAAATGATTGTTTTCTAACTCTTTTTCTATTTATAAATACTGAATTGTTGTTTTAGATGTCTGAACTGTAATTAGTTGATACTATCGTTGGTGTTAACCTTAACGCCGTTTTCATCTAACTTCATTTTAAACGATTCTCCGTTATCATTAACATCGATGTCAATTCCGTTTTCGTTGATAATGATTTTACCTTTATCGCCATTATCGTTGATATTGATATCGATGCCATTTTCGTTGATATTGATGCGATTAGAACCCGTATCATCTTCATCTTCCATTTCAATAAAATCAGGACAGTCTTGACATTCAAGCTCTCCGCTTTCGGTCATTTTCCAGATATAGCCTTCTAGACCTTCAACATCTCTATCGGTATTTACAGTCGTAATCCAATCTCTAGAATTTGTTTGATCATAGGTTAAAATGGTACCTACTGGCAAGAATATATTAACACGTACCTCTTGGTCTTTAAACTTAGGGCCTTGTGTGGTCAAATAGTCATCAAAAGAGATCGTATTACCGTTTACTTCATATTCATATATGATCTGACTAGCAATATCTTTAGCTTCTCTATTCGACGGTCCGTCAGCTTCTTTTCTAATTTGAACACGAACTAAAGTGTCTTTCGACTTACGAATACGGAATCTAACATCATCAGAAACCAAAACCTTATTACCAGCTTCGTCATAAGAAATAAAGGTATCGCCCATATGCATATCCTTTTCATAATCGTACTCATCTGTACCTACTAACCTAATATTTAAAGTATCTGAAGGCATGATAGAAGTTATTTCACTTTCTACAGAAGTACTACCAGTATACGCATGTGCTGCAGCTTCTCTAATACCAAAGACGACTAAACATATAATTGAAATCAGCCATAATCCTAATAAAGAGAATTTAGCAATGGTACCAATAGACTTTAAGTTGTTTACCAATATTTTTAATCCTAAGTACATTAAGAAGAAAAACGGAATACCGATTGCAAAAAATGCAAGTAATGATACTACCCAAATAGGTAAGTTGGTAGAGTTAACTACATTATAGAAATCAATACCAGGTACATGAATGATATCTAAAATACCCACAGTAAACATACCTACAAAAAGACCTATTAATGTAGCGGCACCAATGATAACTAAAAGAATACCAATGAATTTGCCGAAGATTTTAAAAAGGAACATTACGATATCACCAAAGGTGTCAAAAATCGTTTTACCTCCTTTTTTGACGGTGTCACCTACTTTTTCATAGTCAACACTTTTTACACGATCCGCTACGTCATCAAAACCCTCTTTAACCTTACGCTCAATATTACTGATGTTTACAGTCTCACCACTCATATCTAATTTTTGAGCAGTTGTTCTAGCTTCAGGAATAAGGATCCAAAGTAAACCGTATATAAAGATGAATCCGCCCCAAGTGAAAATGGTCAAGAAAATCCAAAGTAAACGAATCCATAACGGATCAATACCGAAGTAATGTGCTAAACCAGAAGATACACCGGCAACATATTTCTTTTCGGTATCTCTATATAATTTCTTTACTCTTTCTTTAGTCGAAGAAGAAGTTTTGGCTCTAGGTTCATCTTCAAAGATGTCTTCATCGACCATATAATCTTCAGGTTGCCCCATAATGGCGATAACTTCATCTACTTCTTTTTGAGTAATTACCTGTCTTTCATTCTCTAATTTATCATGAAAAAGTTCGGCTATACGAGCTTCTATATCTGCAATGATTTCATCGCTGCCTGGCGTGTTAGCAAAAGAACGTTTTACAGATTCTAAATACCTACGCATTATATTGTATGCCTCTTCGTCTATATGGAAGAGCATGTTTGCTAAATTTATATTTACTGTTTTGTTCATGATTAGCTGTTTTTTGAGTTGGTTACCAGGTTGGTGGCTTTTCTTAATTCATCCCAAGTGGTATCTAATTCTTTAAGAAAAAGTTTACCGGTTTCAGTTAGGGTGTAGTATTTTCGTGGCGGTCCAGAAGTAGATTCTTCCCAACGGTAGTTTAGAAGACCCGCATTCTTTAATCTTGTCAGTAGCGGATAGATAGTACCTTCCACTACAAGCATTTTTGCATCTTTAAGCGTAGCTAAGATTTCAGAAGCATATTTATCATGCCCATTTAAAATGGACAGGATACAATACTCCAAAACCCCTTTACGCATTTGTGCTTTTGTATTTTCTACATTCATAATCTCTTTTTGCTTTTTATGCAGTCCCGCTTTCGGAGGGGATTGCTCCATTGTCTCTGTTGTCTGCATAGATTAACTGTTCGTTTTTTGATAGACCCTTCGACAAGCTCAGGGCAGGTGAATAAACATCCTGATTGATTTTTTGATTGATTAATAAACTCTTAAGGGTGTGATGAATACCCGATATATAATATAAACTGATGATTCTATTTTATAAATTTTATAGTGAAAGGATATTCAAAAACCTCCCCTTCATTTGTTTTTATAGTTGCTAAAATGGTATACACGATATTGATAATAAATAAGGCAGATTGTGCCAAACCAAGTAATGCTACGGGTATCATCCACGGACCAAAAAAATCGTCAGAATCAAAATTAAAATTGATGTTGTTGAAACTGTGAATATTTGAAAAGCTGAAATGATCAAAGTCAAAAATATTAGGAAGAAAGCCGCCTAAGAAAAAAGGGATACTAACCATACCTACAAGAATAGAGTAGAGGAGTATGCTAATTTGAAAATTCAGCGCTTGTTTACCGTTATGATCTACAAATTCATATTCCTTTTTACTTGCCGTCCATAATACTAGAGGAATGATGAAGTTCCCGAACGGAAAAAAGAATTTAGAGAACGTACTCGCATGTATTAATGCAGAGAGGTTTCTTTCGTGTTTAGTTACTGATTCTGTCATGATTGATTCGTTGGTGATGATGATTGATTATAATACTATGTAAAAGCCAATTACTTTGATTACCTATTAACTTCCTATGCAAATATATGTCTAAAAAAAGGTACTATGTTACGCATAGTACTAATATTTAACAATATATTAACATTTTAGTATGCAATTAATAATGGCTATTTTTATAAAAATTATAAGATAATATGGCGGTAACACCTAGTAAAATCAACATGTTCTCATTTTTTAAACTACCGTCTGCATGGTGGTGTGGGGTACGTTTAAGAGAATTAGATAAAAACAGGTCAGTAGTGACTGTAAAGCACAGATGGTTCAATCAGAATCCGTTTAATTCGATGTTTTGGGCAGTACAGGGTATGGCGGCAGAGTTGACCACAGGGGCTTTAATAATTGATCAAATCGAAGCATCTGGAAAGAAAATTTCGATGTTAGTAGCGAACAACACCGCTAATTTTTCAAAGAAAGCAACAGGTAGAATTACATTTACATGTGAAGACGGACATTTAATAAAAGAAGCGTTAGATAAAACGATTGCCACCGGAGAAGGACAAACCGTTTGGATGAAATCTGTGGGAGTAAATACAGATGGAGTAGTGGTAAGTACCTTTAAGTTTGAGTGGACGTTGAGGTTGAAGAAGAAAAAATAGTCACTATGAAAGAAGGAATACGGTTTAAGGAAACACAAAAATTTACACAATGGTGGTTGTGGTTGATTATACTTGCTCCAATAATTTTATTTGTTATAAAGGTTATAAGCACAAGAATATATGTATTTGGTGGTTACGCTGCAGCTGAAACAAGTAATACCAATATGATATGGATTGCCAATAGAGTAACCCTAGGTGAGTTATTACCATATTTTTTTTATTTACTAACTGTATTGTTTTTGGTATTAATAAAACTAAAGGTGGTGGTTTCTGATAAGAAAATTAAAATTCGTCATCTTTTATTTTTTAGTAAAATCATTGATTTAAATGAAGTAGTAGAACAACAGATTATTAATTATGATTTTGTAGGTTTTGGTATCAGAAAAATTAAAAAGTACGGTACTGTTTATAATGTTAAGGGAAAAGAAGGCATTTCCTTAACACTTAAAAATGGAAAGAAATACCTTATTGGTACGCAAAAGCCAAAAGAGCTTCTCGCAGCAATCCGCAGTTAATTAAATACTTTTTCAATGGAATGAGCTTTAGTACTTTGATTAGTTTCAATTGCATAATTCCGAATTTAAAGCTTTCCATTTTTGGGTGTTTCTTAAGATTTACTAAAATATTTTGATTGGTAGATTAAATTTACCCATTGCTCTATATACTGTTTCTACATATATATTAAGATTGCTGATACTTTAGATAATGTTCACTTTTATGGTGTATAGAATGGCTAAGACTATTCTTGTAATCATAATATTAATAGTGTTCAGAATATGAAGAAAGTATCGATTTTTTTAATGTTGGTTATGGTAAGTTGGGTTTACGGGCAAGAAACAGATGATATTTATATACAATCAGAGTTTTTACCTAGTAGTAATGTTACTGATATTTTTAAATTAAAAGCGGGTTTGGCTATCCCCCTTATTAATACTACAACAGAAAAATTTACTGTAGGAGGGAAATTAGAAAACACAACATTAAGTTATATAGATGATGATGTACCCTTTGAAACAGATGAAATAGAAACCTTTAATTCTTTTAGTATACGTTTTACTTACCAAAGAAATTTAAGTGAAGATTGGAGCATATTTGCCATGCAAGAATCTCAAATATCCTCTAATTTTAGGAATGATAATATAGTATCTGATGATATATTTTTTAATGCCATGCTTACCTTGAGTAAATATAACGGTGGAGATAATAGTATGCTAACCTTTGGTGCGGCTTATGATATTAAATATGGCTTGTACTACCCAATTCCGGTAATAAGCTATGCCAGAAGACTCAATGACAATTGGGCTTACAAGGTTGGTGTTCCAGATAGTCGTGTTAAATATACTTTAGCAGAAAATCATGATTTTGAAGGTTTTGCCACTTTAAGCGGTTTTACTGGTAATATAAATGATGAAGTAGAGGTCTATAAAGAAGACTATAGCGGTACACTAAGGCAAACAAGTGTATTGGTTGGTCTTGGTTATAATGTTGGTTTATGGGATAAATTTACCGCAACGGCACAAGGTGGCTATACTGCTTATAACCGCATGCAGATAAAAGATTACAGCAATAATGAAATTTACGATTTTGATATGTCTAATAGCTTTTACTTCAATGTAGGGGTAAAATATACCTTCACGAACAAAACTAATGATAGAGAGGTGTACTAAAATAATCTCGAAGTAAAATTTTAGGTAAAGCTTGGTAGTGTATTGTTATTGTTATTTGAGCTAACTAGTTTTAAAAGTAAGGTGGTAATTTGTAACAAAGTTGCCACCTTTACTACTTATAGTTATCAATCAAAAACAATGTACAAATGAACGCACACGAAATAGATTACCAAATTTTTGGAGAAGAAATGCAATATGTTGAAATAGAGCTTGACCCACAAGAAGCAGTAGTAGCCGAAGCTGGTAGCTTTATGATGATGGATACCGATATTAAAATGAGCACCATTTTTGGTGATGGTAGCAATCAAGACAATAGTGTTTTAGGAAAGATTTTTTCTGCAGGTAAAAGAATGTTGACAGGCGAGAGCCTTTTCATGACGGCATTTTTAAATATAGGTCAGGGTAAAAAGCAAGTTAGTTTTGCTTCTCCGTATCCTGGTAAAATTCTACCTATTGACTTATCTGAAATGGGTGGCCGTTTTATCTGTCAGAAAGATGCCTTTTTATGTGCAGCACAAGGAGTTTCCGTAGGTATAGAATTTTCAAAGAAACTTGGTCGCGGTCTTTTTGGTGGTGAAGGCTTTATCATGCAAAAATTAGAAGGTGACGGTATGGCGTTTGTTCATGCTGGTGGTACATTGGCAAAAAAGACTTTGGCACCCGGAGAGGTTATAAAAGTCGATACTGGTTGTATTGTAGGTTTTACCAAAGATGTAGATTACGATATTGAATTTGTAGGTGGAATTAGAAATACCGTTTTTGGTGGAGAAGGATTATTTTTCGCAACCCTTCGCGGCCCTGGCACCGTTTACATTCAGTCCCTACCATTTAGTCGCTTAGCAGGTAGAGTGCTGGCATCTATACCAAGAGGAGGAAAAGATAAAGGAGAAGGTAGTATTCTAGGTACACTAGGTGATATTGTTGGTGGAGATAATAGGTTTTGAGATTTAAGTACGAGGTACGAGGTACTAGGTACAAGGTACAAGGTACAAAGTACGGAGTATTAAGTAGTTTGTTTGTATTTTGAGAAGAGAATAAAGAATATAGAGAATAGACTTGTTTGATTCAGACATTTTAGGAGAATTTAGCGAAGCTAAATTGTAGTTTTAGCAAAAGCCAAAAGCCAAAAGCCAAAAGCCAAAAGCCAAAAGCCAAAAGCCAAAAGCCAAAAGCCAAAAGCCAAAAGCCAAAAGCCAAAAGCCAAAAGCCAAAAGCCAAAAGCCAAAAGCCAAAAGCCAGTTACAGAAAGTACAAAGTATTAAGTACGAAGTACAAAGTATGTTTTAACTTGAACTTGACTTTTGAACTTGAGTTTTTTTTCAACAACCAACAACCAACAACGAATACATGAGTTTCAAAAACCAGATAGAATTTCTTAAAGAATTGCAGAAAAACAATGCTAAGGAATGGATGGATGCTAATCGTAAATGGTACAAACAAGTACGCGATGAATATATCGATTGGCTTAGTGGTATGAATACTAGATTATCTGATATAGATAACGAATACTACGATACTCCAGGTAAAAAGGGAATAAATCGTATTAATAATAATCTGATGTTTCATCCCAACAAACCGGTTTACAAAGACCATTTCGGAGCAGGATTTGACAAGAAACCAAAGACGGCAGATTTCTATTTTGAGTTGGGAATTGAACGTTGCGTTTTCGCAGGCGGATTATGGAGACCTGAGTCAAAAGTATTACGAAGTGTTCGTGATGCTATTGATTACGACGGTGAGGACTTTGTCAAAATATTGAATAAGAAGTCCTTTAAAACTCGCTTTGGTGGACTCTTTGAAGATGCGAAACTAACAAACGCACCTAAAGGCTTTGCAAAAGACCATAAATATATAGAATTGCTCAAAAACAAAACATTTGCAGTTTTTCATGAGTTTGACACTAAGGAAACTAACAAGGGTAATTTTGACGATGAGTTAGTTAATGCTTACAAAGAAATGCTTCCTTTTAGACGTTATTTGAATAGGGCGATTACAGTTTAATACTAATTTTAATAGAAAATATCCATTGCAATTAATTTAGCCATTACCAAAACCAATCAAATAAATAGTTAATAATAAATAATACAGGTAATAATAATATTCCAATTAACAATTTATTTTCAAGATTCAAAATGCGGGAGGTTACTATTCCTTTTCTATAAAGCAAGTAATATATTATTAAACTCATAATTATTGAAACGAGCATAATATATTTGAATGAATCTGTATCGTTCATTAAAACAAAATTGAAATAAGGCATAACGTGATAATAAATATCTAAGCTGATTTTCTTTCTATCCTAGTTTCAATAGCCCATAACGTCATATTTTTTGAATGATTTTCAAAATTTATATTTTACAAAAAACTTCCTATCAAAAGAATTATTACAAGTAGCGTAGCTATTCCAATACTAAATATAAAAAGGTAACCTATAATTTTCCACCATTTTTTACTAGACATATTGAACAAACATAAGTTATTTATCAAAGTTAATTTTATCTGCAGCAGGTATCCACCTTGCTTTTAAATCTGGCTGAGTCATCAAACTATCTAAAGGAAACATAGGTCTTTTTATCCTTTTATATCCTAAACGACTAAGGTCTTGATCCACTCCGCCAGGAGTAAGTGCCATAGTCCAATCGCCACGCATGTTGTATAATTCAGGAACTAAATAACCGATTTTTACTACAACAACATCAGCGTTTTTTGGGTCTAATCCTAAATTAGTAAAATCACTTAAGTGGTGGTAAGGCTTCCGTTTTTTGGTAACGATGACATCAATATTTCCAACCTTAACGACTACTTCAATTTCTGCATTGGTATCACCTTCTTTGATGGCAGTGATAGTTCCATCTAACAAAAGTGGTCCGGCAAATCTATGATCTACTGCTGCACCAGCATCCGCCTTAATTTTTCCACCAACACCTATTTCCATTGCTTTTTCAACAAATTCTGGTCCTGGTATAGACGCGTAAATCAATGACTTTCCATTTTTAGATTTAAATTCTGATCTGGCCAATAGCTCTTTCAAAGTCCAAGTTACATCACCTGAACCACCAGCAGTTGGGTTATCGCCCATATCACTGATCATGTAGGGTTTCTTATCACTTGCTAATGCGAGTTTTAAGCTTTCATTTAATGTCGTTGTAGGTGCTACAAATTCAAATTCATTACGAACATCCCAAAAGTTTTGAGCCAGTTTCTCGGCACCTTCAGCTACTTTTTCTTTATCATCACCGGTAACCATAACAACTGCATGGTTACGTGGCTCATCTGCCCAAGCATAACCGATCCAAATAGCGGCATCAATTACGCCGTCTTGGTCGGCAACTGTGGGTACTTCTGCATAAAGACTTTTACCAGGTTCGATACGGGTACTTGTTTTCTCACCAGGTAAAAGTATTGGTACAGGAACCCACGCTTTAAAAGCAGGTTTCCCTTTGCCACTTTCTAGTCTATCTATTAAATTGGTTACCGCTCTCTTTTTAGATTCTATTGCATCTTCATGTGGCGCCATACGATAGCAAGTAATTAGATCGGTATGCTGAGCAAGTCGTTCAGATACATTACCGTGCAAATCCATCGAAGTAGAAATTAATACATCATCACCAATTACTTCTCGAATACGAGCTATTAAATCACCTTCGGGATCATCTAAGCCAACAACACTCATTGCCCCGTGAATGTCAAAGAAGAGTCCGTCATAAGGCATATTTTCTTTAAGAATATCCAAACTTTTAGTAACCAGAGATTCGTAAGCTTCGCGAGTTACTGTACCTCCAGGTAAAGATTTGCCAACTAACGTAGGTACCCATTCAGCTCTATTTCTGTTTAAAGAATCTACTTGTAGAAACGGGTATCTCGAAAATACAGAATCTCCTACTTTTGCGTGAAAAGCTTCTTCTGTAGAAAGGGCAGGTGAGAAGGTGCTACTTTCAATACCTAAACCGGCAATAGCAATTTTTGGTAGTTTTTTATTTTCTTTTGATGACTTATCGTCTTTACAAGAGGTTGTAAATATTAAAAGTAAAATGGCGTAGATGTAGCGTTGTTTCAAGGTAGTCGAAGTTTATGTTTGCATTGAAAAGATAAATAAAAAGAGTTTTAAATAGCAAGAGTTTTTGCTGGATAACCGTTTTCAGGCTATTAAGGTGATCGTATGGAACATGTAATCAATTTATTTACGATTTTCATTGCACTAGTTTATCTTTATAAACGAATTTAAAATTCAATTGAATTGAAAAACGGAAGCATAAAAGACGTAGAAAAAAAACTACTTTCTGATAATTGGTATACGCTAAATAAATATACGTTCAGCTATCAACGACCTGATGGCACTTGGGAAAAACAAGAACGTGAAGCTTATGATAGAGGTAATGGAGCAGCTATTTTATTGTATAACTCTAAAAAGCGGACTGTTGTGCTTACCAGGCAATTTCGAATGCCGACCTATGTAAATGGTAATGAAGACGGAATGATGATTGAAGTTTGTGCAGGACTTCTAGATGGTGATAACCCTGCAGATTGTGTTCGTAAAGAAACTGAAGAAGAAACAGGTTATAAAATTAGTAACGTACAAAAGGTATTTCAAACCTACATGTCGCCTGGTTCGGTGACCGAGATAGTGTATCTTTTTGTGGGGGAGTATGATGAAAGTATGAAAGTCAGTGATGGCGGTGGTGCAGACGATGAAACCGAAAATATAGAGGTGTTGGAGTTAGATTTTAATGACGCTATGAAGATGGTGGCTAGCGGAGAAATTAAAGATGCAAAAACCATTATGCTGCTACAGCATGCAAAGTTGAATTCGTTAGTTTAAAGCTTGGTAACCGACTCTTTTACTATGGATAAAATCTCTAAAGTCGGATTCGGTGGTGGTTGTCATTGGTGTACCGAAGCTGTGTTTATGGCACTTAACGGTGTAGAGAAAGTAGAACAAGGCTTTATTGCTCCAAAAGAAAATACAGCAGATTTTTCTGAGGCTGTAATTGTCCATTATAATGCTGAGGTTATAGCGTTGAAAGATTTGGTAGCTATTCATTTAGATACGCATAGAAGTACCGAAAATCATTCTATGCGAAATAAGTATCGTTCGGGCATTTATTTTTTTAAACAGGATGATGAGCTTTTATTAAAGGGGATTATGACTGATTTACAGCAAGATTTTGAGATTCCTTTAATTACGGCAATTATTCCATTTGGCACATTTAAATCATCTGAAGAACGTTTCCATAACTACTATTTTAATGATACCGGGAAGCCTTTTTGTAGAACACATATTTCACCTAAAATTAAGTTATTGAAAGAGAAATATGCCAAACATGTGTCACCTCAAGTTCAATAGTTAATAGGTGTCTCTAAGCGTTTGAAGCATTTGTTCAAGTCTATTTCGTTCTTCTGATGTAGATTGTTTAAAGTGATTGTTCATAAAACTGAAAATCAACACTTTTCCTGAGTTTGCAACCAAGTATCCGCTAAGGCAGTAGTTATTACTTAGGCTTCCAGATTTAGCAAATACATAAGGTTTCTCATCTCCGGCAAACCTATTTTTTAAAGTACCCGATAATCCCCCGGCAGGGAAAATAGAAAATAAACGTTCTTGAGGCACCAATGAATATAGTTGGTCTAAAACCGAGACCATGTTTTGCGGTGTAAACAAATTGTATCGAGAGAGTCCTGATCCATCGACCCATCGAGGTTCTTGCTTTAAATTTTTCAGTTCGTTTTCTAAAATATAATCTCTCGTTAGTTTCCCATTTAAAGTATCAGAGAGGACTCCCGATGCTACGAGTAAAAGCTGTTCGGCAATAAAATTATCGCTTTCGTGCATCATACGCACATAAAGCGAATCGGCATTACTACCGTACAAGGTTTGTTTTTCACCCGAAGGCATTGTCGAAGCAGTACCAACTTTTTTGGAAAGTAAATTTTCTAAAACAAACCTAGTAGTCTGGTCACTTGTGATAAACGGAGTTTCTAACGTATCTTTTTTTGTTGGCGGATAATAGAACCTATTCGAAGTTTCATTTCTATTGTTCTTATGGGTCAATTCTAAAACGCTATCCTTGAAATAAGGAGGAGAAACGATAAGCTCGGGATTCTTATAAGTTATCACCACATTACCATTTAAAGGCAATACACTTTTCTCTGCAGAATAATACCATTGGTAATCGTCCCAAGCCCAACCTGGTCCGTATTTTTTATCTTGAAAGTTATTTGATACAAAAACTAGATTACTTTGATTCTGAAGAAATTTTAAAGCTGTTGAGTCTTTTATATAAGGATGCAAAAATGAAGGGTCACCAGTTCCTTCAAAATATAAGGTATCATTTGCTTCAATATATTTTAAAGCTGGTATTTGAGCTGGCAGGGTTTTAAGTGCTGCTAAAAGTGTAAAAATTTTGGTGTTACTAGCAGGTATAAAATATTTATGACTGTTACTGGTATATATGGTGTCTTTCGATTCAACATCGATAACCAAAACCCCCGTGAACTGATTTTTATAAAACGCTGATGATAACTGTTTGTCAAAGGATTTTGAAACCAAAGACTTCTTTGAACTACAGGCAGATAGTAGCAAAAAAGTAACTGCTAAAAAGAGAAAATTCTTCATGAATTCGAAATTACAAAATTGCATACTTACGAATGCGATAAAAATTTAACATGTAAGTAATTACTTTAACTTTTTGTATACAATATTACAACGGCATTTCTGTTTACCTTTATACAACAACAAATCTATTAATCTAACAACAACATGTCTAAGTCTATGCTAGAGTATAGTAAAACAGTACTTAAAAAGGTTAGTTTTGATACCTTACTATTTTGTAAAGAGTTGAAGAAAGCCTTAACGACGTTACTACCCGAAGAGGTGGAAGAGTTAAAAGTCTGGTTAGAAAGTTTTATAACCGATAAACCAGAATTACATCAAAGTTTAGTTTATTTAAAAGCATAATAGAGAGCCACGTAAAGTGGCTCTTTTTTTTTACGCAACCTATAACTTTATTTACATCTTACATTAAAAGACACGATGGCTATTAAATTTACGGTTGCGATATTTTTGTTATTCTTAATGCAATGTCAAAATGACGACATGCCTTTTGATGACACACCTATTGACGATACTAGTTTGGTAGGTGAGTGGTTGTTGACAGAATCATATGTGAGTCCCGGTGGTGCAACAGAGTGGAAAGATGTTGAAGAAGGCTATCGCTATTTCTTCGATGAATTTGGTAGTTATGAAAGAACCGATTTCAATAGAGGTCTATTAGATTCAGGTGATTATAAAATTACAGACAAAGAGCTTTACCTATACTTTATAACTGAAGGCGAAAAAGATACTTTGGGGTATAGCGCCGATTTTAATGAAAATAAAACAAGATTAACAATATCACCATCGTACCCAGCTATATGCATAGAGGGTTGTATGTACCGATTTAAAAAACAATAGGTATTTTACTTATGTAGCGGACTTATAATTTTTACATCTTGAAAAGCGATTGCACCACGAACAATACCTGTAATAACATCTCTTAAAGCCTCAGTAATCTGTACTTTTAGTTCTTTTTTGTGGTAGATAAGACTTACTTCACGTGCAGGTGAAGGTTCTTTAAAGTACTTCAAGTTTTTCTTTTTTACTTCGTCAAGTTCTAAAGTATTTAAATAAGGTAAAAGTGTCATGCCTAAACCTTCGTTAGAAAGATTTATAAGAGTTTCAAAACTTCCGCTTTGTAGGCTAAAATGTTCTCCGCTAATTTTCGGGGCTTTACAAAGATTCAAAACACCTTCTCTAAAACAGTGTCCGTCTTGTAGCAGTAATATATCTCCAATATCTAAATCATCGGGCGTAATCTGTGTACTATTTCCAAGACGATGATCTTTAGGGACATAGCCTACAAACGGTTCATAATACAAAGGTCTTTCGGTTATAAAATCAACCTCTAAAGGTGTTGCGGCTATAGCAGCGTCGATGTGACCGTCTTCAATATTCTTGATTAAACTCTCTGTATTTTGCTCTTTAATTATCAGATTTACCTTCGGATATTTCTGTATAAAATTCTTCAGGAACATCGGTAATAAAGTAGGCATTATGGTGGGGATGATCCCCAATACATAATCCCCACCTATAAATCCTTTTTCTTGCTCTACGATATCTTTAATACGTGCCGCCTCATTTACAATATTCTTTGCTTGTGCCACAATTTTTTTACCGACTTCGGTAATGGTAATTGGTTTTTTACTGCGATCAAAAAGAAGTATATCTAATTCATCTTCAAGCTTTTGAACTTGCATGCTTAAAGTCGGTTGCGTTACAAAACTCTTCTCGGCAGCGAGTGTAAAATTTTTGTATTCAGCAACAGCAAGTACGTATTGTAATTGGGTAATGGTCATGTATATAGTATAAGGCTATAAAATTACTAAAAACGATTATTATAACCTATTGACAATGCTTGTTCAGAAGTTAATTGTACATTAAAATCTAAGGGTTAATTGCATATCTTCTTTTTCGACAGTGAATTTTGCGTCGCTAAATGTCGGTGGACCCATTGGCATAGAATTACCACTCATCGCATAATCTTCTTTTGGCATACCGTTAGCTTCAAAATCCATCGAATTATTATCATTAGCATCATGCAGAACAGAAAATGCGTAATCACCAGGTTGTATGTTTTCAAAGGTTAATATTAACTCGCCAGCTTCCGCTTTATCATGGCTGGTTTCAAGTCCTTCAGCTTTCATAAAAGTGGCTTCGTTGTGTAATGCACTTAATACGTGCCCTTCATCATTCAGTACATTTTCAATAACAACAGTTAGTGTAATGCCTTCTTTTTCTTGAGCGTTCATAGTAATTGTCAGTGCGAATGCAGTAATAGTAAATAGTAATTTTTTCATTTTATAAGGTTTTAAAGATTAATTGATACTTCAAAGATGCCTTATGAATATGCTTTTTGAAAAAGGAACTAACTCAATTGTAGAATTGTATTACTGAATTGTAATAGATCAATGATAGTGCAGTAAAGTAAATAGTTTAAAAGGAGTACAGGTGTGTTATCTTCTTTTGGTGATGAAATAATCGAGACCGAATTTCCCTGATCCGAATCCCATGAAGAAGAGACCTAAACAGAAAAAAGTAAATGTGGGCATAATACTCCACGAATTATCCCAAGGTCTAAATACTATGGTAGTAAACATAGTTACGGTAACAAAGAAGGCTGTTATTCTAGTATTTAATCCTAAAATCAATAAAATGCCACCTAGCGCTTCTGTAAACCCTGCAGACCAGGCAAAGAATTCGGGCATATAAGAAAATGGTATACCGAATTGTTTAACCAGATAAACAAACCAGTCAGATACCTCTAAAAATCCGAGTCCTGTAGATTTTGGAGTCCAAGGCGTTCCAAATTTATTAACGGCAAAAACAAAAGCAAGTAAGTATCCGGTAATTACTCTAGGTATTAGTACTAGAATATTTGGCATCAATGCATCTATCCTAAAAGGAATGATCAACTTTTTTAAAGGAAGTAGTTGTTGATAGTACATTGTTTTGGTTTTTGGTTACCTAAACTTAAATAAAATAGAAGTTTCCAAAAATGACAAATATCAATGTTTAGATTTTTGAAGTTTGTTAATTTAAATGAAATTTGAAGTTATTTTAGGTAGATACTCTCAATTTCGAGGGTGAAGTCTTCTTCAACGCCATTCTTAATGATAATGGCAATTTGTGCTAGGTAATCGCCATGATAGTTGGGCAGTTTTAATTCTTCGCCTCTAAAAACAGCTTCCATTTCAGTAAACGGAATTTCTATTGTTTGCCATTCTTTACTAGACTTAAAATCATAGTTATAGGTGTGTCGTTGATGCTCGCCAGATTTACAACGGAAAGCATATTTTTTTCCGTCGCCTTTAATCCGAATTACGAAAGCCGAAAAAGCATCGACAGGTATACGTTCGACATCATGTCTTACAAGGCAGAATCCACCATTGTTTTCTAAAGAAACATGTCCACTGAAAACACCATTACCTTGCATATTTATTTGCATAAGTCCCATTGACAGACCACCCATAACATCATCGTTGACAATATGCCATTGTTTAATATTTGACTTTTTATTGAATTCAAAAATTGATTTTAATTCGCTCATAATTGCAAGTATTTATAACGTAAACTTGTGCGATTAAAATTAGTAGTAAAGCAGGTAAAATAAACACTCTAAGCCTATTTATTTTAGCTGATATGAGAAACCACTATGTCATTCGTTTTTTCATTTCAACTGCAACCGCTTTTTCAGGAGCGCCTTGTTTTTCAAGTTCAGATATAATTTTAGGGTGATCATGACTTCTACCTTGCGAAAGTTTGTTTACTGCTTGTATATCATTCACTAAAATTTCAAATCCTATAATACCATTTACTTGACTCATGGTTTTTTTAGACATTTCATTCAATGAAATAGGGTGTTCGGATCTTTGCTCGTATTTATCTACAAGTGCATATAAAGAGGTCAGTAACTCTTCTGAAGTTTGAATTTTTACAGTACCATAAACATGAACGGCAACATAGTTCCAAGTAGGTACTTCTTCATGTTGATACCATGATGATGAAATATAGCTATGCGGTCCATTAAAAATACAGAGCACGTCATCGCCATCAACCAGATTTTTACTTTGCAAATTCGCTTTGGCAATATGACCGACCAAGATATCTTTATCGTCTGAATTCTTTGAAAGTTCTAGTGGAATATGCGTACCCCAAGGTTTACCTTCAATAGTATTAATTAGTATACCGAAACTATTATTTTTTAAAAATTTATGAATCTCTTCAATGTCATTATTTTTATAGTGCTCAGGTATAAACATATGGTCTGGTTTTCTATGTAAATATAACCGTTTTGTATAAATAGTTTTAGAACCAATTTTTTAATGGTTCGTGTTACATAATTAAGGAGATACTAATTATATTGTATGTGAATTTTAAAACAAGAATATGCCCTTTATAACAAATACAAAAGCAAAAGAACAAGTAGATATATTTTACGAAGATTACGGAAGCGGACAACCGGTGATTTTAATTCATGGATGGCCATTAAGTCGTAAATCTTGGGAACAACAAGTATGGAAAATAGTTGAAGAAGGCTATCGTTGTATTTCGTACGACCGTAGAGGATTTGGTACATCATCTTCGCCATGGGATTCGTATGATTATTCTGCTCTAGCGAGTGATTTAAATACAATCATAGAAGAGCTTGATTTAAAAGATGCCGTTATCGTTGGTTTTTCAATGGGTGGAGGAGAAGTAGTTCGTTATTTAACAGATTACGGTTCTAGCAGAATCGCCAAAGCAGCTTTGATTAGTTCCATAATTCCATTAGTAAAACAAAAACCAGATAACCCCGCGGGAGTACCAGAAGAAGCATTAGACGGAATTATTGATGCTTTGCAAAAAGATAGGGTTGGCTTCTTGAAAGAGTTCAGTAAAGGATTCTACAATTTTGAAGAAAATAAAGGAAAAAGAATAAGTCAGGCGCAATTAGATTACGATTTTACTATCGCTTCATTTGCATCGCCTAGAGCAACTATACAAACGGCTTTATCTTGGATGCATACTGATTTTAGACCAGAGCTAAAGAATGTTACCGTACCAACGTTAATCGTACACGGCGATGCTGATGCAACCGTACCAATAGAAACTTCGGCAAAACAAGCACATGAAGGTATTAAGTATAGTACTTATGAAGTAATTAAAGGAGCTCCACACGGACTCAATGTTACTCACCCCGATGAGTTGAATGAAATATTGATTTCTTTTTTGAAGAAGTAATTAGAAGTTATAACGAATTAAAAAATCCCGATTGTATCGAACAATCGGGATTTTTTTTATGACTTTATTGAAAACAAACAAGTTTCTATTTTTCAATAACCAATCGTGCTAATACCGGCAAATGATCAGAGATGTGTTTGTTATTTTCCATCCTATTATCAATATGCATGTATTCTAAAACTTTAAAATTCTCTACAAAAATATAATCGATGCGTTCGTTTAAAACTTTAGAATGGTCAAATCCACTAAACGTTCCTGTTGGTCCGTAAAACTTTTTTTGAGTATTTGCTAAACCATCCGATAGGGCATTTTGCAAATATTGAATAGGTCCTTCATCGGGACTCAAATTCAAGTCGCCCATTAAAACTACAGGAAGTTTATTCTCATTTATTTCATGGATTTTGGAAACTATCAATTCAGCAGATTTTTCACGTGCAACAGTACCAATATGGTCAAAGTGGGTATTGAAAACCAAAAAGTGTATTCCTGTTTTCAAATCTTCGAATAATCCATAGGTGCAAATACGTTCCATAGCAGCATCCCAACCCACAGATATTTTATCGGGAGTTTCAGACAGCCAAAAGGTTTCACTCTGTAAAAGCTTAAACTTTTTAGTGTTATACAAAATAGGGGAGTATTCGCCCTTTTTCTTTCCGTCATCACGCCCAACTCCGATATATGAATAATCGGTAAGTTTTTCATCTAAATAGCTCAACTGATGATGCAAAACTTCTTGCATACCAATAGCACCAGGGTTATAATGGTTAAGTAAATCTACCATTGCAACTTTACGGTCGTTCCAATTATTTACAGTGTCGTTTACATTATCATACTTTATATTGTATGTCAGTATATCTATCTCTTGACCATACATAGTGGACATCGAAACAAATAATCCCAATATAAATGCTAGCGACTTCAAGCGATTATTCTGCATCTTTATACTTTTCGAACCAAGCTAATACACTTGCAATTTTAGCTATTAAATTACTAGGTCTGTTGGCAATACCGTGTCCTGCACCAGGTATACGTACCATAGCCGTTTCTACACCTTCTAATTTTAAGGCGGTATAAAACTGCTCAGATTCTGCAATTGGTGTTCTATAATCTTCTTCACCAGTAAGCAACATGGTTGGCGTAGTTACATTGGCAACGTACATTAACGGTGAGCGTCTAAAATAATTTTCTGGATCTTCCCAAGGTTTTTTACCGAACCAGTATTTAGAGAAAAATGCAGCACCATCAGCATAAAGAACAAAGCTTGTCCAGTTTATAACTGGTTTGGCAACTACGGCAGCTTTAAATCGGTCTGTTTTTCCTACTATCCAAGCAGTTAGTACTCCGCCGCCACTACCACCGGTCACGAAAAGATTATCGGTATCCACATATCCTTTCTCAATAACAGCATCAACACCGCTCATTAAATCATCATAATCATGGTTAGGATAGTCATGGTGAATCAAATTACCAAATTCCGCTCCGTAACTCGTACTTCCTCTTGGGTTGCTGTACAAAACCACATAACCAGCAGCGGCGTAAGCTTGAATTTCTGCACTATACACAGAACCATAGCTGGTAAATGGTCCCCCATGAATTTCAAGAATAAATGGGTATTTTTTGTTCGGGTCAAAGTTTGGCGGAGTTACTACCCAACCTTGTATTTTTTGTTGGTCAAAAGAAGACTCCCACCAAATCTCTTCGGTCTTGCCTATTTCTCTAAAAGAATATAAATCATCATTAACAAAAGTCAATCGTTTAGAACCTTTTTTATCGCCAACCCCTAAATCAGAAGGGTGCTCTGTATTCCCTAAAGTATAGGCGAATTTTGAATTCGTAGAAACCGTAAAATCACCGGCATTGTATGGTCTACCTAATGACAACCCGCCAAGACCTTCAACAAGAGTAGTTACTTTTCCATCCAACGTAATATGTCCTATTTTGGTGGCACCTTCCGTATCATATTGAAAATAAAGTCCCTTACCATCATTAGCCCATTGCGCATTGGCAATGTCCCTATCAAAACTGCCAGAAAGTAATTTTGAGTTGCTGCCATCGGTATTCATTACATAAAGGTTCGTAATCTGGTATCCTTGCAATTTGTCATCATTACCGGTGTAGGCAATCATTTTACCATCAGGGGAAACTTTAGGAGAACCATCAGGACCATATCTAGATGTTAATGGAGAAACTTTAGCAGTGGCAATCTCCAAGGCATAAACTTCGCTATTTGCAGGTTCAAATGCCTCATCAGGATTAAAGTTTGCCGAGAAATATAAAGTTCTGTCATTTTTTGCCCAAACAGGTGCACCGTGGTCAAATTTTGTTGTCGTTAATTGTTTTGGAGTTCCGCCATCAATAGACAATTTAAAAATTTGACTGTGACCGCCTTTTATATAACCTTGACCGTCACCTCTGTAATTTAATTTATCAATATATGTCGGTGGAGTATTCCATTTTGCGCCTTCAGGCTTTGCAGGTAGTTTTACTATAGATTCTTCAGCTTCTGGTACAAACATAGTAAATGCCAAATAACGATCGTCATTAGACCAGCTAACAGCGCCTGGTGCTTTTGGTGTATTTGTTAGTGGAGCAATTTCTTTGGTATCCATCCACATCACATAAAGCTTCATCTTTTCATCCGTTTGGTTCGATTTATAGATGATTTTTTTACCGTCATGAGACCAACGTGGGTAATAATCGTTTTGGTTGCCGGTAGTTAATGGTCTGTTTTGCGAACCATCGTAATTAACCATCCAAAGGTTCGATAAATTTCTGTCCGTCATTATGTCCTTAAAATTTCGAACATAGATGATTTTACTACCATCTGGCGATATCTGAGGGTCAGATACATATTCCATATTAAAAATATCGGTCAGCTCAAGATTAGAAGAAACCTGTGCAGTTGCAGATACTGTAAACAATAAGAGAAACAGTGTTTTAATAATTTTCATAGTGTTGAATTTGGTTTGAAATGATGCTATGAAGATAACAATTATGCATAAAAAATGAACGGCTTAAATAGAGAAATGAACAAGTATTAACATTCGACTTTTTATTGCTTTTTGTATTTTCACAGTATAGAAGATTAAGACTTCATGCATTAAACGAATTCTGTATTTTTAGTATGGAATATTATTGACATGTTTGGCTTTTAGAATCTGTTTAAAAACGTATTATAATTTTATACAGCTATGTAAAGTAAATAGTTTTAATCAATTGATATTCAGTAAACAAAATATAAGAATGAAAGTATTATTTATAGGAGGAACAGGAAATATTAGTACGCCAAGTAGTAGATTGGCGGTAGCTAAAGGAATGGATTTATATGTATTGAATAGGGGGAAAGCTAAAGTTGAGATTGAAGGAGCGCATTCCATTATCGGAGACATTAATAAACCAGAGGAACTTACAGAACTTAAAAAGCATGAGTGGGATGTTGTCGTTAACTGGATTGCTTTCACTCCCGATGATATTGAGCGCGATATTGATTTGTTCAGAGGTAAGACCAAACAATATATTTTTATTAGCTCGGCATCATGTTACCAGACTCCGTTGAGTTATCCGGTGATAACGGAATCTACCCCTTTGTGCAATAATCTGTGGGACTATTCTCAAGGTAAAATTGAGTGTGAAGACCGATTACAAAAAGCATATCGTGAAGAAGGATTCCCAATTACCATTGTTCGTCCGTCATTAACATATGACACGGTAATACCTATTGCCATTGGCGGATTCAATAAATATAATACCGCAAAGCGAATTTTAGATGGAAAAGAAATTATTATACATGGTGATGGAACTTCGCTATGGACAGTAACCCATTCCGATGATTTTGCAAAAGGATTTGTTGGGTTACTAGGTTTACAAACTGCAATCGGACATGCCTTTCATATTACATCCGATGAGGTGTTAACTTGGAATATGATTTATAAAATTCTAGCGGATGCATTAGGAAAAGAAGCAAAAGTAGTACACATAGCATCAGATTTTATTTGTAAAGTAGAACCATCATTCACAGGAACACTATTGGCGGATAAAGCAGAAAGCGTTTTGTTCGATAATACCAAAATTAAAACCTTCGTACCCGGCTTTAAAGCAACTATTCCTTTTTCTGAAGGAATCAAGAGAACTATTAAGTGGCTTAAAGAAAATCCGGAACATCAGAATATTGATGCTGAGACAGAAGCAAAGATTGAGAATGTGTTGAAAGTTTATAAGGGGCTGTAGAGCTTGGGTTTTAACTTTTAGAGTAATTAAGCATCCGTTTTACCCACCCCTTAATCCCCTCCCAGGAGGGGAGGATTTCGAATTATTTGTGAGACAGGGACGAATTTTGAAAGTCTATAGTTAACCTATTGATTCTAGTAATAAAGTTTAATTCGAGCACGAGCTATTCCCCTCTAGGGAGGGGATAGGGGTGGGTCTTGTAGGCAGTATTTCACAAGTAATTCGTAATGCTCCCTGGGAAAAAAACTATTAGAAACTCCCTAGTTTGATTTACCTTTTAGAATAATTCATCATTCGTATTACCCACCCCTTAATCCCCTCCCAAGAGGGGAAGATTTCGTTTTTGTTTGTGGGTTTCGACCAAATTTTGAAGTCTATAGAGACTCTGTTGATTTCCATAACAAAGTTTAATTAAAGCATGAGTTATTCCCCTCTAGGGAGGGACTAGGGGTGGGTCATGTAGGCAGTATTTCGCAAGTAATTCGTAATGCTCCCTGGGAAAAAACTATTAGAAACTCCCTAGTTTGATTTACCTTTTAGAGTAATTCATCATTCGTATTACCCACCCCTTAATCCCCTCCAAGGAGGGGAGGATTTCGTTTTTGTTTGCGAGTATGATTTACTCAGAAAGGATTATAATTTACACAATCTATTCCCCTCCAAGGAGGGGAGAATTTCGTTTTTGATTGCGAGTTTGAGTCGTATTTAAAAGTCTAAAGTTACCTTGTTGACTTTAGTAATAAAGATTAATTAAACCAAGAACTATTCCCCTCTCGGGAGGGGCTAGGGGTGGGTTTTACTTGTACTATAGTTTAATCATTGCATATAAAAATCCAACAAATAATACAGAATTAGTCCGAACCCCTAAGAATCTATGAAATTACCGTACTTGGTATCAATTCTTCCACAATTTCGCCATCTTTTAAATACACATAGTACGAATGGTTTTCTTCATTCAAAGAAACAGAAGTATGTACTTCGCCATCAATAAAATGAATAGCAGATCGGTCATCGCAGGCATAACCATTAGAAAGTTTACCAGCTTTAATATTTTCAAAATAAAGAGGTCTACGTGAAGTTTCTGAATTGTAATGCGGACAGTGGCTTTTGTCAATAAACGCCATACCGCCAACAATACTTAATTCTTTTGGTCTAGAATCTGTAGTACCACCATTAAACCAACATAAAGAACCAGCGCTACCACCGCCCATAACCACTCCGTTATCATAAGCGTTTTTAAGAGCGATATCAATACCTTGAGCTTTCCATATGGAAAGCATATTTAAGGTATTTCCACCACCAACGATAATAGCATCCATTCGAGAGATAATCTCCTCGAAAGATTCTTTTTGGTCGTATGAATTAATCCAAACAGATAGTACGTGCGGAGTAACATCTATTTGAGAGCACACCTCATAGAAAGAAGCAATATATTGTTCGTCTTCACCGCTAGCAGTAGGTATAAAACACATATTCGGCTTTTCTTTACCAGTGGCTTTAGCTATATAATTTAAGAATGGTACGGTATGGCGACCGCTGCCATAAATAACCATTTGCTTTTTCATAAGGAGATGTATTGTATAAATGAAATTCTAACAGAAGCTATTCGCTTCTGTTAGAGTCATTCCTTTTTTTAGGTTTACTGGTATTTCTATTGTTCTTTCCTCGAAAATTGTTACCACCAGGTCTATTTTTATTTCCTGATTTTCCCGGACCTCTAGGAGATCTTGCAGGCCTGTCGTCTTTTTCTTCTTCACCATCCTCATCTGTAAACTGATGTTCTGGCATACGTGGTATAGGTTGTTTAATTAGCTTTTCTATATCACGTAAATAAGCTCTTTCTTCTTTATCGCAGAAGGATATGGCAGTACCACTAGCATTTGCACGACCTGTTCTACCTATTCGGTGAACATAAGTTTCAGAAACATTAGGTAAGTCATAATTTACTACTAATGATAAATCATCAACATCAATACCTCTAGCAGCAATATCAGTGGCTACTAATACTTTAAGTTTTCCGTCTTTAAAATCACCTAATGCTTTTTGCCTTGCTGTTTGCGATTTGTTACCATGTATTGCAGCAGCTCTTATGCCTGCTTGGTCTAATTTCTTTACAATCTTATTGGCTCCGTGTTTAGTTCTAGAAAAAACAAGAACAGAATCATTTGGTTGTTTCTCAAGTAAATGAATAAGTAATTTTGGCTTATTCGCTTTACTAACAAAATATACACCTTGCTCAACTTTCTCTGCGGTGGCTTGTTCAGGTTTAATGGTAACACGTTCAAAATCACCTAGCATTTTTCGAGATAGTACAACAATATCTTTTGGCATAGTTGCCGAAAAGAATAGCGACTGTCTTTTAGGAGGTAATTTTGCAATAATTTTTTTAATATCGTGTATGAAACCCATATCCAACATTTGGTCGGCTTCATCTAAAACCACATGTTCTAAATCTCTAAAAGAAATAAAACCTTGGTTCATTAAATCTAATAAACGACCGGGAGTAGCAATTAAAATATCAACTCCGCCTCTAAGGGCATTTACTTGTTTACCTTGCTTTACGCCGCCGAAAATAACAGTGTTACGTAAGCCAGTGAATTTACCGTAAGCCGTAAAACTTTCACCAATTTGTATGGCAAGCTCACGAGTAGGTGTAACTACTAAAGCTTTAACCTTACGTTTTGATTGGCTCAAGCTAATACCCTCATACAATTGATGTAAAATAGGAATACCAAAAGCAGCTGTTTTACCAGTACCCGTTTGTGCAACACCTAATAGGTCTTTGCCTTTAAGTAGTATAGGAATAGATTGTTCTTGAATTGGAGTAGGGTGAGTATAACCTTCGGCTTCTAAGGCCTTTAGGATTGGTTCGGCTAGGCCGAGTTCTTTAAATGTCATAAAAATTTTAATAAGTTGCAAAGGTACGCTTTAATGTGGAAAAAGTAATATGGTGGTTGGTAGTTGGTTTTTAGTATTAAGTATCAGGTGGGAAGTACAAAGTACAAAGTAAGAAGTAAGAAGTAATAAGTATTAAGTATTAAGTAGGAAGTTAGAATAAAGAAAATAGAGAATAGACTTATTTAGATTAATGCTGGTTGATTGGTGAATGCTTGTGTTGAGAAGTATGAAGTATGAAGTAATAAGTATTAAGTAAGAAGTTAGAATAGAGAAAATAGAGAATAGATTTATTATGGATGGATGCTTGTTGAGAGGTTGTGGTGAGAAGTAATAAGTATTAAGTACAAAGTATAAAGCGGGAGGTACGAAGTTGAAAGTAGAAAGTAGAAAAGAGAGAATAGAGTAGAGAGGAAAGACTTTTGAAAATGAAAATTTAGCAAAGCTAAATTTTTCCAACAGCCAACAGCCAACAGCCAACAGCCAACAGCCAACAGCCAACAGCCAACAGCCAACAGCCAACAGCCAACAGCCAACAGCCAACAGCCAACAGCCAACAGCCAACAGCCAACAGCCAACAGCCAACAGCCAACAGCCAACAACCAACAACCAAGTTGAGCTTGAACTTGATTCTTGCATTTGAACTTACAACCCCGCCATAGCAGCTTCGGCACATCGTTCTCCGTCCATAGCGGCAGAAACGATACCACCAGCATAACCACCACCTTCACCACATGGAAAAAGACCTTTAATTACTGGGTGTTCTAATTTTTCATTTCTTGGTATACTAACGGGAGAAGAGGTTCTAGATTCTACACCGACAATATTTGCTTCTGCAGTATAATACCCATGCATTTTATCACCGAAAGCTTTAAAACCTTGGCGCAGTCTACCACCAATAAGTTTTGGTAATAGAGAGTGTAGGGGAGCGGAGTTTAATCCCGGTTGATATGAAGTGGGGTTGAGGTCTACAGAAAGGTTCCCATCTACGAAATCAGTTAATCTTTGTGCAGGCGCAGTTTGTGAGCGTCCGCCAGAGGTAAATGCTAAGCGTTCCAATGCCTTTTGGTATTCTAATCCTTTAAGCGCTCCGAATTTCTCGTATTTAGGAATATCCTTATCCACATTTATTTCAACCACGATTCCTGAATTGGCATACAAGTTATTTCGTTTCGACGGAGACATTCCGTTTACGACAACCTCACCAGGTGCAGTTGCAGCGGGAACTATGAATCCGCCAGGGCACATACAAAAAGAATACACACCACGTTCTTTCACCTGTTCTACCAAACTATAAGAAGCCGCAGGTAACAATTCGCTACGATCACCAGAGCAATGGTATTGAATACTATCTATAATATGTTGCGGATGCTCTACACGAACACCCATGGCAAATGACTTTGCTTCAAGTGCTATATCTTTTTTATGTAGCAAATCGAAAATATCGCGAGCTGAATGTCCCGTTGCCAAGATTACGCGTTCTACAGCCATTTCATCTTTCTCATTTAAAACAATTGCTTTTAGCGTATTATCTTTAATAACGAAATCTGTCACTTTAGTATTAAAATGAATTTCACCACCATGATGCTGAATTACTTCACGAATATTCTGAACTATTTTAGGGAGTTTGTTTGTCCCGATATGCGGATGGGCATCTACTAGAATTTGATCAGTAGCACCATGAAAAACTAAGCTTTCAAATATGCGACGCACATCACCACGTTTAAGACTTCGTGTATATAATTTCCCATCAGAATACGTACCGGCACCGCCTTCTCCAAAGCAATAGTTACTTTCGGGGTTTACTTGATGGTCTTGGTTGATGGCTTTTAAATCTCGTCTACGATCCTTTACATTATTACCTCGTTCAAGAACAATAGGTTTGTAACCCATTTCTAAACAACGTAATGCAGCCCACATACCAGCTGGTCCGAATCCTATAATGTGAATTGGTTTTGCATTCGATACATCTTTATACTTAAAGTTTAGCGCATCGCTTGGGGCAGGTTCATTAATATAAATTGCCAGTTTGTAATTAAAGAAAATTTTAGGCTTACGAGCATCTATAGACTTTCGAAGTACCTTAATTTTAAAGGTTCCATCTTCGAGTCCTAAGTACTTTGCCGCACGAATTTCTAATCCGTTAGGTGTGCCTTCTTCTTTTAATGTTAACCGCAACTGTACATTTCTGACCATGCTGCAAAATTAAAGTAAAAATTATGATGAGCACGCTAGCCAATCAAAAATGCTGAGGAGAATTGTAGTTCTATTTTTCCACAATAGTTCTAAAAGTCAAATTAATCCTTGCATTCTTGCTTTTAGTTGTAGGCGGCAAGCGATGAAGCCAATTCGTTTGCGTTTCATCTTTCATAATTAATAAGCTGCCATGTTCTAAAACCAATTCTATTTTTTCTTTAGTTTCTTTGTGTTTAAAAGCAAATTTACGTTCATCGCCAAAACTAAGAGAGGCAATGGCTCCGTTCTTTTTTAAGTCCTTTTCTCCATCACTATGCCAAGCCATACCTTCGCTACCATCATGATATAAGTTTAGCAGACATGAGTTGAATGTTTCTCCCGTTTCTTGTTCTATTTTTTGTTTTAGTTCTAGCAATTCCGCCGTCCAAGGTAACGCCTGTTTTGTAGTTTTCGAGTAGGTGTATTGAAAAGGCTTTTCACCGTACCATGCTACTTTACGTTTGGTAATAATCTTCTTTCCAAAGATGATAGCTTCATCATTCTTCCAAACAATGTTATTGAGTAGTTTGTCTAGGTAATTTTCAGCT
Source organism: Maribacter sp. BPC-D8 (assembly GCF_035207705.1). Lineage (NCBI taxonomy): Bacteria > Pseudomonadati > Bacteroidota > Flavobacteriia > Flavobacteriales > Flavobacteriaceae > Maribacter > Maribacter sp. BPC-D8. The sequence goes on from NZ_CP128187.1 coordinate 686,068, forward strand.
TCCTGTTGGGTAAGTATTTTTCCGTAATAATTGACTGTTCCGCCATGCTGAAGCAAATTTTTACTGTGGTCAACCTTTATATCAAATAATTTCATTTTCTAATTCAAACTGATGTAGTATTACAAGCTAATAAAATTTTAACACTTTAAAAAACAAAAGCGAATAGCCAACCTTTTTTTATAAGATTATCTACTCGCTTTTATAATTAATGAGAACTCTGTTGATATATACTAATTGCTTTTAAGCAAGTTCTTAATCACCAGGTTCCATTTTTCTATAGACTGAAACTCTCCGCTCAATTGATAGTTTACTTCGGCATTATAGAATTCAAAAACGGTATCGGGTTCATTTGCTTTTGTCGAAAAAAGATTCAAAAGTAAACGCTCGGTTATTTTCTCTTTTCTAGCATAAGATTTGCCGATGTTGGCAATTTCAGACGCTTTGATAGTAGATAAATCGGCATATTGCTGATTTAAAACTTCTCCAGATTTTGAAACAAAGAATACGAACTTTTTCTGTGCATCAACACCTATGGCGTAGTGACCAAAAATTTCATGTTCCGTAATTTGACAATTATGTTTGTTTGCGATGTCATTTAAAGATGACATCATTTCCTTTTCTTTCGTTTTTCTGCTTTTGCTTGTTACAACAAAAGGCATTGCACAAAGTGCAACAGATGCTAAACCAATAGCGGCTATTCCTAATTCCATTTTATAATTTTTTAAATATGATATATTGATTTCTGTATGATGTTTTAAATAACATCATATCAAATAGTTACATGTGGTTATCAAAACGATAACCTTTTAAAAAATGGATTACCAGAAACTATGAAAAGGGAAGATGAGGTCAGACTTTCTATGTCTTATTAATAATGTATTCGCGTATAGTTGGTATTGCTTAAACCTTGCTACAAAACCTAATTCACTATTATTTATATGTGAATTAAAACCTGTAAATGGCAGCTTGTAATTAGGTGATGATACTTCGGCAACATCAGAAACTGAAATTTCAGATTGCTGTGCATGCGGAGATAACGTCTTTGAAGATTCTTTAAATAAAGATTGCTTATTATTACTTTGATTTATTACAACCTCGTTGGAGAACGGTAACGTATTGGCAGAACTATATATACCGAAACAATAAATCGTTAACAGCAGTAGAACTCTGAATATGTTATTCGTACTTTTCATATTATGCAATAACCGCTTGGTTGAGAATTACATTAACTTCTTTCAAACTTTCTTCATTATCTAGTAGTAGAACTAGAACATCATCAGCTTCAATAATTGTTGATCCACCTGGTCGAACAAAGGTTCCATCTCTTTTGATCATAACAATGAATGCAGCCCTTGGAAAGTGCAAATCTATTATACGTTTATCTACTGCGAAACTATTTGGCAAAATTATAACTTCTTCCATTGCAGATTTCGGTAGATTAAGAATATATCTATCATTTTCTGCAATAGGTTTCACTTCATCAGGCAAAGCAACATTCAGCCATTTTGCAAAAATAGACAGCGTAGTCCCTTGAATTAGTACTGACGATACCGATATAAAAAATACAATACTAAAAATGATATTCGCCTTGTCAATACCTGCAAGTAGGGGATAGGTGGCAAATACAATAGGTACTGCGCCACGCAAGCCCACCCAAGAGATATAGAATCTTCTGCCCATTTTCATTTTAAAGAACATTAAGCTGAGAAAAACACTTACTGGTCTTGCAACAAGAATTAAGAATACTGAAATCAGTAATCCGATACCTAAATATGGCACGATTTGAGATGGGAAAACCAGTAATCCCAACGTAAGGAACAATACAATTTGCATTAGCCAAGCCATACCGTCGAACATCTTTAAAATGGTCGATTTATGAATTAAATCTTGATTACCTAAATACACGGCACATATATAAATGGCTAAGAAACCATTACCACCTAAAGCATCGGTTGCTGAAAATGTAATGAACATTAATGCAATTACTAATACAGGATATAAACCTTCAAAACCTAGTTTGATTTTGTTAATGATTATCTCGCTCAATTTTCCAAAAGCGAATCCGCCGATACCACCTAAAATCATTTGTTTTAAAAACAGCGGGATAATAGATAGTACGCTTAGATCTTGATTTATTACAAGCGTTAAAAATGCAAGCGTTAGCACATAAGCCATCGGGTCGTTACTACCACTTTCAAGCTCTAAAGTAGGTCTAAGATTACTTTTTAGCGCCAAATTTTTAGAGCGTAAAATAGAGAATACAGCAGCAGCATCTGTTGAAGAAACAATGGAGCCCAGCAACATACTTTCATAAATGGTAAAATCGGTTACATAGTAAACAAATGTTCCCAGAGTTAACGCTGTAAGCAATACACCGAGAGTAGAAAGCATAATGCCTTCTTTCAAAATCGGTTTTACGGCTTTCCAGTTGGTATCTAATCCACCAGAAAAGAGAATAAAGTTTAAAGAAACGATGCCGATAAATTGAGCAAGTTTAGGGTCATCGAATTTGATACCTCCGATACCATCAGAACCTGCCAGCATGCCTATAGCCAAGAAAAGAATTAAAGTGGGTACACCAAATTTATACGATGTCTTACCAACTATAATACTGATAAACAGTAGAATAGAACCTACAAGAAGTATGTTTTCGATGGTAAGATTCATTGGTGGTTATTAATCTTGAATTTAACAAGGTAAAGTTAAATCATTTATCAAAAAATCAACACAAATGTTAAGGTTTGGCACAATGTTAACATGTTGTACTAATACCCAAGTTTCATTGGAAATTTAATTAGTCTTTTTTACTAAAGCTGCTATGATATTTATGGGATATAATAATTGGATAGCTATTACCACAAGTACCGATAATGTAGTTATTACTTGCGCATCAAAATAATATTCTAGATTTAGAGAAGGATCATTTTGATTCAGTTCAGGTGACAAAAGCGGAATTAATAGAATAGTTAGAAACCCAATGATTGTTACTGTTGCGTGTAGTATGGTTAGCCAATTGATTAGTTTCTTTCTCAAGATGAATACTACCCAGTAGCCTAATCCTATAATTCCACAAATAATTGAAAGTAATACACCTAAATTAAGCATTGTGATTACAAAATAGGTGTCATAAATATTGATGGCGATAGTTTCATTTGAATCTATAGAGCCAATTAAAAGTAAAACGGGAATAAGAATCCAGAATACGAAATGAGGTTTTTGAGTAAGTTTCTTCATTTATCAAATGTGGTATTAATCTTAAGGTCAAGTTAATGATTATTAAGGTCTTCCCAATTTGTATTTTAAATTAAAATTTATAAATACATTTGCATGTATCAATATATTAAACACATCATGGAGCTAAAACAAGTTGAGAAAATATCAAAAGCGTTAAGTGATGTAAATCGTTTGAAATTATTGCAGTACATGCAAAAGAACCAGGGTAAGGTAGAATGTACCAGAGCGTGTGATTTATTAGATTTAGCACAACCTTCTATTAGTCATCATATTAAGAAATTAGTAGAAGCAGGATTGATAAATCAACATAAAATAGGTCGTAATTATAACTACTCACTGAATCATGAAGTGTGGGATAATTATATGATGCGCTTGCAAAATTTGTAATTTTTTCAAACAGATATATAGATACTTTTAAATATATAAATGAATTTAATAGTATGAAAAAAATAAAATATTCCATATTAGATTTAGCCATAGTATCGCAGGGTACTACATTGAAAGATACCTTTGATCATTCGGTAGCTCTGGCACAAGCTGCGGAAGAAGCGGGCTACACACGTTTTTGGTTGGCAGAACATCATAATTCAGTAGCTATAGGTAGTAGTGCAACATCTATTTTAATAGGCAAAATTGCTGAAGAAACTAAAACCATACGTGTTGGGTCTGGTGGTATTATGTTGCCTAACCATTCCCCATTAATTATTGCAGAGCAGTTTGGTACGTTAGGGATTCTATATCCTAACCGAATAGACTTGGGCTTAGGTCGCGCACCTGGTACCGATCAGTTGACGGCACAGGCTATACGTTCAGATTTTTACCAAGCAGCACAGTCATTTCCTCTAGAGGTTGAAAAAATACAACGTTATTTTTCTCCTGAAAATGCCGATGCAAAAGTACGTGCTACTTTGGCAGAAGGGGTAGAGGTTCCTATATACATTTTAGGTTCAAGTACTGATAGTGCACATTTAGCTGCTAAAAAAGGTTTGCCATATGCATTTGCGAGCCACTTTGCTACAACTCATTTAATGAATGCTTTAGAAATTTATCATAATGAATTTCAGCCATCAAAGGAGTTAGAAAAACCTTATACGGCTGCGGGAGTGAACATCATTATTGCAGAAACCGATGAAGAAGCAGAACGCATTTCTACATCGTTATATAAAATGATTATTGCGCTGTTGACGGGTAATAGAACATTTATGCAACCAGCAGTAGAGATGACAAATGATTTACGAGAATTAAGTCAGAACCCTGCTGTGCAGCAAATGTTGAAATATTCATTTATTGGAAGCAAAGAGACCGTTAAAAAACAAGTACAGCAATTTATATCAGATACTCAAGTAGATGAATTGATTGCAGTGACTAACATTTATGACGGACAAGACCGTATAAAATCTTATCAAATGTTTGCTGAGATAATGAAAGAATTGAACGTTGAGGCACCTTTGATTTAAGCTTATATGTTCTGTTGATAGGTGTTTTTAATTATGTTTAAAATATGGTAGTATGCTGAATATTGAGCTTTAATTTTAGATTTTGGTCTTCTTTCTTTAGTGTAAGTTCCATTATTTACTTTTGATTTTATCACTTTATAATTCAACTTTATGGCTACAAGTGGGAGCAGAAAATCTAGCCCCCACTTTAGATTATATTCCTTTACAACTTGTTGTTGTAAAACTGTTTTTAAAACATTCTTTCCATATAATAAAACCCCAGACGAAACAGGGTTGTAGTTCTTTATATTAAGGTTTTCATTTAAATAACGTTCCATTTTCACTCGTTCTTGAATTTCTAGGGTAGATTGAGTAATTACATTTTCAATCTGTCTTTCACCAACTAAAATTTCATCAAAATTTGGTTGGCTCTCTTTGATATAATTAATAAACGTATCAAGAAATATGGCATGAGGAAAATCACTATCCATATCACATTTTAAAATGAAATCTGCTTTTGATTTTAATGCTTCTTCAAACAGTTTTTTTGTGCTTTTTACAATTCCTTTATTAATACTATTACTTATAATTTGAAGATCATTAAAAGTATCATCCTTAAATTTATTTAATAATAACAAAGATTCATCTGTACTAAAATCATCTAAAACAATTAACTGAAAAGAATAATCTTTGTAATTAGAAATTTGTAATAGAATTGTTTTTAGCGTAGCAATTATATTTTTTTCCTCGTTAAAAGAGGGAATTACAATTACTATTTTAATCATTATTTTGTATTAAGTAAATCATACTTGTATAGTATTTTCTTTAGTCTTATTCATTAACATCTATGATTGATTGCCGTTCTCTATTAACAGTAAGTTTCGTTACATCTGGTCTAGAATAGTGCCCAACAGAATCAAAGTTTTGGCGTTCTTCTAGCACTCTATTAAAATCGATGGTTGCTGTAATAAGTCCCTCTTTATCAATAACTGGAGGTAAAATCCATTCTCCATCAGGTCCGGCAATACAAGAACCACCATTGGCTAGGGTTTCTGGACAGTTTTCAAGAATAGTATCTAAATGCGGTGTATCTGGCGGAAAATCTGCCTTGCTCATTAAGCTAGAAACAGAAACTACAAAGGATCTTGATTCCCTTGCAATAAATCGTGTAATATCAGCGGTATTATAATCTGATCCTGGCCATACGGCAATATGCAAATCTTCTCCTAAACCATATAAAGCGGTACGTGGAAGAGGCATCCAATTTTCCCAACAATTGAGTCCGCCAACAGTAAAGTTTTTTAAGTCGTGAACCCGTAATCCGTTACCATCACCAGGTGCCCATGTTAATCGTTCTTCATAGGTAGGTTGTAATTTTCTATGCACAGACTTAATTTCACCATCACTATTTATATAAACAAGCGAACAGTAAATACTGTGCCCGCCTCTATTTTTTGCTCGTTCCATTAACCCTAAGTAGATGGCAATTTTATGTTGTTTTGCAAGTGCACAAATCTCGTCTAATTCTCCCGCTTCAATTTGAATGGAATTTTTGATGTAATGGGCATGAATTTCTTTCTGTACTTTAGAATCAAACTGAGCACCATCGGTCATGGAAACCCAAAAAGGATAACCCGGTAATAGAGCTTCACCAAAAACTACAAGCTCGCAATCATCTTCACCAGCTTTAATAATATAATCCTTGATTTTATCAATAGTCTTCTCTTTATTTAGCCAAACCGGTGAGATTTGAGCCATACCTATTTTAAGGTTATTTTGATCGGGAGTATCTATTATTTTGGACATTGTTGAATAGGGTTTTTATAATATAATTTTAAAATAATTTTTTGTCAAGAGAATTCTGTTTATTGAATTTATGATAAAGATCAACTTTAATATGAAATATGTAAATATCTGGTTTGCATGCTATTGTGTTTTATAATCTATTCTTTTAAAATACCATTTTGGCTTACGCTATAAAAAGAGGTTCCGTCAAAACGGAACAATCCCATGTAGCCGCCCAGCCATATTTTCCCTTCATTATCTTCAAATATACATTGTATGGCACCACTTTTAAGTCCGTCGTTTTCGTTGAAATTTATGGCAGTTGTGCTATCGTATCGATAGACGCCAAAACTTTCAATCGGAAACCAAATTTGACCAGATGTATCTTCAAATAAGCTCCATACTTCGGTACTATTTTCTCTTTCTTTTGTAGCAATTTTAGTGAAAGATTTTCCGTCCCAAAAACAAACTCCTGCATAGTGAGTGGCAAACCAAATATTACCATTTTTATCCTCTAAAATATCATTGACGGCGTTATTGCATAATCCATCTTTTTCAGAAAGATTTACTAATGATTTTCCATCATAAAAATATGCACCGGCATTAGTTCCAAACCACATGCTACCTTTGCTGTCTTCCATAATACTATGAATAATTTTAGCACTAGTAACACCTCTGTTGTAATCTGGTTTAGCTTCCGGTACAGTAAACGATGAAAATTTTTCACCATCAAATAAATTGATTCCTTCCAAGCTACCTATCCAAATTATGCCCTTACTATCTATAAAAAGACTCCAAATATTATCATTGTTCAGTCCGTCTTTTTCTGTGAAATTCTCAAAAGAATTCCCATCGTATTTCGTTAATCCGCGTTCGGTACCGAACCAAATATTACCGTCATTATCTTCTATAATTCCCCTAACGGCAACACCACCAAAACCCTCATTGACAGAAAAATAGTCAAGAGATTTTCCATTATACCGTGCAACACCATCTCCGTTGGTGCCAAACCATAGATTTCCACTTTTATCTTGAAATATTCTACGAACAAATTCGCTTATGGGTACATTGATTTCGGGTTGAAGAAAAGGGCTATTGTATTCATTTTTAGGTGAATCCGTTTTTTGTAACGGAATGTCTTTCAATGAAGTTCTTGAGTTTTTTTCTTTTTGTTGACCATTACAAGAAATGATAAAGACAGAAAACAGGAGTAGGAGTAAAGACGATACACGAGTAATGCCCTTATAGATATATGTCGTCTTTTTCATTTATACTGTTTTTAAAATGGATTACCTGTTAGTATCTATAATTTTAGTCGTTGCCGTTAAGGATTTTTAGTTTGTTATTAATCTGGTTTTTAAAACGTTGTGCGAAAATATGATTAGGGTCTAATTGCAAGGCTTTGTCAATATTAGACGTTGCCAACGGTAAACTATCCATTTTTAAATAAATACTGCCGTAAAGTACGTAGGGCTGTGGAATATTAGGATCATTAATTTGAGCGTTAAAATCATCTGCAATTGAAAGTGCTTTTTCAAAATTGCCTAGATCTGATTCTAACGTAGCCGAATAACTAATAAAAAATGGAATCTTCTTCTGTTTAGTAGTCGTTAGGTTATGTAGTGAGTCTAATGCTATCTTTGGTCCATATACAGCATTTAAAACCTCTATATATTCTGCTTTTATATATGATTCATTAGGGTGCCTATGAATAAATGTTCGGTAATTTTTTTCTGCCGCTAACATAAAATAAGGAATGAAATCTTTCTCTAATTTAATTTTTTGATCACGCGCATTAAATAGTTCAATAGTAAGGCGTGTAACTTCTAGAATTAATTGGTCGTCTTCACTAACCTTGTTTTTATTAGGGTATAGATCATTTAAAATCTCGATTCTTTCGGGAAGATTTGTGGTGCTTTTACCTACCAATGCCTTGCCAATTACGAAAGTAGAATCGAAGGATACTGCTTTTCTAAATGCTTTGTCAGATAAGGTCCATTGACCATAATCTAAAATCAACTCCCAACCTTTATTAAAATAAAAAACGGCAGAATCGTTTTTAGCGCCGTAAGTGTAAACGGCTGGTTCTGCAGATGATTTATTTTGTTTTTGTTTACATGAAGTAAGCAGTATAAACACTAGTACATAAATTGGGTACTTCAATGACATGGAAAATAGGTTTACTCGAAAATATTGTTTTTAATTTCATTAGAGCCATTCCAAGGTCTAAAATAAAGTACGGAATCTGTTTGAGAAACAATAGTAAGTAAATCATCAATGGCATCTGGTGTGTATTGAGATTTATGACAATCTGAAGCATCATGCCCAAGTTGTAAATCTTCTGAATTATACGGAATTCTGTAGGTGAGAAATCTTTTTTGAGTTCTTTTAAGGTTATCGTTCAACCATTGCACTAAATTTGTTTTGAAGCTAATGTCTTTATTACTTATTTCCTTCGGATAAGCATAATAGAGTAGGTTCTGCAGCGATTCTGATGTTTCTCTCTGAAAGACCTCTGTCACCACATTACTAACAATTCTATGGTCTGGGTGTCCGTATTGACCGCCAGGTCCGAAACTAATGACTACGTTTGGTTTATAGCTTGTAAATAAGCTATCAATCTTCTCATCTAAAGAGTTGATGTTTTCCTTTAGGGCTAAATCCCCATCAGTATACTTAAAAAATATCGGCGGATTAATTCCTAATGTTTTTGTAACGCACAAAGCCTCTTCTGCACGCGTTTTGGCAAGTAATTCTCCCGCAGGAATATTCGCATGCGGAGTAACGCCGTTAGAACCATCGGTAACAATAACCAAGTGAATACGAACACCCTCTTTCTGATATTTTGAAAGGATGGGTGATATTACGATCTCATCATCAGGATGGGCAAAAATTGCCATTAATGTTTTGCCTTTGTTGGTTTCTTTTAGAAATGCATTACTCTGGACTAAATTTTCTTTTTGATCTATCGGTTTTTGACTGTTTTCATTACAGCTGGTAAGTGATAGAAAAACGGAAAAGGTGAGAAGCAGTATTAATATACGGGTCATTATGCTTTATATGTTTATAGAATTTATTTTTGGCAATTACTTAAACTGCTAATATTTTTTTAACCTCTTTTTTTACTGCATTTTTATCTGACATAGCTTCTAAATTTTCTTTTATTTTTTTTGGAATTTCTGAGTCAGTAGATTTTAAGATTTCATAGTAGAAATGTAAAATATTTTTAAAACTTTTTGGTAGGTTTTCAGGGTCTATCTGCGCTAAAATTTCTTGAAGTGTATGGTGAAGAACATCTACATATTTTCCACCCATTTGGTGTAATTGTTCAAACTGTTCGCTGACTCTTTTAATTGGAAAAGGATGATGCTCGTTACTAAGCATCTGAGTAACGAATTTGGAAAATAGGGGTAGGTCCAAATAGTCTGCTTCTATTAATTCTAGTAGCCATTCTAATGCAGTATTTCTTACTGTGGTATTCCCTGCAAAAAGACTCAAGCATAAAAACATCATTCCGTTTTGTTCAAGCGGAATTGGGTTTTTAATACTCTCAAGCAGTGCTGCCATGGTAGATTTACTTTCTCGTGCTTCCATCTCTGAAAGAAATCTGTAGTTGTTTAGTATCAATGAGAGGTATAGGGGTTCTAGGTAATAACGGTCTTTAAGAAACCAATGTGATACATCTGCAATTATATATTCATAATTTAATAAGTAATACGAAAAATGATTTACGTCAACCACTGTTTCATCATCTCTAGTGTATGCTAGGTCAAATGTTATGTTAGCCCATTTATAGCTGCTAGAGTCAGAATATCGCATTCCGAATTTAAAGAGATCTTTAGCTTCTGCCGTCCACCATTTTGCTTTTTTGGTTAAGAAAAAGTCTATGGCTTCTGGGCTTTTAGATTGGTTTTTGATGACAAAGGCAGTGAACCAGCTGTTTTCTAAACTCTTTATTTTTTTAGGGTCAAAAGTTACTTTTTCATCTAAAATATAGTTCAATATATCTCTATACTCAGATTTGTTTTCTTGAGGCTTATTATACGTAGACCACCTGTTTAGTCGGTTTAAGGCAATATTAAAATCAGTTTCATTTATAGATATTTTGTTTTGCTCGTATACATAAAGTCTTTCAAAAAAGACATTGATATCTATTGATCCATTTGTATATGTTGGGGTACTAAGAAGTACTATTTCTTTATCTTCTCTAATGGTTTTTGCTATAAATGACAAGCGCCCCAATAACCTATAAAAGGTCAAGAATCTAACCTCGGTATAGTCATGTAAATATTTACCTGTCCCTTTTTGGGTTTTCCAGTTTTTTATTTCTTCTTCAATGGTAACTTCCTCAGGATCTAACCAAATACAGATTAATTTGGCTACAAAAATATGATGAATACCTTCTCTAGCTGTAGCTTCGATATGCATGCTCTCTGTCATTCTCTTCGCCATTTTTAGAGCAGAGCCTAAAGCCTTTTTCTGCGTGTCTTTTATATGGTAAAAGCGTAAAAGTCCTTCTAGAAACAATTCATAATCTAAGGCATCTTGACTTTTTAGCACTTTGGTACATAGAAAAATAAAATCGTCTTCAGTGGCTATATATTCTAATTTTTGAAGCGCAGAACTAGGTAGGGGAGTGTATTTTTCTTGTTTATATTTTTCATAGGGAATCTCTAATGCTAAATCTTCGCTAGATAATAGAAATGCTAAGGCAGATTTTGTTTCGCTGTGCATGGTACTTATAAAAGGCTCTAAAGCTTCACTTAAAACCTCGTTGTTATTTTCTAATAAGCTAAACACTTTAACAGCTTCTTCTTGAATACTAGCTTCTTCTTGAACAAATATGGGGACTAAATTTACACACGTTTTTTCTAAAAGAGTTTTGTCTTTCTGAAGCTTTTTATAAAGCATACCCAGGGCAAGTTTTAATCCGCCATTAAACTTTTTGCGATACACAATACCATCTAAAGAGTCGATAAAATAAGACCAATCGAAAGTTTTATCAGTAGAAATTTGTTTTAATATTTTAAGACTAAAATTGCTGATTAAATTTACATCATTATGCAGTAATTCTATGAATTGTGCTTGACAAGCCAGATTTTCTTCTTTAGAAAACTTGAGTCCGACGTAAACATTTTTAACCCAAGATTGAGTGCTTTGTTTTAGCGTAGGGTTGTTGAATGCTTCAAATATTTTCTGCTGAACCTTGCCTTTATCTAATGTGCCGTCATTTACTAATTTTAAAATAATAGCACCAATATTTAAATCGCGTTCTAAATAAAAAGCTCCATCAACGCCTAGTTCCATTTCAAAAACAGCCATTAAAATATCTAAAGTAAACTCATCTTTCGGAAAAATGCGATCTACCTTTTCGGCAGCTTCAGGTTTTAATTTTTCTGTAAAATGAGATTTGTGCCAAACATTAAAACGAATTAAGCAGGCTACAAAAATTTGCCTATCAAAAGGTACTTTTTTCTTTTCATATAATGCTTTAATAACCGTGTAAGGTATGCGGGTTAGAAAACTTTCAGGACTTGCGATATCTGCTTTAATCTCTTTATACTTGCTTTCTGGTTTTTGTAGGTCATAAAAACATAAAATTTCTTCAAGTTCGATATCACTCAAGGCAGAAACATCAAGGTCTATTTCGGTTAAATTTAAAACCCCCTGACAACTAAAATTTAATAGCGTTATTATTGTAATTTGAACTTGAGAAAGAGTTTTTCTTTTCTCTTCATCATATTGTTTTAAATACTCAAGTAGGGTTTTTCTATATCCCCATTCATAATCTAGCAACCATTTCGTAATTCCTGTTATCTCTTCTTTGGCGAGTTTTTCTTCAAACATCTTTATTACTCCGCTCATAATTCTAGTTCTTCTATTATTTTTTCGATTTCTGTTTGCTCTTTATTTTTTAAGATTTTGCCCACTAAAATATGCTTACAATCTCCTCTTTCATTTTGGTGGCTGGCATACCAGGTACAGGTGCATTTAGACTTCTCTTTCGATAATACTATTTTATGATAATGACCACTCCCTTTTACTTCAATCTCTTTATTTTTTACTAGCCATTTGTAGTCACCTTTTTTAATGATCTTTAAAGCATTCTTATACCTAGGGTTTAAGCTTTCGATCCTGTTCATTTTAAAAGGCAGCTTTCTATAATAATACACTTGGTCAGTAAGGTCAAAACCAAGTAAGCCCATAGAAGCCAGCCTAGTGGCAACATTTTTAAAATCTGTTGTACTTAACTCCTGTAAGTGATTGTCTTTTAAACTAAATTCTTCATGTATTTTGGCATAGTTATCTAATTTGTCTAACCAAGTATCGGGTACATCGTCTACTAAGTGACTTAATACCGTGCCTTCGCCCGAAAAACCTCGCCAGAAACTTCTAGAAAGCATAAGCGTAAAACGCATATTTTTCATTTGAAACTCAAATGCCGTGGCATTTTCTGTTTCCATAGCATATATGGTTAACGAATCGGCTAAGTTTACCAATCCGTCAAGTAACCTTAATCGATGTACACCACCAATACAGATACTCTTAGGCGATTTAACCGGTGATAGATTTGGTCTTCTACCTCTTAAACTTAAATAATAATCGTCATTGATATTTCCTTTTGGTACGCTTCTAAAAAGTAATTGAATTTGGAGTTTATCTAGTTTTAAAAATGGCGTTAATTCTGAAGCTAAAACTTGAACGGTTGCCATACCTTTTATCCACCGTAGGGGTAAAGAGACTTTTTTTTCTACGACGCTATTATTATCTTTTTGCAGCACAAAATCTTTTTCTCCGATAGAAAAAAATACTTCTTCATTTTTTCTGATTTTACTTAAAGCAGAAATCATTTCAGTATTAAAATCTACGTTTGTGGTGCCTTGCTGTAAAAAATCACCTTCTAAAGATGCGGGCAGTAAATCTACTTTTGCATAAACACTACAGCAAGATGAAAAGGCTTCTAATCTCAATTTATTACCACCGGCAGTAATTACAGGATCTCTTAAAGAACTGCCTAAAGGCATATAGTTTGCGGCAACAACTTTAGAAAGTGTAAGCAAACTTCTTGCTACTAGGTATGGGTTATTAAGCTTGCCCCAAAAGAAACAAGGTGTTTCAGCTTGCGAGTATTCTTCATTAAAATGAGCTAGAAAAAGTCTACTTTCTTTTTCTGTTTTTTTTAAGCTAGAAACCTGGCAGTACTGATATGAGATATCCATATATAATCTTCTATTTTTAATCTTAAAAGTACCAACAACTCTTGTTCTGTTAAAACGTGCTTAAGTTAGTAAACTTCTACATATAATTATAGAATTTAGAAGATGTACACATCTATTTCTACTGTATTAAAGCATTCAGTTTGGCAATAGCTTCGTCGGGTAGATCTGTTAGCGTTTTAATGTGATCGGTATTTGTTTTCCAAAATATTTTTGGCTCTTTAGCTGCTTTAAATATGTTCATACCTCTTTCGAAGGGTACGGCTCTATCATTAATACTATGTATAATGAGTTTAGGAGTATTCGTTATTTGAGTAATATCTCTAATGGCTATATAATCTTGATTATAGTTATTAGGGTCATTTGTAAATGATTTTAAATAAAACGCTCGAAAATTATCTGTAATAAAACTATGTGCAGATTCTAAAGATCCGTCGAGCACTAAAGCGTCAATTTTAGTCTGGTTGTCTTTGGTCAGCTTAACCGCTAATTGACCACCTAAAGACATACCATATACTATGGTTTTTATACTGTCATTTTTTGTCTGGTGCAAAAAGTCAACAAAAGCCGTTTCTGTGTCTTTTATAACCCCTTTATAGTTCGGAACACCACTAGACTTTCCGTAGCCTCTCCAGTCGGTTGAATACACTCTAAAACCATTATCGACTAGTGGTTTAATTAATTCTTGACCTTGACTGGTATTTCCGCTATTTCCACGGACTAAAAAAATATTTGCTTTAGCTTCTGAGGAGGGGTTGAATACATAGCTATGAATTTTAATAGAATCATCTACGGTAAGTATATGTTCTGAATAGTCAAAATTATTCAAAGGTTCAATTTTTGTAGAAGGTCTATAGAATAGTTTAGATTCATTATTTTGTACCAATGCCTTTATATAGGGGTCAGATTGATAAAGAAAAAGCCCGTAAGCAGTAACTATAATTAGTAAAAATAGAAGTGTTCGAATGATAATTTTGATTAGTTTTTTCATATGTCACGTCCTAAAATACGGCTACAGATTAATATTATTTTTAAGCGGCATATTGATGCACGTAATTTGGTGTTTTATAATCTAAAGATAAATGCAATCTTTTAGAGTTGTATAATTTGATTGCATTTTTGGCTGCTTTTTTAGCATGTACAACGCTTGTAAAAGTCTGGTCAAGATAGAATTCATCTTTTAGAATACCGTTGACCCTTTCGGCTAGGGCGTTTTCATAGCAATGGTTTTCTTCTGTCATACTAATTTCTATTTTCTTTCTTTTTAGTATTTGGGTATAGACGTTACTACAATATTGAATACCTCTGTCGGAGTGATGAATAAGGCTGTCAATGTTCTTAGCATTGTAAATAGCCTTATTTAAAGCTCTGACACAACCTTTTAGTTCAAGGCTATCACTCAGGTCGTATCCAACGATTTTACGGGAGTACATGTCCGTAATCAATGCCAGGTAACAGAATCCTTTTATAGTTCTGATATAGGTAATATCGGATGCCCAAACCTGATTAGGCCTATTGATCTTCAAGTCTTTTATAATGTTATTATACTTGTAGAATCTGTGATATGAATTGGTAGTTCTACAGGAGTATCTCTTTCTTCTTATGAGCAAATTGTTTTCTCTTAAGATACGGAATAGCCGGTCTCTGCCTACTTTGATGTCATACTTGTGAAACTCATCTTTTAATGACCTCATGAGTTTTCTGGTGCCTTCTCTGGGCAGTGTTCTTCTACTTTGCCGAACAAGTTCGATTATATCCTGTTCTATCTGTTTTTTGATTAAAAACCTTTTTTGGTATTTGTAATAGGCATCTCTTTTCAAATCAAAAGCATTGCAGATAGTACCAATGGATAACAGTCTTTCATTACGGTTTATCGGTGCTACTTTCATTAAGGCTTTATGTTTAAGTTTTTTTTTAATTCCTCAACATCTCTATAACCTAGATTCTCAGCAGCTACCTCGAGATAGCTATCGGTCACCAATTTGTCCAGGTCTTTTTTAATAAGAAGGTCCTTAAGTTGCTTTAGCTCTTTTTGCAGGGCTTTGATACGGGAAAGTTCATCGTCTGTTTGCACGGTTACACGGGTGTTCATTAGATCTTTACGATCGTACTTTTTTATCCATACGTTTATAGTACTGGATTGTATACCGTAAGTTAATGCAATTTGTCTTTTGGAATGGTTTCCTTTGGTTAGTTCTGCCAATACCTTGAGCTTAAAGCTCTCACTATAGCGTTTTACATATCCATCATTTTTATACATATACTTGAAGTGTTTTGTATACATATTTCAGGACGGGTCAATATTGTGGGCAACGTATTTTTAGATGTTTTGTTGCTTAACTAAACATTTACCAACCGAACTAAAAATCTGCCTAGGTTTTATGTATTTAATGAACTAATAGTAAAATATAAACGGTATTAACTAAATTATATTTAGGCTTTTGGCAACATCTTTTTTCCACTTTTTTCTATCCTGCATTTTAATTGAGATTTCTTCGCCAGTAATATCTAATAGCTCATATAATTTCTCAGAGTAGGGGAAACCTAATTTTCCGCCAACAGCGCAAAATAATTTTAAACTATCATCTTCTTCTATAGCAAAGTCAAAATAGTCCCACATAACATCTAAAATTAATAAGTTCCAATTTAGACCGTATTGCGTATATATTTCATCGTTTTCAAGTTCGAATTTTACTATTTCACTGCCATTATTTTTTTCAAATAAAGCATAAAAAGTTTCACCACAATCGAATATAGGGGTTACTTCTACATCAGTAAATATGGTGTATTCTGTCATTGTAGGGAAATAGAAATATGCTCCCTCTGGCTTTTGAAGCGAATAATCTAATTCATCAATTTCGCCAATATTGTTGAGAAATTGCTGTGGTATTCCATACTTTAATAACTTACTATGTCTTTCTTCTTTCGGAGTTAGTTTTTTCATGTTTTAGGTAATTGTTGAACTAAAAATTGTTTTTAATCGACTTAAGTTAAAACTTTTACTAATAGCTGTTCGCTTAATAAAATTATCTGTTGAAAGTTATGCTCAATCAAATGCGTCTCCCAAACTTTTAAACTCACTAGCAATCCAATACCAAGAATCTCCTTTTCCTTTCGAACTATAAAGACGCCAGAGTAATTCTGTAAAGTTATTTGCTACAATTTCAGACATTCCTTCTTCGCCATGTGTTTCAAGAAAACTATCATAACATTTTCCATTGTTTTTAACTGTTAGATCAATACTGATATATTGAGATAAAGCATCACTTTTCGCTATTAAGAACCATTCATTAGTAACATCGTTTTCAAGTTCTTCCCAAATTACATCATCTTCAGGGTAGAGGTATTTATTCGTTGAGATAAACTCTTCTTTTCCTACTATTTTGATACCAAAAGTTTCATTTTCAAACAAACTAATACCGTTAGTCATTTTAAAGAATACATCTAAATCATCAGGAATCTTATTTTCAATTACTAACTTATCATTTGGTTCAAAAACCTTACAATTTGAATCTTTAGAAATTAATTCAATAAGTTCTTTTAAGTCGGTCATATTTTTACATTACATAATATTATAGCTGATTATCTACCTGCGGGTGCCTTTTATATGCGCAATTTTTTAGATTATTATTTTCTTATCAAAGCTGAAATTCACTTTAGATAACTAATAAAATTAGCGACTTTATAAAAATACGAAAACCTTTCGGTTTCCTGTAAAATACTACGTTAGGCAAATATTTTTGTAAGTTAATTATAGTGTTTAATGTCGTTCATCGATGTTATTGAAAATGGCTAATAAATAAACATTTTTTTCGTTTATAAATCAAATCAAAATAACATGAAAAATTTCTTGTCTGCAACAGCATTATTAGGTCTATTGTTTATTAGTGTAATCAGTTGTAGTAGTGATAGTGATTTAAGTAGTTTACTAGAAGAGGGGGCAACAAGCTCAGAACCAATAGGTGATTATGTTTCACCAATAGGAGTACCTGATGCATGGATTTCTCCAGATTTAGAAAGTCCTGAAAGACCAGAAACATGGGAAACAGAACTAGCGGGTTATTATTATGTGGAGTATGCTGTGGGATCAGATACCGATAATACCTATGGTACACCAAATGCGCCTCGTAAAACAATTCCTTTTCCGGTTCCTGCAGGGTCTTATGTTGTTGTTGCTGGTAATTATAATTACATACAAAACGATATTAAACTAAGAGGAGAAGGTACAGGAGATACTTGGGTAGCTGGCGAAAGCGGACCTGTTTGGGTGGTAAGCGATTCAGAAAAAAAAGCCGAAATAACGGATAAAAAAATGTTGCTATCTGGCAGTTATGTATATCTAGACGGATTTTATTTTCACTCTGGTGGTCGTATACAATTGGGTTCATATCAATCTGGTAGTCAGGTAGATCATATTTTAATTCGAAATAGTGAGATGAAGGGCGAAGTTGATGTTGCTGGTGGTGTCTTAATAAATACTGTTGGTTTAGAAGAAGGACCAGCAAAAGATATTATCATCTACAATAATAAAGCGCATAGAATTGGTCCGTTAGATTCTGATGTAGATATAGACGCTCGTGGTTGCTCTATTCAAGGTTATACTAGTAATATGTGGGTAGTAGATAATGAATTCAGTGAATCTTCTGCGGGGCTTCAAGTAGAAGCTGGTTCAATAGAACGTCAAGCCACAACTCATCATATTTATATAGGTAGAAACCATGTATTTAATATAGCTCAAGCTGGTATTGGGGTGAAATATGCTTTAGATATTATAATAAGTGAAAATATAGTTCACGATATTATTGATACACCTTGGTCACCATCTAAAGGCATCGGTTTTCAATACGCACCTGATCGCGTTTGGATCCTTTTTAATGAAATTTATAATGTATACACAGGTATTCGAGGCGGAAGTGATAATGGAGGCGCAGGATCTGTTGGTGAGAGTGTATTTATTATAGGAAATTTAATTAGAGATAATACTATTGATGGTACTGCTTATAACGGAGCTACTGAAGGTTTAGGTATAGAAATTAATAACGGAGCAACACCAAGGTATATAATTAATAATACGATTGTAAATAATGATGTAGGTGTTGCAAATGGTTATTATAATTCAACAATGTATATTGAAAATAATGTAATCTCTAATTCTAGTGTTTTTGATATTATGCTTGAAGATAGTTATCAGACAGGTGCACAATCAACACTTAAAAACAATCATTTCGATACTGAAGCTAAAATTATATGGAGTAATGGTGTTACGCATGATTTAGAAAGTTTTCAAGCTGCATTTAATAAGGGAGAAGGGTGTATTAGCGCTGATCCTTTATTTGTAGATGCCAATGCCGGTGACTTTACATTACAAGCATCAAGCGCAGCCGTAAGCAGTGCATTACAACCGAGTAATTTATCTGTTGATGTTTATGATCTTTTCGAATCGTTTTACAATATAGATATCAGAGTTGATATTAATAATGATGCTAGACCAAGTACCGATTCTTGGAATATGGGGGCATACTCAAATTAAGTATAAAATGTCAGTGTTATTTCTATAATTACACTGACTTTTTCTTAATAATTGTTTCATCTAAATATTTGATTTGGTGTGTTTTAGTGCTTTGCCTTTTAAATAACTAGTAGCGTTGAACAAACTCTAAATTAATAATAGCGCTGTAAGTGGTTATTAATCAATTCTTAGTTTACGTTTTGTCAGTTTAGCAACTAAGACTAATAAGCTATTTATTGAAAGAGGAGCATAAGTTATATTTCAAATTTATGTGTAAACGCTAAACCTCCATAATAAAAAAGGGTCATCCAATATAGAAACTGAAAGGGAAACGAAAAGAAGAAGTGTTTCCATGAAACTTCTTGTTTAAACATCAAAAAGATACCACCTGCTAGAACAACTAGTTGAATAATACAAAATATCATGTATAATTGCGATTCAAATTCTTTTGAAGTGTATGGAGAACAAATTGTAATAATTACAAAAAGCAATAACATAATTGCTGAAGGCAATAAAATATTGAGATCTAATTTGAAAGCGTATTTAACAAGTAATCCCATTAGAACTAATGGCGAAACAAAATAGATAAGGTCTAGTAAGCTTGTGTTCATTTCCTTTTATATTTCAAATCAGTTTTTCAAGACTTCGGCTAAGTAAATAGTTACTACACCAAGTTAGTTTTATGATTGATTAATAGCCTATTAAGGGTTTTTTTTATTGGTTACTAAGATAAATACTATTTCTGTTAGTTTTTCTGTTCAACAATTGTTTTAGAATTTTCGGTGAACAAGAAAAAAGATAAATAGACCCACCGATTTTAAAACAATATATGTCTGCATCAAATATACTTTCTAAGGGTCATTTAATCTTTCATACATAGACATAAAATTACAACAGCGATAGTAGGGGAGATTTAATAGACTTAAGCTCGTTCTTTAATATTTAACCAAGTTTAACTTGGTTAAATATTAAATATGACAACTACTATTCTGGTTTGGTGAAATAATCATTGTACAAAATGTTCTTAAAATTTTAAATGAAATCAGTACTTTTTTATACCAATGATTATCTCAGTTGATAACGAATTGAATGCTTTGTTTTTTACTACTTTTATTGGCGACAAAAATATAACTAAATGAAGTGTTTAAAGTATTTGATGGTATTCGTATTATTTACAGCGTGTAAGTCTTACGAAATAGGAAAAATTGACACTCAGAAGGGAGAAATTTTAGTTTGGTTGCATGATGAAACTCCGAATCATAAAGCGAGTTTTATAGAACTTGCGAATGCAGGATATTGGGATTCGTTGACTTTTAATAGGGTGATTCCTGATTTTGTTGCACAAGGTGGTTGTCCAGATACTCCCGAAGGTTTTAATGATCCCGAATATTTGTTAGCTCCAGAATTTGACTCAAAACTAACGCATACATACGGAGCAGTAGGGGCAGGGCGAGATGGTAATGCTGAAAAATTATCGGCTCGTTGTCAGTTTTACATCGTACAAAATAAAGATGGTCTACATCGTTTAGACGGTGACTATACAGTTTTTGGCAATGTTCTAAAAGGGATGAATGTTGTAAACGAATTAGTAGGTGTACCAAAAGATTCTACTGATACACCGATTACACCATTACCATTAGATATTTCAATAGTAAAGATTTCTGCGAAAAGGCTAAAAGAGCTACGGCTAAATAATAAATAATAGAAGTGTAAAAATATTGTATGTTTCTGTCTACGCCCGAAGCTCAAGTTTCTTGCCAGCGCGGAACACTTGGGTATGTTCGGGCGGGTTTTAATCAATGTTTCTTGTTCAGAGTTAAATCCGTTCCCGATAGCTATTGGTATTAGCGACTACACACACACACACAGCTTAGCTTTAAAGCCATAGGTCAGTATTTGGTATAGCTTGTGTTACTACTAGTTTTTAATCGAAATTAGACCAGGTTCCTCGATTCAAATTCCCTCTTAACTTCTCATCGTATAATCTATTAGCTACGAATAGTGTCACCCAAAATCTATCTTGTTTATAAAATTGATCATATGCCTTTTTTGGGTGTATTTGAATAACTCTATCTTCATCAAACCATGTTAACCTAGTTCCTTCAGCAAAAAGTTTTTCTCTACCTGTAGAATTAGAAGAATCTTTTATAATAGGATTTCCGTATAATGAATTAAGTTTTGAAATCATTTTATTATAAGCAATACTATCTGTATTCTCATTTTTAGCATAAAAGATTAAGAATTCATTTTTAGAATTGGTTAAGGCTCCAATTTTCGAGAAATATAAATTGTCAAAAACAGCTAACTTATCAGTAGTGGAAGACCTTTTATGAGTGTATTCAGAAATTTCTTCTAAATCACCTCTAATATCATATTCATATTCTCCAATTTGATAATGCTCATAATTTGCATCATCAATATCAAAAAAAGAATCTACATTAAAATTATTATTTAGCTTTTCAAGATTTAAAATATCTTTTTTGAATTTTAAATTAGTTTGTCCATTACATCCAGTAATAATGGATAACATTATAAAACTTATGAATATTTTTTTCATTTTTTAAATTAATGGTGGCATAAAAATATATAGACCTTTTGGTAAAGATCGAGACCCTTTTTACGTAAAGCTTTTATTTGGCTTAGTTTATTTATGAAAGACTCTTCAACGCTCTATTGATGATAATTACTTCTTTGTTATTTATTCCTCTTTCTGTAGAAGGGTAAAGTATTACCGCATAGTTGTTTTCAGTAGTTTTGTTAACGCTAGATATAATAAGTCTATCGTTAGGCATTTGCAGTATTTTATTAGAAACTAACTCTTTAAAACCGTTGATGTCTTTACTATAGAAGAATTCTAATAATTTGTCTTTTTTAGTCGTAAACCAACCATTACCAAACTCACCGTTAAACACCGTAACATAAGTGTCATCTGCTATTTTCACAGGACTCCAAGTGTTATAAAAACTATTTTTAATGTCAATTAATTCTTGAGAGGTAATAGCACCAGATTTAGATATTGTCTTAATCGTAACTACTCCTTTTTCATTGTATAAGAGATAAGAATCGTTTTCAAAAGATAGATTCAATATTTCTTTAAAATATTGAGGAGCTAGTTTTATAGTTCTTTTCTGTAGTTCATTTCCTTTTGCATCTATTAATCTATGCAACCAACTATTATCTTCATAAGCTAAAAGATGAATTTCATTATCATTAATAAATATGTTATTATTTCTAGGAAGAGAAATTTTTACATTGTGTTTTTTCTTTAATAAACCTTCTTTAAACTCCATCGAAAGTAGCTTGTCAGGTTTCGTATCTGACCATGAATCTGCAAAATGAAATACTGAATATTCATTTGATATTCCTATGAAATCGCCTACAAAAGGTCTATTACCTTTTTTGAGTACAATTTCTTCTCTATTAAATATAGGAATACTTATTTCTAGTTCTTTATCAGGATGATATGGTATGATGGAAACATAATTTTCTAATGCAGGACTATGAAATAATGTTGGTAAAATACCATCATCTTCTTTGTAATTTTTATCTCTACCATCAATGTCTATAACACTATATATTAAGCTATATTGACCCTCGTCATCACTATCAACGTAGTTGGCTAAAAGACTCTTTTCTTTATAATTTATACTCTTTTTTGCCGAAATGCCATATTCAGCGGTTAGGGTAGTTATTTTACCGAACTCAGAATCTTCAGTTACGTTAGAAAAACAATTTATTTTTTTAAGATTTTCCATTTACTTCCTTTATTAATGCCAATGTTTAAAAGTGATGTATTTCAACTTCGTCACAAGCTAATCTATTAATTTTTTTGCTTTACCACAGCCAAATTCATTTTAATCAAAAGCTTTGCTAGTCTTCGTTTTTCTAAGGGCTGTTTTTGACTACTATAAAAGATAAATTATACAGTAATGTTTCTTAGGTTAATCATTGCTTTCAATTATATGATCTTCATTTTCTACCCAAGGAATTTCAATAACAATTTTACCCGTTTTATCTATATAGTACCACGTACCATCTGAATTAAAACGTGCTAAACCAGTATTGAAATCTGCAGCGCTATAGTAAATAGGCGGAATAATTTCTTTACCTGTTGTATCTATAAATCCTTTTTTGCGATCTATTATAACCATTGCCACGCCTTCTTTAAACTTATAAATTTTATCGTATTTAATAGGTGTAAGCTCTTTTCCTGTTTGGTCTATTATGCCATATTTATCGTTTAATTGAACAATAGCAACTCCGTTTGAAAAACTGTTAACGTAATAATATTTTAAGGGTATTACTTCTGTACCTGTTTTGTCAATAAAACCTCTACTGCCATTTACTGCGACACCTGCTAAACCTTCAGAAAAATTATAAACAAATTCATAGTTAAAAGGAATAACAATATTCTCACTCTTATCTATATAGCCCGATTTGCCATTTAAATAAACAACTGCTTTACCATCTAAAAAATTTGAGGCAGCCTCATATTTTAATGGGATAACTTCTTCTCCATTTAAATTTATGAAGCCCCATTTTTCATTTAAACTAACCGCTGCTAAACCTTCTGAAAATCCTTTAATTTCATCGTATATTAAAGGTGTTATTTTTTTACCTGTCTTATCAATAAAACCCCATTTTCTATTTGATCTTACCCCTATAAAACCTTCAGATGAATCTTGCATTTTATCATATTCAAAGGCAGTTATTTCTTTACCTGTTTTATCTATAAAGGCGCCTTGATTGTTTAATACAACTACAGCTAAGCCATCTGTAAATTCATTGGTTTTCTCATAAATAAAGGGAATTATTTCTTTTCCGTTTTTATCAATAAAACCCCATTTACCATTTAAACTAGCACCTGCCAATTCTTCTGAAAAACCTTCAACGGCATCATATTTAAGTGGAATAATTTCTTCACCGTTCGCATTTACAAAGCCCCATTTATCATTTAAACTAACTTCTGCCAAACCTTCAGAAAAATCATAAATCTGATCATATTTTAAAGGTGTTATTTCTTTTCCGGTTTTATTTATAAAACCCCACTTACCATTTTTGCGAACTTTTGAAAAACCATTTGAAAAATCATTGATATAATCATATTTTAGTGAAATAACTTCTTTGCCTTTGGTATTTATAAATCCCCATTTTTCGTTCCGTTGAACACCTGCTAAACCTTCTGAGAACGATTCGGCATCATCATATGTTAGCTTTATAACTTCATTGTTCTTTTGACTAAAAGCGGATAAAGGGAAAGTCATTAATAAAAAAAGAGTAATCTTAATTATATTTTGCATGTAAATCATAGTTGTTAGTGATTCTGAATATTTATTTAATACTAATGGTGGGGTTGAATATAGTAAGGTGTTTAGAAAACTTTTTGTCTACTTACAAAGCGACATTTAATAGCTTTATTCATCTTCTTTTAATTCAATTTTACTGGTAGTAGTAACCAAGGTTTTAATTTGGTCACCAATACTTTTTTCAATTATAAATACTAGCGTATCTCCTATAGCTAAGTTATTTTTCTCTTCTTTGAAACTAGTCATATAATCTTCAGATAATCGATAAGATTTTCTGTCATCTCGTTCTGTTTTGTTGATGTCAATACGGTGTGGAACTCCTTGGTAAACTAATTGTTTAGCACCATTACTATCTTCGAATCGATAAGCTTCTTCATTAAAACACCTTAAATCTACAGAAGTAACTTCATCAGAAAAACCAATTATCTGTACATAATACTGGTACTTTTTTGAAAAATTATTCCATTTTTCCATTTCCGGAGGAATGTTATTTTTTATGATACTATCTGTTTCTTTGCTATTAGAATCAAAGTCTTCAGGTAAAGAATTTAAGAGTTCATCTCCAAAGGCATTCCAATCATAACTATCAAATTCTTTTGCTTGATACGTAGCAATCTCTTTTTGAAAATAATATTTACCCGAAGCCCAAAGTGTCACCATACCACCAGGCGCAATACCAACTCCAAATTCATATCCATAAACATCAGATCCACCGTATGGACTAAATGAGTGCATTTTTGATTTTTCTAACTTAAATAAACTATCTATTGTTTTATGCGGAAGCTCAAAAGTGCCTTTATATATTTTACGTTCACGAAGAGAAACCCAATGGCAGGATAAGGTATATGGTGGAGGAAAATTTTCAAATTCATAATTACTGGCAAACCCCCAATATGCATTATCTTCTTTATAGTCTTCAGAAATAGTTATTGATTGATTTTTATTTTCAGTAAACAGTTCAAACTTGCCCATAATAGGGTGGTGCTCTGCTACACCAATACTAAGTGAATAATTTTCTCGCGCAAAGGTTTGGTATGTAATCATTCGCCATACATGTAACCCTATGAGAATTACGGTAATGATTAAAAAGGATAAAGTAAGTTTATGTATTCTCATATTCTAATGCTGAAAAGCTGCTGCAAGCCCTGTTAAAAATGCTATACCTAGTGCTACTAGTAATGAAATTACTACGGCTATTATACCAAGAATTTTAAATGTTTTTTTATTTTTAGAAGTATCGAAATATGCTATCAAAAACAGCTGAATTGCAACTACTACCCAAAAGAAATTGAAAATATACAAGAGGTCGTTTTCATGACTACTCATTTCTAATAAAAGAGTAAAAAGCAATATGGTGTTTATAATAGCTATTAGAAATGTCAAAGAGCTATTAAACTTTGGTATGGTTTTGATCATATTTTAAATTATAATGGCACCGTTATTATTTTATTATTAATTACCTATAGAGGTGTTATCTGCAAAATTATTTTAATTCACACTTTACGTCAGCCATATACCCGGCTTTCTGTTCAATCCATTCGTTCAAGTCTAAAGTATCATTTTCAGACTTTATAAAAACCCTATTCCAAGATTTTTTTAGAATTTGTCCTTTGGCTATAAGTTCTTCGGTATTTCTATCTAAAATTATAACCGTATCATTTTGTTTTCCATTAAAAAAGACGTGATTATTTCTCCCATAATAATCTTCAATATCAAGCATATATAGATAACTGCCTATAATCCCCAAAAATAGAATTAGAAAAATGATTGTTAATTTTAAAGAGCGTTTATAAATCAAAAATATTATTAATAAAAGAAAGAGAACCAATGCAACTATTGACATAAATGATATGTTTTAGGGTTAGCCTATAATTGTTTATTCGTGTTTTTTACGAATGTCATTTTAGAATACTAATCTCCATCCAGTAAGTATATTTCAGAAAGTGATATTTGCTCTTTAGAATAAGTAAAACATAATTTTTTTAAATAAACCGAATTATGGGCTATTGCCTCGGTATTAAATTCGTAGCAATTTCCTTTAACATCAAAATAATCAGATTTTCTTCTTGTACTTTGGTCAGTATAAGTCTCTGGGGTATTAAAGAAATCTAATTTTTGATTTCCACTTAAATAGAAAGTATCCACGTTATTATCTATTGAATGATTGATAACAACCTTAATACTATCTCGTTCTAAAAATTGAGCTACGTATTCAATTATAGAAGTGTCTTGCTCACTAAAACCTTCATTTATTCTTTTTGATGCAAAGTATATTTCAGAATCAGTTTGTTCGTTCTTAAAACTTGCTTGCATAGCGTTATTGTTAATACCGTTTTTGCACGACAATATCGATACTAACAGAATCCCAAAAAATATCTTTGTTACATAACTCATATGAATGTATTTTCAATAGTACGTTTGCATTTCAAAAGTTCATAAATCATATGCAAATTCTTCTAGTACGTATGCTTAATGCTTTAAGGTATTAAGTTTAATTTCTTCTAAGGTTTTTTGGTATTCAGCAAGATTTTTATGGTCGCTGTCAATAGCCAGTTGGATAGCTTTAGATTCTAATTCAATGGCGCTATTTTTATCACCTAATAAGTATGCTAAATGGGCAAGCGTATCGACGTAAAAATGACTCTCAGGCGATAATTCAACTGAAATTTTTGACCATTTTTGTGCTTTCAGAAGTAAACTCTTATCGGTATTGTTTTTTGTTACCACATCCCAAGCCATTGCATTACCTAAAGTCGATAAAAGATACTGCATATCATCGATGTAAATACATTCGCATGATCTATAAAATGATTCTAGCTGTTCATTAAAATTTTCATTTAAAGGAGCTACTTCATTTACCAATGCATCAAATTTCTCAATACTTAATTTCTGATTATTATATAGGTAGATATAATAGTAGAAAATGGAATAGTATTTTTCAGACTCCATGTTATTTAAATTTTCATAAATGGCTGTTACCAAAGCCGGATGCATAGCTTCATCTCCATGTCTACTTTTAAGTATTTCTCTAATAGTAGCATATTGATTTTGACTAAACCGCTCTGAAGATTTAGTATGAATTTTTGATGTTTCAACAGGAAATCTAGAGAGGTACAAACAAAACTCATAATATATTTTGGTAGGTGCATAATTTCCTTTTTCACCTGCAATATCATCGAAAAACGACTCTACAGTTATGAAATCGAATGCTAGTTTAGCATAATCAAAATCAATAGCGGTATCATTTTTATGCTCTTCTACCAATCTATCTAACTCTTGCCTAATATCTTTATAATCAATTTGCGGATAGAAGTATTGAACATTTGTCTTAAACCCAGGGTAAGCATTCTTACTTTCCCCAATTATGTGTATTTGCGAATCAATGATACTCTCATCAGCACTTTTTACTCTCTTGGTAATGGCTACATCAATAATATCATGATATCGCTGTTTACCTAAATTTAAGAAGTCTTTAGCGGTTGTGTTTTTTGCTTTTAATTTTCTTTCTAGTTTATTTAATTCATTGATAGCTAAAAGATTTTCTGATAATTCTTGATCTATACCATGGTACTTGTAGTAAAAACGTTCAGTGTTAATATCTTCGGTATATACAATATCTAAATCGCTATTTAGGGCAAAGACTTCATCAGTACTTTCTGGTCTATATTTCGAAAGTTCAGTTAAGTCTTCTGGCTTTATGTAATAAACTAAAAACTGATTATAGTTATAATCACTTAAATACGACTTTTCTGCACCGCTATAAACGTTATCAAAAATGTCATAAAAATAGGCGACATCGTTATTTCTAAGTAAAGAATTTAAAACTAATAATACCTTAGAGTCGTCTGCTTTTACAGCCGCTACAGCTTCCTTTAAATGGTTGAATTCATATTTCTTATACTCTTCATTTCTAGGGGGAGGACTAATGGTCAATACAGGCTTATAAACATATTTTGGATCATTGAACTTTTTATAAACTTCCTTTTTAACCTCTACAGGCACTTTCCAATTAGGGAAAGAATCTATTTTAGTACGTTTTACATATGTTGAAGGTGTAAAAACCGAAGAAAATGCTTTACTGTCAATGTCAAGTATTTTTCGAGTACTTCCATATATTTCTGCAACGGCAAATTTTGAATTGAATATATTATTTTTATCTCGTATAGTTCGGTGGTCTACATAAGCATTAGCCGCATTTTTTGAAAGCGAAAATTGGTTCATGAGGTATGTTACTTTTTCCTCTTCGCTTTCACTGGTAACCTCTTCTTTTAAAACAAATTGTATTTCTGTTGTTCTTGGTATTTTAACACTCAAATAACCGTTAAAAGCAAACGGTTTAACATTTTCAGTATTAAAAAATAGTGTTTCGTAAATTAAATTTAAATAGGTGAAGTCTTCATCTCCTTTGGCTTTAAAACCCAGGTAATAATCTTCATCTTTTGCATCTAAACCTCGTCTATAAAAATTAACGGTAATACTGTCTTTAATAATCTCAGCATAATCTTCGGTTACATGAAAGCCTTCAACTTCATAACCAATATCATCTAAATAGATAACTGTTTCTCTGCCAGTATCAAACTTACCGTGTGATCCCTCTTTTAATATAATGTTGTACGTATTGTCTTCTTTAAAATGAAATTCAGCACCACGGGTACTAGGTGAACCGTAATATATTTTCTCTTCTTGGGCGTTAGCATAGAAAACTGAACAGAAAAGCAGTAAAAAAAATAATTGTTTTTTAATTAATGACATTCTTAAGATTATATGATTTATTTAATACAACGTTGAAAATATGCCAAGTAGTGCAGTTTGCCGGCAATTATTTTTAATTTGTGGATAATACCAATAAAGTACAGCCTTTAGATGAAACACTACTATTTTTATTTACCGCGCATGGCGTTGTAGTTAGTTCTTATTTACCGGTAGATATAAGTAGTGGTAGATGAAACGACGTGTGGGTTTAGTTCTACTCTTGTCTTGTCTAAAACCAAATTGAAATATTGGTGGTCGTTATGAAAAAAGCACAAGTTTTGTTTTACTTATTTAAGATGTTAGCATCTTTATCTTCTTTCAGAATATTTATTTTTAGAAAATGAAAAAAAGTCTTTTCATCGCCACGTTGAAAAAACCAAAATAATATGGTAACAAGAAGTATCATCGTTGCTAATTCAAAAAATCCGAAAGCTAATGTTATTGCAACTAATGAGATATAAATTAAAAATTCATATCTAAATTTAGTGTTCATATGAACTCTTAGTAGATTATTTCTTTTTTCAATTTGTATATACGCCTCAAAAGGTTTTAAACCATATTTATTAATAAAAGACCCTAAATTTGAATTAAACACTCCAAGCTTAGTAGCATCAACCACTAGTAGATTTTCATTTAGCCATTTAATTTCATAGCTATTTTCATGAACAAGTCTTTCTACTAATTCTTCTTTTGTAATACTAACTTCAAAATTATCTTTTAAAATAAATCTCGAACGAAAGCTTTTACTTAATTTATTTAATTTTTCATCAATACCTTCAAAATTTCCTATTTCATTGAATATAGGTTTTTGTAGAAAAGTTGACAGTTTATTGGCAACTGCAAAGACTTTTTCGCGGTTATTAAAAGTAGCTATATTATATCTTTTGAGATTTTGCATTACTATAATCAATTGAAAATTAGTAAATAATGCATTCATAGTTCCAATATTACCCGCTGGGATTCTTCTCCTTTCTTGAAAACCTATAATTTGAATTCCGAGTATCTTGTCTAATTTCTTTTCTTTTTTTATAAAGTCTTTATGGCTTAATGTAAACTTGCCTGTCTTTATATTAAAATAACGTTTCGTTTTATAATTTATATAACCTATTAAGAAGCTAACAGAAAGAATGAAACCTATAAAAATATAAATGGTATAGAACCAGAAAGAGTCTGGCATATTTAGGTCTTTTATGAAAACATCATAAAATAAGACACTCCATAAACCAATTAAAAATATTTGTAAAAACAGAACTAATATTTTGTTAACTACTGTCGGTTTAAAGAATACCTCATTTTCTTTTTCTAAATATCTAGTATTGCTATCACTAGCTTTTAGAGGTGTTTTTTCAATCGTATTTTTTTCTTCGAGCTTCATTTTTTTACGTACAGCTATCGTTTAGTATAAGAAATGTAGCGTATAGAATAATCACTTCATTTCGGCTTATCAGTTAGCTAGAATTGATTTTTTTTAAAATGCAATATGTTATACTTACTAGACTTTTTTGTTTAACATAAACGTCTTATTTTATTCTAAATTGTTGGCAATTGTACCTTGTTTAAATTATTCAGGTTCTGTCAAATTACCAGTTGTACCATTAAAATCTTTCTTTTTAATCTCAAGTAAAACAATGTTGTTACGTATAGCAGACTTTTGTAGTTAACACCAAGGCTTTATTTTCTATTCATTGTCACCTATAGTATTTGCAAAATTTTTGCTACTTCTTTTTTCCATTTTTCTTGGTCATGCATTTTTGCTGAAATTTCGTCACTTGTAATGTTCAATTGCTCAAATAATTTCTCGGAATACGGAAACCCAATTTTTTCACCAACAGAGCAAAATAATTCCAAACTATTATCTTCTTCTATTACTAAATCAAAATAGCTCCATAAAACATCCATTATAAGTAAATTCCAATTTAACCCATAGTCTTTATAAATCTTATCTTCTTCAAGTGAAAAATACACGATTTTACTTATTGTATTACTTTCAAATAAAGTGTAAAAAGTATCTCCACAATCAAAAATGGGTGTTATTTCAAAATTTGAAAATATTGTAAAATGTGCCATTGTAGGAAAATAGAAATAAGAAGCTTTAGGCTCCATAACTACAAATTCTAATTCATCAATTTCACCGGTATTATTTAAAAAAAGTTCTGGAATTTTAAATTTCAATAATTTTGCTTTTCTCTCTTCTATCGATGTTAGTTTCATAGTGTAGATAATGTTTGTGTAAAACCCGAAGTTCGTGTTGTTCAAGGGTTTTGTTGCTGTTAGTGTTTTTCTTTTTGTGTTTTGCTAATTTTATCTAGTTCTTTTGATATTACAATCGCCTCTTTGACCACCTCTTCAGGGTACCCGTTAATTTGCAAAATTTTGATTGCATTTCTATTCTTCAGTTTGCCTTTTTTGAGCTTGTAATCAAAATCTACGGTTTTTTCGTTCACTATTTCACTAAAATGAAAGAGTTCATATTCTTCTGACAGCATCTCGGTTAACTCTATATCATGTGTAGATACAAAAACTATATTACCATTTTTAGCCAAAGTCGATAAAACAGCCTTGCCAGCTGAAATTCGCTCTATAGTATTTGTGCCTTTGTAAATTTCATCTAAAAGAAAGAGATTGATATTTTCGTTTTCACTTTCAGTAATCATTTCTTTGATGGTTAACACTTCTTCAAAATAGTAACTCTTATCATTCAGTAAGTCATCACTAATTCTTATCGCAGAAAATATTCGAGTTACCGGAAAAATCAATGATTTCGCAAAGCAAGTATTTATAGTTAGACCAGTAATTAGATTTAATCCGATAGTTCTTATAAAAGAAGTCTTACCAGCCATGTTAGAACCAGTTAGTAGAATAGATTTATCAGACACCTCAAGAGTGTTCGTTGTACAGTTTATAATTAATGGATGATATATATCTATAGCTTTAATCTTTTTGTCAGTATTATTTATTTCAGGAATACAGAAGTTATCAAGTCCCTTTCTTAAAGAAGCTATTGAGATCAACATATCTATACGCCCAACAAATTCAAATACGTTTGCTATTTCTTCTCTTTTAGTATTTAACCTATTTAAAACACCAAATAACAATAAGGGTTCTAAGAGGAATATGATTTTGACTAACTCTAAAAATATCCATGCTATAGACTCAAATTCACCCTGAAGCTTCGTTTCTAACTTTAAAAACGACATTCTATATTTAACTCTATTTATAGTCTTTATAAATCCAGCTAAATTGGGATTTAATTTTTTTAGTTCTTTAATCGAGTTAAAGTAGTTAGCAAAATTATTTAACCTCAATAGCTGTGGAATAGCATCTATAATCGATAATAAATTTTTCTTGTTCCAAATATGAATAATAAAGTTAGTTGCAAAAACTCCGAGAAAAAGGAACAAGAAATTTGGGGAGAAAAACATTAATATAAAAGATAGTAAGCTGGTAAAAGATAATAATTTAACAACGAAAAACCATTTTGGAGGCTGCGGATGTTCTTTCTGAAAAAGCTCTGATATTCTATAAACATCATATTTTGATAACCTTTCTAACTGACTTTGAATTTTTATTCTAAAAGCAGCATCTTCAGATAATAATTGAATAATCTCTTCATTAACACTAGTTTTTTGAGGATCTATTTCAATAGTTCTAAGATTATTATAAAGGTACTGTTGTCCAATTTTTGAAGTTGTTCTGTCTAAAAACATAAACAATTCTTCAAAATCTAAATCTAGACATGTCTTGTCTGATAGAACTTGAAAGGCTTTTGAATTATCTTTATTTTCAAAGTACTTTCTAATAGACTGAAAGTCAAAGGATTCATTTTTTAATTTTCCGAACGATTCGGTTAATCTTTTAGTTTGTTTCCTTTTTTTTCTGAACATCTAATTAGAGTAATAATTTGTATTCAATTAATTAGTGCATGTTTTATATGATTTGTTACGTGTTATTCAATTTTATTCAATTTTTTGCATGAAATGAAAAAGCTGATGAACACTAATGGTAACGAGTAGCTATTTGCAATAGGGGTATAGAACGTTACAGACTTTAGGTCTAGCACTTAAGCCAAAATTTTTATTTTGTTCTAAAGCTAATTAGAAGATAGTGCTAAGGGTGCAAAGAACTTTGGTTTAATGATTTACGAACCGCTCTTTAAAAGAGCTGATCTTATGGTGGTGCGAGAGGCGCACGCTCATGTGATCAGCCATGAAGTTTACGCTATTAGTAACTAGCTTTATTTAATTCGAATCTAGACCGATTACCTTAAGCTTAGCTTTTACATTATCGTTATTCTTTGATAAAGATATTACATGCTTATGTCCGTGCCAATTATTGAGTTTTGATTGAAATATTCTCGTAATTCATAAAACTTATTTTGATTATAATTAAAATAAATCAAGTAAACCCAATAAAAGAGAGCATACAAAAAAGGTTACTATCCCTTTAATTATTTAACAATCATATTTATTATATATTAAATCGTCAAAAAGAATTTCGTCTAATTTTTCAATAGTCATATTATCTACATCTATTTTTTTTAATTTAATTTTCAACTGTTTATTGGTGTCTGGGCTTATCCATTGTCCGCTAAAATCATTTTCGCTTTCTTTTAAAAATAAAACACCAGAGAAGTTGTCTTCAACCATACAGAAAAACTTTTTTTGTCGATCTCTTGTAACTTCTAATAATATCCATTTATCCTGATTATCATATTTATACATTGCACTTAGCATTGTTATGTCACCACCGCAAGGACTCTCTTGTTCATTCAAATATAATTGTATATTAATGGTACTATCTAAAGTGCCTTTGTACAAAACGGTTCTTAATACGCCAGAGTCGCTAATGCTGTTTTCAGGGTTAAGACTACTATTTTCAAGTGTTGTTTCAAGTTCTGAATTCATTACCGTGTTCACTTTCTCTGTAGCGGCTAATTCAACCACTGTTTCAGGTGCTGAATTTATTACTTTGTTGGCATTGTCTTTACATGATAAAAACAATATGACAATCATTATAATTTTGTTCATTTGTAATGTTTTATATTTTTTATTGCAAAGCCAAATTGAAAGATTTGGTAGACTTAGTAAAAACGCATTTACTCTTAAAATAAGTATTTTAGCCAGTATTAATTATAGCTTTTGTTTATAATATTTTTAATCATACCCATTAAAAATCACCTCACCTTTTGTTTCAGATTTCCAGTATTCAATCTGTTCTTTTTCAGTTTTCGATAAGTTTCTAATATCGATATCTTCTAATTTAGAGTTTAAATACTTGGGCTTTAAACAAGGAAAAATATCTTGTAATTTTCTCTCTAGAAGATGTGGTATTTCTATAAACTCAATATTCATCCAAGAGCTCTCATCTGTAGCACAACAAGAATAGCCATATTGGCAATTTATGAGTAAATCTATTTTTTCGTTTTCAATGAAATCATAGAGTTTAATACGAACATAATTACTCGTTTCATTTTGGTCATAGAAGGCTTTTATTTTATATTTTTTCAAATACAAAATATTCTTCTTTAGTAATTCAAGTTTATTACTTAACCCTTCTAAGTTAGAACAATTAAAACCTGTAATACCTTCTTTTATCATAACGTATTACTTACAATTTTTCTTAGATGATACACAGCTATTCATCAAATAAAAATGAGACAACCTTAGTGAAATCTATGGTTTTCTCAGTAAACACATCCCAAGTAATTAATTGTAAATGGTGTTACCCACGGCTATTTTTATTCTGCTAATTCTTTTGCTTTATTCCATAGACTTTCGCCTTTATTCTTAAGATCCTCACCGGCTTCTTTTAAGTTTTCTGTACTAGCGTATTTCTCTAAATTCTCTATAAAACCTTTTAAATTATCCATGGTTTTAAAAATCTCTTCAGTATGCGGTACATTCTGTTCTTTCATTACTTTTTTCCAATCTACTTTCGATAAAATTGAAAACATATATTTTGTAGCTATTTTACTTAAAAAATACTTGTCATATACGCCGTTTAGTACTTCGCCTGGTTTTCTATTTTTTACATATTCAATAGATTCATCTAATTTTTCTTTATCATCAGAAGAAAGTAAAGTACTAGTTTTTAGTTTTTTTAAAGCCAAAATGGCTTTTTCGTTTTCTTCATTCTTTAAATACAAGTAGGTTTCAATAGACCAAACAATTTCATTATCCATTCCAATTTCTTTAGCATCTTTTAAAAACATTTCAAAATCTTCTAAAGCACGTTTTTCGTCAATCTCTCTATCCATCATTAATCTATCAAACCCTCTGAATAAGTGATTTAAAGAATGCAAGCCTAAATGTGTTTGTTGGTTATTGAGGTTTCCCCATTGAAACATAGCTCTTGTATAGGGTAGGTCCACTTCTTCGTTATTGTTTAACCAATCTATATTTCTTGAAATCTCATCTTCCGATAAATAATAGAGTCCTTTTTCAAAGAACAAAAACCCTCTAAAATACTGTAACAAGGTTTTTATTTCAGAATCTGGAAGCAATTCTGGGTATGTTTTAGAACACTCATAAAGCGATACTTCTTTTCCTAAATCTTTGCTTAAAATTACAATGGCACTTAAAACAGAATGCTCAATATTTTGGACATACACTTTGTCTTCCCCTTTTAGGTATTCTCTTTGTTTGCTAATAGAATCTCCATAAACCACATTAAAAGCATCTATTAAAGTTGGAAAAATATCTTCATCGGTTTCCATTATAAAATCTTCCATTTTTTTATAATCTCGATAAATAGAAATATAATCTAGCACAGATAAGCTTTCTGGATTTTCTATATCATATTTTACTACTTTATTAAATATTCTATCAAGGTCAGATTTAAAAGATTGAAATTCTGGTGATATAGTATTTTTTTCTGCTGAAGCTCTAATTAGTATTTTTCCAAACTTATATGTAGACACTTTATAAGAGTCTAAGTTTTCTACTAGTTCTTTTTTATCTTTTTCTAGTAATTGTTGGTCTGTTTTATCATCGTCTGAACAACTAAATGTTATGATTAATAGTACAGCTAAAATTATTTTTTTCATATTTCGTTAGTTTCGAACTAATGGTTGTGTATGGTTTGCGACCTTTTTTAAATTCACTTAAATTATAGAAATTTACTAATAGTTATAAATAGAAGCTTAATTTGGGTTTAGTAATTTATAGCAAATAATGATAATACTCTTTTACCAAAAGTTATTCATGAATGATACAATTAGGAATTTGTTTTTGTAATTTTTCTAAAGCAAGCTTGTCTAGATTATTTTCTGAAAGGTCGAGTTCTTCTAATTTTGTTAAGGCTTTTAATTTTTCTAACTCCATTATTTCTATATTGTTTTCTGATAGATTTAGCCAAACCAGTTCAGTTAAATTTTGGAATGAAAGAGGTAAAGTGACAATTCTATTTTGACTTAAATAAAGACTTTTTAAATTATTTAGTTTTCCGATACTTTCATTTACGATACTCTTATTAAAATTTGCACTTAAATCAAGCTCTTCTAATGAGTTTAGTCCTTCCAAGTTATTAGGTAAAATTGAAATATCATTATTATTCAATTTCAGCGTGGTTAGTTTTTTTAATTGTGATAAAGAGTTAGGTATTGATTCTAAATCATTAAAAGATGCATCTAGCTCTATTAGCTCTGAATAATTTCCAATATAATAAGGCAGTTCTTTGAGTTCATTGGCAAACAATTTTATATGTGTAAGCTTACTTAGCGCAGAGATATCGGGTAGATATGTTAACTTGTTATTTTCTAGTGTTAGAACCTCTAAATTGCTCAAGTTTTTTATTTCTGTCGGAAGTTCAGTTATCTGACATCTTTCTATCCACAGCGTTTTAAGATTAGATAACTGACCAATAGATTTCGGTATTTTAGTTAGTTTATACCTGTAGTTTTTTACAACAATATTTATTAGTGTTTTTAAATTCCCTAAATCTTCAGGTAGTTCAGCTATTTTATTATGTATTAAAATTAAATTTTTAAGCTTGGGCAGTGAGGTATAGCTATCTGGTATTTTTTGAATAGATGTGTAATTTACTTTAAGCTTAGTCAAGCTTTGAAAACTACCTATACCTGCTTCAGGTAGCTCGGTGTAATCATTTGGGCCTATATGTAGATGCCATAGTTCTTTAAAATCGCCAATAAATTCAGGAATTTCTGTAAGTGCAGAATTGCCACCTATAATAAGTTGTTCTAAGTTTTTAAATTCAAGAATTGACTTAGGTATTTCTTCAAGATATTCGTCTTGTAAATCTAAAATTAGTACTTCATTCTTATTAGCAACTTCTAAGGCTTCTGATAAATTGTATATTTTTAAATCTTGTGCATTGCTTAAAATGCATGTTAGAGAAACTAGTATTGAGAGTATTATTTTATTCATACTTTTTAAAGTATTTAGTATGGTTGTCTTTGATTAATAATCTTTTAACGAGATACAACTTCTATTATTTTATCAAACATATAAGTGACAATACTATTCGCAATAAATAATACAGAAATAACTAAGGTAGTTTTAACTAAAACATCTAAAAATGTAATTATTGCAGGCAGTTCATTTAACGTAGGCTACTTGCTGGTAATTTCTGCACTTTGCGTAGTATGTAGGTAAAGAAATTATTCACTTCCATCTACGCACAAAGTTAAATGGTTTTGTACGCCTGTACCGAAAAGGCACGTTCGGGCGTGTTTTTTCTTTTTTTGTATTAAAGCGAAATCCCAAAGATTCCGCTACCTCATAAAAATAGGCAAACCTTTTAATTAAGCACTTTAGTCCTCATTACTTATAGGTTTCGTTGCAAAACGTTTTTCTTTGTATGCTTTTCCAAAAATCAAGATTAAGATTAGAAACACGGATGCTGAAACAATTATATTGCCAAATTGATTATTCATACTAGTAGTTGGGAATACAGAAATATATATTAAATCGTGTAATAGATGAAAAGCTATTGCGATATAAATAGAGTATCTAAACGCACCTATATAAGCTATCATCAATGATAAGGCAACGCCCATTATTGGATATAAAATTAATCCTTCAATAATAGGTTGTTGAGCGAAGTTATATCCCTTCAAAGCTAACGGTAGATGCCAAAAACCCCATACAAGACCTAGTATTGTTACCCCTTTTAGATTCCCGTAAGTTTTAGTCAATTTTTCTTGTAAATATCCTCTCCAACCTATTTCTTCTCCTAGAACCAATAGAGTTATCAATGCAAGATTAGGAAGAGCTAAATTCTCAAGACTTAATAATGATAAATTAGGAACAGTTCTAAAATCAAGTTTTATTTGAGTTATTAAAATGATTGTTAGATAAAGTATTGGAAATAATATTGCTAATAAAATACTTCTTATAGATGTCTTTTTGAAGTATAAACTATGCCATGTGAGTTCTGTTTTTTTACTTACTATCAGAACTGATATAGTAGGTAAAAATGCCCAGATTAATTGCAGAATAAGACTTGTAATTTGATTATTTATAGTTGCTAAATGAAAAACAACTAGTCCGTAAATCCAAGAGATTCCTAAAACCCAGCATATGTATTTCTCCGCTTCTCCAACAACTAATTTCATTTTAGGATTATAGTTTCTTTAAAATGTTTTACATCATTTTGGCAAAGCGTAGGGCGGAGGCAGGAAAATTTTTTGTTTCCTTTTGCGCACAAAGCGAAATCTTTTTGTTTTGTTTTTTTTTTTTTTTGTATCAAAGCGAAATCCCAAAGATTTCGTGACCTCATAAAAATACGCACACCTTTCGTTCAAGCCAAAAGCCGGTATCGTTTATAGGTTGTGTTGGGTGTAATTTTTA
Source organism: Maribacter sp. BPC-D8 (assembly GCF_035207705.1). Taxonomy (NCBI): domain Bacteria; kingdom Pseudomonadati; phylum Bacteroidota; class Flavobacteriia; order Flavobacteriales; family Flavobacteriaceae; genus Maribacter; species Maribacter sp. BPC-D8. Next base: position 725,116 of record NZ_CP128187.1, read on the forward strand.
TTCCCGTATTCTGTTTTCCAAATCCATCCTTTATTGTAGTATTCTAATAACCTCAATTTCATCTTCAGAGATTGAGTGATAGAAAATAATGTGCTTTCCAGATTTGATTCCAAGTAAACCTTTGCTAATTCCATCATATTCATTGCCGACATGTGGATTTTCTCCAATTCCATTGCAAATGAGCTTAATTATAGCATAATATTTGCCAGCCTGGGATTCCGACCATTCTTCAAAAGTATATATCCAAATATCATTTAAGTCATTAATAGCCTCTTGTCTAAAAATAACTTTAGCCATTCTTTCTTTTTTCAGATTTTAAATTTTTCAGATTTTCATCAAAGCTAAAATTTTCAACTCGCGGGCTATTTAAGCCTTCCTGAATGGCATTTCTTAATGCAATTACTTTGCTTTCTTCATTTTCCAAAAGTCGTAGCCCCGCTCTGACTACTTCGCTAACATTTTTATAACGTCCAGCTGATACCTGCGCACTTATGAATTGGTCAAAATAATTTCCAAGTGATATCGATGTATTTTTCATATTAAGGATGTTTCCTTAAAATTACCAAAAATTGGTAATTATTCCAAAATTTAATGATTTTCTGAAATTATACACAACAAAGTATCCATGTGTAGTGCGTTGGCAAGGAAACTTTTTGTTTCCGTCTACGCATGTAGCTAAAGCTTTTTGTTTAGTTTTATTTTTTCTTGTACAAAGCTAAATTCACACCCGATAGCTATCGGGATTAGCGACTTCATAAATATACACAGACCATTCGATTTAGCCCTAAAGTTCGCATTACGTTTGGGTGGTGTTAGCTTTAGTTTTTTCTATGATATGTTAGTTTCAATTCAAATCCATTGACGTACTCTGCAAGTAACACTAACTCGTTTTTTGATAAACTATCTATTTTAAATAAGTTAATAAGTGTTGTTTTTTCTTTTATGGTTAATGTATCTCTTCTTACCTGGTCTTTTGGCCAAGCGACATCAGGTATTATCATTAGATTGCTTGTGCCACCAAGAATCCATTTTTTGATGGACTCAATATTTCCTCTTTTTATAAGAATACTGTCTTTACTTATTTGGAGAAAATCCAAAGTTGGTCTTTGATAACCCTTCGGTAAACGCATTTGTTCGATTCTTAGAGTATCACAAATTTTCAATACCCAATCTCCTAGTAGATTTTTTGGAGTTTCATGGTTTCGCTCTTTAAGCGTATAATTAAATTTCTGCTTGTCTTGAATCGATAAGTGCACCTTGTTATTTACCAATGAGTCAACCGATAGAGCTGTTATGTTTAGTTTATCGAAAACTAAAAACAAATTGTTCTTAATATTGAAAGTATTCCAATGTCCAACAGAAACTTCTTCGGTTTCGTGTAGGTAATCGATAAATAGTCCGTTTTCCAAGAATTCGGTATTTACTAACGAACGATTGCCTTGCCATTCATATGATTTGTTGCTTGGATTCCAGTTTATTTCCGACTTAAGTTGCTTTTGCTTTTTAAATACCTCTTTTGTGCTATTTTCAGTATCATAGCTAATTATAATACTATCATGCGATATTTCGTGAATATATATCCTGTTAAAGTTTTCATCTTCGGTTACAATTCTGTCCGATGTCCTTTTGAATTTGGTTTTAAAATACTTTGCGTCAGATCCATTTTTAGGATCTCCTGTCGTCCTAAAAAAGATACTGTCTCCAACTATCCGCATAATTTTATTATAATCCGCAATTCCTTGATTTGGGATTGTTTGAATTTGATATGCGCTTACCCAAAGTCCATCCATATCATATTTTGGTTGAGTGCAGCCGTATTCTAGAATTAGCATGCAAATTATCGATATGAATATTATTTTTTTCAAATTAAAACTAATGTTTTAGCTATGAACAGTACGTGAACAAACTAGTTTGCTTTCCGCCACGCACATAGCGAAATCCTTTGGTTTTGCCCGTCCGTATCGAAAAGGCACGTTCGGGTGGTTTTTTTCTTTTTTCGTGTCAAAGCGAAATCCCAAAGATTTCGCGACCTCATAAATATACTCAAACCTTTCGTTTTAGCCTGAAGCCCGTCTTATTAATAGGTTGCGTTGTACAAAGGTTTTTTAGTCTGTTGAGTACCATTTTTTTTCCAACTTATTATAATGATATTCATAGCCATAATAAGATTTAAACCCGATAGAATAATTTTCATTTTCATAGAGTTCATAAATGTACTTTGTCCCAATACTTGTCCTTTCTGGCAAATCAACATTTGCTTCATTTTCAAGCTCAATTAATGATTTAGGATAAGAACCATTTCTCTCTCTATAAGCCTCAACTATTTCAACTAAAACAACTCCATTATGCTATGAATTCTCAATTTGCCATTCTCTAATTGGATTTGAAACCAACCAAATAAAAAGTAACTGAATAATCGATATAATAAAGTAGTATTTAAATTTTGTTGATTGCTTTATGTCAATGAGAATTGATATTACAAGACCTATTAATAATACAATAAATAAAAACATTAAATAAAAAAACAGTCCTAATCCAAATTCCCAAACAAAGGAAAAATTCCAGACATATAACACTAAAAATAGAAAGGATAAAATACCAAAAAGTACTAGAGTAAACTTTTTTGGGTCTGAAATATTTTTCAATTGATTTTATTTTTCAGCTTATGTAGAACGTTTATGTATAAGAATAGTTGCGGGTTTGTATGCGAGGATTTTCCGAAGGAAAATCAGACGTAACAAACAAGGAACTAACTTTGGTTTAGCTAAAACTAGCAATTTTTTTTATATGGTGTTGTGGTGAGTTTACCATAGTTCTTCCATTTGTTCTGGTGTATCTAAAAACAGTATCCACTTTCCATTTTTTCTTATATATGTGTTTTCTGTTAGCTGAATATTGTCTTGGACTGAGGCATCATACATATGTTTTGCAACAGGTTTCATTGTTCTAAAACTTTCCATTAACTTCATATCAGAGAAGAATAGCAAATTTTTTGCGGGTATCGATACAGCAATAGTATCAGATTTTACAATTTGCTGAACTGTATTATCCCAAAATTCATCTACTAACATCATAGAAGGCGGATAGTTTGCATCCATTTCTAGTTTATAGAAAGGTTTTGATTCTGTATTCTGTTGAGAAAAATCTTGCACACTGACACTATTTCTTTCATTGAAGCGATCTGTCAGGTTTCTCATGGCAGTATTATCAACTATTTCTCTATCGAAATTGAATTGGTCAAGATGAGATTGCGAAATCATTTCAAACTTGTCTCCCATATCTAACACATAACATTTCACAATACCTTCTGCTATTGGTTCCATTATGATAGGATTTTTGTTTTGAGACATTTTTATTCTTTCGTCATCGACAGATTTAATTACTGGAAAAATACTTCTTCCAATAGATACATAGCCTTCTCTCTCTTTCTTTATTTCTTCGACAGGTGTTTCAAGTCCTTTTTTAACTTTATGGTTGACTGGCTCTTTTTTAAATAATTTCTTCAGAAAACTCATATCCTATTTTTTTTATGTTAGTTAAATCGCATATATGTAATTCAATACAACACAGTACCTATGAACAGTACGGGAGCAAACTAGCGTTTACTTTCCGCCACGCACAAAGCGAAATCTTTTGGTTTTGTTTTTTCTTTTTTTGTGTCAAAGCGAAATCCTAAAGATTTCGCGACTTCATAAAAATACGCAAACCTTGGCGTTTAAAACCTAAGCCCGTATTGTTTATAGGTTTTGTTGCCAGTAGTTGTTTTTATTCCGTTTCAAATATTTCACGAATCTCAGGATTAATTTCTTTCCAATTTTTTTCATCCTGTTTTGTCCAAATTTCCGTTTTATTAAATACACTACCAGTCGGCCAAATAAGTCCTGCTCCGATTGCTTTTGCGTATAATTTATGGCTTTCGTCAACAGTCAATTTTGAGAAAGCAAAACATTTCCATTTCACTACTTTATAACTCCACCAAAGCCAACCGATGCAGATCGCAATAATAACAGCGACCATCACAATAAAATCCACTTTCTCTGACTTCAGAACATTTTCAGCATACCAATTAGTGATAAATCCACAAAAGACAACGAAAGTAACTAGAGGTCCATAAACCATAATCAGTCCTTTGTTTATCAACTTACTTAAGTTCATTTAGTTAAATTTTCGAATTTAAAAAGATGGTTGAGTAAATGTCACGTCCTAAAATACGGCTACAGATTAATATTAGTTTTAAGCGGCATATTGATGCACGTAATCTGGTGTTTTATAATCTAAAGATAAATGCAATCTTTTAGAGTTGTATAGTTTGATTGCATTTTTGGCTGCTTTTTTAGCATGTACCACGCTGGTAAAGGTTTGGTCAAGATAAAATTCATCTTTTAGAATACCGTTTACCCTTTCGGCTAGGGCGTTTTCATAGCAATGGTTTTCTTCAGTCATACTGATTTTAATTTTCTTTCTTTTTAGTATTTGGGTATAGACATTACTGCAATATTGAATACCTCTGTCGGAGTGATGAATAAGGCTGTCAATGTTCTTAGCATTGTAAATAGCTTTATTTAAAGCTCTGACACAACCTTTTAGTTCAAGACTATCACTCAGGTCGTATCCAACGATTTTACGGGAGTACATGTCCGTAATCAATGCCAGGTAACAGAATCCTTTTATGGTTCTGATATAGGTAATATCGGATGCCCAAACCTGATTAGGTCTATTGATCTTCAAGTCTTTTATAATGTTATTATACTTATAGAATCTGTGATATGAATTGGTAGTTCTACAGGAGTATCTCTTTCTTCTTATGAGCAAATTGTTTTCTCTTAAGATACTGAATAGCTGGTCTCTACCTACTTTAAGGTCGTACTTATAAAACTCATCTTTTAATGATCTCATGAGTTTTCTGGTGCCTTCTCTGGGCAGTGTTCTTCTACTTTGCCGGACAAGTTCGATTATATCCTGTTCTATCTGTTTTTTGATTAAAAACCTTTTTTGGTATTTGTAATAGGCATCTCTTTTCAGATCAAAGGCATTACAGATAGTACCAATTGAATACAGCCTTTCATTACGGTTTATCGGTGCTACTTTCATCAAGGCTTTATGTTTAAGTTTTTTTTAATTCCTCAACATCTCTATAGCCCAGGTTCTCAGCAGCGACCTCGAGATAGCTATCGGTCACCAGTTTGTCCAGGTCCTTTTTAATAAGAAGGTCCTTAAGTTGCTTTAGCTCTTTTTGCAGGGCTTTGATACGGGAAAGTTCATCGTCTGTTTGCACGGTTACACGGGTGTTCATTAGATCTTTACGATCGTACTTTTTTATCCATACGTTTATAGTACTGGATTGTATACCGTAAGTTAATGCAATTTGTCTTTTGGAATGGTTTCCTTTGGTTAGTTCTGCCAATACCTTGAGCTTAAAGCTCTCACTATAGCGTTTTACATATCCATCATTTTTATACATATACTTGAAGTGTTTTGTATACATATTTCAGGACGGGTCAAAATGCACTACAACGTTCAGGCTATGATTAGTGCGGGGCGGAAATCCGACGGATTTCCTGTCTTGCGCTAAGCTAAACCTTTGGGTTTCGCTTTTTCTTTTTTTTGTCCAAAGCTAAATCCCAAAGATTTAGCGACATCATAAATATACACAGAACTTGGCACCTAAGCCCGCATTAAGTATAGGCATTGTTGTAATCAGTAGTGACACGTATGAGTAAGGACGAACGATTGCGATTCTATAGTTTTTCCGTCCGAGTAAAGTCCATCTGCGTAACAGTTGCGTTTGAGTGAAGTCCATTTGCGCAAACTCGCTAATAGTCCATTGGGAATTAGATTCCGTTCGCATTTAGAAATGGTATAGAAATAGCAATTCCCACAACTAACACAATTGCCATTTGATATTTCTTTTTTGCAGAATCTGCTACACCGCAAAATATAACTGTGCTTAGCACCAAATAAATTAATGACATGTATAGATCAATTTTCACTCCAAACATACCCGTAAACATTAAAGAAAGTACAATATTGAAACTCCAATAAGTTGAAAGATGATTATTAAAACTCATGTAAAAAATCACAGAATTAACTATCAAATAAATGATGGAAAAGATAATTACATTCTTAGTTGGCATTTAATTTTGAGCTATTGATTACAACGTTTTGGCTAAGCGTAGTGCGGAGGCAAGGAAACTTTTCGTTTCCGTCTGCCGACGTAGCTAAAGCTTATTGTTTTGCTTTTTCTTTTTTTGTCCAAAGCTAAATCCATAAGATTTAGCGACATTATAAATATACACAGACCTTTCGGTTTTGCCCTAAAGTCCGCATTACGTTTAGGCTGTGTTGTACACCGTTTTTACTCGCACGAATTAAGAGTCAACCATTCCACACAAACCGTTTTTTCCACTTCATCAAATTCAAAATCCGTTATCTTATTTTCGCCTGAACAGTTTAGTAAAATGTAATCATCGGATAAGTTATTCGTGTAATCATATCCCAGTAGATTAGCATAATGTTTGATTGGTAAGCATTGTTTTTTGTCCATAACATCAAGTTCATTAAACTCCTCTATCGAAATGCTTTTGTAAACAGGCAACCTTATTTTCCCCAAGTCAATTTTTGTCGAGTCAGTTACTTTTATATTTTTTATTATAACTTCAAGTTCTTTAAAATCAGAAGGGTCAAATCCTTGATTTAAATTAATTACAAGGTCAAATGTTTTTTCACTTTTAGGTAGTTTCAAATAGAAATTCCCGTCAAAATCAGCGGTTGATTTTTCAGTTCCATTTAGAATATAAATTTTAGCTCCAGGATATTCGGTTCCATCCCGAAACAGTTGTCCAGATATTTGCGCATTGGCAATTCCGCTGAATATTAATACTAAAATTGATATGTAAAATGTCTTTCTCAAAATGGTGTACAACATAGTATATATAACATTAATGTTATATATACCTCCAATATAGAATATATATAACATATGATATATATATCTTTTATAAATTTCTAAGAGTCAAGGGGATTTTGAAGCAATTGAAAAAACAATAGTCTCAGTTAAATTAAAATACAATTCAGAACCTAGAAATAACAATTCAGTCCCTATTTTTTTAAATTCAATGGAAAAGGGGTCAAGTTTGCTTTTCAATAGGGCGTCTATAGAAAGAATTATACTTCTAAAAGGAAATTCCTAAATTTAAAAACCCGAAGTTAGCATATTAAGATTCGCATATAAAGCATATTCAATGAGTACTCTTTTAAAAGTATTTAAGTACAGCACTATAATTTCTGTTGCCATTATTTTGGTTGAACGAGTTATGAGTTGGGGTGAATCTTTTATCTGGGCAGAACAAGTTGAACATATAATTATTGTCATAGGTATATCTACAATATTGACAGTAATTAATATATATTATGAGGCATATATTTCTAAAAAGTATACTTGGGATGAAGCTCCAAAAAAGAGATTAATTTTTGGTTCATTAGGTTCAATTACCATTATAGTCGTTGCCTATTGGCTACTTAGAATGTTGCTTTTTGTTGGCTATTTTAATAGACCACTAGCAGATTTTATTTTAAACGAAGATCGAGGGACCTATTTGGTATTTATAATAGTTGCTGTATTTATCTCATTGTTTATACATGCCTTTCACTTCTACAAAGCATTACAAGACACCAAAGTAAAAGAACAGAAAATTATAGCAGGTTCTGCATCTGCAAAGTTCGATGCTTTAAAAAATCAGCTAGATCCGCATTTTCTATTCAATAGCTTAAACGTATTAACAAGCCTTATAGAAGAGGATCCTATGCAGGCACAAAAGTTTACGACTTCGCTATCAAAAGTATATAGATATGTGTTAGAGCAGAAGAGTAAGAACCTTATTTCTGTAGATGAAGAATTAAAGTTTGCAAGAACCTATGTTCGCCTATTAAAAATGCGTTTCGAAGACAGTATTATATTCGAGATTCCTGATGCTGCACTCAACCCCGAAGCTAAAATAGTACCCCTGTCGCTGCAGTTATTATTAGAGAATGCGGTGAAGCACAATGTGGTAACATCCTCAAAACCATTACATATTAGAATTTATGAAGAAGACGACTATTTATATGTCGTTAACAATCTTCAAGAAAAACAGGTGGTTAAAAAGAGTAGTGGTGTGGGGCTGCAAAATATTCGTCAGCGTTATGCCATTCTCACGAAAAAGGAAATGCAAATCTTTAAAACAAATAAGGAATTTAAAGTGCGCCTACCGATGTTAATGAACGAAATTTCGTTTCGAGAAACCCAAGATTCTCATATAAGTGCCAAGCGCTACGAGAAGGCTAAAGAGCGCGTAGAGCTTATTAAAGGCTTCTATGGTAACTTGACCTCATATTGTATTGTAATACCAGTACTTGCCTTTATAAACTATAGAACTACCAGTTTTGTTTGGGTTATTTTCCCTGCCATTGGTTGGGGAATTGGTTTACTAGCTCATGGCTTAAAGGCCTATGGTTTAAATCCGTTATTTGGTAGTAACTGGGAAGAAAGAAAAATTAAGGAACTCATGGAGAAAGATAATTTCTAAATGAATTTTAAAACATTACACTATGAAGCTAACAAAAGAGATAAAAGCAGCTATAGGCGATAGTGTATTGTGTTGGCTGGCAACATCTTCTGCCGATAACATGCCCAATGTATCACCCAAAGAAATATTCTGTTATTTTGAAGACGATACTATTATAGTAGCAAATATAGCTTCGCCACAAACCGTTAAAAATATAAGAGCGAATAAAAATGTGTGTATCAGTTTTATAGACATTTTAAAGCAGAAAGGATTCCAGTTGAAGGGTGTTGCCGAGATTATAGAGAAATCAGATACAGACTTCTCAAAGATGGAAAAAATGCTTCTACACCTTACTGAAGGCAAGTTTCCGTTTGCTACAATAACCAAGGTTACCATCACTAGTTCAAAGCCTATTATAGCACCTAAATACCTGCTGTATCCTAATACTACAGAACAACAACAGATAGAGAGTGCAAAGAAATTGTATGGATTTTAAAGGTTTTCGTACCTATAAACATCACATTTTACAATTCAGTCATTAAAAATTACAACTGGGTATTTCATTTTTTTTAAACCTGGGTTATCTGCCGAAATTTGAAGTATAGCAATCAAATAACAATAACCTAAAACATATAAAGATGGAATCATACTTCACAAACGACAATAATTATAAGTACGAAAAGGCAAAAGAAAAAGTAGAAGCAATAAAGGGCTTCTACGGTAATTTACTAGCATACTGCATCGTAATTCCGATTTTGGCATATATTAATTACTCGACCACTAGTTTCCCTTGGGTAATATTTCCGGCATTGGGCTGGGGTTTCGGATTGGTAATGAACGGACTCTATGCCTACGGGTATAACCCATTATTCGGTAAGAATTGGGAAGAGAGAAAGATCAAAGAATTCATGCAAGAATCATAACCTAAAAGACTAAAGATCATGGAAAACACAAAATATAATAGAGCAAAAGAAAGAGTTGAAGAAATTAAAACATTTTATGGCAAAGTAGCATCTGCTATTGTAACCATTTTAATTGTAGCCGCAATCAACTATTACTTGAATGAATGGAGGCATGCCTGGTTTCTTTGGGTAGTATTCGGATTAAGCATTAGCTTGTTTTTTAAAGCAAATAAAATCTTTAACTTGAATCCGTTTATGAATCGCGATTGGGAAGAAAGAAAATTACAGGAGTTTTTACAACAAGAAGAAAGTAGAAAAAGATGGAACTAAACGAATTTGAACAATCAGATAAATTGCTGAGAGCCCAAAAAAAGGTAAAAGAATTGAAAGGGTTTTATATTCACTTGCTTGTTTACGTACTTGTGAATCTCTTTCTTATGACTATTACCATAATGGGTATCATGTCTGGCGGAGCTTCATTTTCAGAGGCACTATTTAACTTCGGTACATTTTCTACTCCGTTTTTCTGGGGAATAGGTTTGGCTTTTCATGCAGCTAAAGTATTTGGTTATAGTCCTTTCTTTAGTAAAGATTGGGAGCAACGCCAAATCAGCAAGTATGTAGAGCAAGATAAAAAGGATGCCGAAAAATTTAGATAATATGAACGTTTCAATGGTTGATAAGACTAATGCATTAGCAAATGCAGAAAAGAAGGTTAAAGATTTGAAAGGTTTTTATATTCATTTAACCGTTTACATTTTGGCAAACATTATTATAGTTGCAATGAATGTAATGATAAGAATATGGGAAGGAGAATCTTTATATGAAGCAGTGGTGAATTTTGGCACTTTTATAATTCCTTTTTTCTGGGGAATAGGATTGGTTTTTCATGCAGTCAAAGTCTTTGATTACCATCCGTTTTTAGGAAAGGATTGGGAAGCTCGCCAAATAAGTAAATACATTGAGGAAGATAAACGTGAATTTGAAAAATATAGATAATATGGAAACTAATCTACCAAACGATAATCTTGTAAATGAAGAATTTAGTAGGTTGTCTAAATATGAGAGAGCAAAAACAAAAGTGGCGAGTATAAAACGTTTCTATAACCACGCATTAGTTTTTCTACTTATAAATGTCATTTTGTATTTCTTGAGACATAAGTTTGTTTTTATTTTAGTGAATAAAAATGCATTGGGTAATCCTGAATTTTTAGATTGGATAAACTGGAATGTCTACGGCACCACAATCGTTTGGGGATTCATTCTTGCGATTCATGCACTTATTGTTTTTGGTAATATTTCAGGGTACATGAAGAGATGGGAAGAACGTGAAATTCAGAAACACATAAATTCATATAACGACTAAGCATACTATTTTATAAAAACCATACAACCAAACCATGAAGACTATTATAATTGAAGATGAAAAACCAGCAGCACGTAGGCTGGGTAGAATGTTAGAGAGTTTAGATCTTTCGGTTTCTACTATGCTACATTCTGTAGAAGAGGCTATAGATTGGTTTCAAAACAATGAACACCCAGATTTAATATTCTTGGATATTCAATTGTCTGACGGACTCTCATTCGAAATTTTTGATGTTATAGAGGTACATAGTGCTATTATATTTACTACCGCTTTTGATGAGTACGCGCTTAAAGCCTTTAAATTGAACAGTATCGATTATATATTAAAACCGATAGACGATGAAGATTTAGAGCAAGCGGTTACAAAATATAGAAAGCTATTTAAATCTGCCAATGAGCCAAGTAAAATTGCTTTAGACTTTGAAGACATTAAAAAGCTATTGGTGAATCCGCTTGAGCGGGAATATAAAAAGCGTTTTACCGCTAAGGTCGGTCAACACTTAAAAATCATAAACGCAGAAGATGTAGAATGTTTTTATAGCGAAAACAAAGGCACCTACGCCGCTACAAAAGACGGTCGTAATTATTTACTCGATACTACTTTAGAGCAGTTAGAAGAGGAGCTAAAACCACAAGTGTTTTTTAGGGTAAGTAGAAAGTTCTATGTGAATATAGACCACATAAAAGATATCATTTCTTACACCAATTCGAGATTGCAGATCAAGCTAAAAAACAACCCTGATCACGAGATAATTGTAAGTAGAGAAAAGGTGAAAGACTTTAAGCTTTGGTTAGAGTAGTAAAGTAGTTGTGAGTATTGAGTACTTTGTATTAGGTAAAAAGTCTTAAGAATTTAATTTAACGAATTGATTAATAGGTGTTAAGGTGTAAATATTGAAACTGCTAATTGAAACTAAATGCTGAAATTTAGTACTGAGTAACAAGTCTAAATCTGCCAACTGATACTGTCAATGCCGCAATTGCTACTAACTTAACAATGATATGTTTAGTCTTATTGCTGATTTATGTTGTCGTCATCTTCCTCATCAATTCTATTTTCATCGAACGCAGAGGGCAATAATTTAGGAATCAGCTTAATAAAAATAGGGAGCAGAATTGCACCGCCAGGCAGAATAAATATCGCTAAAGATGGTATGCTTTTAAAAATATCTAATAGTTGATTTTGAACCTTTTTCTTTTCCTCGTTACTTAAATCTCGCATAGTAGATTTAGATAATAGTGCAACTAATTCGGCACTTTGCGATAGTTCTTTAACTAGACGTTTACTATTACGTAGAATCAGTTTTTTTACAATTTTACCCATGCTTTCGTAAAATTGCTGTGCCAAATTCTTTTCCTTTAAATAAGGTATAACATCAACATTCATTTTAAAGAAGTCGGTAACATCGGTAATAGATGATGAAATTATAGATTTTTCAAAACCCAGATCTTCTCCAATTCCGAATATAAATTCAGACTCGGTATAATCTAAAGAATGGTCTTCCCACACGGTAAGGCAAGCCATATCTAGCAAATATCGATTCTCCCAATTTTCCTTATTGTTTAAAAGCCGTTCGCGGTAAGAACCATCAAAACTGTTTTCAGCACAACTAATATAGGTTAATGAAGAAGCCAGTAACTGCGAAAGTCTATTGTCTTGTCTATCAATTTCTTGAGAGCTAAGAGCAGCATAGGTAATATTAATAGCTAAATATTCTATTTCTTCTGCCTTTTGCTTTAATGCGGTGTGCTTATTTAAAAAATGTTTAAAAAGAAGTACATCAATAAATAATAGCGAATTGGTAATAAGGCTATTAAAAGTCTTACTTATAATATTGTCTTCAATATATATTCTGGAAGTCATTAGTTTTTCAAGCTTCGCAGATGTTTTGCTTCCGGTAAACCATTTATCAAAAAATCTTGCACGACTAATATTCAGTATTCCGTAGAACTCAAAAATTTGTTCTATAAAGGTATTATAGTCATCACCACCTTTTATACGGTAGGTGAAGTATAGTGCATGCAGTAAATTAATTTTTGCTTTCTCGTCTTCAGATAAAGTATGTTCTAACTCAATAAACTCTGGTATACTAGAATTCAGCCCATATACGAATCCGCTTTTTTTAAGCGTACTGTATAAAGCTTCAAAATGGGGGAAAGCATTTTGGTGTTTTTGAACAACCGAACCATATTTCTCAATCCAACCAGAGGAAGACGGGTTCATATCTTAAGTATTTAAGATTGCAAAGTTAGCTAATTATTAGTTTACACTTATTTATAAATAGTTACTTCTAGGCTATAGAAACGTTTTTATTAGTAGTTCTCATTTTATAGTTGAAAATAAAATTTAATTTTTTTTAAGAAAAAATGAACCTTTCATTTTTAGTCTCGTAAGTAGGGGTGATTCTAATCTAAAAAAAAAGGATAATGAAAAAATCAAAATTATTTATGGGACTTGGGGCATTAGCCTTAGTAGGGGGTCTTTTAGTGGCAGCAGATCACATTGATGCGCCAAACGCTATGGGAACCTCGGCAGATATTGCCGATTTTTACGCTTTTGAACCAACAGAAGGTTCAGACAATACCGTTTTTGCGGTAGATCTTCAATCTAATGTGTTGCCAGATTTAGCTTATGGTACATTCGATGAAAATGTATTACTAGAAATTAATATCGATACCGATAATGATTTGGTAGAAGATTTAGTAATACAAGCGATACCAAGAGATGGTAAAATGTATTTCTTTGGTCCGGTTGCACCAAGTGAAACAGGCTTAAATGGTGCCATTATGGTAGATGTTCCATTAGGATCGGTAGACATTTCTGCTGAAACTGCTATTGTAGAGACTACGGCAAACGGAGTTTCTTTATTCGCAGGTCCGAGACAAGATGCTTTTTTCTTTGATTTCTTTCAATTCAATGAAGTTATTGGTGGTACGGCTCCTTTAGGTTTTAAGCCAGCAGGTGATCCTAATACAACTGACGACGATGATGATACCGCTGTTAATACTTTCGATGGTGCAAATACAATGTCTATAGTGGTTGAATTGCCTAACAGTCTTTTAGGTACTACAACAGGTCAAAATGCGCTTGGTTTAGAAGTGTACAAAACATGGGTAACTACAAACGCAAAACAATAATAACCTCTTAAAAATATAACGATGAAATATAAAAATATAATATATACGTTTTTGTCTCTTTTGGCAGTAGCAGCATTGGCTTCTTGTAGCGATGATGATGACAATACACCCATAGTAATTACACCAACATGTGATGATGGTATTATGAATGGTGATGAAACAGGAGTTGATTGTGGCGGCACTTGTACACCATGTGAAGAGGCGATGGCGCCAGATTTTACAGGTACGTACGCACAAGTTGATTTTATGGGTAGACCGGGTATTAATACGGTATTAAGCGCAGATGGTACTATTAAAGATGCACACAACGTATCTATACCTTCAGAAATGGCAGCAACTTTTCAAGCAGATTTCGAAGCGAGATTAGAAGCGTATCATGATGTGTATGCAAATATTTTAGGTGCTGATCCAGCTGCTGTAAACTATGAAAGCAACATTTTAGGTTTAGATGCACCAACATTAACAGGTTATTTGGCTGCTGATGTTTTAGAGGTAGCACCAAACTTACCTACAACATATTTCAACCCAGGTACAGATTTCGATAACGATGGTAGAATTTTGGTTCCAGATGGTGATGAAGTTGCATTGACAGGTAGGTTGCCACAAGATGATGTTATTGATGTTTCATTGATATTATTATTCGGTGGTATGGAAGGCGATCGTTTTAGCGGTCAAGATACCGATGGTGATGGCATGGCAGATTTACCAAGATTAACCTCAGATGGCGTTGGGCAAACCGCTACTGTAGGTACTACGTTCCCATACTTGGGAGCACCTGAATAAAAAGTTGCCTTCACCTTATCTATTGATAGGTTAGATAAGACAGGTACAACCCTAAATTGTTTATGAAAAAGAAGGGGAAGGGGAGTTGAAAAACTCCCCTTATTTTAAACGATCCACAAAAAACAACCTTATGAAATTATTGAAGCTTTTAATAGTAGTGATACTGATATCTTCTTGTAATACTAAGAATGAAGATGCAATTGCACATAAAAAAGATTACGACAAATTTTTAGTCTCAAATGAGATTAAAACAACATCAAAATATTTTGACCTTTGGAATTCTAAAATAAGACCAGACAGCATGCAACTTACCAGTTTTGGTGTTGTAGGTGGGGAGTATAACAGATACTTTCAGCAAACTGGCGATATTGAATTTTTAAAGAAGGCAGAAAAGAGTTTAAAAAAAGCTGTTGATATTGCAAATATTGGGAAGCCTGGTTTTTATAGGTCATTGGCTAGAAATTATATATCACAACATCGCTTTAAAGAAGCATTGCAATTGGCAGATTCTGCAGCGGCAATTGGCGGAGATAAAAGCGAGACCCAAAGCTTGTACTTCGATGTTCATATGGAGTTGGGTAATTACCCATTGGCAGAAACCTATTTAGATAGTTTAAAGAACATGTCAGATTTCGGCTATATGATTCGTTTGGCAAAATGGAACGATTATAAAGGCGATTTAGATACGACCATAAGTTTTATGGAAAAAGCTAGAACCAAAGCCGAATTGGCTAAGAACAAAGACTTAATGTTGTGGAGTTATACCAATTTAGGTGATTACTATGGTCACGCAGGTAGAATTGAAGATTCGTACCAGCAATATTTGAAAGCATTAGAGATTGATAATAATAACGCATATGCTAAAAAGGGAATCGCATGGATCGTTTTTTCAAACGATAAAAATTCTGAGGAGGCAATTCGCATTCTAGACTCCGTGACGAAGACTTATAATGCTCCAGATTACTTCTTATTGAAGGCAGAAATTGCTGATTATGCAGATGACGACTTAGTGCGTACCAAGAATTTAGACGAGTACTTCACCAGAGTTAAGAATACAGCCTATGGCGATATGTATAATGCATATAACCTTGGCTTATATATTGGCGAGACCAAACAATATGATAGCGCTCTACTATTGGCACAGAGAGAAGTAGCTAATAGACCTACACCAGAATCTTACAGTTGGTTAGGCTACAGTCTTTTGAAAAATGGAGACAAAGAGAAAGCAATGGAGATAATGAACACCTACGTATATGGTAAAACATTTGAACCGGCTTTACTATACCAAGCAGCCGAAGTTTATAAAGCGAACGGAGAAGATGACAGAGTTAAAGAACTAAAAGGAGAATTAATAGGGGCTATTTATGAATTAGGTCCCGGTATGGAAAAGCAAGTGCATGATTTGTAATTGATTGCCCAATTATTTTCATTTCATGTTTGTTTTAGGTTGGATTGTTTTTTTATTCAGTGTCACGATGTAAAGTCGTGACACTGTTAATATTACGTATTTCATCGAAAATTTGGTTTTTTTTAACAGGCGTATAGATGAAATGTATATATTTATCGACCAAATACATTTAAAATGCCCCAGCATCTTAAATAACTGAACTAAAAGTAACCCCCGTAAATCAATTAGTGTTATGGAATACCTGCTCTTTACATTATGGATTAGCTTAATGATTTTAATGGTTGGCAAAACAATCTTTGCCTATAGGTCTTTACAAAAGACATTAGACCGTACCAATAAGCCTGTCTAAATCAATTTTCTTAGTAGTACTGGTAGTAATAGTAGATCTAGTATCAATGCTGTTACCAAGGTTACACTTATAATCAACCCTATAGTTACACTAGGTTGATGAATAGAAAATAACATCACCATAAAGCCAAAGAAAAGAATAATGGTTGTAATGACTAGCGCTCTACCGGTTTGTGCAAATGTCTTTTCTAGTGCGGCCTCTTTATCCAAGCCTTGGCTAATACCCAGTTTATATTTTCCTAAAAAGTGAATGGTGTCATCAACGGCAATACCGAAGACGATAGCAAAAACTACAGAAAGCGAAGCTTCAAGGGGTATCCCCAGAAAACCTAACATACCACCGGCAAAAAGAATAGGTAGCACATTCGGTACAAGTGAAATCAGAAATATTTTAATGTCTCTAAACACAAAAGCCATAATTACTCCGATCAGCAGTAATCCGTAAAGCAATCCTTCTAATAAGCTACTTCTAATATATTCAGAGTTCTTATCAAGCAAAATACTCTTACCCGTCACTTTTATGGCAACAAGAGAAGTATCTAATTGCGTTTTAGCAAAATTATCGATATCGCTATAAACAATTTTTAAATTATCGGTACCAATGTCTTGCAGCCTGCCATTGATACGGGCAATACTTTCATCTGCATTTATAAATTTAGCCAACTGTTTACGCGCAAGTTTACGGGTATCTTTTTGATACTTTAAAAACGTTTTCTCATCGCTAGGTAGGGAAAAGTATGCAGCGCTATTTAAGTTATTCGCTTTATTGAAGATTTTATACGGTAGGTTGGCAGACTGCACATTGCCTATACTTTTAAATGTTTTTAGGTAAGTAAGTAGTTTTTCAATTTCTTGGGCAACCTTAAAATCGGTAACCTTATTGCCTTCAGTACTCATAACAGCAATTTCTAAAGGTCTGAATCCCGAAAAATTACTTTGAAAGTAATCGAAATCTTTGGCTATTTTACTTTCGGCAGGTAGTGTGTTCTTTAATTCTTGATTGGTTTGTACCATGTAGATACCCAAAACACAAAGTCCAGTAAAAACTACCGTTCCCAATATAATAGACTTAGGATAATTTTTAGTGAACGTATTTAACTTTAAAAGGTATTTGACCCAATTCTCAGAAATGCTTTTGCGACCGATCAATGATTTTTCGGGTATACTTACCAATAATGAACCAGTTAAGAAAATAACCGTTATATAAGCTACAAGCACACCTATAGCAGCGTTTATTCCGAATTCTTGAATACTTACCAAACGAGACGAAAGTAAGGTAACAAAACCAACGGCAGTAGTTATTGAGGTTAGTAAGGTAGTCATACCCACTTCTCTAAGCGAAAATTTAATCGCTTTATAGCGTGGTATACCTGTTTGTAGTTTTCTAATATAACTGTCGGTAAGGTGTATAACATCAGAAGTACCGACAATAAGCATGAGTACAGGGTAGAATGCGGCCATAGCATTTAGTTCTTTTCCTAGCCAGCCTAATAATCCCATGAATAGTAAAAGAGACATGGCAATCGAGAAAACCGATATCAAAACTACGGGCATACTTCTATACACCAAAAGTAGAATTATAAAAACCAAAATTGATGCTACAATAGTGGTTGTGAGCACTTCGCTCTTCTGCATTTCAACAATGGCTTCATAGAAGAAAGCCCTACCTAAAATATGAAAATCGGGTAAGTTATGTTCTTTTAAAGAAGCTCTAATACTATTTAAAAGAAGTTCAGATTGTTTGTAATCTAAATTGTCTTCGGTCTCTAAAGCTAAAACTAAAGAATTTCGCTTTTCATCGACAAGTACATTTACAAATAGGGAATCTTCTTTAATTTTATTCCAATCTTTCTGATATTGAGAAGGGTCGTCAATATGTATGATGGGTAAAGTGGTATAACCAAAAGTGGTTTTAAGCGGGTAGGAGAGTGATGTTAAAGAACTACTTTCTAAAACATATTCAAAAGTTTTACTCTCTTCAGAAAATGCTTGAAAACTGTTTAGAAACTCTTGTTGAAAAACATTGGGGTCGTTTTTTACTGCTATGAGTAGAAAATTATCATCGGTACCAAATTCTTCTACATAACTATCGTAAAAAGCTAAATCAGGATCTTCTTCAGGAAAAAACTGGCTGAAATCAAATGAAAACCGAAGCTCATCCAATTTAGAGGCAGCCATTACGCCCAATAGGATAAATAGTACAACGAATAACTTTTTAAGGAAGCCAAGGTCAGCCTTCATAGAAAAATATAAAATCTATTTCGGTTGCGAATTTACCATTCTTGATGCTAACCTTGGTAAAAAGAAACAATTAAGAGCGAAGTAAAATTCAATAAAAAATAGCTTTCGCTCTCAAATGTGGTTTATAACCTATAATTCTATAAAATTATCAAGATAAAGGGTCCAGTCGTAATTGGTGTATTCAATATCTACGCCTTTGGTAGCAGGTATAATTTCATTGGCTTTCAGTATTTTTTTGATTCCGCTTTTGCCACCAAAATCACCTCTAAACCAACTGAATAAAGAAGTAATCTTAACTACATTGGTTTCACTGTTGAATTCACTTGTTTTCTCTAGAAGCCTTTTAGTACCAATTTTAAATTGTTCAGGTAAACGTTCCCATTCATAAATGGCAACTGGCGGACAATCTTTAGCGCCACAATTCAAAGCAAAATGTACATTATAAACGGGTTTGTTTACTCTTAGTTTACGTTCAAATTTACCGGGAAACCACTTGCGTATATAACCCAAACCATATTCCCATTGCGATTTTCTAATGATCCCGTGCTCAATTTTAGCGAACGATACCATTTCACCTGCAATTTTAATTTGCTCTAACTTGAAAAAACTACCTCGGTCATCATATAACTCCGGATTCTTTTGAAGAATCACTTGTATATACGCGTTGTAAATGTTAAGCCAAAAAGCCAATCGTTTATCGTTGGTATCTAGTGCATTATCTAATTCTGAAATGGAAGTATTCGCTAAGATATCTTGTAGGTCTTGCGTATCTTTCTTATCGATAATGCGTTTTAAAAAGGTTTCAGATAATTCGTTGAAATCTGTATTTGATTGGGTGTCAACCTGCGCTTGCACATCAGTTTTTGCCATAAAAAATATAGCCAACATAGTTACAAGAAAAGATATTTTTAGTTTCATGGTATTGTTTTAGATTACCTTATCTACGTAATAGTAGCTAAAAGGTTCGTGAAAGCTTGGTCGTATTTTTATTTAATCGATTACGATAATCTTTTCTTTAATTTTAAGAGAGTAATAAAACTATTTAACGGAATTTGCGTAGGTAAGGCGTAATCCTTTTATGGGTGGCAGTTTTTACTTGATAAATACTACGCCCTGTCTATTTCTATGATAAGTATAATAATACCGGCACATAACGAATTTCATAACTTGCAACGACTCTTTAAGGTTGCTTGCTTTTTAGAACATGAGCAACTTTTAGAAATTATAGTGGCGGTATCTCCGGGGAATTCAGATACTATCGAAAATTTAGATTGCGGTCAGAAAGTCAAATTATTACATTGTAAGAATAAAGGGAGGGCGGCTCAAATGAACGAAGCTTCTCAAATTGCTTTAGGAAATACCTTTGTTTTTTTACATGCAGATGTGGTACCACCAACGGGATTCATTGATGATATTTTAAATAGCTTACAGAATGGATATGATGCAGGATTCTTTTCATACAAGTTTGATAAAGATACGTGGTACTTACGCATAAATGCTTCGTTTACAGCAAAAGACGGATTATTTACCGGTGGTGGCGATCAATGTCTTTTCATTAAAAAAGAGGCTTTCAACCAACTCGGTCAATTTAATGAAGAACAAGTTTTGATGGAAGATTTTGAATTTTTCCGACGGATGAAAAAAGGAAACGTACCCTATACCATCGTTAAAAATGACTTGATAGTTTCTGCTCGTAAATATGAATCGAATTCTTATTTGCGTGTCAATCTTTCGAACTTTCTTTTATTGGCACTCTTTAAATTCGGATACCCAGGTGAGAAGCTAAAATCACTTCATAATAAGTTGATACGAACCCCGTATAATGGTTGAAACAATAAACGGAATTCAACAAATTGGGATAGGCGTTCTCGATGTTAAAAAGGTATTTAATTGGTATAGAAAGCATTTAAATTTTGATATTTTATTGTTTGAAGATGAGGCAGTTGCTGCTTTAATGACAAGATATACCAATGGTAAGGCAGAAAAACGAGAAGCCTACTTATCATTAAATATGACAGGTGGCGGCGGATTAGAAATTTGGCAGTTCAAGGACCGAACGCCCACTGCAGCCGTAAATCCAATTCAATTTGGAGATCTAGGTATTTATGCTATGAAAATTAGATGTAAAAATCTGACCGAAATGCATTCCTATTTGAAAGATTTAAAAGTGTCTCATCTTTCAGAAATCATTAAATCTTATTGTTCTAGTTTTTATTTCACTGATCCTTTTGGTAATCGGGTGCAAATGGTTGAAGATCATTATGTTTTTTCTACACAAACCACTAAAAATGGGGGAGTGCTTGGTGCTGTAATTGGCGTAACTAATATGGAAACCTCGATGAGGTTTTACAGTACAATATTAGGATATACCAAGCTAGAATATGATGCCATAGAAACAGCAAATGAACATTCAAAACGTAAGTTTCGTAGGGTAGTTATTTCTCAAGAAAGAAAGTTAGTTGGCGGTTTCGGAGATCTTCTTGGTCCCACCCAGCTAGAGCTTATTCAAGTGTTAGATAGAACTCCCGTTAAAATATTTGAAAATAGATTGTGGGGAGACCTGGGTTACATACACCTATGCTTTGATGTATCGGGTATGAGCGCTATTAGAGAAAAAGCAAAGAATAACAATTTTCCCTTTACCGTAGACAGTGCCAATAGTTTTGATATGGGCGATGCTGCGGGTCATTTTAGTTATATAGAAGATCCCGATGGTACGTTAATAGAATTGGTAGAAACACATAAAGTTCCCATTCTAAAATCATTAGGCTTGTTCTTAAATCTCAAAAATAGGAATCCGCATAAAACCTTACCAAAATGGTTGGTAAAAAGTCTAAGTTTTCAACGAGTAAAAAAAGATAAGTAAGCTAGAACAATGCTAGTTTTAACTTTTACCGGTATTTCTAATTAATCCAATTCCTGAGAAGAAAAATATAGCACCAAGTACACCGAATACAATAAGTTGTTTGGTAGTACCCGTACTATTTCCAAATAAAATAGCAGTATAAACAAGTCCGCCAATACCCAACAAGGTTAAAACGGTTCCAAAAAGTTTCTTTAAATCCATGGCGGCAAAATAATAAAAAAAATGGGCAGTTAATAAAAACTGCCCATTATACTTTAAATTTTAATTTGTTATGAAGTCGCTACTACACCAAGCGTATATAATTGCTCTAAGTTTGGTGATTCACTACCACCTGCAGGTTCAAGTGTAATACCAAATGCTTCAGATTCGTTAGGGTTGTTCAGTGCAAAGACTTTATTTTTATCCATGACAAAATCTTCTAGCAGACCCATACTGGTAGGGGTAAGCGGCGAAAGTTTAAGAGACCAAACTTGGTACACAAAACCATCTGGTGGTTCGGGTAAACCCTTAGCGTCTATAAATACTTTCTGATTTTCTTTGTTCCAATATGCTTTGGCATATGACGTTGGCGATACTGCTTGACCACCTAATGATATTACGCTAATGTTTTTATCACGAAGCGTATTCAGTAAATCTTGTGTCTGTTCTAAAGAAGAATCGGTATCAGCTATTTGCTGCTCAAGATCTACATTTTGTTTTTCAACAACTTGAATATTCGATTTTAAATCTTCATTCTGTTGATACATCCAAAATAAACCAACTGCCAGTAAAAGCGATGCCGCCCAGCCAACATATGATAAAATTGGTGTACTACGTTTTTCGTTTATAGAAACAACTTTAACGTCTCCATTTATTTTATCCATTAAAGATGTAAATGAATAGTTGACTCCTGGCGATGCTTTTTTGGACAACGCTAAAATTGAAGCCTCAATAGCTTCTATCTCTTTCTGAATTTCTGGATACTCTTTAGCATAGTTAGCAATCTCCAGATTCTCTTTTTCTGAAAGTATGCCAGCTATATAAAGCTCTAGAATTCCCGATGCTATGTATTTTTCTACATCCATACTATCTTACCACCATATTATCCCTCAATTGGGAAATGCAACTTCTATTTCTTGTCTTTACAGTACCTATCGGAATATCCAATTCTTCAGCAGCATCTTTTTGAGTGTATCCTCTAAAGTATAACAGTTCAATGATCTGAACACATTTTTCCTTTAAATTCTTCACTAGGTTTCGTAAACCCTTAGTATCTACAGTAGAACTTTCTTCTTCTTCCTTGTTCTGCAAAATACCTACGAAGTAATCTGCCGAAAGGTTCTTTTTATCATTCTTATACGACCTACTACGTATTTCATCGATAGCGGCATTTCTAGCTATATTCAAAATCCATGTAAAGAATCTTCCTTTTGAGGAGTTATAACTCTCGCAGTTGTTCCAAATTTTTATAAAAACGTCTTGACAAATTTCTTGGGCAAGGGCGTCGTTCTTAACAATGGTGTTAATAACGCCGCAAATATTATCGCTATACATACCGTATAGCTTTTCAAAAGCAGAGGGATCTTTCTTTTTGAACTGATCAACCAAAAGGTCTAGTTGCATATGTGAATTTTAAAATCTGTTAAAAATAGAAAAAGCTGTTCCAAGAACAGCTTTTATCATATTAATTATTAACGCTATTCAATAATACCGGCACAGCTAACACGAGCACCTGCATCACCACTAGGCTGAGAAGTGTAGTCATCTACCCCTTGGTGTACGATTACACCTTTACCTAATATGTTTTTGTTTTCATCATCACAGCCAATACACCATTCATCTGTTTCAAATTCAATTTTTGCGTTACCATCTGCATCTGCAGTAAAGTTACCAATATCACCTTTGTGGTACCCTTCACTAGCACCCCATTTACCATGTGGCTCATTGGTAGGGTTCCAGTGTCCGCCAGCTGAAGAACCATCGGCTGCAGTACAATCTGCCGTTTGGTGAATATGAATGGCATGTTCGCCTTCAGATAAACCAGATAACATAGCTATCATTTCTACCTCGTCATCATCTTGTGTAAAGGTTACCTCACCTTTTACATTACTATCACTTTTAGGATCCAGCATGAATTTAATGGTAGTTTCATCTTCATCCATTTCATTTTTAGCATCGTCCATTAAATTTTCAACCTCTTCTTTGGCTTCAGATGCTTCCTTTTTTACTTCTTTACAACTAAATATTGCTAGTAGAGCTACTAGTGCTAATTGAATTTTAAATATTTTCATTTTTGATAGTTTTTATTGTGAATGGTTAATTTATAATTTAAACCGATCACTATCAAATGTTTACATGATATGAGCAATCCTTTTTGTCTTTAAGGGCAAAAAAAAGAGGAGCTCGTGGGCTCCTCTTTTTATAAAGTAAAAATTAATCTTTTTATTTTGTCAATAGAACTTCTGCCTTAACAGCTACTTCGCTCCATGTTTTACTAACACCATCTTTACCAGTATGTAAAACTTCACATGCCTTGTTGATAGAAGCAACGGCATCCATAGCATTCCAGTTTGCTAGATCCATAATACCTGTAAACGTAATTCTATCATCACCGTTCATTTCGTATGCAAGCGGAATGTTTTGTGTTTCGCCGTTTAAACTAACATCGATAGAGCTCTTATCTCCATCAACTTTAAATACACCAGAAATTAATTCGGTATCCTTCATAACGCCAAAGAAAAACTCTAAAAGTTTTGGATCTCTAGTACCAGTAGGGTCATTGGTAAACAAACTACTAACAGGAATACTGAATTCAGTACCGTTTAAAGCTTCCATAGCAGTGGCACCACTATTGGTCTTCGTAAAGTTTATCTTTTTGAACATTCCGCCAACAGGTAACTTTTCAGTTGTCTTATAGGCAGTAAAGCTCACTTTTGTTGAATCTTGAACCAAGCTGAACATTTCAGTTGCTACGCTTGTCGCTTCAACGCTTTTAGATTCCTCACCTTTTTTAGCGTCTTTGCAACTTGCGAAAACGATTAAAAGTGCACTAGCGAATGTAAATGCTATTTTTTTCATGATAATGTATTTTATTTATAGTATAAATTTACTCCTTCTTTTTAAAAATGCCACGTAAATCAGTATTATAAAATACACCAATTTGAAGTCGATCGTAATTAGTCTCGCTAAAGTGATTTTTTAAATACCCAACTTGCATGCTCAAATCTTCGGTAACATTAACGCCTAGGGCTGCATAAGCACGGTTTTGACCAAAGGCATCATTTTGTAGATTGATGAAAATTTCATCATAGAAATTCAAGAAAAAGATATCGGTTAGGGGCAAGGTCATTTGAATTCTATAGCGAGCCCTATGTAATGTATTGCTAATACCTGTAGCATTATTTTGAACAAAGCGTTGTTCTAAACGATAGCGATGCTCGAAATTAAATTCCCATACTTTATTTTTAAGAATGAATTGCTCAAATATGCGGTGTTCAGAAATGGAGTTATTTTTGATAAGAGCATCACCCCCAATAACGTCAAATTCACTGAACGTTGGGTCGGTTTCAATAAATCCATAGCCTAAGGTCGCAATAGCATCAGGGTTAATATGATAATTTATACCTGTACGAAGTAATAGCTGATTGAAGTTAGATGCCATTTCATAATATCTAAATTGCGCTTCGGTATGTATGCTCCATTTATCGGCAATTTTATTGGTACCGAAATACATGAACCAACTACCAAAATCATCTTCTCCTGTACTACCACTTTGTGCATTTGCTTGATTAATAGTAGCCAATAATACTAATAACGTAATAACTTTCTTCATTCTTTATTATAATATGAAACTAAAATTTATGATTGCGCCTTTATTTATCGCCATTTTCAATTGGTGTTCCTGTATCTTTTTTTAAGTACAAATCTAAAAAATCTAAAACCCTACTATAGGCTTCAATCTGATTTTCTTTTTTAACAAATCCGTGACCTTCATCTTCAAAGAGTACATATTCTACTGGTACTCCGTTCTTTTTTACACCCGCAACAATCTCATCAGACTCTACTTGCAATACACGAGGATCTTGAGAACCCTGTAAAACAATTAAAGGTTTGGTCACCTTATCGGTATGAAAAAGAGGAGAAATTTCTTTTAAACGTACCGAATCTGCACTATATGGATCGCCCAATTCTAGGTAAAGAGATTCTCTAAAAGATTCCCACCAAGGTGGTATACTTTTTAAAGTTCGCAACCAATTGGTAACACCAAAAAGATTCACTCCAACAGCAAATTCTTCGGGAGTATAGGTTAATGCAGCCATGGTCATATAACCACCATAAGAACCACCAATAATTCCGATTTTATCTGCATCGATTTCGGGTTGTGCTGCAAGCCAGTTTTTACCTTCTACACAGTCTTTCAAATCTTTATCGCCATGGTTTAAGTCATCCATTTGAAAAAACGTTTTCCCGTAACCGCTGCTACCTCTGTTGTTTACAGCAAGTACAGCATACCCATGGTTGGTCAAATACTGAATAAACGAACTAAAGTTTTGACGACTTTGTCCGCCTGGTCCGCCATGAACCCAAACTAGTGCGGGTACTTTTGCATTGGCAGTTGCTTGTTGTGGCTTATAATAAATAGCAGGTATTTCTACTCCGTCAAAAGATTTGTAGCGTACTACTTCAGCAGCAACAAGATCGTCTGCTTTAATTTCAGGATTCAAAACATCTGTTAATTGTTTTTGCGATTTCGTTTCTAGATTATAGAGAAATAGATTGCTCGGAGTATGTGAGCCGCCTGCGTAAAAACGCATCCATTTTTCGTCTTTAGAGAAGTCTACATTAGTGATTTCCATAGCATCAAACGCTGGTAAATCAATATTTTCCATAGTAGCGACATTCATCACTTCAATGGTATTTTTTGCATCTTCATTGATATAGGTTACTAAATAGGTGCCATTATCTGTAAAGTAGCTGCCCAGAATATCCCAATCACGTTCGATTACTTTCTCCGTGTTTCCGGTGGCGATGTTATATTTCATGAGGTATGAAAACTCGCTGCCTTCATCGGTAGTGTAATAGAGTTCATCACCTGAAGGAGAAAAATCTTGACTACTATTCGCACTTTGCGTTTTATTGATCTTGATTTTCTTTTTCGTTGAAAGATCAAAAAGATACAAGTCTGAATCGTTGGTGTTCAAAGACTTCGCCAGCGTAAGATATTTTTGATCCTTACTAAGATTGCCTATATCATACCCTTCTTCATTCTTAAAAACTAGTTTTGGCGAATAGTTGAGAAAATCCATTTGATACAGATCCATGTATTTAGCATCTCGCTTATTCGATGTAAAAAAGAAACTTTGATCATCTTCCGCCCAACCTTTAAAGCTAGCTCTCGCACCTTTGTCAGGCGTAAGGTCTGTATGGCTGCCATTTAAATTACGAATGTAGATATGGTAAATTTCATCACCATTACCATCCATACTAAAAAGCATTCGCTCATCTCTCGGAAAATAAGAAATCGCAAAAATAGATGCGCTGTCAGACTGCGTTATCGGCGTTAAATCACCACCATTGGCAGGCACGGTATACATATTATAGATACCAGATCTATTACTTGAAACCAATAATTTAGAATTATCACGATAAAAACTACCACCAGAAATAGCTTCATTATCCATCATTTGTTTAATGGTATACTGATCCGGAATTTTAGTGATTTCAACTTCTTCTTGAACCTCATTTTGGACTTCTTTTTTTTCTGTACAACTCCAAATGAGAGCTATGGCAAAACAAGCGAACAGTTTTTTCATAATTGATGGTTTTAAGTGAGTATGCCTAATATCATGAGAATTATTTCAAACTAAAGGTGTCTACTTCTTTAAAAGGAGAAAGTTGTAAACTCTCCATAGTAGCTTTATATGTTTTCCAGTCTGTAGAGAAAAATGAATTCGTTTTCTCTAAAGCCGCTTCTAGATCCTCTTTTGCAAATTGCATTAATTGAGTTTCAGTAGCCGTCATACCAGCTTTACGAGATCCCACATAACCACGCGCAAGTTGTAAACGTTGCATTACGGTCATCTCTTTACTACGTGTAATACCTTGTCGTTTGTCAACTTTGCCTAAATAGATAGCGGTTACAGAATCTATTTGTTTGATGATATCTTTTGAAGCATCAATTTGCTCTTTATACTTTTTATCATCTTCCTTTTTCAGGTCTTTTTGAAACAGTTCGGCAGTCGCTTTACTTTGCGCCAATTGCTGAACGGCATCTGCAGCTTTTTGCATGTACGATTCTAAAACCTTTCCGTTCGTATATGCTTCATTAATACCAGCCATAGAAACCTCTAAACGAGGATCAGATTTTACGGTAATTTTAGTTTCTTCGGCTAAATCACCAAACAACATTTTAATGGTGTAGGTGCCAGGTTTTACATCTAATCCGCCAGATTCTTTCTTTTTGGTAATTACTTTTCTAGAAGGTCTATCTGCACCTTTTTCATCCATTCCCCAGAATATTCTGTGGAATCCTGCTTTTTCTGGAGTCTTGTACTTTAAGGTTCGAATTAAACGATCTCCGTCATAAAAATCGAACTGAACCGAATCTTTCTTTTGCACTCCTGTTAATTCTATTTTCTCTGTTTTTTCTTCGGATGACTCTTCAGATTCTTCATCCTTTTTATCCATTGATTTTGCTGGCTTTTTAGTTGCTTTCTTACCTTCTTTTAAATAGTAGGTAATCATAGCGCCAGACTTTTTGTTCTCACCTTGATACAATCCGTCACCACCAAATCTGCTACCTGTTGGTTGCTGGTAAGAAGCTTGATATGCCGTTGGAGGCGTAAATAATTCAATGTCTTTATTTAGGATGGATGCATCAGCTGCCACTGCACGTAGCGGACGAATATCATCTAATACCCATGCAGCTCTACCAAAAGTACCGATTACCAAATCGTGTTCTCTTGGGTGAATCGCTAAATCTTTCGTAGAAACCGTTGGGAAGCCTTCTGTCCATTTTTGCCATTTTTCACCAGCATTGAAAGAAACATATAGACCGTCATCAGTACCTAAAAATACCAAATTAGGGTTCTCAGGATCTTCAATAATTGAAAGTGCATAACTTTCTACATCTGTAGCATCAACAATTCTTGTCCAGCTTTTACCGTAATCTTTAGTGCGGTATGCATAAGGTGTGTAATTGAATCTTCTGTAATCATTCGCAATTAACAATGCTTCTCCTTTATTACGGGTAGAAGCTTTTATTTGCGGAATCCAGCTTCCTTTTGGTAAGCCTTTAATATTCGCAGTAACGTCTGTCCAGGTACCACCACCGTTTTGAGTGTAATGTACTTGCCCATCATCAGAACCAGACCAAAGCATATCTTTCTCAACGGTAGAAGGTTCAATAACTAATATGGTAGTATGGTTTTCAGCTCCGGTTGCATCCATAGATAATCCGCCACTTTCGCTTTGTTTTTGTTTTTCAGGATCGTTAGTAGTTAAATCCGGAGAAATAACCTTCCAAGTCAATCCCTTATCAGTGCTTTTATGTACAAACTGACTCCCGAAATAGATAGTACTGTTATCAAAAGGATCTTGGCTAATTGCCGAATTCCAGTTAAAACGAAGCTTGGTCGTAGCATCTGGCGGAGTAGGGCGAACGATATAATTATCACCAGTTTCATGGTCAAAACGTTGCACGTAGCCTTGTTGGCTCATCGTATAACCATAACGAGAATTTACAGGATCAGGTACGACATCGAAGCCGTCACCAAAACTAATTTCTTGCCAGTAGCTGTTACGAATTCCCTGAGCTTTCCAAACATAAGCGGGACCTCTCCAGCTACCATTATCTTGCATACCACCGTATACATTATAAGGATAGTCGTTATCGGTTGCAATATGGTAGAATTGCGCAACAGGTAGGTTACCTACAAAACGCCATGTCTTTCCACCATCTTTAGAAATGTTCAATCCGCCATCATTACCGTCCATCATAAATTGTCCGTTTTCAGGGTGAATCCAGAATGCATGGTGATCAGGGTGTACGCCGTTATCAGCACGATATGCAGGCATTAATTGAGAGAAGTTCTTACCACCATCTTGAGAAACATTTACATAGGTAAATACAGAGAAAACTCTATTTTCATTTTCAGGATCTACATATATCTCAGAATAGTAAAAAGGTCTATTGCCGATATCGCTTTTATCATTAATTTTCTTCCATTTAAATCCGCCATCTTCAGATTTGTATAGCGCATTCTTTTTAGCTTCTACCAAGGCATAAATAACATCAGGCTTGCCAGGGGCAATGGCAACACCAATTCTACCCAAATCGCCAGCAGGTAAACCATCTTCTTCGCTTAATTTCTTCCAATTCTTACCACCATCGTGGGTAATGTATAATCCACTACCAGAACCACCAGAATTAAAGAACCAAGGGTCGCGCTTGTGTTCCCACATTGCAGCGATTAGCTTGTTCGGGTTGGTAGGATCCATAATAAGATCAGCAACTCCCGTTTTGTTATTTACAAAAAGAACCTTCTCCCAAGTCTCACCGCCATCGGTAGTTTTGAAGACTCCGCGTTCAGGATGTTCGCCCCAAGGAGAACCGATTGCACCGACATATACCGTATTCGGATTCATTGGGTCAATTTTAATTCTATGAATATGTCTCGTTTTTTCAAGACCCATAGATTTCCAGGTCTTACCGCCATCCAGAGATTTGTACACTCCGTAACCACCATTTAAGCTGTTTCTAGGATTACCTTCACCAGTACCAGCCCAAATTACAGACGGGTTACTTTGTTGAATAGCAACGGCACCGATAGAAGCAGTAACTTCTTTATCGAAAATAGGATCCCATTTTATACCTCCGGAAGTAGATTTCCATAATCCGCCAGAAGCCGTACCGACATACATAATATCAGGATTTTCGGTAACAACATCAATAGCGGTTACACGACCACTCATACCACCAGGACCGATGTTACGGGGTTTCATGTCTTGTACCATGTCCATTTTAAATTCTTGAGCTGAAACGAAAAAAGATGCAAAAAGCACCAGCAAGGAGAGTAATCTTCTAGTCATTTGAGTGGTTTGTTAGTTATGTTTCTAAAAATAGCGGAAAAGAAAGGGAAGTATTCTTAAAAGGATGTTAACAGTGTGTGGTTTTGAAGAATCCGTAATCCTTTAACAGTTTTCAGTATCAGTTGGCAGTAACAGTGTTCAGTGTACAGTAGCAGTTTGCAGAATGTTCGCATGTTCCAAACAAACAGATAGCCGCGCTTCGCTCGCTATGACGTCAGTAACGTCTTTGCGAGGAGCTTTTCGCGACGTGGCAATCTGTTAAATTAAAGTAACAAAGTTTGTTATTAGTACCTATGTCAGTCTGAGCGCAGTTGAAGACCCATTTGAGTTAGAGAACCTTTTGGTACACGTAAAGGTTCTCGATACCCTCCTTCTCGGCGGGCAAGCAAATTTCTCGTTCCTCGAAATTCACTCGAACTGACAAATGATAATTAGGTCTCTGAGCGTAGCCGAAGTGTACGTGTTCCAAACAAACAGATAGCCGCGCTTTGCTCGCCATGACGTTAGAATCGTCTTTGCGAGGAGCTTTTCGCGACGTGGCAATCTGTTGAATGAGAGTAACGAAGTTTGTTATTAGTACCTATGTCAGTCTGAGCGCAGTCGAAGTCTCATACGAGTTAGAGATCCTTTTCGTGTTCCAATCCCTTCGACTGTGCTCAGGATGACACTTAGTTTATGAAGATGTCACTTCGAGTGGCTTTTTGGTTGTAGCATAGCGGAAGCTAAAAAGTTGTATCGAGAACTATTGGTACACGTAAAGGTTTTCGATACAAATTTCTCGTTCCTCGAAATTCACTCGAACTGACAAATGATAATACGGCTTGTGAGTGTTCAGTTTACAGTAACAGTTGGCAGTTTTTTATTCGTCATTGCGAGGAGCTTTTCGCGACGTGGCAATCTGTTGAATTTGTGTTTCTATGATTATTAGTTACAACATTTTCTAGGTCACTGAGCGTAGCCGAAGTGTTCGTGTTCCAGTCCCTTCGACTGCGCTCAGGATGACATTGTGCAAAAGTCACTGAGCGAAAGCGAAGTGACGACCAACAACCAACAACCAACAACCAACAACCAACAACCAACAACCAACAACCAACAACCATCAACGAACCTCAAAAATCCCAAACAACTCATTGCCTTGTCGTGGTGCGATGGAGTTATAACAGGGATCGAAAGTGATCGTTTTAAAATAGGGTGATAAATATTTGGTGTACAGATCTTTGTTTCCACCGAAGGGGCGCTTTTCCATGTTGCCAGTCAGGGGAATATCAAACCAGAGTCCCGCTAATTTTCCAGTTGGTTTTAGCAGTTCAGACATGTGTTTGGCGTAGGTATTTCTATGTTCGTCAGTAGGTGTAAAAGAACAGAAAAAGGTCTGTTCTAGTATAAGGTCGAACTGCCCTTTGAACTCAAAGAAATCTGCTTGATGCATATTTTCATCCGGGAAATTAGGATTTCGTTTTTTGAATTCTTTCAGCGGAATTTCAGAGATATCGAGAATATGAACATTTTTAAATCCAGCTTTCCAAAGGTATTCCGCTTCGTAGGCATTTCCAGCTCCTGGTATTAAAATCTGAATGGTCTTATCGGTTAATTTATCAACATATTCTTTAATGGGCGTAGAGGGGTAGCCAATATCCCAACCTGTCTGTTGTTCTTGATAGCGTTGTGTCCAGTAATCTTGTTCTTCTTTCAATATAATTGTGTTGTATGCTTAGTAAATAACCTCGAAAAAAGCCCACGAGGCATTGAATTGAACATATAATTTATATGACGACCCAAGCCTGCTTGAATGGTAGCCAAGTGTCGCAGCATTAAAATTTTGATTATCGAGTAAAATTAATCAGATTTGGTGAGTTTTAGCAAAGTATGTAGAATTCAACACCATTGATCATAGATTGATTGTAGTAAACGAACCAATTTGCTATCTTTCGAACGGACTAACTACCAACAAAGTAAACGTATGAAATACTCTTTTTTAACTGCAATCGCGGTATGCTTAACATATGTCTGTACGGCACAAACTAATCCGCAATGGGTGCGTTACCCGGCTATTTCTCCAGACGGTAATAACATAGCATTTACCTATAAAGGCAACCTATTTACGGTACCTGCAGATGGTGGTGTGGCAAAGCAGTTAACCTATCATTCTGCACATGATTATAAAGCAGTATGGAGTAAAGACGGAGAGAAAATAGCCTTTGCATCGAACAGATATGGCAATTTTGATGTCTATGTGATGGATGCCGAAGGAGGTGAGGCAACTCGATTAACTTACCATAGCAATGACGAAAAACCATTTAGTTTTTCTGCCGATAATTCAGAAGTACTATTTGGTGCAGATCGGTTAGATATTGCCCAGCATCGCCAATACCCAACAGATGATCAACCAGAACTATATAGCGTTCCTGTAATTGGTGGGCGTGTAGGTCAAGTATTGACAGTGCCAGCAGAAGACGTGCAAGTAAATGCAGATGGAACTAAGATGGTGTATCATGATAAAAAGGGATACGAAGATGAGTTTAGAAAGCATCACACATCTTCCGTAACAAGAGATATTTGGTCTTATAATCCATCCACAGGTAAGCATACAAAATTAACCAGTTTTAAGGGTGAAGATCGCAATCCCGTATTTTCTAAAGATGGTACTGTTGTTTATTATTTAAGTGAGCAAGAAGGTACTTTTAATGTCTTTTCAATGGCTGTGGAAGGTGGTACTCAATCTAAGAAATTGACAGATTTTAAAACGCATCCGGTACGTTCATTAAGTATTGGTAATAACAAACTGGCATTTGGTTACGATGGTGAAATTTATACCCTGTCAGAAGGGGGAACAGCGAAAAAAGTTGAAATCATTGTAAGAACACAAGAAGACAGTAACCCTATAGAATATGTGTCCGTCAACGGTGGCGTTCAAGAAATGGATGTTGCACCTAATGGTAAAGAAATCGCTTTTATAAGTAGGGGCGAAGTCTTTGTAACATCGGTAGATGGTTCGTTGACAAAACGGATTACCAATACCCCAGAACAAGAACGCTTTGTAAAGTTTATGCCCGATGGTAAATCGGTTGCCTACTCAAGTGAGCGCAATGGTAAATGGAGCATTTTTAAATCATCTAAAGTGCGAAAAGAAGAGCCTTATTTCTTTGCGGCAACAGTATTCAAAGAAGATACTTTAGTGACCTCGAAAGAAGATATTTATTTACCAGAATTCTCGCCAGATAGTACCTATGTCGCCTATATTGAAGGTAGAAGAACCTTAAAGGTGAAGAATTTAAAAACGAAAGAGATCACCACATTAATGACGCCCGATAACGTTATTCATATGCAAGACGGCGATCAGTATTATCAGTGGAGTCCCGATAGTAAGTGGCTGTTGGTAGACTGGAGTGTGTCGTTGAATAATACGGAGTTGCTTTTGGTTTCTAAAGACGGAAAACAGCGTAAAAACTTGACCCAAAGTGGGTATTATGATTTTTCGCCTAAATGGGTGAATGATGGTAGTCAGATTATCTATTTCTCGAATCGTGACGGACTAAAAAGTTACGCGACCAGTGGTTCTTTTGAAACAGATGTATATACTATGTTTTTGAACCAAGAGTCGTGGGATAAGTTCAATAATACAAAAGAGGAATACGATTTGTTGAAAATGATCGAAGCCGCTGCCAAAGAAAAAAAGGACGAAGCCAAATCTGAAGATAAAAAGAAGAAAGACGATAAAAAGGAAGAAGAAAAAGTTAAGAATTTAAAGTTCGATTTAGAAGATGTAGAACGCAGAAAATCGCGTTTAACCATACACTCTTCTAAACTATCGGATGCCGTACTTTCTAAAGACGGCGAAAAACTGTATTACCTAACTAGGTTTGAAAAAGGATTGAACCTTTGGGAAACCGAAATACGTACCAAAAGCACCAAAATGCTCATAGCTTTAGATGCGAAATCGGGAAGTTTACAATGGGATGCCAAGAAAGAGCATCTGTTCTTATTATCCGACGGCAGCATATCTAAAGTAGATGTCGCCACTAGTAAGAAAGAACCTGTAAAAATAAAGGCAGAGATGGTTTTAGATGCCGATGCAGAACGCAAATATATGTTCGATCATATTTGGTTGCGCACCAACGGTATTTTCTATACCTCTAGTTTTCATGGTATAGATTGGAAAGCTATGCGTACCGAATACGAGAAGTATTTACCGCACATCGGTAATGGCTTTGAATTCTCTGAAATGGTTTCAGAAATGTTAGGCGAATTGAATGTGAGTCACGCCGGTGGCCGTTATTCCGACAAAATCGAAAATGGAGACCAAACCGCTTCGTTAGGTATTTTTATAGATTATGAGCACCAAGGTGCCGGATTAAAAATTACGGAAGTTATTAAAGGCGGACCGCTGGATAAAGCAGGATTCGATATTCAACCAGGCACTATAATCGAGGAAATTAACGGAGTAACTATAGCAGAATCTACCGATGCCGCTTTCTACTTAAACCGTATTGCAGGCAACTTTACATTGTTAGATGTTGTCGATGAAAAAGGCAAGAGAAAACAAATAACCGTTAAACCTATTTCTTTACGTGTAGAAAACGGATTGCTATATGACCGTTGGGTAAAAAATAATGAAAAAGAAGTATTGGCAAAAAGTAACGGTACATTAGGCTATGTGCACATACCAGGCATGAGCGACGGACCATACCGTACAATTTACGAAGAAATGCTCGGTAAATTCAATGATAAAAAAGCGGTCATAGTAGATACCCGTTTTAATGGCGGTGGAGACTTGGTAGCCGATTTGGCAATGTTCTTTACCGGTATACCATTTCTAACCTATGAAACAGAGGCTAGGGTTGTAGGTGGTGAACCAACCTTTCGATGGACGAAGCCGACCTTGGCAATGTTCAACGAATCTATGTACAGCGATGGCTCTTGTTTCGCAAGCGGCTATGTAGATTTAAAGATTGGGAAAACTGTAGGTATGCCAGTACCAGGTACCTGTAGCTTTGCCGGTTGGGAGCGTTTGCCAAACGGTGGCGTTTGGGGTGTTGTACCCGTAAGTGCTAAAAACAAAGCAGGCGAGTGGATGGAAAACAACGAAACCAACCCCGAAATTATTATTAAAAATCAGCCGGAACTAATTGCAAAAGGCATAGATGAGCAATTGGAAAAGTCGATTGAAGTATTGATGAAAGAGGTGGAGTAGAAATGCTTTTAAAAAAAAGAAATATAAAATAGGGATATAGATAGTAGTGACTATATTCTACAGTTAGCTTTTATCAAAAAAATGAACTTTATAGAAAAATTATTTAGCAAAAATAAAATTGACTGTCCAAGATGCCTCGGAAAAGGAGAAGTGGATTGGAATGACATAAAACGTTTAAATAAAGAACTCAAATGGGGACCAGGTAAATGTGCTTATTGTAACGGTAGTGGAAAAATAAAGTCAAATTTTGAAAGCAAAGTTTCTGTCGATACAACTTATTTGACATCTGACTTAAATAAAAAAGAAAGAAATCGGGTTATAAACAAAGATGAAAAGGCATTATTAAGAGGTATTCTATTTGAAAAAAATGCGGATAACTTTATTAAGCAAGTAAAATATCTGAATAAGAAAGGTAATTTGACTAAAGAAGAAATAACTGAATTCTATTTAATCCCTGAAAATGAAATGTCAAATGAAGAGAAAGATGAATTAATGGATTATATAAAAAGAATAATTGAATTTGATAAGAATCAAACTTAAGCCGTATAAAAATAATTGCGGTTTAGTACCTGATTAAAGGTCGTTGCATGTTTGTAACGTCTGATTTTCTTTCGGAAAATCCTCGCAGACAAACTCAAAACTATTCTTATACAGAAACGCTCTATAATTTAACTATACTAATGAACATCTATTTTGATTTAAACATTTTTGACCGAATTGAGAAAAAAGAAACTCTCGAAGAAAATGAACGGAATTTATATAAGAAATGGGAAGATTTAGTTTTAACAGGACAAATAGTAGTTCCATATTCTAATGCGCATCTGAATGATTTATTTCGTGGCTTTCAGAAAAATCCAAATTTTATAGACGGGCATTTGGACAATATTGAACGTCTAACAAAGAATCTTTGTATTTGTCAATATTGGGGAAACAAAAATACGGTTTGGCATTTCCGAGAGATTCGCGAGTTTTTTAACGAAAAAAATACTGAATGGGAATTTGAACCAAATTCATTTGGTGAACTTTTCGAGGATGATTTAGGAATTCCAAATCCTTTGTTATTATATAAATTAATCCCGTTACCAAAGGAATGGAAATTGAGCTATCAACAAGACCCAATGTTTGGTGTAATGTATCCGAAATCTAAAACCGAAAATAATATGTATGCGTTAATGGAAGATATTTTTAACTTCCAAAGCCGACTAAAATCAGATTTTAGCCTTTACAAGTCATTTAAATCAAGTTTAATGCGAAGTATGAACAAGCTAAAGAACAATAAAGAAATGCTTAAAACTGTAAGACAAAACTTTAAAGATTTACCTAAACATTTAGACATTTTCGAGATTTCAGATTTATATGGACCAAAATCTAAAACAAGCGAAAACAATAATTACTCAAAGCTAATAGAAACCTTTTACAAATATGACCTTAAAGGATATAAGTCTGACGGGAATTACAATAATATGTTTGATGATTCTTTACATACTTTTTATGGTGCTCACTGCGACTATTTCGTAACTAATGACGATAGATGCAAATACAAAGCGGAAAAAACTTATGAAAGACTAAAAATAAATACAATAGTAATTAAAGCAAGTGAAATAGAGCGAATAAAAACTGCCTAGAAAACGTATAGAGTTTAAAGCTAAGTAGTTGTTTAACCGAATAGATTCGGTATTTTTTTTAGCTCGATTTTTTATTTACTTTTCTTTTGAAACAATTTAAAAAATATGAACTCGAAAAACGATTATAGAGAGTGGGATATCAAAACGTTGCAAAGAATATTTTATTCAATGCAATTGGATGGAGTTAAAAAGTCAGATACCAGTACTTTTGATAAAAGTGAGTTGGTTAAAGAGTTTGAAGATTATAAATCTCAAATTTTAAATGAATCAGATAGGGGTCTCATTTTAATTATAGCGGCTTATATTGAAGATGTTTTGAAAGAAGTTCTTGAAATAAAATTGATTGGAGGACAAAAACATAAGAGGGAATTGTTCAATTTTAATGGACCATTAGGAACATTTTCAAGTAAAATTATGATGTCTTTTTCAATAGGTTTAATTAATAGTGAGGAACAATTTGAGATAAATACAATTAGGAAAATAAGAAATGAATTTGCCCATACTTCTAATATTATAGATTTAGAAACACAAAAGATAAATAACTTAATTAACGGTTTAAAATTTCACCCTAATGATATTCCAAATTTATCAAATAAAGAAAAATTGATTTTTTCTTTTAGTGTTGTTTTAGGAAAACTTCTAAGTTTAAAAGAGATGGGAAATAAGTTAGAGGAATTTCAAAATAAAACAATAAGTTTTGATGGATTTTATAATGCGTTAATAACTATTACTCAGACAAGAAGAAAATAAATTAAGAATTATGAAAATCAAGCAAACGGATTTTCAGCACCAAACGATATCGAACCGACCTTTGAGCCGATTAATAGAATTGACTTTTTGAGAAATATTGACAGTTTTATAATTGAATCTTATAGTATTGACGGAATTGAAAATATCGGAAAACAACTTGAGAAAAGTATTTTAGTTGGTGGAATAAATCAAGAACAATACTTTCTTCTAATTCCACCGAATGCAACAAATGAAAAATGGAAATACTGGAAGTTTGCAAATTGGTATCCAGGAGAGGAAGAGTTTGATGATTTACATAGTTATTTTAAAAGCACTTTAGAATTTATAAATCGAGAATAGATTTAACTTTGAACAAGTAAAAATAAAACTAAACAATAAGCTTTAGCTTCGTGCGTAGACGAAAACGAAATTTTCCTCACTACCGCACTACGCCTAGCCTAGACATTATAGCCAATTTAAAAAAATGAAAAAAACAAAACAACTATTACTCATTACTTTGCTGATATCATTTAATTCTTGTCAGGCTCAAAAAACTAATGATACAGAATTAATATCTACAATTACAG
Source organism: Maribacter sp. BPC-D8 (assembly GCF_035207705.1). Classification (NCBI taxonomy): domain Bacteria; kingdom Pseudomonadati; phylum Bacteroidota; class Flavobacteriia; order Flavobacteriales; family Flavobacteriaceae; genus Maribacter; species Maribacter sp. BPC-D8. The sequence goes on from NZ_CP128187.1 coordinate 763,911, forward strand.
AACGCTTAGGAGTGAGAATAGGTGTTAAAAAAGGTTCTGAATTGAAATTCTATGATGAAAAAGACAACACGTTTTACGAGGCGCCTGAAATGAAATTTAATGTACCGAATGGAACTGATGAAATAATAATGGCTGGAAGTTTATTAATCGTAAGAAATAATTCTGATTTAAGATTCTACCAAGAAATAAACTACGACATGGAGTACTTCGGCTACGGGTTTATTGAGTTACCTGAAAAGAACTTCAGCTTACCAAATAGAGTAGATGAAATAGCAATGCCTTATGGAATTGGCTTACTATGTGTAAGAAACGGTTCTGAATTAAGATTCTACAAAGAAGAAGACTACGAGTTTAAGAAAATAAACTATGAGTTTAAGGAGTTGCCTGAAATGAAATTTAACTTACCAAATGAAGTAGATGAAATAGCAATGAGTGGAACTGTAATATTTGTAAGAAATGGATCTGAATTGAAAGTATATAGCTCAAAAGATAAAACGCTTAAAGAGTTGCCTGAAATGAAATTTAAGCTACCTAAAGGAACGGATGAAATAATAATGACGCCAACCGGGTTATTGGGTGTAAGAGTAGGTTCTGAATTGAGATTCTATGACGCAAAAACTCCGTCTTATACAGAGTTAACAGAAATGAAATTCAATCTACCAAAAAATTAATTACAATAAAATATAAACGTAATACATGCCTTAGGGCAAAACCGAAAGGTCTGTGTATATTTATGAAGTCGCTAATCTCGATAGCTATCGGGAATGGATTTAGCTTTGGACAGGAAAAAATAAAACTAAACCTTAAGATTTTGCTATGTTTATAGTGGCAAGCAAAGGCTGGTTTGCTACTGAACTGTTCTAGGTTTATAGTTAGCAGACCGCCTACACCGGAGAGAAATTATGACAACAAAAAATACGTAGACGAAATATAAATGAAACACTTATCTATCATTTTTATTTTAACCATTTCTTTCTTCAAATCTTTTGGGCAAGGTGCTAGAGATATAGAACTGGTCGATATTTTAAACAAATATGAAAGTATTGAAAAGACCAACCAATACGATAGTATTGAAAAAGCAAAAGATAGTTTATGGAAAATTTTTACTAATAAATTAGAAACTACAATTCAAGATAAAAATATAGACCTATCTAAATTTGGTAATCTAAAAAAGAAATGTGATTCAACAGTTTTTAGATTTGATATTTATTACTCTGAAGACAGAAAACTGACGCTTTACCATTTTGCAAATGGTTTTATTCATTTGAATTATTTAACACAACAAACACATAATAATTCACCTAAAATTATACTTAAAGATAATAGGTTGCATCAATACTTTACAGAAGTACATAATCTTAATAACGATGAATTTCTATTAATAGAAAGACAAGATGATATGTCCTTTTCTTGTTATTATGCTTCGGTATATAAATTAAATAACAAGAACCGTGATCCAATCAAAAAGGAAGCTTTTGAAAATGAAAGAAAATTGACAGTCTGTTCTTGGACAAATGTAGATGACTCAAACCCTATTATTAAAAGTGATTCTGGCACAATTAAAAGTCGACTAAAATCATATGAGCCAAATAAATTAGTATTTGATTTTAAGATGAAAAGCCTTTCATATTCATATAATAGGGTAAAAGACGGGAAATTAAAAAAAAGGAAATCAAAATACAGAAATGGGAAATTCAAAATACAGAATTATGATGTAAGAGAATTTATAGAATAAAGAAACGAAAATATATCAAAGACTAAATCGAATAGGGTAGCCCTAAGCTTATCACAATCATTACCATCCACTAAAAAATGCTACAATTTAAAACTACGTTGGTTATAATATTTTCACTCTTTAGTGCATTGTCTTTTTCTCAGACTAGAGATACGATAACATTTGCTTATATGAGTGTTCAAAATTATGAAATGAATCTATCAGAAATCAAGAAAATTATAAGCCCTAAAATGAGGGATTATGAAGGTAGTTATCATTTCGGTGAGTCTGAGGGAGAAGCTAATTTAGAAATAATATTTAGTAACGGTAAATTGTATGCAAGAACAGAATATGCCGATTGGGAAAACAATACGTGGGTTGAAAAATCTGATAGACAATCGGTTGACTATTCAAAATATAAAATTGTAATAGAAAAAACTGAATATGAATTATCAACTTCTGATAATGAAAAAGGACTAGTATCTCATTACTATGAAAGTTTCGAACAAAACATACATCACGATATTCAATTTAATCCGGATACTAATATAGAGAGGCCCGAAGGCAAATATCCTGAAGCTAGTTTTGTGAAACTGACCTCAAAAGAACTATCTGAATTATCAATAAGCGAATTAAAAATAATGCGAAACGAAATATTTGCTAGAAATGGATACATTTTTAAAGCTGGTGGAAAAATGAATAACTACTTCTCAAAAAAAGAGTGGTACAAGCCTATAAAGAAAGATGTAATCAAATTTAGTGATATTGAAAAGCATAATATTGAGCTAATCTTGAAATTAGAGAAGTCATAAACCTATGGTAACAGGGTGTATAAAATATAGTTATCACCTGCTAGTCCGAAAGTTGATGCCAATTAATTGAGTCTGCCAGATGTGCCATTTGGTTAAGTAAAAAGTAGAAATTATTGAATACTAATACACTACGCTTCATGAATAAGACGTTAATCTTATTTAAGAAAATTAATCATATCAGTAAGAACAAAGCTGTAGTAAATCATTAATACAATAACATTTTGACGGAAATCAATGACAAATGGCGAGAACCAAATAAGACTGAACAAATTATTATTGAACGTTGCATAGCACTCACTAAATATGGGTATATTGAAATGTTCATCATATTTGCTGCCTTAGACTTAGCGGTTATATATTTAGTATTTCTTTTTTTCTCGGATAGTTGGATAATGGGAGGTATGTTTCTTGTTCTTTCAATAGTAATGTCACACTTTCTATTAAATATTTGGAATGTAATTAAACAATGTAGAATTAGTGATACCTATCAAATTCATTCAGAAGAAGGCATATGGTCTATAGACTATGAAGGAGATACTGCTAGAACAAAACAATTTGTTTCGAAAATTAATGGTAAGTATATTACAATGCCCGTTCCTGAAATGGCTAGACCTCCTGAATATAAAAAGCCAAAGAATATTGAATACGAATATTTAAAAATATTTGAAGAACGACCACCATTTGGCTATAATTATATATTTATATCAATTGATGGAAATATGTTAAATGAAAAAGACAAAGATTATATCAATAAATATAAACCTCTTGGCATTTTATCAATGATACTAAGTACATGTTTTGTTGTTTTTCTGGTATTCTCGTTTATTTCAAAATTCGAAATTGAATTTACAATATATATTTGCTTGTTTTTATTTATACCTTTTGTAAGAACCCTAATTTTTTGGAAAAGCAATACTAAACTTCGAGCAGATTTTATTAAATCTATGAATTCATGAAATCTTTAAGATTTCGCTTTAGATAAGAAAAACTAAACAGCCATAAAATGAAAGACTTTTTCACCATTAAAAATCTAAAATTTGTACTAGGTTTCGCAGCCGGCTTTATAATTTACGATGTATTTGCAAAAGATGAAATAGACTGGGTCAAAGCCATTGTCGTAGCGATTTTGTCAGTAGTAATAATGTTCATTATTGAGCGGGTGAAAAAATAAAATTAAGTTTGCTTTGAATTGAGACTGGTTATTTATTGTTGAACTGAAGAATAGACTTCGTTAAAAAATTCATTAACACACTCAAAACCAACACAAAAACACCCAAATGATTACATTTATTACCTCAATGATTTTATTGGTATTGGGTTATCTTATCTACGGCAGGTTTGTAGATAAAACGTTTAAACCCAATGAAACAAAGGAAACTCCCGCACATACAATGGAAGACGGAGTGGACTTTGTACCCATGAACAGTAATAAAAATGCATTTATTCAAATTCTGAATATTGCAGGTGTAGGTCCTATTTTTGGTCCCATATTGGGCGCTCTATATGGTCCGATAGCATTTATTTGGATTGTAGTTGGGTCCATCTTCGCAGGTGCTGTGCATGATTACCTCACCGGTATGATTTCTTTACGATTTGGCGGAGCGCATTTACCGGCTTTAGCATCACGATTTTTAGGAAAATCATTTAGTCACGTTGTAAACTTCTTTGCTCTATTGCTCTTAATACTAGTAGGTACTGTTTTTGTTACAGCACCTGCAAAAATGATAGACGATGTCATTGGTGCAGAAACCAGTTACCTGACCGTAATACTTTTTGCAATATTCTTCTATTACATTATAGCTACTTTGTTGCCAATCGATAAAATCATTGGTAAAATTTATCCTGTACTAGGTATGCTTCTTATACTTAGTGCTATTGGTATTTGCATAGGTATGTCCGTAATCGGGAATCCTATTCCTGAGTTGACATTTCAAAATATGCACCCAAATGGTGTTCCGTATTATCCGGTAATTTTCTTGACAATCTCATGTGGGGCATTATCAGGGTTTCATGCAACGCAATCGCCTATCATTTCTCGTACCATAAATAATGAAAAAGATGGCAGAAAAGTGTTTTATGGTATGATGATACTTGAAGCTGCCATTGCAATGATATGGGCAGCAGCATCCATGAGTATTTTAGATGGAGACAGCTTAAATGAACTTTTACAAAATGGAGGTCCGACCGCGGTAGTTAATAAAATTGCCATAGCCTCGTTAGGAGCTATTGGTGGTACTATTGCCGTGTTGGGTGTCATTGTGCTACCTATTACATCGGGAGACACTTCTTTTAGAGCCGCACGTATGATTATTGCCGATTACTTGAATATAGACCAGAAGGTCTTAAAGAATCGGTTTATGGTAGCTATTCCACTATTTATAGTTTCCTTCATTTTAACCAAAATGGATTTTCAATTATTGTGGAGGTATTTTTCATGGGCTAATCAGGTAACCGCAGCTATTGCCTTGTGGATCGGGGCAGTGTATTTATACCAAAAGAAAACACATTATCTCATCGCCTTGGTTCCTGCATTTTTTATAACATCAGTAGTTGGTTCTTATATTTTTTACGACCCAACCGTCGGTCTGGGTTTGGATCTTATAATATCTAACTGGATCGGTATAGCAATTTCTACATTTTTGACGGTGTTGTTTTTTATGAAAATGAGAGATAAGAATAAGCAGATAAAATAAGTTGATTTTATTTTAGATATGTCAGCCAGTCTAAGCTCTTGGCTTTAAGCGCAGACAAAAAATGTTTTTTGAGCGTTTTCTTCATTTAGTTTTCCACCGAAAAAACCTTGCCGAGAACATACAATTTTACATATACATACACGTTAGCAATCTTATAGATTTCAACGTAAAACAATATGAAAGTATTTTTCAAAGCGATTAGAGATTATGACCTTGAGAAGGTTAAAAATTACGTTAACAAAAAACCTGAATTAGTAAACTGTGTAGCAAAAGCACCACCAAAAAAAGATGATGGTCAATCTCCATTACAGGTAGCTTTCAAAACAGCTAATTTTGAAATAGCAGAATTCTTAATTTCTAAGGGTGCAGACGTCAATTATATTGAAACGGAAAGTATTAATAATTGGAGAATTCCTGTTTTACACGATGCCATTAGGGCGTGTGTATTTAATAGTAGATACAGTGTTTTAAATTTAAGAAAGACAGATGATGGTTTCGAAAATATTTATGAAATTGAAACTACAAAAGAAGAATTTACAGAAGCGCTAAAGGGTTTAAAGAAATTAATAGAATATGATGTAAATGTTAATGCAGAAGATAGTTATGGAAATGATGCTTTTTGCAGGTTAATAACCGACATTGATCAAATAACCGATAAGAAAAGACATACACAAGAGTTGACAGAAGATTTAAACGAATTGATTTCTACACTATTTACTGCGGGATTAAAAATTAAACCAAATCCAGATTATAAAGAATATCATTCAGAATTATTTGAACTGATAAGTTTAGAAATATAGACTACCGTTATCAATCTATTAAAATAGCTTGTTATATGATCGCAACTTATAGTTCTCACAGATAAACAATCACCTACTTTTATTTACAACCATTGTTTAAAATAAAAATGAAATGCTGAATATTAAATCAATACTTATTTCTATTATCTTTTTGTTTCTCTATAATGTAGTGTCTTGTCAAGAGGATGAAAAAACAAAAATTGGTTGGAGTGGTAGATACAAGATTGAATCTTATGGAAAAAATAAAAAAGATTCTTTAAATATTCAATATGGTATTATTGAAAAAACATTGAATGCAAAAGTGGAAGATATAGTCCGTAAATATGAAACAGATTTAGTACGCTGGAATATGATAACCCAAACCGGTTCGCAAAAGGATAGTGTCTTATTAAGAAGATTTTTAATGAATGAAGAATTTAATGAGTATGAAGAATTTGGTTGGACTGAATTATATAAATCTGGAAAAATGAAATGTCTAGATGGCGGACATTTTTTTCTTTGTAAGACCACCGTTGATAATAAAGTAAAAATTGGAGAAGAAGAATTTATAGCAACAACCGGAATTTTTGGTATTGTCTTACACAAAGGTCTTTTCGAATTCACTAAAATTGACTAATTAATATGTACAAAATTTATTAACTCAATAGTGGCGAGAAAACCAAAAAAATCATTTTTTGGATGAAGGAAAATAGATGATACAGTTATTTTAAATAAAGATGCCAAATAAAATGAATAATCACGAATTGAAAGCAAAATTATTAGAATTTACTATAAACGGAGTTAATAGCTTTTTAGAAGCCAACCCCGAACTTGTATTTTATGCATTTGCTTTTGACTGTAACACAGAAGAATGCGCAGAAGTACTTCTGTGTTTTAATACAGAGAAAGAATTTAGTAAAACCTTAGAGGAATATCAGAAAGGAAGATTCTCGCACCTTTATAAAAAGGAAGAAGAAGTATTTGATTTAAAATTTAATACGGGAGATTGGGAATATCAAGATGTAGATGATATTTCATTAATGACGAGGAAAGAAATTGATACAATTTACAATAGTATACCAAGTGCCGACTTCAATGAATGGGAAGATTTTACAGAAAGTCTTATGCAACTATTTTGCGAAACGCTAATTGAATTTAGAAAAACTGAAACCTATAATCGCATACCAAAAACTAAAGATTTCATTTCATTTTGTATTGACCATGACGAAGATTTTGAGCAAGCAATGAAACGCTTGAAAAAATATGAGTAGAAAGCCGATTACAAATTTGGCTTTTAAAGTTTAGCTCGTTTAAGCCTAAATGGATGAGCATGGTGATTTTCTAACACTACCCTTATCATTAGGTCAATAGCGCGCAATTCTTGAGTTGAGACCATTACAATGGCTTGCAAACAGGTAAGAAAATGACATTTCGATAAAGAAAAAGGATTAAATAAAGTAGTTTAAAATATAAAAAATGAAACGAACTTTCATCAATCAAATAGGAGCATCGAATAAATTTTGGACCATAGAACAACTTGAAGAAAAGTACCTAGTTCAATGGGGAAAAATTGGTACTGATGGTCGTAATAATGAAAAGGAGTTTTCATCTTCAGCTCAATGCTTAAAAGAAATTGAAAAACTTATTAAGGAGAAAATTAATAAAGGATACACCGAAACTAACGACTTGACCAATATACCGGAAAAGCCGGTTTTGGAGTATAAACCTATGAACGATTATATATTTTGGGCAATCATCTCATCATTTAATTGGAAAAAGACTGGTGATGATGATGCAGTTTTACGACCTGCCTTAAAAAGTTTAATTGCCATGACTGTTGACGATATTAAGCTGTTTGCTGAAATTCTTTCTGAAAAGCTATATAGCTTAGATGGTCGTGCTTACGCTTCAAACATTGGTCCGGATTCTTTCACAAGCGAAACTGAGTTTTTCTCAACAGACTATTTTCTTTACGTTAGATGCTGCGTTATAGCAAACGGAAAAGAATACTATGAAAGTGTATTAGCAGATCCTACTCAAATGCCCGAAGAAATGGATTTTGAATCCTTACTATATTTAGCAAATGAAGCGTATAACAAAAAGTTAAAGACCGAAGGTGAATTTATAGAGACAAAATTATCTTTTGAAACATATAGCAATGTGGAAAAGTGGAAATAATACAAACTCCGCTAACTACAGTGGGCATGATTATCAAATTCTAATTAATTGAAATTATTGTTACACGTAAATTTATAACTAATGAACATTAAAGTATTTAAATATAAAAGCAAGTTCTCGTTCTGGGTATTCTTACCGGCAATTCTTTTTTTAGGGTTGTTTTTTTACTCGTACCTGTATAATGCCAATATCACTTATAAAGGAAGACATTTACTCGAATACCCCAATAGTTACTACGTAACCGGTCTAATCGCTATCTTATTTCTTGCTTATGCAGTTTATAAATTAATAAAGCACAGAAAATCAATTCAAAATAAGAACGATATCACCATTAGTGAGCATACGCTGTCTTTTCCTCATAAAAATACTGTTGCTAAAATTAACCTCAAAAAGGTAGATGAGCTATATTTTAATGATGATTCAGATGATGATGAAGTATCTGTAATTCTCTATATAAATGACAGAAAAGATAGGTATGAGTTTTTTCTTGATTTTTTCGAATCCGTCGAAAAGTTTACTGAATTTAAAACCCACCTTGAAAAGATGTACGAACAGAAATAAGTTCAGTTTAAAACGGTAAACATAAGTATAAAGCGTTTTAAATCTTATTCAAAATAACAGTGTGGTTGAACAAGTAATTAAAGCTTCTGTGTACGTTCGGTAAGTCTGTCAAAAAAATTTATTCCATCATAATCAGATAAAAAATCTAGTAAAGTACTCAGGTGCAAGCGAAAGAATTTCTTATTGTTGTACTCCGTTTAATTAAGCTTTTTAATATTTAAAAATTATAAAAATGAGATTTCTATTTCTATTCATTGTACTACTATTTGGTGAAATATCTTTTGCACAAGAAACAAGCAAAGTAAAACTCACCGATTATATAAGAGAAATTCAAATTTGGGAGAAAGAAGAGAACCATATGACGCTATCATTTTGGATTCCTAAAAGTTATTGGAAAATAGCTCTAGAAGACAATCCGCAAGTCCCGAAGGAAACTGTTGATCAATTGATTTCAACATTCGAAAATTACATATTTGTTTGTGGCTTAGACTTAGAAATAAATTTAGATGCTACAATGTCTTTTACTGATGAAGCTACTTTACGAAATTCAATGTCGATAGAAGATAGCGACGGAAATATATATCTACCGCTAACAAATGAACAGATATCAGTTGATGCTCAGCAAATGGCAGAAGCAATGAAGCCTATGTTCGCAAAAATGCTAGGTCAAATGGGAGAGGGAATGCATTTTTATTTTTTTGAAGTTAAAGATGAACAAAACAATGATATCATAGATGAATATCAAGAAGGTAACTTCAGCATAAAACATTCAAATAATGAGTTTGCATATTCACTGCCATTGGTAACGTTAATGCCTGCTAAAAAATGCCCGGTAGATAATGCAGAGATGAAAGGTAATTGGAAATACTGTCCTTTTCATGGAAAGTCGCTCTAGAATCGAGTAAAGACAGATTTAAGTTTTAGTAAGTAATAATTCACTTTTAAGCATTATTTAAGGATTATTAAAAAATGTAAAAGGAATAAATAAAGTTTGAATACATGAATAATCATCTCCAAAAGTTTTCTGAAGTTTTAAATGATACAATCGATTATTTTCTGCTTGGCGATATTAAGCTATTAAGAGATTACAAGAATAAAAAGGGACTTTCTAATGACTTAGCAACTGAGTTCACCACCAATGAGAGCGGCGATGAAATTGTAACAGAAGGGGTGTTGATACCTATGTCTAAAATAACAAACCAACCATATACTGTAATATTCAATGTGTTAGAAGGTATTTCTGAGTTTGAGAATGAAGAAAATAATCTAATCTATAAAAAAGAGGGGTATATACTTAAAGTTGAAAACAACAAGGTAATTCTATTTACGTGGTGGATATTAAATGACTTTAGCGATGAAAAAGTTGAAGAGCTTTTTGAAAATCCTAAAAAGTGGAATAAGCCATTTGTTGAAGTTGAAAATGGATGGTACGACGTTGATGTTTTAGGCGGATTTACAAAACAAAAATCTGAAGGTGAGTATTATTTTGAACCAACTTTAGAATTTAAGCTCACTTTGAGAGAGGAAAAAGGTGATTTCAAGGGTACTGTAAATGAGTCATTTGAATTAGTAGATAATAAATAAGAAACGAAACTAACTGCTAAAAGACATTTAAGAACTGTTGCAAAAAATTAAAAACATACTAGTAATTATTGCGATGGCTATAGTTGTAATTCCGCTATGTATTCTTGCAATTCCGGTGATGCTGGCTGGTATTCCAATACATTATTTTCAGCGTAAAAACTTCGAGAAAAAGTATGGTGAATTTTTGATCGAAAATAATGGCAAGAATTTCTTCTGCTATAATAACAGAAAGAACTCAAAGCAATATCTAGAACAAAGTATTCTGCCTAATCTTTCAGAAAGTATTGAAATCGTTTATTTAGATGGAAAAAGAATAGAATCGACATATGATTCTGGGTTTATATCAGAAGCCCTATACGGACTAAAACATTATAATAAGTTTCCTCATTTAATGAAAATTCGCAATGGAAAATTAAGCGATACATCAATAAACAATCCGTTTTATGCCGTGTTAAATATGAACAAATCGAAAGTTGAGTTACTGAGTAAAATCAATCATTTTTTTGATATTAATTTCATAAAGAGTAATTAAAATAGGAACCAACAGATGGCAACTAAAAAAGAGTTTTATAATAGATTAATAGCACTGAATGATGATTTCAGTTTTTTCTCTTCTGATAAAAAACCGGCAACCAAAGAAATGGTATCAGAGTATGCACAACAAAAAGATATCAAATTCAATAATGATTTTATTGAGTTTTTGACCACTTATGGTGCAATGATATTAGAGGTTAAAGAAAATATTTGGAAAAGACCAGAACTACTAGAAACAATACCAATGTGGGAATTTGGATATGGTTTTTTTGTTTACGGACTTTCGGTAGATGAGAATTTTCCTGAATGGTTATCTTATGAAGATAAATATGCAGAAACGGAGTTCAATGGCGACTTATCGATAGGGCAAATGTTTTTTAAACGAAGTGGTAATTTATACAGAGCTTATATTAACGATAATACCATTACTGTAGAGACAGACAAAGAAGGCACTGATAGGGAAGAATTTAAAGGTAATCTTTATGATTTTTTAATTGCCGAAGTTGATAAACTAGAAATGGATTATAAAGAGTATTTGAAAAAATAACAAAAAACGGAGTTTGATATTACACGAAATCATAATAATTGTAAGAATATAACTTTAGAAAATGTACAAGAATTTTAGCTTACAAAGCAGAAATCAAATGTATTTATAAACGTTGTAAATATTATAATATTTAGTTTACAATCGAAAAATGGAAATTGACAAAATTATATCCGAAGTAGAAAGCTTAATTGAAGTAGGAGAAAAAGAATTTCTGCAAATTGAGAAAACGACAAAGTATTATGATGATTCTGAATATTATATAGTTTATCACAAAGCAATTAAACTTCTGATAAATGAATATAGTAAAAAAACTGAATCATCAATTAATCAATTCTTTGAGAAAAGAATTCCGAAGTTATTCGACAATAGGGAGTGTGAGGGATGTTTGGTTCAGTTTGAAAATCTTAGAAGTGAAGATTTAGTTTTAAGATTACAAGCAAGCAAATATTTTAGAGGAAAGGCACTACAAGAAACAAATGGTTATAGGTCAATCTTATTTACACGACCAGATACTTTTGATAAATTAATAAAAGCTTTAAAAGAAGAAGCGAATGAGAAGGTATTGATTAATCTTATCATATGTATTGGTAGCGCACATAATAGATATTTCAATCATTTTCGTGTGTTTGAAAACCTTTCTCCTTTCTTTTTTCATAATAAGAGTGAAGTAAAATATTATACAATAATTTGGACTCGGTTTATTGAAGATGCAGGAAAAGCAGAAATTTTGAACATAATGAATAAGCAAAAACAATCTAAAAAAGTAACTGCAATTTTAAAGAAATACCTAAATGAAGGTTCAAATTAAAAAACACGGTAAAAAAAGTAATTTAATTATTATACAGTTTTAAGTTTTTTATAAATTTTCTATTCGTTTGACTAATTGGAATGTTACATAAGCACTAAATAAAAACGGAGTTTGATATTTTACAAAAAATACAAGTATGAGTTATAGCGGATTAAAATGGTTGAAATTTAATTTTGTACTTCACCCAAATGAACTTAAAGAGGTTTTTAATGATTTAAATTACTTTATAGCTATAACAAATGCAAGGGTTAGCGAAGACTATCAAATACGAGATAAGACTTCAATATTTACGGATTACAAAGCATATTATGATAAAATAATTTCAGGAGTAGCATGGTCAAAAGAAGATTGGAAATTGGATATTTATACTCAAATAACTGACAATCCTGAATTGGTAAATTATGAGGTTTTTGAGATAGAGGAAGACAATGAAATTAAGAGGTATAAAAGAGCTATACAGCTCGAGCCAGTGATTAATGTAGCTCCTTTTAATTTGACCGTACAAAATGAAAAATTAAGTGTTGTTTTTCATGATTCAACAAGAAACTCGAGCTTGGGTATTCAATTTAGTTATCCTAAAGAAATTCTCTATTTAAAAACGAATGAAGTGATGTTGACAGAACAGCTTTCTACTTTTCAATTGTACTCCGAATTAATCAAGCTAATTAAGAAAAAGTGTAAAAAAGCAAAAGCTATGAAAGAAGGGAAGGTGTTAAAGCCTAATTTTTGGATAAGCGAATTAGCAATAGCAGAAGTTAATAGTAATGTCAATTTGAAGAGCAACGATATAATTTTAGTTTAAATAAACAGTTATATCACCTCACTTGCCCGTAAAAATTCATTTGATACTTGTGGTTTGTGAAAATTGCAGATTATCATGAAGAACATACTTAAAAAACTAAGCTGGTTAATACTTTATTTACTGTTCAATACGGTATTGTTTTTCATTGAGGTACGTATTTTATTTGATACTGAAGACTCAAGTAATAGTGGAGTTTCTGGATTTGATTCGATTGATGCTCTATTAGAAGGTTTTAATGCTTTTTTTGATGTTTTGCAAGGCGTAGCACTACTATTCTTTTTTTATGCATCTATAGCCTCTGCTATTTTTGCGTTACTATTATTTATTCCGATACAGATATATTTTATAAATCGGAAATTTAAAAACCATAGAAGAAAATTTTTATACAGTTTATTGGCTTCTTTTGCTTTAGTAATATTGTTGAAATTGCCAAAGTATATTTGGATTTTTATAGAAATGACTTATTCGTAAAACTGCTTCAGATTGTTTTTTAGTTTAACTTGTTAGCTAATACTGAAAGATGAAATTAAAACTATTAGTAATCTTTACAATTTTCTTTTCGAATGCTTCTGTTTCGCAAGTAGAGGACACTATACATGGACGAGTAATTTCTTCCGTTACTAAATCTGCACCGGAAGGGGCAATTTATATTATAGAAAAAGGTTCAAGTAATGGAACAATGGCAGATAGTACTGGTTTTTTTAAACTAGTCCCAATTAAGAAAAGGGAAAAGTATGATTTAGAAATTTCAGCGGGTTTTTACGGTATGCTTAATTATAAATATTTATCTGAATGGACTAAAAGGAGCAAACCTAAATCTATAATTGTTTCAGCAACTTGTGACCTGGATAGTGTTATGCAAGATTGGAGAAAAACAGAAATTAAACTCTATATTATTGGCAGTATAGCTCCTATAGCAAATTCGAAATCTGATAATAGATTTGAAAAAAAATATAAATTAAAATATTTTGATTTTGGTTGTGAACCTTCGGAAGTTTATGAATGCATAGAAAAATATAATAGACGTGCATTTATGTTTTTGGATTTAAAGTATGAAAGTAAATGGAGAAAAAAAGTACGTAAAGATGTAATTGGTTTGAACTAATATTTTTAGTAAAGATCTTTTAGATAAAAAATGGTTTTTATTGATTTGTCATTTGGAAACAACCCGTTTCAAACTACGTACGGTTTTTCTTTTATTAAATAATTTAAAATGAACATCACTCAAGACTGGAAAACGATAAGAACACATTTCAATAAGAGTTTCAGTTCAAATTTTCATATTTCTGTTGCATCTGTAGATGCAGAGAATAATCCGACAGTTACACCAATTGGTTCTTTGTTTCTGAATGATAATCAAACCGGATTTTATTTCGAAAAATTCCCGAAGAAACTACCGTTACATGCAAAAACGAATAAAAATGTTTGCCTACTTGGTGTGAATAGTAGTCGGTTCTTTTGGCTTGGAGCATTGTTCAAAGAAAAGTTTTCTGACTATCCAGCAATAAAATTATATGGTGAACTAGGCGAGAGAAGATTAGCGACCGAACAAGAAACAAAACGACTCAACCGCAGAATGCGAATGACCAAAGGACTTAAAGGAAATACGTATTTATGGGGCAAGATGGATTATGTACGCGATATCAACTTCACTAAAGCAGAGAAAATAAACCTAGGTAAAATGACATCAAACTTATAATAAAATCTCCCCTCCTTGGAGGGGATTAAGGGGTGGGTAATTCGGATGTTGAATCACACCCATATTACAAGATTTCATTGAAAAGAAAAAGACATTTTTCGTGGATACAATATTGAGGTGAAAGTAGATTTGATTCAGACTTCTTGTGATTTTGCTGATATGTTCATAGATTTTAAAGAAGAACGAACAGCCTTAAATGATTGGTCTAAAAACCAAGAAGAGAATAAAATAAAAGAATACTGGAAAAACAAAAACACCAAAAGTATCGACGGATTTGAAACCAATATTCTTAAAAATTAATAGTTCTTTTCGTATTTAACCTATTGTCATATAATCCCTAGTTTATAGAACTCTTCTAATTGCGAATTACAGCTAAAATTAACCTCTAAATCTTTTATTATTCCTGTACCTACACCATATACCCAACCATGTAAAAATAGTTCTTGACCTCTTTCCCAAGCATTTTGTACTATAGAAGTTTTAGCGAGATTGTACACCTGTTCCATAGCATTGAATTCAACAAAACGGTCAAAAAGTATTTCTTCATCAGTGATGTCTCCCAACTCTTTTTGATGTTGCCTGTAGACATCTCTAATGTGGCGGATCCAGTTATCTGCTAATCCGTAAGATTTACTTCCCATAGCAGCTTTTACACCACCACACCCATAATGTCCACACACGATAATGTGTTTAATTTTTAGCACATTTACTGCGTAATCTAACACACTAAGCATATTCATGTCTGAGTGTACCACCATGTTGGCTATATTTCTATGCACAAAAACTTCGCCTGGTTTACCGCCAATTATTTCGTTGGCAGGTACGCGGCTATCAGAACAACCTATCCATAACAAAGGTGGTTGTTGTCCTTTTTCTAATTTCTTGAAAAAATCTGGGTCATCATCTAATTTAGATTCGACCCATTTTTTATTATTATCGATCAAGCTTTTATAAAAATCTAATTTCATATTCTTTTCTTTAAACTATTAATGCTCTAAGTGGAATACTTGGTGCTTGATATACTTACTATAACTTTCTTTTGCAGAATTGAATTTAAGTTAAGTATCAATTTTTAAAGTATTTAGCTTTTGCCTGCAGTAACTTAATTATTAAAGGTAAGCTCTTCAATACAATTAAAATGAAAAATAAACGCTGAGTAAAATGTTCTTGTATCAATAATTCATGAGATGGATAATAAGAGACCTAAATAGTAGATTTTATTCCCGCACCAATCCATTAAAACCAGATTACAGCGATAACTAATTTATAAGCGGTATTTTTAATATCCATAAAATTAGAACACTTTGAAACAGACCATAGCACGTGTAGCATTAGTAGTCGGTGATTACGATAAAGCCATTAAATTTTACACCAAAAAATTAGATTTTAACCTAATTGAAGATACCGACTTGGGCGATGGTAAACGTTGGGTTGTTGTAGCTCCGCCAGGGTCTAAAGAATGTTCTTTAGTATTGGCAGAAGCAGCTGACGAAAAACAATTGGCAAGTGTTGGTAACCAAACGGGCGGTCGTGTTTTTCTGTTTCTATACACCGATGATTTTTGGAGAGATTATTACAAAATGATGGAACGTAAAATCAAATTTGTGCGTTCACCAGAAAAAATGCCTTATGGTATGATAGCCGTTTTTGAGGATTTATACGGTAACATGTGGGATTTATTGGAGCCTATTAAAAATCAACAACAAGAGCAGCAACAGCAACAACAATAATTAGTCGTTTTATCACTACTAGAACATGTGGAAATATCTTAAAAGCATATTCAATATCAAAGGTCAAATGCCTTTGACAGATTTTAATACTTCTAAGACCATTTTTACATTGAAAAATTTGTTGTGCGGTATCGGTAAATCTGAAATTCGCGAACAGGAAATTCTAATAAGCGAGTATCCTTTTGAGCCATCAGTTATTTATCCTACAGCATTTATTTCTGCAAGAGAAATAGAATGTATGTCCGTCGATTTTACAGTGTGTAAAATCCATGTCAAAAACGATATTATTTTTATAACAGCAGAACATAAAGATAAATTAAAACAGTTTGCGGAGAGTAACAATATCAGACTAATATCTCAAAGCTGGAACTGGGATTGGATTTTAGAACCTTATCTAGAT
Organism: Maribacter sp. BPC-D8; assembly: GCF_035207705.1. Taxonomy (NCBI): domain Bacteria; kingdom Pseudomonadati; phylum Bacteroidota; class Flavobacteriia; order Flavobacteriales; family Flavobacteriaceae; genus Maribacter; species Maribacter sp. BPC-D8. The sequence goes on from NZ_CP128187.1 coordinate 780,752, forward strand.
ACTGAATTTACTAAAGAAAATGAAGAACGTTGTTTAGCAAGACTTGTAGAAAATGGATTCTCACCAACCGAAATAGATGAAATAAGAAACGAAGTAAAAGACCAGATGTTCGCCTATAATTTTGATACTATGTTATGGGACTGGTGTAGCCTTAGTTTGCCCGACGTACTTTCTGCTATGCGGGCAAAATATTCAAAAGAAGAGTTTAGAGAGTTTTATAAGAGAGCTTTGATAATTGAAAAGCGTTCAGCTTTCAGCATAATCTCAGGTAAATAATAAAATAAAAAGGCAAAAGTCAATATCGACTTTTGCCTTTTTTACTCGTATATAAATTTGTAATCTAGCGTAAACAAGATTTAAGCATCCAAATTAATTTTTCTTGTCCAGATATTAAATCGCTTACTAAAGCAGCAGTTCCTTCATCATCGTTATCAGAAGACAACGCTATAATTTCTCTTTCTTGAATTAATAACTCGTTCAGGTTATCTATAATTAAAGAAATACCAGTAGCACCGTCAGTCACTTCTTTAATACTTCTAATGGTCTTATGTTCTAAATAATCTTCAAACGTATGTAAAGGTTGTTGTTCTAAAGTTAAAATACGCTCGGCAATTTCATCAATTGTTTCATTTGCCTCAGTATATAATTCTTCAAATTTCTCATGTAATAGAAAGAAGTTACTACCTTTTACATTCCAGTGCATTCCTCTCAAGTTCATATAATGAATTTGATAATCTGCTAAAAGTGTGTTTAGTTTAGTACTAATAGCAATTTTATAATCTTGATCTAATCCTAATTTAAGTTCTAAAGTTTCCATAAGTCTAATGTTTTAATTTCGTGATGTAAAATTACGCACAAAGCCCGTGTAGTGGGGTAACAAAGGTTACACAAGCAATACGTTTTACCTATGCAACCATCGAATTTAAATAATAATAAAAGTTGTCTTTTAGGGTAATTGTAGTTCACAAAATAGATTCGTAAATTAGGAAGGTTAAAATGATACCGAACGAGCATGCAAATTCCTGAAATCCCTAATTTAATACACTACGCCATTCCGTTTTTTACGGTGACTGTAATTCTAGAAGTTATTCTATCGGTTAAGGTGAAACTCCATGACTACGAGTTTAAAGATGCCGGCACTTCTATTCTTATGGGTTTGGGTAATGTAGCCATAGGTTTGGTAACTAAGGGTATTGCATTAGGGTTCTTTTATCTGTTATATAACTTTTATCACCTTTTTGAAATAACCTTTGCGTGGTGGTCGTGGATTATACTACTTTTTGCAGAAGATTTATGCTATTACTGGTTTCATAGAACTAGTCATGTAAGCCGTTTTTTTTGGGCGAGTCACGTGGTGCATCATTCCTCTAAAAATTACAATTTAAGCACCGCATTACGACAGTCATGGTCTGGCGGATTTTATACCTTTATTTTTTGGACTCCGTTGGTGCTTATTGGTTTTCATCCTGTGATGATTTTGGTACAGATGTCAATCAGTCTGATCTATCAATATTGGATACATACCGAAATGATTAAGAAAATGCCCAAGTGGTTCGAAACCGTTTTTAATACGCCAAGTCATCATAGGGTTCACCATGCTACCAATCCGCAGTACTTAGACAGAAATCATGCGGGAGTATTTATTATTTGGGATAGGTTATTTGGTACTTTCGAGCCAGAAGATGAAAAGCCCGTTTATGGTTTGGTTGCGAACATTAATACCTATAACCCAATTAAGATAGCCTTTACAGAATGGTACAAGATGTTAGGCGATTTCTTCACATCAAAAACTTCATTAGCAAATAGGTTTAAGTACCTAATGAAACCACCAGGCTGGCGACATGATGGTACCAGTATTCTTTCGACAGATTTAAGAAGAGAGTGGGAGGAGCAAAGGAACATTGATAGTTAAATTTTTTTACGGTATTTTATTCCTTGGTGATGTAACAATCGTATTCATTAGTCGTCATACCATCAACCACCAGAAGAATGAATAATAAACTAGTAGCGTATATAGGTATTTTAGGAGTTAGTTTAATTGCAATTGCTGCGATTGTAGGTCCGTTATTAATCGATGATTACAGTGTAGTAAGTCAATATATAAGTGAATCTTTTGCGGCTGATACTGAATATGGTTGGTATTTGCAGTACTTCGGATATGTACCTAGCGGAATTCTTATTACCATTTTTTGTTTTAGTGCTCCTAAATATTTTCCAAGTTCCAAATTGATTTTAGCCGGATTTTTCGGATTGGCATTATTCTACGGATTAGGAACATTACTAGTAGGATTTTTTCCGTGCGATGCAGGTTGCCCAACAAACGTATTAGACTCTAGCCTATCGCAATTAATACATAATGCTATGGGTTCTTTGACCTATATTTTTCTACCTATAAGTATTATCGCAATCGGACTCGGATTAAAGAAATTTGAAGGCTATAGTAAATTATCACAAATTGCAATGGCTACGGCTATCATTAGCGGAATTTTTATATTCATCTTATTCTCCAACCCAGAATCAGATTATCGAGGAATTCTACAACGAGTTATAGAAACCTCGTTTATCACTTTTATGGTTTCAAGTGCGTTGAGAATTGGAGAGGCTTCAGAGTAGTTAGTATTAAGTACAAAGGTTTATAATTACCTAACTCGGTCGAAATATTTTGTTTTTCAGTTAACAGATAACCGCGCTTTGCTCGCTATGACAAACAGCTAAAAAAATCGTCTTTGCGAGGAGCTTTTCGCGACGTGGCAATCTGTTGAATTAAAGTAATAAAGTATTTTATAAGTACCTATGTCAGTCTGAGCGCAGTCGAAGACCCATATGAGTTAGAGAACCTTTTCGTGTTCAAGTCCCTTCGACTGCGCTCAGGATGACAATACGTTAAGGTCGCTGAGCATAACAGAAATGAACGTGTTCCAAACAAACAGATAGCCGCGCTTTGCTCGCTATGACGAACAGCTAAAAAAAACGTCTTTGCGAGGAGCTTTTCGCGACGTGGCAATCTATTCAATCAGAGTTATAAAGTATGTTATAAGTACATATGTCAGTCTGAGCGCAGTCGAAGACCCATGGTGAGTTAGAGAGCCCTTTCGTGTTCCAGTCCCTTCGACTGCGCTCAGGATGACAATGCGTTAAGGTCACTGAGCATAACAGAAGTGAACGTGTTCCAAACAAACAGATAGCCGCGCTTCGCTCGCTATGACGAACAACCAACACCTGTGCTGAGCGTAGCCGAAGTAACCAACAACTACTCCTTATAAACTACCCCATCTTTCATTACAAAAGACACATTTTTAACAGCTGAGATATCCTGAACAGGATTTCCTTTTACAGCAATAATATCAGCTAGAAACCCTTTTTTTAAGCTTCCTAGTTGATTTAAATGAAACATATTGGCATTGCCAGAGGTGGCAGATTTTAAGACGGCTAATGGCTTCATTCCGTAATCGACCATTAATTCCATTTCACGGTAATTTTCTCCGTGTGTAAAAACACCCACATCACCACCAAAGACAATTTGTACTCCAGAATCCAGCGCCATTTTAAATGACTTACGTTTTTGTTGAATACGTTCAGGTTCTGGGTCTGTCGTTTTGTTCCAACCTCGGTATTGAGTTATGGCATCGCCAGCGGCAAGGGTAGGGCATAGACCAATACCTTTATCTTTCATCATCTTAAAAATTTCAGGCGTACCACCATCACCATGCTCAATAGTTTCAACACCACCGAGTATTGCTCTTTTCATTCCTTCGGGAGTACCGGCATGTGCAACCACGTATTTTCCAGCTGTTGTAGCAGTTGCAACCATTGCATTAATTTCTTCTTGTAAAAATGTTGCTTTAGAATCAGCACCGGGAGTCCAGCGATAATCCGCATAAATTTTAATCAAATCGACACCGTTACCCATTTGTCTACGAACCGTTTCAATACACTGGTCAACACCACTTGCGGGCTCGGCACCTAATGGCACAGTTACGCCGTCATGAAATCCTTTTGGTCCGTAGGCTCCGGTAGCCACAATTGCAGGTCCGGCAACCAATAATCGCGGACCGTCAATAATTCCGTTATCAATAGTTTTCTTTAAGTACACATCAGTATAACCAGCACCTTCAGCCCCCAAATCTCGCATGGTGGTAACTCCGGCTAAAAGCGAATTCTTTACATGAACAGTACCTCTAACGGCACGTTCCACAGGCGATTCTTTTAGCACCTGATCATTCCAATCGGTTTCATTGTAAGGGTGTAATAATACATGCGAGTGACCTTCAATAATGCCAGGCATTATAGTGCTGCCAGCCAAATCTATTTCTGTGGTGTTACTCGGTAGTGTTATTTGGTTGGCATTTCCTGCATAAGTAATTTGATTTCCTTCTACTAAAACCACCCAATTGGCATGTAATTCGGTGCCGTCAAATACTTGGTCTGGTTTTAAGAGTGTTTGAGCAGAACATAGACTTATGGAGAATAAAAAGAAAAGTAATATTGATTTCATAAAAGTAGTTTTTTTAGTTGGCAATTGCAGAATTTAATAAGTTGTCTAAGTCAGTTTTGGTATGCTGATTTCCATTAGAAAGCACCATAAAAATGTCTTTAGTATTTTTAATATCTTCTAACGGATTACTATTTAATAAAACAATATCAGCAATTTTACCTTCAGAAATAGTTCCGTAATCAGCATCTTGTTTTAAAAATTTAGCTCCGTTAAAAGCGGATGATTTAAGGGCATCTAGAGGAGAAATTCCAGTAGCGACCATGGCTTCCATTTCTTTATGTAATGAAATACCAGGATACGTAAAACTGTTATATGCACCGCTATCTGATCCTGCCAAAAGAGACACTCCGTTTTCATTCAATTTAAACGCAAGTCCGCCGAAAAAATCATCAAGTGCTTTACGGTCTTCCACCTGCTTTTCGGTTGAATTTTTTACACGGTTAATTCGACCTTTATACGTTTGCTGTATTCCGTCACTCATATATTTTAAATAGGTATCATTAGAATGATCAACTTCATCTAAATAGCTGAGCACTCTGCCAATATGCAGCGTAGGTACTACAAATACATTTTTCGATTTTAAATGCTCGAATGTATTCAAAGCTGTGGAGTCTGAATATGAAGATTGGAGTAGGGGCATGGCATCCCAAAATCCGATTTCTTTATTAATTAATTGTTGCGTGATTTCTTTCTCTTGAGAAGAAGAGCCTTTCATAATATAATATAGATGTTCGACTGCATCAATACCTGCATCTATAGTAGCGTCAAGTTCAACGGTAAAAGGCATATGCCCAGAAGTAATTAAACCACGCTTCTCTGCTTCTTGGATCACTTTTAAGTAATTTTCGCCCGAAATACGGCTATCGTAAATTTTGACAAAGTCAGACGGTATAGCTTGTAAAGAATCTAAAGCCTTAGAAATACCTTCATCAGTATCCACTTCTAAAGAACCTGCCCACGTACCACCGGGTCCGTCAATTTTTGGTCCCGATGTAAAAATGGTGGGTCCTACGAGCTCATTGTTTGCAATAGCTTTTCGCCATTCTAAAACAGACGAGGTAAGATCGCCACCCGCATCGCGAACAGTTGTAATTCCGTTAGCCATAAAGAGTTTCAAGAAGTTCTTGTTTGCGCTTATTAAAGAATCACCGCCTCTAAAATGCGTATGGTTATCCCAAAAACCAGGTACAATAAATTTACCTGTTGCATCAATAATGGACTTAGCTTCTATGTTGGTTAAATCAGCATCAGAAGTTATTTTAACAATTCTATTATTGTTAATTAGAATGTTCGAAACAGAAACAGAACCATCTTCGAGATCAATAAGATGACCATTTTTTATAATTACATCATAGGTTATTTGTGGTTCAGACTTACATGATAAAAGAATCATCAAGCAGCATAAGGTTAGGCATACCTGTTTTAATATAATAGAAATTTTCATATTGTTTTTGGTTGGTGTAGAAAGGTAAAAATAATTACTTATTTAATAATTGTCTGATCAAGATAAAAACAAAAATTAATAGACTATAACCTATAAAAAAGGGAATTATATATGCTTTTAAATCCAATACCAAAAAGAGCCCTATGAGCAGTAATTGAAATCCTAGCCCGAATGTTGATACCGCTGTCATTAACCATTTGGGTTGATATTTTCCTTTTATGGCATTCTTATCAAGGCTATAGATGATTCGGTCATATGGTCCATAGCAATAGCTATAAATTTTATATAGTATGTTGACGGTTTGTTGATTTTCGCCATGTAATGCATTCGGAGTTTTATTCTCAAATACTCTACTTGTGCTATCGCCATGATGTCTATTTCTCAAAATTACATAATAGTAATTGTAGAGCGTTCCTTGTAATTCAAGTCCGACGAATGCCAGCAGAACTAAATAAATACTAACATTGGTAATATGCCAAATAGAAAGCATGAAAAGCAGATTTAGTATAAAATCTGAAATTGAATCAAAGTACCGACCAATATGCGACGGGGTATTTTTCAATCGTGCCAGTTCACCATCTGCTGCATCTAAAACAGATTTAAATATTAAGAAAAGTAAGGCTGACCAATAAAATCCGTTCAAAATAGAAACAATTGCCAAAAGTCCGCAGAACGTAAATGCTAGCGTAACGTGAATTGGTGTAAATATGGTTGTTTTTAAACGGTTGGCAATTAAAAAGGCAAGGGGTCTACCGTAATCAGATAAATCTAAGAACTGATGTTCTTTAGGTAATTTAGACATGAAATACATCTTCAGGAAAACCAATAACGGAAACACGTTGGCTTGGTACACCACAAAAGCGAACGTAAAAATAAGGTTTAATTAATACTTAGGTAAAATGAAGTAAGTGTAAATTTTAAATAAACAATTTTTAATTTATCGTCCGCCATTATTTCTATATTTTACGTTTTCAGCGGCATGCTGTATAATTTCCTTGATTCTTTTATTTCTAGTTTCTTGGCGCTTAGCTTGGTTTAAAAAGTACAAGTAGCCTTTACGTTGGCTATGGGTAAACTTCTTAAAGTTACTAAATGCTTCAGTGTTTTTATCAAACGCAGTTTGTAATTCTTCTGGAATAACTCCATTTTCTACATCGTCTAAAGAAGTCCAAGAGCCGTTTTCTTTTGCAATTTTTATAGAAGCCAATCCAGTCGCATGCATTTTGCCATTTGCTGTAAGCTCTTTAATATAATTTTTGTTGACTTTGCTCCAAACACTTTTAGGTTTCCGTGGGCAGAAGTACTGTCTTCGTTTGCCATTGCCTAAGCTTTTTACGGTACTATCTATCCATCCATAACAAAGTGCTACTTGTACAGCCTCTTCCCATCGCATACTTTTGTTTTCATGAGCAACAGCATAGAAAATAAGATGAACACCCGATTGTTCAGAATGGTTATTATGCAACCAATTTTTGAATTCATTGTCATTTTTAAAATATAACTCAGGTTTGTTTATCATAATTTTATTAAAGGGGTATTAATCTATCATAAATGTACAATGATTAACACAGAAAGTATTGGTAAATACAGATGCGCGCCCTATTTTTATGCTTTCTAAAATCAACTAAACAACAACAACAATTTACGTATGAAAAAAATCTTCATTGCGCTGCTTTTGGGCTTTGCGCTTATTATTGTCTCTTGTGGTGGCAATAAAAGAGAAGGAGAACCTAAGGTTTTGGTCTTCTCAAAAACAATGGCTTTTAAGCATGCATCAATCCCTGCGGGCATTGCAGCCATTCAAAAGTTAGGAACAGAAAACGGATTTGCAGTCGATACTACCAAAAATGCAGATCTATTTACAGATGAAAACCTAAAGCAATATTCAACTATTATCTTTTTAAGTACTACTGGTAATGTCTTGGATCAGTATCAAGAAGCTGCTTTTGAGCGTTATATTCAAGCTGGCGGTGGTTATGTAGGTATACATGCTGCGGCAGATACCGAATATGACTGGGGTTGGTACAATGACCTTGCAGGAGCTCAATTTTTGAGTCACCCAAGGGGAATGCCAACGGCAGATTTTATTATAAAGGACAAGAACTTTAAGGCTACACAGTTTTTTACCGACTCTGTGTGGACCAGAAAAGATGAATTGTATAACTACAAAAACATCAATCCTGATATCAACGTTCTTATGACTTTAGATGAGTCCACCTATGAAGGCGGAAAGAATGGAGATTTTCATCCTATAGCTTGGTATCATGATTTTGACGGAGGGCGTTCTTTTTACACAGGTGGCGGTCATGCAGATGCCAGTTTTACAGAAGATTTGTTTTTAAAGCATTTGTTAGGCGGAATTCAATATGCCATAGGTGAAAATCTAAATTTAGATTATTCGAAAGTAACTTCTCAAATACCACCAGATGCTGATCGTTTTGCAAAAGTAACATTGAGCGAAGGTCAGTTTTTTGAACCTACCGAAATGACTGTTCTACCAAACGGTAATGTATTGGTAGCACAGCGTAGGGGAGAGGTAATGTTATACAATGATGAGACAAAAGAACTTAGCGAAGTGCTTAAACTTGATGTTTATAGTAAAACATTAAACACACCCGATGTTAATGCGGAAGAAGGATTAATGGGCTTACAAAAAGATCCAGATTATGCCAATAACCATTGGATCTATTTATACTATGCGCCAACAGGCGACAAGTCGGTAAATCGTTTAGCTAGAATGAAATTTACTGATGGTAAGTTTGATGTAGCATCAGAGCAGGTGATTTTAGATGTAGACAGCCAGAGAGAAATTTGCTGTCATACCGGTGGTTCGATAGCATTTGGTCCTGATGGTTTACTTTACCTATCTACAGGTGATAATTCTACGCCCTTTAATGAGAAAGGTGTTAAGTATGTAAATAACGGATTTGCACCTTTAAACGATATTCCTGGGCATGAGCAGTACGATGCGCGTCGTTCTTCTGGAAATACGAATGACTTACGTGGTAAAATACTTAGAATTAAAGTAAAGGAAGATGGTACGTATGATATTCCTGAAGGAAACTTATTCCCGGTAGGTACAGATAAAACGAGACCAGAGATTTATACTATGGGTCATAGAAATCCGTATAGAATATCTATAGATATGAAAAGGGGATATGTGTATTGGGGCGATGTTGGTCCTGATGCTAGAGTAGATAGTTTAGGTACTAGAGGACCAAGAGGATATGATGAAATGAACCAAGCTAAAAAAGCGGGTAACTTTGGTTGGCCACTATTTATAGGTGACAATTTTGCCTATAATGCATACGACTATGAAACAGGTAAAACAGGTGCGCCTTTTGATCCTGAAAAACCTATAAATAACTCTCGTAATAATACAGGGTTAACAGAATTGCCACCTGCAATGCCAGCATATGTATATTATCCATATGACGATTCTCAAGATTTTCCACAAACAGCAACTGGTGGTAGAAATGCAATGGCAGGTCCTACATACTATTCAGATATGTACCAAGGTGATGAGAAATTACCTAGCTACTATGACGGCAAAGTGATTATTTATGATTGGATGCGTGGTTGGATGTTCGCGGTACATTTAGATGAAAACGGAGATTTCAGTAAAATGGAACCTTTTGCTCCTGAGGTTAAGGTTAACAACCTAATTGATATGGAGGTTGGACCCAATGGTAAAATCTACCTGTTAGAATACGGAAGTGGTTGGTTCTCGCAAAATGCAAATTCTTCTTTAGGATATATCGAATTCAATGGCGGTAACAGACCACCATTAATCAATGAAGTTACTGTTAGTAAAACAGCAGGTAAAACTCCGTTGACCGTAAAAGCAACAGTAGAGGCAAGCGATCGCGAAGATGATGCTATTAAATATACATGGGATTTTGGTAATGGCGACACCAAAGAGACTACAGAACCAAATGTTAGCTATAGTTATGCAGATGCCGGTGTTTATAAGTTGAAAGTAACCGTTGCAGATGATAAAGGCGAAGAGGCAATAAGTGAAAGTACTAGTATTGTTGCCGGTAACTCAAGACCAGAAGTTGCTATCTCATTAGGTGATAGTGCACCGGCATTTTATTTGCCAGGTCAGAAAATTGCCTATGACGTTTCGGTAACAGATCCTGATGGTACTGAAATCGATGCAAGCAATATTTTTGTAAGTGTTGATTATTTGGAAGGGATGGATAAGGTAGCCATGAATATGGGGCATCAACAAGTATCGGCAACAGTAACAGGAAAAGCATTGACTCAAGCAATGGACTGTAAAACATGTCATAAAGAAGCAGAAGCTTCTATAGGTCCAAATTACAAAGATGTTGCGGCGAAGTACAAAGGGCGTAAAGATGCTTTAAAGTACTTACAAGGTAAAATTAAAACAGGTGGTACAGGAGTTTGGGGCGAGGTAACCATGCCTGCACACCCTAATATAACATCAGATGAATCTAGACAGATTGCATTGTATATTCTTTCATTAAACGGAGATAATAAAAAAGTAAAATCATTACCGGCAAAAGGAACAATTACAGCAGAATCTTCTGCACCAGGTAATATGCTGGTATTAACTGCTAGTTATACAGATGCAGGTGCCGAAGGTACTATTCCACTAACAGGTTCTAAATCTGTAGTTATACCAAGTAGCACGGTTAAGTTCAATGACCAAATGAAGGTGGACGGAATGCAAGCAATGCAGTTTGGAGGAATGGATATTCTATTAGTAGGGAAATCTACAGGATGGTTCATGTTGGAGAACATGTCTTTAAAGGGAGTGAAATCTGTTTCGCTTACCGCAGGATGGCAAGCAGCACCTGCCATGTATTTTGATTTTGAAATACATGAAAATACGGCAGACGGACCAGTAATCGGTACAGGTAAATTAACAGCCCAACCAGAAGGTTCTCAAGGAACAATGATTACTATTCCAATAACCGGAACAGTATCAGGTGACGGACCGTATTATGTGACGTTTAAAGGAGAAGAAGGTAAAGAGCTTGCTCAAGTAGCTTTAACAGGCGCTATCTTTAAATAGAACTCAAATATAATGAATTGAAAAGCCCGCTAAATAGCGGGCTTTTTTATGTGTAAAGGTGAACCTGTTAGCTCAGTTTTTTGCTTATCAATTCACCAATTTCCATTAGTAAATCTATTTCAGGTACTGTAAAGTCATAAGGTACAGGTTTTGCGATACCAATGGTGCCATAAAGCTTTTCATTGTATAGTAATGGTGCCGCTAGTGAACCTTCTACTTTAGTATCTTTTGCAGATGGGCGTGCAACGCCAGAATCATCTGTTTGTAGATTACACATTTCAACAGGTTTTCTACGTTCTGCAGCAATACCCGCCATACCTTTTCCGATAGGAATAGTAGACAACTTCGGAATCAAAAACTCAGGAATACCTACTTGCGATTGAAGCTGTAATAAAGCGTCTTTATCTAAAAAATGTAAGGTACCGGTAGAGCAATCAAAATGTTCTAAAATTATTTTCAAAAGGCTGTCCCAATTTGGTGTATCCTTTGATAATTGAGTATGTATAGCTGCTATAATTTCTTTAGAGTTGTTCATTTTATTTCTTTTCTAAGAATTTTTCAATTCAAAATTAATGATTTTGCTGATTTCATCCGCTTTGTCGACTATCATAAAGTGTTCTCCACCTTCAATTAGTTTCATTTTAGTAATACCTCTAGGGGGAATCAATTTATCTTTTGCGCCATTAATCTTAACAACATTTGCTGATTGTTTCAAATTCTGCCAAGTTGTAAATTCTTGTAAAGCCCATTTCACAAAGTTTAAATCGGTATCATCTAATATCTCATAAAATAGTTTAGCATTTTTGGCTCCGATGATATACCTCGCAAGAAACCTAGGTGGATTGAATAAAGAAGCAGGTATTAGCTTCAAAATTCTAGATTTGCCAACCCATTTATAAATGGGTCTTAATTCATTTTTTGTTTGTGCAGAAGAAATAAGAATTACTTTTTTCGGATGAAGTATTTGATTGATTTCGGTAGCAATTAATCCGCCGAAACTAACACCGATTAAGCAGAACTCAACATCGGTGACAATAACTTCGCTAAGCCTTCTCGAGTATTCTTTAATAGATTCGTTGTGGTTAGGAGTAATCCAATCTATTGCTATAAGCTCAAAATCTAGAGTTAAATGATTGAAAACTCTTTGGTCGGCACCTAATCCACTAATAGCGTATATTTTCAAAACAAACTTTTATAGAAATGACTATACCCTCCCAAATCAATAATTTGGAAGATGAAAAATCTAATGATAAAGGTACGTTTAATCTCTTTTTTAAAGCAATCTACATTATACTATATCGTCTTTGCTAGGTAGTTCTCTATAGGCATAATATGCTAGAACAGCATAGATAGCTTTTTCTATGGCAATTCTTATCGGAAACAATTCTTCTCCTAAAGATTCATCTATAGAGCGCAGTTGCATGTAGTAATTGCTAATTAAGGGATAATTATCTTTTGAAGCAATATGAGCATTAGCCTTAGCAACAGCTTCGGGTTTTTGTTCTTTTATTGGTTTACAAGTTACCAATGTAGGTGTGTTGTTTTTATGTAGCATGGCAGAGAACCCAAATAGTCTACAAATGAGTCCGCGGTGGGCGTAATCAGAGCAAAAGCCTTTAGAACCCGGAGCAATAACCTTATTTAATACAGGGCAGAGTTTGTCCTCGGTATTATTTTGCAATTGCTCTAACCATTGTTCCGTTTCGCCATTTAATAAAAGATGATAGGCTAGTGGTAAAAATTCTAATGCAGTAGCGTTGATGTCCGGTTTTAAGCAACATAGACCGCAATTGGCTACACAGCCTAGTCCCGTAGATTGTTGAAAGGAGCCCAAGTCCTTATCCAATTGATTGAAAAGATGATTTACAGCCTGAACTTTTTGATATATTGTCACTTATGTATTTAAGGTCTTGCGAAGGTAGGCTATGTTTTAATATACTAAACAATTTATAAAATTAAATAACTTGTAGTAATCATTGATATTAAATTAGAGGTTAAAGTGTTGAGCTTGAATTATTTAAAAGAGGTATCGTAATCAAATTAGAACTTTGATGTCTTCAGGTGCAACGGTTCTTGGTTTGTATTAAGATTAATATGAAAACCGATGACACCTAATACCTGTTCTTCTTCTGTTAATACTTGAACTTCCCATTCACCTGGCGTTACATTACTTTTATAGGTGTAACCTCTAAAGCCACCATCTCTACCGCCTGTAATATCATAACCGATATCATCTACAGTTATCCATTCTTTGGTTTTATCATTATATCTTCTCCATCGATGAAAAATGGACTTTTTTAAATCTGTAGGAGCAAAAATTGAAGAAAAAATATACACCCTTTGGTCTGGAGTATAGTTATAATCTAGTTTGTGTTTCCTCCAAAAAATGAACGATTCTTCAGATTCGTAGGTTACCTCATAGCTACCATTCTTTAATACAACATCATGAGCAACAATGCCTTTATCTAATGCTAATGGAACTGGTGGTATTAATCTTAGAAAATAGAACAGATTAATAATGCCGTAAATCGCTAAAATTATGGCAATCATTTTACCCAGTTTAATTTCTTTACGAGTACTCGGACTTTTACTATAGATAAAAGTGAGAAGCACTAGCGTGCTAACTAAACTAATTGCACCAGAGATTAAGAATATAGATGTGTTTAATTCCTTCAAGAAAACAGGAATCATAAACGTGAAAAACGTAAAACTTATAAAGTAATAGACTCCGAATTGTAAATATTTATTAGAGATTCTTTTTTTAAGAAACTCATTGGCAATAAGCAATAGCACGAGAATTATAAAGAATGATGCTGTTTTAGATAAAGAAACACTTCTAGAGAAGTAGATTACATAGGCACTTGATAACCCTCCGAAAAAGAACTGAATAGCTAAAGGCAAATATTCTTCATACCGTGCTAAAAAGGTATTTTTCCATTTGCCATCATCAGCTAAATTGTAGAGATATAGTGCAATAGATAAAGAGGTCATATGCAGGCATAAAACCGTAAGGTCGTACGTACGGTCAATACGACCTAATGTTAAGGTGTCAAAAATGAAACCTCCAATAAAGAACAGTATTGGTGCATATTTAGAATGCCTTCGAATAAAACTTCTGAAGGCACTATTTCTATATCTGGCAAGCGTTTTTTTCATGGAAACCTATCAAATAGATGCGGTAAAAATACCATAATTTAAAAAGGAAATTAATCCTATTTAATTTATGATGAACGCTAAAAATTAATATGTTGTAAAGTGAACTTTAAGGGTTAGTCTCAATGTAGAAATTTGGATCTACACGTAAGTTTTCAAAGCTGCCTTTTATTTTTTCCGATTGCCATTCGTTACTTGGTTCTAGCCAAACAGGAATGTCATCTATGTATACTTTTATCGGAAGACTGAAGTTTTCGACAGTATTTGTAAAACGATATGATAGCTTTTTGCCTTTCACCTTATATTCGAAAACCGGAATCTTGGTCGTTCGTAAGTACTGGTCAAAAAAGGGTTTTAAATCGCGGTTCATTTCTACACCAATCACCTCTTCGATTTCTTTAGTAGTTACTGTTTTGTGATAGAATTCCGAATTTAGACCGCGCAGAATAGTTCTCCATTTTCTGTCATTATTTACCACCTGTCGCAGTGTGTGAAGAATATTAGAGCCTTTATAATACATATCGCTACTACCTTCATGATTTACATTGTAAATACCGATGATGGGCTTATCGTTTAGAATATTATTTCGAATGCCTTGTACATATGCATTTGCCGCTTCTGTACCATAATGATAGTCTAAAAATAAACTTTCAGAGTAGCAGGTGAACCCTTCGTGGATCCACATGTCGGCAGCATCTTTATAGGTAATGTTATTTGCAAACCATTCGTGCCCAGCTTCATGAATAATAATGAAATCGAATTTTAATCCCCAACCGGTACCCGATAAATCTCTACCTAAATATCCTTTTTGGTATTGATTACCATACGTAACAGAACTTTGGTGTTCCATACCTAAATAAGGCACTTCAACCAGTTTAAAAGAGTCCTCATAAAAAGGGTAGGCTCCGAACCAATGTTCAAAAGCTTGCATCATTTTCGGAGCATCTTTAAAATGTTCTTTTGCTTTCTCTAGATTATCTTTCAAAACATAATAATCCATATCAAGAGCACCTTTTTCTCCTTTATATATTTCATCGAAGTGTACATAATCACCGATATTGACATTAACACCATAGTTATTGATGGGGTTAGAAACAAACCAATTGTAGGTATTAGTCTCCTTATCAACACTTCTAAGACGACCGTTAGAGACGTTCATTAAACCTTTTGGTGCTTTTACGCTGATCAGCATACTATCAACCTCGTCGTACATGTGGTCTTTATTTGGCCACCAGACACTAGCGCCTAAACCTTGGCACGAAGTAGCGACAAAATCTTTGCCGTTAGCATCTTTTTTCCATGAGAATCCGCCATCCCAAGGAGCTCTAACCGCTTCTTTTGGGTGACCAGAATAGGTAATAATAACCTCATTAAAATCACCTACTTGCTGAGGTTTTGTTAACTGTATAAAATGAGCATTTATGTTATGCGTCACTTCAAGTTCGATGCCGTCTTGAGTTACTTTTTCAATTTGCAATGGCGGTTGCAAATCTACCTGTAGTACTTGATGAGGTTTTAGCACTTTGTAGCGAATAGTATTACTTCCGTTGATAAACTTATCATCAGGATTAACAGCTATATCTAAGTGATAATAGTTAAGGTCCCACCATTCACGTTCAGGGGTAATGCTACCTCTAAGCGTATCTTGTTCAGTAAAGGTCTGTGCTTGCGAAAAAGTAAATATCCCGAGGGTAAAAGCAACAAGTAATTTATTCATGTTTAATTTGGATTAAGCCTATCTAAAAATTCCGTTAGGAAAAACAACCGGACTCTCAAATCCGTCTTTACCTACAGCAGAAACTCCGAAGAAAAAGTTGTCGATAACAATGCCTTCCAAAACAAATTCAGAAACATCACCTACATATCTACTATTATCCCAGGTTGGAGATGTGGTATCTCTCCAGTAAATTTTATATCCCTTTGCACCATCAACCTTACTCCATTGAAATTTAGCTGCAGGTTCCACAATACCACCTATTTTTACCGTTTTAGGTGATGGTGGAGCCCATGCGATAGATGCTAGGTTTATGGCGTTTACAGCCGTTAATTTAGCGGCATACTTAAAGTTTACATGTTCTAGAACATCGCCATAAGCGATACCATCTTCAACACGAATATCTTGATGTTGTTGGGTGTAATTCTCATGAGCTTCCATAATACGAATACCAGGGAAACCAGCATCGTTAAAAGGTCTATGATGCCCACCACGACCAAAACGATCCAAACGATAAATCATTATTGGGTTCATTTCTGGCATGTACTGCTTCACGTTTTTATGAACATAGCGTGCTAGTTGTCTAGAAATTCCGTCCACTTCACCGCCATAAAAACGTCTTGCTTTACGCTGCGCTTCAGTTTCGGTCGGTGGTACAGGTTCAGAGAAAATTCTAAAATCTACATTGCTTACCGTACCATCGACACCAGTAATATTACCGATCATATCATTGTTGAAAATACCGATAACTTCCCAGCCTTTATCTTTTGCGTATTGAGCAATACCGCCACCACCGAATAGACCTTGCTCTTCACCAGAAAGTCCCATATAAATGATGCTGTTCTCGAATTTATATTTTGATAATACGCGTGCAGCTTCAATAGTACCCGCCATACCGCTGGCGTTGTCATTTGCACCTGGGGAATCATCTGTGAAATTTGTTGGGTCACTAACACGAGAATCGATATCGCCACTCATAATAATGTAGCGATTTGGGTATTTTGTCCCCTTTTGAATAGCAAGTACGTTAACTACTTCTACATCTTTTATAATACGGTCGTTAGCACCTTTTTTAACTAAGTCTTTTTGAAAGAAAACATTCAAACACCCATTACATTCAGCAGCGGTTTTTTCGAATTCACTTTTGATCCAACGTCTTGCTGCACCAATACCTCTGGTAGTTGAAACGGTATCGCTTAAGGTATGTCTAGTACCAAAATTGACAAGTTTAGTAACATCGTTTTCTATTCGCTCGGCAGAAACTGCATCGATAATATCATATATACGTTGATCGGTTTGTGCTGTTAACGTAATGGCTGAGGTTAGTAATGTAAGCAGTAATAATTTTTTCATTTCAATTTTTTATATGAGTAAAGCTAGTATGGGCAATAGGTTTCTAAAATTAAGTAAAATATAGGGTTGAGCATAATTTCATGTATAAAAGTATAAGTGCGTATGGTATAGTTTTAATAGGATAAAAAAGGTATTTCTATTTAAGCAGGATTTATCATCGCCTTTTGATCAATAAATAGTATACACCAAACAACGGACCTATAGCTAAAGGAATAAATAAAAGATCAATAGGGATGATCGATTGAAGTGATCCTAGAAGTTGAATGCTAATAATAGTAATGGCAAAACCAATACAATTTACTAGTGTAAGTGCAGTGCCTTTTAATTCGGGTGCCACGGCCGATGCCACCAAATTTGAGAATTGAGGTGAATCTGCAGTAACAGCAATGCCCCATAAACACCAACCTGCCAAGAATACATATATAGGAAGTGAAAATAGAAGCGGAGAAATTAAACATAGAAATCCCGATGCTATTAACGCTATCAATGCTACTTTTTTACTGCCTATATGCTGAGAAAGTATTCCGCCATAGGCGCATGATAATCCGCCGAGGGCAATGACGATTCCTGACCAAAGTGAGACCGAAATATCACTACCTGATTGAATCGCAAAATATTGAATGGCAATAGGTGTAAAAGCCCAAAAGGCGTAGAGTTCCCACATGTGCCCGAAATACCCAAATGCAGCTTTCTTAAATTCGAAATTTTTAAAAAGCTTCGGTCCGGCATCAAATTTTAAAGTAGTACTTGCCACGCGATACGGACCGTTTGGCACAAGTAAGAAGAGTAATAGTCCGCCCAACGCCGTAATACCAGAGGTTAACATAATAACCTTATCTGGATGACTTGCTAAAGGACTTCCTTTTATCAAAAAAGGAAAAGCGGTGCCTAGAACTAATGCTCCGACTAAAAACCCCAATGCTTTACCGAGTCCTTTTTCGTAGTAGTCTGCCGCTATTTTCATTCCTACGGGATAAATACCTGCTAAAAAGAAACCTGTACTAAATCTCGCTAATAGTAAACCACCCACGTTTAAATCTGGATAGATCAATGTCAGATTAGAAAGGGATGCTAGAAAGGCACAAATCATAAATACTTTTGAAGGAGAAAATCGATCTGCAATCATCAAAACTCCGAATATTAGGGTCCCGATGATGAATCCGAATTGTACCGAAGAAATGACATGGCTAACAATATCTGCACCAAAATCTAACTTTTTGGTTAGCGATTCTAATATTGCATTCCCTGCAAACCATGTAGAAGTGCAGGCGAACTGTGATAGAATTATAATCGGGAGAATATGTAGCTTTTGTTTCAATAGATTAGTTAACAAAAGTTACTTTGACTATCTCATTATTTTCCACTTCATAAATAGCTACAGCTTTAAAAGTGTTGCCATTTGCAGTAATCGATTCTTCATCTATTACTTTGTTTCCGATGACGATTCTATTGAGAATTTCGCAATGTAAATCTGGGGATGAATTAAAGAAATCAGCATAGCCAGCTCGCATTGCATCTGTACCATCAGATCTTAATTCTCCTGAGTAGCTATATATTTTAGCTTGTTTTGCATACGTGGCTAAAAAACCGTCAATATCTCTATTGTTATAAGCTTCAAGTTGCTTTTGAACAATGATTTCTGGGTCAAAAGTTGTTTTTTTATCTCTAATAAAAGTCATGGTTTTTATGAGTCCGTCAGTTTCATAAATGGCCACTTGTTGTTTTTGTTTGTCGCCAATAGTGACAAATTCTTGGTCTATAACAGTAGAACCAATTACAATTCTTGAAGATACCTTAACTTCAATGGAAGGTGTTTTTTTATAAAAAGCCTCATACCCATCTTTCAGTTGTTTTCTACCAATGGATATAGTATCCTGAGAGAAATTTTTCACTACAACATCTTCTGAATAGCAATTTACAAAAGCGTCTAAATCACGTGCATTAAAAGTTTCTACTTGCTTCTGTACAATTTTATCTGGAGCATCTTTAGAAACAAAAGAAATATTCTTTCCGTTAGGGCTTACGGCTAGTCTTGATATACCATGAATATCAGTTTGTTGAAATTCAAACAATGATTTCCATTCTGTATCGATTGATGGCTTAAAGGAAAACAGATATTTGTTATACGCAGTAATTAAGCTTCCGTCGGTAGTCCAAGTCACATCTTCAGAATCTCTTAAAAGGTTTGTGATAACCTTTGTTTCTTTAGAATTTGGGTTTAGCGATGTAATAGTAGCATTCTCGCTTTCTTTTGCTATAAAACTAATTAGCTCTGTACCGGGAATTTTATGCAACGATCGACCTACATTCTTCTGTACAGTATAATGGGTGTTCTCTTTTAGGTTATACACCACCAAATCCATACGATTTTCGATCAAAACCGTGCAAACAATAATATCACTAGAAAACCAAACATGATAACCCACTTTTAAATCTGGTAATAACACCTTTGAGTCACCCGTTTTCAAATCATACGCGTATAAACGCTGTAAACCATCTTCGTCTAAACGAACAGCAGAAACAGCATTTCTACCAGGAATTTTTAAAGGAGAATATTCACTACCATTTGGTGTATTAGAAAGCCAAGTAGTTGTTTTATCGTTTATATCATAAAGGGCTATATCTGTTTGATTATTTCTTGTTGATGCAAATAGAATTTTATCATCAAAAAAAAATGAAGGTTGATTATCATAACCTTCATTCTCAGATATATTGATAACCTCATTAATTTTCAAACTATCATTACTCAAATCTAAATTTGCTATATAAACTTCGGTGCCTTGTTGAGCAAAAGCAGTATGGCAGCAAAAAAAGCTTACGAATACAAGCTTGTAAATTTGTTTCATATTAATGAGGGTAATTAGAATGTAAGATTATTTTTTGTCGGCAAATCGCTTCAAAATTGCACGTACATTTTTAGTGTTATCAACAAAATATCTTGCTTGTGTTTTTTGGCGCCCTACTTTCACGGTAATGGAATCTTCAGGAAGCTCTTGAAACATAAATTCATCGGTCCAGTCATCACCAATTGCAAAAACAAAATCGTACTCATGTTCAGTATACACGCGCATAGATGCTCTACCTTTATTTACGTTGCTGCTTTTTATTTCCATCACTTTGTTACCATTTAAGACACTTAAGTCATCATTGGCAATAAGACTTGTCAATACCGTATTTAGTTCAACAGAACGTTTTTGTCCAAAGTCGGGATCTGTTTTTCTATAATGCCAAGCTAAAGAATAATTTTTTTCTTCAATAAAACTACCAGGTGTGCGGTCTACAAAAGATTCTAACACTGGTAAAATTTTCTCCATCCAGTCTTTCTTGACATTTTCTAGCATCCTGAATTCCTCGCCACCTTGCGAAATCCATACACCATGCTCAACAATCATATTGTACTTTTTAGGCAAGAACCATTTAGTGAACGTTTCTTTATCTCGCCCGCTAATTAAATACATATCTGTGTTTGGTTGAGAAGAAATCGCATCAAGTAGTTTGTATAATTCTTCATCTGGCGATGCTTTTTGTGGATCCGCATGAAAACCAGCCAATGTACCGTCATAGTCTAAGAAAACTAATCTTCTTTTTGCTTTATTATAATCATCCATCACCGTATTCAAGATGTCTGCAGACAGTTTTCTTGACTTATAGGTTTGATCTTTTTCTTTTTGACCCACTAACGATGTCATAAAGTCATTAGCCCATTTTTCAACGTTATAACGCTCTAATCTCTTTTGTAATAATGTGTTTCTAGCAATCTGTTCTTCTTTAGGCATATTTATAGCCTCGTTTAAAGCATCTGCAATTTGCTCAAAATTGTTAGGGTTAATCAATAGCGATTCATTCATTTCATTGGCAGAACCAGCCATTTCGCTAAGTATTAAAACTCCCGTTTTGTCTGTTCTAGTAGCAATGTATTCCTTAGCTACCAAATTCATACCATCTCTAATTGGTGTCAACCAAGCAATATCAGAAGAAGTATACAAATCAATTAAGTTTTCAAAAGGCATAGACCTGTAGAAATACCAAATCGGTGTCCAGCTAACCGTTGAAAGTTCGCCATTAATACGACCTACCAATTCATCAACTTCTCGCTTTAATAATTGGTATTGTGGTACATTCGAACGAGAAGGTACAGCAAGAATAATCAGTCTTACTTTTTCTTTGTACTGAGGGTATTTATTTAAAAAGTATTCAAATGCTTTTAATCGCTTCGCAATACCTTTAGTATAATCTAAGCGGTCAATAGACAAAAAGAATTTAGCATCAGGCGCCGATTTTTTATGGGTGTCCAGACGTTTTTGTAGTTCAGACTTTTCGTCTTCGCTGCGTTGCGAATGTTCTTTGGCAGCATCACTGAATTTTTTATAATCAATACCCATGGGGAAAGAGTCTACCTTAATAACCCTATCATCTAAGTAGATATCATTAAAACTTACCTCTAAGCCTAATAACCTTCGTACAGAGCTTAAAAAGTGACGTTCATAGTCATAGGTATGAAAACCGATTAAATCTGACCCTAATAAGCCTTGTAATACTTCTTCACGCCAAGGTAGTGTTCTAAATATCTCATAAGAAGGAAAAGGAATGTGCAAAAAGAATCCGATAGAAATATCAGGTCTTTGGGCACGAACCATTTGCGGTACCAACATTAATTGGTAATCGTGAATCCAGATTGTATCATCATTATCGGCTTTTTCAAGAATAGCATCGGCAAATTTCTGATTAACCGCTTTGTAAACCTCCCAACTTTCAAGCTCAAATTCAGCGTATTCTAAGAAGTAGTGGAATAGTGGCCATATGGTTCTATTGCTAAATCCGTAGTAAAAACCATCTACTTCTTTTTCTGTAAGATTTACTTTAGAAGAACCATGCTCAGCAAGAGCCTTATCAATTTTAGGGATTAACTCTTTAGGTATTTCTTCATCTGTCAATCCGCTCCAGCCAATCCAAAGGCTATCTCCACCTGAGTGCACAGATTTCATTCCGGTAGCTAAACCACCAACACTTGGCACTGCAGTAATGTCTCCATTGCTAATTTGTAATTGTACAGGTAGTCTATTTGAGATAATGATAGTTTTCGCCATAAAAGAGATTTTTTTGCTACTTCTTGATAATTATTTCTCTAAATTTCGGGAAAAAGGAGGGTAATACCAATTGAAACCTCATATGAATTAAGATTTTTATTGAATGGATAATTTAGACTACGGAATAATAGGGAATTGTAGAAGTGCAGCATTAATTTCAAAGACAGGAAGCATCGAATGGTGCTGCTTACCAGAATTTGATAGTCCATCTATCTTTGCAAAATTATTAGATGAAGAGATTGGTGGTAGTTTTGAAATCAATGTAGATGATAGCTATGTCATTACCCAAAAATATGAGCAATTCACGAATATTTTAATCACTTCTTTTAAATCTGGCGCTGACCATTTTGAGATTCATGATTTCATGCCACGTTATAGAAAAGAAGGCAATGCTTACCATGCGCCACCAGAGTTGATCAGATATTTTAAATATATATCTGGTGCGCCAAAATTTTCAATTGTTTACGATCCCAAGCTTGAGTATGCAATGGGTAAAACTGAATCATTTATAAAAAAAGATTTTATAGCAAGTCTTACGCATGACGTAAAATTCGATACTATATTTTTATATTCTTCTTTTGATAAGAAGACTATTGTAGATAGTGGTGAAATTGAGTTAAACGAAGATGGTTATATTCTGGTAGGTTATAATGAAAAACTATTGCTACCTACTACAGATAGGGCTTACTTAGATTTACAAAATACAAAGGTATATTGGTTGAATTGGTCTAATTTGACACCTACCTATGAGAAATTCAACGAAGAAATTTCTAGAAGTGCACTGACTTTAAAGCTATTAAGCTATGATAAGACAGGTGCAGTTTTAGCTGCAGCGACTACATCATTACCAGAAACAATAGGCGAAGTACGTAATTGGGATTACCGATTCTGTTGGATCCGCGATGCATCTATGGTAATTAAGGTAGTATCAGAATTGGGTCATAAGAACGTTGCAAAACGTTATTTACAGTTCATTATAGATTTGATACCAGATAAGGCAGAGAAGCTTCAAATCATGTACGGTATCAATAAAGAAAAGAAGTTGACTGAAGTAACCTTAGAGCACCTAGCTGGTTATAAAGGTTCTAAGCCTGTAAGAATTGGTAATGCAGCTTATCATCAAAAGCAAAACGATATCTATGGTATACTAATGGATGTTATCTACGAACAGATGGCGAAATTTAGTATTGATATTGATAATGGAGAAGACCTTTGGGCGATTACAAAAGGAATCGTTTGGATTGTAAGTAATAATTGGAAGGATGCCGATAAGGGTATTTGGGAGTTCAGAACAGAAGACAGACATTTTACATTCTCAAAAGTATTATGTTGGACAGCTTTGGATCGTGCGATCAAGGTTGCCGAAATGTTAGATAAGAAGCACAAAATTGAGAAATGGGAGCCTATTAGAGCAGAAATCTGGAAAGATATATATGACAATGCCTGGAACGAAGAAGTAGGCGCATACACGCAGTCTTATGGGTCTAAAGAGTTAGATGCATCTGTATTGTTGATGGAATCTTATGGATGTGTGAATGCAAAAGATGAGAGATATATTAGCACGGTACATGCCATAGGGAAGGAATTAAATAATGACGGATTACTGTATCGTTATAAAAATGAAGATGATTTTGGTTTGCCTTCATCATCATTTACAGTATGTACATTCTGGTATATAAATAGCTTATTTAAAATAGGAGAACGTAAAAAAGCGTTGGAGTATTTTGAGCGATTATTGAGTTATAGTAATCATTTAGGTCTCTTTAGTGAAGATATTGATTTTAAGACCAAAAGATTATTAGGTAACTTCCCACAAGCATATTCGCATTTAGCATTAATAGAGTGTGCAATCAACTTCTCTAAAAAAGAAAGTGAAGATCAAATGCTTGAGTCTTTAAGGGAATAATTAACAAGTAGCAAAGGACTTAATTTTTTGTATTAAGGCTTTAAAATGAAGCGCTGTGGTAAACGGATTCATCACAGTAATACGCATGTAATGCGTACCTTTTAGTTTCGTTTGTACAATATAAAATTCGCCATCTTCTAAAAGAGATTGGCGAATTTTTACATTAAGAGCATTTATATGTTCTTCATCCATATCAGCAGGGCAATACCTAAAACAAACAATATTGGACATTGGCTGTAAAGCCAGTTCGAAATTTGGCTCCTCTTCAATAAGCTGAGCAAAGAGAACACCTAAGTCATAAAGTTCGGTAACATTTGCATCAAAAACTTCTTCTCCGTACAATTTTAACAGTGTGAACCAATGAATTGCCATCATATTTTTGGTGCATTCAAACGTGCGTTTACCAGAGTTATACCAATCTTCATGCTCAGAATCTGTAAGTAGGTAATCTGCTTTCTGGCTAAAAGTGGCGTTAGCATTTTTTACATCTTTATAGAGTAGGGCAGTGGTCAGTGCTGGCATTAGCATCATTTTATGTCCGTCGATAACAACAGAATCTGCCAATTCAATACCTTTTAGGGTGTGCTTGTATTTTTTAGAGAAAATTCCCGCTCCACCATGTGCGCCATCAACATGAAACCAAATGTTTTGTTTTTTAGCAAATTCTCCAATCACTTCTAAGTCATCAAAAATACCAGTAGCAGTAGAAGGAGCACTACCAATAATAGCGAATATTTCAATTCCCTTTTCCTGTGCTTCTTTAAATTTAGACACCATTAAATCGGTATCCATTCTAAAACCTTTGGTTACAGGAACTTTAATAATTCCTTGGTCGCCCAATCCCATAATTCTTGCGGCACGATCAACGCAATAATGCGCTTCTTCGCTTACCATAATGCCTAATTGATTTTGGTTGCCCTCATTCCAAATATCTCTTTTGGTAATTGCTTTTCGTCCACTTAATAACGCAGTTAAATTTGCCAAAGTTCCGCCAGAGGTTAAGAATCCTCCTGAAGCGTTATCGAAACCAATTTTTCTACAAATCAATTCTATAATAATGCGCTCAATAGCATTAGAAGACATGCCCATTTCGTAAACCGCAGTACCGTTATTTAATAATGAACTAATTAGCCCAGTGAGTGCAGTAATTGGAGCTGGCGGACTCACTTGATGTCCTATATACTTAGGATGGTGTACGTAGGTGGTACGTTTTATTATTTCTGGAAAAAGGTCTGTTTCAATACCATCGGTTAAAAAAATCTTCCAGAATTCTAATTCCTTTTCAGGTTCGTTCCAGTTGATAGCATTACGAGAAGAAGCATTTAGTTTATCCTCTAAGTGAGAAGTCAATTGGTCGATTAGAATATGACCATTCGAATTGAAATCGGAAGTATTATAAACCTGTTCAAGTAATTTTTTATGCATGGTTTAAAAGTAGTCGCAATATCAATATTTACCAAACAAAAAAACCGCCCCAATTGGGACGGTTTAATATTCAAGTTACCAAACAACAAAAGGTAATCTGAATTAGTCAAACGTATAACCGTTATCTGCAGCAACCTTATCGGCAATTTGTGTGCGTAAGGCAACTACATTAGGGTAGTTTGTATATTTCGTGAAACGTTTAAGTCCCATTAACATCATTCTTTGCTCATCACCTTCAGCAAAAGAAACGATAGCTTCTTTTCCTTTATTAATGATGGTTTCAGTAGCACTGAATAAGTACAATCTAGACATGGCAATTTGAGTAGCTTGTGCTTCTTCACCAAATCGTTTTGCATTTTTCTCTGTACGTAATAAAGCAGATTCTGCCATATATACTTCAATAAGAATATCAGATGCAGCCAACATTAATTGTTGGTGATTTTCTAATTCTGCTCCGTATTTCTGTACTGCAGATCCAGCAACCATTAAGAAAACCTTTTTAAGTCTCTTCAAGATATCTTTTTCTTCAGCGAATAGTTCAGAAAAATCTGGTACATCGAAAGAAGGAATTCCCATTAACTCTTCACCAACAGCAGTTGCAGGACCTAAAAGATCAACATGACCTTTCATTGCTTTTTTCACAAGCATACCCACTGCCAACATTCTGTTGATTTCGTTTGTACCTTCATAGATACGGGCAATTCTCGAATCTCTCCAAGCAGATTCCATTGGTGTATCGGCACTAAAGCCCATACCTCCAAAAATCTGAATACCTTCATCTGTAGTTTTTTGACAATCTTCAGAAACAGCTACTTTTAGAATAGAACATTCGATAGCATATTCTTCAACACCTTTAAGTTCAGCCTCTTGGTGTGTATTACCTTCCGCTTCACGCATAGCAATACGATCTTCTATATTTTTTGCAGCACGGTAACTTGCAGATTCATCAACATAAACGCTAGTTGCCATTTCGGCAATTTTAGACTTAATAGCGCCAAAGTTCATAATCGGAGTTTTGAACTGAATACGCTCGTTAGCATATTTAGTAGCTTCACCGATAACTCTTCTTTGTGCATCTAAACAAGCAGCCGCCAATTTAATACGACCTACGTTCAATGCATTCATTGCAATTTTGAATCCGTTACCTCTTGTAGATAACATATTCTCGACAGAAACTTTAGTTTCGTTAAAGAATACCTGACGCGTAGAAGAAGAGTGAATACCTAATTTCTTTTCTTCATCACCTAAAGTAATACCGTTACTTGGGTCATTTTCTACAATGAAACCAGTAATATTCTTATCATCTTCAATACGAGCAAATACGATAAACATGTTACAGAAGCCTGCGTTTGAAATCCACATTTTCTGACCTGTAATACTGTATGATTTTCCGTCATCAGAAAGAACAGCTTTAGTTTTTCCTGAGTTAGCATCAGAACCGGCACCTGGCTCAGTAAGGCAATAAGCGCCAAACCATTCTCCAGAAGCTAATCTTGGTACATATTTTTGTTTTTGCTCTTCAGATCCATAAAGCGTAATTGGCATAGTTCCAATTCCTGTATGTGCTCCAAAAGCAGTACTGAAAGATCCAGTTGCTCCTGAAATGTAATCACATACTAACATGGTAGAAACAAATCCCATACCCATACCACCATATGATTCTGGTACAGCCACACTTAACAGTCCTAATTCACCAGCTTTACGCATGGTTTCTTCTGTAAAAGCGTAGTCTTTATTCTCAAAACGCTCCCAATGTGCCCAAAGTTCCCTGTCAACAAATTCTTTGGTGCTCTCACGCATCATGCGTTGCTCTTCATTCAAATCTTCTAATGTGAAAACATCTTCACAATTGGTTTCTTTGACAAGGAACTGTCCTCCTCTAAGAATATCTTTTTTTACTGTATCTGTACTCATGTTGTTAATAGTATTTAGTATAAAGTAATTAGTATTAAGTATTAAGTAAATACTATAATATTAATTAGTGAAAGTTGTTAATTTAAAAATTCAAATATTCCGGCTGCGCCTTGACCTGTACCTACGCACATGGTAACCATACCGTATTTTCCTTGCATATCTCTTTTACGCATTTCGTCAAACAATTGTACAGATAATTTTGCTCCGGTGCATCCTAGTGGGTGACCAAGTGCAATTGCACCACCATTTACATTTACGATGTCTTGATTTATTTTCAATTCACGCATTACTGCCAAAGATTGTGAAGCGAAGGCTTCGTTCAATTCTATTAAATCAATGTCATTAAGCTTTAAACCTGCTTGTTTTAATGCCTTCGGAATAGCAGCAATAGGACCAATACCCATTATTCTAGGTGGTACACCAGCAGCAGCATAATTTACCAAACGAGCAATTGGTTCAAGATTTAATTCTTTTACCATTTCTTCACTCATTATTAAAACGAATGCGGCACCATCACTCATTTGAGATGAGTTACCAGCAGTTACACTTCCGCCTGCTGCAAATACTGGGCGAAGTTTATTTAATACCTCTACAGAAGTTCCTTTTCTAGGTCCTTCATCTTTGGTTACTGTATACTTACGATGTGCTTTTTTTCCGTTAGCATCCAAATATGTTTCTTCTACTTCAATAGGTGCTATCTGACTTTGAAAACGGTCTTCTGCTTGTGCTTTTAAAGCTTTAATATGAGAGTTGTAAGCAAAATTATCTTGATCTTCACGAGATACTTTGTACTCATTTGCTACAGCTTCAGCAGTATTACCCATTCCCCAGTAGTAATCTTCATGACCAGAATTTGCTAAATCATAGTTCAATTCTGGTTTATTACCTGTCATTGGAACAGAGCTCATACTTTCTGCACCACCAGCAATGATACAATCAGCCATGCCAGCTTGAATTTTAGCAGCAGCAATACCAATCGTCTCTAGACCTGATGCACAGAATCTATTTACCGTTACACCTGGTACATCAACAATATCTAATCCCATTAAAGAAATTAGTCTTGCCATGTTCAAACCTTGAGAACCTTCTGGCATCGCATTACCTACAATTACATCATCAATACGTTTTTTGTCGAATTGTGGCAATTCCTTCATCATATACTCGATGGTTTCGGCAGCCAATTCATCTGTTCGCTTGAAACGGAAAACACCCTTCGGAGCTTTTCCAACAGCAGTTCTATATCCTTTTACTATATATGCAGTTTTCATTTTTTATGCTTTTGGCTATTAGCTTTTAGCTATTAGCATTTAATTGTTGTTTTATAATAGACCGATAGCTAATTGCTACAGGCTAACAGTTACGTAATTTTAGTTACGTAATGGCTTACCCGTTTTCAACATATGCTGAATACGTTCTAGAGTTTTTCTCTCTGTACATAGCGATAAGAAAGCTTCACGCTCTATATCTAATAGATATTGCTCAGATACTAAAGTAGGCTCTGATAAATCACCACCTGCCATTACATAAGCAAGTTTGTTAGCAATTTTCTTGTCGTGTTCGCTAATATAATGGCTAGCTTCCATAGCATCTGTACCTACAACGAACATACCTAATGCTTGTTTACCTAGTACTTTAATATCATTGCGAGCTGCTGGCTGCGTGTATCCAGATTCTGCCATTAAAATTGCATGTGCTTTTGCAGTTGCAATTTGACGGTCTTTATTAACCACTACAACATCTTTACCTTTTTGAAGCAATCCTAAATCAAAAGCTTCGTAGGCTGAAGTAGATACTTTTGCCATACCAATGGTCAAAAAGTATTCTTGCAAAACGTTTAATTCAACATCACCTTTCTTAAAAGTGTCTTGAGCACGTAATGCCATCTCTTTAGAGCCACCTCCACCAGGAAGAACACCAACTCCAAATTCTACAAGTCCCATATAAGTCTCAGCTGCTGCAACAACCTTATCTGCGTGTAATGAAATTTCACAACCACCACCTAATGCCATACCATGTGGGGCAGATATTGTTGGAATAGAAGAATAACGCATACGCATCATAGAATCTTGAAAGAATTTTATAGCCATGTTAAGCTCATCATATTCTTGCTCGACAGCCATCATAAAAATCATACCAATATTTGCACCTACAGAGAAATTCGGAGCTTGGTTACCAACAACCAGACCTTGAAAATCTTTTTCGGCTATGTCTATTGCTTTATTCAAGCCAGTTAGAACATCACCACCAATGGTATTCATTTTCGATTGGAATTCTACATTCAAAATTCCATCACCTATATCTTCTACAACAACGCCAGCATTTTTAAATACTTCTTTTGATTTTCTAATATTATCTAATATGATAAATGAATCTTGTCCAGGAATTTTTTCCATGGATTTTTTCGGAATATCATAAAAATAAGTGCTTCCTTCTTTTACTGAGTAAAAAGAATCTTTGCCAGCAGATTTCATTTCTTGAATCCAAGCAGCAGCTTCTAAGCCTTCAGCTTTAATAAATTCAAGACCTTTTTCTAAACCTACGGCATCCCAAATTTGAAATGGACCATGTTCCCAGCCAAAACCAGCTTTCATGGCATCGTCAATTTTGTAAAGCTCATCTGTAATTTCAGGTATTCTATGAGAAACGTAAGCGAACAACTGTCCGAAACTCTTACGGTAGAATTCACCTGCTTTATCTTTTCCACCACAAAGTACTGCAAAGCGATCAACTACTTTATCAACCGTTTTTGTTAATTCTAACGTGGCAAATTTTGCACTTTTTTTAGAACGATAATCCATCGTACCTAAATCAAGTGTTAATATTTCAGTTTTACCTTTTGCATCTTTCGATTTCTTATAGAAACCTTGTCCTGTTTTACTACCCAACCATTTGTTCTCCATCATGGTATTGATGAAACCTGGTAGTTTAAATAAATCGTGACGCTCATCATCTTTACAGTTATCATAAATACCATTGGCAACATGTACCAACGTATCTAAACCAACAACATCAACAGTTCTGAATGTAGCAGATTTTGGTCTACCGATTACAGGACCAGTAAGCTTATCAACTTCTTCAACAGTCATATCCAAATCTTTTACCATATGGAAAAGGCTTTGAATACTAAAGATTCCAATTCTATTACCTATAAACGCAGGAGTATCTTTGGCAACTACAGATGTCTTGCCTAAAAATTGTTCTCCGTATCCATTCAAAAAGCTCAATACATCATCATCTGTTTTTGGACCAGGAATGATTTCAAAAAGTTTTAAGTAACGTGCAGGGTTGAAAAAGTGCGTTCCACAGAAATGCTTTTGAAAGTCATCACTTCTTCCTTCAGACATAAATTTGATAGGAATACCAGAAGTGTTAGAAGTAATTAAAGTACCTGGAGTACGATACTTTTCGATATTTTCAAATACTTGTTTTTTAATATCTAATCGTTCAACAACAACTTCAATAATCCAATCGACTTTAGATATTTTTGAAATATCATCTTCCATGTTACCCGTAGTAATACGATTGGCAAAATTTTGATGATAAATAGGTGATGGTTTTGACTTTAACGCTGCCGTTAAAGAATCATTTACCATTCTGTTGCGAACTACCTTGTCTTCTAAGGTTAAACCTTTCGCTTTCTCTTTGTCATTTAGTTCTCTAGGAACAATATCTAACAATAAAACCTCTACGCCAATATTTGCAAAATGACAGGCTATACCGCTACCCATTATTCCTGAGCCAATGACCGCTACTTTTTTAATGTGCTTGTTCATGTACTTTATGCTGTATTAATTTGATAAGTTGTATTAAAATAATTTTTTGTCTGCTATAAGTTTATTGATGGCATCTGTCACTTCAAAAAAACTATCTAGTTTTTCATCTGTCACTTCATTTTTTACTGCCTCATTAAATCTAAGAACGGTACTTTTAGAATCGTTCCTTTTCTCTAGTCCGAAGTCTGTTAAATAAATAAGAACTCCTCTGCCGTCTTTAGGGTTAGGTTTTCTTAAAATAAGACCTTTTTGTTCCATACTTTTTAAGATCCTAGAAAGGCTAGTCGCTTCCATTCCCATTTTTGGACCTAGGGAAGTAGATGGTGTGCCCGTTTTTGGATCAATACTCAGTAATGTGAAACCAACAGCCATAGTAGAATCAAAATTCTTTGCTTCTTCATTATACATTCTAGCTACTGCTTGCCATGTAGCTCTCAACGCATAATCTATCGTTGCTTCTTTCATACTCCTTTAGTTGGTTCCCAAATATAAGAAAATTTATTATGCATGCATAATAAATTTTCTTATATTTTAGTTAATCAAATGTTACTAGCATAACTTAAGGCGTAATCATATATGTAATGTTTTTATGATCTATTTATTGTATAGAGGTTTGTTTATTAGCTAGATAGATGAAAAGTATTTTTTTTGATATTAGGTACGTTATCACTTTTTTTTTGAAATACTTATATTAAAAACAAAAGCCCAACTAAATACCTTTTTCAAGGTTTAGTTGGGCTTCATAATTTATTACTATTAAATTATTTGATGATATTTAAGAATCAATGCTCATAAATATCATTATATAGATTGATATATTTTTGCTTAATAATCTTTCTTTTCATTTTCATAGTAGGTGTAAGGTGTCCTTCTTCCATGCTCCAAACATCAGGGGTTAGTCTAAATTGTTTGATTTTCTCCCATTTGGCAAAATTTTCATTTGCTAGAGCTACTTCTTCATTAATTCTGGCAATAACTTTTTCGTTAGTTGCGATATCAGTATTATCGCTAATAGAAATATTCTTCCTTTTAGCCCATTCTTTAATATACTCAAAATTTGGCTGTATTAATGCAGCAGGCATTTTCTCGCTTTCACCGACTACCATAATTTGCTCTATGAATTGCGACTGTTTAAAGCGATTTTCTAAAAGTTGAGGAGCGACATATTTACCACCAGAGGTTTTAAACATTTCTTTTTTACGATCTGTAATCTTTAAGAATCCGTCACTATCTAATTCACCAATATCACCAGTTAAGAAATAACCATCAACGATAACCTCTTTAGTTTTTGCTTCGTCTTTATAATAGCCTAGCATAACTTGTGGTCCCTTAATGCATATTTCACCATCTGCAGCAATCTTAACTTCAGTGTGGTCTATAGGTTTACCAACACTACCAATTCTGAATCCGCCTTCACGCATATCATTAACCGAAATTACGGGTGAAGTTTCAGATAATCCGTACCCTTCCATGAGTCCGAATTCTGCGGCATTAAAAATTCTAGATAATCTTGGTTGTAAAGCTGCGCTACCAGAGGCAATTAAACCTAGGTTACCACCTAAACCTTCTTTCCACTTACTGAAAATTAATTTTCTGGCAATAGAGAGTTGTGTTTCGTACCACCATCCGTTTTGACCGTATGGTTCATATCTAAGACCCAAGTCTACAGCCCAAAAGAATAGTTTCTTTTTAATACCGGTTAGCTCTGTTCCTTTGGCGTAGATTTTATCATACACCTTTTCTAAAAGTCTTGGTACCGCTGTCATTACATGCGGACTAGTTTCTTTTAAATTATCGCTTATTTTATCTAAAGATTCAGCATAGTAAATAGAAACACCTCTAAATTGATATAAGTAAATTAACATTCGCTCATATACATGGCATAGAGGTAAGAAACTTAATGCTTTTGTTTTTCCGTCTTCTATCGGGAAGCGCTTAGAACTTTCAATGGCATTAGTTACCAAATTATTATGCGATAGCATAACACCTTTAGGTCTACCTGTTGTACCTGAAGTATAAATTAATGTTGCCAAATGGTTTGGTGTAACGGCATTCATTAATTTTTCAACTTCATCTTGATTAGATGTATCTGTACCTAATTCTAAAACCTTTTCCCAGCTATCGCAATTAGAGACCTCTTCAAAAGAATAGACATTTTCTAAGCTTTTGACTTGATCTTTAATTGAAAGCACTTTTTCATATACTTCATTGCAAGAAACAAAACAGAATTTTGCTTCTGAGTGATTAAGCACATAGGCGTAATCTTCTTCAGATATCGTTGGGTAAATTGGTACGTTCTGAGCACCAAGTTGAAGAATACCGATGTCCATAATATTCCACTCCGTTCTGTTGGTGAGTGATATTACGGCAATCTTGTCATTAGGTTTTACCCCTAGGCGCAAAAGACCACGACTAATGGTGTTTGCTTTATCTATATATTCTTGAGTAGATGTTTTTATCCACTCTCCATTTTTTTTTGACACCAATGCCTCTTTTAAGGCATGCTTTTCAAGCTGATAATATGGAAAGTCGAAAAGACGGGTTACTTTTTGCATACTTTATTTCTAATAGAATATGCAAAATAGTGAAAGAACTCGATATTTTAAAATTGTATTGCTAAATAAACTAGCATCTTATTACAATATTCTTAATTGTAGACTTTTACAGTGCAAAGTATCGAAAATTACCA
This sequence comes from Maribacter sp. BPC-D8, assembly GCF_035207705.1. NCBI lineage: Bacteria > Pseudomonadati > Bacteroidota > Flavobacteriia > Flavobacteriales > Flavobacteriaceae > Maribacter > Maribacter sp. BPC-D8. The sequence continues at coordinate 814,749 of NZ_CP128187.1, forward strand.
TTTATCTACAATAAATTGTATTTGAGCGTGTTATGTATACATCTCAAGCTAATGTAGGAAAATTCTTTAAAAAGTTAAACTAGATTTGAGTAGAAAATTTTATTTAAAAATTATTCGAATATGGAAAAAAACTACATTTTTAAACTATATACTCAGGTAATAGCGGTAATCATATTTACTTTTTTAAGTAGTAATATAAATGCTCAGGCAGAACCTTTCAACTGTGATTTTAACGCATACCTGTTTCAATACAATGATATATATGCATTAGACCTTGCATCAGGTAGTTCGTATTTAGTAGCCGAAAATATAACTCCGGGTAATGTAAACGGTGTAGGTTACAATCCAACAGATGGTTATTTATGGGGCTATTTATCGACCCCATCTCGTACCATAGTTAGAATAGGGAAAAACTACATTGTAGATCAGTATACTATACCAGAATTACCAACGGGTAATAAATATGTTGGTGATATATCGCCAGATGGTGTTTATTATTTTAAAGCAGGTGGCTCTTCTTATTATAAAGTAGATATCAATCCTGATTCACCAACGTATCTTGAGTATTTAGGCGCATTTGAATTAAGTCAGAGTTTAGCTATTGCTGATTGGGCTTTTAATGCTGCCGACGGTAATTTATATACTGTAGAAGGTAGAAGTAGGGTTTTGTATAAAATTGACCCCGAGACTGGTAAGGTGTACAACTTAGGCGAAGTACCTATTCTTGATGGTTTAAAATACACTTTTGGAGCTGTTTATTTTGATGTAGATGGTAACTTTTATATCTCTGCTAACCAAACAGGTTCGGTTTATAAAATAGAGCAAGTCCAAAATATATCGGACGGAAATATGAATTCAAATATTTTTGCATTCGGTCCGGCTGCATCTAGTAATGACGGTGCACGTTGCCCCACAGCACCTGTACCGCAAGAAGATTGTATGAATGGTGTAGATGATGATGGCGACGGATTAGTTGATTGCGATGACCCTTCTTGTTCTGGTGTTGCTGCTTGTCCGGTAATTGTAACTACTTCTAGTGCTAATAAAGGCGGATTAGAAAGTAACGATAGGCTAGCGAATTTGATTAGTAAAAGAAATTTTAATAGAGCAAAAACCAATTATGTATTTGATAAGTTGAATGCGAAGAAACTTGTTAAAAATGCTTTCTACGGACTAACCTCTAAAACAGCGATTGATGAGATACCTTTAAATAGCTTAGTGCCATTGGGTGTAGTAGGTGAGACAAGTACAATAGAATCATCACCTAGCGATTTATTAGACTTAACGAATGCATCAGATATCTACTCGGTAGATTATTTAAATGGTTCTAAAAATTTAGGATCTTTGATGGTCATTAAAACAGATAACAAGGTTTATGAGCATAGTAAGTTTATCTGTGATCGTTTTCTGGGAGCGCAATTATTATCTGTTTCGAATATTCAGTTACGCGAAAAAGATTTTATCAAGTCCATTATTAAACAACCAGATGGTAGTCTTGAATTTGCTTTGACTTTCTCAGCTAGGGTAAATGCTGACGATAATTTTACCATAGAATCACATTGGAATATTGATGCATATGCCAGTGATACAGCGTATTATAATTTTCAGATATGGTCTAATTCGGTAGATGATTTATTATTACTAGCCGATGAAATTTTAAATCTATTAGAAGTTAATGCAGCTATAACTCAGTACAATGGGTCGACACCGCCGCCAGTTTTCGTAAAGTCTGCTAGCTATAAAAATGGTGAAGTTTTATTGAACTTAGTGAACAATAACAATTCTCAAAGTATTAATCTAGAGGGAGGTTTAAAACTTACTGAAACTAGCGATACTGAAGTATTAGGAGTAACTGCAGATATCGATGGATATTTAGATTCTGTAGCATTAAAAACAGGGACTTTGTTCGATTTAGGTTTTAGAATAAGTGCAGGTTTAGGTATGACGCCAGATGATCTTTTTGTAGCTGACGCACCATGGGGTTTAGATGATTCTGCTGAAGAAACTACTGTAACTACTTATGAAGTGTTACCAGCGGATGGACCGTATGTTGGAGAAGGGTATCCTATTGAAAGAAATATAAAATTAGAAGGTAATACTAGTTACTATTTAGGCGTGTACCGCGCTTTGAGTCCGAGGTTTGCAGCTGTCGATTTAAGTGAATATACAAAAGTAAGTTTTGAAGCAAAAGGAACAGGTAGTTTAGATGTGCAGTTGATAAAAGGTGATGGTTCAATTTATAAAACTACTATCAGTTTAGAAAGTGAAATGGATGAATACACATTATCTGCAACCGATTTTAAAAACGATTCGGATGCTAGTACTGATTTCTCTGATTTAAAAGTGCTTTCTTTTAATCTAGTTGCGGAGAATGGGTATGCAGAAGAGAAGTCGATGGAACTACAGAGTATAGATTTTCATAACCGTGAACTGGGTCAAGAGTTTGTAGATTCAGATTTGAATAAGTCAATTGTATATCCGAACCCAATGATAGAAAGTACCAGCTTGTATTTTTACGAAGAAAACGCAGATACCTATCAATTAGATATTTACTCTTTGAGCGGTAAATTAATTGGTAACCATCATATGGAAGGTGAAAGTATAGCAGGGCAGAATGAAATAACAATAGAAAGAAAAGACCTATCCCCAGGGTTATACCTATACAAACTACAAAACTCCAATGAGAAAACATGGAGCGGTAGATTGTTGGTTAGATAATACGTTTTGGTTGTAAAAAAAGCTGTGTACCCCAGACATGGGAGTGCACAGCTTTTATATTTATATAGTTTTATGGGATTATTTCTGATTAATAACCCACTCTTTCGCATTAGTAAAAGCCTCTATCCATGGAGAAACTTCATCAGTTCTATCCGTTGGATAATGTGCCCAGTTCCATGGAAAGATAGAACGTTCAATATGTGGCATCGTTACTAAGTGACGACCAGTTTTATCGCAAAGCATAGCAGTGTTAAAATCACTACCATTCGGATTTGCTGGATAACCTTCGTAACCATATTTGGCAACAATATCATAACTCTCTTCAGACTGTGGTAAATCGAATTTTCCTTCACCATGAGAAATCCAAACACCAAGTTTACTACCCTCTAAAGAAGAAAGCATTACAGAGTTGTTTTTCTGAATTTCTACAGAGGTAAAATTACTCTCGTGCTTATGAGAATCATTGTACGTCATTTTACCGTGAGATTCATGTTCCGGATTAATTAAATCTAACTCCATAAATAATTGGCAACCATTACAAATACCTACAGATAATGTATCTGGTCTAGCAAAGAAGTTTTTAATAACCGTATTTGCTTTCTCGTTGTATTTAATAGCACCTGCCCATCCTTTTGCACTACCTAGCACATCAGAATTTGAGAAACCACCTACAGCACCCAAGAATTGAATATCCTCTAAATTCTCACGACCAGAAATTAAATCGGTCATGTGAACGTCTTTTACATCAAATCCCGCTAAATACATAGCATTTGCCATTTCACGCTCAGAATTACTTCCTTTTTCACGTAGAATTGCTGCTTTTGGTCTCATTTCTGCTCCACTTAAACTTCGACTTGGAAGTTGTAGCGGTGTTGTAGAAGGGAACTTATATGCTAAAGGCTGAACCTTATAATTATCAAATCTATCTTTAGCTAAACCATTTGCTGTTTGCTGATTGTCTAGTAAATATGATGTTTTAAACCAAGTATCACGAAGGGCTTCAATGTTAAGTCCCATTTCCATACCATTGTTTTTAACGGTAAGAGTAGCTTCATTAGTAACGGTTCCTATTTTCTTGGCATCGATATTTTTAGACTTCAATATAGCTTCAATGCTATCATCTTTTGCTTGAAAAACAATACCAGCGTTTTCAGAGAACAATACTTTAATCGTATCAGCTTCATTTAAACCTGTTAGATCAAGATTGGCACCTAAATTAGTGTCTGCAAAACATAACTCTAAAAGGGTAGTGATTAATCCGCCAGAAGCAACATCATGTCCGGCTACTATCTTATCCTCTTTTATTAAAGATTGAATGGTATTAAAAACAGTTTTGAAGTAAGCAGAATCTGTAATAGTAGGTGTTTCGTTCCCAATACTATTTCTAGTCTGTGCAAAAGAAGAACCTCCTAATTTATAATTGTCTTTAGATAGATTGATGTAATAAATAGAACCACCATTTTTCTGTAAAACAGGTTCAACAACCTTTGTAATATCACTACAGTTACCAGCAGCAGAAATTACTACGGTACCAGGAGAGATAACATCACCATCTTTATATTTTTGTTTCATGGAAAGAGAATCCTTTCCTGTAGGTACGTTGATGCCTAAATCAATAGCAAATTCAGAAACTGCCTGTACAGCTTTATATAGACGAGCATCTTCACCTTCGTTTTTACAAGGCCACATCCAGTTAGCGGAAAGAGACACAGAAGCCAATCCGTCTTTTAACGGCGCCCATACTAAATTGGTCAATGATTCTGCAATACTATTTTTACTACCGGCAGCAGGATCAATCAAAGCAGAAATAGGGGAGTGCCCAATACTAGTGGCAATTCCTTCTTTTCCTTTAAAATCCAATGCCATTACTCCGCAGTTGTTTAGAGGAATCTGTAACGGACCAACACATTGTTGTTTTGCTACACGACCACCGACACAACGGTCCACTTTATTTGTAAGCCAATCTTTACTAGCAACAGCTTCAAGTTGAAGAACTGCATCTAAGTAATCATGAAAGAATTCTAATGAATATTCTGCATTCTTATAATCACGAATAACCGTTTTATCTGTCATTATCGTTTTAGGAGAACTACCGAACATATCAGACAAAGCTAAATCCATCGGCTTAGCACCGTTGGTTTTAGATTCAAAAGTAAAACGGTCGTCACCAGTAACATCACCAACCTCGTACATTGGCGAACGCTCACGGTCAGCAATGCGCTTTAGATGTTCAATATCTTTTTTACCGATGACAAGCCCCATACGTTCTTGAGATTCGTTGCCAATAATTTCTTTGGCAGATAGGGTAGGGTCACCAACAGGCAACTTGTCCAAATCTATTTTACCGCCAGTTTCTTCTACTAATTCAGATAAACAATTTAAGTGTCCGCCAGCACCATGATCATGAATAGAAACAATGGTGTTTACATCACTCTCAACCATACCACGAATAGCATTGGCAGCTCTTTTTTGCATTTCAGGATTAGAACGTTGTACAGCGTTTAGTTCAATAGCAGAGCTAAATTCACCAGTATCTGCACTAGAAACTGCAGCGCCACCCATACCAATTCGGTAATTGTCACCACCTAATATTACTATTTTATTACCAATTTCAGGTTTGTCTTTTATTGCTTGTTCAATTTTACCATAGCCAATACCACCAGCTTGCATGATTACTTTATCATACCCTAAACGACGTTTCTTATCTGCAGCCGAGGTCTCATCTTCTGATGATTCGAACGGAGTAGAAGCTTCGTCATATTCAAACGTAAGAACAGAACCCGTAATTAATGGTTGTCCGAATTTGTTTCCAAAATCAGAAGCACCATTAGAGGCTTTAATAAGAATATCCATAGGAGTTTGGTATAGCCAATCTCTCTCTTTCATTCCTTGTTCCCAAGGTCTCTCTTTTTCTAGACGAGAGTAGGCAGTCATGTAAACTGCAGTACCAGCAAGAGGTAAAGAACCTTTACCTCCAGCTAATCGATCTCTTATTTCTCCGCCTGCACCAGTAGCAGCACCATTAAAAGGCTCTACAGTGGTAGGGAAGTTATGTGTTTCTGCTTTTATTGAAATTACGGAGTCAAATTCTTTCTCTTGGTAAAAATCTGGCTTGTCTGCCGTTTTAGGAGCAAATTGCATCACTCTAGGTCCTTTTACAAAGGCAACATTGTCTTTATAGGCAGATACTATTTCGTTCGGAAACTTTTGAGAAGTTTTCTTAATCAATTTAAATAGCGAAGAAGGCATTTCTTCACCGTCAATAACGAAAGTGCCATTAAATATTTTATGTCTACAATGCTCAGAATTTACTTGACTAAAACCAAACACTTCAGAATCGGTTAGTTTTCTACCAAGTTTTTTGCTGAGGTTCTCTAAATAATCTACTTCTTCATCGTTCAGTGCTAAGCCTTCTTGTTTGTTGAAAGCAGCAATATCTTCAATATTTAGAATAGGTTTTGGTGCTACATGAACATCAAAAATCTCTTGATTTAGAGTGCTATATTTCTGAGAAATCATAGGATCGAATCCTGTAAATTTTTCTTCTACAGCGTTAAATTCCTCAATCCGAATAATTCCAGAAACACCCATGTTCTGAGTAATTTCTGTAGCATTCGTACTCCACGGAGTAATCATTGCGGCTCTAGGACCAACAAAAAAGGCGTCAAGAGACGCCGCATTTATTTTAGGTTGGTTGCCGAACAACCATATAAGTTTACTTATATCTTCAGATGAAAGTTCTTTAGCGGTCTGTACCGCAAAAACCTTTTTGCTAGGTTCCCCAAAAAAGTGAATCATTGTAGTGTGTCTGGTATTGATTTTTGAAATACAAAATTAAGGCTTTACTGGTAACTATTTACGGGAATCTGAAACACTTTTAAACAGTAATTGTTAATGAAATTAGTGAGAATTTGTTTTACCTTTATCAATCACAATTATTAATGACTTAAAGTTTTTCTTTATAGTATGAAAATTAGATTTTTACTATAATTATAATATTAGTATGTTTGTTAGACTTAAAATAATTACTGATAGAAACGACAAATTATAGTTGTTTAAAAAATTAGAAAAGCATGGCGAAGCAAAATAATGATGCACAGGCACTTGATTATTGTATGAATATGATAGATAGTAAATGGAAGCCTATAATTCTGTATCATATAAATAAAGGTACCAATCGATTTAATAAGCTTTTTGCAGAAATTGAAGGTATAAATCGCCAAATGTTAAGCAAGCAATTAAAGTCTTTAGAACGGTCGGGTATTCTTGATCGTACCTTATATGGTGAAATTCCGCCACGAGTAGAATATACATTGACGCCATTAGGTAAATCATTACTTCCGGTTGTGAAGGCGATGACTGGCTGGGGGCAAAAACAAATAGCTGCGACTGTGACAATTCCTGAAGTTAAAGAGGTTCTAGAAGTGAAAGAAGTACCTGAAATTCAAGAATTACCCAAAGTTAAAGAAACTCCAGAAGTTCCACAAAATCAGCAGTTGCCACTTTTTTAATTCCCCCTTAGAATAATCTAATAAGTTTTCAAATGTGGATTTTAATGCCATGTAAAATCCTATTACAGCAAAATTGATTGCTTAGGTTTTGAATTAGATAAAAATTGGTTTGTTGCGCACGCGTAACAATCAATTTATGTAACTTCTAGCAACTAATTCAAATAACCACCATGAAACAAAGAACTACACTATGTGCATTCGCATGTTGTTTACTCGCCTTTAGTGGCGTGTACGCACAAAAGAAAAGATCAAACAAGCAAATTGAAAAGCTAAAAACGGAGGTTGCCGCTATTGTCGAGGAGAATAAAAAGCAATCTCAGGTAATGGTCGATAAGATTTTTAGTTTTTCAGAATTGGGTTTTCAAGAAGTAGAATCTTCAAAATATCTGACAGGAATTTTAGCTGAAAACGGATTCGAAATCGAAAACTCCATTTCAGGAATTCCCACCGCTTGGTTTGCAACTTGGAGCAATGGGGAAGGACCTACAATTGCTTTGGGTAGTGATGTAGATTGCATTCCAAAAGCATCCCAATATCCGGGTGTGGCATATCACAAGCCAATAGTAGAAGGAGCTCCGGGGCATGGCGAAGGACATAATTCTGGTATTCCAATGAATATTTCATCCGCCTTAGCAGTTAAAAAAATTATGGAGCGTGAGAATATTGGAGGTACACTTCTAGTTTGGCCAGGTATAGCCGAAGAGCTTGTGGCTGCAAAAGCATGGTATGTAAGAGATGGTCGTTTTGACGATATTGATATGTGCATTTTTACCCATGTGGGTAATAATCTTGGAGTCTCGTACGGACCAACAAGAGGTACGGGTTTAATATCGGTAGAATATTCTTTTGACGGCGAAGCTGCACATTCTGCCGGTTCACCATGGAGAGGAAAAAGTGCTTTAGATGCTGCAGAGTTGATGAATATCGCTTGGAATTATAAGAGAGAGCATCTACATCCACTAAAACGTTCACATTCTATATTTACCGATGCTGGTGATCAGCCAAATGTAGTACCTTCTAAAGCAGCTATCTGGTTTTATTTTAGAGATATAAAATATGAGGGAATCATGGAGATGTACGCCATAGCAAACGATATGGCTAAGGGTGCAGCGTTAATGACAGGTACAACCATGACCTCTAAAGTTTTGGGTACAGCATGGCCAAGACATTATAATAAGGTAATTGCAGAAACCATGTATGCTAATATAAAAGAGGTTGGACTGCCAGAATGGTCAGAAGCTGATCAAAAATTAGCTAAAGCTGTACAAACAGAAGTAAATTCAGAAAAAATTGAAGGTTTACCTGTAAAATTAGATGAATTAGGACTCCCGGTTCTTGAGCCAATTAGTGGTGGTTCTGACGATATTGGTGACGTATCTTGGAAAGTACCTACAGTAACGTTGAGGTACCCAAGTAACATACCTGGTCTACAAGGCCATCATTGGAGTAATGCGATAGCAATGGCAACGCCAATAGCACATAAAGGTGTCGTAGCAGGAGCAAAGGTAGAAGCTATGACGATAATAGACTTTTTATTAAAGCCTGATTTAATGAAAGGCGCGTGGGACTATTTTAATAATGAGCAGCAAAAAGATACCAAATACCAACCAATGATTTCTGAAAGTGATATGCCGCCAATTTATTTAAATAAAGACAAGCAAGATCAGTTTAGACCCGAATTAGAAAAGTTCTATTACGATGAAACCAAATACGATACATATTTAGAGCAATTAGGTATCGAGTACCCTACATTGAAAGATTAGGTTGTTGAATACTATCCATTAAAAAAGCCTTTCAGTTCAATTGAAATGGAAGGCTTTTTAGGTTATATAAAAAGAGGAATTAGATTTTCTTCTCTAGCAAAGCCATATAGAATCCGTCAAATCCACTTTTAGAAGCGTATATTTTTTTGTCTTTCACCAAGGTGAAGTCTTTACCTTCTTCAGATTTTAAGAAAGATTGAACCTGATGGCTATTTTCTTGAGGTAGGATAGAACAGGTAGCGTAAACCATTTTACCGCCTGGTTTCACAATTTTACTGTAGCTTCTAATAATATCGTGTTGTGTTTTTACAATCTTGTCTAGAAACTCTGGTTGCATTTTCCATTTAGAATCAGGGTTTCTTCTAAGAACTCCCAATCCTGTACAAGGGGCATCGATAAGAACTCTATCGGCGCTACCATAAAGTTTTTTATAAACTTTAGAAGAATCTATTTCACGTACTTCAATATTATGAGCACCGTTACGTCTAGCACGTCTTTTAAGTTCTTTCAATTTACTTCCGTAAATATCCATAGAAATCAATTGACCTTTGTTTTCCATTAAAGCGGCTAAGTGCAAAGATTTACCACCAGCACCAGCACATGTATCAACAACGCGCTGCCCAGGTTCAACATCTAAAAACTCGGCAACTAACTGAGAAGAAGCATCTTGAACTTCGAACATTCCGTTTTTAAAAGCTTGAGTAACAAATACATTTGCTCTCTCAACCAATTTCAAAGCAGAAGGATGACCTTTTACAGGCTCAGCAACTATATTCTCGTCTAAAAGTGCTTTACGTAATTCTTCTTTGTTCGTTTTTAATGTGTTTGTACGCAAAATAACATCTGCAGGTACATTAAGTTTAGCTAACTCTTCGGTCCATAATTTTTCACCCAAAGCTTTTTCGCAAAGCTCATCGATCCAATCTGGCACAGCTTCTCTATATTTTCTTATTTGAGAAAGCTCGTCGAATTTACCTTTAATTCTTCTTTCTGGTGTTGGTTCTATCTGTTTCCAATCAGGTAAACTAATACCTTTTAAAACAGCCCAAACTGCCCACATACGAAACAGGTCTGGTCTGCTAAAAGGAGCTTTAACTTCTGCTATTTCAGTATATAAACGCTTGTAACGTACCATTTCATAGGTAATCTCGGCAATAAAGCCACGGTCGCGAGCGCCCCAACGTTTGTCGTATCGTAATACTTTTTGAACCACCTTATCGGCGTATTCATTTTCGTTAAATATTAGGTTTAATGCGTCGATTACGGCAAACACCAAATTTCTGTGTAATTTCATTAGAAGTGATATTATTTTACATGGTCAGAAGATTTGAAGCCGTCATTGTATTGATTATCGATTAGATAGGCTTTAGTCCTCCAAAAAATTATGGCTGCAAAGGTATTGTTTTAGAAGCGATTCCATTTATTTTTGATCAACTTTATACCATAATCCTATGCGTTATACTTTTCTTTTGATTGTTTTAATGGTTTCATGTTCAGAAAGTGTGCCGCCAGCTACTTTTAATACGGTGGATATAGAAACAGTGTATTCAGATTCTTTAAGCATTCGAGCTATAGAGCTAATGGGTAATAGTTTAGCATTCGCTGCTAATAAAGGCACTTTTGGTACTATAGATTTAACTTCTGGTAAAGTGCGTGCGAATATTGAAAAATACCATACGAGCGTACCGGCGTTTAGAGCAGTGGCACATACATCTACCGATTTTTTTATGCTTTCTATAGAATCGCCAGCGCTGTTATATAAAACAGGAGATAACGGTCGAATGGAGTTGGTGTATAAGGAGGAGGGAGAAGGCGTGTTTTATGATGCTATGACCTTTTTGAATGATAAAGACGGAATTGCAATAGGAGATTCTGTCAACGGATGCTTAAGTGTTATAATGACTTCGGATGGTGGAAACACGTGGTCTAAACTACCATGTTCACAATTACCAGAAGGTATAGAAGGTGAGGGGGCTTTTGCGGCTAGTAATACAAATATCAAGACATTAGGTGATAACATTTGGATGGCAACCACATCTGGAAGAATTCTGTTTTCTTCGGATAAAGGGAATTCCTGGGAAACTTATCAGACTCCCATTAAAAATGCCGAGGCAACTGAGGGTATTTATTCCATTGATTTCTATGATGAAAATTTAGGTTTTGCCATTGGCGGAGACTACACCAATCCGGATACTTCAAAAGCCAACAAAGCAATAACAAAAGATGGTGGAAAAACTTGGAGCTTGGTAGCTGATGGTAGTGAACCCGGTTATAAAAGTTGTGTACAATTTGTGCCTGGTTCAAATGGAACAGGACTTGTAGCTATTGGTTTTACAGGAATTTCGTATTCATCAGATATGGGTGAAACTTGGAAAAAACTATCAAAGGAGCCTTTTTTTACCATACGCTTTCAGAACGATTCTGTTGCTTATGCTGCTGGTAAAAATCGTATTTCTAAACTAACCTTCAAATAATTATTTGCCGCCTTTATTCTGGCGATATTGTTTCATTAACTGTCGTTTAAATTCATCTTCTGAACGTAATAGCAAAAGCGTTTTTTTGGCTGAAATAACTTTGCTTACATTTTTGAGAAAGTTAGTATCCAATACTTCTTCCTCTTCTTCAATTTGTATATGTAAGGCTAATAGGTTTTCAGCCTCTTTTTCGGTTAGCGCATCGGCATCTTTCATTTTACCTCTGATCTTGTTATGACTTTTTTTGCGTAAAACATTTCTTTTTTCTTGATACTCATTATAAACAGGCCAGAATTCTTGAGCTTCTTTGGTGCTTAGAGAAAGTTTTTCAGTAATGAAAGCTACTTTTAACGTGTTTATCTTTTCCCAATCATGATTTTTTTGTCCGAAAGAAAGGGTTGTTACAAATAAGAATATGCTTATTATAAGTTTATTCATTGTCTTCAATATTAAATTCATCAAAATCACTTACGTTTTCATTTAAGTAATCTAGTAGGTTATCGCTCTCAATAGGTGAGCTTAAAAAATCTGAATATTCAGTATTCGTTACTGGTAATACTTCCGCAATTTCATACGGAGATAAACCAAAATCATTATTTTCAAAATAAGCTTCGATATCAGTATTTGCAAGGTCTTCAAAACTTAATTCGTTAGAAGAATTCCAATCGTAATTTAAAGCTACTACTGCTATTGCAGCAATAGATGCGGCTACGGCAAAAACTTTCTTTATAGAAAAAAGAGGTATAACCTTAGATTCAGTATTTAACTGTTTTTTCAAGGTCTCATTGAACGATTCAAAATAATTATCGGGTACATTGAACGCGCTATCTTTTGGGAGTAGGCTTTCTGGTTTAGATAATTTATCCATTAGTTTATCTTGAAAGCTATCGAAATAGCCTTCTGGAGTTTTAAACGGATTATTTTTGTTTTTGTTCATGATACTAGTTTGACAATCAATTGTATAAAAGGTTTAATCTTCTTTTAAATACTGTTCTAATTTTTTTACTGCTAAATGATAAGAAGCTTTTAATCCGCCTACCGAAGTATTCAATATTTCTGAAATCTCTTCATATTTCAATTCCTGAAAGTACTTCATGTTGAAAACCAATTTTTGTTTTTCAGGGAGTGTTGCAATAGCTTTTTGAAGTTGCAGTTGAATTTCATCTCCATCAAAATATACATCTGCTTCTAAATTAGATACCAATTTGTCTTGATAATCCGTATCGGAAACCCCTTGCAGTTTAGCTCGTTTTTTTATGAAATTCAACGCCTCGTTAGTTGCAATACGGTACATCCAAGAAAAGAGTTTGCTATCTCCTTTAAATCCGTCTATATTTTTATAGATTTTTATAAAAGTATTCTGTAAAACATCATCAGCATCGGCATGGCTTAATACAATATTTCGTATCTGCCAATACAAACGTTCTTTGTAGGTATTTACTAATACCTCAAAAGCTTGTGCTTGCTTGCTTTTAGTTTTTAAATCTAATACTAATGTTTCCTCTTCAATCACCTAGAAATGAGGTTTGTTTATACTTAGACCATTAAGTTAGGGAAAGGTTTAATCATTACTTAAGGTATTTGATATTTTTTAATAGGTATCCTAATAATTATATATTCTATCCGTTGTAAAATAAACCAAAACTTAATTTTATGATTTTAAAGAAGAGCTTTTTATTGATGTGCCTTTTTATAACTACATTTTCTGTAATCTCATGTAGTGATGACGATGAAGATGTAATGGAGCAAAACGAAGAGGAAACTGCAGAACTTGCTAGTTTTATGCTTTATGAAAATGTTGAATTTGAAGTAGATACAGACGGATTAGATACTAAACGCTTTTTTTCTACAACCACAGGCGATTTGTATTCTTATGATGAAATTGATGCTGAAATAGCGCCAACTATTGATTTAGCATGGTATGATATGAGTCCGTCAAATCGCGGATTCTTATTTTGGATGAGTCCTGATGATTTGTTCCAAGATGAGCAAATAGAAGGTGGTACAACGACTAAAATGGAAAATACAGCTGATCAGATGACTGTTGAAGAATTTGATGCAATTGCTGATGAAAGTTCGCTTATAGATTTAGTAATTGAAAATGAAGATGAGGCAATGGGACCACAAGATTATCCGACAATTGTTTTATTTGAGAATGCAGCGGGACATAAAGGAGCTATTAAAATGAAGAGTAACAACGGTCAAATCATGATTGTAGATATTAAAGTAGCTCGATAGTAACGTATTATCTATAAAAAATGAAAGCCATCTGAAAAGATGGCTTTTTTAATTTGTAAACTTTAAGAATAACTTGGAATATAAATTTATGCCAACGATTGCATTTGTACTAATTTTTTATAAGTACCATTGAGCTCTAAAAGTTCAGCATGAGTACCTTGTTCAACAATTTCGCCTTTTAGAAGTACTACAATCGTATCTGCATTCTGAATGGTAGAAAGACGGTGTGCAATGACAATAGACGTTCTGTTCTTCATCATTTTTTCAAGCGCATCTTGAACCAGACGTTCGCTTTCAGTATCTAAAGCAGATGTAGCTTCGTCTAATATCATTATCGGCGGATTCTTTAAAACCGCTCTTGAAATAGACAAGCGTTGCTTTTGTCCGCCACTTAATTTATTACCGCTATCACCAATGTTAGTTTCGTAGCCTTTAGGTAAATCCATTATAAAATCATGTGCATTTGCAATTTTAGCGGCTGCAATAATTTCTTCGTGGGTAGCATTTTCTTTTCCTAATCCGATGTTGTTTTTAACAGTGTCGTTAAATAAAATAGAATCTTGAGTAACCAAACCTAATAAACCACGAAGCGATTTTTTACTAAGGTTTTTAATGTTATTTCCGTCAATACTGATGTCTCCTTCATTAACGTCGTAAAAGCGAGTAACAAGATTGGCTATGGTACTTTTTCCACTACCAGATTGCCCGACTAAGGCAACTGTTTTACCTTTTTCAACGGTTAAATTGAAATTCTTCAACACATAATTATCTTCATATTTGAATGAAATATTGTTGATGTTAACAGCTGTGCTAAAAGTTTCTTGTTGAATAGGATTTTTAATTTCAGAAATCGGATTCTTGGTTTCCAGAATCTCCATAACACGTTCGGCTGCCGCATTACCTTTTTTAACGCTATAGGAGGCTTTGCTTATAGATTTAGCGGGCGTTAATATTTGATATGACAATGCCATATAAGTTATAAAGAGTTCAGCTTCAAGTGTTTTATCTACAAGTACCATTTGACCTCCATACCAAAGAATGACTCCGATAGCAGCAATACCAAAAAATTCACTTGTTGGTGAAGCTAAATTTTGTCTGTTGAGTAAGCTATTTGAGAAATTAAAAAATCTTTTAGTGGAAGCTTGAAATTTCTTAGCAAATACGGATTCGGCATTGAATGCTTTGATTACTCGTAATCCGCCTAAAGTTTCTTCTAAAATAGATAAGAAATAACCTTGTTCATTTTGAACCTTGTCAGATTTTCGTTTTAAAGATTTACCGATTAACGAAATTAAAAATCCTGAAACTGGAAGAAATAGAAAAACAAATAAGGTTAATTTCGGACTAATAGCTAACATGGCTATAATCGTAAAAATGATTGTAAGTGGTTCTCTTACAATTAGTTCTAAAATAGATAAAAAGGAATGTTGTATTTCTAATACATCAGATGTTATGCGGGCAATAGTGTCACCTTTCCTTTTTTCAGAATAATACGATATGGGTAGTTCTATAGTTTTATCATAGAGCTCATTACGTAAATCTTTAAGTACACCATTACGAAGAAATGTAATGAAGTACATTGCTAGGTAATTAAAAAGATTCTTTAGAAGAAACATAGTAATTATTAATCCTACCATTATCATAAGCACTTCGCCTGGATCGCTATGCTCGCTTCGTTCGGTAACATAAAAGTTTAAAGAGTCGGTAACAAAATCTCTTAAATCAGAAATACCCTTCCATTTTGGTTTGGTGTATATTTTTTCTGTTTGATTAAATAGCACATTCAACATTGGAAACAATGAAATCATCGCCAATGTTGAAAACAGTGCATAAAAGATGTTAGATATAATGTTTAGAATAGCATATATCTTGTAAGGCTTCGCAAAGCGAAGAATCTTTTTGAAATAATTCATTAAGCTAAATTAAGCTCAGCAAGAATACTCTTGACCTTATTGTCAAGTTCTGCTGCTACTTTTTTATAATCTTCAGTTTTTTCTAATTTCGTATTTGTACTGATGTAGAATTTCACCTTAGGTTCCGTTCCACTTGGTCTTGCTGCTATTCTTGTACCATCTTCAGTTTCGTAAATTAAAACGTTAGATTTTGGAATATCAATAGTTTTCTCTTCGCCAGTCAATACATTTTTAGCAATTGAAGTGTTGTAATCTTCAATCCACTTTACTTTAGAACCAGCGACAGATTCTACCGGATTTTCCTTGAAATCTTTCAACATCTGCTTAATTTCTTCAGCACCGCTAATACCTTTTTTGGTAATAGATACTAAATGCTCTTTATAGAAGCCATAATCAACATAACATTGAATTAAGTCTTTGTAGAAAGAACTGCCATTGGCTTTCGCCTGGCTAGCAATTTCACAAGCCAATAGGGTAGAGGTAACCGCATCTTTATCACGAACAAAATCACCTACCATATAACCAAAGCTTTCTTCACCACCACCAATAAAATCTGATTCTGGGAAGTCTTTGATCATTTTACCAATCCATTTAAAACCGGTAAGCGAAGTTTTGAATTCAACGCCATATGCTTTCGCCATAGCTTCCATCATAGGTGTAGAAACAATTGTGGTAGCGATAAACTCATTTCCTTTAAATCCTTTTTCTTTTCTCTTTTCAAGAAGAAATTTTGTCATTAAAACCATTGCTTGGTTTCCGTTGACAATTTCCATTTCTCCATCAAGGTTACGAACGGCAATACCTAAACGGTCACTATCAGGATCCGTACCTACAACCATATCAGCACCAATTTCTTCAGCCTTTTTAACAGCCATAGAAAGCGCTTCAGGTTCTTCAGGATTCGGAGATTTCACCGTTGGGAAGTTTCCGTCAGGTTTAGCTTGTTCTTCAATAATAGTCACATTTTCATATCCGCCTCGTTTCAATACTTCTGGTATAGCAGTTATTGAAGTACCGTGTAGTGATGTGAAAACAATTTTGAAATCATCTTTACCGGCAGCATTGAAATTTCCTGCAGCTACTGACTGTGAGATAAAAGCTTCATCGACTTCCTTATCAATTACTTGAATTAGGCTATCATTTGCTTCAAACTTTATATCTTCAAAAGCAAGAGAATTAATTTCAGAAACTATAGCTCCGTCTTGTGGTGGTACAATTTGTCCGCCATCTGTCCAATATACTTTATACCCATTATATTCTGGTGGGTTATGAGATGCTGTCAAAACAATACCTGCATGACAATTTAAATGTCTAACTGCAAATGAAAGTTCTGGAGTAGTACGCAAATCTGAAAAAAGGTATACTTTAATATTGTTTGCAGAAAATACTTCAGCTACAATTCTAGCTAGTGTATCACTATTATGACGGCAATCAAAAGCAATAACTACTTTAATTTCTTCGTCTTTATATACTTTATTAAGGTAATTGCTAAGTCCCTGTGTGCTTTTACCCAATGTATATTTGTTAATACGGTTGGTGCCCACGCCCATAACGCCTCTCATACCACCGGTACCGAATTCCATATTTTTATAGAAACGGTCATTCAGTTCTTCTTTATCGTTGGCGATAAGGTGTTCAATTTCTTTTTTTACAGCTGGGTCGAAAAAATCGGTAAGCCAGGTTTTAGCAGTATCTAGTATGTTATCCATTTTGGTTTATAGTTTTATGTGCAATTAAGTTAGTAAGAATTTTACTATTCTAAAAGTGCGGTGTTTATTTCTTCAGAGACAATATATCTTTTTTCTTCTTTCTTAGAACGTATTAATATTTCGCCAAGAAAGCCTGCTAAGAACAGCTGTGTTCCTATAACCATGGCTATCAGTGAAATATAAAATTGTGGTCGGTCTGTAATTAATCTTCCAAACTTGTTTATGAATAATTTATCTATACCTAAATAGATAGCAAATCCGAATCCGATTAAAAACATTAAAACGCCCAATGCGCCGAATAAGTGCATAGGTCGTTTACCGAATCTAGATACGAACCAAATGGTCAGTAAATCTAGAAAGCCATTTATGAAACGTTCCATTCCGAATTTTGTTTTACCGTATTTGCGAGCTTGGTGTTGAACCACCTTTTCTCCAATTTTAGAAAAACCGGCATTTTTTGCAAGTACAGGAATATATCGGTGCATTTCGCCCGATACTTCAATGTTCTTTACAACCTCTTTAGCGTATGCTTTTAACCCGCAGTTGAAATCATGTAAATAAACACCAGATGTTCTTCTAGCTGCCCAGTTAAATAATTTTGAAGGGGTATTTTTAAAGACGATAGAATCGTAGCGTTTCTTTTTCCAGCCAGATACTAATTCGTAGCCTTCATTGGTTATCATATTATATAACTCCGGAATTTCTTCTGGGTTATCTTGTAGATCGGCATCCATAGTGATGATAACATCGCCGCTTACGGCTTTAAAACCGGCATGTAGTGCTTGAGATTTACCGAAGTTGCGTAAAAAATGAATTCCCTTAACAGCAGGGTTTTCCTCAGATAATGATGTGATAATATTCCATGAGGCATCAGTGCTGCCATCATCAACAAATAGTATTTCATAAGAAAAATGATTGGCTTGCATCACAGATACAATCCAATCATGAAGTTCTTTAAGTGACTCTTCTTCGTTAAGTAAAGGAATTACTATTGATAATTGCATGCGCTACTTCTGGTATTGTCTCCAAAAATACTACAATTACTTAGTATTAATAAGCAGCTTCTTCTTTTTTCAGAATTAATCCACCAATAAGTGAAATTATTAATCCAAAAAATAATGCACTAATAAGAGCAAGTGCAGCGCTTAAAAATGGTCCAGAAAAGTTCTCCATCATTTTAACGGCAGTATCTATTTCGTCTTGGGTCATATCTGGATTTTGAGAAATCATTTCTGCTTTTTGAGCATCCATATAATTTGCCATAAAATCGGGTTCAATTATATTGATAAAAATCATTTTATATAAGATACCCATAATTGCAGCGATTAAGGCAATACCAATGCCGACCTTTATAGCCTCGCTTATAGTTAACAAATGGTTATTAGCCTCTCGAAATTTATAAATTCCAAATACAATAACACCTGCCATTATACTTATGTTCACAGCAAATAAAGCAAGACTTTGTTCGTATTGAAGACCTGCAATATAAAGCATTACGGCAAAAATGATAGTAAGGGTGCCTAGTACTATACCGTACGTTCTTGCAAATTTTCCTGTTTTAGGTTGATTTTCTTCCATGATAAATAGTGATTATAGGTTGTTTTGTATATTAGTACGTTGTCGAGATATAATGTTACAAAAGTGATAAAATTTAATTTTAATATTTTTTTTGATTTCTAAGTTGTCCGTTTGTATAATTTCACTATTTTTGCAGCCTTAAAATGAGTGCCCGTCGGAATGGGTGCGTTAAAGTTTTTATAATGAAAAAAAATTTACACCCAGAAAATTATAGGATAGTGGCCTTTAAGGACATGTCTAACGAAGAAGTATTTTTAACAAAATCAACAGCTGATACTAAAGAGACTTTAGAGGTTGAAGGTGTTGAGTATCCATTAGTAAAATTGGAGATTTCAAGAACTTCTCACCCGTTTTACACTGGTAAAGCAAAATTATTGGATACAGCTGGTCGTATCGATAAGTTCAAGAACAAGTACAAGAAATTTTCAAAAGAAGAGAAAAAAGAAGAAGAATAGTATTTTTATTCTTTCTATTAAATATAACGCCTTCGAAATTTTCGAAGGCGTTTCTTTTGCATTTAACTTTTAAATAAAGGAAGTTGTCTATTAAATATAGATGCTCTACGGATATTTGTTAATTTTGAAAAAAAATCATCTTGTATGAACTTTATTCTTTTTGATGGTCCTCGTAGGAATCATCTTTTACCCTTCACTTTTACGCGTCCTGTTTCAGAAATTCGAGTAGGTATCATGACCTTAAAAGAGCGTTGGGAAGCATTTTTAAAAGTTTCGGTAACATCTTTGACTGAAGACTATTTAAGTGTAAAATACCCTGTTAATTTAGAAGATTCTAATGTTTTTATAGACGCTTCGGTATTGCCATCGAACGAGTTGCTAAAAGCGGTTAAAGCTTTGCGGTCGGGCGAAAGGTTAATGTCAGGCGCATTGATAATCGCTTATTTAGCTGCAAATTCTAAAAGTGCAGATGAATTAAGTAATTTAGATGTAGTTGAATATAAAGGTGATATAGTTCAAATCAATAATACTTGGGATATTTTCGATAAAAACGCAGATATCTTACAGTTCGATTTTGATTTCATTACAAAGGGTCGAAAAAGTCAACCCATATCAAGTACTAACCAACTAATTCACCCAGAGCGTATATTTCTTGAAGAAGGAGCAAAGGTTGAGTTTAGTATTTTAAATGCTACTGACGGACCTATTTATTTAGGTAAGAATTCTGAAATTTGGGAAGGAAGTTTAATACGTGGTGGCTTGGCACTTTGCAATAATGCTATAATAAAAATGGGCGGTAAGCTCTATGGGGCAACTACTATTGGTCCTTATAGTAAAGTGTGTGGTGAAGTTAGTAACTCGGTTATTTTTGGATATTCAAGTAAAGGTCATGAAGGGTATTTGGGTAATGCCGTGTTAGGAGAATGGTGTAATATAGGTGCAGATTCAAATAACTCGAACCTTAAAAATAATTACGCGAAAGTTCGTTTGTGGAATTATGCCACGGAGAGTTTCGAACAAACCGGATTACAATTTTGTGGCTTAATGATGGGTGATCATAGTAAGACCGCTATTAATACCATGTTTAATACGGGTACTGTAATTGGGGTAAATTCCAATATATATGTTCCAGGTTTTCCTAGAAATTTTGTTCCCAGTTTTAGTTGGGGTGGAGCATCTGGGTTTACGGCATATCAGCCTGCAAAAGCATTTGATGCGGCTAAAGTAATGATGGCTAGAAGAGGGGTAGAGTTTGATGAAGTTGAAGCCAATATTTTAACCCATGTATTTGAAGTAACAAAAAAATGGAGAAAGTACTAAGTATTTAGAATTGAAATTCAACTACTTAGCTTGTTACAGCTAATTGAAGTTTAGGTATTTTTACACGCTCAAAGAGATTATTAGATGAAGAAGAAAGTGGCTTTTTACACTTTAGGATGTAAGTTGAACTTTTCAGAAACATCTACCATAGCCCGAAGTTTTGCTGACGAGGGATTCGATAGGGTAGATTTTTCAGAGAAAGCAGATATGTATGTTATAAATACATGTTCTGTAACCGATAACGCTGATAAAAAATTTAAGACCATAGTTAAAAAAGCACAGAAGATAAATCCCGATGCTTTTGTTGCCGCTGTAGGTTGCTATGCTCAATTAAAACCAGAAGAACTTGCTGATGTTGATGGGGTAGATTTGGTTTTAGGAGCTACAGAAAAATTCAAGATTACCGACTATATAAATGATTTAACCAAAAATGATCATGGTAAGGTCCATTCTTGTGAAATAGCAGATGCCGATTTTTATGTAGGTAGTTATGCTATTGGTGATAGAACAAGAGCTTTCTTGAAAGTTCAAGATGGTTGTGATTATAAATGTACCTACTGTACAATTCCTTTAGCACGTGGTATTTCTCGAAGCGATACTTTGGAAAATGTTTTAAAGAATGCGGCTGATATATCTGAGCAAGGCATTAAAGAGATTGTTTTAACGGGAGTAAATATTGGGGATTACGGTAAAGGGGAGTTTGGTAATAAAAAGCATGAGCATACTTTTTTAGATCTTGTTACGGCTTTAGATGATGTTGATGGTATTCATCGTTTACGAATTTCATCAATAGAACCTAATCTTTTAAAGAACGAAACCATTGAGTTTGTTTCTCAAAGTAAAACTTTTGTGCCTCATTTTCATATTCCCTTACAGAGTGGTAGTGATGATCTTCTTAAGTTAATGAAGCGTCGTTATATGACGAATCTTTATAAAGAACGTGTAGCGAAGATTAGAGAGGTAATGCCTAATTGCTGTATTGGAGTTGATGTTATTGTTGGTTTTCCTGGTGAGACTGAAGAACATTTTTTAGAAACGTATCACTTTTTAAATGATTTAGATATTTCTTATTTGCATGTTTTTACGTATTCGGAAAGAGATAATACTCCTGCAGCTACAATGGATGGTGTTGTGCCTAATAAAGTAAGAAGTAAAAGGAGTAAAATGTTACGCGGGTTGTCTGTAAAGAAGAGACGAGCGTTCTATGAGAGTCAGTTGGGTAATGATTTAACTGTGTTGTTCGAGGGTGAGAATAAAGAAGGGTATATTCATGGGTTTACTGAGAATTACGTTAAAGTAAAATCACCTTGGAATCCCGAATTGGTAAATACTTTGCATCAAGTGAAGTTGACCGAAATTGATAAGGACGGTCTGGTTCGGTTTAATTTTGTAAACGAAAAAGTAGAAGCATAAAAAAAGCCTTTCATTTGAAAGGCTTTTTAATTTATTAGATACGAATACCGATAGGTAACATTTCTTTGTATTGTCTTCTGTTCTTTCGAAGAAATCCTGCGATATGAGGACTAGTTGGAACGACTCTAAGATTTCTATCTTGAATAATACTTAAAACAGCTTTTATGAAGTTTTCTCTAAAATCTTCATCTGTAATTTCCTCAGGAACAACTAGCTTGGTAAGAAATATCTTTCTTTCTTGAGAAGAATATTCAATTCTGGCAAGATGACCATCTACAGTAGTTTCAAATTGTCGCAGAAAAGAATTGTCATTAATGATAACATCGTTCATATAGAAAATTTTAGTTTTGTTGTTAGACAAAAAAATTACGATGTTCTCATATCGTAATTTATCATTAGTGAATGCTGTATAAAATATAACATATCAAATTGTATATGTTTTTCACATTCTCTTACAAAAGTAGTTAAAAAATACTTAATTTCCTAGTTTTTACTACGCTTCGTGACTATGACAGATAATGTAATTCATGTGTATTGTATGCCTGGTATGGCAGCAAGTCCTGCTATTTTTGAGTATATAAAATTACCCAAAGAAAGCTTCGAACTTCATTTTTTAGAATGGAGTATTCCCGTAAGGGGCATTTCATTTGTTGATTATGCAAAAAACATGTGTAGTAAAATACAACATGAAAATGTGGTATTGTTGGGGGTTTCGTTAGGCGGACTCCTAGTTCAAGAAATGTCTAAGTATATTGAGGTAAGAAAAGTAATAATTGTGTCGAGTGTAAAAACTAGATATGAGTTGCCAAAACGTATGATTTTTGCGAGGTATACCAGTGTGCATAAACTGCTACCTACTGGTTTGGTTAACAATGTAGAATTATTAGCTAAATATGCATTTGGCGAAAGTGTAACGAAACGCCTTTCGTTATATGAAAAGTATTTATCTGTTAGAGATAAAAGCTATATAGATTGGAGTATAAATGAGCTGGTAAATTGGAAGCAAGAGGAGCCGTGTGAAAAATTGGTGCATATACAAGGTGAGAAGGATCCTGTGTTCCCAATTGAAAATTGTGGTAATTGTATACATGTGCCCAATGGAACCCATACCATGATAATACATAGGGCAAAGTGGTTTAACGAGAACTTGCCAACAATTATTTTGGAATAAGATAGTTCTATATATACCTTTGGTAGAGTAAAGTGTTGATAGAAATAATTTAAAATATAAAATTCATGAAAACTATTAAGAATATATTGATGTTGTTGGGTGTGGTATTTGTAGCAGGTACATTGATATTTGCTGTGGGAAATACTGATGGTATTATAAATAATGATAGGTTAGTTGCAAATGATAGCGTTCAGAAAAATGTATCTAAATCATATAAAATTTCATCTATAGATATACCTGCTGATTTGAATTTTGCAGGAGAGGTAGTTCCTCAGGCAGATCCAGAAATTATGGAGCGTATAGATCGTGAATTTTTGGTGAATACGTATTGGCAATCAAACGCAGTATTACTTATTAAAAGAGCTAATAAGTATTTTCCTGTAATTGAGCCAATTTTGGCTAAAAACGGAATTCCTGATGATTTTAAATATTTAGCTGTAGCAGAAAGCGGATTGACGAATGTGGTTTCGCCAGCAGGAGCAACTGGTTTTTGGCAGATAATGAGAGAAACGGGTAGAGAATATGGCTTAGAGGTAAATTCAAACGTAGATGAGCGTTACCATTTAGAAAAGTCTACAGAGGTTGCTTGTAAGTACTTAAACAGATGGAAAGACAAATATGGTAGTTGGGCATTAACTGCTGCTGCTTATAACGCAGGACCAGGTGCAATCAATAAGTATATGGGTATTCAGCAAGTCGATAATTACTGGGATTTGTTACTTGGTAGTGAAACAGGTAGGTATGTATTTAGAATTATGGCGATTAAAGAAATCCTTTCTAATCCAGAAAAGTATGGTTTTCATATCGAGAAAGAAGATATGTACGAAGCGGTACCGACCTTTACGGTAGAAATAGATAAACCAGTAAGCGACTTCGCTGATTTTGCACAAGAATATGAAATCAACTACAAAATATTAAAGCGCCACAATCCTTGGTTGAGAGAGGCGCATTTAAATAATAATTCTCGTAAAAAGTATACTGTAGAAATTCCTAATAAAGGATATTATAGAGAAACTAAATAAGATTAGATTTTCTTCATTTGTTGTTGCATCATTTTAATTTGATCCGTCAACATATTGTTTTTGTCTAATTTCTTGGCTTCGTTAAGTAACATGGTAGCTTCTCTCTTGCGACGTTTTTGCATGGAAATACCTGCTAGGCTTAATTTTGCCATAGCAACATCATAATCCATTGTTAAGCCAAGCTTTAGTGCTTTTTTAAAGTATTTCTCAGCTTGGGTTAAATTGGTTTGAGAAAATATAATACCATGTAGGTAATTATAGTAGCCTTGTTGTTTAAGGGTTAGTGCCCCTTCAGGATTTTTAATTTTATCTAACCAATTCTTTGTTCCGGTTAAATCTTGCTTACGCATTCTTAAAAAAGCCAAAAGAATAATTTCATTTCTAAAATAAAGAAAGATGAAAATTAAGGATAGTAGGATTAAAAATATGCCATTTCCGATGTTACCTTCTATAAATTGGTAGACAGAAAAAGCAATTATGAGTCCTGCAATGATTAATTTTAAATTTTTATTGAACATATTTTAAGTTTTTATTTCTTGATGATTGTTTGATTGTAATTTTGAAATTAATCGTAACCCTATTAAAATAAAGCGATTTCGGCGCTAAATTTCGATTCGGGCAAAATTAATCAAAAGCTTCGTTTTGTGACGTACGGATTTATAAAAATATTTTTTTCATATCACTTGTTAAAGAAAAAACTCTTTGTATATTTGCGCCCAGTTTCACAGAGAAATCTGAATAATTCAATTTAAATAGAAAAGGTTTAAGAGATGCCCGGACAAAAAAGAACATATCAGCCGTCAAAAAGAAAGAGAAAGAACAAACATGGTTTTCGTGAGCGTATGGCTTCCGTAAACGGTAGAAAGGTTCTTGCAAGAAGAAGAGCAAAAGGAAGAAAGAAATTGACTGTTTCCTCTGAAACTAGACATAAGAAATAATGATTGTATAGTTTTTATAATATATAGGTGTTACTTTTCCGAAAGTAGCACCTTTTTTTTGTCCAATTCCCAAAATACTCAACTCAAAAATGCCAAAAAGAAAAGATTTAAACTCAATTTTACTAATAGGATCAGGTCCTATTGTTATCGGTCAAGCATGTGAATTTGATTATGCAGGTAGTCAATCTTTACGTTCGTTACGTGAAGATGGTATTGAAACTATTTTGATAAATAGTAACCCTGCAACTATAATGACAGATCCTACAATGGCGGATCATGTTTATTTAAAACCATTAACAACGAAATCTATTGTAGAGATTTTAAAAGCACATCCTCAAATAGATGCAGTTTTACCAACCATGGGAGGTCAGACGGCGTTGAATCTTTGTATAGAAGCTGATAAAAAAGGAATTTGGGAAGATTTCGGTGTAGAATTAATAGGTGTTGATATCGATGCTATTAATATTACCGAAGATAGAGAACAGTTTAGAGAATTAATGTTGAAGATAGGTGTTGGTATGGCGCCACAGGCTACAGCAACTTCTTTCTTAAAAGGTAAAGAAATTGCTCAAGAGTTTGGTTTTCCTTTAGTAATACGAGCTTCTTATACACTTGGTGGTGCAGGAGCATCGATAGTTTATAAGCCAGAAGATTTTGACGAGCAATTAAGTTACGGTTTAGAGATTTCTCCAATTCATGAGGTAATGATCGATAAAGCCCTGATTGGGTGGAAAGAATATGAATTAGAGCTTCTAAGAGATAAAAACGATAATGTTGTTATTATCTGTGCTATAGAGAATATGGATCCCATGGGTATTCATACCGGAGATTCTATAACTGTAGCACCTGCAATGACATTATCTGATAGAACATATCAGAAAATGCGTGATATGGCTATACATATGATGCGTAGTATAGGAGATTTTGAAGGTGGATGTAATGTGCAATTCGCTGTTAGTCCTGATGAAAAGGAAGATATTATAGCAATTGAAATCAATCCAAGAGTATCAAGATCATCTGCTTTAGCTTCAAAAGCAACCGGGTATCCTATTGCAAAAGTGGCAACTAAATTGGCAATAGGTTACACTTTAGACGAATTAGATAATCAGATTACTAAATCAACATCGGCTTTATTTGAGCCAACATTAGATTATGTGATAGTAAAAATACCACGATGGAACTTTGATAAATTTGAAGGATCGGATCGTACTTTAGGTCTGCAGATGAAGTCTGTAGGAGAAGTTATGGGTATTGGTCGCTCTTTTCAAGAAGCATTGCATAAAGCAACTCAGTCTTTAGAGATTAAACGAAATGGCTTAGGTGCTGATGGTAAAGGGTATAAAGATTATGATCAAATAATAAGTAAACTGACCATACCTAGTTGGGATCGAGTTTTTGTAATTTATGATGCAATACAATTGGGCATTCCGCTAAGTCGTATTCATGAGATTACTAAAATCGATATGTGGTTCTTAAAGCAGTATGAGGAATTGTATTCTTTAGAAAAAGAAATTACAAAATATACGATTGCTACCCTGTCAAAAGATTTACTGTTAGAAGCGAAACAAAAAGGATTTGCAGACAGACAGATAGCACACATGTTAGATTGTTATGAAAGTGAAGTGTATACCAAGCGTACAGAGCTAAATATTAATAGAGTTTATAAACTTGTTGATACTTGTGCGGCAGAGTTTAAGGCGATGACGCCATATTACTATTCAACTTTCGAAGCAGAAATAGAAAAGCCAGACGGTACACGTTATGTTGAAAATGATAGTATAGTTACTGATAAGAAGAAGATTGTAGTTCTTGGATCCGGACCTAATAGAATAGGGCAGGGTATTGAATTTGACTATTGTTGTGTTCACGGAGTTTTAGCTGCAGCTGAATGTGGTTATGAAACTATAATGATCAATTGTAATCCTGAGACGGTTTCAACAGATTTTGATACAGCAGATAAACTTTATTTTGAACCAGTTTTTTGGGAACATATATATGACATTATACGTCATGAAAAGCCTGAAGGAGTAATAGTTCAATTAGGTGGGCAAACAGCCTTAAAATTAGCCGAGAAGTTATCTAAATATGGTATAAAGATTATAGGAACAAGTTTTGATGCTTTAGATTTAGCAGAAGATAGAGGTAGGTTCTCAGAAATGCTATTAGAGAATAATATTCCTTTTCCAAAATATGGTATTGCAGAAACTGCAGATGAAGCTTCTGAGTTAGCAGATACTTTAGATTTTCCATTACTAGTTAGACCTTCATATGTTTTGGGTGGGCAAGGAATGAAAATTGTAATTAATAAAGAAGAACTAGAAGAACATGTTGTTAATCTTCTTAGAAAAATACCAAACAACAAATTACTATTAGATCATTACTTAGATGGTGCTATAGAGGCAGAAGCAGATGCTATTTGCGATGGTGAAGATGTGTATATCATTGGTATCATGGAACATATAGAGCCTTGTGGGATTCACTCGGGAGATTCTAATGCAACACTACCACCATTTAATCTTGGTGAATTGGTAATGCAGCAAATTAAGGATCACACTAAAAAAATTGCGCTAGCATTAAATACAGTGGGTCTTATAAATATTCAATTTGCAATTAAGGACGAGGTAGTTTATATCATCGAAGCTAACCCTAGAGCATCTCGTACAGTGCCTTTTATAGCGAAAGCTTATAAGGAGCCTTATGTAAATTATGCTACTAAAGTCATGTTAGGCGAGAAGAAAGTGAAAGATTTTAAATTCAATCCGCAATTAGAAGGCTTTGCAATTAAGCAACCAGTATTCTCTTTCAACAAATTCCCGAATGTAAATAAGAATTTGGGTCCTGAGATGAAGAGTACAGGTGAAAGCATCTTATTCATCGATAGTCTAAAAGACGATGAATTTTACAACCTTTACGCTAGACGTAAAATGTACTTAAGTAAATAGTCTTATTATTAGACTTATAATATAGTAGAAGGGGAACTTAGATTTATTTTAAAGTTTCCCTTCTGCATATAATCTTCTAATCTCTTTCTTGTCAAATTTACCAACGCTTGTTTTTGGTACTTCATCGATGATAACATAATTGTCGGGTATTTGATAACTAGCAAATTCTTTTGATAAAAATTCTTTCAATTCTTCGGTTGATACATGTTTATTTTGGTCTGCTAAAACTAATGTTGCTAAAGGTCTTTCAGACCATTTTTCATCAGGTATTGCAATTACAGCAGCTTCTCTAATATTCGCATGCGACATCAGCGCTAGTTCTAGTGCGACGCTAGATATCCATTCACCACCACTTTTTATTAAATCTTTGGTGCGATCGGTAATTTCCATGTACCCATTAGCATCGATTGTGCTTACATCGCCTGTTCTAAACCATCCATCTTCTGTAAAGTTATCGCGGCTATTAGTCTTAAAATAAGACTTAATAACCCAGACTCCTTTAACTTGTAATTCTCCCATTGTTTTTCCATCACGAGGAGCTACTTTTCCGTCATCACCAATTATTCGCATTTCTATGCCTGGAAATTCAATTCCTTGTTTTGCACGTACTTTAATTTGCTCTTTATAGCTAAGGCTATCATGTTTTCTTTGAAGTCTGCTGGCGGTACCAAGTGGTGAGGTTTCTGTCATACCCCATGCTTGAACTCCTTTAATTCCGAAATCTTTTTCAAAATTTTCTATAAGACTTCCAGATAAAGCCGAGCCGCCAACTAAATACTCTTCTAAGGCTAGTTTTGTTTTCGGTGGATTCTTTTTCATTTCTTCATACACACCTCTCCATATAGATGGTACTCCGTTAGCTTTGTTGATATTTTCACTTTCAAGAATTCTAATAATGGCATCTGGTCGCAGGTGTAATGAGGGCATAACCATGTCTGAACCGGTTAACAAGCACATATATGGAAAACCCCATGCCATTACATGAAATTGAGGCACAACTAATAAAATTATATCATTATTACTGTAATTACCGGCATTTGGTGATAGAATAGTCATCGCGTGTAGGTATGTTGATCTGTGGCTATATAAAACTCCTTTTGGCATACCTGTAGTGCCACTTGTGTAGCACATGCCGCTTGCATCATTTTCATTTATCGTCGGCCATTCAATAGCATCTAATTGTTCTCCTATTAAATCTTCGTAATGTATCGTATTAGGTAGGGTAGTGGTAAAGCCTTTTGGGGCATTAATAATTATATATTTTTCTACAGTCTCTAGTTTAGGGGCTATTTTTTCTAATAAAGGAACTAAGGTCGCATCAACAAAGATTACTTTGTCTTCAGAATGATTGATAATGAATTCTGTTTGCTGAGATGATAATCTTATATTGATGGTATGGCAAACAGCACCTATACCAGGTATGCCGTAATATAATTCTACATGTTGATAATGGTTCCAAGCAAATGTACCGACCATATCACCTTTAGTAATTCCTAATTTATTTTTTAAGGCATTAGCAAGCTGACAACAACGCTTATATAATTTCCCGTAGGTATATTCATGTCTGCTTCCATCAGGTAAGTATGAAATCAATTTTTTGTCTGGAAAAGCACTATTCGCATATTTTAAGATGGTGTTTGTGGTAAGTGGGTAATCCATTATTAATCCGTTCATAAAAACATACTTTAAATTCAAATAATTGCTTGACCCTTAAATTTAATCAATTTATATTGAGATATCATCACAATTTTAACATATGCTGATGTGAATAAACGTAGATACCTCATAATCTGCATCATCCCTTTTTAAGGTTAAAAAATTATTTTATTAGATAATTCAATTTTGCCCTTTATTGCTAATCTTGTTTCGTTAACGCAAAATGATTGAGGTTGAAAAAAGTTGTACTTATAGTGATTTTTTTAGTGGTACTATTTACATCATTTACATATTGGTCATTATCTAGTACCGATAAAACATTCGATACTTGTGAGATTGTAGGGCTTTCTGATGTCGATAATATAGATTTTAAAAAGTATGACTCTGTTTTAGTTGCAGCAAGCACTTTGTATGAAGCTAATAGAATTAAAAATGTAATGCAGGGCGAGCAGTATAGAAAAGCGTGGTCTACACCTGTAAAAGTTCCAATCTTATATTTAAATGATAATGTACATATTTTAGAAGAAGGTGGAGGCAAACAAACGCATTCACTAAAACTACAGAAAGATGACGGTAGCTTGATGACGTTGCGTAGTGTTTCTAAAGACCCTTCACCATTAGTACCGAAAATAGCCCATACTTTAGGGATAGAAAATATAGTGGTCGATGGTATTTCTGCACAACATCCTTATGCTGCATTAGTAGTTTCTGAACTTTCAAAAAAAGGAAATATTCTAAATACCATGCCTGAGTTGGTGTTCTTACCAAAACAAGAACAACTTTCAGATTATAATGATAAATATGGAAATCGGTTATTTCTTTTAGAATATGAAACAGAAGGAAACGCAGCGTGGTTAGGTCTTAAGAATGTAGATTCGTTAATAGATACAGATGATTTACAAGAGCTTAAAGTTAAAAACACAAACAAGGTTAGTTTAAATGTAAATGCATTGGTTAGGGCACGTCTATTTGATTTGTTGATAGGTGATTGGGATCGTCATGCGAAACAATGGGGCTGGGCTATTGAAAATAACGGAGACTCAATTATTGCTGTTCCTTTACCGTGCGATAGAGATAATGCATTTTTTAATCTAGAGGGTGTGTTGCCGACTTTAATATCAAATAATGCTTTTCTTCCAGAGGTGCAAAGTTTTGAATCTGAAATTGATTTTTTACCGGGTTTAATATCTCCGTTCGATGTGTATTTTATGAGAGATATTCCGCTATCAGTTTTTGAACAAGAAGCGAAACAATTACAGTTATTGTTAACAGATGAAGCTATAGAGTCATCTTTTAGAGTATGGACAAATGAAATTTTTGAGTTAGATGGAAAAGAGCTAATTGCGAAAATTAAAACTAGGCGAAATGACCTAGAGGATTATGCAATTTTATTTCATCAAGAGTTGATTAAAAGTGAAGAATTGACCGAAGAATTAAAAGGGTCTGAAGATGTCGAAATGACCAAAGCGCAGATGGCGTGTTTTAATTGTGGTAATAAATAAAATGCGCAATGATAAATATTAAGAATTAAACCCAAAATTATGAATGAGTCTATAACAGCAAAAGCTGAAAAATATATTAAAAATTTGATGGCAGATCAAATGAGCAAGAACTTTCTTTTTCATAGTCAGGGGTATTCTAATAAAACAATTGATAAGGCGAAAAAGATACTTGAAGCTTCAAGCGATTTAGATGTTAACGTCGATAAAGTACTAATTGCTGTTTGGTTTATTCATGCCGGTTTTGCCGTAGATTATAGTAGCCATGTTAATGAAAGCGTTCGATTGGCTTCCGACTTTTTAAAAGACAACAGTTGTTCTTCACATGATATAAAGGCTATAGCTGAACTAATAGAAAGTACTTGGCAAGATGACGAACCTAAAAATGATTCTGAAAAAATTTTAAAAGATGTAGGTACATGGTTTTATGCATCTGAAGATTTTGAAGAGATGCTTCAATTATTAAGAATGGAGTTAGAAAATTTTAACGAATCTATTCTTGATTTAGATACATGGCGATTAAGTTATTTGGAGAAACTTCGTATACAGCACAAGTATTATACAGATTTTGCGAAAGAAAATTGGCAGGAACAAAAAGAAGAAAACATCCTTGCTTTAATTTCTAGATTACAAAAGGCAGAAAAAACCGAAAAGAAAGAAATATTAAAAGCCAAATTAAAAGATGAGAGTCCGCAACGGGCTATTCAATCCTTATATCGTATAGAACTTAGAAATCATATTAAACTAAGTGATATTGCAGATACTAAAGCTAATATTCTACTTTCTGTAAATGCGATTATAATATCGCTTCTTTTGGCTAATTTGATACCTAAGCTAGACTCTCCATCAAATTCTTATCTAATATATCCGACAGTAATTTTTGTGCTTTTTAGTATCGCTTCTATGATTATGTCCGTTTTAGCTACACGACCAAAAGTGAGTAATACCGATGTAGTAGAAGAAGAAATTAAGAAGAAGGATACTAATTTTTTGTTCTTCGGAAATTTTCATACTATGGAATTGGATGACTTTAAATCCAAATTGAGAGATATTATTAAGAGTAAAGAATCAATTTACGATTCGTTGAGTATGGATTTGTATTACTTGGGTAAGGTATTGCAACAAAAGTATAGACTATTAAGGTGGACATATACCGTTTTTCTTATTGGTATAATTCTATCTGTTGTCGCATTCGGTTTTGCCTTGAAATATTACGGAATGGAAGATAAACTTTTAGATGCTGTAACGCCATTGCCTAAGTAAGAGTATCAGTTAAACCATACCGCATACTTTTTGCGTCGAAGCTCAAGAGCTAATTGCTCTTCCATTTTTAAAGCTTCAGTTCTTGATTTTATTTTATCAATATGATTAAAAAGACTGCCGCGTAGATATAAGCCGTATTTCTGTACAATTTTTGAGGATATATTATGTCCTTTTTTGCTCAAGGTTCCGTTTTTATGTTGGTCAAAGCGCTCTTTAGGAGTTTTACTTGTCATGCCAACATAAAGACATTCTAACACGCCATTAAATTGCGGATTCGCTTCTCTAAATTTTCTATTCTCCGTGAACACTTTTTTAGATAATTCGATAACGTAAATAGAATACATAAAGGCAGTATGAATTATAGACTATAATTAGCTATTGGTAATTTAAAGAAAATAAGACAGTTACTCAATTATCTCAATACCCTCTGTAGTAAAAGAAAACGCTTGTGCACCTAAACCGCCAACCATAACCGCTTGAAACAACGGATTCAGTTGTTTCTGCGAGTACCAATCAATCAAAAAATTAGCGCCACTACCACCAGAAGTATCTTGTTGTTCAATGACATAATCAATAGACTCCATTGGAGTAAGATAAATAGGGGTGTCGATATAACTTCTAACTAAATCGCCTTGTGTATTGTAGTAATCAATTTTACTTACAAATAAACTATCCTTTAAGCTGGTGTTTCTTATACTTAAAGTAGCGGTAAGCAATGTTCTAGTATCTCTGGTCTGGTTATAAATATCAGAATATATTGGTACGTAAACTTGCCTAACAAGAGAGTCTATTAAAATAGCATTTGCCTTTCTGTCAAGAGTATGGTTGTCTAGAATTTCAACCGGAACTTCTTCTTTCGAAACCTCTTTACACGACATAATAGTCGTAGCCATAATCAGTGAAAGGCAAATACTATTTAAAACAGTTTTATATTTTTTCAAATGTTGATTTTTAATCTTCCCATTCTGTGTGAAAAATACCTTCACGGTCTAAACGCTCGTAAGTGTGAGAACCAAAGTAATCACGTTGCGCTTGAATTAAGTTCAAAGGTAATTTGCTAGAAGTGTAGGCGTCAAAATATGTAAGCGAATTTGATAGACCAGGTAACGGAATTCCGTTTTGTGCACCAAAAGCAACCAATTCTCTAGCAGCATCAACTGTTTCTTTTACTTTGCTTACAAAATTCGGAGAAAGTAAAAGGTTAGGTAAATTAGGTTCAGCTTTAAAAGCTTCAGTAATGTCAGCCAACAAACCTGCCCGTATAATACAACCAGCTCTCCATATTTTGGCGATTTCAGAAATATCTAAATCGTATCCGTATTCTCTAGAAGCATCGGCTAATTGATGTAACCCTTGAGAGTATGTAATTATAAATGAAAAGTATAAAGCTTTTTCTGTAAGGGCTTCCAACTTTTCTTTATCCATATGTGCTACAGATGGTCTGTCGTATAAAGCATCGGCTTTAATTCTTTCATCTTTTAAAGCAGAAAGTTCGCGCATGCTAACGGCAACATCAATTGAAGGTACAGGTATGCCTAAATCCATTGCATTTTGGCTTGTCCATTTACCGGTTCCTTTTTGTTTTGCTTTATCTAAAATTTGATCAACCAGGCGTCCTTTAACTAAGTCATCTTCTTGCTCGAATATTTCAGATGTAATTTGAACTAAGAACGATTGCAATCTACCATCGTTCCATTTTGCGAAGGTGCTGTGCAATTCATCATTATTGTAGTCACCACCTTTTTTAAGAACATCATAAATTTCAGAAGTCAGCTGCATCAAACCGTATTCAATACCATTGTGAACCATTTTTACATAGTTACCGGCAGATTTAGGTCCTAAATATGCAACACATGGTTCGCCGTTATATTTGGCAGATACTGCTTCAAAAATTGGTTTAATATGTTCGTATGCAGATTTTGAACCACCAGGCATAATACTCGGACCTTTACGAGCACCTTTAGCACCACCAGAAACTCCTGCTCCGAAAAAGTTAATACCTTTCTCTTGTAAATAGGCTTCTCTTCTGTCGGTATCTGTAAAGAAAGAATTTCCTCCATCAATTATAATATCACCTTTATCAATATGTGGCAAAAGCGATTCTATAACACCATCTACAATTTTACCTGCAGGTACCAAAAGCATTATTTTGCGTGGTTGCTTTAAGTTTTTAACGAAGGTTTTTATGTTGCTCGAAGCGCTTACTTTTTCTTCATCTCCACCTAAAGTTTTAAGAGCATCAACCTTTTCATCATCTAAATCATATCCGAAGGCAGAAAATCCGTTATCAGCTACATTGAGGATAAAATTTTGTCCCATTACTCCAAGACCTACTAAACCAAAATCATACATAAATTGAATGTTTTAAAATTACACTACACTGAATGATACTGCACAATAAAAAATGCGATAACATAATGTCTATCAAAAATAATTTAAAATATTGACTTTAATTCTAAATTCCCTCTTAAAGAAGACCGTTAATGGCTTACTTTTTAAGATATTTGAATAATTAAGAATATCAACCTATAATGAAGAAGACAGAAAATCAAATGCTCGTAATCTTTGGGGCATCTGGAGATTTAACGGCAAGAAAATTGATACCAGCAATATTCAATTTATATAAAGGGAATGATCTCCCAGATAATTTTGTAGTTCTTGGTGTTAGTAGAAGTGACTTGGGCGATTTAAAATTTAGAAGTAAGGTAGTTTTAGAAAGTCCTTATTTAGAAAAGGAGCGTAAAGAATTTGATGCAGATTATATTCAAAAATTTGCAGATAAGCTTTTTTACGAAGATTTAGGTTCAGATTATGATACTTCATACGAACGTTTAGAAAAACGTATTTCAGATTTAGATCAAAAATATGGTACTGAAGGTAATCATATGTTTTACTTATCTACGCCGCCAAGTTTATATGAGCCAATAGCAAAGAATTTATCTGATCAAGGTTTGAATGAGGAATCTACGGGTTGGAGAAGAATTATTGTTGAAAAGCCATTCGGATACAGTTTAGAGTCTGCCAAAGAATTAAATGATGGTTTACATACCTATTTCAAGGAAAATCAGATATTTAGAATAGATCATTATTTAGGTAAAGAAACCGTACAGAATTTATTAGTAACACGTTTTGCCAATAGTATTTTTGAACCACTTTGGAACAGAAATTATATTCACCATGTAGAAATTACCAACGCTGAAAGCGTTGGTGTTGAAAAAAGAGGTGGATATTATGATAAATCTGGCGCATTAAGAGATATGTTTCAGAGTCATTTATTACAGATAGTTGCTCTTATTGTTATGGAGCCACCGTTGAGTGCCGATGCAGAAGAAATTCGTAATGAAAAACTGAAAGCATTGAAGTCACTTCGGGTTATGAATGATGAGAAGACACTTTTTGAAAATACCATTAGAGCACAATATGTGTCTTCTAAAATTGACGGACAAGAAGTAAAAGGATATCGTGAAGAGGAAGGCGTTGATAAAAATTCAACTACCGAAACCTTTGCGGCGGTTAAATTCTTTGTAGATAACTGGCGTTGGGCAGATGTTCCTTTTTATGTAAGAACAGCAAAACGTATGCCTACAAAAGTTACTGAGGTAGTTATACATTTTAAAACTCCGCACCATCAAATTTTTAAAGAATCTGGTATAAGTAATAAGGATAATAAATTAGTTATTCGTATTCAGCCAGATGAAGGAATTTTGATAAAATTCGGAGTAAAAGTACCTGGGCAAGGTTTTGAAGTAGAACGAGCAAATATGGATTTCTACTATTCTAGCTTAACCGAAACTCACGTAATGGAAGCTTACGAGCGTCTATTATTAGATGCGATGCAAGGTGATGCGACGTTATATGCAAGAGCAGATGAGGTTGAGGCAGCTTGGGCATTTGTAGATCCTATTTTAGATTACTGGAAAAACGGTAAGGATGTAAAGATGTATGGCTATGCAGCCGGAGTTTGGGGACCTGAGAATGCTAATGAGCTTATTGAAGGTGTTGGAGAATGGAGAAACCCTAGCGAGAATTTAGCAGACGAATCTGGTTACTGTGTAATTTGCTAGTAGGGTAGAAGATTAATTTAAGTGTTGAGAGAAGATGGAAGTAAAAGTTTATCAAAATAAAGTAAAGGTTGCTGAAGAGTTTTCTAAATATTTGATTGAAAAATCAGATACTCAGAAGGCTTTTCATATTGCCTTGTCTGGTGGTAGTACGCCTAAAATTGTATTTGATGTATTAGCAGAACAGTTTTCTACTGATGTTGATTGGAAAAACATTCATTTGTATTGGGGTGATGAAAGATGTGTAGTACCCACGGATGATGAGAGTAACTATAAAATGACTGTTGAGCACCTGATTTCTAAGGTTGCTATACCTGAGGAGAACATTCATAGAATAAAAGGAGAAAACGATCCTAAGGAAGAAGCCAAACGTTATGGCAATTTGTTGGATAAAGAATTACCAAAAGCATTAGGATTACCTCAATTCGATTTAGTAATTCTTGGTATGGGCGATGACGGTCATACTGCATCTATTTTTCCTCATGAAATTAATCTTTGGGTTTCACCGGATAATTGCGAAGTTGCTATTCATCCAGAATCTGGTCAAAGACGAGTTTCGTTGACGGGTAGAATAATTAATAACGCGAAAACTGTTGCTTTTTTGGTAACAGGTGATAGCAAGGCAGAAAAGGTCAAAATTATTATAGAGAGAGAAGAAGGGTATTTAGAATACCCGGCTAGTCACGTAGCACCTAAAACAAAAGACTTGGTCTGGTTTTTAGATGCTGGCGCGGCAAAGCTTCTTACTTCATCTCAATCTTAATATTTTCAGATTTCAGCTCTTTTAAATAATCTTCAGAATTAAAAGATTTAGATTCAAATTTAGTGTCTCTTTCTTGAGCTTCTAGTTTACGGTATTTGCTACGTGCAAATCTTCTAACACCTTGGTCGTCAGAAATTATTAATCCTGGTATGGGAACATTTTCACCATCTGTTCCCTTTGCTACCATGGTAAGGTAAGATGAGTTACAATGTTTCTTTGTGCCTGATGTAATATTCTCAGACTCCACACGAACACCTACTACCATAGAGGTACGCCCTGTATAATTAATACTTGCTTTTAAAGTAACCAATTCACCCACTTCGATCGGGTTCAAGAAATTTACTCGATTAACAGATGCTGTTACACAGTACTGTTGCGAATGTTTAGAGGCGCATGCAAATGCAATTTGATCCATTAGGTTCAGAATATGTCCACCATGTACTTTTCCTCCAAAATTAGAATGGGAAGGAAGCATTAATTGGGTGATAGAAACTCTAGACTCTCGTACGCTTTTGAACTTTTCCATAGACTTGATAATTTCTTTCTTAGTTTCTGACATGTGGTGATTTTTCTGCTTGAACTTTAGTGACAAAGTATTTAGAATCACCTAGCCAGAAGAAAGTAGTATAGCGTTCAACATAACTTATTTTTACATATTGACCTTGATACTCTTGTAATTTTTCGATAACCTCTTTGTCTTTGTCCAATACAGAAAAAGAGAATATTTGAGCTCCAGAAATACCTTGGCTAATTTCACCTTCCCATGTTTTGGCGATAACGCCCTTATGGCTAATTTTTATAAGTTCTCCTGAACGAGTTCCTTCGCTAAAAGTCACGAAGTATATAAAGGCATAATATAGTCCGCCAATAATTAGGACTCCTAATAAAAATAATGATACTATCTTTTTCATGTGTTTAGTTTAAATATTAAATTAATGGTTGTTTATTATAGTTTTAATTTCGGTTCCTCTTCAAAATCATCATCTTCAATGGCTCTGTTTAAAAGCGATTCGGGAATTGATTTTTTAGCTTTCGCACCCATCTTTTTTAGCTTTTCAATGCTAGTGATAATATTACCACGACCATCGACTAATTTGTTCATCGCACCACGGTATTCACCTTTAGCTTCGTCCATCTTTTTGCCAACCTTCGTTAGGTCGCTAACAAAACCTTCAAATTTATCATAAAGAGCACCCGCTTGCCTTGCAATTTCAATAGCATTTCGTTGCTGCTTCTCATTATTCCACATGCTATCAATAGTACGCAAGGTAGCAAGAAGCGTAGAAGGAGTGACAATTATTATGTTTTGCTCAAAAGCTTTATTGTATAAAGAATTGTCTTGATTGATAGCTATGGCAAATGCCGGTTCTATGGGAACGAACATCAATACAAAATCCGGACTCTCCATTTCATACAGATCTTCATATTTCTTTGCAGACAGTTGGTCTACATGCCTTCTAAGGGAGTTAATATGGTCCTTTAAGTATTTGTCTCTGAATTCATCTTCAGCATTTACATAACGCTCATAATCGGTTAATGAAACCTTAGAATCAACTATCATTTTTTTACCATCGGGTAGATTGATAATTACATCTGGTAATACTCGGCTACCATCTGTACGTGTAAAACTCTGCTGAACAGTATATTCTCGATCTTTTTCTAATCCTGATTTTTCTAATACACGTTCCAATACAAGTTCGCCCCAATTACCTTGCATTTTACTATCGCCTTTTAAAGCCTTGGTCAAGTTTTCTGCTTCTTGGGTAATTTTTATATTCTGGGTCTGTAGATTTAGTAACTGTTCTCTTAATGCAGAATGTATACTGATGTTTTCTTTCTGACTTTCTTCGACCTTCTTTTCAAAAAGTAATATTTTCTCATTTAAGGGAGTAAGAATGTTTTTGATGTTCTTCTCGTTGCGCTCAGTAAATTTTAAACTTTTTTCCTCAAGAATTTTATTGGCAAGGTTCTCAAATTCTTTAGTAAATTTTTCTTGAAGCTTTTCAACTTCTTCTTTTTGTTCACTGTTCTTTTGCTGCAAGTTTTCTAGGTCTGCTTGATATCTAACGATTTGATTACCTAGTTGCTCTTTTTCAGATTGTAGTTGTAGTTTATATTTATCACTTTCTTTTAATCTATCCTGAAAAACGGAAAGGTTATTTAGCATTTGCTGTTCACGTTCTTCTAAAGTGCTTTGACGAGATTTTGTCTTTAGAAGCTGAATATAGTTACCAAGAAAATATCCTAAGGCAAGACAAAGGATTCCTATTAGTAAATAAATATAAATTTCGTTCATCGGTGTGCTAACGTAATCGGGTAAAGATACTTGATTGCATAGTAAAGTTTAAAAGAGCTGGTCTATTTTAATTAACATACCATATCTAAATTCTTATTTATGTCGAAATAGCTATTTCTTAATTCTAAAAGAGCCGGTATTTGAGTCAAAAGAAATAGTATCAGCAGGGAATAGGGTATCGAAACTATTATTCGCTATCAGATTACAAGGTTGATCAAAAGCATTGTTAGTTCCATCTAAAATCAACATTTTATCGCATAATTGAATAGCGAGTTCGATTTCATGGCTTGTAAACAATATAGATTTGTTCGTTTCATGAGCTATAGATTTTAGTAGTTTTAAAATCTGAACTTTGTGATATAGATCCAAGTGAGTAGTAGGTTCATCAAGTAGAATAATATCGGTATCTTGAATTAGGGCACGAGCAATAAGTACGCGTTGTAATTGACCATCACTAAGCTGATAACATTTTTTATTTAAGAAAGGTTCTAATTCTAAAAGAGCAATACTTTTATTAATAATTGCAATATCTTGATTTGCTAATTTTCCTAACCAATTTGTATAAGGTTGTCTACCCAAAGCTAAAAGTTCATAAACCGATAGATTTTTAGAAGCAATAGATTCTGTAAGTACCACACTTACTTTTGAAGCCATTTGTAAATCGTCATAAGTTGATAACTCTTTTCCTTCAATTTTTATTGATCCAGAAATTATGGGTTGAAATCTACCTAAGGTTCTTAGTAGTGTTGATTTACCAATTCCATTGATGCCTACAATAGCAGCAAGTTCTCCTTTCTGTAGTTGAAATGATATAGCAGAAGCGATAACCATTTTATCATAGCCAATGGAAAGGTCTTCTATCTTTAAAACGCTATTTAGATTATTAGAATCGATGTCTCTTGTTTTACAATTAAAATATCATTTTTCTTTTTCGTACCAATAACCATATTACCACTGGTGCTCCTAATATACTGGTAATGGCATTAATCGGTAAAACACTAACTGAGCCTGGTAATTGGGCAATGGTATCGCATACTAGCATTAAAATCGCACCACAACAAAGTACAGCGGGTATTTGAATTTTATGATCACTAGTGAGTAAAAGTTGTTTGGTGATGTGTGGTACGGCCAATCCTACAAAGGCAATAGGTCCAGCAAAGGCAGTAATGGATCCAGCAAGTAGCCCTGTGGCTATTATGATAATGTACCGCGATTTTTGTAAACCAATACCCAAGCTCTTAGCGTAATTCTCGCCGAGCAAAAAAGCATTTAAAGGTTTAATGGAGATGATGCTTAGAAAAATTCCTATTATAGTACATAGCCCGACTATTAGTAATTGCACCCAAGATAAATTACCTAAACTACCAAAAGACCAAAAAATATACTGTTGTAATTTTTCAGCTTTAGAGAAATATGAAAGTACGCTTACAATAGCAGCTGTTATACTGCCAAACATGAGTCCGATAATTAATAGCGCCATTGTATCTTTTACTTTAGCTGCAACTACAAGAACTAGTGATAATACTAGAAAACTACCAAGACTAGATGCAATAGCAAGTGTAATGTCATTGAAAGTAGAAAAGGTAAATGCGCCAGAAAATAGCGAAGTTCCCATAATTAATAAAGCAGCACCTAAACTGGCACCAGAACTAATACCAAGTACATATGGGCCTGCCAAGGGGTTTCTAAATAAGGTCTGCATCAACAATCCGCTCAGTGAGAGTCCGCCACCCACCAATATAGCTGTTATCGCTTTTGGTAATCTATATTCCCAAATGATATAGTAGCTAGAAGAGTCTTTAGTTGCTGTTCCAAATAACGCTTTTAGAGTATCTACAAATGAAATGTTTACAGAGCCTAAGCAAATATTTATAATAAAACATAATAGCAATACTACCAGTAAGGCTATGAAATGTAAATTGTATGTTGATTTTTTTGACAATTAAAGTAATGGCTTAAAAAAGAAGGGTTCGTAGTTAGGCAGTAGCCCTGGGTGCAAAATATGAATTAAATCTTTTAGAACAAGGTCTGGTCTTTGCGGCCCCAGTTCATAGTATAAAGTTCCCCCGGTTTCACCTTTTGTATTTGCGGTTGTAAATATTTTTCTGTTTTTAAAGGCATCAAACTGTGTATAATGCAGACTTGATGATTCCATTTCTTGGTAAGTAGCTAATTGTGCAGGTCCGATCCAATA
The DNA here is from genome assembly GCF_035207705.1 of Maribacter sp. BPC-D8. NCBI lineage: Bacteria > Pseudomonadati > Bacteroidota > Flavobacteriia > Flavobacteriales > Flavobacteriaceae > Maribacter > Maribacter sp. BPC-D8. The sequence continues at coordinate 856,646 of NZ_CP128187.1, forward strand.
CTCGGCATGTTGCCCAACATCAAGAACGCTTTCCCAGCTTAAAGAAAGACTTCCGTTTTCATCCGTAGCACTCCAAAGGTAATCAGCATTGGCATCTTCAAGAAAATTCGCTGCCCAGCTTTTTCCGCCAGGTAAATACCATACATCTTTAAACATGGCTCCACTAAGAACGGTAGGTTTGTTTTTAGCCTCAGAAGCTAGTTTTTTGGCTTCTAGGTAAGATGCTTCAATTTTATTAAAAACAGCATCAGCTTCTTTGGTTTTATTGAAAAAAGGAGCGAAGAACTTAATCCATTCGGCTTTACCTAAAGGAGTTTCTTCTACCCAATCGCCATTATAAACTACAGATATATTAGCACGTTGTATGGTTTCGTAGGTACTATTACCATCGTTAATGGCAAAGCCGAAAATAAGATCTGGTTGCAGTGCAAGAACAGCTTCGGTATTTAGACTTTCATTGATGCCCAATTCTTTTATTTTTCCAGAATCGATTCTCTCTCGCGCAGCTTTAGATGAAATGTATTTGGTGTCTGGAAAGCCAATAATATTATTTAAAACTCCCAACTCTTCCAAAGCAGGAATATGAGTAGTTGAGGTTACCACGATATTTTCAACAGGTGTTGAGATGATGGCATCATATTCATTTTTGTTTAGGGTTACGCTTGCTTGTATTTCTTTGGGGACTAAAGCATAGGTGTGCGTAGTTTCGGCATTTGCCCAAGGTTTTAAGACCTTGATGATAGTAATACCACTACTCTGAGTTTCAATTTCAAAACCATTGGCATATCGGATGGATGTACTGCTAATAGAGGTTTGATTCGAAAATGGATCTTTTTTCTCTTGCTTGCATCCGCATAACAAAAGAAGGTAACTTATAAAAAGTAAGCGTTTAAACATGGTGGTAGTTCGTCTATTTTTCAAAAGTAGTATTATAAAAGTTTACTTAGAAAGATTAAACTAAATGTTTACTTTCGCCGTGAATTTTGGTTTTCATTGCTTTTGTGATGAAATTAAAAGGGAATCTAGTGAAAATCTAGAGCTGTTCCCGCAACTGTAAGTTTATTTCAAACTTATCTATTGGCAAATAGATTTTGTTTGATACTTCTTTTTAAGGAGGTACTATTTTCTTCAAAGTCACTTTGGAATCCAAACCGGTTTGGAAAACATGGGAAGGCAGAATAGTATTAAACAAGTCAGGAGACCTGCCTTATTCAAACGAACATTGTTAAACTTTCGGGATAAAGGTTTGCGTATGGGTACAGACATACTACGCTCCCGTTTATGAATTTAAACGAATGAAAAATTATTTATTGTGGCCTGCGGTCACTGTATTATTATGTGTAAAGGTAGGAGCACAGCAAGAGCAAGATTCTACAAAAACGGTACAATTAGATGAGGTTGTCGTTAGTGATTCGCGTTTTGAATTAAAGCGTGAAAATTCGGGTAAGACCATAATTACTATTTCTCAAAAAGAATTGGCACAAAATCAGGGACGTTCGGTTGCTGAGATTATCAACACAAAAAGCGGAATTGAAATTAACGGTACCAGAAGTTATGCTGGTCAGAACCTTTCTACCTTTGTTAGAGGTGGTAATAACCGCCAAGTTTTGGTTATAATTGATGGTATTCAAGTATCAGATCCATCGGGTACAAGTGCAGAGTATGATTTAAGATTATTGAATGCTGCTCAAATTGAAAGTATCGAAATTTTAAAAGGCGCAGCGAGTACACTTTATGGAAATTCAGCAGCAACGGCAGTCATAAATATTACTACAAAGAAAGCGAAGAAAGAAGGTCTTGCACTTGATATTATATCAAGTTTTGGAACTAACCAAACGGAAGATGATCAGAATTATAATATTTCCGATATTTCAAATACGGTAAACTTAACAGCTAAGCATGGAAAATTATCTGTTTTAGCATCTGGAGGTCATCAATTTACAGATGGATTATCCGCTGCAATAGGTACGGAATCAGACGAAGTTTCTAGAATAGATGGTAACTTAAAAGTAGGATATGAATTCTCTGAACACTTTGAGCTAAACGCATCGGCCTTCTATAATAAATTGAATAGTGATTTTGATAACGGTTTCCCTATTGAAGATGCAGATTTCTATTTTACAAGTGAGCAATCTAGATTTGGATTAAGTTCTAAATATGGGTATGAAAACGGGAGCATTAATGTAAATACGGCATTTAATCAGATTACGAGGTCTTTCGAATCTAGTTTTCCTGCAACTTACGATTCACAATCTTATGTATTAGATGTTTTTAATAAGTACACGTTCTCAGATAACATTCATACCATAGTTGGTGTGAATTATATAGACAATCAAACTTTATTTAGCGAGGAATACAATAGTAATACAGTTGATCCTTATTTAAATGCGGTGTATGTTGGTGAGCAGGGTATTAACGTAAATGCTGGTGTTCGATTAAATAACCATAGTGATTATGGTTCTAATTTCATATATAACATTAATCCATCTTACAGAATTAGCATTAATGATGGGTATTTAAAGTTTATGGGTAGCTATGCAACATCATACATTGCACCTAACTTATCGCAGTTATATGGTCCGTTTGGGGCGAATCCTGATTTAGATCCAGAAGAGGATACTACTTTAGAAGGAGGATTTGAATTTAAAATTTCAGATGCTTTTACTATTAATGCAGTCTATTTTAATAGAACCGAAGAAGAAAGAATTAATTATGTTACAATTGATTTTACAACTTTTGAAAGTCAGTATAGAAACGCTGCTGAAACCGCTCATTTTGATGGGGTAGAAGTAGGGTTAAATTCAGAACTAGCTAAAGGACTAACGTTTGATGCTAACTATACGTATACCAATTCTAAAGAAGAATTAGCATTGAGAGTACCTAAAAGCAAAATCAATGCAACTATAGGTTATGCTATTAAAGAGAAAACATTTGTTGGACTTTCTTATCAGTATGTATCAGATAGAACTGATACTGATTTTGCTACATTTTCTAACGTAACTTTAGATAGTTTTAGTTTGGCTAACTTACAATTGAGGCATCAGTTTTGTAGTAATCTAACTGCATTTTTGGCAATCGATAATCTTTTAAATGAAGAATATACAGAGTTAGTTTCGTATACCACTAAAGGACGAAATGTTCGCTTAGGTTTTAAGTTAAGTTTGTAATCAAAAAAAAAGGACAGCCAATTGGCTGTCCTTTTTTTTCTTTTATGATTAGCTATGTTTTAGAACTCCAAATCATAAACCGTATCATCTACCATTTTATCGCTCATAAGGCTGTTCTCTTTAGAGCTGCTAATAATATTGATAGGGTATTTAACTGTAAAATCTCGTTTACCCGTAGCACCCGTTATCAATTCAATTGCCTTCGCTAACAAAGGCTCATTTTCCTCGCCTAAAATACCAAGGTTGCTATAATCTTCTTTTAATTCATAATCTGGCTGTAAACCGCTTGTAAAGTCAAAGAAACCATCAGCATTTTCATTTCTACCTATTAAGGGTTGAATAGCCCATTGATTATCTGGATTAATATTGTTTACCCTTGATGGAGTGTACAAGTAAGAATTATCGCGGTCATCAACTAGGGTAGTAGAGAACTCATTTTTCCCTCTAGTTACATCACCAATTTGAATTACGTCCATATATGGTTCTAGGCTGTTAATCAACAATTCACTTGCAGAGGCAGAACTAGAAGAAGTCAATACATATAATTTAGTCAACCCTAAAGAATTGATACTATTGCCATTCACTTTATCTGCAAAATTAATTTCTAATTGGCTGTCATTAAATTGCTCTTGTAGTTTATCATTATAACGCTTTCTTAAAAATAAATCAGACGTATTAGTACCATAAATCATACTGGCTAATAAGCGCGTTGTGTTTACAGATCCACCAGGGTTGTAACGTAAATCCATTACAAGATTGGTAATTCCAGCAGATTTCAAATCTTCAACTGCTGAATACAAATCATCATCATATTCATTTGTAAACTGGTTGTACATGATGTATCCAATATTTTCACCTGCAATTGTAAAAGATTTAGCTATAAAAACCGGGTTTTCAGCTAGACCTTCTTGTTTGGTAAGTGAAACTTCCGCGTCGTTCGGTGTAATATTGCCATTGTCAAAATTTGCCATATTCAAGATGTAGGTATCGTTCTCACCAAAAAGCAAATCGATATAGTTAGATGTGGTCAATGTTTGACCATCAACACCAGTAAAAAGATCACCACGTTGAATTTCAACTGTTGACGCATTTGAGTTTGGAACAATATAACGAACGAAGCCGAAAATATCTTCGCTATCTTGAAAACGAACCAGTCCGAATTCTAGACCATTACTTTTAGATATGCCTGCGAGCGAATTAGTAAGCTCTCTATAATCTTCATTATAAAAACTAAAGCGATCTTCTATATACTGTAATTTGTTTTCAAAGAAAGCCCCAGGATTTTCTTCAGAATCAAGAAACGCAGTATATGCAGCTTTGCCGTCTTCGGTACTTTCAAAACGGTCGTCTGCTAAATCATCTATATTTGCCTGCCAGAAATACCAAAAGTTCATGGCTTTCCACATAAAATCTTGGACTTCTACATTTGCAGAGCCATCTGGGTCTACCGTGTTCGGTAAAGATAAATCGTCATCTTTAGAACATGAGAATGCAATTGCAGCAACTAATAATATTAATATCTTCTTCATAAATAGGGAAACTGAAATGTTTTAGATTTATTTCTTTTCAGCTAAAGGAATTTTAGAAACAGGTATACTGTTGTTTAATAATAGTACAGTATTTCTAGGATTATATAGTTTAGAACTAGAAACTACATTTGCAGGCATTAGTACATCGAAATTTCTTTTACCACTGACACCTGTAATTTCTTGAATAGCTCTAGCAAATAAAGGTTCGTCGGCATTACCAAGAATACCTAGGTTGGTAACATCTTCATCAAGTTCAATATCAGGTACTAGACCATCTACATAATCGGTAAACCCAGCGCTATTTTCAACTTGACTGATAATAGGCTGTAATCCCCATTGTACATTTGGGTTAATATTATCAACTCTCTCAGCATCATAAACATTACCACCATCTGGATCATCAACAAATAATACTGATCCTTGATTTTTACCAACAGTGGTTCCGCCGATATGAACAACATTTATATATGGTGCTAAACCGACCATTACTAACTCACTAGCAGAAGCAGAACCTTCTGCTGCAATGATATAAACTCTATTTAAATTTAATGTATTTAAGGGTGCATCAGAATTTCCGTCAAAAGCACCTGTAGTACTCACAAAATAATTTTCTGAAGAGTCACCGAATTGTGCTTGTAATTTTGCGTTATACACAGTTTTATAAAGTAAGTCTGATGTATTCGTACCCTTGATTAAACTAGCAAGTACCGCAGCTGTAGAACCTCTACCTCCTGGGTTATATCTTAAATCTAATACTAAATCGTTAACACCTTGAGCAATAAAATCTGCAAATACGGCATTCATGGCATCTTCAGAACCAGAAACAAATTGATTGTACATTAAATAGCCAATTTTTTTGTCACCAGAAGTAACGACATTACTCACGTGAACAGGGTCTTCAACTAAGCCTTCAGATTTGGTTAATGTAACCTTTCTGTCACTAGCGCTAATACCGCCATCGACAATTTCAGCCATATTTAGAGCGTAGGTATCATTACTGCCAAAAAGTAAATCAATATAATTATCTACGGTTAAGGTCTGTCCGTCAACACCAATAAACAGGTCGCCTCTTTTTATATCTTGACCAGATGCATTAGAATTTTTAACAATATATTCCACAAAGCCAAATAAATCGTCTGTACCTGAAATACGACCTAAACCAAATTGTAGTCCGTTACTTTTAGATACACCAGCAGAACTGTTTACTAATTGAGTATAATCTTCGTTGTAAAAAGTGAATCTGTCTTCAGAAAATAATAATTTGTTTTCTAAAAAAGCTTCTGGCTCAGAGTTTTCAGTTAAATATTCTTCATAGGCAGTCTGTGTATCAAAACGATCATCTGCTAAATCTGGAACATCACCTTGCCAAAAATAATAAAGGTTTAGAGTTTGCCAGAAAAAATTCTGGACTTCAATATCTACAACAACAGGAACTTCTTCTTCGGGTGTTTCAACAACTTCTTCTTCAATAACAGTATCATCATCATTATTACAAGAGGTAACAACAAATCCGAAACATAGGAGGGACAAGAAAAATTTTTTCATAGCTTCTTTTTAAATTATAATTTATGTTCATGAACATTAAGGTGTTATAATGCTCATTAGTACACGGATAATAAACGTTTAAGTAAGTACGTATATAATTAGTATAAGGATGTTAAATTTACTTACAACTCATTAAAATAAAAATTAATTGTAACAAAAATCGTTGTACATCGTCTTCTTTTTGTAAACCGATAAGAAAGTTTACGAACAGCCAAACCAAAATGAAACAAACGGAGTTTTTAAATATTGTGTTACCCTTTAAGGATAAGTTATTCCGTATGGCCAAAAGATTATTGGTGTCTACAGAAGAAGCTGAAGACGCAACGCAAGAGATTTTAATAAAGTTATGGTCCAAGAAGAATAAAATGGATAGCTATAACAATGTAGAAGCTTTTGCAATGACAATGACAAAGAACTTTTGTTTGGATAGGTTAAAATCTAAGCAGGCCGGTAATTTGAAATTGGTACATACTAATTATACAGATGCTAATACATCGTTACAAAGCGAATTAGAGGCAAAAGATAGTATTAGTTGGGTAGAACGTATAATGGAAGAATTACCAGAGCAGCAAAAAATGGTATTACAATTGCGAGATGTAGAACAATATGAATATGAAGAAATAGAGAAATTACTGGATATGAAACCCACAGCCATACGTGTTGCTTTGTCCAGAGCACGAAAAACCGTAAGGAAAAAATTAATGGAAAAGCATAATTATGGAATTGCATAATATAGAAAAATTAATAGAAAAGTATTTTGAAGCGACCACTACGGTTGCTGAAGAAGAAAAGCTGAGAAAGTATTTTTCAGAAGATGAAGTTGCTCCTCATTTAGAGCAGTATGCACCTTTGTTCAATTACTTTACAAAAGCAAAAGAAGAACGCTTTACAAAGCAGGTGCCATTAAAACCTATAAGAAATTATTTGAAATGGGTATCCGTTGCTGCGATAGCAGTCTTTATGGTCGGGCTTTATTTTTATCAGCCTACACCACCTCCCGTTACTTTAGCAGATGAGTATACACCAGAGGAAATAGAATCAGCAAAAGAGGCTTTGGCCTTATTAGCAATGAATTTTAATAAAGGTACAGAGCAACTGTATTATTTAGAGGAATTTGAAAAAACAACAAATAAATTTTTAACGAAAAAAAATTAAAATGAAAAAGATACTAGTATTAACGCTTTTGGTGTTAGCCCCTGTAATAATCAACGCTCAAGATATTTTTGAGAAGTATGAAGATAACGATAAGGTAACCTTTGTTGCCATGCAGCCAAAAATGTTTCAGATGTTGGGTAAAATGAGCGTAAGTTCAGATGATCCCGAAGCAAAAGAATTTTTTGAATTGGTTAATTCCATAACCAGCTTTAAGGTGATAACTACTGAAGATGCAGCTATTTCTAATGATGTAGATAAGTGGGTTACCAATCGTTTAAGTAGTTCTTCTTTTGAAGAACTAATGAGAGTACGTGATGGTAGCTCTAATGTAAAGTTTTACGTAAAAGAAGGTAAAGATAGCGACCATGTAAAAGAACTTTTAATGTTTGTAACTGGTTTAAAAGATGTTGATATAGACATCAATGGTAAAAAGTTAGAAACTGTTCTTTTGTCCTTGACCGGAGATATAAACTTACGTTCAGTGTCGAAATTGACCGATAAAATGGATTTACCTGGTGGTGACCAATTAGGCAAAGCAGCAAAGAAGGGGAACTAAATAGTATTCAAAAGTGTTGACCCCATAATTTCAGTACTTTTTTGAAAACAAATATTCATCAATTCATCAATCGCCAAAACCTAAATAGGGTAGCGGCACTAAAAACAACAATCATGAAAAAAGTAGCAGTAGTAATTTTAATGGCAATTTTACCCGTATTGGGTTTTTCACAATCTGTATTTGACAAATATGAAAATATGGATAATGTAGGGTCTGTAATAGTAAACAAAGGTATGATCGACCTAGTTTCTAAATTAGGCGGTATGAGCGACGACGCAGAGGCTAAGGAGTTTATGGATATCGCTAGCGGACTAAGAAATGTAAAAGTTTTTATGACAGAAGATGCTTCGGTAACGGCAGATATGACATCAACCGTAAAGAAATATCTTAAGTCTTCGAAGCTAGAAGAGTTAATGCGCGTAAAAGATCAAGATGTTAACGTTAAGTTTTATGTGAAAGACGGTAAAAAGAAAGATCACGTATCAGAATTATTAATGTTCGTTAGTGGTTTAGAGAATGTAGATGTGGGGCATAACGGTCGAAAACTTGAAACAGTATTAGTGAGCCTTACCGGTGATATCGATTTAAATAAGATAGGTACTTTGACCAATAAAATGGATTTACCTAAAGATTTGAACAAAGCATCGGGCAAATAAACATATTTGAAAAAGGTCTTCTAATTCATTGGGAGACCTTTTTATAATTTAAAAAGAATAATATGAAAAAAGTATATTTTATGATGATGTTGGTATTAGTTTTTACCATATCATCGTGCTCATCAGAACAGAGTTTGCAAGAGTATTATATTTCAAGTGCAGAGAATCCAAATTTCATGTCTTTTGATTTGCCTTCTAGTCTTTTAGATTTAGAAAAGGCAAATTTGACTGATTCAGAGATGAAAGCGGCCTCGTCACTTAAAAAATTAAATGTATTAGCATTTCAAAAAAAGGACACAAACGAAGCTGATTATCAAGCTCAAAAAGCAACTATAAAGTCAATTTTAAAAGATGATGATTATAGTGAGCTTATGAAAATAAATACGGCAATGGGTAAAGCTACCTTGCAGTTAAAAGGAGATGATGATTCAATAGATGAGTTAGTAATCTATGGAGATAATGATGAAAAAGGATTAATTCTGGTTCGTGTACTAGGTGATGATATGAACCCTGCTAGTTTTGTTCAATTAATAAAAGCTATGGAAAAATCTGATTTTAATGGTAAAGGATTAGAGAAACTTGGAGATTTATTGAAAGGCTAAGTTTTAATTCTAACTAATAGATATACAGCCCACTACGTAAATGTAGTGGGCTTTTTGTTTGCGTTTGTAGTTGTTTGTATAAATTTTCAATGTGACCAATCAATAAAATTGGTGTCATAATAAGTGAGAGTAATATACAAACAACCTAAAAAAACATTTTAAAATGGAAAACACACAAGTATGGATTGACAAAGGAATTGGAATGGCAATGGAATATGGACCAAAGGTTCTGATGGCCATTTTAATATATATAATCGGTTCTTGGGTTATTAAAAAATTGATTGGTGTAGCAAATAAAGGCATGACCAAGCAAGAGTACGATGAGTCTTTAAAGAAATTTTTGCTGAATTTAGCGAAATGGGCACTTACAATATTTTTAATCATTACTGTTATTTCAACATTAGGTGTTGAAACTACAAGTTTTGCAGCAGTTATCGCAGCAGCTGGTTTGGCAATAGGTCTTGCATTGCAAGGTTCTCTTTCAAATTTCGCAGGTGGTGTTTTACTTATCATATTCAAGCCTTATAAAATTGGAGATTTAATAGAAGCACAAGGTGTTCTGGGTAATGTAAAAGAAATCGAGATTTTTACAACTAAGTTGGTAACACCAGAAAATAAGTTAGCAATTGTTCCTAATGGTGCAATGGCAAATGGTAACATAATAAATTATACTGCAGAAGGTAAAATAAGAGTTGACACAACGGTAGGTGTAGCTTATGATTCTGATTTGCAAAAAACAAAAGATGTGTTATTGGCAATGTTAAAGGCAAACCCTTTGGTATTACAAGATCCAGCTCCTTCAGTAAATGTTTCTGAATTGGCAGATAGTTCTGTAAATCTTGCAGTTCGTCCTTTCTGTAAGCCAGAAGATTTTTGGGATGTTTATTTTGCAACCATTGAAGGTACTAAGAAAGCATTGGATACTGCAGGTATTGAAATTCCTTACCCGCACGAAGTTCAAATCAATAAATAATATTTAGTCTAGTTAGTTAGTAAAAAGCCCGTTGAACTTGCTCAACGGGCTTTTAATTTTACTCGATAATCGAGATTTATATGCTCAGACGCTTACCTTGAAAATAAAAGGTAGATTTTATCAACACTAAGTGGCTTGCTTCAAGTTTTGTTATTCTCTTGCAATTTGTAGATTGTTTTTTCCAAAGTCCAATGTTCTAATTGGGAACGGAATATTGATATCACGCTCATCAAAATGTTTCTTAATGATTTTGATGGCTTTATGTCTTGCAGCTTGCTCCTGTTTAACATTGATGCAGTCTGTCCAAAAACGTACCATAAAATTAATAGAGCTATCTCCAAATTCGGTAAAAAAGAATTCTACCGATTCATCATTATTCTGCTTAAAATTATCCGTTAAGATTTTCACTGTCAAATCTTCTACCATTTGTAAATCACTTTCATAGCCAACACCACAGTTTACAAAAATTCTATTTCTATTATTCATAGAATAATTCGTGAAAGAACCTTCAATAAATTTAGAGTTAGGGATAACTACCACATTGTTATCTGGTTTTTTAAGGATGATGTTTCTTAAACTAATTTCCGTTACAAAACCCGATACACCGTCCGCAGAAATAAAATCGTTGATTTTAAGCTGTGGCATAAAAGAAAGTATGAGTCCGCCAAAAGTATTGCTAAGAGTTCCTTGCAGTGCTAAACCAATTGCCAGACCAACAACACCTGCACCAGCTAATATGCTAGTCAAAACCTTGTCAAGGTCTAAAACACCTAATGCTATAAAAAAGCCGATTAAGATTATAGCAACAAATACCACTTTGGCTATTATTTCTTGAATAGAGACTTGCGATATTTTTCTAAGAATGGTTCGTTTAAGAATTTTACGTATTCCTCTTGCCAAGAAGTAAAATAAGAACATCACCAAAACTGCCATGGCTAAATTTGGTAATTTTAAGATAATTGATTCTAACCAACCGTCTAATTTATCCCATAAATTACTTACTGATTTTTCAACTGAGAAATTTATTTGCATACGTTTTTAGTTTGGGTTCAATCGAAATATATACGATTTAAGCCACAATCTAAAATGCATATCGCCCGAAACGGGCGATATGATGTATATGAACAAAAGAAAAGTTTTAATGCATTAAAACAACTCTAAATACCAGTGTAGTTACTAGGTGATATTTGTTTCAGCTCTTTTTTGATTTCATCAGATACTTCTAAGGTATCTATGAAGTTTGCGATAGAATCTTTGTTGATTTTTTCGTTGGTACGCGTAAGTCCTTTTAAAGCTTCATATGGGTTAGGGTAGCTTTCGCGTCTCAATATAGTTTGTATAGCTTCTGCTACAACAGCCCAGTTATTCTCTAAATCTTGCTCAAACTTCACTCTGTTTAAAAGCAGTTTGTTCAATCCTTTTAAAGTAGATTGAAAAGCAATAATAGTATGGGCAAATGGTACACCAACATTTCTTAGAACCGTACTATCGGTTAAATCCCTTTGTAATCTCGATACTGGTAATTTAGCCGACAAGTGCTCAAAAATAGCGTTTGCTATACCAAGGTTACCTTCAGAATTTTCAAAATCGATAGGATTTACTTTGTGTGGCATAGCCGATGATCCAACTTCGCCAGCTTTTATTTTTTGTTTGAAATAATCCATAGACACATATGTCCAGAAATCGCGATCAAGATCTAAAACAATGGTATTGATGCGTTTAAGTCCGTCAAATAAGGCAGCCAAGTGATCGTAATGTTCTATTTGAGTAGTAGGGAACGAATGTTGAAGACCTAATTTTTCTTGTACGAATTCTTGACCAAAAGCTCTCCAATCTATCGAAGGGTAGGCGACTAAATGGGCATTAAAATTACCAGTAGCTCCACCAAATTTTGCAGCACTTGGTATATCGTTCAATAAATTAAATTGCTCTTTTAAACGAACGACAAAAACCATAATTTCTTTACCTAAACGAGTAGGCGAAGCTGGCTGACCATGTGTTCTTGCCAACATTGGTATGTCTGCCCATTCTAAAGTCAATACATCTAATTTTTCAAGTAACTCAAAATATTGAGGTACATATACCTCGTTCATTGCATCTTTAATAGAAAGCGGAATAGCTGTATTATTGATGTCTTGAGAAGTTAATCCGAAATGGATAAACTCTTTATATTGCGATAAATTTAAAGCATCGAAAGCCTTTTTAATAAAGTATTCAACTGCCTTAACATCATGATTGGTTGTTCTCTCTATCTCTTTAATTTCTTCGGCGTCTTCAGTAGAAAAATCAAGGTAAATTTTTCTAAGGGTATCAAATTTTGACGTATCAAATGAAGAAAGTTGTGGTAAAGGAATTTCACAAAGTGCAATAAAGTACTCTATTTCTACTCTAACTCTATATTTTATTAGTGCTTCTTCAGAAAAGTAAGCAGATAAAGATTTGGTTTTAGAGCTATAACGACCGTCAATAGGTGAAATGGCATTTAGTGCATTAAGAGACATAATGATTGGTTAAATTAATAAGGGGCAAATATACCTAATCGTATCAAAGTTTAAAACCATAAATGCTTTAAGTTATGGTCAATTACAATGATTTAATGAACAATTATCGAAGCTCCTTAAATGCACTACTTTTTTTCTAGAACTTTTAAGGTCATTCTTGCTCTAGCTTTGTATGCAGCACTGCTGCTCTCGTAGTTTTGTTTAAGTATTTGTTGTAATTCTGGATGTATCCATTTTATTCTTCTACCTATTAGTAAAAGGGTTGTCATTGAATATGCTTTTGGGGCAACTTTATAATCACCGATCAGCCAATCAAAAGCAGCTTCGGTAATGGTTTTCAAATGATTTGTAGTTAAATTTTGCTTTGGCTTTTCTGACTTTTTTGAAAATTCGTTTATCACCAACAACTGACAAATTTTTGAAGCTGGGCGAACAGAAGATTCTAGTGAAATATGTTTTAACGATTCTGTAAATACATCGATGTTCGTTATGATTGGGATTAGATTAATTTTTGCAATACTTTCTAAAACCCAACCCGCTTTGCATGATATGGGGTCTGCATCTTCTTTGGTTATTTCAATGAGAATAGGAATTAAATGAAGATTATCTTCAATTTTAGACGCCATTTTAATACGATTTTCTCTTGAAGCATTTACATAATTCAATGCTTCATAAAGTTCTACCTTGGTCATAAAATTGTATCTTTAATTTTCATTTTCCCCAAATATGAAATTACTAAAAAAAATTAGCCTAGGTGTTGTAGTTGTGTTTGTTGCCATGCAGTTTTTCAGTCCTACAAAAAATATAGCTGCAGGTAATCATACAGAGGCTTTTATAAAGCAGACGAACCCATCGCCAGAACTTAAAAATATTTTTGAAACTTCTTGTTACGATTGCCATAGTAACAATACAAAATACCCGTGGTATAATAATATTGCTCCCGTTTCATTTTTGCTAGCAGATCACGTTAAGGAAGGTAAAGAACATTTAAATTTTTCTGAATGGGAAAATTATTCTTTAGATAAAAAAGATCATTTATTAGAGGAGATAGAAGAGGAAGTCGTTGATGGAAACATGCCATTATCTCAATACACCTTATTTCATAAAGACACAGAGCTTACTGCCAATGAAGTTAATAAATTGGTAGAGTGGGTAAGGCAGACTCGAATTATTTATCAATTAGGGAAGCAACCAAAGTAGGAGTTCCGGCTACTGCGGTTTCGGTAATAATAGTCAAATTATTTTTTTGAGAATTTGATATCGCAGGCTTTGGGTCAATAAAATATATTGGTGTAGAAAAATTTACAAAATCGATTAGGCTTGCAGCTGGGTATACTTGCATAGAAGTACCTATGATAATTAAATAGTCGGCTTTTTCGGTAATCGCAATTGCTTCTTCTAATAATGGCACAGCCTCGCCAAACCAAACAATGTGAGGTCTCATTTGGTATCCATTTTTGCAGGTGTCGCCTAGTAAAATATCTTGCTTACAATCAAAGATTTCATTGGTAGAATTACTACTTCTTGATTTTAATAATTCGCCATGAAGATGTAGAACTTGAGAACTACCGGCACGCTCGTGTAAGTCATCTACATTTTGAGTTATAATCTGAACATTGAAATGTGCTTCTAAAGTAACCAATGCCTTGTGTGCAGCATTAGGTTCAACAGTTAGCAATTGCCTTCTTCTTTGATTGTAAAACTCTAAAACCAATTCCGGATTGTTTTGAAATCCTTCAGGTGTTGCAACCTCCATAACATCATGACCTTCCCATAATCCATCAGCATCTCTAAACGTTTTTAATCCGCTTTCGGTAGAAATTCCCGCACCTGTTAATACCACTATGTTCTTCATGAGTTTTTTATAATATGTATAAAAATATACTTTTCTTATCTTGGGGGCATGATTGATGTGAACCTTTTAGCATATTTAGAAGAATTTATTTCAGTAAATAGAAAACAGCGTTTTGTTGATATATTGGCTGAACGCACAAACTACTTGACTGTAGCGGTAGAAGATGTATTTCAAATGCACAATACAAGTGCAGTGGTAAGAAGCTGTGAATCTTTTGGTGTTCAGACTGCGCATTTGATAGAGGACAGAAACGGTCAACATTTAGATGAGGAAATTGCCATGGGAGCTCAGAAATGGGTAGATATAAAACGGTATCAAAATTCAAAACAAGTAATTGATTCGTTACGAGAAAAAGGATATAAAATTGTAGCTACTAGTCCGCATGCAGATAGCTCGCTATTACAAGATTTTAAACTGGATAGTAAAACGGCTTTATTTTTTGGGACGGAGAAAAATGGATTGAGCGATTATGTTTTAGAAAACTCAGATGCCTATTTAAAAATACCTATGGTTGGTTTTACCGAGAGTCTTAATATTTCTGTTTCTGCCGCCATTATACTTCAGCATTTAACCACGCAATTAAAAGCTTCGGGTGTAGATTGGAAATTGACAGATGAAGAAATGTTGGAAAGACGATTAAATTGGACTAAAAAGTCAATAAAGAGTATCGATGACATTTTAGAGCGATATAAGTCTGATAATTAAATTTTAACTAACTTGTTAATCAACAATTAATTAGATGACCGATGTATACCGTATTCATAATTCTCGGAGTAATAGTGACATTGATTATTTTTCTGGCCTTAATAGCTCCCAAAAGTTATAAGGTATCGAGAAGTATAGAATTAGAACATTCACCAGAAAATGTTTGGGAGCATTTAAGGTTTTTGAAGAAGCAACAAGAATGGTCTCCTTGGGCTAAAAAGGATCCAAATATGGACCTTACCTTTACCGGTGTTGATGGTGAAGTTGGGGCAACAAGCCACTGGAGCGGAAATAAAGATGTCGGTGAAGGCGAACAAGAAATTACTAGAATAGTAGAAGGTGAGCGTATAGAACAAGATTTACGTTTCTTAAAACCTTACAAGTCGCAATCTGATTGTTATATGACTCTTGAAGAGCATGAAGTAAATAAAAGTATTGTTACTTGGGGATTCACTGGTACGAACAAGTTCCCAATGAGTATAATGATGCTTTTTATGTCTATGGATAAAATGGTTGGTAAAGACTTCGAACAAGGATTACAAAATCTTAAACATAATTTAAATGGTCAATTATGATAGCATGGTTTGAAATACCGGTAGCAAATATGGAGCGAGCACAAAAGTTCTATGAATCTATATTAGATGTTACTATTACAGTTAATAATTTCGGGGAATTTGTAATGGGCCTTTTTCCAGATAAGCAAGTTATTGGTCAGGCAAATGGCGCCTTGGTTCAGCATGAGCAATACAAGCCTAGTATGGATGCTGGGGTGCTTGTTTACATAGGATGTGATGATGCTGCCATAGTTTTGGAAAAAGTTGAGAAAGCAGGCGGACAAGTATTACAGCTCAAAACCGAAATTGGTGACGGACACGGATTTATGGGGCTTTTAAAAGATACCGAAGGCAATAGAATTGCAGTGCATTCTAATGCCTGATATAAATAAAAGTTCTAATTACTAAGTTCTAACAAGACAACCTCAAAGTCATTATCCAACAACACTTTGTTTTTGTCAACCGTTACTTCAGTTTCAGAAAAGCGATCGTATAGTTTTGTGCCATCACCAAAAATACCCTTAACTGAAATTGATTTTTTTCCTTTCGGCGCATCTAATGCGATAACTACTTTATCGACATAATCATCTTTAGTAAAGTGTCTGCTAAATACATATGGGGCTTTTGAAATCCTTTTATGAATACCAGCACCTATAGATGGGTGGTCATTTCTAAAAGTTCCTAATTTCTGCCAATAGCTTAAGGTTTCTTTTGTTTTTGGTAGACTGCCTAGCTCATTCCAATTCATAAACGAACGTAAGGTAGCATCGCCTTGCGTACCTTCTATTACTAAACTACGAGCAGTTTCATCACCATAATAAATCTGAGAAGCGCCAGGTGTAAGCAATAATACGTTTGCAGCTCTTTTTGGATCGGTTCTTTCTTGGTCGAAAGGTTGACCGTCGTCATGAGAAGTAAGGTAATTTAAAACACTTTTGTCTTTGAAAGTGGTGTGCAGTAATTTGCTATACTTGGTAAAAATAGTTTCATAATCCTTTTTGGCATCCGTCTTTAATTCGAAATTGATAAGACTTTTAAATCCGTTATCGAAATAGTTTACTTTTTTGTCACCAAGGTCAAATTCTTGTCCGCCAGAAATTCCGTAATTATAAACTTCACCAACCATGTAGAAAGGGTTGTCGTCTAATACCTTGTCGTTATTCTTCTTTTTCCAAAGTTCAAAAGCAATAGATGCTTCTTTGTATAATTCTGCCCATGAGTTTTCATTGGCATGTTTAACAGTATCAACTCTAAATCCGTCAACACCATATTTATTAACGTAATCGGTTAGCCATTTAATAATATAAAAGCGAGGTGCTCTGGGGTGACCTGTACGGTCAAAAAATAATTCTAGTTCATCTAATTCTTGACTAAGTCTGCCTTCGCTTTTCCATTTTGCAAGAAGAGCATCTGGTAAATTTACTGTAGCATCAGATTCGGTTAAAATATCAGGTAGATTCGCAACCAATGTACAAGCAGTAGTATTCTCGTATGTAGTAAATTCACAAGTAGGGGAGGTGCGCACCCATTCTTCTGGCCAAACAGGATCTTCTTCGGTTACTGGCCCCGTATGATTTAAAACAACATCTAATAAAATTCGAATTCCATTTTCATGGGCGGTTTTTATTAGCGTATCTAAGTCTTTATCGGTTCCGAAATTAGGATCAAGAGTTGTCCAGTCTTTTGCCCAATAGCCATGATAGCCATACGTATTACCGGTGCCTTCATCGGTAGCACCATGAATCTGTTCAACAACGGGAGTAAACCAAATGGCATTTACGCCAAGATCTGTGAAATAGCCATCTTTAATTTTTTCTGTAATACCTTGAATGTCTCCGCCTAAAAAACCTCTGAGTTCTCCGGTTTCTTCGTCACGCTCAAAATTTAGATCGTTAGCTGTATTTGCGTTATTGAATCGGTCTGTAAGAAGAAAATAAACGGTAGCAGCTTCCCATTGAAAATTGGGGTTCTTTTTAGGGGTTTCAACTGAATCTTTAACTACAGCAATAGTTTCTGATTTTTCTTTGCTCTTAGGTTGGCAAGAAATCAATGCTATAGATAATAGCCCTAATAAGAATACGTTTTTCATTTCCCTGTTATTTGCAATAAAACTATAACAAGGATTTCACTTTAAAAAATATTATTTCTTTCTATTCAAAACTTTATACTCTTCATAACAGCTGCTAATGGCGTCAAGTATCTGAAGATCATTGGCTGTAGTGATAAAAGATTTGGAGTAATTGCAGTTATTTAGAATATCTTGAATATCTACTTTTTCTAATTGAAGGAATTCTGTAAGTGTTTCTCTATCAAATTTAGACGCAAGTAGATTACGAATATCTTCGTCTTCTCTCATTTGTCTAAGCTTACGCATTTGCGCAGGTTTTTTACCAAAGAGGTTGCGCAACAAATCTGCAGGGTTTAGAATGGCACCCAATACTTTTGTAACAGCGCTAGGGTTTTTATTACCGCCTTCATAGCTAACGCCTAAGCCCGATATACTATATTGGTAGGCATTGTTAATTGGAAGGTTCTTTACGTCGATTTCTAAGTACCCAGTTAGCTGATAAGGTCTAACAATAACTTCTTCTAGAGCATAAGCAAGCTCTGTTAGTGCTATTTCGGTATTTTCAAATTTGAACATATCGTTCGTTACCCTAATTTTCTGTGATTTAAAACCAAGAAAAGAGAAGTAAAGAGTGTCATTTACTGCAGCAGTAATTGAAAACTCACCTTTTTCATTGGTGATTGTTCCAAAAACCTGGTTCAAGTTAACAACGTGTACGCTTTCGAGAGGTTCATCAGATTGGGCGTTTATAACAACGGCACTAAGGCGTTGACCTTCTTCTGTTTCTTGAGAGAAACCTATTAGTGAAAGAAAAATAAGAGTAAGCGATAAAAAGTATTTCATTGTACTGACAGCATAATTAATTTGCAAACAAAACAAAAAAAATACGCCGAAGCGTATTTTTAATATACAATTAACTAAAAGAAATCTCCCTTTCTTTTGGTGCTACGTCTTTTTCCGGAGTTAGGACTGCTAGATTCGCTACGGTCGCGTCTTCTGCCTTTAGACTCAGAGCTACCTTCTTTTCTTCCTCTTCCGCCACGGTCATCATCTCTTCTTCCGCCACCGCTGCTTCTTTTTCCTCTGAAGCCGCCGCCGCTTCCACCGCTTCTGCGATTTCCGCCACCGCCACCGCCGGGGTTTTTAGAAACTTCTACATTGACAAACCTTCCATCAACTTTAAACTCTGTAAATTTTTCAAGTATTTGTTCAGTAGATTCACTTTCAGTATTAAAAAATGAAAAACTTTCCTTTACATCAACTTTAAAGACATCTTCTTGTCCAAGTCCTACAGTATCTCTAATGAAGTCTTTAAGGGTCATCCAATCATAACCATCTTTTTCACCAACGTTTATGAAATAACGAACAGCACCACTAGTTGGTATTTCACCACCTCTTCGGCCATCACTTCTTTCTCTATCTCTACCACTGTCAGAAGAATTTAAATCTTTAGACTTATTATAGTAGTTAGAGAACCTTGTAAATTCGGCAGAGATTAATTTCTTTATTAATTCCTCACGATCTATACCTTCTAGAATCTCATTGATTTCAGGTAAATAAGGATCAACGTCAGAATTGGTCTCAGTATCTTTTATTTTATTTGCTAAGTGATGTAATTGAATACCACAAATTTCCATTCCCGAAGGAACTTTTTTCAATTCAAATTTTTGATTGATTTTGTTCTCTATAGCTTTAATCTTGCGTTGTTCGCCACGAGTAACAAGAACCATAGATATACCAGACTTACCAGCTCTACCTGTTCTACCACTACGGTGGGTATACGTCTCAATTTCATCTGGTAATTGGTAATTGATAACATGTGTAATGTCATCAACATCAATACCACGTGCAGCAACATCAGTTGCTACAAGCATTTGAATTTGTCTTTTACGAAAAGAGTTCATTACCAAATCTCTTTGGTTTTGACTTAAATCTCCATGTAAAGCACCTGCGTTGTAACCGTCTTCGATTAAGTTTTCGGCAACTTTTTGAGTATCACGTTTCGTTCTACAGAAAATAACTGAAAATATATCTGGATTTGTATCTGCTAATCTCTTTAAAGCTGGGTAACGATCTCTACCACCAACAACATAATACTCATGCTGTACGGTTGATGCTCCAGAGTTTTTTGCACCCACTGTAATTTCTTGTGGAGAATGCATGAATTTTTTAGCAATAGTAGCTACTTCTCTAGGCATAGTTGCAGAGAACAACCAAGTTGATTTTTCATCGGGCGTACCAGAAAGAATATCTTTGATATCTTCCATGAAGCCCATGTTCAACATTTCATCAGCCTCATCTAGAATACAATAATCTATATTAGAGATATCGACAAGACGTCTACTGATCATGTCTTTCATTCGACCAGGGGTAGCTACAATAATTTGTGCACCACGTTTAATTTGTCTTGCTTGGTCTGTAATACTTGCACCACCATAAATGGCAACTACATTGATATTACGTTCGTATTTAGAATACGCTTGCATTTCTTTCGTGATCTGTAAGCATAGCTCACGAGTTGGTGATAGTATTAAACCTTGTGTGGTTCTACTATTACTATCAATTTTTTGAATTAATGGAAATCCGAATGCTGCAGTTTTACCTGTACCTGTTTGCGCTAGGGCAACTAGATCGGTTTCACCTTCCAGTAAAATTGGGATTGCTTTTTCTTGAACTTCTGATGGGGTTTCAAAACCCAAATCAGTAATAGCATCTAATAAGGACTTCTGCAGTCCCAGTGCTTCAAACTTTGTCATAAATATGTTTACTAAATCGCAAATATGAATGTTGCATAGAGCGATTATCGTATATAACCTATTTAGACTCAGGGCAACACATGCTATACTAGCGGCGTTAATTAAGCGGCAAAGGTACTGCTAATAATTGAATCAGGATAATTTATTAGAAAGTAATATTACGGAGCTAGCGTATACCCATATATAGATAGGAAAGTACCCGAAATACCAAAGATAATCATAAGCAAAATTAGCCCTTTTTGTAGCACTGGGCTGTCATAAATTATGATACAAACGGCGCCAAGTACAATACATATTTGAAAAAATAGTAATGCATAGTCGAATTTTTTGGTTGCGAAATCATAGGTTCGGGTCAATTTTTCCCATTGTTTAACTCCGGTAATAATACCCATTTCACCCTCTATGTCTTGAACCCAGTTTTCTTCACCTACATGTTCAGACCCTAGTAAGATTTCTGTTTTTTCTGATTCGTACTTTACTATTTTATCTTTTACAATAGCTATTCTTTGTTCTATTACCGGTCTGTTTTCTTCCTTTACAATACCGCTTTCAATTAAGGTGCTTAAGTAGTCAAGTTCACTTTCTTTCAAGCTTTCTTTAATACTTTTAGACTGGTACCAACTAGAATAGCTCACTACATTGTTGTGGGCAATCATCATTTCTTCTTCTAATTCGCCATTCACCATTTGTGATATTGCCATAAGCGCGGCAAATAAAGCAATGAGTACACCACCAATAGCTTCTGCTCGTTCTGAGGCTACTGATACGACTACAGTTTCGCCGTTGTCTTTTTTATTTATCATGAATACTATTTAAATAGGTAATCAATTTTTTAAATGCTAGAGCTCTGTGGCTTATTTTGTTTTTAATGGATAAAGGCAATTGCGCAAAAGTTTCTTCATAACCGTTTGGTTGAAAGATTGGATCATAACCAAATCCGTTATCCCCTTTTTTTGTTTCTATAATTTCGCCGTGTATGCTTCCATCAAATATATGGGTTTTACCATTTAAGTTTAAGGCAATTACAGTGTTGAAGTAAGCATTTCGATTCTGTTTATCACTTAAGTTAGCTAATAGTTTGTCCATATTAGCGGTTGAGTCGTTTTCTGTACCTGCATATCTTGCTGAATATACGCCCGGTTCACCATTGAGGGAATCTACTATAAGACCGGTGTCATCTGCAAAGCAAGGTAGTTGATATGTATTTGTTATATAATCTGCTTTTATTCTTGCATTACCCTCTAGGGTGTTGGCAGTTTCAGGTATATCGGTGTTGCAACCAATTGTATCTAAACTAACTAGTTCGATATATGATGGTGCTAATTGCTGAATCTCTTTTAATTTGTTTTGGTTGTGGGTGGCGAATACAAGCTTCATGGGAACATTTTGAAATCTAGTTTGTCAATTTACATCAGCAAAAGTAGTAATTTTATAAAATGGAGTTAAAAGTACCACCGGCTTTAGTGTTTTTGTGTTTCGGATTGATGATGTATCTATTGGCAGAATTTTTACCAATAGGTTATTTTGATTTTTATGGTAGAATGTTGTTTACTAAAATTTTAGTGGGTATTGGTATTGTAATTGGTGTACTGGCATTGTTTCAGTTTAAAAGAGCAAGTACGACCATAGATCCAACAAAACCAGATAAAGCTTCTAATTTAGTTGTTGGCGGAATTTTTAAGTTTTCTCGCAATCCTATGTATTTAGCGTTGCTTCTTATACTGTTGGCTTTAGGTATATTTTTAGGAAATGCTTTCAATACACTGATCGCTGCGGGGTTTGTAGGGTATATGAATCGATTTCAAATTATACCAGAAGAACGAATTCTCTTAGAAAAATTTGGGCGTTCTTTTAAAGATTATTGTATCTTAACAAGGCGTTGGTTTTAAGTAATTTTTATTTATCTATAATTAATCACTGCGTTAATATCAATAAATATTAATCAATTAGCTTATAATTTAATATATTAGCGTTTTAACTAATAATCATGATAGCCATAATTACCGGAGATATTATTAATTCTGAAAAGCATCCTAGTTCGCAATGGATCGATATGTTGAAGAATTACTTTAACCAATTTGGTGCGTCGCCAATGAATTGGGAGATATATCGTGGCGATGAGTTTCAGTTAAAAGTCACCGAGAGAAATGCTTTATTTACTGCAATTCGAATAAAAGCAATGCTGAAAACCATAAAAGGTTTAGATGTAAGAATGGGGGTCGGTATAGGTCTAGAAACTTATGTTGGCACAGGCGTGACCGAGTCTAACGGACCTGCATACCAGCGATCTGGTCGTAACTTCGAAACATTAAAAGAGAGTAAAATAAACCTTAGTATTGCAACAGGAGAAACTAAAAATGATCGAACTTTAAATTTAATGTTACGCTTAGCATTAGATTTTATGGATGATTGGAGTGTAGTTTCTGCAGAAATAGTAACATTGTCATTAGACTACCCGCATTATTCACAAAAAGAAATTGCACAACAATTAGGTATTAAACAGTCTGCCGTAAGTCAGCGTTTAAAAAGAGCAAGATTAGATTTGGTTTTAGATGTATTGTCATATTACAAAGAATTAATTACCAGTAAATAAATATGTTGATTTTTATAAAACTAGTATTGGCTCATTTAATAGGGGACTTTGTTTTACAACCTACAAGATGGGTGCTTCACAAGCAATCGAATAAGATAAAATCTAAGTTTCTGTACCTGCATGTGCTATTGCATTTTGCTTTGTATATGCTTTTTCTATGGGATTTATCGCTATGGAAAATAGCCCTAATAGTAACTATAGCTCATTTTGTCATTGATGTACTGAAATTATATTCAAATGATTTATTTAAGAGTAAAAGCATTCCGTTTTTTATCGATCAGATTTTGCATATACTAGTCATATATTGCTGTGCTTTTTACACAGATTTATATGCTCATACCATATCGTTATTCGAAAATTTAGACTGGTATTTAGTTACTGCCATTGTTTTTGTAACCTATCCCGCAGCAATTATTATGGGTATGATTTTAGAGGGAATGTCTAATCAGATTGAGACGGACCATAAATCGCTACCAAATGCAGGTAAGTATATTGGTATGATAGAACGACTATTCGTTTTGATTTTTATAGTAATAGGTAGGTGGGAAGTTATTGGCTTGTTGATAGCTGCGAAATCTGTTTTTAGATTCAATGACCTTAAAGAGCGCAATAATAGAAAGCTAACGGAGTATATTTTGATAGGTACTTTAGTAAGTTTTGGCTTAGCAATCTTGGCGGGTCTTCTGTATATATCTTAAATAAAAGCATAATGTCATTACGGTATTTTTTATTCTGTTTATTGCTAATAACCTTATCTCAGGTAGTTAGTTCCCAATCAGGCAAATTCGAATCTTTTGACGGTACACAAATCGCATATACCGATGAGGGTAGTGGAGATGTGGTATTGTTATTACACGGATTTATAAATTCTAGAAAGTCTTGGGATAAAACAGCTTTAAAGAAAGGGTTGCTGAATGCTGGTTATCGCGTGATTATTCCCGATTTACGTGGTAATGGAGATTCAGATAAACCTCAAATTGAAGAAGCGTATCAAGACAATGCCGAAGTAAAAGATGTGTTGTTATTGATGAATCATTTAAATATTGAGAAATACAAAGCTGTCGGTTATTCAAGAGGAAGTATTGTGTTGGCAAAATTACTGACAAAAGACGATAGTATAGAGAAAGCGGTTTTAGGCGGTATGGGTATAGATTTTACAAATGCCGATTGGGATAGAAGAATTATGTTCGCAAAAGCCTTTGATGGCGATATAAATGAGATGACCAAAGGTGCGGTAGACTATGCAAGATCTATTAATGCAGATTTACGCTCATTACATTTGCAGCAAAAATTTCAACCTGTAACTACTATAAGCGAGTTAAATAAAATTGAGATTGATGTAATGGTAATTTGTGGTGATGAAGATAATGATAATGGAAATGCAGAAGAATTAAGTAAAGCCTTTAAAAACGGTAGCTTAAAAAGAGTGCCTGGGGATCATAATGGCACATATAAGACTGTAGGGTTCTCATTAGCTGTTCTTCAATTTTTAGATTAAATGATTGTCATTTTGTCAATTTGCATCATAACATAACCTTTTTGTTTTATTTACAAGATATCATTTATCAGGATAAATTAAATTTTTACTTTTGCTTCTTATTTTAATAACAAAAATTCTTATCCAACCAAAAGAGAATAATGGTAGAAGTTAATAGAAAATACGTTTTTGATTTCGATAGTACGTTGACTAGGGTAGAAGCATTAGATGTTCTTGCCGAAATGACTTTAGAAGGAAGATCTAACAAAGACGAGGTTATTAAAGAAATACAGGAAATCACCAATTTAGGTATAGATGGTGATATTTCGTTTACCGAGTCTTTAGAGCGTCGAATTAAGTTGTTAAATGCCAGAAAAGAAGATTTAGACGGATTGGTTGATAACCTTAGAAATAAAATATCTAAGTCTATAGCTGCGAATAAAGATTTTTTTGAAAAGTATGCAGATGATATTTATGTAATATCCTGCGGTTTTAAAGAGTTTATTGATCCTATTGTAAAAGAATATAATATACCATCTGATCGAGTGTATGCAAATACGTTTAAATTCGACGAAGAAGGTAATATCATCGGTTTCGATGAAAAGAATGTGCTATCTCAGCATAATGGCAAAATTGATTGCTTAAAGCAAATGAATTTGGACGGAGAAGTTCAGGTGATTGGAGATGGTTACAGTGATTATGTAATGCGCGAAGCAGGTATAGCACATAAGTTTTTTGCATATACCGAAAACGTGCATAGAGAAAAAGCCGCTAGTAATGCGGATTATGTTACACCAAGTTTAGATGAATTTTTATTTGTGAACAAGTTGCCAAGAAATATCTCGTATCCAAAGAATAGAATTAAGGTTCTATTATTAGAAAATGTGCACACAGCTGCATTCGATAATTTGTCAGAAGACGGTTTTTCCGTTGAATTGATTAAACATAGCTTATCTGAAGAAGAACTGCTAGAAAAAATCAAGGGCGTTCACGTGCTTGGTATCCGCTCTAAAACACAGGTTACACAAACCGTTTTAGATGCTGCCGATAAATTATTGGTAGTAGGTGCTTTTTGTATCGGTACTACTCAAATAGATTTAGATACTGCTAAGAAGAAAGGTGTGGTAGTTTTCAATGCCCCTTACAGTAATACAAGGTCTGTAGTAGAATTGGCTATAGGTGAAATCATTATGTTAATGCGTAGTGTATTTGATCGTAGTAGAGAAATTCATGAAGGGCAATGGCAAAAAACAGCTGCAGGGTCAAGAGAAGTTCGTGGTAAAAACTTAGGTATAGTAGGCTATGGTAACATTGGTAAGCAATTATCAGTTTTGGCAGAAGCCATGGGTATGCGTGTTTATTATTATGATGTAGATGATAAATTAGCTTTAGGTAATGCGGTAAAATGTAATACGCTAGAAGATTTATTAAATGTATCTGATGTGGTTACATTGCATATAGATGATAATAAAGCGAACAAAAACTTCATTGGTGCCCGTGAAATAAAGCAAATGAAGAAAGGTGCTATGTTAATAAACCTTTCTAGAGGTTTTGTAGTTGATATCGATGCCCTTGCAGAAGGATTAAAAGACGGTCATATTGGTGGTGCGGCAGTAGATGTTTATCCAGATGAGCCAGCTAGTAATGGAGATTTCCATACAAAATTACAAGGTTTTGCTAATGTAATTCTTACTCCGCATGTTGGTGGTAGTACAGAAGAGGCGCAGCGAGATATTGCAGATTTCGTTCCTAATAAAATAATGGATTATATCAATTCTGGTAACACAGTTGATGCCGTTAATTTCCCGAACATTCGTTTACCAAAACAGAATAAATCTCACCGATTCTTACATATACACAAGAACGTACCGGGTATTATGGCTAAAATCAATAAGGTATTAGCTGAGTACGAGTTAAACATCAATAGCCAATATTTGTCTACTGATAATGAAGTAGGTTATGTAATTACAGATTTAGATAAAGAGTACAACAAAGATGTCATTAAGGCTTTGAGAAAAGTTGAAAATACCATCAAATTTAGAGTGCTATACTAGATTTTGTAGAGGCTTTCAAAATCAATAAGAGTAAGTTTTTTAATATCTAAAGTGCAAGTTGAGAAACTTGCACTTTTTTTTGTGATCAGTTTTATACTATTTATTACAACATTTTTAATTCTACAATGTTATGGTAATGGTACAATTATATTTTGTAGGAAATATCTTTAATTATGTGGAAAAAGATTTTATCGAAATTAAAATCTGGTAAAAGTTTCAATAACTATTATCTGCTGGTTTTTACAGTAATTGTATTGACTATTGTTATACAATCTATAATACAATACTCTTTAGCCAGGCAGCGCCAAGATGCGTTGAGAATAAATGTTGCGGGTAGGCAAAGAATGTTGTCGCAGACTATTGTTAAGAGTGTATATGAATGTAGGTATAGTACTTGCGACTACGGACAATTGCGTTTGGCGATGACAAAATTTTCAAATGCAAATGCAGCATTGCAAGAAGGTAATGATGCAACCGGAATTCCGGTATTAGACAATGATGAAATTCAGAAAAACTTTGATAGGTTACAACCACATCTAAACTTCATTTTAGAAGCAACAAATGATTTTAATCAATTAGAATCAGTTGATTTAGAAAAGCTCTCATCCGAGACAAATAAGTTTCTTGTAGTAATGGATATCATTGTAAATCAATTGCAAAAAGCTGCAGAAGAAGATATTAAAACGCTGATGATTATAGAATTAGAGCTTGCAGTGTTTTCTTTATTGATATTGATCCTTGAGATTTTCTTTTTCATTAATCCGTCGATAAAAAAAATAACGATTCAAAATCAGAAATTAAAAGAAATAGCGTGGCATCAAACACATGCTTTTAATGGGCACATGAAAAATATAAAGAACTATAATCATGTGCTAAAGATTGAAAAAAATGTCGAGCATAAAGAGGAGCTCATCTCTTTTCTAATGGAAGAACTAACCGATTTAGAAGGTGTTTCTGAGAATATGGTTAAATCACTAGAGAAACAAGCGTAGTGTATCTCATTACTCTTTATTGCATTATTTATTGATGGTGATAGGGTTCGTTTTTTAGAATTGTATATGCCCTATAAATTTGCTCGGTTATAAATAAGCGCACCATTTGGTGAGAAAAGGTCATTTTTGATAAACTTATTTTTCCAGAAGCCTTAGCGTAGATTTCATTGCTAAATCCGTAAGGTCCACCAATTAAAAAAACTAATTGTTTAATACCCGAATTCATCTTCTTTTGTAAAAAGGTCGAAAATTCAACTGACGTATACTGTTTTCCTTTTTCGTCAAATAAAATTAGAACATCTGTAGGTGCTAATCTTTTAAGAATAAGTTCGCCTTCTTTATCTTTCTGCTGATCTTCAGATAAGTTTTTGGTCTTTTTTAAATCAGGTATGAGTTCAATTTCAAAATTGATATAATGTTGTAATCGCTTTTGATATACCTCAATGAGTTCTTGTAGTTGAGAGCTATCGGTTTTGCCAATAGCTAAAAGTTTTATAGTCATATGCCAAAAGTAAATCAATTTCGCAAATGGATTTGTAAATTAGCAATACAATAGATTTAATACATATGATTTCAGAAGAACAATTTAAAGAAGAGATTACATTAATCATAGCAAATGCCATTCGTGAAGATGTTGGTGATGGTGATCATAGTTCGTTGGCTTGCATTCCTGATACTGCTACTGGTAAAGCAAAATTATTGGTAAAAGATGAAGGAATCATTGCTGGGGTAGATTTTGCTGAGCTTGTGTTTTATTTTGTTGATCCTAATTTGAAAATAGAAGTACTGATCAAAGATGGTACGCCGGTAAGTCATGGCGATATCGTGTTTTATGTTGAAGGTAGTTCTCAAAGCATATTAAAAGCTGAGCGTTTGGTATTAAATGCAATGCAGAGAATGAGTGCTATTGCTACCAAAACCCATATGTTCGTTAATCTGTTAAAAGGTACTGGTACAAAAATTCTAGATACCAGAAAAACAACACCAGGTATTCGTGCGCTAGAGAAGTGGGCGGTAAAAATTGGTGGTGGAGAAAATCACAGATTCGCATTGTACGATATGATTATGTTAAAGGATAACCATATCGATTTTGCTGGCGGAATTACAAAAGCAATCAATAAGACTAAAAACTACTTGAAAGAAACAGGTCGCGATTTAAAGATTATTGTTGAGGCAAGAAACTTAGACGAAATCAAAGAAATTTTAGAGACAGAAGGTGTGTATCGAATATTGATAGATAATTTCAATTATGAAGATACGCGCACAGCTGTAAAATTAATTGGTAATACTTGTTTAACCGAATCTTCGGGCGGTATTAATGAAAAAACGATTAGAGATTATGCAGAATGCGGTGTAGATTATATTTCATCGGGTGCATTAACACATTCGGTTTATAATTTAGATTTGAGTTTAAAAGCGGTGTAGATGTCTTTAGAGGTCGAAGAAAAGCTAGAAAAAATTCCTATTGTAAATTGGTTGGTCAGGTTTTTAAAACAAATCAGGCTGCCCGGTTTTGAGGGGCTTTCTGTTTACGACCTTATAGAAATGTATGTGCTTGGTATTTTAAGAGGTACATTGTCAACGCGAGCCAGTGCTATCGCCTTTAGTCTATTTATGGCACTATTTCCATTAATCATTTTTATGGTGACTTTGGTGCCTTTTTTGGTGTCCTACATAAGTATTGAGCATGGCGATTTTGATGTCCAGTTCCAGTTGTTTTTAGAGTCATTTTTACCAAGTGCCACCGGTGATTATTTTGGAGAAGTGTTTCAGCAGATAAAAGATCAAAAAAGAGGAGGTCTATTGTCATCAGCATTTTTACTTTCGATATTTCTTATTGCGAACGGTGTAAACTCCATTTTTGGAGGTTTTGAAACATCGTATCACATCGACTTAACACGACATTTCTTTAGGCAATATTTATATGCTTTGATGGTCGGTTTAATTTTGGCAATATTAATTATAGTAGGGTTTGTAGCGTATATATACTTTGAATTTTATGTCTTAGGGTATTTGTCTGAGTTTGCTGCAAAGCAAGGCGGTTATATTTTGGGTGAAGACGAAGTAGTGGGTGTGCAAATTGCTAAAGTATTATTCTTTATAATTCTATCTTATTTTACTACTGCAATACTTTATTATTTTGGTACGAGAGAAGGTAAGCAGGCAAAGTTTTTTTCTTTTGGAGCCTTAATGACAACTACCTTGTTTTTATTAACATCATATCTCTTCGGAATTTATGTTGAAAAGTTCGCCAGATATAATGAATTATATGGGGCGTTAGGAGGATTATTGATATTAATGGTCTACATATGGTTAAATTCTAATATATTGCTACTTGGGTTCGAGCTGAACGCATCGCTGAATACATTACGTAAAATCACAAAAAAGAATGATAAATAAGAGCATACAATTAACTATTCTATTCACAGTATTTATTACAATGAGCATTTCTGCTCAGTCCGTTTTTGGTAAGTGGAAAACTATTGATGACCGCACAGGTTTACCAAAAGGCGTAATTGAAATTTATAAGAAAGAAGGGAAAATGTATGGCAAAGTCGTTAAGATTTTGGAAGAAGGACAAGAAGGAAGGATTTGTGATAAATGCGATGGAGAATTAAAAGATAAGCCCGTAACCGGTATGGAAATTATTACTGACGGTGAGTTGCATGAAGATGGAGAATGGAAGGGTAAACGATTATTTGATCCAGAACAAGCGATGACTTTTCGTTTTAAGATATGGTTAAATCCAGAAAATGAAGATGAGTTAAAAGTGCGCGGGTATTTGGCATTTATCTACAGAACCCAAACATGGATACGTGTGGAGGGATAACTATGGCAAACTTCATTAATGTAATATTACCTATTCCGCTAGAGAAAAGTTTTACGTACAGTGTAACTGAAGAAGAAGCGGCATTGCTGAAACCTGGTATGCGTGTTGCGGTACCATTTGGTAAATCTAAAATATATACTGGGCTAGTTCAAAGCATTCATAATAATCCGCCAGAAGTCTATGAGGCAAAAGAAATTCATGAGCTATTAGATGAATACCCAATTGTAAATGAGACCCAGCTTAAACATTGGGAATGGATAGCTTCTTATTATATGTGTACTTTGGGTGAAGTGGTACGCAGTGCGCTACCTAGTGCTTTTTTATTAGAAAGTGAAACCTTAGTTCTTAGAAATACAGAATACGAAATCGATGAAAATGAACTTTTAGATGATGAGTTTTTAGTATTCGAAGCATTGCAACATCAAGCTATACTAAAGGTTCAAGAAGTTTCTTCTATAATAGACCGTAAAAATGTATTACCTATTCTTCAACGATTATTAGAGAAAAAAGTAATTGTTTTAAAAGAAGAAGTGTATGATCAATACAAGCCAAAGTTGGTTCGGTATGTTAAATTGGGTGCAGAGCATACATCCGATGAAAAATTAGAAGAATTATTAAATTCACTTACGAGGGCGCCAAAGCAGAGTCAAGTAGTACTGTCCTTATTTCAATTACAGGGAAAAAGTCAAAATCCGATTAAGGTTTCTGAACTTGAAAAATCTAGCAATACCTCTAAAGCGGTAATAAAATCTCTAGTCGATAAGGGAATTTTAGAGGAGTATTTTATTAAGACCGATAGAGTCAATTATGATGGTGACCCAGATAATTCTGATACTAAAGATTTAAATGAATATCAAGAAACAGCCTTATTAGATATAAAAGCTTCTTTTGAAGCCAATAAAGTTATCTTATTAAAAGGGGTTACCTCTTCGGGTAAAACTGAAGTTTATGTAAAACTGATAGAAGAATGTCTTGAAAAGGGGTTGCAGGCATTGTATTTATTGCCAGAAATAGCCCTAACCACGCAACTTATAGGTAGGCTACAAGAGTATTTTGGAGAAAAAATTGCTATTTACCATTCTAAATATAATGTTCAAGAGCGTGTAGAGGTTTGGCAAAACGTTTTACAGTCAAAACCTAAAGCGCAATTGGTAATAGGTGCACGTTCGGCAATGTATCTACCTTTTAGTAAGTTAGGTTTGGTCATTGTAGATGAGGAACATGAGAGTTCTTTTAAACAATTTGATCCGGCACCAAGATATCATGCTAGAGATGCTGCAATAGTATTAGGTCATTTACATAAGGCAAGTATTCTGTTAGGTTCGGCAACACCAAGTGTAGAAAGTTATTACAATGTACAAACTGGTAAATATGGTTACGCGGAAATAACAAGGCGTTATGGTAATGTGCTAATGCCAGAAATGGAGTTGGTAGATATAAAAGAAGCTTCAAGAAAAAGAAAGATGAAAGGTCATTTCTCTGAGCGTCTTTTTATGGAAATGGAAGAAACTCTAAAAGACGGTGCGCAAATCATACTTTTTCAGAATAGACGTGGTTTTGCGCCCTTAATGGAGTGTTTAACATGTGGTCATACGCCACAATGCCCAAATTGCGATGTAAGTTTAACATATCATCAATATAGAAATCAATTACGTTGCCATTACTGTGGTCATCATACAGCATTGCCAGAAATTTGTTTTGCATGCGGCAGTCCAGATTTAGATACTAAAGGTTTTGGTACCGAGCAGATAGAAAAAGAGGTTTCAGCATTATTTCCAGAAGCTAAAGTTGGTAGAATGGATTTAGATACTACTCGGGGCAAACACGGTTATGAAAAGATAATTACGGCTTTCGAGCAACACGAGTTAGATATTTTGGTGGGTACACAGATGATTACTAAAGGTCTCGATTTTAGAAATGTGAATTTAGTAGGAGTTATGAATGCAGATTCGTTATTGAATTTTCCGGATTATCGCGCTCATGAAAGAACCTATCAATTATTAACGCAGGTATCGGGTAGGGCAGGGCGAACCAAAAAAAGAGGTCGCGTTGTTATACAGACCTATAATCCATATCATCAAATATTAAAACAAGTAACTACTAGTGATTATGAGGGTATGTATACCGAGCAGCTGTATGAAAGAGAGCAATTTAAATATCCGCCAGTAAATAGAATTATTAAAGTAACATTTAAGCATAAAAATTACAATGTGCTGAATGAAGCTGCAGATTGGTTTGCAGGAGCATTACGTACTAATTTTGGTGGTACCGTTTTAGGCCCTGAATATCCGCCAGTGGCAAGAATTAGAAATCAGTATTTAAAACATATTGTAATTAAAGTTCAGAAAACACATTCATTGCCGCAGACGAAAGCAAATATTAGACGAATAGAAAAATCGTTTAAAGCAGTGGCAATGTATAGAAGTGTTAGGGTAATCTATAATGTAGACCATATATAAACTAAAAAAGACCGCTAAGTAGCGGTCTTTTTTGAAAGTAAAATTATACCATATATTATACGTTACTTAGCGCTTCGGCTAGTTCTGTCTTTTTATTTCTACTTAGAGGTATTGATCTACCGCTAACTTCAACGTTTTTACTGTTGAATTTTTCAACCTTTTCAAGATTGATGATGTATGATTTGTGAATTCTTAAAAACTTATCTTCTGGCAATTGCTTTTCAAAAGACTTCATTGTTGATAAGATTACGATATTAGCTTCATCAGTTACTAGTTTTATGTAGTCACCAAGTGCTTCAATCCACTTAATATCATTTAAAATAACCTTTCTTTTCTTTAGGTTACTCTTCACGAAAATGTGCTCTTCGTCTTCATTGACTCTGTGCAATTGTTCGTAGTTCGCTACAGCTCTTTTAACAGATGCGTCAAAACGTGCCATGGTAATCGGTTTATGTAAATAATCCGTTACGTCATAGTCAAATTCTTTAAGTGCATAATCTGGTTTACCGGTAATTAAAATTACCTGAGGACTGTTTTCTAGGGACTCGAGTAGGTCAAATCCTGTGATAATTGGCATCTCAACATCAAGAAAAATAAGATCGATCTCATGGTTCTTGATTCCATTTTTAGCCTCGATAGCATTACTGTATTCAGCTACCATAGTCAAATTCGGATGATTGTTTACCAACTTGGCAACGGCCATCCTTTGCATAGATGAGTCGTCAACGATGATACTTCTTAACTTCATAAGGGTTGATTTGTGGGGTTAAATCATCGACAAAGAACCGAAAAAACATGCTGAACTGCAACAAAAGATGTGAACAATGCACTGTTGATCGTGTAATTGGTAATGATGATATATTTAAGATTTGGATTAATTTTTAATGTTGTTACCACTTAATAACGAAGAATATTCGTATTTCTTATAATTATTTTAAAAAAATATCTATTTTTGCAATCTTTAAAAACAAATATAATATGAACCATTACGAAACTGTTTTCATTTTGAATCCCGTTCTATCTGATGTTCAGATAGAGGAAACAGTTAAGAAATTCGAAGATTTCTTAATTAACAATGGCGCCAAAATGGTAGCTAAAGAGAATTGGGGGCTAAAAAAATTAGCTTACCCTATCCAAAACAAAAAGAGTGGCTTTTACCACTTGTTTGAATTTACTAACACTGGTGAGGTAATTACACCTTACGAACAGGAGTTTAGAAGAGATGAACGTGTTATGCGTTTCTTGACCGTTAAGTTGGACAAGCACGCTGTTGCATGGGCAGAAAAAAGAAGAACAAGAAACAAAACCGCTAAAGCTTAAGTATTATGGCAACATTACAACAACAGGCAAAAGGAAAGAAAGATGGAGAGATCAGGTATCTTACTCCATTAAACATTGAAACCAACACTAAGAAGAAGTATTGTCGTTTTAAAAAATCTGGTATTAAGTACGTAGATTATAAGGATGCTGATTTTTTATTGAAGTTGGTAAACGAGCAAGGTAAATTGTTACCAAGAAGACTTACTGGAACTTCATTGAAGTATCAAAGAAAAGTTGCACAAGCAGTAAAAAGAGCTCGTCATTTGGCGTTAATGCCATATGTTGCTGATTTATTAAAATAATAAGAAAAGAATCATGGAGCTTATATTAAAAGAAGACGTACAAAATTTAGGTTTTAAAGACGACGTAGTAAATGTTAAGAACGGTTACGGAAGAAATTTCCTTATACCTCAGGGCTTAGCTGCTATGGCTACTGTTTCTGCTAAAAAAGTTTTAGCTGAGAACTTAAAGCAAAGAGCACACAAAGAGAAAAAAGTTGTTGATGCTGCTAAGAAAATAGAAGAAGCATTAAAAGCTTTAGAATTAAAAATCACTGCTAAAACTGGTGCTGCCGATAAATTATTCGGTTCTGTTACTAATGGTGATTTAGCTGCTGCAATTGAAAAAGAAGGTCATGCAATCGACAAAAAATTCATTAGTATTTTAGGTGGTGCAGTTAAAAGAACTGGACCTTACAACGCACAAATTAGATTACACCGCGAGGTGATTGTTGATTTTGGTTTCGAAGTAGTTGCCGATAAAAAATAATTAACTATCTAAGTTGATAAATTTGAAAGAGCTATGCCTGCATAGCTCTTTTTTTATTGGTATTTTTGTTAAAGAACTCATAAATAACTCAAAACCAATAAAAATGAAAAACAACTTGTTTTTTCAAGTATTGCTGCTGCTTTTTGTAGGCGCAACCTACGGTCAGGTTACTACCTCTAATATTAGAGGTTTAGTAATGGATGACCAAAATCTACCACTATTTGGCGCAAATATTGTCGCTGTCCACACACCAACAGGTACTAAGTACGGATCAATTACCAATGAAGATGGTAGATTCAACCTTTTAAACCTTCGTGTTGGTGGTCCTTACAAAATTGAAATCTCGTATGTAGGTTTTAAACCTTACGAACTTACCGATGTTAATTTGTCATTAGGGCAAACCTTCAATGTTGATATTAAATTAGCAGGTGAAAGTCAGGCATTAGACGAAGTTACAGTAGTTTCTGATCGTTCGGGTACTTTTAGTAGCGACCGTACTGGTGCAGAAACTAGTGTGGGTAGAAGAGAATTAACACGTCTACCAACTATTTCACGTTCTGCTGCAGATTTTACACGTTTAGAGCCAACGGCAAGTGGTAATTCTTTCGGAGGAAGAAATGATCAGTTTAATAATTTCTCTTTAGATGGTGCTATTTTTAATAATCCTTTCGGATTAGATGCGGCTACACCAGGTGGTCAAACAGATTCTCAACCAATATCGTTAGATGCAATTGAGCAAATTCAAGTATCTACAGCGCCATATGATGTTACGCAATCAGGATTTACGGGAGCTTCTGTAAATGCAGTGACTAAAAGTGGTTCTAACGAATTTCACGGTACAGTATATGGTTTCTTCAGAAATGAAGATATGACCGGTGGTAAAATTAAAGGCGATGAGATTGTAAAGCCTAAATTGGATCAAAGTCAATACGGTGTTAGTATTGGTGGTCCAATAGTAAAAAATAAATTGTTCTTCTTCGCCAACTTTGAAAAAGACGAACGTACAGATTTAGGTACTAATGGTTGGGCGCCTAATACAGGCTCAGGAGCAATAAACGAATCTAGAGTTTTAGAAAGCGATTTAATTAATGTGCAAAATCAATTATTAGCGGCAGGTTATGATCCAGGTGCTTATCAAGGGTTTACACATGATG
Organism: Maribacter sp. BPC-D8; assembly: GCF_035207705.1. NCBI lineage: Bacteria > Pseudomonadati > Bacteroidota > Flavobacteriia > Flavobacteriales > Flavobacteriaceae > Maribacter > Maribacter sp. BPC-D8. Next base: position 892,915 of record NZ_CP128187.1, read on the forward strand.
CTGAATCTACAAAAGGTCTTTTGAAATTAGATTGGAATATTAATGACAATAACCGTTTAGCAGTTATTTATAACTTCTTGAATGCATCTAAACAAAAACCAGCTCACCCAACAGCAATACAGTTTAGAGGTCCGAATGCAAATACATTGCAATTTCAGAATTCAGGATATGAAATAAACAATGAGCTTAAATCTATTCAAGTTGAATTAAACTCAACTTTATCAGAAACCGCTTCTAACAAGTTGCAAGTAGGGTATACTCATTTTAACGATTTTAGAAGTCCGTTTTCTACCCCAGCTCCTTCTATAAATATTACAAAAGATGGTTCTAACTATATAATTGCTGGTCATGAGCCATTTTCAGTAAATAACAAATTAGATCAAAAAGTAATTCAAATTACTAACAACCTTAATTTTTATAAAGGTGATCATACGTATACAGTAGGTTTTTCATTAGAAAAGTTCATGTTCGATAACTCGTTTAACTTAACCGCTTACGGTTTTGATTTATTCGGTGGTGTTGATATTGCAGATTTCGATGCATCAACTTATAATTTCGCCGGTCCACGCGCTACTTTTAACGCTAACAATGCTGTGCCAGATGGTGAAGGTTGGGCTTTAGCTGAAACTAATGTTGGTCAATTAGCATTTTACGTTCAAGATGAGTGGAATGTAAATGAGAAATTTAAATTAACATACGGTGTTCGTTTCGATAAGCCGTTGTTTTTTGATTCAGCAACAAAAGCACAAGATGTAATAGACAGAGGTTTTGTTATTGCAGATCAGCCTTACCAAAATCCAAATACAGGTGAAACGGTTTTTATAGACAACACTCAAATGCCTTCTAATGATTGGTTGATTTCACCAAGAGTAGGTTTTAACTATGATGTTTACGGAGATAGATCATTACAATTACGTGGTGGATCTGGTTTGTTTACAGGTCGTTTCCCGTTCGTATGGTTAGGAAATCAAATTTCATCACCAGATGTATTTTTCTTGCAAGCAGTTGATCCAGACTACAAGTTTCCACAAGTTTGGAGAACTAATTTAGGTGCAGATAAGCGTTTAGATAATGGTATGGTGCTTACGGCAGATTTGTCTTATACTAAAGATATCAATGGTCCGCATGTACAGAACTGGGCATTGACGTCTCCTTCCGGTAATTTATCTGGGGTTGATACAAGAGCCACATATACCGCTGGCGATTTATTAAATAGCTTTGGTTTAGGAGCAGGACCTTACGTTTTTACAAACTCAAATAAGGGTAGAATTTGGAACGCGTCATTAAAAGCTCAAAAGACATTTGATAAAGGTTTGTATGCAATGTTGGCATATAGCTATTTAGATGCTAAAGATGTAAACTCGATTGAAGCGGAGATTACTTCAGATGCTTTTGCGGGTAATCCGGTTATAAACGATGCAAATGCAGATGTTTTGGCTCCTTCTAAATATGGAGATAAGCATAGATTTATTGGTGTAGCTAGTAAAAATTGGGAATACGATAATGGTAAATGGGGAACTACACTTTCTACATTCTTTGAATATGCTCAAGGTGGTAGATTTAATTATACCTATGGTGGTGATATTAATGGTGATGGATCAGGTATTAATGACTTGATTTATGTACCAACATCGGCTGAAATAGGTCAAATGCAATTTGCAGGAGCTGGTCAAGGTGCTGCTTTTGATACTTATATTGCTCAAGATGATTACTTAAGTGATCGTAGAGGGCAATATGCAGAGCGTTACGGAGCTTTAGCACCATGGAGAGGTCGATGGGATGTAAAGTTCTTACAAGATTATAAAATCACGGTATCTGAAGGTAAAACAAATACAATTCAATTTAGTGTTGATGTATTGAATATTGGTAATATGATCAGTTCTGATTGGGGATTGGTGCAACAACCAAACAACATTCAGCCAGTAGGTGTAACTGTTGATCCAGGTACAAGTATACCAACATATACGTTTAGTCCAGAGTTAACTCAAACGTTTGGTTATGATGCTAGTTTGTTATCTAGATGGCAAGCACAAGTAGGATTGAGATATATCTTCTAAGTTTTTAAAATTAAGTTGTAAAAGCCCTAACAAATATGTTAGGGCTTTTTATTTTTGCAAAATGAAATATACGAGGCTAACAAAAGAGCAATTGGAAGAATTGCATCCAGAATTTATTAATTTTCTGGCGACACAATCTATTACGGGTGATGAGTGGGATTCGATAAAAAAAGATAAACCAAAAGTAGCGGAAGAAGAACTAGACGTTTTTAGCGATTTGGTTTGGGAAGGAGTGTTGAGCAAGGTTTCTTATTTAGAGAATATTTCAGATAAGCAAATGCACCTATTTCATTTAACCGATAAAGAGATGAAACTGATATCGGTAAAAGTGATGAACCCAGAAATTGATTTAACTACAGCAGTTGGTTTTGACTGGTTTAAAAGAAACTGGCAATCAGACTTCGTAGAATATTTGACCGCAGCAAAAGCATATACCGATGATAAGAATGTAGATAAGTTTTTGTTGTTACAACAAGGTGCGGTAATTACTAAGGGAGATTTGTACAAGTGGTTCGAAAAAGTAATCGGTACTGCTCAAAACAATTAAAATCTAATATTCATACTATTGAAATATTGCCTTACTTATTTGAAGGCTATATTTGTAATACAATAAAAAATTAATGGCACAGAAACCATCTATACCAAAAGGAACTCGCGATTTTAATCCATCAGAAATAGCAAAGCGTAATTATATTTTTGATATCATAAAAAGGAATTTTCAAACGTATGGCTTTCAGCCAATTGAAACTCCTTCTTTTGAGAATTCAGATACGTTGTTGGGTAAATATGGAGAAGAAGGTGATCGATTAATTTTTAAGATTTTAAATTCTGGCGATTTTATTAGCAAGGTAGATGATGCCACTTATGCTGATAAAAAATCGAACAGTATTGCACCGAAAATTACAGAAAAAGCATTGCGATACGACTTAACAGTGCCGTTTGCACGCTATGTAGTAATGCATCAAAATGAGTTGGATTTTCCTTTTAAACGCTATCAAATTCAACCGGTATGGAGAGCAGATAGACCACAAAAAGGAAGGTTTAGAGAATTTTTTCAATGCGATGCTGATGTCGTAGGGTCAGATTCCTTATTACAAGAAGTAGAATTAATTCAATTGTATGATGCTGTATTTTCCGAATTAAAATTGGAAGGTGCAACCATAAAAATGAACAATAGAAAAATCTTAGCTGGTATAGCAGAAGTTATCGGAGCTAAAGATTTATTGATAGATTTTACCGTAGCACTTGATAAGTTAGATAAAATAGGGGAGGACGGCGTTAAAAAAGAAATGCTTGCTAAAGGAATTTCTGAGGAAGCTATTGAAAAAGCATCTCCATTATTTTTACCTCAAGGTACTAATGAAGAGCAATTAGAGCGTTTAGATGCACTTCTAAAAGATTCTGAAGAAGGTAAAAAAGGATTAGAAGAACTTCGTTTTATTTTAGAAACGATAGCTGTTTTAGGTTTGCAATCTGCTAATTTATCGATTGATGTAACCCTTGCGCGCGGACTAAATTATTACACAGGAGCCATTTTTGAAGTTGCTGCACCAGAAGGTGTGAAAATGGGATCTATAGGTGGTGGCGGTCGCTATGACGACCTTACCGGTATTTTTGGACTTAAGAATGTAAGCGGAGTAGGTATTTCATTTGGTCTAGATCGTATTTATTTGGTTTTGGAAGATTTAAATCTTTTTCCAGAAGCAATAGATAAATCACTTCAAGTATTATGTGTCAATTTTGGAGATAAAGAAGCTATGGCAGCTTTAAAACTGGTAAGTCAGTTACGTAAGTCGGGTGTTAAAGCAGATATTTATCCTTCAAGTGCTAAGATGCAAAAGCAGATGAAATATGCTAATAACCGCAATGTACCTTATGTCATTTTAATAGGGGAGCAAGAGTTGAGCAATAATTCCTTCATCGTTAAAAACATGAACGAAGGCTCACAACAAGAGTATAGTTTAGACAATGTTTCTCAATTTGTTACTTTTTTAAGTTAAGTACTTTAAAATCAGATACTATTTTACTGAGTCATTTTTGATTATATTTGGTTAACCAATCTGGTTGTGCAGTTTTTGATTGTATGATAGAGATGGCGCAAAATCAAAACGAAATCAAGATTTATAATTGAAAATTATGGCGAATAGCAACAAATTATCTGGAAAAAATATACTCATTACCGCTGGTGCTCAGGGAATTGGAGAAGCAATCACCAAGCATTTTATCGACAGTGGCGCCAATGTTGCTATTCATTATTTTTCAAGTGCAGATACTGCAAATGAATTAGTAAAATACGCAATAGATAAGGGTTTAAAGGCAATAGCAATAAGTGGAGACCTAACAAAAGAAGAAGATGCTAATTCATTAGTTGAGAAAACAATTGAAGCTTTAGGAGGTCTTAACGTCTTGATCAATAATGCAGGTTCATTAGTTGCGCGTAAAATGCTAAGCGAAATGGAAACTGAATTTTGGCATAAGGTGATGGATATTAATCTTACATCAATGATGTTCGTAACAAGAGCTGCAGCACCATATTTAGCTAAAAATGAAAATAGTAGCATTGTCAACTTGGCTTCATTGGCAGGACGTAAAGGAGGTCACCCAGGATCTTTGGTTTATTCTACTAGTAAAGGCGCTATTTTAACCTACACTAGGGCACTTGCTTCAGAATTAGGTCCTCAAGGTACAAGAGTAAATGCTGTTGCACCAGGACTGATTTTAGGTACCTCATTTCACAATACACATACAACCAAAGAATCTGCAGCAGAAACTACAAAAGGTATTCCTATTCAAAGAGCGGGTAACGCCGATGATGTAGCTAGAGCTGTGTTGTATTTAGCCTCTGAATATGATGGCTTTATTACTGGAGCTACGCTTGATATCAATGGCGGAGTCTATAACATGTAATATTTCATTAAACTTTAAAGAACGCTAGTTTGTTATTACCAACTAGCGTTTTATTCTCATTTTTTAAAATTAGAACTATGCTTAAGACACCGGTTATTCATCCAACAATTATGGAAGCGCTTGGGCGTTCAGGTCATTTTGCGCAAGTTGTTATTGCAGATGGTAATTTGCCTGTTGGTGCAATGAGCGGTCCGAATTCTACAACAGTACACCTTAATTTTAAACCCGGATTGTTAGATGCACTTACTGTTTTGGAAGGTATTTTAGAAGTTTGCCCGGTACAAGGCGCAATTGTTATGGACAAACCTGCAGAAGCAAACGCTGAAATTCACGATGCCTATAAAAAATTACTTGGCGATGTAACTTGGGATGAAATGGAACGTTGGGCTTTCTATGATAAAATTAGAGATAAAAATACGACCTTAATAATACAGACAGGTGAGCAGCGTCGTTTCGCTAATTTAATCTTAACAGTTGGTGTCGTTAAGATGGCTGAAGAATCCGGATTTTAATTAATTCTTTTTCCTTTCGGAAGTATTACTCTCTAAATGCTATTTAATCTATTTGATATTTCTTCAAGTATAGTTTCATAATAAGAAGTGTCATGAGGTACATAGTTATATGTTGAAACGTCTTTTAACTCAGTGCCGAACTGGTTTTTTGAGACTAATTTCAAGGCTTCGACCTCGCTATCTTGCTTTTGAAGTGCATTAAATGGCAATTTTAGTTCAGCTATAAACGTGTGATGAAACTCATAATCTTTCAAAGTTTCAGAATGATTTTTTATGGATTTAAAAATTCCTATTTTTTCTAAATCTGAAGCGGCTATTGTCAATCCTATTTCTTCTTGTACTTCTCGTAAGGCAGATGTTATAATATTTTCACCAGCGCCAATATGTCCTGCAACAGATATATCCCACAATAACGGATATACATCTTTATTCTTCCCGCGTTGCTGCAGTAAAATTTTTCCATCCGAAGTATAGAACCAAATATGGACCGTTTGGTGAAACCATCCATTTTTATGTGCTTCAGATTTCATGGCAGTCGTAAAAGTCATGTTGCCTTCAGCATCTAAAATGTCAATTAATTCATCCATAGCGCAAAAAAAATCCCTCCGATGAAAGAGGGATTATATAAATTTAATCGAAGTAGCTAAAAGTTTCTCCGTCTTTAATTGTTAAGAGTGTTTCGTAAATTAAACGAATAACGTTTTCCACATCATCTTTATGAACCGTTTCTACAGTTGTATGCATGTAGCGCAATGGTAAAGAAATTAATGCAGAAGCAACGCCGCCATTACTGTAGGCAAAAGCATCTGTATCTGTACCAGTAGATCTAGATGCAGCCATTCTTTGAAATGGTATCTTGTTATCTTCAGCAGTTTTAATGATACGTTCGCGCAATTTGTTTTGAACTGCAGGCGCATAAGAAATAACCGGACCAGCACCAATTTCGGTATGACCTTGTATCGCTTTGTTGATCATTGGTGTAGTAGTGTCGTGACAAACATCTGTTACTATGGCAACATTAGGCTTTATGGTCTGTGTAATCATTTCTGCACCACGTAAACCTATTTCTTCTTGAACAGAGTTGGTAATATAAAGTCCGAATGGCAACTTCACTTTATTTTCATGAAGTAAACGAGCAACTTCAGCAATCATGAATCCACCAGCACGGTTATCTATCGCTCTACAAACATATTTATTCTTGTTAAGAATTTGAAACTCATCTGGGTAAGTAATAACACAACCTACATGAACACCAAGTTTTTCTACTTCTTCTTTATTTGTGGCACCAACATCAACAGTAATATTCTCAATTTTCGGAGTTTCCTCTTTAGGTCCCTTTCTAGTATGTATTGCTGGCCATCCAAAAATACCTTTTACAATACCCTTGCTTGTATGAATATTTACCCATTTAGATGGAGCTATTTGATGATCACTTCCGCCATTTCTAATAACATGAATCAAACCATTATCGGTAATGTAGTTTACATACCAAGAAATTTCATCAGAATGACCTTCAATAACTACTTTGTATTTGGCATCAGGGTTTATAACACCTACAGCAGTACCATATGTATCGGTAATGAATGTATCTACATAAGGTTTTAGGTATTCCATCCATATTTTTTGCCCTTCCCACTCATATCCTGTAGGGGCAGCATTATTCAAGTATTTTTCAAAAAAGTCTTGAGACTTTTTGGTAATTATTTTTTTATCAGTCATCAATGTAAGTTTAAGATACAAACTTAAGAATATTAGCGTTGTATTAATAATAACCTTCTTTAATAATCGTTAATTTTGGCAAGACTTTTGTTTAGCTCATGGTAATGAAATATAACTTTTTACTTCTTTTTTTACTCTTCAGCGGTATTTCTATTTGCAATGCCCAGGTTCCAGAACAAGAACTCGATTCTATTACAGAAAAGATGATTATTGTTGCTGGTGATTCTTTGGTGCAAAGTTCAATTGCCTTAGAAGAGGCTTATGTATTCGGTAAGCTTAAGTTTTCATCTTATGACGATAAATTGCGGTATTACATTTTGCGCAGAAAGACGCAGAAGGTATATCCGTATGCAAAAATGGCTGCTGAACGTCTGGTAGAGTTGAACGATAGTTTAGCTGATATGAAGAATAATAGAAAGCGAAAGAAATACACCAAAAAAGTACAGAAGTTTATTGAAGAGGAGTTTTCTGAAGAATTGAAAAAGTTGACACGTACCGAAGGTCAAATTCTAGTGAAGTTAATTTATAGACAAACTGGTACAACTGCTTTTGACTTGGTTAAAGACTTACGCAATGGCTGGCGCGCCTTTTGGTACAATACTACAGCGAAGCTTTTTAGTATTAGTATAAAGGAAGAATTTCATCCTGATTTAATAGAAGAAGACTATTTAATAGAAGATATATTGCAACGTGCCTTTTCTAAAGGTAAGCTAGAGAGGCAAGAAACCGTTCTTGATTACGATTATGATAAGTTGTATAATAAATGGAAGAGAACAACTAAAGTGCCTAAAGATTAAGATGATTTTGTTTTTTTACCGAACATAGAATCCATTATTGTCGTTATACCTTTAAAGCCTGTTCTAACGGCGAAGAATCCCAGAATTATCCCAACAATACAAACAGGCCAGAATAAAAAGTTCTCTTGATTTTTAAATGCTTGATACAATACTATAGGCGCGGTAAACATTAATACCACTGTTATGGCTAGGCGTTTTAAGCCGGTTACCAGCATGTCTTTATCAGTTCGTCTCATCGTTTGTAATTATTATACTATCCTTGTATTCCTCAATTATTGCAAAATAACCCAAGGCAAAATTATCCGATCTTTCTACATTATCAAAAACCTCGTTATTATCGATGCCTGTAATATTTATAATATTGCCGCGTACTGTTGCTGCTGGCGTTTGAAAGGGACCTTGGTCGCCACCAGACTGAACAATAATTTGGTTCATGTAATTATAAAATGATTCATCTACTCCTAAAAGACTTATATCTACCACTGAGCTTGTATCTATTTCTAAATCATTGTCATAAAAGTATGAAAACACAAAAGTTTGACCTTGGTAAAATTCATCTTCGGTTACCAGAAATTCTCCGAAATCTAAATCTAAAAGATAAAAATCATCACTTTCGTCAGGGTCTGTAAAGGTTACGATAACCTCTGTTTCATCACCTGAAAAAAGTGTTTCGTCACCTTGAACCAGCGAATCTATTGGCACCGATTTTACGTAAGTTGTGGTTGCGAAATAACGCTCTTCTTCTGTTTCTAGAATTAATTGAAACACATCGCCCTCATTAATACTACTAACTCTAATTCGCTGATCACTATCAAAAGAAGGGTCAGGCACCCATTTTCCACTACCAGGTTCAACTTCTGCTAAGTTTGATATACCGCCACCTTCTAATATTTCGGGGGCATCTTCTCTAGGGGTTCCGTAATATATAGTAGCGCTTTTTAATGATGCAATAGTGTTTTCATCAAAGAAAGAACTACTCTCAGAAACCGCTATTTCTATAGGTAGATACTCTTGTGTTTCATCAACTCTAATAACACCGTTTACGATAAGTCTAGTTTCATTTTCAGGGAGCTCTATATCAACAACGTCTTCACAAGAAATGAAAGACGTAATAGTTAGCAATAATAACAAATAACGTTTCATAGCTTATAATTTAAAGTTATAGGTAACAGCAGGCACAACACCAAAAATAGAAGTACGAACAGCTTCGTTGACACCGGTATCATCATTTTGTCTAAAGCTAATAGAGGCTGCATTTCTTCTGTTATAAACATTGTAAAGGCTAAATACCCATTCTCCTTTTATTTTCTTATTCTTATTCTTTCTTGGTGTTAATGTTGCGGACAAATCAAGACGATTATACGCTGGTAGCCTTTGGGTGTTTCGAAGACCATAATAGGGCACCGTTAAATCTTGAAATTCAAATTGACCTATTGGGTAGTTGGTCGGTTGCCCTGTTTGGTAGGTGAAGTTACTGCTGACACTCCATTTTTCATTTACATCATAATTTACGAACAAAGACACATCATGTGTTTTGTCGTAAGGGGTGTTATACCAATTGCCAAAATTAATACCTGATTCTAAATTACTTCGGCCGTCATCTGCGGTAGAAGCTCTACCAGGGGTGCGTTGCTCAGATTTAGATAATGTATATGCTAACCAACCTTGTAATTTACCTTCGTTTTTACGTAACAAAAACTCCAAACCGTAAGCACGAGCTTCTCCATTTAAAATTACTTGCTCTATGGCATTGTTCGCAATTAAATTAGCACCATCGATATAATCTATTCTATTTTGAACATCTTTATAGAAAACCTCCGTTTCAACCGAGTAATCTCCATCCTTTAAATTTTTAAAGTATCCGAAGGCATACTGATCTAATAATTGAGGTTTCGTAAACGGTCCGCTTGGTGTCCAAACATCTAAAGGAGTAGGGGAGCTTGTGTTTGAAAGTAGGTGTAAATACTGAGCTAATCTTGTATAACTAGCTTTTATAGAACTGGTCTCGTTTAAGGTGTAAGATAAAGATGCTCTCGGTTCAAAATTACTAAAGTTCGATATTGTGGTTCCTCTGCCAGGGTTTATAACATCAATAGGTTCTGCTTCTTTATAAATCAGCAAAAAAGGATCGAAATCAACAGGATTGTTATTGGTATAGACGTTCAGTTCATCTTGACCAAGTCTCATAAAGTGGCTAAAGCGTAAACCGTAACCCAGGCTTAAATTATCGGTAACTCGGTGTTCAAAATCTACATAGGCTGCAAATTCGTTGGCGTATTTTTGAATTAGTTGTTCTTCGACAATTCCTGATTCTGCATTACTTGGTTCTATTTTACCTGGATTAAATTGATAGTACACATTATTGACTCCGTAATTTACCTGTAACTTATCGGTAGCATAATGTTTTAGATCGTATTTGATATTGAAATTACGGATGCCTGAATTCCAGTTGAATCCTACGAAATCTAATTTCAATCCGTAATAGTAATCAGAGTAAATCAGTGATAGGTTTGAGAAAAGCTTATTAGAGAATAAATGGTTCCATCTAAAGTTACCAACGGTATTACCGTAAGTATTGACAAAGCTATCATTGATGCCAAATACATCTCTACCGAAATAACCAGATAGAAAAATATTGTTTTTATCGTTTAATCTATAATTCAGCTTAGTGTTTAGATCATAGAAATAAGCTGTATTATCAACATCAAAAAGGGGTAGAAAAAGATGTGCGTACGAAGCTCTACCGCCAATAAGAAAAGCAGCTTTATCTTTCTTTATAGGACCTTCGATTAAAAGTCTACTCGCTACGGCACCAATACCACCATTCATTTTAAACTCCTTACTATTTCCCTCTTTTTGAAAAATATCTAGAACAGAAGAAACTCTACCACCGTAACGAGCTGGAATACCACCTTTGTAGAGTTTTACATCTTTTATAGCATCAGGATTAAACACGGAAAAGAATCCGAATAAGTGTGATGAATTAAAGATAATAGCCTCATCTAAAAGAATTAGATTTTGATCTGCAGCACCACCACGAACATTAAAGCCAGAAGCACCTTCACCTGCATTTGTAACCCCCGGAAGCAATAGAATAGATTTAATAACATCAGCTTCACCAAGAATTACCGGTATTTTTTTTATGGTACCAACCGATAGTGTATTGACGCTCATTTGTGGTTTTCTGATATCCATCTTTTCCACATTTTCGGTAACGACAACTTCTTCTAGCTGTTCAGCTTCTTCTTCAAGTAAATAATCAATACGCTTATTTTCGGTAAGGATTATTTCTTGTAGAACATCTTCAAAACCTAAATAACTAATTAGAATCGTATACGTGCCTTCGGGTAATGTAATGGAGTAAAAACCATACTCATTTGTAGTGACACCAGTGCTTAATTCAGGTATGGCAACGGTAACTCCGATAAGCGTTTCGTTACTGCTAGATTCAGCTATTGAACCACTTAACGTATATTTTTGTTGCCCCCATGATGAAAAAGAGAAGCATAACAGCGAGATAAGAATAAATGGTAAATATCCTTTCATCAATTTTTTTTGTAAAAATACTTAGAAATAGGAGATACTCCTACAACTAATTATAAGTCAAAAAAAATACCCTCAACTTTCGTTGAGGGTATTTTTTAATTCAATTTATATAATTAAATGGAGTTTAATATACCATTTAAAGTTGTACTTGGTCTCATAGCTTTTTCAACTAGAATAGGATCTGGTTTGTAATAACCGCCAATGTCTTGTTTAGAACCTTGAGCGTCGATTAATTCAGTAAGAATCTGAGATTCATTTTCATTAATTTCAGTACTTACTTTTGAAAATATCGCTTTCAATTCAGTGCTGTCATCTTGCAATGCTAATGCTTCTGCCCAATATTTAGCTAAAAAGAAATGACTACCTCTTGTATCTATTTCTTTTACCTTTCTAGAAGGTGATTTATCATTTAGTAAAAATTTCTCAGTTGCACTGTCTAATGTATCCCCAAGAATTTTAGCAGCTGCATTTGAATTTTTCTCACCGTAGAATTCTAACGAAACTCCTAGCGCTAAAAACTCACCTAAAGAATCCCATCTAAGGTGACCTTCTTCTAAAAATTGCTCTACATGTTTTGGAGCAGAACCACCCGCACCAGTTTCAAAAAGTCCGCCACCATTCATTAAAGGAACGATCGACAACATTTTTGCACTAGTACCTACTTCTAAAATAGGAAATAAGTCAGTTAGGTAATCACGTAATACGTTACCAGATACAGAAATAGTATCCTTACCGGCTTTCATTCTTTTTAAAGTAAACTCAGTAGCCTTAAGAGGTGACATTATTTGAATGTCTAAGCCTTTAGTATCTTCTTGGGCTAAGTAAGTGTTTACTTTTTTGATTAGCTCGGCATCATGTGCTCTATTTTTATCTAACCAAAATATAGTAGGGTCATTAGTAGCCTTAGCTCTTGATACTGCTAATTTTACCCAGTCTTGAATAGGAGCGTCTTTTACTTGGCACATACGCCAAATATCACCCTCGCTTACTGGGTGCTCAATTAAAACCTTGCCTGTTTCTTGGTCAATAACTTGAACTTTTCCGCTTTTTTTAATTTCAAAAGTCTTATCATGAGATCCGTATTCCTCAGCTTTTTGAGCCATAAGACCAACATTTGGTACCGTACCCATAGTTGTAGGGTCAAAAGCACCGTGTTCTTTACAGAAATCTATAGTAGCTGAGTAAATACCAGCATAGCTGCTATCTGGTATAACAGCTTTTGTATCTTGAGCTTTTCCTTCTTTATTCCACATTTGACCTGAATTTCTGATCATTGCAGGCATAGAAGCATCAATAATAATATCGCTAGGTACGTGAAGGTTGGTAATTCCTTTATCAGAATTTACCATAGCCAAATCAGGTCCGTTCGCAAGTGCTTCATCTAAATCTTTTTTGATAGCATCTTTTTCGCTCGCAGGAAGTTCTTCAATTTTTTGATATAAACTAGCTAAACCATCATTAGGGCTAATACCTAATTTATCAAATGTATCAGCATATTTGTCAAAAACGGACTTCAAGAAAGTTTCAACAACTAGTCCAAATATAATTGGATCAGAAACTTTCATCATTGTAGCTTTTAAATGCACAGAGAAAAGAACTCCTTTGTCTTTGGCATCTTTGATTTCTTTTCTTAAGAAATCAAGTAAAGCTGTTTTGCTCAATACAGTGGCGTCAATAATTTCACCCTTTAATAAAGCTAATTTGTCTTTTAAGATAGTTTCAGAGTCTTCTGAAACTAATTTTATTTGAACAGATGTGGCATCATTCAATGTTAATGATTTCTCATTAGCTTGAAAATCACCGTCACCCATCGTAGCTACATGAGTTTTAGAGCTAGAGCTCCAAGCACCCATACTGTGCGGATTTTGTTTTGCGTAATTCTTTACAGCTCTAGGCGCTCTACGGTCAGAGTTACCTTCTCGTAGTACCGGGTTTACTGCACTACCTTTTATTTTATCGTATTTCGCCTTAATTTCTTTCTCCTCATCGTTCTTAGGCTCATCTGGGTAGCTAGGTAATTTATAACCTTTAGACTGTAATTCTTTTATAGCTTCGTTCAATTGAGGAACAGAAGCACTGATGTTAGGTAATTTGATAATGTTCGCTTCAGGCTGTTTAGCCATATTCCCCAATTCTTCCAAATCGTTGGACACCTGTTGTTCTTTCGTTAAAAACTCGGGAAAAGTAGCGGCTATTCTACCAGCTAAAGAGATATCTTTAGTTTCAATTTCAATTCCTGAAGATTTAGTGAACGCTTTTACAATCGGTAAAAAAGACACTGTAGCCAATGCAGGCGCTTCGTCTGTTTTGGTATAAAAAATTTTGGACATTTGCGGTTTGTTTTAATTTAAGCGGAACAAATATACGATTTTCTAAAAGTTTGAAAGCGGGGAGTGGGCTTTATATTTAAGACTAAGAAGGAAGATTTGTTAAATAACAAAAGCCATATCAATGTACGCATACAATGATATGGCTTTTTAGAAAAAGTTTACGGACAGTTTGTTTTAATTTTTCATTAAAACGGCAACCCTTGATTGCACCCGCTTCACTAATTCAACGTTTAAAATGTTTTTCGATTCTCAAGTACGTAACCTAACATCTACACATCATTTCTTTTTTGTTGTCTTCATCGAAGATTAAAAACCTAGTATATAGTTTTTTTAAAATTCAATTAACTTTAAGTTTTAAGAGCGACAGCTAATAAGCTTAAAATTTACCTCATTTAATTATCATTAAATGAATCGGTCAAACAGCAATACGATAGAACGTAAACTTCGTAATGGCGAAAAAATGAATATTTTCTAATTTCTATTTCTTAACCACACTCTAATTTACAAAAAAAAGTAATTCAAACCTTATTTTTGTAAACTTTTATTAATCAACACATTATGAACATGGGTTATTAACTTTTGTTCATAAAAAAAGCACCGGATCAAAATGAAACGGTGCTTTGTAATATTTAGGAAGAGAAATTTATCCTCTTATCTCTTTAATTCTAGCTTTCTTACCAGTTAATTCACGGAAGTAGTAAATTCTAGATCTACGTACTTTACCACGTTTGTTAACTTCAATTTTTTGAAGTGCAGGTAAGTTAATTGGGAAGATACGCTCAACACCAACAGTACCTGACATTTTACGGATAGTAAAAGTTTCTGTTGAACCAGAACCTCTACGTTGTATTACAACTCCTTTAAAGAACTGAGTTCTCGTTTTTTCACCTTCCTTAATTTCGTAGTACACAGTAATTGTGTCACCAGAAGAAAATTTTGGAAATTCTTTTTTAGTTACGAACTCGTCTTGTACAAATTTTATTAATGATTCCATTGTATAGTTAATTGGAATTAAATTAAAGCAACATTCACGATTATCGTCAGAGGTTGTTCTAACAGGGTGCAAAAATAATATTTAAATTAAAACACACAAGCATTTATGTGGTTTTTCTTTAATATTCAAAATTAGACTACTCAAGTAAGTCCGGACGCAGTTTTTCTGTACGCTCGTACGCCTTATCTTCTCGCCATTCTTCAATCTTTCCGAAATTGCCACTTAATAGAATATCGGGCACATTCATACCTTTGTATTCCGCAGGTCTCGTATACACAGGCGGTGCTAATAATCCGTCTTGGAAAGTATCTGTTAGGGCAGAAGTTTCATCGTTCAATACTCCTGGTAATAATCTAATAATAGAATCGCAAAGTACTGCTGCACCTAACTCTCCGCCAGAAAGCACATAATCACCAATGGATATTTCTTTGGTAATAAAAGCATCTCTAACACGTTGGTCAACACCTTTATAATGACCACAGAGAATAATGATGTTTTCTGCCAATGACATGGTATTAGCCATTTTTTGGTTTAATGTTGTGCCATCGGGAGTCATATATATAACCTCGTCATATTCGCGTTGCGATTTTAGATCAGTTATACATTTGTCTATTGGTTCTATCATGAGCACCATTCCGGCTCCGCCGCCAAATTGATAATCATCAACATTTCGGTATTTCGTTTCGGTATAATCTCTAAGATTGTGAAAGTGTACTTCTACCAATCCTTTTTCTATAGCTCTCTTTAATATAGAAGCTTCAAAGGGGCTGGTAAGTAACTCTGGTAATACGGTAATAATATCTATTCGCATCTTTTGAATTTGCATCATCATTTAACCTGCCAAAAGTAATGAAAAGCGTGGTAATCTTTCGCCCATCCTAATTTCTCATATAATTTTTGCGCCGGATTGTCAATGGCGGTTTCTAATGCGAGTCCTTTGAAATTATTCTTCTTGCAAAATTCTTGTGCTTTCAGCAGTAATTGTTCTCCAACAGACGCTCCTCGGTAATTAGCATCAACAAACAAATCATTTAGAACAAGAGATTTTTGTAGGTTGACAGAAGAGAAGGTGTAATACAGTTGTACAAAACCGATAGCCTTGTTGCCTTCATATGCCGCGAATATGATAGATTCTTCTTTTGTAATTCTCTCATTTAAAAATTTGGCGGCAGCATCGGTATCTGATTCCATCTTATAAAATACCCGGTACCCATCGAAAAGAGGAATGATATCAGTAATATCGGTTGTTGTAATTCTACGTATACTTTTCATATCAAAAAAAAGCTCCGTTAAGGAGCTTTTAATTATTTAGTTTTCTTCTGTTTATTTATCTCATCTTGTAGTTGCCTACTGACTTTTTGCTCGCGCTCTAGGGATCTTCTTCTGTGATCTTCGTATTCAACCTCTAGCTCAGAAAGATTTTGTTTCGCTTCTTGAGTCAAAATATTACTATTTCTAAACTTATAGATGAATAAGCCTAGTGTTAGAAACAGTCCGCCAATAATCATCCAAAGAACAAAATTATATGTTCCTTTAGAAACGGGTAAACCTAGAAAAAACATACTATCTTTTTCTTCGGTTACTGCACCTAAATTAGTTGTCGTTTCCTCTAACTTATTATTTAAGGAAGTAATAGTAGTTTCATGTTCAGCAATTGTCGACTTAAGCTCGCCTGTTTTTTTATTCATGGCAGCGATAGAATCTAAAACATTCTTACGAATCTTAAAAAGATTGGTTTCTTTTACCACTTCATATCTAATACCGTCAGCTCTATAATTACCTGAACGCTTGGCAATAAAATCGAATTGATTACTAATAGGACCTTCGTCTAAAGACAGTTTATCATCCTCTTCTTCAGTGTCTTGAGCAAATTGTACATTACTAGCTAAAAGCAATGCCAGTAGTAAAAGTATTCTATAGAATTTCATGTAATAGATTCTTAGGTTAATTTGAATAATTTAGAGTTGACTAAAGTACTTTATAATTGTCGAATTATAAAATAAAGAACAAAGCTAAAAAACCTTTATTTAACTACGTAGCATATTGATAAATAGATGTCATAATTTTTAAAAATTAATAATAAGTAAAACGACGAACTTTGGCAATATACTTTGCTAGGCGAATTACCTGATGTGAATAGCCATATTCGTTATCATACCAGATGTACAGAATAATGTTTTTACCGCTTTCTGATACAATTGTCGCCATACTATCATAAATAGATGGGGCAGAGGTGCCAACGATATCTGATGATACCAATTCCTTATCTAACGAATATTTTATTTGCTCTACCAAGTCTCCTTCAAGAGCGTATTTTTTAATCATGCTGTTCACACCTTCAAGAGATGTTTTTTGGTTTACATCAAGATTTAAAATAGCTAAAGAACCATTAGGTACTGGAACTCGAATAGCGTTAGATGTCAATTTACCTTTTAAAGACGGTAAAGCTTTTGTTACAGCTTTTCCTGCTCCGGTCTCAGTAATTACCATATTTAGAGCAGCTGCGCGACCTCTTCGGTATTTACTATGCATGTTATCGACCAAATTTTGGTCATTAGTGTATGCGTGTATAGTTTCTAGGTGACCTTTTTCGATTCCTAAAGTTTCTTCAATAGCTTTTAGAATAGGAGTGATGGCATTTGTGGTACATGAGGCAGCTGAAAATATTTCAGTTTCATCAGGACTGTATTCTAAATGGTTTACACCATGTACAATGTTCGCAACTTCTTTACCTGGTGCCGTTAATAGTACTTTTGATGCTCCTTTTGCTTGTAAGTGTCTTTCTAATTGTTCTTTAGTTCTAAATGCGCCGGTATTGTCAATAACCAAGGCATCTTTAATTCCGTATTCGGTATAGTCAATTTCTTCTGGCATGTTCGCATAGATAACATGTACCGTAGTGCCGTTTATAATAAGTTTAAGGTTCGCATAATCTACTTTTACCGTACCGTTAAAAATACCATGAACAGAATCTGTTCTTAATAAACTGGCTCTTTTTTCAAGATTTTCAATACTTGGTTTGCCTCTTACTACAATTGCTCTTAATCGTAATTGATTTCCTTTACCGGTTTTAGACATTAACTCTCTGGCAACTAATCTGCCAATACGTCCAAATCCGTATAACACAACATCTTTCGGTTCAATGCTTTTAAAATCTTGTGCAGATTGTAATTTATCAATTACAAAAGATTTTACATTGTTTAAGATGTTGGTGTCAGAATGGTATTCATACGTTAATTTACCAATATCTAATTTAGAAGGTGGTAAAAGCATGTCTGAGATAGCGCGTAAAATTTCAACCGAATCAAAAATTGATATTGGTTTTTGTACAAATTCACCAGCATACTCATGTAAATGAATAATGTCACTTACATTTTTGTCAATAACCTGATTTTTAAAAAGGACAATTTCAATAGATTTATCATACCATAAATCACTTACGATTTTGATAAATTCAGTCGTAGCCTTTCTACGGTCTGCTTGAAATGCCAGCTCTTTTTCAAATGTGGTCTGTGGAGCCATAATTAGTTGATTATTTTTATAATTCGCACAAAACTAGAAAAATTAACCACTTAAAATAAATATTTTTCAAAAAAAAGCCTTCGTTTTTGCGAAGGCCGTATTTTTTAAACTTTATTTTATTGAAAGATTAATCGATCTCGCTCTCCGTTTGAACCTACCATGACGATAACTGTTTTTCCATATTTAGAAATACTACCAAACGCAGTATAGGCATCGTCAATATTTCCTATTTCATGATCGTCTACCTTAATAATTACTTTTTCAGATAAACCATAACCTCTGTATCTTTCAGGCACACCAGTGATTTTTACTCCCGATGTTGTTTTGTACACCTTCTTGTCATGTTCGGTAAGGTTTCTTACTTCCAAGCCCATTTCAGGTACAACCAAGGCTTGTCTTTCTTTTAAAACTAACGGTAGCGTTAGTAGTTCTTTGTCTCTATCAATAACAAAAGCTAAAGTATCTCCAGGTCTTTTTGTGGAAAGATATCCAGTTAAATCAGGATATTTATGCACATCTATTTCGTCGACTTTTTTAATAATATCACCGACAACAATTCCCGCTTCTTGTGCGGCAGACTCTTCTTCAACCAATTCTATAAATACGCCGTCAATATTATTGATTCCTTTTTCAATAGCATCCCTGGTGTTTACTGGCGCAGGACTTATGCCCATAAATCCTTTCTGAACATTGCCGTATTCCAAAATATCTTGAACTACTTTTTTGGCAATATTACTAGGTACGGCAAAAGAATATCCAACATAAGATCCAGTTTGTGATGTAATCGCAGTGTTTATACCTACTAAATCTCCGTTAGTATTAACTAGTGCACCACCTGAGTTACCTGGGTTTACAGCAGCATCAGTTTGTATAAAAGATTGATTTTTACCAAGATTACGTGCTTTGGCACTAACAATACCAGCAGTTACGGTTGATGTAAGGTTGAACGGGTTTCCTACTGCTAATACCCATTCGCCAATTTTGGTATGATCAGAATCGCCAAAGGCTAAATAAGGCAGCTTTTCATCTGGGTCAATCTTTATAAGTGCAATGTCAGAATTTGGATCGGTACCAATAAGCTCTGCATTATACGTTCTGTTATTGTTTAAGGTTACTTGTAATTGAGTGGCTTTATTAATTACATGATTGTTGGTTACGATATATCCATCAGATGAAATGATGACTCCCGATCCGGTACCGACTTGTGGTACGGCAGTTCTACCTGTACCATAAAAAACGTCAAATATAGTTGTGGGTCCTTTGCTAAGGGTAATGTTTTTAACGTGTACTACCGCATTAACTGTATTTTCTGCAGCAGTTGTAAAATCAACTTCATTTATACCTGCACCTCTTGCAGATGTTGGGGTATAGCTAGCATTTATAACACCATCATTATTTTCTTGACTAATAATGGTGAAATTTTCTTTCTCGAAAAACAGTTTGTAAGCACCCAATGTAATTGCACCAGCAAAAACAGATACGAACAAGAGACTTGCTAATCTTTTCATATTCATTAAAGTTTTAACGTATTCTGCACAAAATTACTCGTTTTTATGCTATTCCATAAGCGTTTAACTACTTTTTAACTACCAATGAAAACCTAATTATGTGCTATCTTTGAGTCTTTATTATCTCATGGAAAACACATTTTATAAATATCAAGGTACAGGTAACGATTTTGTGATGATAGACAATCGCAATGGGCAATTTCCAAAAGGCGATACCAAATTAATCGCCAAAATCTGTCATAGGAGATTCGGAGTGGGTTCTGACGGACTTATTTTGTTAGAGAATGACGAGGCTACCGACTTTAGAATGGTCTATTTTAATGCAGATGGAAATGAAGGGAGTATGTGTGGAAACGGCGGTAGATGTATCGTTGCTTTTGCTCATTTTCTTAGCATAATTAAGAAGGATACTACATTTATAGCTGTAGATGGTTTGCACGAAGCAACAATTGTTGGTGCTATTGTAAGTCTCAAAATGACAGATGTTAGTGAGGTAAAAGAGAAATCTAGTGCACTTTTTATGAATACGGGTTCGCCACATCATGTTCAAATGGTGAAGGAATTAAAGTCTTTTGATGTTGTCAAAGAAGGGGCGCGCATGCGTTATGGTATTTACGGAGAAAAAGGGAGTAATATTAATTTTGTAGAAGCCAATGCTGAAGGCGGATTTGATATTAGAACTTACGAACGTGGTGTTGAAGATGAAACCTTATCATGTGGTACAGGGGTAACGGCAGTTGCTTTGAGTATGTATCATTTAGGTAATACTAAAAATAAAACTATTGCAGTAAATGCACTTGGGGGTAATCTTGAAGTAACTTTTGAAGAAGATCAAGGGGTTTATAGTAATATCTATTTAAAAGGTGAAGCAAAACAAGTATATAAAGGAGAGCTAACGTGGTAACATTAAAAGGAAAGCAGATTTATCTAAGGGCTTTAGAACAAAAAGACCTCGATTTTCTGTACGCACTTGAGAATGATACTGATGTTTGGGAAGTAAGCGGCACGGTAACGCCATTTTCTAAAGATGTGCTGCAGCTGTATCTAGATAGTGCTCATCGAGATATTTATGATGTCAAGCAATTGCGTTTGGTTATCTGTTCGCAAGAGGACCAAGCTCTAGGTTTAATTGATGTTTTTGATTTTGAACCTAATCATAAGCGTGCGGGTATTGGTATTATTATACTAGATAAAAATCAAAGAAATAAAGGAGTAGGGGCAGAAGCAATAACATTGCTGTGTACTTACTTGTTTGAAGTTTTGGGTTTAAGGCAGGTTTATGCCAATATTTTAGAGGAAAATGCGCCAAGCTTGCATTTGTTTAAAAAGTTAGGTTTTCAAGAAATTGGAATGAAGAAAGATTGGGTACGTTTTAAGGATACCTATAAGAATGAAATATTATTGCAAAAAATAAATAGTTAATGAACATCAAGCGTATTTTATTAGGTGTAGTGCTTTTAGGTTTAATTGGAGGTGGAATTTTTGGGTACACATTTTATGGTACTTTTTTTACTCCGAATACAAATTTTGATAATGAAGAGGCAGTTGTATATATTCCTACCGGTGCAACAATAGATAATTTAAAAGATCAGCTTTCTTCTGTATTAGAAGATTTTGATTCATTTGAGGCTGCTGCAGATAGAAAAGGATATTTATCCAACATAAAAGCGGGAAAATATAAGATAGGTAAAGGAATGAATAACAATGAGATAGTAAACTCATTGCGAAGCGGGAATATACCGGTAAAAGTATCATTCAATAATCAAGAAAGTATTAATGATCTGGCAGGTAGAATTGCAAGTCAGATCGAAGCTGATAGCATATCGCTCGTTGCGGCGTTCGATGATTTAGAGTTCTTGAAGGCTAACGGATTTGATGATGCCAATAAAATATCGCTTTACATACCTAATAGTTATGAATTCTTTTGGAACACATCTGTAGAATCTTTTAGAGGTAAAATGTTGAAAGAATATAATCGTTTCTGGACTGATACTCGTAAAGAGAAGGCAAGTGCACTTGGTTTAAAGCCGAATGAAGTAATTGCTTTAGCATCAATTGTGCATAAAGAAACGGCAAAGGTAGATGAAAGACCTACTGTTGCTGGGGTGTATTTAAATAGATTGAGAAAGGGGATGTTATTACAGGCGGATCCTACTGTTATTTACGCCATAAAGAAAGAGACCGGCAATTTCGATACCGTTATAAAAAGAGTATTGTATAAAGATTTAGAAATGGATTCTCCTTACAATACTTACAAATATGCAGGTCTACCGCCGGGACCAATTGCAATGCCTGATATTACGGCTATAGATGCTGTTTTGAACCCGAAAAAGCATAATTACTACTACTTTGTAGCAAATGTTGAAAAGTTCGGTTATCATATGTTTGCAGAGAATTTAACGCAGCACAACCGAAATAAAGCACAGTACATCCGATGGATTAATGCTCAGAAAATCAATAGGTAAGCTTTCATCCGAATTTTAGAACTTCTTAACTAAATCTGTATTCTTTTAACAGAACCTTCTTAAACTCTTATAATTTCAGGTCTACCTTTGCCGCAGAAATTTAAGCAAGCAAATAGTAATCGCTGTAAGTCTTAAGAAATATATGATATGAGAAGATGGATATTAGCAAGTTGTCCTCTTATTGCGATTTTTATTTTATCTGGTTATGGGTTTAAATCTTTTACGGTTGAAGTGCCTAAGCAGTTAAAAGTGAAGGAATCTTTTATGGTTTCTTATCCTCAAGAAGAGGCTATATTGGCAAATTATCAAATCGCTCCCCCCTTTCTTGGTAGTCAATTTATAGGTTTTAAAGAAGCGTTAGCTTTTAAAGAATCTCAAGGCAATTATTTTGTCACTAATACTTACGGGTATTTGGGAAAATATCAATTTGGTCTAGGTACGCTAGAGCTAGTTGGTGTTTATGACGGTAATCGTTTTTTAAGAAATCCTGTGTTACAAGAAAAAGTATTTCAAGTTAACACATCTCGAAACAAGTGGATTTTAAGAAGAGATATTAAGCGTTATGTAGGTATTAGAATGAATGGTATTCAGGTAACGGAATCTGGTATTCTAGCTGCAGCACATTTAGCCGGACCAGGTAACGTAAAACTATATCTAAGGTCTCACGGTCGAATGGAGATTTCAGATGGTTACGGTACTAGTATTTCAAACTATATGAAAAAATTTGCGGGTTATGATACTTCTATGGTAGAGGCAAAACGAAATCCGAGAATTTAAGAATTTAAGTAGATATGAAAATAGGAAACCTTGGCATTTGTTTGTCAAGGTTTTTTTTATGCCTGAATAATAAAAATAGCAGGTCTTTTATGTAGATCTACATTTTCATTTTTCCAATTTATAGCAGTTTTTGTTTTAATGTATTCGGTTGTCAATGTAATATCTGCTGCCACACAAATTCTTGTGCTCGGAGCTAAAGTTTTAATAAGCTCTTCTAGCATTTTATTGTTGCGGTACGGAGTCTCTATAAAAACCTGCGACTGGTTATCTTCTTTTGATTTACGTTCTAGGTTTTTAATGTATTTTTTTCGCTCAGAACCATCAATAGGTAGGTAGCCATTAAAAGCAAAGTTTTGACCGTTCATGCCACTTGCCATTAATGCTAAAAGAATAGAAGATGGCCCAACTAACGGAACAACCTGAATATTCTTATCATGGGCTATTTTAACTACAGCGGCACCAGGATCTGCAATTCCTGGGCAACCGGCTTCAGAAAGTATACCTACATCAAAACCTTCTAAACAAGGGTTTAGAAAACTAGGAATCTCTGCTGCTTCGGTAAACTTGTTTAATGCAAAAAGCTTTAAGCTAGGCTGAGATTTTCTAGGACTTATTTTTTTTATGAAATGGCGAGCGGTTTTTTCGTTTTCAACGATGTAGTGGTCTAATTTCTCAATCGTTTGCTTAATTGAAATTGGTAAAACCTCTAAAGGTGGCATATCACCTAATGTTGTAGGTATTAAATATACTTTTCCTATTTTTCCGTTTTGTACGCTCATCTATTTGCTTTGTAATCTTGCGGCTATGCTATCGCAAGCTTGGTCAATCATTTGAAAAACATGTTCAAATCCGTCTTCAGCATCATAATATGGATCAGGAACTTCTTTGTCTGTAGAACTTATTTCATTTAAAATAAGCTTCACTTTTTTTGCATCATCATTATTTCTTGCGAGACCTATGATATTGGTGTAGTTACTTTTGTCCATTGCATAAATGAGGTCAAAAGAATCGAAATCAGAAACGGTAAATTTTCTACAAACTTGAGCGCTTATGTCTAAGCCGTGCTCATGCGCTACCTTAATTGATCTCGGGTCAGGGGCATTGCCTATATGGTAACCGCCGGTGCCTGCCGAATCAACATAAATTTTGGTAGCATCAACTTTACTTTTTAGAATGCCCTCTGCTAATGGAGACCTGCATATATTACCTAGGCAAACCATCAACACCTTCATGCAACGTAAGTTTTAAGAAAATTTCTTAGTTAAGTCATCTATGTATTTGCGAAACTGCTTATCGGTTTCGGCAAGATTATCAACAGTTTTACATGCGTGTAAAACAGTAGCGTGATCTCTTTTGCCAATTTGTGAACCAATACTGGCTAATGAAGCTTTGGTGAACTTCTTCGCAAAGAACATAGCTAATTGTCTTGCTTGTACAATATGTCTTTTTCTAGTTTTAGACTGTAAAGTAGCCACATCCATTTCAAAGTAATCAGAAACTACTTTTTGTATGTAGTCAATAGAAACTTCGCGTTTGGTATTCTTCACGAACTTTTCTACAACCTGTTGTGCAAGCTCAATAGTAACTTCTCTTTTGTTCAAGGTAGACTGTGCGATTAAAGAAATAATGGCACCTTCTAGTTCTCTAATATTTGTTTTAATATGTTTAGCAACATATTCTATAATGTCTTCAGGTATTTCAACACCATCTCTATATAACTTGTTCTTTAGGATAGAGATTCTAGTTTCATAATCAGGACTCTGTAATTCTGCCGATAATCCCCATTTGAAACGAGAAAGTAAACGTTGTTCGATATCCTGCATATCTACAGGCGCTTTATCTGAAGTCAGTATTACTTGTTTTCCATTTTGATGTAAATGATTGAAAATATGGAAGAATACATCTTGCGTACCAGATTTACCTGATAAGAATTGTACATCGTCAATAATCAATACATCTATTAATTGGTAGAAATGAATAAAATCATTTCTGGTATTTTTCTTAACAGACTCTATATACTGTTGCGTAAATTTCTCTGCAGAAATATATAAAACGGTACGTTCAGGATATTTATCTTTTATTTCAACACCAATAGCATGAGCTAAGTGTGTTTTACCAAGACCAACACCACCGAAAACTAATAACGGATTAAAAGATGTACCACCAGGTTTGTTAGCTACCGCCATACCGGCAGATCTTGCTAAACGGTTAGAATCACCTTCTAAAAAGTTATCAAAATTATAATTAGGATTTAACTGAGATTCTATCTTGATATTTCTAATGCCTGGAATAACAAACGGATTACGTAATTCAGGATTTTTAGATTTGATAGGAACATCCATTTCTTGAGCTGCCATGGCGCCTCTGTTTGAACTCGGAATCTTTTCAGTAAAAGGTTCTTTATTTCCGTAGGTGTTTTCCATTCTAATCATGTACACCAACTTTGCAGATTCTCCCAATTCTTTAGTAAGAGCAACTTTCAAAAGTTTAACATAATGTTCTTCTAGCCACTCGTAAAAAAATTTACTTGGTACTTGAATACTTAATGCGTTCTCAGATAGTTTTACCGGTTTAATCGGCTCAAACCAAGTCTTGAATGCCTGCGGTTGGATATTATCCTTAATAAAACCCAAACAGTTTTTCCATACGGAATTTGCAGTAACACTCATAATAAATTTTATACTTTTAATGGTTAGCGTTGAGCTATAGGCGATTATAAAAAATCAATATAGGTTCTCTTTCAACTTGGGCAAATATGTGAACAAATTATTGAAAAAAAAAATCGATTGTCATTGAATTTGACCTTTTTTTTTCTCATGTTCGCTTACTCAATAGGGGAGCTTTTAAATATATACTTTTTACTTCAAATAAATGCGTACAAACGAAATTTCTTTTCGAATTAGATATAGTGAAACCGACCAGATGGGCGTTGTCTATCATGGCAACTATGCTCAATACTTAGAATTGGCAAGAGTTGAATGGTTAAGGTCGCTAGGTATTTCTTACAAAAGCATGGAGGCTGGCGGAATTATGCTTCCTGTGATTAGTTTATCAATAAAATATTTAAAGTCAGCTTTGTATGATGATTTAATAACTGTTAAAGTTATTTTGAAGAAAAAACCTGCTGTTCGAATAGAATTTGACTATGAAATTACGAATGAGGCGGGAGAATTATTGGCAACGGCTAATACAGTTTTAGTTTTTATGGATATGAAGCGCAAAAGACCTACTAGATGTCCGCAATTACTTTTAGATAAATTAGACTATTAGAAACTATTCGATTTCTTTAATTTCTAATTTGTGATGTGCCTTTAAAAGTTTCATGGTCTCTTTGAAATCACTTTTATTGATAGACAGAATCATTTTACATTTAAGATGTAAATCTTGAGATACAATATTCAGTTGGTGTTTTTTTACCAAGCGCATTACAATGTCCATTTCTGAATACTCAAAAGTTACCGAAAGTTGTTGTTGTAAAACTCTGGTAACTATTTTAGAATTTTCTAAAGCTAACTTTGCGGCTTCTTTGTAAGCACTAATTAATCCGCCGACACCTAATTTAGTTCCACCGAAAATACGAACAACCGCAACTAAGGTATTCGTAACATCAAAAGACTGCAACTGACCGTAAATGGGCATACCGGCAGAGTTGTTTGGTTCGCCATCGTCATTTGCGCGATAAGATTTTGTTTCAATACCCATTTGCCAAGCGTAACATACGTGGTTAGCTGTGGGATATTCTTTTTTAAGTGCTTCTATATGTTCTTTTATGGTGTCTTCATCAGTAACCGGAAAGCAATAGCCGTAAAACTTACTCTTTCGCTCTTTGAACATAATAGGTTCAGATGGTTTAGAGATTGTTTTATAAGCGTCCATATATGTAATTGTAATTTTTTAAATGAAAGTAGTTAGTTGCTGACCAAATGCGACCAGAACAATGCTAAATATAGCTAATCCTATTCCGAACCAATTTTTGACCGTTAGGCGCTCTCTAAACAGTATAATACCCAATAGCGTAGAGAACATTACAATAGCTACATTGTTAATAGTGAAAACAGAAGCACTGTTCCATGTTGGGTGTTGTAACGCTTTAAGTAAAAAAAAGATAGAGAAGTAATTAGGTACACCTAAACAAATACCGCCAATAATGTTTTTGAAATTTACTTTTAGTCGCTGTTGGGTAGATTTGAATGCGATGAAAAATAATCCGAAAATCCCTGCAGATAAAAAGACTGTTGCAGAGAATAAGGCATATTCTTCTTCGGGCATATGCGCATCTTGAAAGTATTTTATACTGGTATCTATAGTTCCCGAACCAAGAAAAACCAAAACAGGTAATGCGAAAGCCCATTTTTCAGCTTTCACTTTTTGCTTTTTTAATGAGGTAAAATAAACGGCTAGTAGGGCTAAGAGAATACCTATAACTTCTAATATACTGAGTGTCTCTTTGTGGAAGAAAACTCCGAATAAAACCGGAATGGTAAGTGACATTTTTGTGGCAACCGAGGCAACAGATACTCCGAGTTTCTGAGAAGTCGCAGCCATCAAGTTAAATATTAGTATGAATAGAAGACCTAAGGCGATACTTCCCCAAAACCAACTTTTTTGTGGTATTTCAGCAAGGTTTATCGGTTCATTATAATAGATGATACCTACGGTGCAAGCAATAAAATAATTGGTAATTATGGCATATATCGTTTGAACTTGATATTTGGCATACAATTTAAAAATGACAAAAATTAAGCTTGAAAATAGAATGCTAAACGCTAAATATATCATTTAGATATGGCTTAAAGTTTCTAGAACATCTTCTTTACCTACTTGAAGATTCCAGCAATGTATACCTAGTTTAGCGGCGGCATCAGTATTTTCTTTAGTATCATCTAAAAAGAAGGTCTCATTTGCATTTAATTCATTTTCGTTTAAGACGAACTCATAAATATCAGCATTAGGTTTACGCATTTTCATTTCTTGAGATAGGTAGAAAACCTCAAAGCAATTTTTGAATCTATTGAAACGTTCCAATCCCATTGATTCTTTTACCTTGTCTATGTGCAAGTCATTTGTATTACTTAACAAGAACAATCGGTACTGATTATCGCTTTTTAGTTTTTCAATGAATTTAAGTCTGTCCTCAGGGAAATCTAAAATAATAGAATTCCATGCGTCTTTAATTTGATCTTTGGTAACATTAGTGAAAATAGCTTGTAATTGATTCACGAATTCATCGGACTCCATTAAACCCATTTCATAGTTTTTGAAAATGGTATCTAATTCAGGAGTCAATTCAGTGAATCCGAATTTTGCCATTTCTAATAATGGAGCTTGCTTATCTAGATTGATGAATATGTCACCAAAATCAAATATGATGTTTTTAATCATTTCGTAATACGGTTAGTTGGTCGGTTAAAATTTGAACTTGTTGTTGGGTGCGTCTTTTAATTTTTGGTGCAGCGATACCTTTTGTGAAGTTGGTTGCTCCTTTAAAAATTCGAGCTTCATCCCACAGGTTAGCATCAATAAAACTTTGCAGTGTTTGTGAGCCGCCTTCAATTATGACACTTTGTATCTGCTCTTCATGCATTATATTACATAGCTGTTGCGGTACATCAGAATTAAAATTGATGATTTTATAAGTTACTCCTTCTAAATGGGAGTTGTTATCTGTTATTTCGGTGCAGATAATGGTCTTTTGTTTTCCGTCAAGAACGTGATAATCTCTAGAGATCTTTAGGCTTCTATCTAAAACGATTCGTGTAGGTGCTTTGCCTGCCCAATCTCTTAGGTTTAATTGCGGATTGTCAGCTAAGACCGTATTTGTACCTACTAAAATACCAGCCTCTTCACTGCGCCATTTATGTACTAACTGTCGCGATTTGGTATTAGTGATCCAATAAGGCTTCTTTTCTTCTCCTCGTTTCAAAGGTTCGGGAGCAATAAATCCGTCAGCTGTTTCTGCCCATTTTAAAATTAGATATGGTCTTTTTTTAGTGAAAAAGGTGAGAAAGCGTTTATGATGTTCTTTACATTCTTTTTGCAGAATACCTACTTGAACAATGCATCCTGCAGCTTCTAATTTTTTGATTCCGTTACCAGCTACCTTTTCATGTGGATCTTTCAATCCGATGACAACCTTGGGTATTCCCATTTTAACAATCAAATCTGCACAAGGCGGAGTTTTACCGTAATGAGAACAAGGTTCTAGGGTTACATAAATGGTAGATGATTTTAAAAGGGAAACATCAGAAACAGAGTTAATAGCGTTTACCTCAGCGTGAGAGCCACCATAGGCACTAGTAAATCCTTCGCCTATAATTTTACCATTATGCACAATTACGGCACCAACCATTGGGTTGGGCGCGGTAGTACCTAATCCGTTCTTTGCTATCTGTAAACAACGAAGCATAAATGTTTCATCTGCAGAAAGCGCATCTCTGTGTAACGGCATCGAATTGTTGGTATCTAGATTATTAATGGACATCAAACTTTAACATTATATGCATATCACGTATCTTCACACCTCAAAAATAGTACTTTAAAACCTATTGCCTTATTGATATGGAAAATGTCGTGATCCGCGAAATTAGAAAGCAAGATAATCCACAAGTAGCCAAAGTTATACGGCAAGTGTTGGCAGACTTAGGTGTGCCAAAAGTAGGTACGGCTTATGAAGATCCCTCATTAGATCAAATGTTCGAGCATTATGAGAAATCTAAGGCAACTTATTTTGTTGCGGAGGCTAATGGTTCTATTTTAGGTTGTGCAGGTGTTGCGCAGTTAGATAATTATGAAGGTAATGTGAGTGAGCTTCAGAAAATGTACTTTTTAAAAGAGGCCAGAGGTAAAGGTGTAGGTCATAAAATGATTACGGTTTGTTTAGAGCGTGCCAAAGAATACGGTTTTGATGCCTGCTATTTAGAGACCATGCCAAATATGGAGGCTGCACAAAAATTATATAAGAAAATGGGATTTGAATATATCGATGACAGAATGGGAGATACAGGTCATTATTCTTGTCCTGTTTTTATGCTTAAAACATTTTAACTGTGCTTTTAAGAGAAATCAACAATATATATCATTCAGAATTAGATGTTATCTATGGTAAAGAAGAAGTCAATAGTTTCTTCTATTTACTCATTGAGCATTATTTTGATTTAGAACGTTTTGTTTTGGTAATTCAGCCAGAGCTGGTTATTGATAAAGAACAGGAGACTGTTATATTTCAAGCCTTATCTGAATTAAAATTAGAGAAGCCTATTCAACATATTATCGGTACAGCATATTTTATGGACCTAGATTTTAAGGTCAATGGGTATGTATTAATTCCAAGGCCAGAAACCGAAGAGTTGGTTCGTTGGATTTTAGATGATCATAAGAATACAGCAAAAGCACTGACCATTTTAGATATGGGTACGGGTAGCGGTTGTATTCCTATTTCTTTGGATAAAAACCTGACGGATGCAAAAGTATTCGGATTAGATATTTCTACGGATGCTTTAAAAGTAGCTGAGGAAAATAACGGATTGCATGGTGCTAACGTAAAGTTTTTTAAAGCAGATATGCTGTCTTTGAATACGGAAACCTCAGTAAAAGAGTTAGATCAAAAATTTGATATCATTATTTCTAATCCGCCATATGTGCGAGAATTAGAAAAAGCAGAAATGCAAAATAATGTCATAGACCACGAACCTAGTTTGGCTCTTTTTGTACCAGACGAAGACCCATTAAAATTTTATAGTTCAGTAGTTAATTTTGCAGCTGAACACTTGAATGAAAAAGGTTGTTTGTATTTAGAGATCAATCAGTATTTGGGTAAAGAAACTAAGCAGTTATTAGAAAAATCTAATTTCAAGACTATTGAATTAAGAAAAGATATGTTTGGCAATGACCGCATGATAAAAGGAATAATAAAATGAAAAGTATAGTAGTGTTTTGCGGTAGTAGTGAAGGTGTCGATTCTGTATATGGGTCGAAGGCATATGAATTGGGAGAGACTTTCGCAAAGAAAACTATTCAGCTGGTGTATGGCGGAGCCAAAATAGGCATCATGGGTAAAGTAGCTGAAGGAGTATTGGGCAATGGCGGAAAGGTAGTCGGTGTCATTCCTGTATTTCTGAGAAAGAAAGAAGTGGTTCATGAAGGGTTAACAGAATTAATCGTTACCCAAAATATGCATGAACGTAAATTGAAAATGCATGACCTATCTGACGGAATACTAATGCTACCTGGCGGATTTGGGACACTAGAAGAATTTTTTGAAATGTTGACTTGGTCACAATTGGGGCTACATCAATATCCGATAGGAATATTAAATACAAACGGCTTTTACGATTCTCTTTTAAAGATGATGCACGACATGGTCAGCGAAGGATTTGTAAAACAAGAACATATAAATACTATTTTGGTAGATGATGATATAGATTCGTTGTTAGAGAAAATGGAAAATTACATTCCGTTACCAACACCAAAATGGATTAATAAAGAGCAGCTTTAAGGTATATGAAGGCAAAAATAGAAGCACTAAGAAAAGAATTACGCGAGCATAATCATAATTACTATGTGTTGGATAACCCGACCATTTCTGATTATGATTTCGATATGAAATTGAAAGAATTGCAAGAGCTGGAGGCAAAGCATCCAGAATTCTATGATGCCAGTTCCCCTTCACTACGTGTGGGTGGCATGATTACCAAGAATTTTGCAACTGTAGTTCATGAGCAACGTATGTACTCTCTAGACAACTCTTATTCCAAGGAAGACTTAGAAGATTGGGAGAAACGTATACAGCGAAACCTAGGCGATGTGCCTGTTGCATTTACGTGCGAGTTAAAGTACGATGGTGCATCTATCAGCATAACCTATGAAAAAGGGAAGTTGGTAAAAGCAGTTACCCGTGGCGACGGAATACAAGGAGATGATGTTACCAATAATATCAAAACCATTAAATCGGTTCCGTTACAGCTAAAGGGAGATTACCCAGATAAGTTCGATATACGAGGAGAGATTGTTTTACCGTTCGAGGGATTTATAAAAATGAACGAAGAGCGAGTAGCAAATGGGGAAGACCCGTACATGAACCCAAGAAATACAGCATCTGGTAGTTTAAAGCTTCAAGATAGTAGTGCTGTTGCAGAAAGACCATTAGAGTGTCTGTTGTATAGCATTGTAGGTAGAAACCTGAATATAGACTCTCAGTTTCATATGTTAGAGAAAGCTCGTGAATGGGGCTTTAAAGTACCTACAGTGGCAAAGCTTTGCCAGACTACAGATGAAGTTATGACATTTGTAGAAGAATGGGATGTGAAACGTCACGAATTACCTTATGAAACTGATGGTGTAGTGATCAAAGTAAATAGTCTTCAGAATCAAGAAGAACTTGGGTTTACTTCAAAATCACCACGTTGGGCAATGGCGTATAAGTTTAAGGCGGAACAAGTCTTTACTACGCTAAATGAAATTTCGTATCAGGTTGGTCGAACAGGGGCTATAACTCCCGTAGCTAATTTAGAGCCCGTGTTATTGGCAGGTACAACAGTAAAAAGAGCTTCGTTGCACAATGCAGATCAAATAGCAAAATTAGATATTAGAGTTGGTGATACCGTATTTGTAGAAAAGGGAGGAGAAATCATTCCGAAGATTATAGCTGTCGACTTAACCAAAAGACCTGCAGATTCCAAACCTACGGAGTATATACATCAATGTCCCGAATGTGGAACAGAGTTGACCCGTTCAGAAGGTGATGCCAAACATTACTGTCCGAACGAATATGGTTGTCCGCCACAGATAACAGGTCGTATTCAGCATTTCATATCTAGAAAGGCGATGGATATTGAAGGCTTAGGTGGTGAGACCGTAGAATTACTATTTAAAGAAGGTTTGATAGATGATTATGCCGATTTGTATAAGTTGACAAAAGAAGATGTGTTGCCGTTGGAGCGAATGGCTGAGAAGTCCGCCGAGAATTTAGTCAAAGGTGTATCAGAATCGGTACAAGTACCTTTTGAGCGTGTACTATTTGCTTTAGGTATTCGTTTTGTAGGGGAGACGGTCGCTAAGAAATTGGCAAAAGCATATAAAAATATAGATGCTTTAAAAGAAGCTACCCTAGAGCACTTAACATCTGTAGATGAAATAGGAGAGCGTATAGCGCAGAGTGTTATTGACTTTTTTGCGAACGAGAAGAATATCGATGCTATAGAAAGATTACGTAGTTACGGCGTACAATTGGCAATATCTGCCGAGAAGTTAGAAAACCAGACCGATATGTTGGCGGGTAAAACCTTTGTAGTATCAGGTGTGTTTGAGATTCTAAGTAGAGATGAGCTTAAAAAGAAAATAGAAGATAACGGAGGTAAAGTAGGATCTTCTATATCATCAAAAACTAGTTTCTTGATAGCAGGTGATAAAATGGGACCAAGCAAGCGTACCAAGGCAGAGAAGCTAGAAATACCGATTATCAGTGAGCAAGATTTTATAAACATGTTAGCATAAACAACTATGGACGTTTTTACAATAATTTCAGTATTAGTATTTCTATCGGCAATTTTCGGCTATATAAATGCGCGTTTTCTAAAACTACCTAATAGTATTGGCTTAATGCTGATTACAATACTATTTACTTTGGTCGTTTTTTTAATAGGCTATATTGATGACACCTTAATTAATGCAGAACGATACATCATTACCCAAATAGATTTTAAAGCTGTACTGCTAGATATTATGTTGAGCTTTCTGTTGTTCGCAGGGGCACTTCATACCAATTTTGAACAATTAAAAGTACAACGTTGGCCTATATTGGTGTTCTCTACCTTAGGTGTGTTGGTGTCAACTTTCTTAGTAGGTACGAGCATGTATTATTTATTACAATTGATAGGAATGAATATCTCTTTTATCTATTGTCTACTGTTCGGTTCATTAATCTCACCTACAGATCCAATTGCAGTATTAGGAATATTGAAGAAGGCAGGAGCACCAAAGCAATTAGAGACTAAAATTGTGGGCGAATCATTGTTTAATGACGGGGTAGGAGTAGTTGTTTTCTTAACCATTTTTCAACTGGCATCTGCCACTGAAGTAGCTGTTAGTCCGTTAGATATCTTAGAACTTTTCGGAGTTGAGGTCATTGGTGGGTTGGCATTAGGTCTAGCCTTAGGTTGGGGAACATGGAAACTTATGAAATCTATAGATGATTATGATATAGAAGTAATCATCACCTTAGCTACCGTTATGGTAGGTACATTGATAGCACAGAAATTCCATTTATCTGCTCCATTGGCAATGGTTGCAGCAGGTTTGGTAGTAGGTAATGATACGGTACGTAATTCTGCTATGTCAGAAACTACAGAAACCTATGTAGATAAATTTTGGGAGTTATTAGATATTCTTTTGAACACACTTCTATTTGTTTTAATTGGGATGGAAATGCTCGTATTATCCTTTAAAACAGAATACGTAATTGCCGGATTACTGGCAATTCCACTTGTGCTTATTTGTCGCTATTTGTCACTATTACTACCTATTAAATTCTTTGAAAAGAAATTAGACTTTGTACCTAGAACTAATTTGGTGATGACCTGGGGCGGATTGCGTGGTGGTATATCTATAGCATTAGCATTAGGTTTATCTGATGAAATGCATAGAGATGCATTTTTGGTCATAACATACATAGTAGTGGTATTCTCTATTATAGGGCAAGGCTTAACAGTAGAGAAGCTTATTAAAAGAGTTGTAAAATGAAACCGAAGACCTATCTTGAATTTGAAAAGAGCTTAGAACTATCTGCTGTTCCGAAAGAATGGTCAGACGGACTAAAATCGATATGGTACGATGCCAAGGGAGATTGGGAAGCTTCGCATAACATAGCTCAAGATATGCACAACACTTTGGGCAGTAGGTTACATGCTTATTTACACAGAAAAGAAGGTGATCGATTTAATGCGGGTTATTGGTATCGTTTGGCGAAAAAAGAATATCCAACAATTACATTAGACGAAGAGCTTAAGGTAATTGTAGAATATATCATAGAACATAATGCCTAGATATTACTTTACCTTAATTGATATACATTGTAACTAGTAGTTGTCAATCTTTCAAAAGTTCTCTCGAAATCACTTTTACTATTGAATCCGCATGCGGAAATAAGAGTATATAGATCGTTCGATTCTAGAAATCCTGAATCAATCAGCTGCTTAGCTTTTTCTACTCTAATTTTGTTTCTATAAGAAGTAAAACTGATGCCTTTCGTCTCATAGAAAAAATAGGCGGCATGATATGGCGGCACATGTAAAAGCTCTGCACACGCTTTTAGATTGAAACCTTGTTTTAGAAATGCTTCCTGTTGTTCGATAGCTGTTAGTGAATTATTTAGTTCCTGATTATCTAATCCGTACATCTGTATTTTTGAATTTTTATCATTTGAAATAGATGATGAAACCAACAATTGATTTTTTGGAAATCCGTAGAGAATAGAAGGGAAGTATAAGGGAGCTATGCTTATTAATAACAAAACTAGAAATAATATAATCTGTAAACTATATAAACTTGTGTTAGATACATTTAAAGTATTGATACCTAACATTCGCTCAATACCAAAAAATAGGGTAATAAAAGCCATTAGGGTTAATGACGTATAAAACAAAAGCAGCCATCTATTAAGAATAACCTTTAGTTTATCATTTGGGTTTATATCTAAAAATCGTCTTAACAACGGTAGTAGAGATAGTAGGTATATTAATTGCCATAAATGACGTAAGCTATAGTGTTCATTTAGGCTTAGTAGACCGTATTGTGCATTAAATCGCTCTTTCGGGAAAGTAATAGCATCTTCTACAATCTGATTATAATAGGATGCTGGTTTAGAAAAAACAATGGCAACATCTATGACGCTTAGTAGAAAGGGAATAAATAGTAAAATGTATTGCCATTTCCACGTAAACTTATCGTCCATAACTGTTTTAAAATAGAAATATACAGGTACGCTTATTACGCTATAGATTAAGAGTGGCCAAAAGTAAAACCATTTAAATTGAGTCAACAATCCATCAGTAATAATGTAGGTTTGAAGGTTGTAGATGGAAAAAATAAAATAAAAAGAAGCAAGAAATTGCTGAGGTAATTTATTTACATTTTTCTTTAGAAGTAGTACAGTAGTTAAAATAAATCCGAAGATTGCAATTAACAGAAAAACAATGTTCATTCAATAATTTTTAAAAACAGTAAAAAATAGCGTACGAATTTACAATTTAATAAGTAGGAAGATATAGTTAAATTGACTTTTAAACTAATGTAGTATATACATATGATAGCGTAAGAGAGTATTTGTATAGTAGTTTTATTAAGTGTATTCTCGATAATAAAAACACCATATCTACTAAACAGAATTAGATGATATGGTGTAATAATATTAGCATTTAAATGCTGTGTAAGTAAATTACTCTACAGTAAACTCAAATATATTAGATTCTACAGGCAATTGACCATCACTAAAATTAAATGTCAATTGTGCTGTGTAATCGCCATCAAGCATTTTATATATTTCGGCAGTAGCCACATTTCTTTGATGATAGCGAAATAGCCCTTCATCAAGTACTTGTTGACTTACAATACTTAAATAAAGCTTACCGCATTCAGTCGTATAATTATCATAATCTTGTAATAAAGAAACGTATAGTTCACCGTTGGCGTCGTAAATATTGATAGAGGCACTTTCAGGAGTCCAATAATACTCATCCCAATAACCTAAATACTCACCAATAAAATGAAGTTTTGTATAATTGAAACACCCACTGTCGTAAGGTCCAACTACAGTTAAAGATTTAATATTTGGTTTAGTATTAAATATTTTAAGTTTTAATAGACCATCATCCCCAGAAACGGTATGACCACTAATTTGATTGATCCAAGCATGTTTATTCAATAGGTATTGGTAAGTATCATTAATCTCTAAACCAATATACATTTTCTTGAATTCTTCTCTTGGTGATTGTGATACAAAATCTTCTGGTATTGTAAAGCTCAAAGAATCTGCGACTATGGTTGAGGTCATTTTTAAACTATCAGTTCTGTCTTCATTTACTAGGTATAGCGCAACGTCTGTATAGTCACTTAAACCTTCGGCATGTATTACAATTTTCTTATTACCATGCGCAAACATTTCTGCATTGTTTATATAACCTACTAAATCATCAGATAATAATTTTTCATAATCAATTTCAACTGCTTTAGTAGTAAAGTAATACGTTTCACTATCTAGGCTGTTGCTGTTATTAGAAACCTCAACTTTTACTTCGTAAGTAGTTGCTTTTTCTAAGCCGGTTAAGGTGGCATAAAAACCTTCTAAAGGAATTGATTGATAAGAATCGTTTGAATTTTTTTCTCGATACAGAAGCATACTATTCTCACTAGAATATCTTCCGCTCATTCTAATATTTGCTGAAGTAAATTCTACTTCTGAAATTGTCATTTCAAAATCTACAAACTCTAGTTCTGGTTCTGAATCTTCTGAACTACAAGATGTTAGAAAGATAAAGGCTGTTACGTAAATAAAATAATTGAATGTTTTAAGCATAGTAGTGGGTTAAGGTTTAAAAAATTGGGTTCTAAATCAATCTTTTACATAACGTTAATGCTTGTAATTTATTTAGTTATTCATTAAGTTTTTGAAGAATTTTCTGTAATTTATTGTAAGTTAAAAAGTTGAAGATTAATTTCCATTTTGGTTAACCAATTTAGTTGATTTGAAATAAGCCTTTCATAAAAAAAACCGGACTCCATAATGGATGTCCGGCTTAGTATATAATTTATAACAAAGGTTTATACCATTTTAAAATCTAATAATAATTCTCCTTCAATAGAAGCCTGTAAATGATCACCTTTAAATATCTCACCTGCACCCACTGCTGGTGTACCTGTAAAAATCATGTCACCAGGGTTCAAGGTCATGAATGTAGAAACAAAGCTGATGATTTCAGCAAAGTTATAAATGATATAACCTGTGTTACCTACTTGTTTCTTTTCTCCGTTGATTACTAAATCAAAATTGATATTATCTAATTCAGGAAAATCGCTTACCGGTTTAAAACCTGCAATAGGCGAAGCGCCATCGAAACCTTTCGCCAAAGCCCACGGACCTTTTTTCTCTCTACTCGCTGTAAGTACATCTTTTGCAGTATAGTCAATACCGATACCTATTTCAGAAATGTATGAGTTTGCCTCTTCTAAAGAGACATTTTTAGCAGTCTTACCAATTTTAACTACTAATTCAACTTCATAGATTAGCTGGTTGGTAATAGCAGGGAATGCGACATCTTTACTATCTGTAACTAGGGTAGAATCGGGCTTTGTGAAAATGAGTTGTACATCATTCTTTAATCCATCTATTTCAGATTTATCAACTACGTAATTCTTTCCTATGCCTATAATTTTCATAATTCTGGTGTTAGTGTGTTATTTTGTTTTACGCAGTAAAATTAATGATTATGGCAAGTATAGTAATGTGTTTTACTTGAAATCACATTAAAGCTACTTTTTGTTTGAAGACTTCACGTTGTAGCAAAATTATTTCATCTCTTCAATTGGCGTATTCGCTTTTGAATTGTAAATTAAAATGGCATAATCGATAAACTCTGTGGTAGATTTTCCTTTTACGGCTTCTCCATTTGAGGTATCATCTGTCATCACAATCTCTATCAAATCTGGCATTCCAGCACTGTACGGCGTATTACTAGTATTTAAGCGGAATAAGGTCATGTCAGATAATTTAGCCTTTTTTAAGTGCTCAATGCCGAGAAAATACTCTTTCTCATAATCTCCGATTCCGAATCCACCTTCGGTAGTGAAAGAGAGATATTCTCCGTTGTCATCATACACATGGTCCCAAAGCACACGACTTTCTGTAAAGTAGCCAATAACCGAAATTACCCTATCGCGTGGATAAATATTATTTTCTATTAATCTGGTAAAAAATGACGGATTATTGCCCTCTCTCTGTTTCTCTAAATGGAAAAAACCAAACCTTAGAAATTGAGGTTTTTGTTTGAAATTGTAAATGGAGTCTAAGTGAACATAATTATTGAAAATCACTTCTTCTCGGTTGATTTTAGGATTAAAAGAATACTTCAAGTCTTGCATAATGTGATTAAAAGCAAAAGTATCTTTAATGGACTTTGAGTACGTTTCAGTATTTGCCTCATAGGATGCTACTAAGGCTTTCAGCACACTTTTAGAGTAACTATCGTAGTAAGGCGAATAATCTGTGGTGTCTAAGGCAACCATCTGTTCTAAATTACGTACAGCTGTATCTTTAATCGTATTAGTAGGTATTAATTCTAATAAGTGTTTAGAAGTGTATTTGTAGGTCACTAATTGATCAATACCCACAACGGTCAATTTGTCTTTTTCTGGGAGTTTATCGTTGAGGTTCTTAATGCTTTTCCACTTTTCATAAGTTTCAATACTTTGCTCTTGTGGTACTCTAGCACCGTAATTACTTACTAAATCTTTTAGTAACAAGGTGTCACCAGTTTGTAAGTATGTATTAAAGAAATGCCCAAGACTAAAATCTGTTTCGGGTAAGTAATATTCAACAGCACCAGCTTTAGTTAGCGAAGTAAGCAAGGCGTGTTCTGCAGTTTCAGTTTTTACACTACCATGGTAAGCACCAAAACCGATGATGTTGAAGTTTTTTTGAGGGAAATTAAAATTTGATTCCGTCATATCAAATCGATTATTTTCTAAGTAATCAATTTTTGTTTGCGAATAGGAGTGAAGTGAGATGACTGCTACTAGAACTACTAAAATGTTTTTCATTGTTTGGTTTTCATTAATAGATAACCAGTTTTTGAAAATGTTACATCAGCATTTTTAAAGTTATAGTTTGGGTATAGTTGTATTGATGAATGTCTTTATTATTTAATACAGATTTTATGTGCTAATTTTTTCTTCAAGTTACTTTGCTTGATCAACTTAAGTTGTTCTTGCATTACATTTGTTTTTAATTATATGCATAACTAGAGTAGTACCATTATTTGAGATTTACTGTTTTATTAAAACTTGCGCATCCTTTTTCATTTCTTCATATCTGCTTTTGAATTCTAAACATTTCTCATCAGCTTTAGGGTTATTGCATTTTACTTTACCTGCACCCTTGCCTAAAAACTCAAAATAACCAGGGTTAGGGTCTTTGATAATTCTTCTACCTTCATGGTTTATAGAAACCTCAGTATGTTCTTTCTTTAGAATTTCTTCAGATAATTTTGAGCGGAAATCTTTTTTGGGAAGATAAAGCACATCGCAATACCCATGTACTACTTTTGTAAAAGGCTCCCAAAGTGCACCCTCTATATTTGGTAATGCTGTCTCTAAAAAAGCAAATTCTTAGGTAGCGAACATATTACTAATTATATTTATTTTCTTAAGTTTTTTTAAAGTTGCAATAGGCTCAAAAGCAGGGTAAGCAGTTTTATTAATAACCCAAATTAAAGCCAAAACCTCAAGATTTGGTAGTCCTTTTAAAAATTCAAAATTCTCAATAGGTTGCTTCCAATCTAAAGTTCCGTTTATGTATAAATATCTTAAACTTTTAATGCCTGATAGCCCATCAAAATTTTTAACTTTTCTAAGATTTTCGAAGTGTAAAGATTTAAGTTTTGTCAACTTTTTTAATGGAGAAAGGTCTGAAAATCCAGAAACATATTCAAGAATTAACTCTTCTAAATTGTACAAATCACCAATAAAATCAATGTCTTTTGCTCTAAAAAAAGTAACTCTTAATCTTTTAAGATGTGTCAGTTTTCTAATAGCTTGAACTTGTTCTTTGCTAGGGTCGTTTAAAGTTAGTTCTTCAAGGTTTGGACAATCAAATATTTGCTACCAATGTTCCTTTTCTTGGTTTTTGCCAATGGTTAAGATTTTGACTTCTTCTTTATTACCAATTTCGAAATTTGCTATGAACGCAAATCTGTCTCTATTGGGTATTTTTGTCCAATAGTCGCCTGTTCTATCTAAAAAATCTCCAAAATGATGTTTCATCAGTAGTATTCTATGGTCTATTTAATATCTCGAACGTTTTTATATTAGAATAGTTGCATTGATGTTTATTAAGGTTTTAAAAGTATATTGAACTTCTTATTATCTTGTAAATTAATCAAAATTACCAGATTCAATTTTTCCATATTTAGATAATATTTGTTCGAGTTCCTTAAAATCAATATTTGCA
Source organism: Maribacter sp. BPC-D8 (assembly GCF_035207705.1). Classification (NCBI taxonomy): domain Bacteria; kingdom Pseudomonadati; phylum Bacteroidota; class Flavobacteriia; order Flavobacteriales; family Flavobacteriaceae; genus Maribacter; species Maribacter sp. BPC-D8. The sequence continues at coordinate 934,263 of NZ_CP128187.1, forward strand.
GCATCTCCATTTTCAAATTTTTGAATGTAAACAGTATAGCTCATATTTAGTTTTAAGGTTTTGAATTGTTCGGTTCGGCGAAGTAACCATGTGCTGGAGATATTTATTTTATTATTTCAATTCCCTTAGTTACATCTCTGAAAAATGTTTCCAGTTCTAATTTAATTTTTACAACCTGTTCAGGATTTATGATTTCTGAATTATTAATGTCAAATAATCGTGTCTTTGAATCAGAATATGATAGATAATAAATTGTAGAGTCAGTCTTGTAATTTTCTTCGTAATAAGGTCTGTCATAATCGTATGCCAGTTGTCGTACGAACTTGAATTCGGTATTTCGATTTTTTTTCGTCCAATAGGTATAGTTCAGTTTACCAGTTTCACCGTATAGCCAAAAGTCTAATACATCGTATTCAAAGTTATTGCTTTGAAAAATCACTAAATCACCTCCATCAGTAGAATGGTCGTAAAGTTGAATAGTATCAGTTATAAATTTCGTTTTATTTTTCTCAAAATCTTGAAGAAACTCAAAGTCTTTAAGAGTAGTGGTTGATTTTTTAGTTTCTACGTTTTCTGTTTTCTTTTTGGTGTTATGATTTACACCGCAGGAATACAATCCGATAATTAGTAAAATGTATAATATTCTATTCATATGTTTTCTTATACCAGACCTAACATTTCCGATAGCTATCGAGATTAGCGACTTCTTAAATAAATACAGACCATTCGATTTAGCAGCATAATCCGCAATTCGCTTATTTTTTGTTAGCAATTGTTTTAATTGGTTTTCCTGCTAAAGTTTCGAAATTGTAATAATTTTCACTTTCGTAAATTCTAAAGACCTTTTTTACTTCGCTTTCGGGGATTTTTTGAATCAGTTTTTCAATTTCTTCATCAGAAATTGACTTGTCAGCAAAAATTCTAAAATGAATTTCAGATTCTAATTTTCTCTGATGATATCTATCTAGTGGTTGAAGATTTCGTTTAAAATTGATAACGTCTTTGTTAATATAATCCATTCCATTTCCAAATTCCGAAACTATAGTTGTTTTGCCATTAGTATTTTCGATAAAAAATTTTAGCCCGTAACTTCCTTCTAACTTTATCCTTTGAATTTTGTTATCATATGGTAATTTGAAAGGTACACCACTTATTTTGCTTAGGAATTCAAAATAATTATCTGCTCGAATTAAATTGAAATTTCGTCCCATATTTGAATCTTTAACTTTAATAAAAGATAGGGTATTGTTATTATCTGATAGGGCATATTCTAAAATCATTGCTGTCGTATCCTTTATAAAAGTTTGATAGGGCCACTGTTCAATATAATCAAATTCAATTTTTGATTCGTTCGCGGTCCATTTTACATTTTGTGTATTCCATTCCATAGATATTAAGCTATCAGGGTAAAAATAGAATCTAGTAAATCCATCATTTTCCCTACCGTACCACTTTCCATTTAATTTCTTTTCAAATGAGTTTTGTCCGCAAGACAATAATGCCAAAGCAGGAAGTAAAATCATTATAAAGTGTTTTTTATTAAAAATAGCGGGCAACATACAAATATGTGTAAGTGAGATAATAATAAATATACGTTTTTCTTCGAACGCTTATTTTAACGCCATTCAGAAAACTTAATACTAGTGGATAAGTTACAACACCTTTCTAAAACAAACACTATTCTCCATCAGCTCATACGGTGGGTAGTTATCAATAATTGTGTAATTATTCTTTTTGTAGAGTGCAATGGCTTCAGGCTGGCGCAATCCTGTTTCTAAGACGGAGTAGGTGTAATTCAATTCTTTTGCCCACTCTTCTAATACTACGAGTACTTTTGAGGCAATTCCTTTACCACGAAAATCTGGTTGTACGTACATGCGTTTAATCTCAACCGAGTCTTTGTTGAATTCTTTGAAAGCTCCGCAAGCAACAAGGGTTTCATCAGTATAAAAGACAACACAGTTTTTCAACGCATCAATACCATTAAATTGTGCATAGAAAGTATTCTCGTCTCCATCTCGTAATGCCAAGTCTGCATCAAGTAGCGCTACTAATTCTTTGAAGTTTTGGTTATCGCTAGAGTGACGTTTATAGTAAAGCATAAGAGGTCTCTTTTTTAGACTTTAATAGTGTATCCGTTCGCGTTAACAGTGCTGTTGTCAAAATAGAAATCGATACGACCAAGGTTCACGCCAAAACATCCAACTTGATTTACCAATACATCACGCTCAGCAGCATTCGTTACAATTGTAGGTTTATCTAAAAATGTATGGGTATGACCGCCAATGATCAAATCGGTGTATTTAGTTCTTTTGGCAAGTTTTAAATCATCGGGTTTTTCAGTGCTATATTCATATCCTAAGTGAGAAAGACAAACAACCAAATCGCACTTTTCCTCATTCTTAAGTTTGATCTCCATATCGGTTGCCAGTTCATAAGGGTCAAGAAATACGGTCTCTTTATAGAGTTGTTTTGTAACCAGTCCGTCTAACTTAATTCCTAATCCGTAGACACCAACTTTAATTCCATCTTTCTCATAAATCTTATACGGCTGTGTTAATCCATCTAAAACCGTATTAGAGAAATCGTAATTGGCACTGATAAAATTAAATTTAGCGTAAGGCATTTGAGCTAATAATCCGTCAATACCATTATCAAAATCATGATTACCAATAGTGGTCGCATCATAATTAAGCATGCTCATTAATTTAAATTCTAGTTCACCACCATAAAAGTTAAAGTATGGAGTACCTTGAAAGATATCACCGGCATCGAAAAGAAATGTATGCGGGTTCACTTTACGAATACTATCTACCAAACCTGCTCTACGTGCCAAACCGCCCAACCCTGGGAAATCTGCATGATCGTTAGGGAAAGCATCTATATGACTATGTACATCATTGGTATGTAAAATAGTAATATGCTTTTTTGTAGATACATTGCAAGAGTTTAAACCCAAGCCACCAAGAGTCAGTAGACTAGACGATGCGGCAGTATTTCGTATAAATTTTCTTCTTTCCATTTTACTGTAATTGATAGTATCTTAAATCTACTTTTGGGGCAAGGGTATCCACTTTAGAAAAGAAATCTATCATGGCATTTCGTATCTTATAATCGGTTTCTGTTTTAGAAAGTGCTTCTTTAAAAAAGTTCATATTATCGCCACCAGTAACAAGGTAGTCAGATGTAGCAACATAATAAGACTTGTTTTTATCTACAGTTTTACTGTTAATAGTAAAAGTATTTACCGTGTTATCTTTATTTAGAATAAGCTGTATACCGGCAACAGGGTGCGCTCTTTTAGATTGTATGAGGTAGTCGACCATCTTTAATAGGGCACTGCCTTTAAGTTCTACGACTACTACCGAATTTTCAAAAGGCATTACTTCATACGCAGTTCTAGAAGTGACATTACCTTTAGATATAATAGATCGAATACCGCCATGGTTCAATAATACCAGATCAATAGTATGCCCAGTGCGTTTATTGAATATGGGGTTTGTTTCGCTTAATACAATATCTGCCATTAAATTACCTGCAGTAGTATTGAATTTGCCATCGGTTTTAGTGATTACAAAAGGTGCATATGCCAAAGTACTGTCTAAAATACTTTCGACGCGATCATGATAAGGCTGAATAAATTTTTGAATACTATCAACTGAAGTAAAACTTGTGTCGATAGGTATCTGCTTGCCAGTCAGTTCTTTTAGTTGCTCAGGGTTGTTTTTGCAAGATGCTAAATTGAGCAATGTTAAAAATATAACAAAATGTTTTATTTTTAAAATACCAAAGTGTTTTAACTTCGCCATAGAGTTGCAGGGATATTATTTACATTTGTCAAAATGTAAAAATACATGTTTTTAAAAGGAATTAAGGACAAGTTTAAACGGAAATCTGGCCGTAAGATATTAAAACAGTTGGTGGCAACACCAGTTGCTGTAACGCGTGAGAGTAAGGGAATACGTTCTGTAGGTTGTATTGTGGATCTAGATAAGTTTGAGAAAACTGAATTGTTTTTTCAGTTTCAAGAAGAGCTATCGTTGCATCCCAATGCGGTTAAAATTATTGGATATAAGCGTTTTTATGATAAAAACTCACCATATGCCACTCCTGTTTTTTCAGATAAAGATTTAGGATGGAACGGTGAAATAGAAAACAGTTATGCCCTTGAGTTTTTAGGAAGAGAATATGACCTTTTAGTGAATTATTATAATGAGGATAGCCTTCTGTTGAATTTAATGTCAGTAAAGGCAAAAGCTCGTTTAAGAGTCGGGTTTAAAGAATTGGGTCCGACTTACAATGATTTAATGTTAGATACGCCGTTAAAGGACTTTCAAATATTTAAAAAAGAATTGAAAAAGTACTTGGGCATTTTTAAAGAGATTTAATTATGAGAGATTTAAGGGGAGCAGGTGTAGCGTTAATTACGCCTTTTAAAGAAGATGGTACGGTAGATGTTGAAGCTCTTAGAAAAGTAGTGGCCTATAATATTGAAGGTAATATAGACTACTTAGTGGTATTAGGTACTACTGCCGAATCTGTAACCCTTTCAAAAGCAGAAAAGCAATTGGTAATGCATACCGTAGAAGAAGCGAACCAAGGTGCTTTGCCCTTAGTAATAGGTATTGGGGGTAACAATACTATGGCCTTGGTAGAAGAACTTCAAACAGCAGACTTATCTGCTTACGATGCTATTCTATCTGTTTCTCCATATTACAATAAACCTACCCAAGAAGGTATTTATCAGCACTTCGCAGCGCTATCTAAAGCATCGCCATTACCCATAATACTATATAATGTACCTAGCCGTACCGGTAGCAATATGTTACCAGAAACTGTTGTACGCCTGGCGAAGAAATTTGATAATATAGTAGCAGTAAAAGAGGCTTGTGGCGATATGACCCAGGTGCAAGAACTAATATCAAAAAGACCAGAAGGATTTTTAGTGCTTTCTGGGGATGATATTACGGCATTGCCAACTATAGTTGCTGGTGGTGACGGTGTAATTTCTGTAATCGGTCAAGGTTTGCCAGAAGAATTTTCTAAAATGGTGCACGAAGGATTAGATGGTAATACCGAAGTAGCCTATAGCTATCATTATAAAATGCAAGATGGTATGAAGTTGATTTTCGAAGAAGGAAACCCAGCAGGTATCAAAGTTATTTTTGAATACTTAGGTCTTGCAAAGCCTTTTGTAAGATTACCATTGATTACAGCGAGTGATGCCTTAAAGCACAAAATTGTTTCATTTATGGAATCTATGATACGCATACCAGCATAAATATTCGTTAAATCTTCACTTAGTAGGACATTCGTGTGCTGTAAAGCCTGTATTTTTATTGGTTTAAAATGTTTTTTAAATCCATTGATAATCACTAATTTTGCAAAATGTTTTTTAAAATGAGGAGAGTTTTCCCAATACTATTGATTGCCATTGCTTTACAATCGTGTAGCGAGTACCAAAAAGTACTTAAGAACGATGATGTAAAAGCCAAATACGATATGGCCGAAACTTTCTATGAAGAAGGTGATTTTAGAAGAGCTAATAGATTGCTTGAGCAGATAGCACCTAAATATGTAGGTAAACCTCAAGGCGAGCGTGTTATGTTCTTTTTATCTAACAGCTACTTTCAGCGAGAAGATTACAATATGGCAGGCTATCAGTTTGAGCGTTTTGTAAAATCATATCCAAAAAGTGATAAGGCAGTAGAGGCTACTTTTTTAGGAGCTAAAAGTTTCTATATGTTATCTCCAGAATATTCTTTAGATCAGACCGATACCGATAAGGCGTTATTGAAATTGCAGAATTTCATTAACACATATTCTGAATCTGAGTTTTATGCAGAAGCCAATAGTATGGCGCAAGAGCTTACAACAAAAAAACAAGAAAAGGCGTTTGAGATATTGAAGCAGTACAATAAATTGGGCGAGTTCAATTATGATATGCTTAAATCTGCAGTAGCGGCGAGCGATAATTTTGTATCAGATAACCCTGGTTCTCCTTTTAGAGAAGAAGCAATGTTTATTAAGGTAGAAGCATTAACGCACATGGCGGTAAATAGTTTTGAGCAATTAAAAGAAGAGCGTTTAAAAAATGCCAAGTCTGCTCATGCAACAATGAAAAAGCAGTTTCCAGAATCTAAGTTTGATAAAGAAGCTACAGATTTAATTGAAAAAATTGATAAAGAATTACAACGCATGCAAGCGCAGGCCGTTGAATCAAAATAAATAATTTAATTATGAATATGAACGATTTAAAAAACTCTAAAGCAGCTGTATCAACGGTAACTATTGATCGTAATGAGTTTGATGCACCTACTGAAAATATCTACGAAGCTATTTCAATCGCTGCAAAACGTGCTGTTCAGATCAATTCTGAAATTAAGAAAGAACTTTTAGAGAAATTAGAAGAGTTTGCTACTTACAGCGATAGTTTAGAAGAAGTTTTTGAAAACAAAGAGCAGATCGAAGTTTCTAAGTTTTACGAAAAATTACCTAAGCCACACGCAATGGCGGTAGAAGAGTGGTTGACTGATAAAATCTACCATAGAAACACAGAAAAAGACGCTTAAGAAATATGTTGAACGGCAAAAATATTCTTTTAGGAATTACAGGAGGAATTGCCGCTTATAAAACAACATTCTTGGTTCGTTTATTTATAAAAGCTGGCGCTAACGTTAAGGTCATACTTACCGATAGCGCCAGCTCTTTTGTTTCCCCACTTACCTTAGCCACTTTGGCTAAAAACCCGGTAGTGCTTGATTTTGTAAAGACAGAAGGCAATACTGTCGACTGGAACAATCATGTAGAAATGGGACTCTGGGCAGACTTAATGGTCATTGCGCCAGCTACGGCGAATACCATGTCTAAGATGGCAACGGGTAATTGCGACAATATTTTAATGGCTACCTATTTATCGGCTAAATGTCCGGTTTTTATTGCTCCGGCAATGGATCTTGATATGTACAAGCACCCAAGTACCAAGAGTTCATTAGATGCGCTTACTTCTTTTGGTAACATGATTATACCGGCAACAAGCGGCGAGCTTGCTAGTGGTTTACATGGCGAAGGTAGAATGGCAGAACCAGAAGATATTATAAGCTTTATTAAAAAGCAGTTATCTGATGGATTGCCATTATCAGGTAAAAAAGTTTTGATTACTGCAGGTCCGACTTACGAAGCAATTGATCCTGTTCGTTTCATAGGAAATCACTCCTCAGGCTTAATGGGGTTTGAACTCGCTAAAACAGCGGCAAGTCTAGGTGCAGAAGTTTATTTAGTAACTGGGCCTACACATTTAACTGTTACACACGATAACATTCATGTTATCAATGTGGTGTCTGCAGACGATATGTATCATAGCGCTCAAATGTATTATGAAACTTCAGACATTGTAATTTGTGCAGCAGCTGTAGCAGATTATAGACCTAAGACCGTAGCAGAACAAAAGATTAAAAAATCCGAAGAAAACTTCACTATTGAATTGGTGAAGAATAAAGACATCTTAAAAACCTTCGGGGATCATAAAAAAAATCAATTCTTGGTCGGTTTCGCCTTAGAAACTGAAAACGAAATTGAAAACGCAAAAGGTAAGCTAAAGCGAAAAAATTTAGACGCCATCGTATTGAATTCTATGCGAGATAAAGGTGCTGGTTTTGGCGGCGTTACCAATAAAGTTTCATTTATAGATACCAATTCTGACATTACTACGTTTGAACTAAAGACCAAGGCAGAAGTTGCCGTGGATATCTTCAATGAAATTATTAAAAGACGGTATGCGTAAGGCTGTATTTCTATTACTTTTTACCTTTATTAGTTTAGTTACAAATGCTCAAGAATTAACTTGTGCAGTTACGGTCAATTCTGACCAACTATCTCGTGGTGAGCAACAAGTTTTTAAGACATTAGAACGTTCGTTGAACGATTTTATCAATAAAACGAAGTGGACAAATAGAGTGTACAAAGAGAACGAAAGGGTAAATGCCCAAATGTTCATTACCATTACCTCTTACGAATCAAATAATTTTAGTGGTAATATTCAAATACAATCTTCTAGACCAGTTTATAATACCTCATATTCATCGCCGGTTTTTAATTATAAAGACAATGCGTTCAATTTTCAATATATTGAGTTTCAGCCTTTAATTTTTAATGAAAATCAGTTCGAATCTAATTTGGTAAGTGTAATGGCATATTATGTTTATGTAATATTAGGCTTAGATGCAGATACCTTTGCATTAGAAGGTGGAACAGATTTTTATAGAAAGGCACAGAATATTGTAACCCAAGCTCAAGGTAGTAATTCTGCCGGATGGAGCCAATCTGCAGATTCTAACAGAAGTAGATTTGAATTGATAGATAACCTTTTGTCAAATACCTATAGAGAATATCGTATTGCGATGTACAACTATCATAGAAAAGGGCTTGACATATTACCTGATAACAATAGTACGGGCAAGCAAGTGATTGCCGGTACGATGAATTTGTTTCAGACGATGATCAATAGAAGACCAAATGCATTTTTGATTTCTACTTTCTTTGATGCAAAATCAGAAGAGATAAAAAATATTTTTTCTGATGGCCCAAAAGTCGACATCGTAAAGCTTAAGGAAACCCTCAATAAAATAGCACCTTTATACGCAACTACCTGGAACGATATTAAATATTGAACCATTTTTCAAAACGGAATTATAGATTACCTTTGTGAATCTAAAATTCTAACGCGTGCTATCAACCCTTTCCATTTCTAATTACGCATTAATTGATCATCTAGAAGTAGACTTCAATAAAGGTTTCACGGTTATTACCGGTGAAACAGGTGCAGGTAAATCTATTTTACTTGGCGGATTATCTTTAGTGCTAGGTAAACGTGCAGATTTAAGCTCTTTGCGAGTTAAAGATCAAAAATGTATTATAGAGGGAACTTTCAAAATAGACACGTACGGACTCCAAAGTTTCTTTGAAGAAAATGACTTGGACTATGAAGATAGTACAGTTATAAGACGAGAGATTTTACCTAGTGGTAAATCAAGAGCATTTGTAAATGATACTCCCGTTACTTTAGGTGTTTTATCAACCTTAGGGGAAAATCTTATTGATATTCATTCTCAGCATCAGACCATGCAGCTTACCGAAAACGACTTTCAGTTGAAATTGGTCGATGCATTGGCAAACAACCAGAAACGATTATCAGAATATAGAAAAGGCTTAAAGACCTATCGTAAAGCTCAAAAAGAACTAGATAAACTTATTGAAGTTCAAAGTGCTGCCAATAAAGAACAAGATTACAATACCTTTTTGTTAGAAGAACTTGAAAAGGCACCATTGAAAGCTGGGGTTATTGAAGAGTTGGAAGAAGAGTATGAGCAACTAAACAATGTTGAGTTGATTATGGAGCAACTGTCAAAAGGAGATCAGTTGTTTAATGACGAGCAAATTGGTGTTTTGCCTTTAGTGACAGAAATGCGTCAATCACTTTCGAAATTAATCGATTTTGGATCGAACTATAATGATTTGTTTGAGCGTGTAAAATCCGTACTGATAGAATTAGATGATGTTAGTTCAGAATTGCAACGATTGCAAGAAGGGGTAGAGGCGAACCCTGATCAATTAGAGCAAGTGAATAATAAATTACAGCTGCTATACAATTTGTTGAAAAAGCATAATGTTAGCGATATAGCTGAATTGATTATTATTAAGAATGACCTTGCAGATAAAGTTTTTGAAACGGCTAATTTGGATGACAAAATAATATCAAAAACAAAAGAAATTCAAGAGCTCGAAGCAGTTTTAGAAGCGCAAGCAGTTGTTTTGAGTAAAAAGCGTAATTCCGTAATTCCGCAATTAAAGAAAAAACTAGAATCTGATTTAGGGTTGTTGGGTATGCCGAGTGCATCATTCGAAATAAAACTAAGTACGGCAAAAGAATTTACTGCTACGGGTAAAGATGAACTTTCATTCTTGTTCACGGCAAACAGAGGTGGTAGCTACGGTGAATTGAAAAAAGTAGCGTCTGGTGGAGAATTGTCAAGAATAATGTTGGTGATTAAAGCAATGCTGGCTAAGTATGAAAAACTACCAACGATCATGTTCGATGAAATCGATACAGGTGTGTCTGGGGAGATATCTAACCGCATGGCAGATATCATGAAAGATATGAGTACCGATTTACAGGTTTTTTCTATTACTCACTTACCGCAAGTTGCATCAAAAGGTAATAACCATTTTAAAGTCTTTAAAACGGAAGGTAAAGAGCGTACCATGACGAATTTAAAGCAATTGACAGATGAAGAAAGGGTAGTGGAATTAGCTCATATGTTAAGCGGAAAAGATTTGTCAGATTCTGCATTGGCACATGCAAAAGAACTTTTGAGCGCTTCTTCAAGTATATAAATTACGCCATTTTTAAAATATGCAATTGGTCTAATAGCAATCAAGTCTTTGTTTACTTGAATTAAGACTGTTGTTTTAGGGTTTTTAAGCAACACTTCAATTCTCTATTAACATATTTTAGATATCTTTGATATATTAAATCTAACTATAGAATCAACCAGCATGGGATATAACTTATTAAAAGGAAAAAGGGGAATTATTTTTGGAGCACTAGACGCAAATTCTATTGCATGGAAAACGGCACAAACAGTACACGCAGAAGGTGGTACTTTTGTATTGACAAATGCCCCAATTGCCATGAGAATGGGACAGATAGATGAATTGGCTAAAGAAACCGGTTCAGAAGTTATACCAGCAGATGCAACAAGTGTTGAAGACTTGGATAATTTAGTAGCAAAGGCTGTTGAAATATTAGGAGGAAAAATTGATTTCGTATTGCATTCTATCGGTATGTCGGTTAACGTACGTAAAGGTCGTGCTTACACAGATGAGAAATATGATTTCACAGCAAAAGGATGGGATGTTTCAGCCCTTTCTTTTCATAAAGTATTACAATCGCTTTACAAAGCAGATGCTATGAATGAGTGGGGTAGTGTTGTAGCGTTGACCTATATGGCAGCACAAAGAACATTCCCAGATTATAATGACATGGCAGACAACAAAGCATATTTAGAGTCTGTTGCTCGTAGTTTTGGTTACTTCTTTGGTAAAGAAAAGAATGTTCGTGTAAATACGATTTCTCAGTCACCTACTGCAACTACTGCAGGTCAAGGAGTAAAAGGTTTTGATGGTTTTATCAGCTATGCTGAAAAAATGTCTCCGTTAGGTAATGCTTCAGCTCAAGATTGTGCTGATTATACCATAACATTATTCTCTGACCTTACAAGAAAAGTGACGATGCAAAACTTGTTTCATGACGGTGGCTTCTCTAATACAGGGGTTAGTCAAGAAGTTATTGAGAAGTTTTAATCATAATTTTAATTTTCCAATTTTGTTGGATCCTATTCATTAAAGGAAGGTAATAATGGACTTATCGTTTTCTTTTATCATTCCTGTATACAATAGACCCAACGAAATTAAGGAACTGTTGGGCAGTCTACGTTTACAAACCTATGACAAAACTTTTGAGGTGGTTATCGTCGAAGACGGATCTACCATTTCGTCTGAAGAAGTCATAGGTGAGTATGTAGATGCTCTGGCAATTTCATATTATAAAAAGCCTAATTCTGGTCCTGGTGATTCTCGTAATTACGGAATGTCTCGGGCAAAGGGTAACTACTTCATAGTCTTAGACTCTGATTGTATTTTACCGCCACAATACCTTGTGGAAGCAGAAAAGAGTTTACAAGAAGATTATGTGCATTGCTATGGTGGTCCAGATGCAGCACATGAATCTTTTTCTACCGTTCAAAAAGCAATTAATTATGCCATGACCTCTTTTTTAACCACTGGCGGAATTCGTGGTGGAAAAAAAGCAGTAGATAAATTTCAGCCCAGAAGCTTTAATATGGGTATTTCTAAAGAAGCTTTTGAAAACGTAGGCGGATACGGAAATATTCACCCAGGTGAAGATCCAGACCTTACCATACGTATTTGGAATAAGGGGTATAGAACAAAATTAATTTCAGAAGCATTTGTTTATCATAAGAGAAGAATAGACTGGAACAAGTTTTACATTCAGGTAAACAAATTTGGTATGGTGCGCCCAATTTTAAATAAGTGGCATCCAGAAACAAAGAAGATCACGTATTGGTTTCCGACTGTGTTTTGCTTAGGGTTATTGATTTCGATTGTATTGGCAATAGTGGGGTTTATGCTGCCATTGTACTTTTACTTTTTATATTTTCTGCTATTGTTCATAGATGCCCTTCGAAAAACTGGTAATTTAAAAGTAGCCTTTCTATCTTTAGTGGCAACTGCGATACAATTTTTTGGATATGGGTGCGGATTTTTAAAATCAACCTTGTATATTAATTCTTCAGGAAAAAAGCCAGAGGAAATTTTTCCGAAATTATTTTTTAGAGTGAACTGATGGAACGTTTATTAGAGTGGATTAAGACAGGACTAAAGAAAAGAAAGGTAAAAGTCTTTCTTGTGTTCTTGTTGTGTGCATCACTCGCTTGGCTAATTAATAAATTATCACTTACCTATACCAATAACACCACTTTTCAAGTAGAATATATTAATATTCCAGAAGAATTCTTATTGGCAAATACGCCCAAAGATGAAATTCAAGTACGTCTACAAGCAGCAGGATTCCAGTTTTTAGGGTATGAATTGAAACCTAAGCGTATTCAATTAGATGTCAGTAAGGTGATGCATAAAGATGATAGCTATTATCTAACGGCTGACCAAATTAGAATTCAATTAGAATCTCAACTTAATAATTATAGCACGCTGACCGATTTTGATAGCGACGCAATATATTTCGATTTTACATCTTTAGAGACAAAGAAAGTACCTGTTATGGCACTAATAGAAATGACTTTTGCAACCAATCACATTCTTGAAGGTAGTATTAAGGTTGTGCCAGATTCTATTCAGCTATCAGGGCCTAAGAGTCAAATAGACACTATAAATCAAATAGGAACTGTGTTGTTTAAATCAGACAATGTAAATAGCTCTTTTTCAAATGAAATTGCATTGCAATTACCAAAGCAATTAAAAGGAACTACATTTTCTAAACAAAAAGTAATGGTTTCTGGTAAGGTGGTTAAATTTTCTGAACAGGTCATTAAAGTTCCTGTTCATGTTATTAATTTACCTGAAAATATAAAGGTTCGTACTTTTCCAGAAATTGTTGAAGTTCGTTGCCAGGGCACTTTAGAGCATTTGAAACAATTAGAAATAGAAGATTTTTCTGTAGAGGCAGATTACGCCAAAATATCCAAAGAGACAGAAAATAGATTGTCTGTAAAATTAGTGAAATACCCAAGAACATTAAATAATGCTGTAATGAGTACAAACGAAGTCGAATTTATACTCCGAAGAGAATGATAGTAATTGGTCTTACAGGGGGAATAGGAAGTGGTAAGTCTACTGTTGCTACTATGTTTAAAGAACTAGGCGTTCCGGTTTACGATTCAGACAAACGTGCAAAGTATTTAATGAACACTTCAAAGATTATCAATAAGCAATTGGTAGCGTTGTTGGGGGAAGAAGCCTATGAGGAAGGAAAGCTGAACAGACCGTTTATAGCAGAGAAAGTTTTCAATGATTCAGAGTTATTAGCAGAACTCAATAATATAGTACATCCGGTAGTAAGGCAAGATTTCATAGATTGGATAAAAGAGCAAGACTCATGTTATGTAATTCAAGAAACGGCATTGTTATTTGAGAATAAATCGCAAGAGCTATATGATGACGTAATTTTGGTAACTGCCCCAAAAGAAGTACGCATCGAACGAGTGTTGAGCAGAGATAATAGTACAAGAGCGCAGGTTGAAGCTCGTATGAATAATCAGCTTGATGATGAAATCAAATTAGAATTAGCTAATTTTATTATCGAAAATATCGACTTGGAAAGAACTAGAGAAAAAGTTCTTCAAGTTCACGCATCTATCCTTACTGACTGTTAGTTATTTAGCAATTTTAACATTTTTGTTAAGGTTAGGTTAAACGTACTGACCTCTAACTGTTAAATCTTTAATTTTAACACCCAATGAACAAAAAGTTATTTGTGCTCTTAGTGATTTTAATGAGCCTTTCACTTATTGGTCTGATTTTCGTTCAAAGTTTCTGGATTAGTAAATCCATAGATAGCGGGGAAGAACAATTCTCTAGCAGTGTTTCTGAAGCATTGAACAGCGTCACCAATAAGATTACCGAAAGAGAATCTAAAAATTATTTTGACAGGTATTTACACGCGAAGGATAGTGCAGGAGGAGAGCTAAAAGGTACTCAGCTTACTAATTTTTTCTTTATTGATAGAGATGTCAATTCTAATGAAATTTTACTGTATGAACACGGTATTTTAGAAGAGGATTATGGTATTTCGTCTACGTTCTTTGATAGTAGTGATGGTGCAGATACTACCATCATTAAAAGTTATACCAGTAAGCGTACGACTTCAATTTTTAGAGCAGATATTGACTTAGAGGACGACACACCACGTTTAAATCCAATTCAAAGATTTGAAAAAATCGGAGGACTTAATAAAATGGAGAAAGCTGCCATGGAAGATGTTTTTATGGTTTATGCCAAGCGTGTTCCAATTCATAAGCGCGTCTCTAAACAAGAAATTGAGTTGCTTTTACAACGAGAGTTGGAAAATAGAGGAGTTGATATAGCATTTGAATATGGAGTGTATAGCAATGGTTTGCCGACCAAAGTAAAATCCTCTAAATTTAAATATGCAGAAGCGAATATCTATAGATCACCAATGTTCGTAGATTATGAGGGAGTTTCAAATTTCGATTTGTTAATTTCCTTTCCTAAGAAAAAGCGATTCTTGGTACAATCTATATTGGGTCTAGCAATGCTTTCGTTATTGTTTACTATAATAATTGTGGTAGCTTATGCTGGAGCTATTTATCAGTTAATACGTCAAAAACAGATATCTGAAATAAAAACAGATTTCATAAATAATATGACGCATGAGTTTAAAACTCCGATTGCGACTATTAATCTTGCTGTTGAGGCAATTAGAAATCCGAAGATAATTAACGACCAAGAAAAGGTATTAAGATATCTACAGATGATTCGCGATGAGAATAAAAGAATGCATGCTCAAGTAGAAAATGTATTGCGAATATCTAAGTTGGAAAAAAATCAACTTGATATTAGTAAGGATAGGGTTAATGTTCACGACATAATAGAAGATGCTATCACTCATGTACAATTAATAGTTGATGATAGAGGCGGATATATTCATACACATTTAGATGCCGAGCGTTGTGAAGTTTTAGCAAATGAAATGCATTTTACCAATGTAATCGTCAATATGTTGGATAATGCGATTAAGTATTCTGAAGAGGCACCTAAAATAGATGTGTTTACAGAAAGAGCTAAAAATTATATTATTATTAAAGTACAAGATCAAGGTGCTGGTATGAGTAAAGGTGTGGTTAAGAAAGTATTTGAAAAATTCTATCGAGAGCACACAGGAGACATACATAACGTAAAAGGACATGGATTAGGATTGTCTTACGTTAAAAAAATAGTTGAAGACCACCAAGGCGAAGTTTATGCCGAAAGTGAAAAAGGAAAAGGAAGTACATTTTACATAAAACTGCCGTTAATATAAAAATATATGGAAACAATAAACAAGAAAATACTTTTAGTAGAGGATGACCCGAATTTTGGGATTGTATTGAAGGATTATTTGTCAATGAATGACTTCGATGTCACTTTGGCGAAGAATGGAATGGAAGGTTTTGAGAAGTTCAAAAAAGATAATTATGATATCTGTATTTTAGATGTTATGATGCCATACAAGGACGGTTTCACATTAGCGAAAGAAATTCGTGAGAAGAATGAGAATGTTCCAATTGTTTTTTTGACGGCAAAAACAATGAAGGAAGATGTTCTTAAAGGATATAAAGCTGGTGCAGATGATTATTTGAACAAGCCTTTTGATTCTGAAGTATTACTAATGAAATTAAAAGCAATTCTTCAAAGAAAAGCTTCTAACGGATTAGCGGATAGCAAGAAATTTGAATTTACAATAGGTGGTTTCCACTTAAATTCTAAATTGAGATTCTTGAAATATAAAGATACCGAGGCAATTAAGCTTTCTCCTAAAGAGAATGAATTGTTACGTCTATTGGCTTTACATGAAAATGATTTAATGCCAAGAGAATTAGCTTTAACTAAAATATGGAGAGACGATAACTACTTCACATCTCGTAGTATGGATGTTTACATCGCTAAGTTGCGTAAATATCTGAAAGTTGATGATACGGTAGAAATATTGAATATTCACGGTGAAGGTTTCCGTTTGGTTGTAAAGACTGAAGGAGAGTAATTTTCAACAAGAATAAGTATAAAAAAAGCATCCTATTCGGATGCTTTTTTGTTTTTATAATTTTTTGTATATGTTTCGTTTTTCAAGAGATATGAACTTTGCGCTTACACTTGTTACTTATTTTT
Organism: Maribacter sp. BPC-D8; assembly: GCF_035207705.1. NCBI lineage: Bacteria > Pseudomonadati > Bacteroidota > Flavobacteriia > Flavobacteriales > Flavobacteriaceae > Maribacter > Maribacter sp. BPC-D8. Next base: position 950,745 of record NZ_CP128187.1, read on the forward strand.
TCTTTTTAGATTGATATTCTTCAAGCATTTTGCTTAGTTCTATGGTTTCCTTGTTTGATGTTAATCCAACTTGTTCTGCGACCGCAATAATATCAGTTACATAATCGTATTCGATTCGACCTTTAATTTTGCCACTTTCAATTATTTTTTTTAGTTTATTTTCTCTTTTATAATCTAATTCTGATTCTTCAAGTTTTCTCCAAAAGTATTCAACAGTCTCTCCGCTACCATCTTGAAAATAAGTAAAAACGTCTTGAGTATGATATTTCAAAGAAGCTAAATTCTTAAATTGGGGCTTTGGATTGATAACATCATTTTTCCATTCTTTGTGCAGAGAAACTACATGATCCATATTATTTTTTTTCCATTCTTTTGGAGTCACATTGATATATGCTTCAATAGCTAAATCAATTGCAATTACAAGTTTTTTAGATTCATCTTCATATGATCTTTGTTTGCTCATTGTTCAATTAGCTATAGCTTTTCTATAATATCGCTCACAATCTCATCGGGAGTTTGATCGATAGAAACTGTAAGGGCATCTAAGGGAGTTTCAAGGTCATCGAATTGAGACTGTAATAATCCCGCAGGCATGTAATGGTTCTTTCGTTCGCTCAATCTAGCGTTGATAAGCTCAAAACTACCTTCTAAATAAACAAATTGATGATTATTCTCTAGGTTTTTGCCTAGTATGGTTCTATACTTTTGTTTCAGGGAAGAGCATACAATCACCGCACCAGTAGATAAGTTTTCAATACCAACTTCGTTGAGTTTTTCTAACCAGCCCTGGCGATCATTATCGTTTAATGGGTGACCTTCTTTCATTTTTTTAACGTTCGCTTCTGGGTGAAAACTATCGCCATCAAAAAATGGGAATTGTAATTTATCAGCCAGTAGCTTACCAATAGTAGATTTTCCGCTACCTGAAACTCCCATTAAAAATAAGATCTGTTTTTTAACCATTTTTTAAATTTTCAATATCAGTATCAATTTCAGGTAATAGTGTTTTAGGGTCGTAATCATATTCAACCCACTGAGTATTTTTGTTTCTTAAAAACCACGTCAATTGTCTTTTAGCAAATCTTCGGGTGTTTTTCTTAATCTCAGATATAGCAAAATCTAAAGTCCATTCACCGTCAAAATACTTAAAAAGCTCTTTGTAACCAACCGTTTGCAAGGCGTTATAATCTTTGTGCGATAACAATCCTTTTGCCTCTTCTAAGAGTCCGGCTTCGAACATTAAGTCTACACGTTCATTAATACGTTCATATATTAAGGGGCGTTCAGCTTTCAGTCCGACAGATAAGACTTTAAATTCTCTATCTGCTTTTGGTTTGTTTAAAAACGAAGAATAGGGGCTGCCACTACCAATAGCAACTTCTAATGCTCTAATAACTCTTTGAGGATTATAGATGTCTACCTTTTCAAAATATATAGGATCTAGTTGCTTTAGTTTCTTTTGTAGTGGTCTTATACCATTTTCAGCTAGTTCTAAATTTAACTTTTCACGAATAGATGGGTCTATTGCAGGAAAGGTGTTTAAGCCATCAGTAACTGCATTTACATAAAGTCCGCTACCACCAACCATAATTACTACATCATGTACTTTAAAAAGGTCGGATAGTTTTTGAATAGTTTCCCGTTCAAAATCACCGACGGTGTATTCTTCTGTAATGCTTTTGTGCTGTATAAAATGATGATCAGCTTGCGCTAGCTCTTCTGAACTAGGTACAGCAGTACCAATATTCATTTCTTTGAAAAACTGTCTAGAATCAGCTGATATGATTTCTGTTTTATAATGCTGGGCTAAAAGTATTGCCAATTTGGTCTTACCAATGGCTGTAGGGCCTACTACCGATATAAGTATTTTATTCATTTAATATGGATCCGCAATTATAACAATGAGTAGCGTCGTCTCTATGACCTTCTTTGCTACATGTTGGGCAGGATTGAGTGTTTATGTGTACGTATTTACCAGAATCCCTTAAATTAGATGTGTCTTCTTGGTTTTGTTTTGAAAATTCAGCTGTAACCATCCCTGTCGGTACGGCAATGATGCCATAACCTAAGAGCATAATAATAGTAGCAATTGCTTGCCCCTGTGGGGTAATTGGTGCAATATCGCCATAACCTACTGTGGTAAGTGTAACGATGGTCCAATAGATACTTGTGGGTATGCTAGTAAATCCAGCTTCATCACCTTCTATTAGGTACATGAGCGTACCCATCATCACCGAAGCAATAAGTACGGCAAATAGAAAAACGGTAATTTTTGCTCTACTGGCTTTTAAGGCTCTTTTTAATTGCGAGGCTTCCCCAAGAAAACGAGCAAGTTTTAAGATACGAAATACACGTAGTAATCTAAATGCACGAACGGCCAAAAGAACTTGTGATCCTGCAAAAATATAAGATATGTATAACGGAATGGTAGATAGGAAATCTATGATTCCGTAAAAACTAAAAATATAATGGCTTGGTTTTTTAATAGAAATAATACGAGCGATATATTCAATGGTAAAGAAGATGGTGACTATCCATTCTAATACAAAAAGAATTTCATGATATTCGGCATCGATAGCTTTGACACTTTCGAGCATGATTAGAATAACACTGAAAATGATAATAACGAAAAGAACAATATCGAAGAATTTACCCATAGGGGTATCTGCTTCATAAATTATTTCATGAATTTTACGTTTCCAGGGTGATAGTTTTTCGTCTTCCTTCAAACTAATCGTTTATTTCTATTATTTTAAGTACTCTTTTTTTTCTTAAATAAGATTCAATAAGATAATTAGCATCGCGAGTACCGTTCATAGGGGTGATTATGCTTTCTAAGATATGAATATTATTTATTTGATAGTTAAGATCATAGAATCCGAATCCGACCAAAGAGCCATTTTTGATTAAAATAGCACTTTGTTCTCCAATTTCTCGCCCCTTATCTACTACCACAATATTCTTACCATTAATATTGTTTTTGGCAGTTGCAGCTATAACACGTTTATTGTATTCTTCTACATCTTCTTTATTTATACATGCACCTTTGCAGTTGCCTTCGTCATACCCAGAGCAATTATTTCGAGCTTCGCTAATACCGTTTACTTTCTCGCATAAGTCAAACTCTTTCGTAATTTTATATAAATAATTCTTGGCACTGAATACTCCGTTAAAAAGCCCTAGTGGCTCTTTGCATTCTCTGTAAGGTTTAATTTCTAACGAGAAATAACCGTTTTCATTTACGCTTTTACAAATGGCATGACTGTACATTCTTTTTTTAGGAATGGTACTATACTTAGGTCTAAGCTTTAATAGCTCTTCGTGTTCCTTTAAAATGGCAACTAGTTCATTACCTGTAAGTTCAAAAGTAACTTTTTTAGTGTCTTTAGTTAGCTTTCTTGATTTATCATTTGTTTTGGTGAAGATTTGATTGACCCTCTTTTTTATATCACTCGATTTACTGAGGTGAATAATATCTCCATCTTTATTATGCATATAAAAGACGCCCGTTTTATTCGGCAAATCTCTTACAATATCTAATTGTTTTTCAGAGAGCTCACCTTGGGTTTCTTTTCTAATAGTATCTTTTATGATAATTTTTTCAGAGTCTTTGGCAAGTAATAATTTAAACAATTTGATGGTTGCCAGGGCATCACCATTAGCTCTGTGGCGATCACTTACGGGTATACCTAATGATCTAACTAGCTTTCCTAAACTATAAGATTCTGCATCGGGTAATAATAATTTAGAAAGGTCAACAGTACAAAGGGTTTTACGTTCAAAATTATAACCTAAACGTCTAAATTCTGTTCTCAAAATTCGGTAATCGAACTGGGCATTGTGCGCTACGATAACTGTATCTTCTGTAATTTCGATAATACGCTTTGCTACCTCATAAAATTTAGGCGCTGTTCTAAGCATTTTACTGTTGATGCCAGTAAGTTTAACAACAAATGGTTGTATGTCCCTCTCAGGATTTACTAAGCTTATAAATTTGTCAACTACTTTTTGACCGTCGAATTTGTGAATAGCAATTTCAGTGATTCCCTCTTCATTAAATTTTCCTCCAGTAGTTTCAATATCTAAAATTGCGTACATGTATTATAATATAATTTATGGGTGGTAATGTTTTAGATATTAATTTCTTGACCCAAAGATACTACTTCCTATACGTACCATGGTGCTGCCTTCTTCAATTGCGATGTTATAATCCCCGCTCATACCCATAGAAAGGGTAGTAAAATCAGCATAATTACTTTTAAGTTTTGTGAAGAGTGATTTAAGGCTAGCAAATTCTCTACGCACTTGATCCATGTTATCGGTAAAGGTTGCCATACCCATTAACCCTACGATTTTCACATTTTTGAAAGCTTTGAATTCTTCGTTAGCTACTAAATCAAGTAGTTCTTCTTCGTTAAACCCGAATTTCGTGTCCTCTTCTGCAATGTGTACTTGTAATAAACATGAAATAACTCTGTTGTGTTTTTCTGCTTGTTTGTTTATTTCTGCCAATAATCTAGGGCTATCAACACCGTGTACCAAAGAAACGTATTCAGCCATATATTTGACTTTGTTACGTTGTAAATGTCCGATCATATGCCATTCAATATCTTTTGGCATATTCTCCCACTTTTCAGTCATTTCTTGAACTCTGTTTTCTCCAAAAACACGTTGTCCCTCATCATACGCTTCTTGAATGTATGACATGGGTTTCGTTTTCGATACGGCAACCAAAGTTACTGTATCGGGAATGTTCTTTTTAATGGTTAATAGATTTTCTTTTATAGACATATAACTATGAATTCTTAAATGCTTCTAGTTTGTAAATTGGCTTGATACTACTTCAGCTTTTCTGCTTTCAGCGTAGTCATAAAAACCTTCTCCAGATTTTACTCCTTTTTTTCCTGCCATTACCATATTTACTAGTAAGGGAGATGGAGCGTATTTTGGGTTTTTGAATCCATCATGCATCACATTCAATATAGATAGACAAACATCTAATCCTATAAAATCTGCTAACTGTAGCGGTCCCATAGGGTGTGCCATACCTAATTTCATTACTGTGTCTATTTCTTCAACACCTGCAACGCCATGATGTAAGGTTTCAATAGCCTCATTAATCATAGGCATTAAAATTCTGTTTGCAACGAAACCGGGATAGTCGTTAACCTCGGTCGGAGTTTTTCCTAATTTCTTAGAAAGCTCCATAATAGCAGTAGTTGTTTCGTTAGAAGTGCTGTAACCTCTAATAATCTCTACCAATTTCATAATCGGAACAGGATTCATAAAATGCATTCCAATAACCTTTTCAGGTCTACTAGTTGCAGCAGCTATTTGAGTTATGGAAATAGAAGAAGTGTTGGAGGCTAAAATGGTATTTGCATCACAAACATCATCAAGCTCTTTGAAAATTTTTAACTTGATGGTCACATTTTCTGTGGCAGCTTCAATGGCAAGATCAGCCTTTGATACACCCGCTTTCAATTCTGTAAAAGATTTGATATTCGATAGTGTATTCTCTTTATCAGATGTAGTTATTTTTTCTTTAGCTACCATTCTGTCCAAATTCTTGGCTATGGTAGCAAGACCTCTATCTAAGGCTTCTTTAGAAACATCAATTAAGTGAACCTGAAATCCGTTTTGAGCAAATACGTGGGCTATACCGTTACCCATTGTACCTGCGCCTATAACTGCTATTGTATTCATATTTTCTTTGGATTAAATGCTGCGATAATTTGTAAAGCAACTTTTAGTGCTTGTGTACCTTGTTTTAAACTTACTACTGGGGTTGTATCGTTGTTGATTGCGTCGGCAAAAGATTCGAGTTCATCTAAAATGGCATTGTTGGTTTCTATAGACGGATTCTCAAAATAAATCTGCTTTTTAATGCCTTCAGCATTCTGTAAAATCATGTCGAAATCTCCCGGTGCTTCTGGGGCATCTTTCATTTTTACAACTTCAACCTTCTTTTCTAGAAAATCTACTGAGATATAGGCGTCCTTTTGAAAGAAGCGCGATTTTCTCATGTTTTTCAAAGAAATTCTACTAGCTGTTAAATTAGCAACACAACCATTTGCAAACTCTAATCTGGCATTTGCAATATCTGGCGATTGACTAATAACTGAAACTCCGCTAGCATTAACCTGTATAACTTCAGAATTTACAACACTTAAAATAGCGTCGATATCATGAATCATTAAATCTAAAACTACAGGCACATCAGTACCTCTAGGGTTAAATTCAGCCAGTCTATGTGCTTCAATGAACATCGGTTCTTTGATAGCGTTTTTTACAGAAGTAAAAGCAGGGTTAAAACGTTCTACATGTCCCACTTGTCCTTTCACTCCGTATTCTTTTTCTAAGGCAAGAAGTGAATTAGCTTCTTCTATAGTATGAGTGATAGGTTTTTCGATGAAAATATGCTTACTTTTTTCAATAGCCTTTTTAGCACAATCGTAATGTGAAAGAGTAGGAGTTACGATATCAACAACATCAACGGCATCAATTAAATCATCGAGGTTTTTGAAATAAGTATACCCGAATTCTGAACTTACTTTTTCTCCGTTTGAACTATCGGCATCGTGAAACCCTATCAGTTCATATTTTTTAGATTCGTTTAGAAGTCTAAGGTGGATTTTACCTAGATGCCCAGCTCCTAAAACACCAACTTTTAGCATTTGTTTCGTTTTCCCCAAAAATACGCATAGTTAGGTACTTTTATCCTATGCTGTATTTCAATTTTATAAAAAATAAAGATTAGTTTTCGTTGCTTCTTCCGTCGTTAGAAGAACTTTGTTAACTTTGAAGGACAAACCGACTACCATTGAAAGATACCTTAAAACACAGGGGAATGCGCAACCATTTAGCGCAAGTATTGATAGACAAAGGAATAGCTGATAAAAAAGTGCTAGATGCCGTTAGAGAGATACCTAGACATTTATTTATTGACAGTAGTTTTGAGGGGCATGCCTATCAAAACAAAGCGTTTCCTATTGCTGCAAACCAAACAATTTCACATCCATACACCGTTGCTTTTCAAACGGAATTGCTAGAAATCGAACCCGGACAAAAAGTTTTGGAAATTGGTACGGGTAGTGGGTATCAAACAGCTGTTCTTTTAAAACTAAAGGTTAAAGTGTATACTGTTGAAAGACAGTTAGAGCTATTCAAGAAAACGAATCTCTTTTTTAAGAAGATGGGTTATAGACCTAAACAAGTAATTTTTGGCGATGGTTATAAAGGCTTACCAAAAGAAGCACCTTTTGATCGTATAATAGTAACTGCCGGTGCACCAGCAGTACCAAAAGCATTATTAGCTCAATTAAAAGTAGGAGGTAGGTTAGTAATACCTATTGGTTTTGAAGAACAAATAATGACCTTATTTGTGAGAACCACAGAAAAAGAATTCACGAAAACTGAATACGGGTCTTTTAGATTTGTGCCTTTACTAGAAAATAAAAATTAATTATTAAAATCTTTTTTAATACGATCAAGGTCTCTCTTGTTGTCTCGGTCCTTGATAGACTCTCTTTTATCGTAAAGCTTTTTACCTTTTGCCAATGCAATCTGCATTTTTGCAAAACCTCTTTCATTAACAAATACACGAAGTGGAACAATGGTTAAACCAGATGTGTTTACTTCTTTGCTGAGTTTTTTAAGCTCTCTTTTTTGTAGAAGTAATTTACGCTCTGCCTTAGGTTTATGGTTAAAATGAGATGCATGAGAATACTCATCTATTTGCATATTAATTACAAATAGCTCATCTCTATCGTTGAACTCACAAAAACTCTCTGAGATAGAAGCTCTACCTTCTCGTATAGCCTTAATCTCAGTACCTGCAAGAACGATACCTGCGGTAAATTTATCTAAAAGCTCATATTCAAAACGAGCTCTTTTATTCTTAATGTTTATTGTATTCTGCATCTTAGGCAAAAGTAAGAACAATTAAAAGAATGTCTTAGCCTTTTAAAGCTAATTGCTGGTGTTATTAAAAGATGGAACTATTAATCGGGACAGTTACAATTGAAAATAAGTTTTTCTACCGAAGATGTACCATTGATGATTTTGACAATAAATAGTGTTCCGTTCTCACTATCATCAATATCAAAATACTTTTGCTCATCAATTAATTTATTAACAAACTCAGGTGTAGTGTTGCTGTGACCAACAACTAAAACGTTGTTATTTAAATTGTCTGTTTTAAATTGTGCAATATCGATCATACTAGGGTCGTAATATTGAACATCGATATTTTGCTTTACAGAAGTCGGTGCAGCAGTCATTGCTGTTCTATTGTAGTCAGTAGAATAAATAGCGTTTAATTCTGTATCGGCAAGAATTTCTGCCCAATGCATAGCTCTACCTAATCCTTTTTGGTTTAACTCAGGGTCAGAATCATCAGGATTACTTCTGTCCTTTTCTGCATGTCTAATAAGGTAAAATGTAGAAATTGAAGTTTGTTCTTGGGATCTATCAATTACTGGTTCATCTTTGCAAGAAAGATTGATTGCTAGCAAAATAAAAAGAACAAATTTGAATGCTTTCATGAAATTATGTTTGGTGTATTAAATTAATAACTAAAATTACTTCAAAATAGTACTATAAATAGTCTATTTTTTGTTTTTTTGCATATGAAAAATTTTTGTGGGGCGCTTCTTATCGGATTTGTAGTTCTAGGTCTTAAGGCTCAAGAGGTCGTTTTACCTACTGATTTTAGGCAACAAAACCTCACGGAGTATAACGGGAGCTTGATAAACCCTGCTTATAGTTTAGATCGCAATAACCCTTCTTCAGTAGCTTTGTGGGCTAGATGGCAATGGCAATCTTATGACGGTGATCCAACTTCGTTATTTTTAAATTACACAACAAGACTTAATGATGTTTCTGCTGCCGGTGTTGGTTTTTTTCAACACAATACAGGAATTTTCTTGAATACCGGTGCAGCTCTTAACTATGCTCATACCATAGAATTGAGTGAAGGTGTTATTTTAGGTGTTGGTTTAAACGTATTTGCTTTTCAACAGAAGTTGGCAGACGATCGCTTTTTTATACCTAACCCATTACAGACTACTGCAGAGAATGATTTTATTCTACAAATGGCACCAGGTGTTAATTTGAGCATTGATAAATTTAATATTGGTCTAGTCTCAGAAAACTTATTCGATTATAATTTCACTTCAAATGAACGTAACTCTAGTCCTGATGATAGAATGTTTCAGGCTTTGGTAAGTTATGATATTCCGGTTAGTGTTTTAAGTACAGATGACAGTTCGGTTTTAAAACCTATGATATATTACAAGACAATACCGGGTTTAGATAACCAAGTAGGTTTAACAGGTTTATTAACAACTAATAAATATTGGGCACAGGCAGGTTACAATAGTTTTTACGGATTCTCAGGAGGTGTTGGAGGTCGATTCTTTAAGCGGTTCTCTTTTGGTGCGCTAATTGAAGTGGGTACTAGCTCAGATTTAAAAGGTCAAGATCCTTCTTTCGAATTGGTAACATCATATAAGTTAGGTACACTTCAAACACCTGAAGAAAAACTCGAAGAACAATTAATTGCTGGAGAGGAAAAGCAAAAAGAAAATGCACTTGTTAAGCAAGAAGAGAAAGAAGTACTTTCTAATGAGTTAACAAAGGCTGAAAAGTTGGCTTTAAAGCGTGAATCTAAAAAGCAAGAGCGTTTAGCACTTATTGAAAGTAATAGATTAAAAGATTCAATTCAGCTTGCTTCAAGAAAATCTGATTTGGTAGTAAAAGAATCAAAAAGAGATATCAGAAGAAAAAGAGATTCTGTAGAAAATGCAAGGGCATCACAAGCATTAGCTTCTGCAAATGCCTTAAAACAACAAAGGCAACAAGATTCTATAGCAGCGGTTATGAAAAAAGAAGCAGCTGCTGTAGCGCTAGCGCAACAACAAAGACAGGATTCAATTGCACAAAGTGAAGCCTTGGCAATGAAAAATGAAGTAGTAAAAGTTAAAGCTGGCGAGAAATATGAAGAAGTAACCAAAGAAGGTTCTCTAGAGCCTGGTTATTACTTAATTGCCAATGTATTCGGAACTAAGAAGTATTTAGACGCTTTCTTAGCAGATATGCAGAAAAAGGGAATCAATGCTAAATCGTTCTTTAGACAAAAGAATAAATATAATTATGTTTATCTAGCTAAATACAACTTCATTAAAGATGCTAGAGAAGCTAGAGACTCCAAGTTAGGCGGGAAGTACACCGATAAAATCTGGATATTTAGAGTGACGGGGGAGTAGTAAAACTAACTATTAGCTAGTTAGTGTGCATTCGCTTAGAACATGCTAAAGCGTAATAGAAAGGTTTACTTCAATTCTCTTTTAATTAATACATCTAAATACGTTACCGTATTCAGTAGGTATTTACGGTCTTTTGTGATCGTAGCCATTGCAATGGCACCTTGAATAATCGTAAATAATTGTTTTGAGAATTGTAGTGGAGAAACCGGTAGTTTAAGCTCTCCTTTATTGATTCCGTTTTCAAAGACCAAGGCTATTTTTCCTTCAATATCCTTTATTGTTTCTTTTGCTGCGGCAGCGAGTAGTTTATTGTTGTGTTGCGCATCTATACCAACGTTTAATATGGGGCAGCCACCCATATGCATAGTGAATATGTCGTACTTTTTATAGAACTCAATAAGATTCTCAATTTTAGCCATAGCCTTACCCTCAATTGATAAATGCTCATCAATGGCGGTAAGTAGTAAGCTTCTGTTGTATTGGAAGGCAGCTAATGCTAATGCCTCTTTATTTTCGAAATTACCGTATAATGCACCTTTAGTTAAATTAGTGGCATCGGTTAAATCGCTCATACTTGTGCCTACATACCCGTGTTTATTAAATACAGGTGCGACAGTCTCAATAATAAATGCAGTAGTTCTTTCGGCTTTGGTCGACATAATAGACTGTTTTAATGCGAATATAAATAATCTATACTGTATGGTATATACTGTTGATAAAAAAAAGCGTCCATATATTTAATATGAACGCTTTTTTATCAAAATTTTAAATTTTAGACTGTAATTTCCTCTTGATTTCTGAAAACTAAACTATTGTCAAAGGCATCAAGTAAAACAACGCTGTCAGCTTTAATCTCACCACTAAGTAATGCTTTAGACATGTTGTTTAGAACTTCTTTTTGAATAGTTCTTTTAACTGGTCTTGCACCAAATTGAGGGTCGTAACCTTTCTCAGCCAAATAATCGATAGCCTCTTCTGTAGCGTCTAAAGTAATTTGTTGCTTGTCTAGCATTTTCTTTAAACTTTCCAGTTGTAGTCCTACAATTTCTTTGATGTTATCTTTGGTCAAAGGTGTAAACATTACAATGTCATCGATTCTATTTATAAACTCAGGTCGAACAGTTTTCTTTAAAAGACCAAGAACTTCAACTCTGGCGGTCTCTGCAGCACTATTAACATCTACTGCGTTTTCAAATGTTTCTTGAATAATATCGCTACCCATATTACTGGTCATGATAATAATTGTATTCTTGAAATCTGCAACACGACCTTTGTTATCGGTCAATCTACCTTCGTCCAATACTTGTAATAAGATATTGAACGTGTCTGGATGAGCTTTTTCAATCTCATCTAAAAGCACAACAGAATATGGTCTTCTACGAACCGCTTCAGTCAATTGTCCGCCTTCATCATAACCTACATATCCTGGAGGTGCACCTACAAGTCTACTAACCGAATGTCTTTCTTGATATTCGCTCATGTCTATTCTAGTCATTGCGTTCTCATCATCGAATAAATACGATGCCAGTGTTTTTGCAAGCTCCGTTTTACCAACACCTGTAGTTCCTAAGAAAAGAAACGAACCAATAGGCTTTTTAGAATCTTGGAGTCCGGCTCTACTTCTGCGTATAGCATCAGAAACTGCTTCAATAGCTTCTTCTTGACCTACCACGCGTTTGTGCAGTACTTCTTCAAGTTTCAATAGCTTTTCGCGTTCACTTTGCAACATTTTAGTAACAGGTATGCCTGTCCATTTAGCAACTACTTCTGCAATATCATCACTGGTAACTTCCTCTTTAATCAAAGTACCCGCATGTTGTTGCTCTGCTAAATCATCTTGTAGCTTCGTTAAGCTTTCTTGCGCTTCTTTAATTTTTCCGTATCTAATTTCTGCTACTTTACCGTAGTCGCCATTTCGTTCGGCGCGTTCAGCTTCAGCTTTAAAATTTTCAATGTCAAGTTTTGTCTGTTGAATGTTATCAACTACAGATTTTTCACTTTCCCATTGCGCAAAAATTTCGTTTCGCTCTTCTTTTATGTTTGCTAAATCTAAATTTAATACCTTAAGCTTTTGCTTGTCATCTTCACGTTTGATCGCTTCGATTTCAATTTCAATCTGCATAATTTTACGATCAAGCACATCAAGCTCTTCAGGCTTAGAATTAATTTCCATTCTAAGTTTAGATGCGGCCTCATCCATAAGGTCAATAGCTTTATCTGGTAAGAATCTATTGGTTATGTACCGTTGCGATAACTCTACAGCAGAGATGACCGCTTCATCTTTAATACGTACTTTATGGTGCGCTTCATACTTTTCTTTAATACCTCTAAGTATAGAAATAGCACTTTCAGTATCTGGCTGATCTACAACCACCTTTTGAAACCTTCTTTCAAGAGCTTTATCTTTTTCAAAATACTTTTGATACTCATCTAATGTGGTTGCTCCAATAGATCTTAATTCGCCTCTTGCAAGAGCTGGTTTTAAAATATTAGCGGCATCCATTGCGCCTTGTCCACCACCTGCGCCAACAAGCGTATGTATCTCATCAATGAATAAGATGATGTTACCATCGGCACTTACAACTTCTTTGATAACGGCTTTTAGTCGCTCTTCAAATTCACCTTTGTATTTGGCACCGGCAATTAAAGCGCCCATATCTAAAGAGTAAATTACTTTATCCTTTAGGTTTTCAGGAATATCGCCCTGTATAATTCTATGTGCTAAACCCTCAACTATAGCAGTTTTACCCACGCCAGGTTCACCTACTAGAATAGGATTGTTTTTAGTACGTCTTGATAAAATTTGTAGAATTCTACGTATTTCTTCATCACGCCCAATTACTGGATCTAATTTACCGCTATCTGCTAATTCATTTAGGTTTTTAGCGTATTTGTTAAGCGAGTTATAATTGTCTTCGGCACTTTGAGAGGTAACCTTGTCGCCATTACGCAATTCGTCTATCGCTGCCATTAAGTCTTTCTCGGTTGCACCTTGATCCTTTAAAATCTGTGCTATCTTACTTTTAGATTTTAAGATCGCTAAAAATAGATGCTCTATAGAAACATATTCATCTTCCATTTTTTTGGCGATGATACTGGCTTCGTTTAAAGTCTTACTAGCTTCTCTAGAAAATTGTAATTCACCACCTTCTACTTTTGGAAAGCTTAAAAGTTCTTTTTCTATAATTTGTTGAACTAGAGAAAAATTAATCCCAAGCTTTTTAATTAAAAAGGGCATTACATTTTCTTCAACTTCGGTAAGCGCTTTAAATATGTGCTCATTTTCAATTTGCTGATGTCCGTTATTTTGGGCAATCAGCTGGGCTTGTTGAATAGCCTCCTGTGATTTTATAGTGAAATTATTTATATTCATATTCTTTAGGTTTTAGTTAATTGTAATACTTTTGATAGTTAGTATTCAACAATCTTACCAATTAGATTTTCAGGACAAAATGGCTGAAAATTTAAAATATAGACTGACATTTAGTCAGTTAGGTTGTATTGAATTGACAACATTAAATTAAGAATTTTATGGGAATATTTGGTGGTTTATTTGGAGGTTCTAACAGTGGTGATGAAAAAAAATCATCAGGCATACCGTGGATACCTCTAAACTCCGTAGCACAATTAAATGATATTAAAGAAGTGTCTAGTAGTAGACCACAAGTAATATTCAAACACTCCACATCTTGCGGAATCAGTAGAATGGTGCTGAATATGTTTAAAAGTAGTTATGGGCTAGAAGAAGGGCAAATGGATCTTTACTTTTTAGATTTGTTGGCCAATAGAGATGTTTCTAATGCCGTTGCTGCTGAGTTTGGTGTTATGCATCAATCTCCTCAATTATTAATAGTAAAGAATGGGGCAGTGGTAGTGCATGATTCACACAATGCCATATCTGACATTAAGTTAGAACAATACATATAAAAAAAGCCCCGTAATAACGGGGCTTTTTTTTAATTAAAACTTTGATTGTTCAATATATTTTTAAGATTATTCTTTAAATCTTCACCGGCATCATAAACCATTTGTTCATTGCTGGGGAATGGTACCCTTGCGAGTTGTAAAAGAGAAACCAAGTCATTATCTAATGCTCTTTTATCGCCATCGTAATTAGCATAAATATGTTCGAATACGAATTGACTAGATAATGGATATTGATTTATTTTTTGTTGTTTCTTTAAGTCTATAAAATTGACGACACCAGTTACCTGTGCACTTTTAAACTGCGTAAACTGATAAAAATTACAGCGTACCGTTTTAAATTTGTCAACTTTAATACTATTGCCTAAACTGTCAGAAACTACATTGCCATTGCGGTCTTCTACAAAAGTATAACCGTCTTTAATTTGTCTTTCCTTGCTAATTTGTTTCTCTCTAATTTGTTCAGGCGAGATGTTTATGTCTTGAAAAGAAACTTCCATTTGATAATCATACACTTGATTTTGTATTCTGTTCGTATGGTATTCTGTCCAGTTAGAGTTCAGTCCGTATGTATTCAGATTTAAAAGTTCATCTTCTAGCCTTTTTGGTATTATCTGATTTGTATTGTTTGTCATATCAACAATAACATAATCTAAGCCTTTTTGATATGCTTCATCTATATTAGATATTACATCTTTATAATTCGGATTTATTTCCTGTAAATAATTTAAATCATTGTATGCATTTCTAAAATCAGCTTTATAGTTAGCGTCAGTTAAAAGTGTATTTGCTTTGTTGTATAAAAACTCAGATAATTTAGATTTTGCAGCGATGATATCATCATCATAATTCTTAAAGCTGAATTGCGCTCTTCTGCCTTCATCTTGAATTTGTAACGGCAGTAACGGGCGAATTCGCTCTTGAATAGATTTTAATCTACCATAGGCGTTAAAAATCTCTTCATAGTTTGCAGCGTTACCATCCTTTTTAAGGAATTTAATATGTTGCAACTCTCTTTCGGTATTTTTTTTATACCCTTCTTCAAGAAGAACTATATATTGCTGATTGCTTTTTTTAGTCTTATTCTCTGCAATATTCATTACTGCCTTATTAATTGCAGTCTCGTAATTACCAGAGTTCAGAGCCTCCTGCGTTTTTTTGACGCCACTACATGAAAGTAGTAGCCCGATAAAACTAAATAGTAGAAATTTTTTCATGTCTATTATTTTTATGATTTATAATAGCTATTCAACAGCCGTGCCATAAAAGGGTTATTATTAAACGTAATAGGATAAGGAATAGTATATTTTCGGTGAGATGCAATAATCTCTAATTTTTTTGATATGGTATAACAGTATAGTTATTAACTTATTTTAATAAATAAGTTATGTGTTTGTACTCTTTTTTGCATTTCAATAGATACGCTATTTGTATTTTTGCAACTTATTTAAAAGAAATATCATCATGCAACGCGACACCACTATTTTTAATTTAATTGAAGAAGAGAGACAACGTCAAATCAATGGCATTGAATTAATTGCCTCTGAAAATTTTACTAGTCCTCAGGTAATGGAAGCTCAAGGCTCAGTACTTACAAATAAGTATGCTGAAGGGTATCCTGGTAAAAGATATTACGGCGGTTGCGAAGTAGTTGATAAAGTAGAGCAGTTGGCTATTGATAGAGCAAAAGAGCTATTTGGTGCGGCTTATGCAAATGTGCAACCTCATTCAGGTTCTCAAGCTAATGCAGCAGTATATCACGCTTGTTTACAGCCAGGCGATAAAATTTTAGGATTCGATTTATCTCATGGTGGTCACCTAACACACGGTTCACCTGTTAATTTTTCAGGTAGATTATATAACCCGGTGTTTTACGGGGTAGATAAAGAAACTGGAAGGTTAGATTATGATAAAATTCAAGAAGTAGCTACAAAAGAACAGCCAAAGCTTATTATAGCTGGAGCTTCTGCATATTCTAGAGATATGGATTTTGAGCGTTTTCGTAAGATTGCAGATAGTGTGAATGCTATTTTATTGGCAGATATTTCTCACCCTGCAGGATTGATTGCGAAGGGACTTTTGAATAACCCGATTCCTCATTGTCATATTGTAACCACAACAACTCATAAAACGTTAAGAGGACCAAGAGGAGGATTAATATTGATGGGTTCTGATTTTGAAAATCCGTTTGGTATCAAACTTAAAAACGGAAATCTTAGAAAAATGTCTGCGTTGTTAGACCTAGCTGTTTTTCCAGGAAATCAAGGTGGTCCATTAGAACATGTTATCGCAGGTAAGGCAATTGCTTTTGGTGAAGCGTTGACAGAATCATATGCAACATATATTGCTCAGGTAAAGACAAATGCCGATGCAATGGCTAAATCTTTTGTAAAACGAGGTTACAATATCATTTCTGATGGTACAGATAATCACATGATGCTGATTGATCTTAGAAATAAAGATATTTCTGGTAAAGATGCTGAGAAAGCTTTGGTTTTAGCAGATATTACGGCTAACAAAAATATGGTGCCTTTTGATGATAAATCTCCATTTGTAACTTCTGGTATTCGTTTTGGAACAGCAGCAATAACCACTAGAGGTTTAGTTGAAAGCGATATGGAAAAAGTAGTAGATTTTATTGATCAGGTTATTACAAATCCTGAAAATGAAACTATTATAAAAGAAGTGAAAGAGAAGGTTAATGCAATGATGAATACAAGACCAATTTTTAATGCATAACTAAAAGTTAGTAATTGATTTAGAGTTTTTATTCTGATAAAAACTCTAAATCACCACTAACATAAGTATTCTTATTTACGTCGTAAATAGAAGCCTCATCATCTTTATCTAAGTAAATGCCCCAAAATTCTGAATAAGATTTTGGCGCTATATTTATTTGCTCGTCTTCAGCTTCTATATTCTCAATATAATCTTCGAATATTGGAACAAAAATTTCATAAGGTTTTTGAGTAAGTCCTCTCGTTAAAAACACATAATTAAATGCTATTTGTTTTAAAATATCATTTAATTGCGTTGATATACTCCTGTCATAAATTCTTTTTATAACAATACTAGTGTCGTTTAAGAATAACGTAAGTTCTTCAATATCAATGTTATATTGATTTTTTATATCAAGAGTCTCTAATGCAATATGTAAAGGAGAATCTTCTTTTCCGCTATTTCCCCATCTACCTGTGTTGAAATGAGCAAGTAATTCAAGTAAATCTAAATTACATGAAACTTCTAAAACTAAACTAATAGAATTAAAGGTAATATGCTTGTTGTTAAGCTTTACATTAGAGAAGTAATGAAAGCCAATAGCACTTAGAAATTCATCGATACCAGAAATTTCTTTAGTGTATTCTAGTTTTGAATTATTAATAAAGTTTTCGTAGTTAAAAGGCATAAAGGCGGAAATTTATAGCATTCTTTAACCTAAAGATACTTTTCTCACTTTGCAATTTGACTTAGGAAAACCTTAGAATTTCGGAGGATATTATGATAAAATGATTTAAAAAATCATAAACATATGATTTTCAGAAAGTTATGACAAAGGGTGTTATTTATAAAAAGCCCCGTGTTTTTGCTTCATTTATCAAGGCAAGGTCGTTTCCATTTTTAACATCAAAGAGTGCTTTTAGTTGCCTTTTTCGAGCTTCTACCGTAGTATTGGCAGAACCAATTAATGGGGCAATATCTCTTGTGTGTATGCCTTGAGAAAGATGATATAGAATCTTTTGATCTTGTTCATCGATAACAATATTGGTAGACATTCTTCGGCGAATGGCAGATAATGCACTAGCAGTGTAGTAAGGTGAATTATTTACAATAGTTTCTACCATAGTTTTAAGCGACATTTCATCAATTTCAGATTTAACCATATACCCATCTGGGTTTACAGTTTTGAAAATGTTGTTTATTCTATAATTGTCACTGTACGAAGACATGAATACCACCTTTGAATTGGGTACTTCAGTTCTGGCTACAATGCCCAGGTCAATACCTGTTCTGGGATCTTTAGATTCTGGCGAGAATAATTGAATGTCTAATAAAATAACATCGTAAGGTACGGCCCGCTTAGAGTTTTCAATTTTGGTTTTACCTTTTTCGAAACTTGTAGCGATTTCGACTTTAACATTAAAGTCGGTAAATTCAGAATCCTCAAGAATATATTTATATCCAAGAGCAGTCATTTCGTGATCATCTACCGCTAAAATTCGTACAGTGTTCATAAATTACGATTCTATTGTAATTTACTAAACGTTTTTATATTAGGTATTATTATCGACAGTTTTTTTAATACCTAAATTTACTGGAATATTAAGGGAGATCGTAGTGCCTTGCCCTTCAGTAGAATCTATATGAAAGCTTCCTTTTAGTTTATCCATTCTAGAGGTAATATTTCTAATGCCTATCCCTTTTTTACCTTTATTAATATTATAACCGATACCGTTATCGCTCATGATAATATTGAATTGATCGTCGTTTCTATAGAAGGTAACTTCGAAGTATGTGCATTTAGAGTGTTTAATAGCGTTTTGAAACGTTTCTTGTATTATTCGGTACACATTAATTTTAATATCGCCAGCTAAGCTATCCCAATTTTCATCTTCGTTAAAATGAAAGATAGTTTTAATGTTTGCATTTTTGTTGTTTGCAAGTAGGGTTTCAACAGAATCTGTAAAATTATTTATTTTTTGATAAGCACTATGGCTTAACTCGTGAGATATTGATCGTATTTCATTCTCAATTTCTTGTAATGATCCGAGTGCTTTAGATTTTTCTTGAATGGCTTCATCGGTAGCACGCTTATTTAAGCCTGTTAATATCATTCGGGCACCAAGCATTTTTCCAAGTACACCATCATGTAACTCTTCTGATATTCGCTTTTGTTCGAGTCGTTTTACTTCATCAACTTTCTGTTTTTGCATTAACATTAAATTGAAAATCTCTTGGTTGTTTGCTTGCTGCTGTTGGTCAAACCTAAGTTTTTGATTTTTTGCACGCTGATTGATTATGATATAGACAGAAAGACCAAGTAAAAAGAATCCGGTGGCAATACCAATCCAAATTTGCTTTTGTTTTGAGAGCACTTCTTTCTCACTTTCTAACTCTATATTTTCAGCTATAAATTCATCGGTTTCAAAGCGTATGCGGGCAAATTTATTTTGCTGCTTACGGTCTTCTTTTTGTAGGCTATCATTAAGTGTAGTAAACTTTTTAAAATAGTCCGTAGCATATTGTTTGTCTAAGATTGCTAAATATTGCCATGTTTTTAAAAGCTGCTCATTTGAATTTCCAGCATAGGCTAACCTTTCAGATTCTTTGGCTTTGATTACTGCACTTATAGTGTCTTTAGCGAAAGCCTTGTATTCTGCGTAATTATAATAACTTGAGGATAAGCTACCTAGGTCATTATCTTTCTGCTTAATTTCAATTGCTTTGATTAAAAGATTTTCAACATCTATGGTGTCTTTGTTGTAAAATTTAGAAGTAGCAAGGTTGCTTATTGCTTTGGCGTAAAGGTTGGAGTTTTTTACAAACAGGTTATTCGTGCTTAAAACTTTTTCAAAATTTTCAATCGCTTGCAGGTACTGTGCGTTGTTTCTATAGGTTACTCCAATGTTATTTATAATAGTGGCTTCGCTAATATTGAAATTGGGAGTCTTGTTTAGATAAAATAATGATTCTTTGTAGTAGGATAGTGATTTGTCATATTCTTCTAAATCGTTCAAAACTATACCTAAAAGATTATAACAATCAGATAGTTTTTTATTGTCTTCAATCGACTTGAAATTTTCTATAGCTTTTACGGCATTTGCTTCGCTGCCTATATAATCTTTGATTTTCATTTGAATGACTGCCATACTCAAATACATTTGTCCAATGCTAGATTTATCATCTATGACATCAAAAATATTTAATGCTTCTGAATAATTGTAAAAGGCGCTATCCTTAACATTATATCTTTCAAAAAAAAATGCCAAATCCCAATAGGCATTGCCAATAGCAGATGAATCTTTAATGTGTTTATTAAGCAAAATGGCTTGTTTATTTACTTTCCTGAATAATAAGCTATCAGTAATAAAATTGTTGTTGTAAGAAAGGTTTGAGAAGTATAGCGCTTTTAGAGAGTCATTGCCTATATTTTTAGCAAGATTAAATGCTTTTAATTGTAAGGCTAACTTATCTTCTTTTTTTATTTCAGGTTTATTGCTTTCAGATGCCCAGACCGAAATACTGTCTAAAGTTGTAGGTGTTTCTTGAATTACCTTTTCAGGTTTTGTTTTTGAACAACTGAGGCAAAGTAGAAAGAGTATTATTATGTAAAAATAAGACTTGTTCAAAAAAAATGATTTTATAAGGATTAAAAACCAAGGTATAAAAAAATAGCCTTTAACATGATTGTTAAAGGCTATTTTTGTTTTATAGAGCTTATTTATGCAATACCTTTTGGCGGTTTTCTATCTGCAGGTGGCATGTAACAATCATTACAAGTTAAAGCTTTTGAAATATCGTTCATGAAATCAAAGTCATTAGCTGTGTTTTGAATAATTGATGTTGCCATACCTATTGTCATTACGGCAACTGCTAAAATACTTGTTATTTTTTTCATACTGTTTCTGTTTTTTAGGGGTTTTTGGTTTATGATACAACCAAAGTACTACTGTTCGTTGAGCAACGAAGGCAATATTTTAAGTCTTAAGTAGATGACCCAATTCTGTTAGTAAACGAACCAGTTGTGAGAGAATTCTTTAATTTAAAGAAGAAAAGGTGTTTTTAGACAGAATATTCTTAAGGTTATTCATATTCTCTCTGTATGTCTTTGAAAAAGGAATATTCTCGTTTACCGCTTTAATTGCGCAGATAGATTTTCCGAAGTTGATACGAGATACATAACTCGTGTTTACAATATAACTTTGGTGAACACGCATAAAATTATCGGGCAAAGTATTTTCAAAAGTCTTTAACGTTTTATAGGCGTTGATAATTGTACCGTCTTTCATGAAAAATTCGGTAGTATTGTTATCTGCCTTTAAGTAGAGGATATCGTTTGTATTTAGGTATTGAAAATCGTTGTAAGATTTTAGGCATATAGTAGCGGGCGCCTTCTCTTTTGGCATTCTTTTTTGCAGTTTCAATAATGATTTGCGAATATCGAATTCATTATATGGTTGTAGCCAGTAATCGAAGAATCCATTTTTAATGGCATCGTACGCGTAATTCTTTGTAGATGCAATACCAATTAAAATAGGTAGCTGATTCATATATTGGTGAATTTCAGTAACCATTAAAAATACAGATGAATAGTCATTGTTAAGATTGATAAAAACAATATCTGGAGCGTACTTTAAAATATCATTTAATCCGTCTGAAGGGGTGTTGGTAGTGTTTATACATTCAAAGTCACCATATGCATCCAAAAATGCATGCAACTGCAAATTTGAAACAGCATCAGAGTCGATTATGGTGTAAGTATAATTCAAATGAAATAACGTATACTACGAAATTAAACATAGGTAAGAAAAAGAAGACCTAGAATGTCCTTATAAAAAGAGAGGACATGTTGATAAAATGAGTGTTTACGGGACTTGTGAGAGAAAAATCTTTCATTTATTCTCGTATTATGATTAAAAATCTTTCTCGATTGCTTGATAAGCCCCTAAATCTGGCTCAAGAATTCTTGTTGTTCCTATAATATCTAACGGAATTGAATTCGCAATATTTAAGTCACCTTTATTGATGACTTCAGAATCTAGCCCAATTCTAAAATCATTATCGAATGAACGAAAATAATCCAATTCTCCATTTAAAATAACATTGGGGTAGTGGGCTTCATCTTCGAAATCGTAAAATATATTATTTTCAACGGAAGATTGATTTTCGCTGAATTTGATATAACAATTTTGAAAACTGAAGTTGAAAGAATTTTGATTATTGCTCTGAAGCAAAATTTCATTAGTGCTATTTCCGTCGATGATACAGTTCTTAAAATCTGCAGTCAATAAATCAAATCCGATATTTGAGTTGGTAATCGAAGTGTTGCTAATAGCTAAACTAGCATTAAATCGAAACCCTTTGTTCCAATAGTTAGCAATTGTTGCATGCGTAAATGAGTAATTACCACCATTCTCTATATAAAGAGAAGAGCTACCTGCGCTACCTAATACGATATTGGCAGCATTTACGTGGGCATTTCTAGTCCAGAGATTATATCTAGAGCTATTAACTATCTGGCTGTTTGTTATGGACAAGGTTTCTTCTGGATCATTCTCTTTTCCCTCAACAAATAAGCCTAATTCAGCATTCTTAATAGTTAAATGATTAATGGAGTTATTCTTACTCCCTGCACTTATCCAAATTGTTCCCCATTGCCCTGGTATATTGTTGAACTCGGTTTCAAGTCTGTCACCTTCAAAAATAACTTCTCCTTCTAATAGCTCTTCATTTTCGCTTAATTCTCCGTTTATACTAATCGTGCCCCCATTTTGCACTAAAATTCCAGAATTCTGATGAAAATGTACACGCGCACCTGCATCAATAATAAGTTCATGTCCGTTTGGCACAATGGCGTAACCATAGATAACGTAAGATTTATCTTTTGTGAAATTTAAATGTTCATTAGGAACTGTAAAGCCTTCTATTTCAATTGGGTTTCCTGATTCATCATTATAAAGCACAATAGCTTCTGTGCTGTTATTCTGGTTTATATTAGGATATAGTAATATAGCATCTTTTGCTAAGGTCACTAATTCAACAGATTGTTGAAAGGGTTCGCTATCAAATTGAATAGCATCAGTGTATAAGAGCTCGTTTAGTGTGTTATCGTTAATCTCTATAGTTGTTTCGACTAAAATAAAAAGGCTGTCTTCAGCGTAAAGCGGAATGTTTTCGAATTCTTTGCCCGCAACTCCGTCAACATTTAATCTGTAAAAACTTTCAACACCATTTTTAAGAGTAATAGTAGGTATAATGATATCATCTTTAGTATCGTTATAGACTTTTATTGTATAGGTGCTGCTACCAATATTAGAGAAAACGGTATCTAGGTAAACCGTGTCTTTAGAAAATGAGAGATGACCGTTACTTGGGGCGTATTCAAAATCTTTTCTACAAGAGGCACTCCATAGAATAATAAATAAAATAGTGAGTACAGTTAAGATTCTAAGGCGCACGCTAAAATGGTTTTACAGCATCTAAATTAAAGGAAAATTTCTTTGATCTCTTCAGGAATTCGTATTGGTCTGTAAGATTTACTATCAAGAAGACACCATTCTGTACTTGATCTAACCAGTAATTTGTTGGTAGTGCCGTGTTTCATCTCTACAATTCTAACACATTTAGCACCAGAGCTAGATTCTATGTGTGTAGATATAACAATTGGGTCATCTAATACTGCTGCCCGCTTATATTCTATATGATGAGTTAATACTACCCAAATAACATCTTGCTGCATTTTTGCAGTTGCTACTGTTTGCCAGTGTTCTTTAGAAATGTCTTGTATCCACTGTACATAACGTACATTGTTTACATGGTTTAAATCGTCTAAATCGTCATGCGAAACAACAATCTCTTTTTGAAATGCCATATTGTTACTTTTTCTCTATTTGCACTTCAAACATTTTGTCCCAGAACTTACCGGTAACAAAAAAGGTCTTGCGTTCTGGGTGATACGCTATACCGTTTAGCACGTAATTTGTTTTATCCCAATTTTCAGTTTTGGTAATGATTTCACTTAAACCGCTAAAATTGATAACACCTTCTATAGCGCCTGTTTTACTATCAATAATCATAACACTTGGTTTTTGATAAACGTTGGCGTAAATTTTTCCGTCTACATATTCTAATTCGTTGGCTGAATTAAATATTGATGAATTGGTTACTGTTTCTATATAGCCTTCCTCCGTCATCGTATCTGGATTCACAAACCATATTTTTTCTGTGCCATCACTTTTAAAAATTTTAGAGCCGTCGTTTGTTAATCCCCAGCCTTCACGACTTTTTCCGTATTGAAAATTGTCTAATTTTTTGAAAGAGTTTAAATCATATATAAAACCTAGACCGCTTTGCCATGTAAGCTGATAGATTTTATTGTTTAATATGGTTATGCCTTCTCCGAAATAAGTTTCGTCTAAATCTATTTGTTCAAAAACTTCTCCAGTTTTAAAATCTAATTTTCTTAAGAACGACTGTCCCTTTTTTCCTGTAGACTCATATAGGGTATCATTATGAAATTCTAAGCCTTGTGTATACGCTTTAGTATCGTGTGGGTATTCATTGATGATGGTATAAGTATAAATTTCAGGAGCTTTATCAGAAAGTACTTTCAGATTTTTATTGATATCGACGGTTTCACCATCAAAAGTAATTTTTGCCGTTAGAATTTTGTTTCCTAATGTGGGTAAATCAATTTTTATTTTATCATTATTGACCGGAATTTTGGTGCCATCAATGCTATATTCAACGCTTTCTATCTGTTTTTCCTTTTTATTTTTAATACTAACACCGATTTCTTGGTTCAGATGAACTTGATTTACATTTTTCTCTAAGCTAATTTCGAATAGAGATGATGGTTTTTGATTGCCACTGCCGCAAGCGGTAAATAAGCTGGTAATAAGTACGATACAGAAAAAGTTTGCAATTTTCATTAAGAAAACGGGTGTTTAAGTTTATGTAATACGTGAGTACAAGAAGGGTTTCTTGTTATTAATAGGCAATTTAATTCATAAAAATTAGAAACTAAAGGATTGTCAAAGTTTTAAAAGATTGTATATTTGCACCTGGCAAGTCCTACACGACCAGCTCCTGTAGAATCCCCCAGGGTGGGAACACAGCAAGGGTATATGGTCGTAGCGGTGCGATGTAGGTAGCTTGCCTTTTTTTTGTGCCTTAAAGTGAGATTTTTAAATTTAAGGTAACATGTTCAAAACCAATTCTATATAACGTTTAGCATCGCTTATTTTCTATAAAATGAAAACAAAAGTAGTACTAATTACAGGTGGATCTTCAGGTATTGGCAAAGCAATAGGCATTCATTTAAAGGAAAAAGGGTATAATGTTTACGGTACAACACGTAGCAAAAGTAAATATCCTTCATTTTCACATTTTCCACTTTTAGAGATGGATGTTAGAGATGAAGAAACCATAAAAAGTTGTATTTCATCATTACTTAAACTTGAAACTAGAATTGATGTGTTAATTAATAATGCAGGCGTTGGTATAACTGGACCAATGGAAGAAACCCCTCACGAAGAAGTTTTAAAAGCCTTTGCTACCAATTTCAACGGACCCTTAAATGTAATGAACAATGTTTTGCCCGTTATGCGCGAGCAGAAAGATGGTCTTATTGTTAATATAACTTCTATTGCAGGTTATATGGGGCTGCCATTTAGAGGAATCTATTCAGCATCAAAAGGAGCATTAGAAATTGTAACCGAGAGTTACAGAATGGAGACTAAAGCTTTTGGTGTGAAGCTTACAACATTGGCGCCTGGCGATTTTGCTACTAATATTGCTTCAGGTAGATATCATACTCCTGTATATGAAAATTCAGCTTACAGAAACGCTTATAAGAATACTCTAGAAGCTATTGATGCAGATGTGGATAGTGGTGGTAATCCAGCTGATGTGGCTAAGAAGATTGCTAAAATTATAGAGACTAAAAATCCTAAACCTCATTATAAGGTGGGTTCATTTATTCAAAAATTCTCTTTAACACTCAAGAATTTATTACCAGGTCTTTGGTTTGAGAAATTGCTTGAAGGTCATAGTTCGTAACAATTTAGAGTAAATTCTACAGAAAAATTTTAGTTTACTAGTTCTTGTAGATATTAGAAAAGCCATCAACTATTACTGCATTTTCAGTTATAATAGCTTTATTCATAGGGTAGAGTACTAATTTCTCGGTAAGCTCTTTAAAATCATTGCTATGATATTGTGATGAAGAATCTACACCAAGCGTAGCTATAATAGTTTTCCATTGGTCATAATCGGTTTTAATATTAATACCGATAAGCTCATGGTCAGGTTTCTTTTCTTTAAGGATAGAAACTCGTTTAAATATATCTAAGTATTGCTTTTTGTTAGTGCCAGACCAGAAATAAAATAAAACTTTTTTGTTTGCTGCAATTTCAGTTAATGTTTTGCTTTGATTGTTGAAGGTCATCACCTTTAAATCGGGAATAACCTTTGTAGGTTGAAGATTTGCAATACCTTGATAAAGGTTTTCAATTTCTTCTAAATGCATATTGTTTTTAGAAACTTTCTTGAATTCAGTTAAGAATATTTCTGTGTTTTCAGGTGCATCTTTTTTCTTTAATAAATAGTCAAATGCTACATTTCTAAAAAGATTATCTCTCAATTCTTTTTCAATAACAAGACTGTCAATTAGGTGTAATTTATGTTTCTTGTAATGTAATTGCTTGCTTTCGTCTTCATGAGCGTTCTGGCATTCATTTTTACAACTCATATATGATAAGTTTCCAAAATGAGCCTTCATGAAATCGTAGTAAGGTCTAAGATAGGTCAATGTATGATCCCCGTAATCTATTTGATTTCTATACGAGTAAAAGTCCTTAGGTAAATCATGAAGATTTTCCTCAGCAGTTTTTCTTTTATGTTGAAAGGGGTAAATTTCTTTATATCTATTATACGTGTAATCTATACTACCAGTTAATAACTTAATTGCTTCTTCAGAAATTTGATTTTCTGAATTTAACTCGTTTAATATAGCAACTTTGTCTTGTCTTAAAGAACGTATCTTATCTGCGAAGTCTATTGGTTCTAATTCGTAATACTCAGAATACATTGCCGAGTCTTCTTCTTCTGTTGCTAGAAATAACTCCAGTAGAAAATTATTGGTTTCTTCATTAGTACCAGAGAAAACTAAAGACTCATCAAAATAGATGGTATTTAGTCTAACCATAAGACTATCGCCTTTTTCTAAGTATACATATTGATGTTCTGGAGCTAAATTAAAGTGATATAAACCGTTTTCAATAGAAGAAAGTTTAAACTCAAATCGGTTTTTGTCATCAATCTTTGCAGAATCGACCTTTATACCGCCTTTTAATAATACCACTTGGTCACTCGTAGGATTCACTATTTCACCAGCAAACAATACTGTTTCAGAATCTTTTTTTGTGGAGGAACAACCCATTAATAAGGCTATGGATGCAGAGAGTAAAATTCTTATCATATAGTATATGGGACAGGTGATAGTCAAAAATAACAAACCTTATCACCAGATGTTGTTAATAGCTAGTTAAATGTTGTTAACCTCTAACTTAATAATCTTTTGTCGAATTTGATGCTAAACTAGGTAGTGTAAGCCTAGAAATTCAGTATTTTTGCACGGATTTTTAAAATTTTGTTTCTATGTTATCTGTTTCTAATCTTTCTGTTCAATTTGGTAAACGAGTGTTGTTCGATGAAGTAAACGTTGCTTTTACACAAGGTAATTGCTACGGTATTATTGGCGCCAATGGTGCTGGTAAATCTACTTTTTTGAAAATTCTTGCTGGGCAAATGGATCCAACTTCTGGTCATGTTCATTTAGAGCCAGGTAAAAGAATGTCAATATTAGAACAGAATCATAACTCGGCTGATGACTTTACGGTATTAGAAGCGGTGGTTATGGGAAACAAACCACTTTATGAAATCAAAAAAGAAATCGATGCCCTTTATGCAGATTACGATGATAAAAATGCTGATAGAATAGGGGAGTTGCAGGTGAAGTTTGAAGAAATGAACGGTTGGAACGCAGATAGCAACGCAGCGGCATTACTTTCGAATTTAGGTATTAGTGCAGAATTGCATCCTACTTTAATGTCAGTTCTTGATTCTAAATTAAAAGTACGTGTACTTTTGGCTCAAGCATTATTCGGTAATCCTGATGTATTGATTATGGATGAGCCTACCAACGACCTGGATTATGAAACAATCAGTTGGTTAGAGAACTTCTTGGCAGATTATGAAAATACGGTAATTGTAGTAAGTCATGACCGTCACTTCTTAGATACGGTGTGTACTGATATAGGTGATATTGATTTCGGAAAATTGAATTTATATTCTGGTAACTATACATTTTGGTATGAGAGTAGTCAGTTAGCGGCTCGTCAACGTGCACAACAAAATAAGAAGGCAGAAGAAAAAGCAAAAGAATTACAAGAATTTATTGCTCGTTTTAGTGCAAACGTTGCAAAAAGTAAGCAAGCTACTTCTCGTAAGAAAATGCTTTCTAAATTAAAGATTGATGATATTAAGCCATCTAGCCGTAGGTATCCTGCAATTATTTTTGACAGAGAGCGTGAGGCAGGTGATCAGATTTTAAACGTTGAAGGACTTTCTGCTTCAACCGATGAAGGTGAGCCATTGTTCAGCAATGTAAACATCAACTTGGCAAAAGGAGATAAAATTGCTATAATATCAAGAGATTCAAGAGCTACTTCAGCATTCTATGATATCATAAATGGTAATAAAAAAGCAGATAAAGGTACTTTTCAGTGGGGTATTACTACTACACAATCTTATTTACCTGCAGATAATTCAGGTTTCTTTACCGGTAACATCAATTTGGTAGATTGGCTACGTCAATATGCTAAAACAGAAGAAGAGCGCGAAGAAGTTTACATTCGTGGTTTCTTGGGTAAAATGTTATTTAGTGGAGAAGAAGCGCTTAAAAAATGTACTGTTCTTTCTGGAGGAGAAAAAGTACGTTGTATGTTAAGTAGAATGATGTTAATGCGCGCTAATGTATTAATGTTAGATGAGCCAACAAACCACTTGGATCTAGAAAGTATTACGGCATTTAATAATTCACTCAAGAATTTTAAGGGTACTGTAATGCTAACCACACATGATCATGAGTTTGCGCAAACTGTTGCAAATAGAATCATAGAATTAACTCCAAAAGGCAACATTGATAGGTATTCAACGTTTGATGATTATATGTCTGATAAGACATTGAAAGATCAGCGTAACAAAATGTACGCTAATTAAGCATAGAATAGATTAACCCAAATCGTTGTTTTATGAATACCTACAAATATGTGGCTTGCTTTGTGCTAGCCTTTAGTTTCTTCGCATGCGAAAAATCTTCAGAACAAGTTGATGAAGAAATCGTTGCTAACGTACAAGTTGACTACACAGTTTTTTTACAAAATAACAATCAGTTAAATGGTGTTGTTGTGGCATCTGCGAATGATGAATTTGCTGTAAAAAGCACTGTAAGCTCATTTAGTAACATTCCTTCAAATGCTCTAAAATATCGTACAACAAACGATATTGGGTATTACTCCACTACTAATTGTCAAGCAACATTTCAATGGTTTAATGCAGAAGATTCATCTTCAGAGTCAGTATCCCTATTTAGTGATATAGATGCATGTTCAATAAATGTACTTGCAATGGCATATTCAAATGAACTTGCTGCTATTGCATATGAAAGAGAGTTATTGGGTAAAGACAAGCAATTTGTAGTTCGCCTAAATTTACTTAATGATGCAACAGTTAACCCTGTGGAAATTTCTTTGGATAAGAAACCAATTGATATTGTTGTGTCATCAAATCGTTTGTTTGTGTTAACGTTAAATGAGTTTGTAAGTGACGAATTTCATTTATCGGTAATTGATTTGGATGATAATGAAGTTTTAATGGAATTAGATTTAGGTTTAGATGCGCAGCGTCTATTTACTAATAACGCTGGTAAAGTGATTATTAGCTACCCAGAGTTACATACCACTTTAGATCCCTTTACTTTAGAAAAATCGTATACCACATATGGTGAGAATACAGAACCTGGATTTGTTACTACAAAAGATTTTTTCTTAGATAGCGCTGGTAAATTTTATTTTCAAAAAAATATACCAAGTGCCGAAATTGAAGAAGTACCAGCGATTTATGATTTTGAAAAGAATAGTACTGTAGTTTATTTATTTGAAAATTTCTTAACTGAAACTGAATTGAACATGAAGTACAGTATAGCCCAAACAACATCAATAGCATATGATGAAAAGAACAATTATGTTTTAATAGGCTATCAGAAAAAAGGACAAGTAGATAAAGGTGGAATTCTGAGAATAACTCCTGCTCCTGATTTCAAACTTATTGATAATATTGATTTAGAGGGTGTTCCAAAAACCATATTTGTAAAATAGCGTTTGTAATTAGCTGTTGAAATATTTACTGTTCCAAATAGCCGGATTAAAGTTTTTGCCCAATGCAAATCCGTAGAAAATTACCACAGAAGCAATACACTTGAACATAAAGAAGAATAAAATCCAAAACTGAGCATTTGTATTTGATTTAGAGAAAAGTCCATTAGGTATCAGCAAAGTTGTAGCAAAACTCATCAGCAGAACTAAAAAGGCTAGATTTACAATACTTTTAAAAGGCCACATCAATAACTTTCGTAATGGGTGTAGGTCATTTCCCCATTGATGTATTAAATAATGATACCCATTTCCGATAGGGGCAAATAGCAAAGGGTCATCTTTATCTTCGAGCTTGAAAAGTTTAGAAGGTGCTATTATTTTAAATCCCTGTATTTCTAAGTTATGTTCTCTTTCAAGACTTTTAATTTTTGACAAGGCTTCTGCTGGTATTGTTCCTTTAAAATATTTAGTATCTAAAAAGCGTAAACGATAATCTATACAAATTTGCTTGATTTCGTCTATGTGATAAATTTTAGAGCTTTCTAATAGATTTACATTGAAATTATTGTCAGCTATACCTTTACTTTTGATTACATTTTGTTCAATTCTATCTAATTCATCATCTACATTTGAAAGAGTTTTATAAACCTCTTTCATTCTTTCATCTTCCGATAAAATCTGCTTATTTCTAACTTTAGAAAGTTTCTGTTCAATATTTGTTTTAGATAGCAACATATACTTCTTTTTTAGCAATACACTCAAAGTTAGTTAATTAGTTATTTTGTCAAAATCTTGTTTAACTTAATTAAAAGTTAATAAAATGTTAAAATTTTTCTATTGCACAATATATGTTAGGTGTCAAAGACATCTAATTGTATATTGACGACGAAATCGAACCGTTTATCGATTTTGAGAACATTTGCCCCTTAATAACCACCTATTATGAAAAAATGGACATCCCTCATGTCCCTGTGTACCCTATTTTTAGGGGTTCAGACCTATGCACAGGACAATGCGATTGATTTTAATTTTGAAAATCTAATATCAACTATTCAATCGGAAAAGTCTATTATAGAACGCACGGCAACCTTCGAAAATCATTCTTCATTATTAAATGCACTTAGAGTTACAAACCTAGATAAGGTTTTGGATTATACCGGAGAATTTACTGTTTTTGCACCATCTAACCTTGCATTTGAAAAGCTATCAAAAGCTACTATCGATAAGTTGTTTGATCCAGAAAATAAGAAGGCATTAAAAGCTATGCTTTCTTACCATATAATAGCAGATAAATTATCGGCTTCTAGTATTTTAAAAGCGATGTGTAGAGGTAATGGTATTGCAAAATTTACTACCATACAAGGTGAAAAAATAACTGCAACTATGAAAGGTATAGACATTGTACTTACCGATAAATCTGGTAATAGTGCTATCATTACAACGGCAGATTCTAATCAATCTAACGGCATCATTCACGAGGTTGATACCGTTTTAGTTCCAGAAAAAATGCTTTAATTAACGCAATGTTGCTCCTAAATTACGTTCGTAAGTACTTTGTAATTTAGACATTATCTTTTCTATTTGCTTTTCGGTCAATGTGCTTTTATCATCTTGCAAAGTAAAGCTCACTGCATACGATTTCTTGCCTTCTGGTAAATTTTCACCTTCATACACATCAAAAAGAGTCATGTCTTTTAAATATTTACGCTCTGTACCAAATGCAAGGTCATGTAATTCGCGGTAAGTAGCTTTATTATCTAACAGTAACGCAAAATCTCTTTTTACTTCTGGGTGCTTAGGTATTTCTTTAAAAGTGACAGGTGATGTCGTAATTTGTTTTAAAACAGCTCCCCAATCAAAATCAGCATATAATATATCTTGTTTTATATCAAAATGCTTTAGAATCGATTTTTTAATCAACCCGAAAGAAACCAATTCTTTTTTCTTGTTTGTAAATATTAAGCCTTCTGAGAATATTGTAGAAGTGGTAGGTTCACTTTTTAAATCAGACAAACCAAGTCTTAATAATACCGACTTAACAATAGACTTTAATTCAAAAAAGTTGGTAGGTACAGCTTTTGTTGTCCAGCTATCTTGAACAGAGTCTCCTGTTAATAGAATACTCAGGTATTTTGGTTCAATTCGTTTATCACCTTTGGCGTAATATGTTTTGCCAAATTCAAACAATTTTAGATTACCTCTTCTTCGGTTAATATTATAACTAGCAGTTTCTAAAGCAGAGAACAACGAAGTTCTACGCAAAACAGAAAGATCACCACTTAATGGGTTAATAATTTCAATAGACCTGCGTTCTTCATCCTCATCTTCTAATAATGATGTGTAATCAGGATTCGTTAAGCTATTGGTTAAAATCTCATAGTAACCTTTTGCGACCAATGCATTACCAATGGTGTTTTGAATGGTATGGTCTGCAGTTGCTTCTGTAGTAGCAATTGATGCATTCAACTTTTGGCTAAAAGCAACATTGTTATAACCATAAACTCTTAATATTTCTTCTATAACATCTACTTGGCGTTGTACATCAACACGGTAAGATGGTACTTCAAGACCCATCCCAGCTTCGGTAACATTCTTAACTTTAATGTCAAGAGATGCCAATATAGATTTAATAGTGTCTTGCGGAATTTCTTGACCTATAAGCTTGTTGATTTTTTCAAACGCTAGAAAAACTTCAAAATTAGGATGCTTTTTAGGGTAGAGGTCATAAACGTCAGAGGTAATTTCTCCGCCAGCAATTTCCTTTATTAATAATGCAGCACGTTTTAAACTGTATTCTACATTTTCAATATCGATACCACGTTCAAATCTAAATGAAGCATCAGTATTTAAGCCATGCCTTTTGGCTGATTTTCTAATTGAAACCGGATTAAAGTATGCACTCTCTAAAAATATAGATGTAGTTTCTTCTGTAACTCCTGAACCTAATCCGCCAAATACACCGGCTAAACACAAAGGTTTTTCGGCATCACAAATCATTAAGTCATCTTCATGTAAAGTTCTCTCAACTCCGTCTAGGGTAGTGAATTTGGTGCCTTTCGGTAAAGTCTGAACCAAAATTTTATTACCTTTTATCTTATTGGCATCGAAAGCGTGTAACGGCTGCCCAAGTTCGTGTAGCACATAATTAGTAGCATCTACAACATTGTTCTTCGGTGTAAGACCTATAGACTTAAGTCTATTTTGAAGCCAGGTAGGCGAGGGCTGAACAATTAAATTGCTTAATGTAACACCACAGTAACGTGGAGCCAGTTCCGTTTTTAATACATCAACATCGATTTTAAGAGATCGGTCGTTAATATTGAAATGACTTGTAGAAGGGGTAATCAGTTCTTTAGTGATTTCCTTTTGTTTAAGTCCTGCTTTTAAATCTCTTGCTACACCAAAATGACTCATGGCATCAGCACGGTTTGGTGTTAAGCCAATTTCAAAAACTTCATCCTCTTCAATGTCAAAAACTTCAGAACAAGGAGTTCCGACTTTTAGATTTTTATCAAGTACCATTATGCCATCGTGACTGCTACCAAGACCTAATTCGTCTTCGGCACAAATCATCCCAAAGCTTTCTTCTCCTCTAATCTTCCCTTTCTTAATGGTCCAAGCTTCACCTTCAGCGGTGTATAATGTTGTGCCAATTGTAGCTACAGGTACTTTTTGTCCGGCAGCTACGTTTTTAGCTCCACAAACAATTTGTACAGGTGCTTCTAAGCCAATATCAACCATAGTGACATTTAACTTATCGGCATTTGTATGCTTCTCGCAACTTAATACGTGACCTACAACAATACCTTTTAATCCGCCTTTAACAGATTCAAATTTCTCAACACCTTCGACCTCTAAACCTAAATCGGTTAAAAGTTCTCCGGTTTTTTGTGATTCCCAATCTATTTGTATGAACTGTTTAAGCCAGTTATATGATATTTTCATTCAAAAAATTTATAGGTAGCAAAGATAAAACAATGCCCTAATACATTCAATAAGCTATGAAGTCTTTATTTTAATTTTTAATTCTGCCATTTTAATTGTTTATTAGAAGTTAAATTAAAAATCAGGTATGAGATATAGTATTGCAGTGCTATCCGTTTTAATGTTATTGGTTGGGTGTAAGCAGAATACACCGAAAGTAAATTTGTCTGAGGGTATTTGGCTTGTGGAGCTAGATGTAATGGACAGCCAAGTGTTACCTTTTAATTTAAAAGTCAATAAAAAGGACGATGGAAGTTATGCAATGCAAATTTTTAATGCGGAAGAAGTTATAGATGTAGATGAAATTGAAATTAAAGGTGATTCTATAATTATGCAGACCCCTGTTTTCGAAGGTTATTTGGCGGGTACTTTTACCGAAAATAGAATACAAGGTCAGTTTATTAAAGAAAGTTTAGATAGAATAGTGCCATTCAATGCTGTATATGGCACTGAAGATAGATTTGAAACTAAAAATGAGCGTACTGATAATAATGTAACTGGTATTTGGGAAACCTATTTTAGTCCAGATTTAGAAGAAGAATACGTAGGTAAGGGTGTTTTCTTGCAAGAAGATGATAGGGTTACAGGTACTTTTAGAACAACAACAGGAGATTATAGATATTTAGATGGCATACTCGATGGAGATTCTTTAAAATTATCTGCTTTTGATGGAGCTCATGCTTTCCTATTTAATGCAAAAGTTACCGATTCTAGTATGAATGGTGTTTTTTATTCTGGTAATCATTTTAAAGAACCTTTTGTTGCTACTAGAAATGATGCTTTCGAACTGCCAGACCCAGATTCTTTAACTTTTTTAAACGAAGGTTATGAAAAATTTGCCTTTTCTTTTCCAGATGTAAAAGGAAATATGATTTCTTTAAGCGATGAAAAATATCAAGGTAAAGTGGTCGTTGTTCAGTTAATGGGTACATGGTGTCCAAATTGTTTAGATGAAACTAAATTTTTGGTAGATTATCTAAAAGAAAATAAAGACATAGAAGTAATAGGTTTAGCTTTTGAATCGGCGAAAACTAAAGAAATAGCAATAAAAGGTATTGAACGACTAAAAGATAGAATAGGGGTGAGCTATCCTATTTTATTAGCGCAGTATGGTACTTATGATAAGCAAAAAGCACAAGAAAAATTACCGATGCTTAACCATGTGTTATCGTACCCGACCACCATATTTATTGATAAAAAGGGAAATGTTCGAAAAATACACACAGGATTTAACGGTCCTGCTACAGGTGAGAAATTTGTTGAATTCAAAAAGGATTTTACTGAATTGATGTCCGAATTGGTCAGTGAGTAATTTAGATAATAGTAGATTTTCCTAAGCCGATATTTTCATCGTTAATACTAAAATTACCGTCTAGTTCCATGATGTTGTCGGCAATAAAATCACCTACGTAGTTAGTACCATATTTAGAACTTCCTAAAATATCTGGAGTTACTATTTTCTTAGAAAATGATTTTAAAACTGCTGCTACAACGGCGTCAGATTCTTCATTCATTTTAAAATGTTGCAATAACATAGCCATACTTAAAATAGAAGCTACTGGGTTTGCAATGTTTTTACCTGCAGCATCTGGGTAAGAACCGTGAATAGGTTCGAACATAGCATGCTCAAGTCCGACAGAGGCTGATGGCAAAAGTCCTATTGAACCTGCAATGACGCTACCTTGGTCAGAGAGAATATCTCCGAACATATTATCGGTTAAAATAACATCGAATTGAGCCGGATTTAAAACCATCTGTACGGCAGCATTGTCTATCAATTGATAGTTAAGCTCTACATCTGGGTAACTCTCGGATATTTGCGTTACAACACGTCTCCATAATCGCGAAGTTTCAAGTACATTGGCTTTGTCTACCAAGGTTACTTTCTTTTTTCTGGAACGAGCAGATTTGAATGCTAAATGTGTAATTCTACTAATTTCAGATTCACTGTATGAACATATATCTGTTGCAATATTTTTTTCCTCGTCAAAAGTTTTTTCACCATAGTAAATTCCTCCAGATAATTCTCTAAAGATTACTAAGTCCGTATCTTTTACTTGAGCTTTTGATAAAGGGGATTGCTTAACTAAAGAAGGAAATACTTTAACAGGTCTAATATTTGCAAATAGACCTAATTTCTTTCGTAATTTCAATAGCCCTTGTTCTGGCCAAACTTTAGCTTTGGGGTTGTTGTCAAATTCGGGTAGACCCAAAGCACCAAATAACGTAGCATCGGTACTTTTACAAAGTTTAAGAGTTTCTTTTGGTAATGGACTACCGGTTTGCTTAATCGCAGAGGCACCGATGAGTCCTTTTTGAAAGGTAAAACTATGACCAAAAGTTTCTTCAACAGAACGTAGGCACTTAATAGATTGTGCTACGACCTCAGGTCCAATTCCGTCTCCCTCTAAAATAGCAATGTTTAAATGCATAATTAGCTAATGCTTTGTAAATCAATATTTGAAGTCTCAATAATTTGATGAATATCATCATCTTTTACTTCTTTTCTAGTGTCGGCATACTTTAAAAACTCTTGATAAACATCATCTAGTTGAACTTTAGACAATTCGTAACCAACAATTTTAGCTCTGTAGGCAAGTGCGGCTCTACCACTTCTAGCGGTTAAAACAATAGAAGATTCATTGACGCCAACATCTGCAGGGTCAATAATTTCATACGTTTCTCTGTTTTTTATAACACCATCTTGATGAATACCAGAGCTATGTGCAAATGCGTTAGCACCAACAATAGCTTTATTTGGTTGTACCATCATACCCATTTTACTAGATACCATTAAACTGGTATCATAAAGTAATTTGCTGTTTATGGTAGTGTCATAATTTAAATCTGGGTGTTGGCGTAATATCATTACAACTTCTTCTAAAGATGTGTTTCCTGCACGTTCACCAATACCATTAATAGTACATTCAATTTGTCTTGCACCATTTATGACGCCAGAAATTGAATTTGCAGTAGCCAAACCTAAATCATTATGGCAGTGACACGATAGAATTGCTTTTTCTATGCCTTTTACATTTTCACGTAAGTACTTTATTTTAGCACCATATTCGTCTGGCAAGCAATAGCCAGTGGTATCTGGTATATTTAAAACGGTAGCACCTGCCTTTATAACCGCTTCACAAACACGAGCTAAAAACTCGTTATCTGTACGACCGGCATCTTCGGCGTAAAATTCAACATCTTCTACAAAAGTCTTTGCGTATTTAACCGCATCGATTGCACGCTCTATAATAGCATCTCTGTTAGAATTGAATTTAAATTTAATATGAGAGTCAGATGTACCAATACCAGTATGAATTCTTGGCATTTTAGCATACTTAAGAGCTTGGGCGGCAACTTCAATATCGTTTTTGACCGCACGGGTCAATCCACAGACTGTAGCATTTTTAACGAGCTTGGCTATGGCTTCGACAGATTGAAAATCTCCCGGGCTAGAAACAGGAAAACCGGCTTCGATCACATTAACACCTAGTAAATCTAGGCGTTCAGCGATGACCAATTTTTGTTCCCGGTCTAATTTGCAGCCCGGTACTTGCTCTCCATCTCTTAAAGTAGTGTCAAATATTTGTACTATCTCTTTACTCATTATATTTACGTAGTTTTACTCGTCAAACGAATATATAACCTAAAATACAAGTTACTTTAATGTTGTTAACTTGTTTACAACGTTAAGCTAGTTTTTTAGGTATGTAAAGTACTGAATAACAAATATTTAAACTCTTATTATTACGATGACAAATGCGCATAAAGATGCTTTGTTCGTTTTGGTTAAGTCACTTTCTAAATCTGAAAAGCGTCAGTTTAAGCTTTATGTAGGTAGATTAGGTGTAAATACAGACGCCAAATTTTTGGCGCTCTTTAATCTATTAGATAAAATAAAGCAATACGACGAAAAGACCATTTTGGAAAGTGGTATTGTTAAGAAGGCACAACTTTCTAATCTAAAAGCACACTTATATAAACAGATTTTAGTGAGTCTAAGACTAAATCCTGTGAACCAAAATATAAGGGTTCAGATACGTGAACAGCTAGATTTTGCTACAATATTATATCAAAAAGGACTTTACAAACAAAGTTTAAAAATTTTAGATAAGGTAAAGAGTATTGCTATAGAGAACGAAGAGAAGAATATCGCTTATGAAATTGTAGAGCTTGAGAAGATAATTGAAACCCAGTACATTACAAGGAGTATACCTGATCGTGCTGATGAACTTGCTATACAGGCAAAAGAATTATCTGGGCATAATGTAATGACCAGTAAGCTGTCAAATCTTTCTTTACAGCTTTATGGAATGATGTTAAAAGTTGGGTATGTACGAAGTGATGAAGATTATCAAAAAGTAAAAACTTATTTTAATAATCACCTTCCTTTATATAATATAGAGGACTTAGGTTTTCGAGAAAAATTATGGTTATATAAAGCCCATTTGTGGTATAGTTTTCTTACCCAAGATTTCTTGTCGTGTTTTAAATATGCTAGTAAATGGGTCGATCTATTCTATGATCATAAAGACATGATTTATTTAAATCCTGTTTTCTTTTTAAAAGGGAATCACTATTTGCTAGAATCTCTTTTTTATGTACAATACAGTTCACAGTTTAAAGAAGTTTTAGAGCGTTTAGAAACGACTATTAAAGAAAAAAATTTTCCTGATAACGATAACATCAACTCTTTGGTATTTATGTATTTAAATGCCAATAAATTGAACTTGCATTTTCTAGAAGGTACCTTCGAAAAAGGGCTGTACTTGGTGAAGATTGTTGAATATGGTATTAATAAACATAGAGATCGTATAGATGTGCACCATGTTATGGTACTCTATTATAAAATAGCCTGTTTGTATTTTGGTATTGGAGATAATAAAACCTGTATTCAATATCTTAAAAAAATCATTGATAATAAGAATTTAAAAATGCGTGAAGACTTAATGTGTTTCGCACGTGTTTTAAGTTTAGTAGCTCATTACGAGGCGGGTATGGACTACCATTTGGAAGTTCAATTAAAAAGTACATATAAGTTTCTTTTAAAAATGGACGATATGCATGCTGTACAAAAAGAGATGATAAAGTTTCTTAGAAGTCTAGGTGGTATCTATCCTAATCAGCTAAAAGCAGAATTTCAGAAGTTATATAACGAACTTAAAAAGTATGAGGATCATCCGTATGAAAAGAGGGCTTTCTTGTATTTAGATATATTATCATGGTTAGAGAGTCATTTACAGAATAAACCAGTTTCTCAAATTATGAGAGAAAAAGCGCTGTCTAAAATACGCTAGGTGTAATTGATGTAGATGAAAAGTAATCACCTTCAGCATTTATTAGAAATTAACCTTGCCATGCTCTTTGTAGCTACTTCTGGGGCATTAGGGCGTTATGTTCAGTTATCGGTTCCAGTTGCTATTGGTGCAAGGGCAATTTTAGCTTTTGTGGCTCTGTTTCTATATTGTAAATGGAAGGGTTTTAGTTTAAAAGTTGATAAAAAAGATATTCCAGTAATTTTGCTCAGTGGGGTGTTAATGGGAGTACATTGGGTTACCTATTTCTATGCTTTAAAGTTGTCTAATGTCGCTATTGGTATGCTTTCTATATTTACCTACCCAGTGATTACAGCTTTCTTAGAACCTATTCTTTTAAAAACGAAGTTTGAGTTGATGCATTTGCTTCTTGCATTTTTGGTGCTTGCAGGTATGTACTTCTTGAGTCCTACGTTAGATTTTGAGAATTCATATACCATAGCCATTGGTTTTGGGGTGTTTTCAGCTTTTGCATATGCACTAAGAAATATACTTTTGAAAAAGAAAGTGGCGAAATATAATGGGTCTATGCTAATGACTTATCAGACGGCAATTGTCGGAGTTATTTTATTCCCATTTTTATTTACTGTTTCAGCAGATACAATCATTAGTCAATGGGAAGTTCTTGTTGCGCTCGCCGTTTTAACTACAGCCATTGGTCACACGATGTTTTTAATGACATTCAAGCATTTCAATATTACGACAGTAAGTATATTAAGTAGTGTACAGCCGGTTTATGGTATTATAATCGGAGCGCTTTTTTTGTCGGAAATACCAAAGGGAACTACTATTTTAGGAGGAATACTAATTTTAAGTTCCGTGGTAATAGAAAGCATCCGTTCTAAAAAACCAACTTAAAGATTCGTTTTAATTTTGAGAATTGATTCCTGGTGTACTAGCTCCAAACTGACTGATTATATTATCTCCGAATTTAGTAAACTGTTCGTTTTTAGCCATCTCTCTAACTTTTGCAGGATCAAAATCACCATTGAAATATAAAAAGGAACCTGTTTGACTGTTGTTATTATAAATCAGAATTTCTTTGACTAGATTTCTCTTCTCTCTTACTGAAACTACATTACGTTTTAAATCATCATTCTTTCGAAAAACTTCAATAAATGAGTTTCCGGTAATACCGTTCATTTGTTGGTTCAAAAACTGAGTTTTACTCGCTGTAGCACTCGGAAACTGCATATACCGCAAATCTTTGGCATTACCGACCATAGCCTTCATCTCTGGCGAAATTTCGCTGATCATTGACAGCATAAATTTCGGTACTCGAACAGCGGTTACTTGGTTGTCATTTTTATGGGCATTATAAAAGGTGTCAATAGAGTTGTAGCTGCCGCACGAAGTAATTAATAGTAATACGCTTAGTGCGTAAATTTTCTTTAACATGGTTATAGTGTTTCTCTAAAAGTAGTAAAATTAAAGACACGCATTCCAAATAGGGTCATTTGGCGGAGGAGCAATAATTTCTAAAGGTTCTTTTTTTACCGGATGCATCAAACGTAGTTTTCGTGCATGTAAATGTATACTTCCGTCAGCATTGCTTCTATCAAATCCGTATTTTAAATCTCCTTTAATAGGGCTTCCTATTGCAGTTAGTTGCGAGCGAATTTGATGATGGCGACCGGTTTCTAAATCAACTTCTAAAAGAAAATAACGGTCTAATTTTTTTAAGATTTTATACGTTAAAATGGCTTTTTTACTGTCAGGAACCTCTTTAATATTGGCGTAAGATTTATTTTGTTTGGTGTTGCGCTTCATCCAATGTACTAATCTTTTCTCAGGCGCTTCAGGTTTGTTCTTTACTATTGCCCAATACGTTTTCTTAGCATCTTTTTCTGCAAACATTTTGTTCAGTCTAGGTAAAGCCTTAGAGGTTTTTGCAAATACTACGATACCCGATGTTGGGCGATCTAGGCGGTGCACAACACCTAAGTAAACATTACCGGGTTTGTCGTACTTTTTCTTTATAAAAGCCTTAACGGTATCGCTCAATGGCTGATCACCGGTTTTATCACCTTGCACAATATCACCAGGGCGTTTATTAATAACAATTAAGTGATTGTCTTCAAATAATACTTGAAGGTTATCTACTGTAGAGTGTTCTTTTCTTGACAAAATGTAGTCTTAATTATTTGATTGTTGAACTTCTTAAATTGCTAATTTCTTTCTTCTTACTATTAAAAAAATAAACATAAATACACCTAGAGTAACAGCAACATCTGCAATGTTGAAAATTCCTGTTCTTAAAATACCTAATCTAATTTGAAAGAAATCTGTTACTGAGCCATATACGATTCTGTCGATTAAATTTCCTAATCCGCCACCTATAACTAATGCAAAGGCAATAATAAGCAATAGGTTTAAGTTGGGTTTGCTCATTATTCTATAGAGCATTATCAACAGCAATAGCATAGGTAATACTTGTAGCAGAAATCTTTTTAAAATAGGAGGGAAGTCCTGTCCGAAACCCAACATTGCACCCGTATTTTCAACATTGGTTAGAATTAAATGATTCTTGACTACGGGAATAAAAGCTTCAGGTGCTACTTTTTGGCGTGTCAATTCTTTCGATACCTGATCGCAACCAACCGTCATTAAAACAATGATTAGAATCAAGAATCTAGAAAAGTATTTAGAACGCCTCAAAAAGAATATTTTAATTAGTATTGCTCATCATCATTAGGGAAATCTTGGCTTTTTACATCACTAACATAGTTAGAAATAGCATTACCCATTTCTTCATATAAGTTCATATATCTACGTAAAAAGCGAGGATTGAATTCATGTGTCATACCTAATAAATCATGAACTACAAGCACTTGTCCATCAGCATGTTTTCCGCCACCAATACCTATAGTAGGTATGGTTAGACTTTCAGAAACTTTTTTGGTAAGCTCAGCTGGTATTTTTTCAAGAACCAAACCGAAACAGCCTAGTTTTTCTAGTAGTTTGGCGTCTTCCATTAATTGTTCGGCTTCTTCCTCTTCTTTTGCACGAACGGTATATGTTCCGAATTTGTATATAGACTGAGGCGTTAAGCCTAAATGACCCATAACAGGTATACCGGCAGCAAGAATTCTTTTAACCGATTCTTTTATTTCTGCGCCACCTTCTAGTTTTACGGCATGTGCTCCGCTTTCTTTCATAATTCTAATAGCAGAACGCAAAGCTTCTTTTGGGTCGCTTTGGTAGCTTCCAAAAGGTAAATCAACAACAACCAATGCTCTGTCGATCGCTCTAATAACAGAAGATGCATGATAAATCATTTGATCCAAAGTTATAGGTAATGTGGTCTCATGACCTGCCATTACATTACTGGCAGAATCACCTACCAAAATAACATCAACCTTAGCGGCATCAACAATTTTGGCCATTGAATAGTCATATGCAGTAAGCATAGAGATTTTTTCTCCGTTCTTCTTCATTTCGACTAATGACTTTACCGTAATCCTTTTATATTCTTTTTTAGCTACAGACATATTGTATTATTGATTAAGAGCTATAAAAGTAAGGAGTTTTACTGAGATTAAGCATTCACGATATCATCCATTTAAAAGTGAGCAATTAAAATATATTTATTTTTATGCTTGGTACTTTAAAGAAGTTGAAATATGAAATATATCTATGTCTTAATTGCATTATTTGCGTGTAGTTTAGTTAATGCTCAAATAGAGGAAGAAGTCAAAGATAA
Organism: Maribacter sp. BPC-D8; assembly: GCF_035207705.1. Taxonomy (NCBI): domain Bacteria; kingdom Pseudomonadati; phylum Bacteroidota; class Flavobacteriia; order Flavobacteriales; family Flavobacteriaceae; genus Maribacter; species Maribacter sp. BPC-D8. The sequence goes on from NZ_CP128187.1 coordinate 994,093, forward strand.
ATATGCAGTAGAGACTTTTTTTTACGCTTTTAATGGAAAAAATGAAAGTGCAATAAAACGTGTGGTGGATACTGATAATAAAATGCAGACGGTAAATTTAAATACGGTAGGAAACATGGTTGTTCAAAACACGAATTTTAATGATTTAGTAAGCTTCATGATTACCACGCCAGATTCTATACCTTTTCATGAAAAGATATTGGATTATAAAATACAAATAGATGGTGGTATGGCGCACGTATGGGCACCATATGAATTTTGGTATAATGAAGAATTTAGCCACTGTGGGGTTAATTCTTTTCAGTTATTTAAAGATAAAGGTGCTTGGAAGATCATTTACTTAGTTGATACCAGAAGAAAAGAAGAATGTAATCAAGATTCAGATAAAAACTAATATTCTATTTCCAAGATCTTGAAATTGTGGCATCCGCTGACGGGAAATCTTTAGGCACCGCTTGTGTAACCTCTCCTGTAGCTGCCCATTCTGTACCTCGCTGTAAAGTCGTAATAAAACCTACACATTCCATTGAATAATCGAAATGACCTAGCGTAGAATGAAAAACACGACCTTTTCCATAATTAATTGCCATAAGTTGAGGAACGTTCTGTCCTAAACCTGTTACATTTGGATCCCATGGCGGAGCATTTTTTTCTAAATCAGCATAGGCTGTTGCTAAAATTGTAGCATTTGTAAACGGACCTCTCATACGCTCATATAACTCATCGGGTGTATGTAACCATTTTTCTGGTATACCTTTCATTATTGGATGTTCTGGTGCTCTGGTGGTTAATTGAAATTCATATTCAGGTCCGTGAGAACCACAAACTCCTTCAGCAGGGTCTTTTATTAGTTCACCTGCATCGTTATAATATACGTAAGGTCCAGATTTTTCATCTCGACCTCCCCAAGCACCTAATCCGATCATCTTATTAAATTCATCCCATTCACCCCAAGCATTGTCTGCAGCATGTACCACAACTAAACCACCACCATTGTTCATATAAGTTTCAAAATCATTTCTGGTTTTCTCAGGCCATAAAGGAGAATCAGCGCCAAGGTTAGAAATAACAACATCGTAATCATTGAAATCAAATGTAAAGTCTGATGTCTGAATTGGGCTCTCAGATATATGATAAGTCTTATCTGTTAATGGGTAAGTTTCTATAAATGAATGGTACGCTTCTGGTCTATCCTTATTGTATTTAATACCCAACCACATAGAATCCATTCTTTGAATATCTACCGTAAATAAGTCGGTCTGCTCTAGGTAATCTTTCATCATCATGGTAGTTTTTGGCCATATATAATGATTGTTTTGACCGTCAATAATCAAGGCTTTTAGTTTCACTATAGGTTGAACTTGTTCGGCTACTTCTTTCTTTTTTTCTCCGCAAGACGTTAGCGTTAAACTTAATAATAAAACTGCCATTAAATTTTTCATGCTGATGGTTTCATATAAATGTTGACTTTAAATTTACATGAACTAAATAAGATGACAAAAACCAAATTAAAAATAAGTTAGATGTAAAAAATGTAATTCTTGTTGCGGATGAAAAAAACTGCTATTAAATTAGCACTAAACAAAAGTTGAATACAATGAAATTATTAGGAATAGGGTCTAGGATTCTCCATAAAGAATTAGGTAAAGGTGTAGTTACAAATGTTTCTAGTACCATGTATTGGGTAACATTTATGGATAATGGTTTAGAAACCATTGATATAGATTCTGAATATGAGGTGATAGATGCTATTGAAAATGAAGTAGATACCGTAAGTTTTTTCGATGTAGAAAGTTCTTTGGTTGCTATTCTTCAAAAGTGGAGCGACGCTACGCAACGTGTTGCCATTGCAGATAAATGGAAAGGTGGAAATTTAATTCTGGAACCTGGTGAAGCGGGTATGAGTAATAAAGAAATACCGATTAATACTTTCTTTCATAAAATTGTAATGGTGAGAGACCGTATTCGTGTAATGGAGCAAAAAATAAATTCTAGTAAGAACTTAGATGATCAAGAGAAGGTAGATTTACAACAATATATTACACGTATATATGGTAGTTTAACCACATTTAATGTGCTTTTTAAAACCAAAGACGATCAGTTTATTGGAGATAAAGGAGGAAAGTAATTTCTTTTTTAATTTTGAACTCTAAGAGCTTTAACAATTTCATATTGCTTATCAATTATAGCTTCGTTAAAACCATGGGCTGCATTAGAAACAGTGAAATATTCTTTTCTAGGAGCCCTAATTTTTTCGAAATAAGGCTTGTTAAGTTCTGCAGAGCATAGTATATCATGCTTGCCTTGAATCATAAAAACGGGTAATCGAAAGACTATAGCAGTTTGCTCAAAGTTAATGTTACTTACCATTGATTTTACGCCAATGTTCTCATCGCCAACAAGGTTTAGAAAAGAGTAATCATCACCATTATATCGATCTCTACTATCTTCATTATTCTCATATGCTGTTGCGACCTTACCCCAAGAAAAAGGCGCAGGGGTTGCATTTTCTCTTTCGTATTGTTTAATGACTCGTAATAATTGTCCGTAAGTTTTTGCTTTGATATATGGTGGTGTACCCAAATTATTCAACTTATCCATAACAACTTTATCATCATTTTGTTCTGCTATTTTTTTAACTTCTAAATATGCATTTTTGATATTGTCAGGAAAATTTACAAATTGTGCATGACCTAAATATGCGTGATATAAATCGGGATTCTTCTGAGCCATTTCAGTAGCCAATATAGAGCCCCAAGAGGTACCTATAAGTATTATTTTTTTCTTATTTAATTGTTTTAAAAGATATTGTGTTACCAAAATGCCATCATTGACCATTTCGTTAACTGTCAACGGGTTATTTAAATAAAATTCCTCATTAATAATCTTAGGGCAGTTTTTTCCAAATGTTTTGCCAGCACCTCGTTGATCCCAATGAACAATGGTGAATTCTTTCAGCCAATCTGCGTAAACATCATCTTTATAATGGCTCATGGTACTACCCGGGCCGCCGTGTATTATAAGTATTATAGGGTTTTCAGGGTTATCACCTTTAATAGTAATCCACTGTTCTATACCACCAACGTTTATAAACTTTTCTTCAGCAATTTTGTTTTGCCCAATAGATACATGTGTAATGCATATGAAAAATATAAAAATCGATGACTTTAAATGCATTGTTAAGAAGGTTTGATGATGAGTATATTAAGATACGAAGATATCGTGCCTTGTACAACTTATAACTACAGCTTAAATACATTAACTAATATTTCACTTATTAGATAATTTATTACACGCTTACTGCTGAAATCGAAATGTTAGAACCGTTTTAAATCGTTTTATGTTTTTTCGAAAGTGAAATGATCTAAATAATTTAATAAATTTTGGTCTTTTGTTTTTCTACGCTTGATTATAATTCAATTTTTTCTTGTTTTGATATATTTTTTAACAACTATGGTTTTTAATTGTGCATTGGTTATTTTAGGATGAAAATTACAATATGGGTAAGATTATAACCTTCGGTGAAGTCCTAATGCGCATTTCTCCACGTGGCAATAAGAAGTTTGTACAATCGAATATTGTTGAATTTTATTTTGGAGGTACAGAGTTGAATGTAGGTATCTCTATCTCTAATTTTGGAGGAAATGTAAAACATATAAGTGCAATTTCTGATGACTTTATTGGAGATACTGCAATGACTTATATTCAAAAATTTGGTGTAGATACATCTTCTATTGTAAAATCTAAAAGACCTTTGGGAGTCTACTTTCTTGAAGTAGGTGCAGTTATTAGACCAAGTATGATCTCTTATAACCGATCACATTCCGCATTCTCTGAAATTGAACCTTCAAAGGTAAATTGGGAAAATGCATTAGAAGATGGAGAATGGATGCATTGGACAGGAATAACACCTGCCTTGTCTCAAGGAGCTTTTGATGTTTTAAAAGACGGTTTAAAGTTAGCAAGGCAAAAGGGACTTACCGTTTCTGCAGATCCAACGTACCGCAGTGGACTCTGGAAATATGGTCAAGACCCGAAAGAGGCACTAATAGAACTCTTACATTATTCTACAATATTTATTGGTGGTGTAAATGAGATTAATGAGGTGTTAGGAACAGATTTTAGCTACAGTAATGAAGATTTTATTGAAGCTAGTAAACAGCTAATAGCAGAGTTTCCATCCATAGAAAAAGTATTCGATAAAATAAGAACTTCTTTGAACTCTTCATGGCATAAAATTAGAGCTAGAATGTGGAATGGTGTCGAGTTTAGAGAAACTGAAGATATTGATATTACCCATGTTGTTGACCGTATTGGTACAGGTGATGCTTTTGCGGCAGGTTTAATTTATGGATTGCAACAATATGATGATTATAAGGCATTGGAGTTTGCAAGTGCCGCATGTGCTTTGAAACATACTTATGAAGGTGATGTAAACTTTGCAACCGTTAATGAGGTCAACAATATTATTGCAGGAAATATTACCGGTAGATTAATGCGTTAAGTTATCATTAGAATTATTTCCACTTGCGTAACCTAAGTATCGCTTTTAGTTTATGAACACTTTTAGAAAAAGCAAATGAAAAAGCAAAGGTGGTTAACAGCGCAATAAATGCTAGAGCACCAAGAGCACCACCAAAGCCTTGAAATAAATTATTCTTATTAATATATATAATACTAAATAGACAGCCTGCTATTGCTAAATGAATATAACTTCTTCTAGTTGTTGTTGAAATCATACCTATAAAAGAGGTTCCTATGAATACTATAGGTATATTTTTAGTTAGGTAAGTATTTAGCAAATCAGGGAAACAGTAAAAAAATAAGCCCACTAATAATGATAATAGTGCAGATGCTCTTACTGCACCTTGATTGTGATGATGACTCACGTAAAAAGTCATTGTTGCACCTAAAATGCCAGTAACTATTATAATGAAATTATTCATTACGCCATGAGATTAATTAGATAGACAATAAATACACCAAGAAAAGCCATAGTACCTAGCTTACCACCAATACCAATAAATAGATTTTTAGATAGTAGAAAGAATAATCCTGCTAAAATACCTGCAGATAATACAAAGCCTATTGTTGGTGTAATGGTATTACTTGACATACCAACAAATACTCCGCAATAAATGGCTCCCGGTAATTTCTTTAGATAATTAGACTGCTTATTGAATATGGGAATGAATGAACCTAACGTACCAATAAAACCTGCAGATAAAACGCTACCTAGTCCATAATTAACGTTTAATATATGGCAAGCAATGGCACCTAAAGGCACCCAAACTACAACAGATAATTTTTCATAATCATGTTTGGTATGATGTAGGTCTAAATAGCTATGGCTAAATAAGACAACAGCTGAAATTAATAAAATAGCAATTATTGCAAAATAGTTATTTGTGTCGTAATTGTTTTTTGCAATTAATAGCAGAAATATAATTTGTATTATTAAAACAGTAGCTAACGTAAACGTACGGATTGCTTTGTTTTTCTTCATCAGGTAATTTGTATTTTACGATTATAGTAAAATCATTTTAAGCTCATTTGCAAAGTTTAATAATATGTTTTAATTATACTATTCACACTAGGGTATATTTTTATTTAAAATGTTAGTTTTTAAAATAGGATTCCACTTAAAATCGGCTATTTCTGTAATAGTAAAATTGTTCTTAAGATTGGTAGTTAAGAGTTTTTCGGTAAAATTATCTTCCAATCCCTTTAATCTATCTAACTCACATGAAGGTAAATCACCTTTAACAGCTAAAGAGCAAGAAGAGGTTTACTTACTATTCAAGTATTTGTAAGGTCAATAGTGCCATCTGGTATAATTCGAGAAGAGTTTGTTTTAGAGCAAGATGACCAACTACCAATCCGTCACAAAAATGGCCATGAAATTTTGCAAGATCTACTAATTCTATATTTTGAATTTTTTCTAAACGTCCTTTTGAGAAATCAATATCATTAACTCGAATTACTGTGTTTATATATTTTTTCTTCTTTGGTAAGAAAAGCTTGTAAGAACGGTTTTTAGTTGAGATTTTATCTAGGTGTCCCGTAAAAATTTTGAGCGGTTTATTTGTTTGTGAAATGAGTAGGGTTTTATATAGTTACTTATTTAAACAATAAACCCTAATACTAGTTTTCAGAGTATAATTTTAGGCTGTAATTGAAATGAGCAATTATATGAACTAATACAATAACAGTTGTCCAAATTGTAGTGAAAATTGCTTAGGAATTAGATGTAGTAAATCAAAATCAGAGATGATGTTAGCATAAGAATCAATATTCTTCTGCATAAAAATTAGCTTATTGTGATTGCAATTTTTTAAAAGAGTAGTTGAAGGATTAAGAACTCGGGAAAACACTAATTCTAAAACCTGAAAATCTGGTCAATTGAATGAAGAATTATGAGATAATTTATTTAGTGATTGTTTTAAAATGGACTTAGAAAAAAGAATAAAGCCACGACCAGGCTACATTTGGTCGTGACTTTATATCTATTATTTAATTTCTACCAGCCATTACTCCACCATCCGTATCCCAAATGGCACCGGTAACCCATGCGGCTTTATCTGATAATAAAAAAACTATGCTATTGGCAATATCTGCAGCCTCACCAAAACGACCTATCGGGTGAAAACCATTAAAGCCAACTAAGGCTTCTTTAGCTGCCTCTTCACCTCCAAAAACGCCATGATAGACAGGCGTATTTACTAGGGCAGGAGATACTGCGTTTACTCGAATATTATCATCTGCCAATTCCATAGCTAAATGTTGTGTTAAAGAATGTAAACCAGCTTTTTGCATGGAGTATGCCGATGAGGGTGTTGCTTTTACAGCTTGTTTAGCCCACATAGATCCAACATTTACAATCGATCCCCCTTTAGTTGCTTTCATCTTTTTTGCAACACTTTGTGTTATAAAAAAGAAACCTCTATTTAAATCTTGGTAAGAATTGTAATCTTCCATAGTGTGATCTAAAAATGGTTTAGGTCCAAATATACCTGACGCGTTTACCAAATAGTCTAAGTTATCTAAAGTGTCAATTTTAGAGACCAAGGCGTCTACATCGGTAGTGTTAGATATATTAGCTGTATGTTTTATCAAGTTTGGTGCATCTGCGATTTTATCAGTATTTCTACCTACAACATGTACAGTTGCTCCACCTTCTAATAATGCATTTGTAGTTGCATTACCAATACCACTTGTACCTCCAATTACTAAGGCTACTTTGTTTTCAAATTCTTTCATTGCAATTATGTTTAATTATTAAAAAATAGACAGACAAGTCTGTCTTAGTAAATTCAAATTTTTTTAGGCTATTATTTTTTCACATAAATTTTTAGACTCATGAATTGGCCAGTTTTCTTGGTGAAGATGACTTTCGCCAACAGCACTTTCATATAACAAGTAAATTTGTCTAGCTAAAGAATTGACTTGCTCAATTTTAATTTCGTTTAAATTATTGGATATTAATTTTGCAATAACCGCTATGAAATCATTTTTTTGAGCTTGTATTTCAGTTCTTATTATTTCATTATCCTTTGGTATTTCTGATACTGTCTTTATGCACCAACATCCATTAAAATCTTTGTCTTGATAAAACAATTCAAGAAAGTCGAAAATGGCTAAAATTTGAGATCTCCCTTGTGGTTTGGAACTTATGAAATTTTTAAAATCTTTCAGAAAGTTCATATTCTTATACTGTAGGTATGCTACGCAAATCTCTTCTTTAGACTTAAAATGATTGTAGAGGGTTGCCTTGGCGATGCCTGCTTCAGCAATAATTTGATTTATACCGGTAGAATTATAACCATTCTTATAAAATAAAAATGACGCAGTTTCAATAATCTTATTTTTAACCTCTGCATGTTTCATGATGCAAATGTAATCAAATATTTTAAATACAGACAAGTCTGTCTATTTTCTGTAAATAGGTTTTGATCATTATGAAAAGTAATGATGTTAACAAGTAGAAGTTGCTGCGAATAGTGCTGTATGATATTCTTGTAAAATTATTTTATCCCTTTTATAAGAATAAAGCTGTAATATCTTTAAACAGCTTCTTTCTTCTCTGAGAGATATTTCCAATAACGCTTTGGTACATGTTGAAAATGTAGTTTGTTATTAATTCGAGATTTTATAGTTGTGCTTTTGAAATAATTATTCCAAAGGTCTTGATATTCATATTCAGCATTTGTGAAAGCAGCACTTTTCTCCATACTATTGGTATGAATATCAGATAAATCTAATGAAATGATTTCAACAGTATTCAAATCATAGAATAGTCCGTATTTACGTTTTACATCATAAATAATCCATTGTTGGTCAGCATATCTATTTCTAAAATGCTTGGAGATTAACGGCAATACATCAAAATCTGGTTCTATGTTCGCAAAATATACATCATCTTTTGTTAATTGAAATCGTACAAATGCTTCCATACGATGCTTTTCTCTACCGACCTTATGTGAAAGCTGATTTATTTTTAAAACTCCATCATCACTAAAATCAGTGGCCCCATTATATTTACTTCCCATAAGCTTTTGAATATAGCGGTAGATTAGTGCTTCCATATTATTCTGTTCGCTCAAAAATGCAAAGTATATATTTTTAATAGCGCTGTTGCTCTTTTTACGTACACCGTTCCAAACCCGTTGTGCTTTTTCAATGTTGGTAAATATAGTTTCCGTTTCAGCAAAAAGTCCGCTTTGTAATTGCCCTTTTTTCTGAATATCGGCATGCGTAAGCTTTTGTTCAAAGCCTATAAATACAGCAGTTAAAAAACCATTAAAACTACCGTCGTAAACTAAAGTTTTTGAAGCATTCATATAAACAGTTTTAGAAGTTGAAGAAAAAGATTCGTGACACAATTTTTAGCCTTTTTTTAATCTTAGTTTTTAATAATACCATTTGGTATCCTATTGCTAATATTTGACTCTGACTACGGTCAATAACAGTATTTGAAATTGAAATATTAGTCGAATTCAAGGTGTTATTAATATTTTCCATAGTCATTAGGTTTAATTAAATTATTAGTTTAGTTAAATAAGGATAATTGATTGTTGTACTGATTTTTGAATTTGCTATTTTGAGATTGAAGAATCATTCCTTTTATAGTAGCTGCGTCTAAATCTCTTCGTTCCCAATCAGAGGAATTACAGATGATAAAATACTTTGCTCGATTGAGTGCAATACCCATTTTTTTTAGATGCTCCCAGCTTAATCGGCGGTATTTTCTTCCGCTTATAATTTTATGAACAGAGCCCATTCCTATACCCGGAATTCTTGCTAACATTCGTGGTTCTGCCTTATTAATATCTATAGGAAAATGATTTAGATTTCGAAGTGCCCACATCAATTTGGGATCTATATCCATATCTAAATTCGGATTATCGGCATCTAAAATTTCATTGACACTAAAGCCGTAAAAGCGAAGTAACCAATCTGTCTGATATAATCTATTTTCTCTGAGCATGGGTACTTCAGAACCCAAAGAAGGTAATCTGCTATCTGTGGAGATGGGTACGTAACCAGAATAGTAAACCCGTTTCATCTGATAGTTTTTGTAAAAGTGAGTTGCAGAATACATAATATCCTTATCGCTTTCGCCAGTAGCACCAACAATCATTTGGGTACTTTGCCCTGCAGGAGCATATTTTGCAGTGCTTTTAATTATTTTACGCTCCTCCTTATAGCGTATAATTTCATTCTTCACCTTCAACATCGGTTTAATAAAATCTTCATGTTTTTTATCCGGAGCTAAAAGTTTAAGGCCGGAGATAGTGGGGATTTCAATATTGACAGATAAACGATCAGCATATAAACCGGCCTCGTACATTAATTCATCACTTGCACCAGGTATAGATTTAAGGTGAATGTACCCGTTGAAGTTTTCTTCTTCACGAAGTTTTTTGGCAACGGCTATCAAACGTTCCATAGTATGATCGGCACTTTTAAAGATGCCAGAACTTAAGAACAGCCCTTCTATATAGTTTCTTCTATAAAAATTGATGGTCAAATCGACTACTTCTTGAATTTTAAAAGCAGCTCGTTTAATATCATTGCTTTTACGCGTAACACAATAGGCGCAATCAAAAATGCAATGATTAGTAAGTAAAACTTTTAATAGAGAAACGCAACGACCATCTTCTGTGTAGGTATGGCAAATACCATTACCGGTATCACCTAAGCCATTATCCTTGTTTTTGCGGTTACTACCGCTACTTGAGCAAGACACATCGTATTTAGCTGCATCTGCCAGTATATTTAATTTTTCTTTTATTCTATTAAAATCCATAGTAATTGGTAATTAATCCAAAATTATGGAAATATTCCTAATTATGGAAATAATCCAAATAATATTTTGGATATAATCCATAATCACTATATTTGGATTATAAAGAGGTATAAAAATCTTTATTGAAGCGGAAAAGAATATGGAAAACGAACTAACATTAAAGCGATTTACCGATTTAAGAAGAGAACTGGGTTATACTCAAGCAGACTTTGCTGCACTAATTGGCGTTTCTAATACAACAGCAGATATAGAGCGTGGTAGAACCAAGCTTTCTGGTAAAGTTGTTTTAGAGTTGTTGAAACAATTTAAAATTAATCCGCTTTGGTTGTTTGGAGAAAGTGAAGAACAATATTTAGAGACTTCAAGAACTAGTGTTATACCTAAAGTGGTGACAGTTGATTCTGCAAATCGTGAGAATATGGTTTTGGTAAATGCTAAAGCAGCTGCTGGTTATCCTCAGAATATATCAGATACTAGTTGGTATCAACAATTACCTGCATTCGATCTACCTATTCCTGAATTTAGAAATGCAACCTATCGAGGGTTTCAAGTAGAAGGTGATAGTATGTTACCTAATTTACACCCTGGTGAATGGGTTTTGGCAAGGGCAATTGAACATATAGATTATGTGAGTGCAAATAAGATGTACGTAGTTGTGCTCCAAGATTCCATAATGGTCAAGAAGGTAGAAAAGCGACCGAACTCTAATAACATTACACTAATCTCTTTAAACGAAACTTATCCGCCTTACGATATTAAACCATTTCAGATTCAAGAAATTTGGGAGGTGAGTAGTAAAATTACTTTTAATGTAGATGCTACTACCGATAATAGTCTTTTACGTCAGTTACAAGAATCAATGAAAGAGTTAAAAGATCAATTACAACATGTTAAGAAGGTTAATTAAAAGTATAGCTTTAATATTTTTTAATATACATACCGCTCTCTTTTAATTTAAAACCTAAGCTTTTATAAAGTGAAATTGCTGCAGTTCTGTGGTGACCGCTGAATAATAGCACATCGTCAAGTTTTGATTTTTCTGCTTGTTCTAAAAGCTTTTCCATTAGCTTTCTGCCAATACCTTGGCCTCTATATTCAGAAGAAACAACCACATCTTCAATCATTCCTTTGTGTCCAGATACTACCTTGTATTTTGCCATCATAGCAATACCAACTAATTTATCATCATCTAAACAAATTACAACATCTGTGGTATTGTAATCAGAAAGAGCGGTTGCCAAATCTAATTGCGTTAACTCAGCATTCAATTGTTTATAGAGTTCAGTAAGTTGAGATTGTAGGTCTGCTGTAACTTCGTTGAAAGTGATTAATTTAATATCCATAGCCTAAGTTGCTTTAAGAACCTAAAATTACTTCATTTTAGGTGAATAGGTTAATCTGTCGATACTTTCTAAAATGATTATATTTAAAAAAATGTAAACCCGACCATTTTATGAGAATTCTTCTATTAGTAATTGTGTTTGTAATTTCAATCTCGGCAAGCGGTCAAGTTGATGATGAAAAATTACGTATTGGCTATACTGCTGCAGCACCTTTTATAGTTGAAAACGGAGAGGATGTGGAGGGGCTTAATGTCTGGTTATGGAAAAGAGTGGCTAGTGATTTGAATATTGAATATGAGATGATACCAATGGAGTTTTCATCTATGTTAGATTCTCTTCGCACTGGTGGAATTGATTTAAGTATTAATCCGCTAACCATTACCAGTCAGCGTAGTAAAGAGATGGAGTTTACACATTCTTTTTATGCTTCTAATGCTACAATAGCTATTGCCCAAGTTTCTTCTTTTGATAGATTGAAGTCATATTTAAGTGGTTTTTTAAATGTCGGATTTCTAAGTGGTTTATTGATATTGCTATTTATTATCTTTCTATTTGGGGTTCTCGGGTGGTTGTTTGAACGTAAGAAAAATCCGGAGGCATTTAGACCGGGAAGAAGTGGATTATGGGATGGCATGTGGTGGTCTGCTGTAACTTTGACTACTGTGGGTTATGGCGATAAGGCACCGGTCACCAAATTTGGCAAGATAACCGCCTTGGTTCTAATGTTTGGCGGACTCCTATTTATTTCTGGATTAACAGCTAGTATAGCATCGAGTTTAACCGTAAATCAACTAACCAATAATCCTGATGGGTTTAATGAATTTAAAGGTAGGGCAGTGGGTACTATAACTAATTCAGGTACTGAAAACTTCTTGTCAGAACACTTTTTTAAAGATATACACACCTATTCAAATGTACCAACTGGTTTAAAAAATTTAGATCAAGGTAATATAAAGGCTTTCATATATGATGAGCCTATTTTAAAATATGCCATTCAAAGAGATTCTACATTACATAAATTAGAGTTGCTACCTGTAAAATTCGATATACAGTTCTATGCCTTCGGACTCCCGAAAACACATGTAGAATTAGAGCAACGCATTACTCAGCGAATTCTTGAAATAATAGAAACCGAAGAATGGGATATTGTTTTAAATGAATATGGTCTGGCAGAATTTTAGCCTTTACGTCGTTCTAACAATACCATCATCATTAAGCTTAATATGATAATGTCATCATCATTACCATTCAGTTTTTTTACTTCACTAACCTTAAAGCGACGACCAACTAATGATTTTTCTTTTGACAATCGAACTACGGTCTCATTGTTACCGTTAATTACCAAATAAGCTGGGTTTAAAAATAATCCTGTAAATAGGTTAATAACAGGTATTTGACCCACTAAACCATCCATCACCTTTACCCAAGCATTTTCTTCTCTAATTGTATACTTTAGTTGCTTGTTCTCGTCAAAAACTTCGTAATGTGCTTTCCATAAAGAAGCCCATCCCTTGCGACCTATTTTACCAAATTCTTTACCAGACGGGTCAGAAAAAGAATAACATGCCGAGAAGTCTATCCATCTATCTGCCTTTATATTGTAAAGTAAATTAGTTTTACTATCATTTTGATAAACGCCAACAGCCTCTTTAAATTTAAATAGTTTCTGTTTTACATAGGCAACCATATTACCATTGGCATCAACTGCAGAAAAATCGTTGGATAGTGTACCAATATGGAATTTGAAATCTAAAGGAAATTTATAATCTTGCATAAAATGGTTTTCTTAGGTGTAGTAGTTTAACTTTAATTAAATAATTATATTTTAATAAGTACCCTTAACTTCTCCCATTGATATAGAAAACGGACCAAGTTTATGTTGGGTAGGTAAGAAAACGCCGCTTTCTGTTTCAATCCAATCTTGCCATGTCGCTTCAACACCACCAATTGGGATGATCTTTGTCCAAAGTTTAAAACTCTTAGGTTTTCCACTAGGTTCTATAATCCATAGATATGAATCACCAGGTGTATCGCCACCTTGTGTGTAAGTAACTAGCAGCGCTTCAGATCCATCTTCCAAATGGACTAAATAGCGTTCGGTACCACGATCAAAAGCTTTAAATGGCGCTACTAACCAAAAAGAATCATTGTTAAAATAGCTTTGGGCTTTTTCAATTAACTCTTGTGACTTCTCATAAGACGCAGGTACGTTATTGATTGTAGCAATACTTGAATGCGGAGTAATCAAATCTAAGTTTACAATAACGTCATCATAACCTACTGTAACTATTTGCTTTTCGCGATCCCATTTATAGGTATGGTCATCTCGAAAAGACCATTCTAAAACTTTAGTATTATTGAAGTTTTTATAATTAAGGGCATCAAACATTCTGTATGCCAAAGCATCAGCTTCAGGTCCAGATTCGCCTGTAGGTACGGGTTCATTATATATGTAATATAAGACACCATAGCCTATTATAGCAAGTAATATTAAGATACCAATTAACTTAAATAATTTCTTTAGCATAATGTATTCAAATAATTCATTAATAATATATTGTAACTAATTTTAATTCTATTAAAAATTAGATTTAGATAAGGCTAGAACCCTATTGCAGCATCGTCTCCACGTTTATCGGCACCACCTTCAAGCTTGCCATTTGCTAAAACGCGAATAGCATCAACTTTTCCAATAATAGGGGTTCTTTCTTCGTTGATTATATATCCTTTGGTCTTTAGTTCTTCTTTCAGTTCAATAGGGAATCCGTCTGGTTCAAAGATAACCATGTCTGGTAACCATTGATGATGGAATCGAGGAGCGTTAACAGCATCTTGCATACTCATTTTAAACTCATATCCATTTAAAATGGTTTGAGCTACAGCAGTAATAATTGTAGATCCACCCGGTGTGCCAACAACCATCCATAATTTACCATCGCGTTCAACGATAGTTGGGGTCATGCTACTGAGCATTCTTTTTTCAGCTGCTATACTGTTAGCTTCTGCGCCAACTAGACCGAACATATTGGGTACACCGGCTTTAGCGCTGAAATCATCCATTTCGTTGTTTAAAAAGAAGCCAAGCTCATCTGAATACAACTTAGAGCCATACGCACCGTTTAGTGTAGTTGTTACCGAAACAGCATTACCTTCTTGATCAACAATAGAGTAGTGGGTAGTTTCCATACTTTCAACAATTTCAATATTGCCATGTTCTACTTCAGAAGATTTAGTCGCTTTGTCAAAAGAGAAGTTTGCCATTCTTTCGGCAAGGTATTCATCACTTAATAATTTGTCATAAGGTATTTCAACAAAATCAGGATCACCTAAAAAGTAGTTTCTGTCTGCATAGGCTCTTCTAGATGCTTCGGTAAATAATTGCACCATTTTAGGTGAATTATGACCAAGTTTTGCAATATCGTATTTTTCCATCATCTTGAATATTTGATTGATGGTTACGCCACCACTACTTGGCGGACTCATAGAAATTATATGCAGGTCTTTGTAGTTAAAAGTGATAGGATCTCTCCATATTGCTTGGTATTTTTCTAAATCTTCTTCTGTAACATACCCACCTTTTTCTTGAATAAATGCAGCAAGTTTTTTTGCTACTTCCCCTTTATAGAATCCGTCTCTACCATTTTTTGCAATACTTCTAAAGGTATTTGCCAAAGCAGGGTATTTAATAGTATCGTTCATTTTGTACACGGTCGCAAACTTGGTACTGTCGCTATTTACTTCAATAAACTTATCGCGTTGACTTGCTAGTCTTTTTTCTTGATTGGCGGTTACCACTACGCCACGCTCTGCCAAAGCAATCACAGGAGCCATAATTTCTTCAAGTGGTAGAGATCCGAATTTTTTGTGAACCTCAATAATACCAGCAACAGTACCTGGAACACCAACTGCGGTAGCCCCTAATGTACTTTTACCAGGTATTACATTACCCAATGAATCTAGGTACATGTTTTTATGCGCAGATAACGGTGCTTTCTCGCGATAATCTAAAGATCCCGATTCACCATTTGCTTTTCTGTATACCATGAATCCGCCACCACCTAAATTACCTGCAAAGGGATAAGCGACAACTAATGCCATTTCAGTAGCCACCATTGCATCAAAAACATTACCGCCTTTTTGCATAATATCACTACCTATTTTAGAAGCTTCTTCACGTGCTGAAACTACCATTGCTTTTTCTGTAACCGTACCCGTTGGTACTGCAGGATTCTCTTTGCAACTGCCAAAAGATATCAAGGCAACCAGCAAAAGTGTTATTTTAATTTGATTCATACGTTATTAAATTATAGGTTTAGGTAGATTATTTTAAAATAATGATGTTAAAGTGTTTATATTGTAATTAATAGGATGATTATTAAGGTTTTTAATGATGTAATTAATTGATAATACAGATTATTAAATTTCTTTTTGGGCATTTCAAAGTCCAATAGATTTTTTAAAAGTAAAATCTATTTTGTCATTATTCTAATACTTCAAAAGTATATTCATTTGGGTTTGTTGATGACCTGAAACTAGTTTCAAGGTTTATAAAATTAATCAAGCCATCATTATTTTCTGATGAAAAATAATAAACCAAATTATCATTAAATAATGATTTGATTTTGAATTGACCTGCTTGCCTTAATAATATACCATGCTTCGCAATATAGAATTCATCAATTAATGTAGCTTCAGATGAAACTAGTCGTGTGTCATATTCATAGGGGCTAAGAGTACCTGTCACATTTATTATTTCGCTTTCAGAAATATTAATAGTTGCTGGTTGGTCGAATTCTGTTTCTAAAAACAGTGTTAAGTTTATTAAAGCAGTATTTTCAGCTGTAAGCTCATAGATATTTAATTCTTTCCCATCCACATCGTTTAATACATTCGATATTTGAACATTTATCCATAAAGTGTCGCCAACTGCAAACATTTTTTTATCATCTTGTATAAAAATAGCATCAGACGTTTTTATGTCATATTCTTCGAAATAAGGTTCGTCATCATCTCCGCAGCACATACTTGCGCAAAGAATATATAGCGGACAGAAAACATAAATTAAAAATGACTTTAGCATTAAACGTCTATTTAGTAAGAGATTTGAATTCTTGCTTTGAGAATGTTATTAGTTCTTCAAAGAATTCGGTAAACTCTGCCTCAAAGGCATCGTAATGTTCTTCAAGGTCTAGAATGGCAAAATTCATTTTAGATTTATTATTCGTTCTACGGTTCATACCGTTAAGCACACGAGCGATTCCATCCATTTTAGAATAGTTGAATATCCAATTATCGCTAATCATATAAGGCATCATTTTTTTGACACCGATAGGTAGTATTTCGTAATTATCCTCTAAAAGGTCATAGAAATTATCCACAAAAACATCCAACGGTACATCAGAATATTTAGACCAATTTTTTGCTAAAAAGTGATCGTAGTAGATATCAACGATAACTCGGCTGTAATGACTATAGTTAGCATGAAGTCTTTTGCTGCTTATTTTTGGTATCGCATGGCTATCAGTATACGTGTCTATATGACGATGAAGTTTTATACCTTTTTGTACTTTAATTGGTAGGTGGTCAAATTTATTGGCACGAATGCTATCGGCTATAAAATTGCCTATGGTAATTTCTTTGTCATTAAAAGACAGGTAAATATGAGCTAAAAAATTCATTCGCTTAAATTATGCTTAGTAGTTCGAATTTACAAAGAAGGGCAATAGTGATAAGTATGATACGTTTATATTTGCAAAAAACTTATTAAGATTATATGACACTAATAAAATCTATTTCAGGAATACGAGGAACAATTGGAGGTAAACCAGGAGAAAATCTTACACCTATTGATGCGGTAAAGTTTGCGGCATCTTACGGAGTCTGGTTAAAAGACTATTCTAAAAAGGATAAATTAAAAGTTGTTATTGGTCGCGATGCCCGTTTATCTGGTGAGATGATGCAGAACCTTGTGGTATCTACTTTGGTAGGTTTAGGTATCGATGTAGTCGATTTAGATTTGTCTACAACACCAACCGTAGAGATTGCGGTGCCAATGGAGAATGCCGATGGTGGAATTATTTTAACAGCAAGTCATAATCCAAAACAATGGAATGCATTAAAGTTGTTGAATGAAAAAGGCGAATTCTTAGATGCTGCTCAGGGAGCTAAAATTCTTGAAATAGCAGAAAAAGAAGATTTCGATTTTTCTGATGTTGATGATTTAGGAGTGATAAATAAAAACGACAGTTATATTGATATTCATATTGATGAAGTTTTAAACCTTTCTTTGGTAGATGCCGAGGTGGTTAAAAAAGCGAAATTCAAAGTAGTTGTTGATGGAGTGAATTCTACTGGTGGTATTGCAATTCCAAAACTTTTAAAGGAGTTCGGAGTAGAAGTGGTTGAGTTGTATTGCAAACCAACCGGTCATTTTCCACACAATCCAGAGCCGTTAAAAGAGCACTTAAAAGATATTTGCGATTTAGTAATTAAAGAAAAAGCTGATTTCGGTATCGTAGTAGATCCAGATGTTGACCGTTTGGCGTTCATTAGTAACGATGGCGAAATGTTTGGTGAAGAATATACCTTGGTCGCTTGTGCTGATTATGTGTTAGGTAAAACAAAAGGTAATACGGTTTCTAACCTATCATCTTCTCGTGCATTGCGCGATATTACCCAAAAGCATGGTGGTACATATGAAGCTGCAGCAGTAGGTGAAGTAAATGTAGTTACCAAAATGAAAGCGAATAATGCTATTATTGGTGGTGAAGGTAATGGAGGTATCATATATCCAGAAAGTCACTACGGTAGAGATTCATTAGTAGGTACTGCTTTGTTTTTAATGTTAATGGCTGAAAAAGGTGGTACAGTAGCAGAATTAAGAGCTAGCTACCCAAGTTACTTTATGAGTAAGAAGAAAATTCAATTGACTCCTGGTTTAGATGTTGATGGAATTTTAAAAGCTATGGCTGAAAAGTATGCAAATGAAGAGCTGTCTACTATTGATGGTGTAAAGATCGATTTTGCAGAAAACTGGGTTCATTTAAGAAAATCGAATACAGAGCCAATCATAAGAATTTACACAGAAGCTAAAAGTCAGACAGAGGCTGACGGCTTAGCAGATAGAATTATTGGTGAGATAAAATCTATAGCAGGTTTATAATAATCATATTTGCCGATAAAAAAACCGGAAGCAGTTCAACTGCTTCCGGTTTTTTATTTTCTATAATTTTAACTAACATCAGCAAAAGCTGCAGGTTTTTTACCTCTATGTTTCCAGCGTTTGTGGGTCCATAGGTAGTATTCAGGTTTTTCTCGAATTTGCTCTTCGGTGAGTCTTAAGAATTTGTCGGTGATTTCATGTTCTTTGGTCTCTTTGCTATTTATAGAGATAGGTGTGAATTCTGCTTTATAGTGTCCGCGCCTAACTTTGCTTACTTTTAAAAATACCGTTGCTAATCCTGTCTTTCGTGCTAGCGCTTCGCCACCATTAAATATGGGAACAGTAATACCCATGAAATCTGTCCAATAATGAGCTCTATGTGCTTGAGGAGACTGATCACTTACCATACCGTAGGTAGCACGAACATTATTTCTATAATTATGAATGATTGTTTTAGCAGTCTGCCCTTGGGTTATTAAAGTTGTATTCCATCTAGCCCTCGTTTTTCTAATGAAATTATCAAAATAAGAGTTGTTTATTTTTTGATAAACTGCATACCCTTTAGAGTTTACATAATTGTTGATGCTTACATTCCATTCCCAATTGGCATAATGTGCGCATAAAATAATAATGCTACGTTCTTTTTCGATTTCCAGTAATACTTCAGGATTTACTAGGTGGTATTTTTTAGCAACGGCCTCTTTACTAAGATTCATGGTCTTGACCATTTCTAAAAACATATCACAAAGGTGTTTGTAGAATTCCTTTTCAATACGATGAATTTCATCTGCAGACTTATCTGGAAAAACCAAATTCAAGTTCTCTTGCACCACTTTTCTTCTATAACCGAATACGCGATATATAAAGAAACACGCAATATCAGATAAACCATAAAATAAGCGATGTGGCAAAATAGAAACAACCCATAAAAAGGGATAGATCAAAACAAAGGCCAGTAGTTGCATTTTCAAAAAAATTATGGGCAAATATAGTTATATTTGACGCCAAATAAAGGGCAGATAATGTACAACATTGATATAGCGACCATAGCAATAATAGCGGCAAATGTATTAGTGTCAATGAAGGGGTTCAGTGATACTACTTTTTTTGAACGCTACAAATTTAGTATTGGGGCAATTAAAGCAGGTCAGAAAGAACGTATGGCAACATCGGGATTTCTGCATGTAGATATTTCACATTTATTGTTTAATATGCTTACCCTTTATTTCTTTGCAGGGGTAGTCATCAATTGGTTTGGAACAACTCAGTTTTTAATCATTTATGCTGTAAGTCTTATTGGTGGTAGTTTGTTGGCTTTAAGTTTTCATAAAGACGAACCTTATTACTCTGCGGTTGGTGCAAGTGGTGCGGTAACCGGTATTTTATATTCGGCAATTCTCTTACAGCCAAACATGCAGTTGGGTATTATGTTTATTCCAATTCCGGTTCCTGCGTATGTTGTTGGTATTGGTTATTTGCTATATTCTATTTATGGTATGAAAAAACGATTGGGTAATATTGGGCATACTGCTCATTTTGGAGGAGCGATAGGAGGGTATGCTTGTACCTTATTATTCATGCCTAGCTTGTTGCAAACAGAAACCCTAATGGTGGGTTTATTAGCATTGCCAATACTATTATTATTGGTGCTTGAGAAAATGGGTAAGATTTAGATTACTTTCCCGTTTTTTAACCGATAAAGTGTATTATTAACCCTAATAAAGTGTATTTCATCGTATTTGCCTGTATATAGACAACAAGAGGGCAGTTCGGGGCGTTAGTGCAAAAACCCCGATTAAAATGAAATCAAACCTATCTGTAAGAAAAGTATGGCTAATGGCTATAACCGCTTCACTTTTTATAGCAAGTTGTAGTGATGAAACCACAGTTTTTGAAAACCCTGAAGATAATTTAGTTAGTGAAACCGACCAATCTAAGCTAGATAATAGTGTAAGCTTTGATCGTGCCGGTGTTTTAAACATTTTTGAAGATCCTATTGCCAGCGCAAAAAGATCGAGTATAACAGGCAAAGATGCAGAAGCTGGTGATTATCCACTTTCTTTAGTCGCTCAAATAGCACCTCCGTCATTTACAAATGGAGAAAATTTAGCTGCTACCCATGTTGCCTTAGATGGTGATTATGGTTATGTATCTTACAATACTGTAGGTCAAGATTATGTTGGTGCTATTGATGTCATCGATATTAGTGATCCTACCAACCCGACAGTTACATCTAGAGTATATTATACAAACGCAGATTTGAATTCTATAGCGTATGATAATGGTTATATATATGTCGCAGGTGGCGTAGATGCTGAGCAATCTGTTACTGCAACTGCAAATTCATTAGTAGCTAAAATTGCTGTTAGCGGGGGTAGAATGAATACTTCTAATATCGCTTACGGTTTTCAAGAGGGCTTTAATGCAACAGATGTTAGAATTATAGGTAACAACGTCGTGGTAACAAGTGGTCAAGACGGCTTGGTGGTTGTTTATGATAAAAATGATTTAACTACTTTAAGTGAAGCACCCTTTTCAGATTTACGTGCTGTAGCGTATAGTGGTAATGAAATTGCTGTTTTAGATGCTGCGCAAGGTATTAGCTTTTTAGATCAGAATTTAAATACCCTTCGTAGCATAGCTATAGAATCTGATTTCGGTATAGATGCCAAACGTACTTTAGATTATTTAAATGAAAATATAGTTGTTTCGGAAGGAACAAAAGGAGCCGGAGTATATAATGCCACATCAGGAAGCTTTGTAGAATACTTGCCGATTTTAACTAGTCCGGAAAACGCTGAACCAGGTGAAATTGTAACCAATGGCGTTGCAGTGAACGAAAATGTTCTATTGATGGCTAACGGTGCTGGCGGATTAAGTCTTTCGGAAACTAATGATAATAGTACTGTAGGTGTTGGTGTAATTGAACTAACAGGTTCAATAAATTATGTAGCAACAAAAGGTGATTATATCTTTGCGGCATCTGGTAAATCAGGATTTCAAATTATTAAACTTAACAGACCTAGCGATAGCTTGGCAGAACGTTGTTCTGAATTGCAAAGCTATTCTGGTAGTGCAAATTTAAACGTGAATAGCGGAGACGATTTTGCATACAGAGGGTCAAAAAGATTTAATAGTATGAATATTGGTGGCAATTTGTTGTTATGTGGATCTTGGACTGTTAGTGAAGGTGTCAATATCAATTCAGATGGCTTGTTTGAAATGAATGGAACTATAGTAGTTGGAAGGAATAATAAAAGAAGAAATATAACTGTAAACTCAGGGGCAACCTTAAGAGTTGAAGGTAATTTAACTATATATGGTGATTTAATTCTTAATGAAGGTGCGACTTTAGAATTTCTAGGTGATGATTCGGTAGTAAATATCTTTGGTAGTGTTACCAGAGGATCGAATACGACGGTTGAAGGTACTTACAGAGATGTTAGAGGTGCATTCTAATTCATCAAATAATAAGATATAAAAAAAGCCCGAACATTTAATGTTCGGGCTTTTTTACGTTTTGTTTCGAAATCTAGTTCAGTAACTCTGCAACCTTAGCTTCAAGTGCAGGACCTCTTAAATTTTTAGCAACGATTATTCCGTTTTCATCCAATAAAAATGCTGCGGGTATTGCATCAACATTGTATAGTTTAGCGATTTTATCATCGAAATATGCGATGTTTGAAATATGGTTCCAAACCAATCCGTCTTCCGCGATAGCTTTTTTCCATGCTTCATCAGTTCTATCTAAAGAAACACCTAGAACGTTTAATCCTTTGTCGTGGTATTTATTATAAACAGCAACGATATTCGGGTTTTCAGCTCTACAAGGTCTACACCATCCAGCCCAGAAATCGATTAAAGTTACTTTTCCCATTACATCTTTTAAAGCAAGTTCAGTTCCATCAGGACTAGGACCAGAGAAATCAGGAGCTTTAGCGCCAATACTAGAATTTTTACCAGCTGCTTCAGATACCTTTAAATCTTCAATGCCCTTTAAAATTTGTTTTCCTGGTTTAGAGCTTTTGATTTCTTCAGATAATGTTTTGTAAATTTCTTCAGCTTCTTCTAATTCAACAGCTTTAGTCGCAACTGCTCTATCTAACACCAAAGCAGATATTAATGCTTTTGGATGAGCTTTTACATAGTCCAATTCGAATGTTTTATACTCTTCTTGCAACTCCTTCATTTCATCTTGCAAAGCCAAAGCTGCTTCACCAGATGCAGCTTTCATATCTTTTTGAATAGATTGCGCTTGCATTGAAATTTCTCTCGATTGCTCCATATAATCGGAGAAAGAGTCATTTTGAAAAGTTCCGCTTATATCAGCGAAGCCCATGCTGTCTCTTTGTGCACTAAATTGTATTTCACCATTTTCAAGAATTACAGCAGTATAGCCAGGTAGTTGTTCAACAAAGATGTAGTGAAGTTCAGGAATATCAGATTTTCCAGTAAAAGTAAACTCACCATTTGTTGTGGTAGCGGTATCAACTTCCATCGGTTGATTGTTTTCTCCTATTTTCTTCAAGAAAACACGAGTGCCATCAGTCATTTCGCCTCTAAGCTTTCCGTTAAGGGTGAAGCTTTCTGGCTTTGAGTTACAACTAAACAATAAGACTCCTGCAAGCAGTATTAAAATACTATGTTTCATAAATTTCACTTAGGTTAAGTTGCAAATGTACTTATATATAGGATATAAAAAAAGACCTCTAACGCAATGGTCAGAGGTCTTTATTATATTGGTTTAATTGCCGTTAAAACTGGTAACGAATACCTAGTCCGATATCAAAATCAAAATTATCAGAGAATCCGTCATAACCAATGACTCCCAATTCTGGTCTAAAATCTAATGATAATATTAGTGGAATGTCAAAGTTGTACTCAATACCAATGTCACCAGCTGCAAAAACAAACAAGCCGCCATCATCACCGGGGAAATCAACATTTCCTAATCCGCCACCAACACCGTAGTACCATTGAAAGTCACCTTCAATAGGGCGTACCCATTGGTAAAGTCCTGCTATTTTAAATGCATTAAAATTTCTGCTATCTCTCCATCCTAAATCAAATTCAACCCTTGTGTCGCGTGTAAGAGATTTTTGATAACTGATTTCAGCACCAAACCCGTCACTGTCTCCTAATCGTAATCCTAATGCATGATTCGATATTTCTTGTGCAGAAAGCGAACAGGTTGCCATAAATAATAATACGGTAATACCTTTTAAAATCTTCATATAGTTATTCTTTTTTGTGATGAAAAATGAGCCGATTTGTAATGTAGCTCACACAATAAAACTTAATTTAGCAATCAAAATTGTGTTAAGTTGGATAATAATTCGCTGTCAAAGTTACGACAAGATATAGAGGGAGAAGTACGATTTGATAATCTTACCAAGACTATTTACGCTACAGATGCATCTGTATATAGAAAAATACCTTTAGGGGCTGCTTTTCCAAAAAGTGTTGATGATATTAAAAAAATCATACGATTTGCCAACGATGAAAATATTGGTCTTATACCTAGAACGGCAGGTACATCGTTAGCAGGGCAATGTGTAGGTGACGGTTTAGTTGTTGATGTATCAAAACACTTTACAGAAATCATAAGTCTAGATCAAGAAAAGAAGCAGGTAACTGTTCAGCCAGGTGTTATTAGAGATGAGTTGAATCAATATCTAAAACCCTTCGGGTTGTTCTTTGGTCCTAATACATCAACTTCAAATAGATGTATGATCGGTGGTATGGTTGGTAACAATTCATCAGGTACAACTTCAATTCAATATGGGGTTACGAGAGATAAGGTCATCTCAATGAAAACCATTTTATCAGACGGTAGTGAGGCGGAATTTGGAAGAATAACAGCATCAGAATTCAAGCAAAAGCAGCAAGAACAGACGCTTGAAGCATCACTTTATAATAGTATATTTAAAGAACTCGATAATAGTGATATAGCTTCTGAGATAACAGAACATTTTCCGAAACCAGAAATACATAGAAGAAACACAGGTTATGCTGTAGACGAGTTATTGAAGTCCGATTTATTTGGAGGTAAATTACCTTACTTTAATATGGCAGAATTGCTGTGTGGTAGTGAAGGTACTTTAGCTTTTACAACAGAAATTACGGTTCAATTAAATGATTTGCCGCCAGCCTTATCGGCAATGGTCGTTACGCATTATACGTCTTTAGAAGATTGTTTAATGGATGTGGTTCCGGTAATGAAACACCCATTGCAATTGTGCGAAATGATGGATAAAGTCATTTTAGATTGTACAAAGAATAACCGTGCGCAATTAGCAAATCGATTTTTTGTTGAAGGTGATCCAGCAGCATTATTAATGCTACAAGTATCAGCGCATACAGAAGCTGAATTGAAAGTGGCTGTTGCTTTGTTACAAAAGACGATAGCGCAATCGGGACTCAGTTATGCCAATCCTGTATTATTTGGAGATCAAATACCAAAAGCAATCGAGTTGCGTAAGGCTGGTTTAGGTTTGCTGGGTAATATAGTAGGTGATATGAAAGCTGTGGCCTGTATAGAAGATACTGCGGTAGCTTTACCAGATCTTAAAGATTTCATAGCAGAGTTTTCTGTAATAATGAAGGGTTATGGACAAAGTGCGGTGTATTATGCACATGCAGGTGCAGGCGAATTGCATTTAAGACCTATTCTGAACCTTAAGAAATCTACCGATGTTGGGTTATTTAGAGATATTACTACCGATGTCGCTAAACTTACTAAAAAGTATAAAGGTTCGTTTAGTGGAGAGCATGGTGATGGTATTGTGCGTGCTGAGTTTATACCTATAATGATAGGTGATAAGAACTATGAACTTTTAAGAAGAATCAAATCTTATTTTGATCCTAAGGGCATATTCAATCCGGGTAAAATTGTAGATGCTTACCCAATGGATAAGTCGTTTCGATATGAAATTGACCGCAAAGAGCCAGAGATTAAAACATTAATGGATTTTTCTGATAGTGAAGGTATACTTAAGGCTGCAGAAAAGTGTAATGGTAGTGGTGACTGTAGAAAGACGCATCATATGAATGGTGGCATGTGCCCTAGTTATCATGCAACCAAAAATGAAAAAGATACTACCAGAGGTAGGGCTAATACGTTAAGAGAGTTTTTAACGAACCCTAATAGTACGGCTAAGAATAGTTTCGATAGTCCTGAAATTAAAGAGGCATTTGACCTTTGTTTAAGTTGTAAGGCATGTGCAAGTGAGTGCCCTAGTAATGTAGATGTAGCTACTTTGAAAGCAGAGTTTTTGTATCAATATCAAGAAGCAAATGGCTATTCTTTACGAGGGAAATTGTTTGCCTATAATACCAAACTAAATGGGTTAGGAAGTAAGATTTCTGGTTTAACAAATGCTATTTATGACTCCAAATTTCTAGGCGGATTGTTAAAAAAGACAAGTGGAGTAGCCAAAGAACGTACCTTGCCTAAGGTTTATAGTTTTAATTTCGATAAACACCTTCAAGAATATGGTAATCAAAATACTAAGTATAAGAAAAAAGTAGTTTTATTCATCGATGAATTTACTAAATACTTAGATATTGAAGTTGGTAAAGATGCTATTGAGCTATTAACGAAACTTGGCTACGATGTTGAATTGTATTATGCTGAAAGTGGGAGAACATTTCTTTCTAAAGGCTTTTTGAAACAAGCTCAAAAACTAGCGATTAAGAATACGCAAGAATTAAAAAAGTTCGCAGAAGCTGGTTTGCCAGTTTTAGGTTTAGAGCCTTCGGCAATCTTATCTTTTAGAGATGAATACAAACGTATGACATCAGATAAAGACACGGCTCAGAAAATAGCTGATAATTCATTTTTGATAGAAGAGTTTCTAGCAAAAGAAATAACAGAAGGCAATTTAAATTCGTCTGATTTTACCGCTGAAGCTAGAGATATAAAAATTCATAATCATTGTCATCAAAAAGCATTGAGTAACCAGAAAGTAACATTTGATGTATTGAATCTGCCAACAAATTATAAGGTTACTATTATAGCATCTGGTTGTTGTGGTATGGCTGGTTCTTTCGGGTATGAAGAAGAGCATTATGAAACTAGTATGAAAATTGGCGGATTAAAATTATTCCCTGCGGTCAATAAATCAGCTCCAGAGACAATTATCGCTGCCAATGGAACAAGTTGTCGACATCAAATATTTGATGGTACGAAGAGAATAGCACAGCATCCGGTGAGTATATTGAAAGAAGCTTTGGTGTTATAATTAATCTGAAAGTCCGTCTTTCTCTTTTTGATTATTTAATTCTCTTGTCTTTCGTTGTGTAATTGTTTCAATAAGCTCATTTATGTTCATAGACTTAAGTTCTTCATCCATATAGAATGTAGCAAGCTTATCATTCTCGTAACGATAGAGTTTCCAACGTTTAAAAGAATATTCAAGAGCAGTCATATGCTTTACCCAATCTCCAGAGTTTAGGTAAAGACATTCTCCTTTCTTCGTTTCAAATAGTTGTTTGTTGGGAGCATGGCTATGGCCGCATACAACATGGTCATAATGTTGTTTAATAGCCATTTTGGCTACATTTTTCTCGAATAGCGCAATTTGTTTGGGATCACGTTCTCCATATTCCAATTCCGGATTTGAGAAGGGTTTGTTCTTTTTGCCAAAAAGGTTCATCGTTTTTGTTTTGAGCTTTGCAAGTTTTAAAAGCAAGTCAAAACCTGTATCCCCAAAATTCAAAAGCCATTGCGAGTGTCGAAATGAAAAATCGAAAATGTCTCCGTGAAAAAAGAGTGTATTTTTCCCGTTTAGTTTTAATGACATTCTATTAGAAACTTTTATAGCTCCCATGTAAATCTCATCAATTTTACGAAAAGGTTCATCGCGGTTACCGGTGATATAATGTACATCGGTACCTTTTGAAGCTAGTGAAAATATTTTCTTTACTACTTTTAAATGGGAGGGAGGAAAGTAATTGTTCCGCATTTTCTTAGCGTCTAGTATATCGCCATTCAGAATTAAGATTTTTGGGTCAATACTAGATAGGTATGTTAGTAATTCTTCTGCGTGGCATGCGTAAGAACCTAAGTGAATATCAGAAAGCACAACTATTTCAAGACGTCGTTTTTTCAAAGGGATAATTTTTAAGGCAAAATTAAACCTAACGATGTAAGCAACAACTACTTAATGGGTCAACAATTTTTAATCATAAGGTTAAATAATCATTATCACAAATGCGTAAGGTTAAGCTAATATTATGCGCTTTTAAAATTTTTCTTTCCAGCATTTAACATTTACCTTTGAAGTCGGTTGATTTGTAAGTATTACAATCAGTATTACATCATTAAGAACGCATTTATTATGGCTGGAAATACCTTCGGAAACATATTTAGGGTAAGCACTTTTGGAGAATCTCACGGAAAAGCAATCGGAGGGGTTATAGATGGCTGTCCGTCAGAAATTGAATTAGATTTTGATGCCATACAAAATGATCTTAATCGTCGTAAACCAGGGCAATCAGCAATTGTTACTCAGAGAAAAGAGCCAGATGAAGTAGAGTTTTATTCTGGAATATTTGAAGGTAAAACTACGGGAACGCCAATTGGCTTTGCTATTCATAATACCAATCAAAAATCTAAAGATTACGGACATATAAAAGACTCGTACCGACCATCGCATGCAGATTACGTGTATGATAAGAAGTATGGTTTTAGAGATTACCGTGGTGGTGGAAGAAGTTCTGCGCGTGAAACGGCAAGTAGAGTGGTAGCAGGTGCTATTGCAAAGCAGTTTTTGAAAGGAATAGAAATTCAAGCTTTTGTATCTCAAGTAGGAGATATGAGTTTAGGTAAGCATTATACTGAATTAGATTTATCGTTGACAGAAACTAATGATGTACGTTGTCCTGACCCAGAAATGGCAGTAAAGATGGAAGAATATATCAAGGCCATTAAAAAAGACGGCGATACCATTGGCGGAATTATTACGTGTGTAGCCAAAAATGTACCGATTGGTTTAGGAGAGCCCGTTTTCGACAAACTTCATGCCGAATTAGGTAAGGCTATGTTATCTATAAATGCTGTAAAAGGCTTTGAATATGGTAGCGGCTTTGAAGGCGTTAAGATGAAAGGCAGTGAACACAACGACCAATTTAATAATGATGGTTCTACAAAAACCAACTATAGTGGTGGTATTCAAGGCGGAATAAGTAACGGAATGGATATCTATTTCAATGTAGCTTTTAAGCCAGTCGCAACTGTAATTCAAGCCTACGAAACAATTGATAAAGAGGGTAATACCATTAAAACCCAGGGTAAGGGTAGACATGATCCTTGTGTAGTTCCAAGAGCGGTACCTATAGTCGAAGCGATGACCGCATTGGTTTTGGCAGATTACACCCTATTAAACCGGACTATTAAATTATAGGTTGCGTTTTTAGTACTTTTCCTTGCAAAATACTATCTTACTTCCCTAAACTAATTTATATATGAGGAAGCTTGAGTTGCATTGGCAAATTCTAATAGGAATGTTAGCGGGAGTTTTATTTGCTTTAGCCATGGTTCAATTAGAATGGGGACCAAAATTCATTTCAGATTGGATCAAGCCTTTTGGTAATATTTTTATCAACTCATTAAAGTTAATTGCCGTTCCTCTTATTTTAGGTTCATTGATAAAAGGAGTATCTGATTTAAAGGATATCTCTAAACTTTCTCAAATGGGCGGTCGTACTATAGGTATCTATATCGCTACTACAGTTGTTGCGGTTACTATTGGTTTAGGTGTTGTAAACATTATAAAACCAGGAGCTTCAATAAGTGAGGCTACACGTATCGAACTTGTTGAAAATTACAAAGGTGATGCTGATGCCATTAAATCTAAAGCAGACAAGCAAAAAGAAGCAGGACCGTTACAGGCGTTAGAAGATTTAGTGCCAAGTAATATTTTTGCGGCAGCTTCTGACAACGGCAATATGCTACAGGTTATATTCTTTGCCATTTTCTTTGGTATAGGTTTAATATTGATTCCAGAAGAGCAATCAATCCCGGTTAAAAAGTTTTTTGACGGCTTTAATGAGGTAATTCTCAAAATGATAGACCTTATCATGTTAGCAGCACCATTTGGTGTTTTTGCATTATTGGCAGCTTTAGTAGTAGAATCCCCAAGTCTAGATTTGTTTAAAGCATTGGCATGGTATGCTTTCTGTGTTGTTTTAGGGCTATCGTTAATGTTAGGTGTATATCTACTTTTGGTTTGGGTATTTACGAAAACATCTCCGAATACATTTATGAAAGGTATGTCACCGGCTCAACTCCTAGCATTTTCAACGAGTTCAAGCGCAGCTACCCTACCAGTAACCATGGAAAGGGTGGAGGAGCATTTAGGTGTAGATGAAGAGGTAACAAGTTTTGTGTTGCCCATAGGTGCCACTATAAATATGGACGGTACTAGTTTGTACCAAGCCATTGCTGCTGTTTTTATAGCGCAGGCATTTGGTATGGACTTAAGTTTGTCTGCACAATTAGGAATTATCGTTACGGCAACCTTAGCTTCGATTGGTAGTGCTGCTGTACCAGGAGCTGGTATGGTTATGTTAGTTATCGTACTAGCTCAAGCGGGTATACCAGAAGCTGGTTTAGCATTAATATTTGCTGTAGATAGACCGTTAGATATGTGTAGAACGGTTATAAACGTATCTGGAGATGCAACTGTATCTATGATGGTAGCGAAATCTGTGGGTAAATTACATGAACCTAAAGTCAAGAATTGGGATGACAATTATAAAAAGTAAGATTATTTCTCTTTAGATTTTTTGTTATTTAACTTATCGGCACCTTCAGTGGCATCTTGATAATCAAGGTCGTCATCTGCAACATTTTTATAGGCTTGAATCCATGCATTTCTAAATATTCTTGTTACCGTTGGCCAAATCTTTGTTTTCACATTGTTTAGATCCCCTTCAACAGGTATTTTGGTAGCAAGAGTATCATTCTTATGGTTTTTGAGAACAAACTTAAAAAAGCCTACAAATCCCTCCCAGAGGGTTTGTAGAAATCCGTCGTCTTTACCTATAAGTTTTGCATTCTTTAAAATGGGTTTAAAAGAACCTTTCATATAGCCATCGGCAATAGCTAGTTCTCCGAATAAATCGAAAGAACCTTCATCAAAGTCAATACCTGCATAATAGTTGGTGAAATCATTAAGTGCCTTGGCATTTGCGTTTTCAAGACTAAAAGAAACATCCATATCAGGAATCTCCTTTACCAAGTTCATATTGCCATCTAATACCATTTTTCCATTACCAATAGATGTTGCTGTTGCATGAATGCTAGAGGGTAGTGTTCTCGTTTTTTCAACAACGTTTCTAAGGTTAGAAGCTGATAATTGTACGTTAGATAGATTTAAATCAATGTTTGGGTCTGCTTGTAGTTGTAAAAATGCGAATTTTCCATTTTCAATCGTCAGTTGGTTGATGTCGATAGGAACTAAATTAGTAAGTGCTTTTGACCAATCCTCCGTATTGGCTTGACCGGTGGTGTCTTGTTGATCTTCAAATACATAAATTACTGTCGGTTCAGTCATTTCAATTTCACTAACGATTTTACCTTTAAATAGCGCATTCCATTCTATGGAGATATCAGTTTTCTTAAAATCTAGAAAGGGAATTTCTGTATTTGCATTAACAGTGTTTAGGTACATACCGTGTATCGTATAGGCACCACGAATAATTGATAAGTCAATATCATCAACTTGACCATAATACCCCGGTATATCAGCAAGAACATTGTTCACATAATTCTTTACTAGATAGGGGAGAGATAAACGAATTATAATAAGTAGTATGATAATAGTAACCGGCACTGCATATCTTTTCTTCTTATACCGTTTTCTTTTTACTTCGCTCATGTAATTCAATGTTTAACGTCAACATCGAAAAGATAAGTTTTTGAATTATAAATGGTTGAAGTAATGATTGATAGGGATAAAAGTATTGGGGTAAGGATTAAAAATAGCCTAGTAGAGTGATATTGCTGTAGTTTTAAATGAATTTGCTCTTTAATTCTTCGGTAGGAATCATGCAGGCCTCCTTTTTACCGTACCATTTGTACCGATTTGCTGCAACAAAATCGTATACGATATTTCTAAAGGACTCCGGCAGCCACAGTAAAATAGAAGATATGCTACTAAGTCCTTTTAAATGCTTACCAATTTCAAGAGCAGCTGTTGATTTGGTGTAGTAGGCGATATTTGGTTCTATTAGAATAATAGAATCCATTTCATTAGTATCGATATTGCGTTCGGCCAATAACTTTTTACCAGTTTCACTTTGTATGGCAGAATATCTGAAAATATCGTTTTCATCTCGCTTTATGGCAAACTGAACACTGCTGTTGCATAAGTTGCAGACACCATCAAAAAGAATGATTTTTTTATTTGAATTCACAATGCAAAATTAAAACAATATTTAATCAACAACTCACAACAATTTTATAATAAAAAAACTAGCAAATATTCGAGAATGAGTTGAAATGAATACTATAGTTAGTTTTAAAAGCCCTACATAAATCGTATACGATTTATGTAACTAGCTGCAATAGAGTGTTATTTTTTCCTTTCTACCAGTTCAAGCTGGTCTACACTTACGTTTGTCGTAAATATGCCATAGTTAACAATAGCTTTACCTTTTTCAAGGGAATCTATACTACCCACAGCTTTTCCATCTAACATACGAACACGGTCACCTATATTAAAAACGGGTCTTGGCTTATTCTTTTCCTTAAAGACGGCTTTTTTCTTTTCTACCTTCTTTTTCTCACGAATTACCTTCACTTCTTTTTGAACTTCTTCGGCGACTTTGGCTTTTTTAACACGTTCGGCTTTGGCTTGATTAGCAGTCTTCTTCTTTCTTTTGCTGTTCTCTGTTTCAACGATTCTCAATAGCTCAGATACTAAAGGACGTTTCTTATTGTCTTGAAAATACTTGTCGGCAGCAACATTTACTTTGTTGCCCAATTGTATCATACGTTGGTCGTGGTCGTATAGCTCTTGGTAGTTCTCAAGTTTAGATTTGATTTTAGCATTTAGCTTTTCTAATCGTTCGTTTTCATCTCTTGCTTTAGACTCCTCTTCTTTTAACCTTGAGCCGGTTTCAGCCATTTTACTACGCTCTTTCTGCAGTTTGGCAATGGTGGCATCGAAACGAACTTTGCCACGCTCTATTTTCTTCTTCGCTTTATTGATAAGCGAGTAGGGGATGCCGTTCTTCTGCGCCACCTCAAACGTAAATGAACTACCAGCTTGCCCTAAAATCAGTTGAAATGTAGGTTCTAAAGTTTTACCATCAAATAGCATATTGGCATTGGTGACATGTGGCAATTCATTAGCCAATGCCTTTAAGTTTGCGTAGTGTGTTGTTATAACTCCGAAGGAACCTCTTTCATAAAAGACCTCTAAAAAGGCTTCGGCTAAAGCACCACCTAGTTCGGGATCACTACCGGTACCAAATTCATCGATTAGAAAAAGGGTGTTTTGGTCACAGCGCTTTAAAAATTGGTTCATGTTCTTTAAGCGGTAACTGTACGTACTTAGATGATTTTCAATACTTTGGTTGTCACCAATATCTGTTAAAATCTTTTTAAAGAAGCAAACTTCACTTCTTTCATGTACAGGAATTAACATTCCGCTTTGAAGCATTACTTGAAGTAAACCAATGGTTTTCAACGTAATACTTTTACCGCCTGCATTGGGTCCAGAAATAACTATAATTCTGTTTTCTTGATGCAATTCAATGGTCTGCGGATATGTATTTTCATTCTTGCGCTTATTGTTCAAAAACAATAGCGGATGGTATGCATCTCGCAAATACAATCTATTGTTTGAATTAATTTTAGGCAGTAGGGCGTCAATATCTTCTGCGTGCTTAGCTTTTGCAGCAATAACGTCCACTTGCGTTAAAAAATCTTGATAATCGCTTAAAAGCGCTCTAAATGGTCTTATCTGATTCGTAAGCTGCTTAAGAATACGCTGTACTTCTTCCTTTTCTTCAAACTCTAAGTTATTGAGCTCTCTACTATATTTCAAAGCCGCTTCAGGTTCTATGTAAACAATGCTTCCGGTCTTTGATGTACCCATAACGGCACCCTTAACTTTCTTGCGATACATTGCTTTAACTGCTAAAACACGTCTATTCTCAACAACAGATTCCCTGATCTCATCCAAATAATCAGATGCTTGGTACGTGTTTAAAGCGGAACCAAAGCTTTGACTGATTTTACCGCGAACTGCATTTATTTGCCTTCTAATCGTAAACAACTCATCAGATGCGTTGTCTTTCACTTCACCAAAACGATCAATGACATTGTTAATTAAAATCGGAATTTCAGCGTTCTGCTCCAGTTTCAAAGCAAAATCATAGAAAAGGGGATAATACTCTTTGAACTTTTTAAAGAATTTTTGATGTAGTGCAACAGTAGTACAAATACTAGCGATTCTTTTGAATCCTTGTAATTCTAAGGTTGTATTTTCAATCTTCAGAAGCTTCAGGTCGGCATTAATAGCATCGAATCCATGATTGGGAATTCGGTTTTCACTAATAAGTGAAGATAGATATTCGGCTGTTTTGCCAAGTTCTACTTTGATAACCTCGTCAGTGATAAATGGTGCAATTTCTAATGCAGCTTCTTTACCCAATTCTGTATGGCAACGCGCAGAAACTTGTTTTAATACAGAAGGAAATTCTAAGTCTTGTAATGTTTTGGAATGTATGTTAGCCACGTTATATTTTAATGAGTTGCAAAGGTACGCATTGACAATGAAATTTTATAAATGAGAATGTGTCGGACTCATAAAAGACAATGCGAATACAATTAACCAATTTATGTTGGGTGAAATAGAACATGGTTCTAGCAATTTTGGTATTGTCTTACAGCAGGGTTAATAGTAACTTTGATGTAGTGTAAAAAAATAAGTGCCATGGATATTGATTTGGTTAAGAGTTGGAAAGATCAGTTGCGGTCAGAATTTGACAAGCCCTATTTTAAAGATTTAATGCAATTCGTTGAACGTGAATATGAGGAGCATACCTGTTATCCGGAATATGCTGATATATTTTCTGCTTTTAATCACTGTGAATTTAAAGATACAAAGGTGGTTATCATTGGTCAAGACCCATATCACGGGCCTGATCAAGCAAAAGGTTTATGTTTTTCGGTCAAAGATGGTGTTAAACATCCTCCTTCGCTAATCAATATTTTCAAAGAAATTGAGAGTGACCTAGGTATTCCTTACCCAGAGAGTGGAAATCTTGAACGATGGGCTAAACAAGGCGTTCTGCTATTAAATGCTACGCTTACGGTAAGAGCTCATGAAGCCGGAAGCCATCAAAAACAAGGTTGGGAGGTTTTTACAGATGCTGTGATTTCAAAACTATCAGAAAATAGCGAGCATGTGGTTTTTATGCTTTGGGGTGGTTATGCTAAGAAAAAGGCAAAACTTATCGATGCAGAGCAGCATTATTTATTGACATCTGGTCATCCATCGCCATTAAGTGCCAATCGAGGATATTGGTTTGGGAACAAGCATTTTTCATCTTGTAATAAAATACTAGGTGATTTAGGCAATAAAAATATAGTGTGGTAAGTTAGATACTTATTACATGTTTAAATTTAGATTGTACTTTGGGGTACAATAGTGGCTAACAACTTAAATAACAGCTCAAATGAATAACTTAGAAAGGTTAAATACTATTTTACTGGTAGACGATGATGATGCTAGTAACTTCTTACATTCCATTTTTATCAATAAGTTAGATATGGATGTGAATATTAATTCAGCACTTAACGGTCAAGAAGCGATAGACTTCATTCTTGGTAAAGGTCAAGAGCAATTAGAATTGCCATGTATGGTCATGTTAGACTTAAGAATGCCAGTAATGGACGGGTGGCAGTTTATGGATGCTTACGAAGAGTTGGTGCCTAAAAAACTAAAAGATCAAATTACCATTGTACTTGTTACAATCAGTGATAATAAAGAGGATAAAGTGCGCGCAACCGATAATAAGTATATCGCCGATTTTGCACAAAAACCACTTTCTGATGAAACTTTTAAAGCCTTGATACAAAAGCATTACAGCTTAGCTGCAATCTAAAATCATTTTAGAATTTCAGAAACCGGAATTAATTTATCTATTAAATTAAGTTCTTTCAGCGTATTTTGAACTTTAATCAATGTAGATTCCGGTAGTTGTTTTTGGCTCCATTCGGTAATTTGCAGCCATTCTTGTATATCTTCTAATTTTTGATGGTACCGGTTTGCTAACGTAGAATCAATTCTCGGAATTTCTTTGAATTCAACCGTATACATGTTGATGATTTCAAGAATATGCTTTAATATGCCCTCATTTTCCTTCAAAAATGAATTAGTCCCGACTAAAACAAAACACGGCCATGGTGTAGGGCAATTTCCTAAGTGCTTAAAAACACCACTATCCACAAGAGGCTTTGTTGTAAAACGCTCCCACATAAAATAATCTGCAGTACCAGAAGACAAACCTTCAACAGCCCCATCAAGATTATTTATTAAATTGAATTTCAAATTCTCAGTGTCCCAGCCCATGTTTGTAGCTTGAACGTAAGACATTAGGTGGCTTCCGCTACCGTAACGGCTAATTGCCGCTGTAGTGTCCTTTAAATCGTTAAGAGAAGTGTAAGCGCTATTGGCGTCGACGTGAATTCCCCAAAGTAGGGGCGAGGCAATGTATTCTTGAATAATTTTCACCTCATTACCTTCAGTAATACTTTTTACGATCCCTTCGGTTAAGATAATTGCAAGGTCGGTATCCTCATTTTTAAGCATTTCGCTCATTCTACCAGTGCCTTCAGGTACTTCTGTCCATTCTAAATTGATCCCTCTTTCTTTAAAAGCACCTTCTTCAATAGCTAAATGCCACGGAAGGTTAAAATGTTCGGGTACACCAATAATCTTAACGGTTTTCATCTAATTTATTTTTAAGGTAATCGTAAATGGCATATTGAGAGCGTATGTCTTCTTGACCAGGAGCCTGAGCAACCTTTTTATTAGAATTTTCTATATCTAATACACGTGCTTTTTGGTTGTCATTTAGCTGCAGGGTAAGAATATGTTTTAACTCATCAAAAATGTCCGGGTCTAGAATTGGGGTTAACACTTCTATTCGTCTGTCTAAGTTTCGGGTCATCCAATCTGCAGAACCTATATACATAAGCTCGTCTCCGCCATTTTCAAAAAGGTAAATTCTACCATGTTCTAGATAGCGATCCACAATACTAGTTATATAAATATTGTCTTTCATTCCCGAATTAAGGTCGTCGTTAGCTGTTAGGTAACAACAAAACCCTCTAATTATAAGGCGAACATTAACACCAGCATTAACAGCCCTGTATAAAGCTCTAATCATATCAGAGTCTTCAAGACTGTTCATTTTAGCGGTAATGGCAGCTTTTTTACCTTCGCGAGCAGCATTAATCTCGTTCTGAATAAGATTTAAAAAGGTAATTCTAGTCGTAAAAGGCGATACCAATAAGCGTTTCAACTTTGGTACTATGATTTTTCGTTCCAAAACTTGAAACACCTGACCTAAATCTTTCGTAATCTTCTTGTCGGCAGTAAAGAGTCCGTGATCACAATAGATTTTAGAGGTTTTGGCATTGAAATTACCAGTACCGATGTAGGCATAACGCTTTATTTTATTTTCTTCGTTACGATAGACCATTGCTATTTTAGAATGCACCTTTACTTGCGGAATACTAAAAATTACTTTGGCTCCTTTCTCTTCGAATATACGTCCCCATTTAATGTTATTGGCCTCATCGAACCGAGCTTGGGCTTCAACGAATAGGGTGACTTTCTTGTTATTATCTAATGCCGTTAAAATGGCATCTGCAAGAGAAGAAGACTTTGCAATGCGGTAAATAGTCATTTTTATAGCAATGACATTTGGGTCTGTAGCTGCTGTGGTCAAAAAATCTTCAACTACTTTAAAGTCTTGATACGGAAAATGTACCAATTGGTCTTTTTTAGCAATGCTTTCAAAGATATTCTTAGTATAGCTTAACTCTGGATGTGGTAAAGCCGGTTTTTCTTGGTATTGTAAATGTTCTGTGCCTTTCGGAAGCGGAAAAGAAAAGAAGTCAGATAAATTATGATAGGTTCCACCGGGCGATAAATCAACCGAACCTAAATTGAAGTCCGTTTTTAAAGCATCTATTAGCCAGCTTGGCATAGTTTCATCGTATAGAAGCCTTGTCGCTTGTCCTGATAAACGCTTATCTAATGAATTATAAATCTTCTCTACTAATTCTAGATCCGAATAGTCGTCTTCTAAATACAATTCGGCATCCCTAGAAAGTTTGATAGAGTAGCAGGCGTCAATGTCTTTGTTGGGTAATAACTTTTGAATGTTCAACCTAATAGCATCATCTAAATAGCAAAATTGATGTCCGTCGCCCGGCAAAGCTATAAAGCGATCTTGATTTTCTATTGGTATTTCAACAATGCTGTATTTGTGACCTGAGTGTGTAACTGCTAAATATAGTGCCCCATCGGTTAATTCTAAGTTTTCTTTATGTACCGAACAAAATTCTTTAATGCTCTTATCGAATAACGATTCTAAGAATTGTATTTGCTCGTTTGTAAAGTTAGATGTGTTGCGAACATATATGTTATGTTCTTCAAGTTCTGAAAGTGTCGCTTTAATTACATTTCCAAATTCGACTTGCTGCTCATTGATGGTTTTTAAAATGTGTTGTAACGTACTATTAGCTTTAAACATTAGTTTCTTTCGAAACTTTTTATCTAGATGCTTGATTTGTCGAAGTTGAGAAACACGCACTTTAAAGTACTCATCTAAATTAGAAGAAAAAATGGCTAAGAATTTCAATCGTTCTAACAATGGCGTGTCGGTACTTTTAGCTTCAAGCAAAACGCGTTCATTGAAATAGAGCCAATTAATATCTCTATGCTTCAGGTTGTCTTTTTTCATGATAAGATTTGCGTAAAAATAAGCAGTACAATAGTAAATTATTGTAAATGTATGTTAAGCCAATCGTTTCAAGCAATATTCAATAAGATTATCGACCGATTCGGCAGGTGTAGCAGAAAATTCGCCAGTAGATCTATTTGCTACAACACAGTTTAACGATACTGCCTCATGACCTAATAGCTGTGCAAGTGCATAAATACCCGAGGTTTCCATCTCAAGATTGGTCAATTTTAAATCATTGTAACCGAATGTAGATAATTTCTCCATCAATTCCATTTGACTAGGCTTTATTCTCAATTGACGCTGTTGTGGTCCGTAAAAGCCTGTATTTGTTGCTGTAAAACCTAATCGTATACGATTGTCGTTAAACAATTCTCCTAGCTTTTCAGAGTAAGAGAGTACATATGGTCTTGCTTTATTGGTGTCCCAAGAAGTGTGAGCAATAAATTCATCTTCTATCTTAGGGTAGTTGATTTCATTATGCTCATAGTAATGTAAAAGCCCGTCAAAACCAATTGAATATTTACTGATCAAGAAAGAATCAATAGGAATATCTGGCTGTATAGCACCGGTAGTTCCGATTCTAATAATATTTAACGGCGTATGATTTTCTTTAAGTGTTCTTGTCTTAAAATCGATATTTACCAAGGCATCTAATTCGTTTAAAACGATATCGATGTTGTCAGTACCAATTCCAGTAGAAATCACTGAAATGCGCTTACCGTTCAAATGACCGGTATGTGTATGAAATTCACGCTTGCCTTTTTTAACCTCAATAGTATCAAAATGTTTAGATACCTGATGCACCCTATCTGGGTCGCCAACGGTTATAATGGTGGTTGCAATATCTTCTGGTAATAAATTAAGGTGGTAGATGCTACCATCTTCGTTGATGATAAGCTCAGCAGGCTTTAGTTGCATGCTATAATTTTAATATTCGGTTCGTACTAGTGTTGTAAAGGAAATTGTACTTTAAAGCACCACCTAAATACACATCGTTGTCTTGAATGCAAGAATAATAACTTGTTTGACCATCTAAAATCTCTTTGCCTTTTTTAGAGAGGCGAACAGGGTTTAGACTGGTAATTAATGGTTTTAACCTCGTTAAAGCACGGTCATATTGTGTATTAGAAAAACCTAAGTTGCCTTGATTTTTAAGTAAAACATCTATGTATTCCGTTTTTGACTTCGGTTTCCTATCAATTGCAAGCTGTAAAATGGTATTTTCCATTTCATTTAAGCCGTTGTTGATACTAGGAAAACGTTTTAGATGCGATTTTACGGCATCACCAAGATAATCGAATTGGTAATCGTTAAAATCGGTAAGGTTTTCTAATCGAATCGGATTATTGCTACAGTATAATTGCCAAACATAATCAGCATACTCAGTATCGTCTTGTGTTAATATCTTTTTATTCCTGTATAAACCTAATAATTGGTCATCGGTAAGCTCATTAAGGCTGTACATTTTATCGGTACCGTCTTCTTTGCCACTGCACACTAAAGATATTTGAGCATATTTTCTGTGTGTTAATAGCCAGCTAATAACAGCAAGCATATTTACCTGACAAAAAAGATCATACTCGAACCAAAGAACGATATGATCTTGTTGTTTGTGGTTACAAAGAGACCTATATTCTTTAAGGGTCTTTTCAATAAACCACGATTTTGAAACTTTATAGTTTTTATGGAGAAACTCAAAACGAGCTTTCCAAAAGGTTTCTGAACCAACATTAGGTAGTGTTTGTCCTTCACATAGCATTTCGCGCCAAGTGATGACATCGCCATCTAAGTTTAATTTTTGAAGACGTTCGGTGAAAACATCTCCATTGGTTATGTGCAAGAGAGAACTCATACCAGGTTTGATTTTAGTTTGATTAGATTAAAAATAATACTAATAACAACGTTATAAAATTATTTAACAGAAAACAAATGGAACTTTCAAGGTAGTGTTTTTTACTAAATTATCCACCTACACGTTTAACAGAGAAGCCTTTATCTTTCAATATTGCCATGATTTTATCTCTATAGTCTCCTTGAATAATAATTTTGCCTTCTTTAAAACTACCGCCAACACTCAATTTTGTCTTTAATTCTTTGGCTAATTTCTTAAAATCTTCATCGGCACCAGTGTATCCTTCTAAAATGGTAATTGGTTTACCTTTTCGCTTTTCGTACTTGCAAATGATAGGGTCATCTTGAAGCCAAATAGGATTATCCGCTTTTTTTTCAACGGGGGTTTCCTCTGGTTGGTGCTCTGGAAATAGATTTTTTAACTGGTCTTTAAGATCCATATAGACTATTTTTTGATTAATCCTAAATCGATTAATCTTTCATGTAAAAATTCACCTGCAGATATATCTGTATACAGTTTAGGGTTTTCATCATCAATGCAGTTCTCTAAACAGTTTAAAGACATTTCACTCACCGGATGCATAAAAAACGGCACGGAGTATCTTGAAGTTCCCCATAATTCTCTTGGTGGGTTTACTACTTGATGTATTGTAGATAGCAATTTGTTATTAGTAAGGCGAGATAGCATATCGCCTACGTTAATCATTAACTGATCAGGTCTTGCAATAGCATCTACCCATTCGCCATCATGGTTTTGAACCTGAAGTCCTTTACCATGTGCTCCCATTAACAATGTAATTAAGTTAATATCACCATGCGCAGCAGCTCGTACTGCATTTTTAGGTTCTGAGGTAATAGGTGGGTAATGTATAGGACGTAAAATTGAATTTCCATTTTTAATATAATTATCAAAATAGAATTCATCTAAATTTAAATGTAAAGCCAGCGCACGTAACACGTATCTCGCTGTTTTCTCTAGCATTTTATAGGTTTCTTTTCCTACTTTATTAAATTCAGGTAATTCTTTAACCATTACATTGGCAGGGTATTCCTTTTCCAATTCATCATTATCCTCAACATATTGTCCGAAATGCCAAAACTCTTTTAAATCGCCTTCTTTTCTGCCTTTAGCATGTTCTTTACCGAATGAGGTGTAACCACGCTGACCGCCAATACCTTCAATCTGGTATCCGTCTTTTACATCCTCAGGTAAATCGAAGAATTCTTTAATATCACTATATAAGGTATCTACTAATTCTTCAGACAAAAAATGTCCGCTTAAAGCAACAAATCCGATTTCTTCAAAGGCTTTTCCGATTTCATTTATAAACTTTAGTTTTCTTTTTGGGTCTTCCGAAAGAAAATCCGACAAATCAACACTAGGTACTAAGCTCATATTATAAAGATTTTACGTAAAATTAATAATTATTGTCGATTTAATAGCGTTGTTGTATTCTATACTTTCTAGATACATTTTTGTTACATTTATAATTTAATATCCAAAACTGACCTTATCAATGAATTATACCGATTTTAAAGTAGCAAAAGATGTTAAGTTAAAGCTTTATAAATCAATACTTAAACCTCGCATGATAGAGGAGAAAATGTTGATTCTATTACGACAAGGTAAAGTCTCTAAATGGTTTAGTGGTATTGGTCAAGAGGCAATATCGGTTGGTGTTACCACTGCCTTAAACAACGATGAGTACATATTACCTATGCATAGAAACTTAGGTGTATTTACAACAAGAGAGATACCATTGTATAGGTTATTTACGCAATGGCAAGGAAAAGCAAGCGGATTCACCCAAGGTCGCGATCGTAGCTTTCATTTTGGTACACAAGAGTTTAAGATTGTAGGTATGATATCTCATTTGGGTCCGCAACTAGGTGTTGCAGATGGTATAGCCCTAGCTCATAAATT
This sequence comes from Maribacter sp. BPC-D8, assembly GCF_035207705.1. NCBI lineage: Bacteria > Pseudomonadati > Bacteroidota > Flavobacteriia > Flavobacteriales > Flavobacteriaceae > Maribacter > Maribacter sp. BPC-D8. The sequence continues at coordinate 1,036,680 of NZ_CP128187.1, forward strand.
AAAGAATGAAAAGAAGGTGACTGCCGTATTTACTGGAGAAGGAGCCACAAGTGAAGGTGATTTTCATGAGGCTTTGAATGTAGCTTCCGTTTGGAGTTTACCTGTTCTTTTCTGTGTTGAGAACAATGGTTACGGATTATCAACACCTACTAACGAACAGTTTAAATGTGAAAACATCGCAGATAAGGGAGTTGGCTACGGCATGGAATCTCATATTATTGATGGTAATAATATTCTTGAAGTTTATTTTAAAGTAGCTCATTTAGTTAGGGACATGAGAATTAACCCGAGACCGGTCTTGTTAGAATTTAAGACTTTTCGCATGCGCGGACACGAAGAAGCGAGTGGAACAAAATATGTACCTCAAGAGCTTTTAGATACCTGGGCAGAGAAAGATCCATTAGAAAATTACACTCAATATTTATTAGGTGAAAGTATATTATCAGATGAAAGTATAGCAAAGTACAAAGCAGATATTCAATCTGAAATCGACGAACATTTAAAAATCGCGTTTGCAGAAGAGGCAATTATACCTGATCAAAGTAAAGAATTAAGTGAGGTTTATCAAAAATTTGATTTAAAAGAAGTTGAACCTAGTAAATTTGTAACCAAAATTCGCTTGGTAGATGCTATATCGGAAGGATTAAGGCAATCGATGAAGAAATTTGACAACCTTGTAATCATGGGTCAAGATGTTGCCGAGTATGGTGGCGTATTTAAGATTACAGATGGCTTTGTAAATGATTTCGGTAAAGAGCGTGTACGTAATACACCTATTTGCGAATCGGCAATTGTATCTGCCGCGATGGGCTTATCTATAAACGGAATGAAGGCTGTTATGGAAATGCAATTTGCAGATTTTGCAAGTAGTGGCTTTAACCCAATAGTAAATTATTTAGCTAAAAGTTTTTATAGATGGGGAGAGAATGCAGATGTTGTAATTCGTATGCCTTGCGGTGGCGGAGTATCTGCTGGTCCGTTTCACTCACAGACAAATGAGGCCTGGTTTACTAAAACTCCCGGTTTAAAAGTAGTGTACCCAGCATTCCCGTATGATGCAAAAGGCTTATTGGCAACTTCGATAGAAGACCCAAATCCGGTGTTATTTTTTGAGCATAAAGGTTTGTATAGAAGTTTTTACCAAGAAGTACCTGTTGACTATTACACATTGCCTTTAGGGAAAGCATGTCTTTTAAAACAAGGTGATCAAATAACTATTGTTACTTATGGTGCAGGAGTACATTGGGCTTTAGAAACATTAGAAAAGAATACAGAAATACGTGCAGATCTATTGGATCTACGAACGTTACAGCCACTAGATGTCAAAGCAATTTACGATTCGGTAAAGCGAACAGGTAAACTAATTATATTACAAGAAGACAGCCTTTTTGGTGGTATCGCCAGTGATATTTCAGCAATGGTGATGGAGAATTGTTTTGAGTATTTAGACGGTCCTATAAAAAGGGTGGGTAGTTTAGAGACACCGATTCCTTTTAACACAAAGCTTGAAGAGCAATACCTGGCAAAGTCTAGGTTTGAATCTGATTTAAAAGAACTTATGGCATATTAAGTAAATCCGTTAAGAAATATGTTAAAAGAGGTAATAGGTATTTATATTTAGCAGCATCTTTGCAATGTTATTTGGTCGAATAAATAGAATTTATCCATCCAAAAAATGACAAGCAACGTATATAGATCAAACCTAAATTTTTTACTTATGAAAAAAATAATTTTACTTTTTAGTATTGTACTTTTTATAACCTCATGTTCCGTGTCTAAAGATGCTCGAGGAAAAAGAAATCTACTAAGTGGTACATGGACTTTAAATGATGTTTCCTTTGAAGGTAATACTGGTAATGTGAAGGCGGTGTTATTTAATGATGTAGAAGATATATGTCTAGAAGGCAGCGAGTGGTTCTTCCGTGATAACAATAGTACTGGTAGATACACTATTGACCAATCTACATTTTGTACCGGTGGTGACCGTTATATAAGATGGTCGGTTGTAGAACGTGAAGAAAACTACACAAGCCAATTACAATTCAAATTCATTAACGAAAAAAATCAAGATATTTCTGGAGGTGCGGGTTATCGTTTAAATATTGAAAACCTTACCGAAACAGCTATGATATTAAAATCTAATGTGATTGTAGAAGGTGCTCCAATAAATGTTGTTTACCAATTCAGTAAAAAATAAACCTACTTAAATTTTAAAATAAGCATATGAAAACAATGATATTACGTAGAACAAGTTACATTCTAGCTCTTGCCTTGGTAATGAGCTGTAGTACGGTTAAAAACGCAAATAAAACACAAAAAGGAGCCGTAATAGGTGCTTCAGGAGGCGCTTTAATTGGTGGAATCTTAGGGAATAATGTTGGTAGCGGTAATAATACGGCTCTTGGTGCCATTTTAGGTGCTGCAATAGGTGGTGCTGCCGGTGGTTATATCGGAAATAAAATGGATCGTCAAGCAGAACGTATTGAAGAAGAAATACCTGGAGCAGAAGTAAAGCGTGTTGGTGAAGGTATCAACGTAACCTTTAATGAAGAAGCTGGTGTGTATTTCGATACCAACAAATCTAATGTCCAAGGCACATCTGCAGTTACTTTAGATAAATTAGTAGGTATATTTAAAGAATATCCTAAATCTAATATTTTAGTTGAAGGACATACCGATAGTGCTGGTGCAGAGGAGTATAATTTGAACCTATCTAAGCAAAGAGCAGAATCTGTTACGAGCTATTTAATAAGTCAAGGTATAGATGCTAGCCGTTTTGATACGAAATGGTATGGTGAGACACAACCAGTAGGTGACAATACAACAGCAGCTGGTAAAGCTAAGAACAGACGTGTTGAGTTAGCTATTGTTGCTAGTGAGTCTTTAAAACAAGAAGCACAGACACAAACGAACTAAGAGATACAAATTTTAGTATTGAGTTAAAATAAAAGCCCTGCACTTGCAGGGCTTTTTTGTTTTTGGTGTAACTTCCATGCAGTGAAAGAACACGGCATACTTATTATTGGAGGTGGACTAGCTGGTTTGACTGCTGCTATTCATTTGGCTTCGGAAGGATTGGATGTTGCTGTGATTGAAATGCAGCAATACCCGCATCATAAAGTTTGTGGCGAATATGTATCTAAGGAAATTGATCCGTATTTAAAACGGTTAGGGGTAGACCTAAAGGCTGAAGGGGCTAAAGATATTTCACAATTTAAAATAAGTACGGAAGACGGATTTATCGTTGAGACCGATTTGCCATTAGGCGGATTCGGCATAAGTAGGTATGCGCTTGACAATTTACTCTTTGAACGTGCAAAAGAGCTTGGAGTCGTTTTTTACTTCGAGAAGGTTATAGCAACCGCATTCAAGAATGATGTTTTTACTATTACTACCAAGTCTAATAGCTATTCTTCTAAAATTGCCATTGGAGCTTACGGTAAACGATCGGTCTTAGATAAAAATTTAGATAGAGCGTTCAGTAAGAAAAAACAGTCGTGGCTGGCGGTAAAGGCACATTATGAACTTGAAGATTTTCAGGAAGACCTAGTGGCGCTACACAATTTTAATGGCGGTTATGGCGGACTTTCAAAAACGGAAACCGGAGTAGTTAATTTTTGTTATCTCGTTAATTATGAAAGTTTTAAAGAATATAAAGATATTCAAAGTTTCAATAAAGAAGTAGTTGCCGAAAACCCATATCTAAAAGAGTTTTTATCAAATGCAAAGCCAATTTTTGAGCAACCTATGACCATAGCCCAAATTGCCTTTGACGAAAAAGATAATGTCGTTGATCATATGCTTATGTGTGGCGATACGGCAGGTCTAATTCATCCACTTTGTGGTAATGGTATGGCAATGGCTATTCATAGTGCTAAGATTGCATCTGAATTTGTATTGCAATTTTTTAATGAACCAGATTACAAACGAGATGAATTGGAAAGGGACTATAAAAAGGCATGGTCAAAAGCTTTTAGTGCTCGTTTATGGTTTGGCAGAAAATTACAGTCCGTATTAATGAATAAAAGATTAGTTTCAATGGGAATTAAATCTGTCGGAAAATCAAAAACAATATTGAAGTTTATTATTTCTAAAACCCATGGAGAATTAATATCGTAATGGTAGATTTTACACAAAGAAGTAGTGAAGTGGAGATCATGGATACCTTTTCGGGTACCACTAATGAGCTAGAAACCATTCTGCAAGACATCAATAGGGTAAATAGGTTACTTGGGGGTTATGGTATTACATTAGATGCTGTATTTGAGTTACTTGAAAAAAATAAACAAGAATCGTATACGATTTTAGATATGGGTTGCGCTGAAGGAACCATGCTTAGAAAGCTGGCGCTAGCGGCTAGAAAGAAGAATATAAAACTCAAATTGATTGGAGTGGACTTTAATGAACAAGGATTGCAATTAGCAAAACAATATTCATCTGATTACCCTGAGATTAGTTACCTGAATACTGATATTTTAAGAACCGATTTTTCTGAATGGAATGTTGATGTGGTTATGACGACATTAACCTTGCATCATTTTACAGATGAAGGTGTAGTGGAGTTTGTAAATCGTTTTGTAGAAATAGCAAAGTTGGGGGTAGTAATTAATGATTTGGAACGGAGCCCTATTGCATATTATTTGTTCAAAGCATTTAGTTTGTTTTTTATCAAAACTGAAATTGCCAAGAAAGACGGATTATTATCTATCCGCAGGGCATTTATAAAGAAAGAATTATTGCGTTTTGCTGATCAAGTTACTAATGCCTCTCATTATATTAAATGGAAATGGGCCTTTAGATATGCATGGGTTTTACAAAAGAATTAAGTAGATTGAAGATTAAGAGCAACTATGAATCATACAAGAATTGTTAGTGTTACGAAAGAATTACCACCGTATTCAAAAGATACCAAGGATATCATTCCCCTTGTTGAATTTTGGTTGAGCGGTCAAGAAGAGCGTTTCTCTAGAAAGGTCGTTAAGATATTTGAAGGTGCTGCGGTAGACAAGCGGTATTCCATCATGCCGCCCGAAGATGTGTTTGTGACTACTTCTTTCGAGGATAAGAACAAGATTTATAGTAAAGAAGCCAAACGTATGGGTACGAACGTGCTTAGAAACGCGCTGCAAAAAAGTAATTGGAATGCATCTTCAATCGATTATATTATTACAGTTAGCTGTACGGGTATTATGATTCCGTCTTTAGATGCGTATTTGATTAATGAATTGGGTATGCGTCAAGATGTGGTAAGACTTCCGGTCACTGAAATGGGTTGCGCTGCAGGAGTATCTGGGCTCATATATGCGCATAACTTTTTAAAATCAAATCCTGGTAAACGTATAGCTTTGGTTGCTGTTGAGAGTCCCACGGCAACTTTTCAGTTAGAAGATTATTCGATGGCAAATATGGTAAGTGCTGCAATTTTTGGAGACGGTGCAGCTTGTGTGCTACTATCGTCAGAAGAAGATGCTGTTGGTCCGAAGATAATAGGGGAAGAAATGTATCACTTTAAAGATGCTACCGAAATGATGGGTTTTGATTTAACCAATCACGGATTAAAAATGATTCTTGATCCGGCTGTACCAGAAACGATATCTAATCATTTTGCAGAAATTGTACATCCGTTTTTAGAAAAGTATGGTAGTGACATTCAGAATGTAAACCATTTAATATTTCATCCCGGAGGAAAGAAAATAGTACAAACCGTAGAATCGCTATTTGGTGCACTAGGTAAAAATATAGATGATACCAGAGAGGTGTTACGACTTTATGGAAACATGAGTAGTGCTACTGTTTTATACGTGTTAGAACGTTTTTTAGAAAAAGATATAGCAACAGGAGAGCAAGGGTTGATACTGAGTTTTGGTCCCGGTTTCTCGGCACAACGCGTATTGATAGAATGGTAGCTTAAGTAAACGACAACTATGAAAAATACCTATTGGGCTTTAATATTGGGAGGAAGTAGCGGACTCGGACTCGCCACCGCTAAGAAATTGGCTAGCCATGGCTACCATATTTTAATTATGCACCGAGATCGACGTGCAGCCATGGATGAGATTGAAAAAGGATTCGATGAAATTCGTGCCTTTGGTAATCAATTGATAGCAATGAATGTAGATGTTTTAAATGCTGAAAAACGAGCAGATATCATTTCTAATATCCAGCAACAGTTACCAGAAGGTCATCAGATTAAGGTAATGGTACATAGTGTAGCAAAAGGAACACTTAAGCCCATGTATTCAGAAAGTAGACCAACCTTGGTCGACACCGATTTTAGAATCACTTTCGATGCCATGGCGTTGAGCTTGTACGATTGGACAAAAGCACTGGTTACGGCAAATTTATTTGCAGACGATACGCGTATAGTTTCATTTACAAGTGAAGGTAATACCAAAGCATTACCAAATTATAGTGCCGTTTCAGTGGCTAAAGTAGCTTTAGAAGCGCTGACCAGAAGTATTGCGTTAGAATTTGCACCAATCGGTATAAAAGCAAACTGCATACAGGCAGGCATTACGATGACCAAATCGTTATCTATGATTCCCGGTTACGAGCAGATTAAAGAAAATGCATTAAAGAGAAATCCGCAGAACCGCTTAACCACTCCTGAAGACGTTGCAAATGCGGTGTACTTACTAACAATGGATGAAGCAAGTTGGATTACGGGAACCGTCATAAAAGTTGATGGCGGAGAAAGTTTGATGTAATAAGAAAGATGATGAAGGAATCTTATAATTGGATATTGAACCAACTACCGTATTCAGAGCCTTTTCTATTTGTGGAAGAGATATTGAATATTAATGATAAAGGCGCTGAGGGGAATTATACGTTTTCATCAGATGCGGATTTTTATAAAGGACACTTCAAGAATAATCCCGTAACACCGGGAGTAATTTTAACAGAATGTTGCGCACAAATTGGCTTGGTCTGTTTGGGTATTTATTTATTAGGTCAAAACTCCGGACTAGAAAATGTAGGTATCGGTATGAGTAGCTCTCAAATGGAGTTTCTGCAACCCGTATTTCCTGGAGAACGGGTCAAGGTAGTTTCTGAATTGGTATATTTTCGATTTCAGAAGCTAAAATGTGAGGTAAAAATGTATAACGAAAATGATAAACTGGTCTGTAAGGGAGTTTTGGCAGGCATGATAGGTGTAGCAAATGAATAGACGCGTAGTTATTACAGGCTTAGGAGTATGTGCACCAAATGGTGTAGGTTTCACCGATTTTACAAATGCGTTGTTAGAGGGTAAAAGCGGAATTCGGCATCAACCAAATCTAGAGAAGCTAGGTTTTGGATGTCAGGTTGCTGGTGAGCCGTTGGTGAAAGACAATCTCATAGATAATTATTTTACTCCATTAGAACGTAGAGGATTAAATGCTACAGGAATTGTATATGGAGTAATTGCAGGAATAGATGCTTGGAAAGATGCCGGACTAGAAGAAAACATGACCGATGAACCTAGTTGGGATCGCGGAATCATTTTTGGTACCGGAATTTTAGGAGTCGATAAGTTTAGGGAAGCTATTCATTTAATAGATGAAGGAAATGTACGTAGACTTGGTAGTACTTCAGTTATTCAGACTATGGCAAGCGGCATAAGTGCCTATTTAGGCGGATTATTAGGTTGCGGAAATCAAGTAACTACAAACTCTGCAGCATGTACAACAGGTACAGAAGGTATACTAATGGCGTATGATCGTATTAGTCAAGGTAAGGCAGAAATCATGTTGACCGGTAGTTGTAGTGATAGTGGTCCGTATGTATGGGGTGGCTTTGATGCTATGCGTATTTTACCAAGAGGCTATAATGACAATCCGACGAAAGCAAGTAGACCCATGAGTGCCACTGCAGCAGGATTCATTCCTGGTAGTGGAGCAGGAGCATTGGTATTGGAGTCTTTAGAAAGTGCTCAAAAACGAGGTGCCCATATTTATGCAGAAGTATTGGGAGGTGAAATTAATAGCGGCGGACAATTAGGAGAAGGATCCATGACTGCACCAAATAGTATTGCGGTACAACGTTGCATACGAAATGCAGTGACTAATGCAGGTATTGAAGCTTCGGATATTGATGTCATTAACGGACATTTGACTGCAACTACTAAAGACGGACTAGAAATAGAAAATTGGAGTAAAGCGCTGGGGAGAGGACATGACGATTTTCCGTATATCAATTCCTTTAAAGGTTCGGTAGGTCATTGCTTGGCAGCGGCAGGTAGTATTGAAAGTGTCGCCACGGTATTACAGTTTAAAGAGCAGGTAGTTTTTAAGAATGTTAACTGTGACGATATACATCCTGAGATCTCAAAGCTGATATCTGACACCTGTATTCCGAGAGAAACAAAAAATCATGCTCCGAAAGTAATCGCAAAAGCAAGTTTCGGATTCGGAGATGTAAATGCTTGTGTTATATTTAAAGCGTTTTCAAAAGAATAATCAAAACTATAATAATACCAAAGAGTATTTTAATTGAACTTATATATGCTTAAAGAAGAAAAATACGAAAAATTAAAAGATATCATTAAAATCTATCTTCCCGAAGACGTAGCGGTTACTGATATTAAGCAAGATAGTCACTTCATGAATAATCTAAATATAAATTCTGCAAATCTTGTAGATATTGTATTAGACGTAGAAGACGCTTTCGACATTCGCTTAGAAAATGATGATATGGATCAGATGCAAACAGTCAATGATGCCATGGCGATTATCGACGCCAAGCTAGCAGAAAAGTAATATTTTAAATAGCTTTAAAAAGAACTATTCTTTATCCTTAATTAGCATTGACGCTAAAATTCCCGATACCAATGCCACTGAAATAACAGTCAGCGATACCCATTCAGGTAAATGTATGTAATGGGAGAATAACATCTTTAGTCCTACAAAAGCAAGAATAACGACCAAGCTGTAATTGATGTACTTAAATTTCTCTAGCATTCTAGAGATTAAAAAGTACATAGAACGCAAACCTAAAATAGCCAAGATATTCGAAGTAAAGACAATAAACGGATCAGCTGTAATTGCCAGGATTGCTGGTATACTATCTAAAGCGAAAAGAATATCGGTAAGTTCGATAACAATAAGTGCTACAAATAGGGGAGTAGCAGCATTGAGACCCATTCTCTTTACAAAAAAATCATGACCGTGCATGGTAGAAGTTACCGGGTATATTTTTTTGATTTGTTTAAATACGAAAGAGTTCTTAGGATCAAAGTCATCGTCATCACCTTTTAACATGTTAAATGCAGTGTATAGTAAGAATACGCCAAACACATAAATGATCCATTCAAATTTGGTGATTAGGGCAACTCCGAAAAATATCATCAATGCTCTAAATACAATTGCACCAAGAATACCCCAAAACAATACACGATGTTGATATAAAGGCGGAATCTTAAATGATGAGAATATAACGGCAATTACAAAAACGTTGTCTACACTTAATGAAAGTTCAATAAGATAGCCGGTAATATATTTTAATACGGCATCATTGGGTGTTAGACCAGTTGGGTTGGCAATTATTTCTGCACTGAATAACCAATAGATAACGCCGCTAAAGGCAAATGCAACGGTTACAAAGATAGCCGTCCAGATTCCTGCTTCTTTAGATTTGATTACATGTTCATCTTTATGAAAAACACCTAAATCTAATGCAAGAAATATAAGTACGAAGGCAATAAAAATAATCCAGACTATCATATAGAATTTTTCAAGATGCAAAGGTATTAAAAATTGACATTACCTATTTCAATTCTTTGAAATGTTGGTGAATAGGCAATCAATTTACAAGTACATCCTATTATATTACAAATTTGAATTAATATCTCTTCATAGATTGATGTTTTCATTCAAAATAGTAATCTGAAAAAGCAGAATCTAAAATTAGAGCGTATCCCTGTTAAAAAACAGAGGTCAGCAGCTTTATTCAAATTAACAAGGTTACGGTGTATTTGCGAGTTAATTTTTTAAAATACTGAAAATCAGATGGTTTAAGTGAGCGATTTTGGTTTATTGTATAAATTGGATAAACGAACTTGTTTATCCGATTAACTGCCATTTTATTTCATATTCAAAGGAAAATCCGATTTTTTAGCTTAATTTTAAAGTAGAACAAGCTATTAAAATGAAAAAACTAACCATTTTTTGTGGTTTTTTGCTATGCTGTATTTTGAGCATGCAAACTGCCGAAGCACAAGACTCTTTGCGGTCAGATGTTAGAGTAAAACAACGTATGCTTTTAAATCAATTTGAATCTGATTATGTATTAACCGCTTCTGAGCGTGTGGCATTAAAGCAGAGTCGTATTGCATATCAATTGCGTATGAAAGAAATATTAGATACTATTAATATATCTGATTCAAGAAGAAAACGCTTAATACAAGAATTGAAGAAAAACCCATTTTCTGAACGGGTTCAAACCGTGATCGCCAATCACACCGTTTCTGATGATACTATAAAACAATAAAAAAAATGCAGTCTAATGAGACTGCATTTTTGCTTTTCTTTTTTCCAATTGTCGTTGTAAATCTTCTATAGATGAAGCAATTGCTGCTTCAAAACTAGCAGAAGACGACTGTGCGAACAGGCGAGGACCTGGTGCACTCAAGCGTATATTACATACCATACCTGAATCGGGGGAAGAGGTATTCTCCTTTTTAAAGAAAACATCGGATCTTACAATAAAATCGAATTTATCCAATAATTTCTCTAATTTCTCAGCAGCCATTATCTCTAATCGGTTGCTTGCTTTTACATCGTCGTATTCAAAATTGATATTCATAAGCTAAAAGTTTAGTTTAAGGTACTCATTTCAATGATGCATTGCAATTAAAAAATTCTTAATATTTTTCATTAAGTAAGTTAAGAATATCTAATCCTTTTGTTTCTATAAAGTTAGCAAAATCGGTACCAATTTAAAATTAAGTTAAACTTACACAAACATAATTTAAATATGCAGTCTTTATCTTAAATTGAAGTAGTTTTCCCACAATTGTGTTTTTAAATCTACGGCTATGGAGAATGTACAGAATAAATCTATGTGTTTAGGTAAATTAGAACGTTGTTACAATACCATACAGCAATTTAAGGTAAGAGTAGATTCTTATTTATATGAACCAAAAACTGTAGCTCTTTTTGAGACGAAAACATATTTAAAGAATAAGATTTTAAAGCTTTCTGATGCTAATGAAAAGCTATTGAATTATATGAGGTCTTCTAAAGAATTAGTACCAGAACAATACAAACTGGTCAACCATCATATTAGGGAAACTTTTGAGCTCGAATTTGATTTTTTAGAGTATACCATGCGATTTAGACAACCCGTTTAAATACCTATATTTTAGTTTATTGGTCATTATTAATTTAATTTCCTGTTAAGTTTTCTGTTTTAGAGCGATTTAAAGAAAATGTTACTAATTTAGACGTAGAACACTAATGAAATTGATATGAAAATTTTTATGCGGCTAGCTATATGCTGCACATTTTTCTGTACAGGTATTTCGTACTCACAAGCGAATGATTCTACAAAAGTAAACTCGAAAGAAGAAGACGAAGGTCCGGTTATGTTTCAATTTGAACCTAATTATGAAACAGCGGTAATGCTTCATAGAGCTGCACTACAAGAAAAAATTAGAGGATTGGATACCTTAGATATTTCTGATCGTAAACGTCAACGATTAATCAAGGCATTATATAAAGAATCTCGAAACTTTAATTTCAAGAAATCGGTTTTAGTAAATACCGAATTTGAAGAAGAGGAGTTTGAAGATTAAACTTCATCTTCTGGCATAGATTTCGTAAGTTATTAGGTGATTTAAAATAACACTTATGAGAAACTCATTTATATTTCTATTCACTTTAAGTATACTATTTGGCTGTTCCTCTTCAAAAACTGCAATTAGCGATACACATGCTATACATGGTTTGGTAGTGTCAAAGCAAATAGAATTTACGGCAACATCTGCTAACCCAACAGTCACGCAAAGTTTAAATGCCGTTGCAAATAGCGGACTCATTCCGCCCGGTAGTACCGTTTCACGTATCGATTTAATGGGTAATGGTAATTACCTAAAGATTTTTGGCGATAGTGTATCGGCAAACTTACCTTATTATGGAGAGCGTCAATTTGGTGGTGGTTATGGTTCTACTACAGGGGTTGAATTTAACGGGCTACCAGAGAATTATACCCAAGAGTTTAATAGCGATAAGCAAAAGTACACTATAAGCTTTCAAGTAACCGACACATCTGATCGGTATACTATTTACATTGATATCTATCCGAGCAAGTCAAGTGTTGTTTCTGTAAACATGGCAAATAGAAATGCTATTCAATATAATGGGAACGTAAATGCTATCAAAGAAGATGAATAAGGTATTCAATAAGAGGTATTTGACCGTATTTTTTAACTTTTTATGTTAAGAAGAGGCTAAAAAGAGAAGGTTTTGTCATAATCTTCGTTATTCCCTATTGAGAATAATATCTTTGCACCTCATTTAAGTTAAATAGTAGAATTTAATAGTATGAGTAAAGTAAAAGCAGATAGTCAGGTAAAAGTACATTACACAGGTAAACTAAGTAATGGTCAAATATTTGATAGTTCAGTAGATAGAGAGCCTTTAGAAGTAAAATTAGGACAAGGTAGTTTAATACCTGGTTTCGAAAAAGGTTTATTGGATATGGTGGCAAATGATAAAAAGACTATCGTTATCGCCAAAGAAGATGCATACGGTGAAAAGCAAAAAGAGCTTTTTCAAACTGTACCAAAATCAGAATTGCCACAAGAAATGGAGCCAAAAGTAGATATGGCACTTATGGCAACCAATGCAGATGGTAGTGAAAGACAATTACGTGTTGCAGAAGTAAACGAAAATGATATCGTTGTAGATGCAAACCATCCTTTAGCTGGTGAAGATTTAACCTTCGAATTAGAATTGGTTGAAGTTAAATAATAAGTAATAGTTATTATATGAAAAACCGCCTAATAGGCGGTTTTTTTGTTTCTATGCGTGTCGGTTTGATAGCGCTAAATATTATATTTGAATATGCATTTAAGAATAGTATGTTTTTTGATTTTAGGGGTTGTATTGGTTAGCTGTAAAGAAGAAAAAACCAAGACCGTTGAACCCGAAGTAATAGAGGCTGTAGTCGAAAAGGTCGCTACTTCAACCTATGAAGATTTAGAAGGTAACCCTATAGAATTAAGCGATTACAAGGGTGAACGTGTGTTATTAAACTATTGGGCAACCTGGTGCAGACCTTGTATCGAAGAAATGCCAGATATGGAGAAAGCACAGACGATTCTAGAAAAAGAAAATTATGTGTTTCTATTTGCATCTGATCAGTCTGTAGATAAGATAAATAAGTTTAAAGAAGTACGCGGATTTCAATTAGATTTTATAAAATTCAACGGAGTCTATGCAGAAGAAAATATAAGTGCATTGCCCGCAACTTTCATTTATAATGAAGAAGGGGAGCAGGTATTGCGTTTTGATGGCGGATTGAAGTGGGATAGCCCTGAAATAATCGAAAAACTTAGAGCAGTAAAGTAATGCGTAACATAACGAAAACCTTTTTTATTTTCTCAGCCATTAGTTTGATACTTGGTTGCAAAGAAGAACCTAAAAATGTAAAGCCAGAAGCTCCGGTAAGCGCGATTTTAGAAATGATTTCTCCTGCTGGTGATGCTAGTGCTTTGCCACACTTAATGTCGAATAAAGACGTTGCCTTACTTTCATGGGTAGAAATTTCTAATGATACTGTGGCGACAATGCGGTATTCAGAATTGATTGATGGCGAGTGGCAAGAAGCGCAAAAAATATGGAGTGGTACAGATTGGTTTGTCAACTGGGCAGATTACCCTATGATTACCGAAAACCATGGTAATTTATGGTCTCACGTTTTAAAGAAATCCACAGAAGGTACATATTCATATGATATAAAAATGAATGTGAAGCCAAAGGGAGCAACAGATTGGAAGACCGATTTAGACTTGCATACCGATGGTACACCGACCGAACATGGCTTTGTAAGTATAGTACCTTATAATAACAATTTCTTTGTCAATTGGCTAGATGGTAGAAATACCGTAGAAAATGAAGTAGGAGAACGCGGGGCGATGACCTTACGTGGCGGTGTAGTTTCTACTACAGGTGAAATGTTAGAAGAATATGAATTAGATAATAGCACATGCGATTGTTGCCAAACGACTGCTACGATAACAGATAACGGTCCGGTTGTGATCTATCGAGATCGCTCAGACGATGAAATTCGCGATATTAGTATTGTGCGTCAGGTGAAAGGGGAGTGGACGGCACCTAAAGTAATACATGAAGATGATTGGCAGATCAAAGGGTGTCCGGTAAACGGACCAAAAGTAGATGCCTTGGGTAATAATTTGGTAGTAGCATGGTTTACTGGAGCTTCAAATAAACAAAAAGTTCAAATCGCTTTTTCTTCAGATGGAGGGGCGGAATTTTCAGAACCGGTTTCCGTTGCAGAAGGTGCAATAATGGGTAGGGTAGATGTACTTTGGATGGATGAAGATCAAGCCGTAGTAAGTTGGATGGAAGCCGATCACAAAACCGCATTGTTTAAAGCCATGATAGTAAGTAAAGACGGAACAACTTCCAGAATACAATTGATTGCTAAAATGGCCGATTCTCGTAAATCGGGATTTCCTCAAATGGAAATAGTAGAAGAAACCCTATACTTTGCTTGGACCGAGCAAGTTGGTGCAGTTACGCAAGTACGCACTTCAAAGATGTCTGTTGATACATTTTCGATTAATTAACCGAAACCAATTCAATATCAAAAATTAAAACAGAACCACCAGGTATAGAGCGAAAGTCAAAACTACCATAACCTAAATGCGCAGGTACTAATAGCATGCCGTTGCCACCTTCATTAAATAACTGAATACCTTCTGTCCAACCAGCGATTACTTTGTCAAGTCCTGTAGTAAAGCCCGAATTATTTTGGTCAAAAACTTCACCATCAAGAAAATATCCTTTATAAGCAACGGTTACATTAGAAGACGCAGATGGTTTTGCGCCATCACCAGGGTTTTCTATAATATAGTGTAAACCAGAAGCGGTAGTTTCCGATACTAAATCATTAGCGCTTAAATACACGTTTATTTCCTTCTCATTGATATCTGTATAATCAATAGGTTCAAGCGGAGTTGGACCATTATCATCAGAAGATCCACAAGAAATCATAGTAGTTACGAGTAGAAGTATAGCAAAGTATTTCATTTTATATTTATTTTTTTGGAATATAGTTGTTACTTAAGTAAGAGGTGTTGAATTGTAATGGTCTTAACCATTAAAGAGAATAGTAGGGTAAAGCAGTTATGCAATAAAGGTGTTCACCGAAAAACGGACGCTGCAATTTTTGTAGAGGTATTTTTGAAACTTTATGGCATGAGATTGCGAATCAAAAATAACGGCTTCGGTAATGCTGTTCGCTAGAACGAGATGCCCAATAAGGTATTCTACGTAGTAGGTGTTGTTTTCAGAAAGAAGAACAAAATTTGGCTTTGTTGTCACACTATTTATTTTACGATACTAAAATAAAGCATTTATTTATGTGATCCTAATTTTTTCGAGTTTCCTTGTTAAATGGTTGTTCTAGTAGGGTTTTTTAGCTACCCTATTTTAAAAACATAAGCTTTTTAGATTATTGTGAAAATGATTGAAATATGGGGGAGGAGTTTATATAATTACCATTTTAAGTTTATTAACTTTAGACTGCCAATGTCTAAAGGGAAATAAAAATTATTCCTTTTTGCAATTCTTGGCATCATAGTTGCAATTCATCTAGTAATTATTAATATTAAATTATATTACCATTATGAGTACAGGAACAGTAAAATTCTTCAACGATGCTAAAGGCTTCGGATTTATTACAGAAGAAGGTTCAAACGAAGAGCATTTTGTTCACATTTCAGGATTAGTTGATGAGATTCGCGAAGGCGATGAAGTTGAATTCGAACTAAGCCAAGGAAAAAAAGGATTAAACGCAGTTAACGTAAAAGTTATAGATTAAACTTCAGAAAGTCCGTCAGCAATGACGGACTTTTTTTTGGAACATTATCCAAATGCGGTGTGTAGACAGCCGAGCCTATTAAATGTTTATGTTCAACTTAGCGTATTCAAGGTCTTTACAATCTTGTAACACTTAGTTCAAAAACGAATTATACCATTATTAACTATAAATTTTAAACACAAATGTTAGATCAATTAAAGCAAATGGCAATTCAAAAATTGCAAGAAACAATGAGCGCAAATTCTTTAAATGCTGACGCAACTAGCGGAGCTGCAGAAGAAGGAGCATCTTCACTTATTAATAGCCTTATGGAGAAAGTAGGTGCAGGAGATTTAAGCGCAGTAACAAGCTTATTTTCAAATGACGGTAATGCAACTGAAGACAGTGGTATTGTTGAAAACCTAAAAGGCAAACTAGCTGAAATACTAGAGAGCAAAGGTATGAATGCTGCAGATGCTCAGGCAGAAGCTAGCAATGTTGCACCAGGTTTAGTAGACAGCCTTAAAGAAAAGTTCGTATCGAACGAAGCTTCAGATTCTGCTTTCAGCCTAGAGAGTCTTAGTGGATTAGTTGGTGGCGATGCCGGCAGCTTACTTGACAAGGCAAAAGGTCTTTTCTAAGAGATTAACTTAGCATATTAAATGTAGAACCGCTCAGAAATGAGCGGTTTTTTTGTTTTAAAAAACCAGGTAATCGGTTCTGCTATTATTCGATATGGAGAAAGAAACTTTGTTTTTTAACACAATCAAATCAATAATGTCTCGTTAGTTATATAAAATAAATTGGTTTATGAAAATTATAATGAGTTCCAAAAAAATAGCTGTGTTGACCGAATTAGAACGAAAACGTAAATCGGTCGAGCAATTATTATTGAAATTGGAATCTTATTTATATGAACCTCAGACGCATAGTTGCTTCGAGAAAAAAGAAAGCTTGAAAACAACTATTAACCGTACTGCAAATAGCACCGATTCATTGATGACTATTCTAAAAATGAACGATATTTCTATTATGGAAAGTATGGATGATGTAGAGCGCCAAATGGAAGAATGCTACGAATTAGAATTAGAAGTAGCATCGTACATGTTAAACAGATAAATAAAACCTTTATTTAATATTAGAAACCGCTTAGCAATAAGCGGTTTTTTTTGTGTCTATTAGTGATGTATTTAGATGCTTAAAATATAAATAGGGTAGTGGTTTAGCATTTGAAATAGGGGAGTTGGTACACTAAAACGCGAATACCATTGTTGTATATATAACCGTAAACTTTAAATAAACCACTGATGGATACATTGTTGCCAATATTAAAAACTTCAGATTACCGTAAAGACGAAAAACTACAGTTCAAAGAGTTCTTATTCAATGATGCTATAGCACCAGTAGTCGCTTATGGTAAAGATAGCGGTAATGCTATGGTTTATGAAGGTGCAGCCGATGAATCAGATCTGTACGCTAGGTTTCCAGATATTAAAAAAGAAGCCCTTGCGAACCTTAAGGCGATTGATGTACCGTATCAAATTACCGAGGCAGAAGGTACGAATGTGCTGTTTGCCGAAGGTCATGAATATGCCAGTGAAAAGATTTTAGATAAAGCTTATATGATTAAAATTGCGGCTGATTTGAAATGCGATACCCTTATGGTCGGTATTCCTTTTAAAGGTGTATTGATGGCGATCGATTCTAATTCAGACATGCGTTTAAAGCTACCTGTTATTGTAAAGCAGTATTTTGAAAATCCGCAGCAAGATCCTATTTCAGATAAGGTATTTTTGGTTCAAAATGGGGAAGTGGTTGCTATGGGAGGCGAGAAATTACCAGAAAATGAATCTGACGATAATTTTGTCATTTCTGAGAATAAGGCGCAAAACTATGGTATTGAACTAAAAAGTAAAAATGTAGAAGAACTGGTAGCAGATGTAAATACGTCGTTTAAGCAGGTAATGCTCATGATTTTACAACGTAAATCGTTTGGTGGTGAAATCACTTTTAAATTGAGTAGTGCTATTCCTTTAGATCAAGCGCTAATAAATAAATGTAATTCTATTATTGAGCAGATCGAGAAGAACGAAATGCTACAAACCATTTCTCAGGCATTGGCATCGAGTAAAGTACAATTTAAGTTTCTGCATGATGGCAATCTAATAGCGCCAACGACAGCATCTAAAATAGCGCAATCGGAGTCTATACAGGAATCTAAACCAGCAGCACCTAAATTAGAGCAGGAAACTAAAAAAGTCATTGCAGATACGAGTGAGAAAATAAAAACGGTTGCTGATAAGAAACAGAAACTGGGAATTACTAAGAAGTCTAAACCATGGTGGAAATTTTGGGCAAGCGAAGAACAAGACTCTCCAGAAATGATTAAAGCTGCAGAAGAAAAAGCAAAACTAGACGAGCTAAAATCTAGTACACAGAAAGATTTTGATAAATCGGACCATAATAAGTTTATGCCGAAATAACGCGAGTTTTATAAATGATCTTAATGAATGAAAGTCTATTTTACATACACGAGCTTTTAGATTATCCTGTGGATGATTTAAAAAGTCGGCGAGGCGATTCATGTGGACTTATATGTTAGAATATCTAAGGTTTCTAATGGGGATGAAATGTGTCCGTGATAGTGGGTTGTCAGAAAGTCTATTTTACATAATATAAATTATAGTACAATTTTAACACATTCTAGATTATAGGGGAATTCACGTTTGTAAGCTATAATTCTATATTATGTAAAATATCCCTCAAGTGTATATATTTGATTAAACCGTAGAACAGGGTCATCAATCTTTTTAAGCGGTGCCTGCGGCGCATGTTTTCATTTGTACCATAATTAGTCGTTATGTAAAATTGCCGCTAGCCAATCGCTCGATTGCTTTTTTAAAATAAACGCTAAATGGCGTTCATTTTAAAACACAATTTGCCATCGCTTGGCCAACGCCATTTAAAAGCTAACCTTTTAGATTCTTTCAAAATTCTCGTATTCGAGGAAATGTGTGCAAGATTATTTTCTACAACATTCTCGACAGCTTGTCGCAACAGCACACGGCAGAAATTTGGAAGATTAATAATCTTTTGAATTTTGAGCGAGATGTAGCGTTGGACTTTACTGTTACAATAGCCATGTGCACTTGCTAACCATTTAGTAATGATTCATCCTTTTTAAATAATTCTTATCTTTTTTTCTTGAAACAAAAGAAACAAAAATTCAAGGCTTCAGAATGCTTTGGAAACAAATCACGGTTCATTCACTATATTTTAGAATACATTGTTACTTGTTAAGTTTCTTTTATACTTAGTACAATTAATAGTCTTTAGTACTAATCATCTAAAATATGGACGCTCATTTCACCTATTGTTTTAACCAAAACTTGCTAAGGCCGTTCTTTTTAATCCTAACTTCTATTTAACATAATAGTTTTCTATTTATAATGCTTCTTCTGGAAGCTTTATAAATTGTGGCATAAATTTTTCAAGAATAGATATATACTCAATAATTAATTCTTTAATTTTTATGCTTTGGTTTAAATCTCTAATGAAACATTAGATGTAGGTTTTGCACAACAGATAAATATTTTACCTTCTGATGCTTCCATAAATGGTTCTGGGTCGTATTCAATTGTACCGCTTAATAACGCAGTTTCGCAAGTAGAACAGGTTCCCATTCTACAACTGTTTGGGGGTATTAAACCATTAGCTTCAGCCAAATCTAAAAGACTTAAAGTGTCTGCTTTCCAATTTGCAGTTTTATCAGAATTTGTGAATTTTATTTCAAACGCATCACTAGAAGAATCAGTAAATACGGGTTTACTTCCAAGAGTTGTTCCTTCGCCAAAGAATTCATATTTAATGTCTTCTGGAGCAACTCCTAAATCTTCTAAATAATTATACATGGCTTCCATAAAAGGAACAGGACCACATAAAAAATAAGTTGGTTTATCTGTTAATGTTTCTGCCAGTTTATTTTTAGTTACAAAACCTGTATAATCACAATCTTTTCCTATGGCTTCATTTTCAACAGGATGCGAATGAAATATATTTAAAGTCAAATTCGCATTAGAAACTTCAATTTCTTTAAGTTGATTTAAAAAAGGTTGTACATTTTTATTTAAACTAGAATGAATAAAATTCGCCTTTCGGTCTGGTTGATTTTTATTAATATATTCTAAAATACTCATCATGGGTGTAATGCCTACACCACCAGATAAAAGCACTACGGGTTTATTAGAGTTTACATCTAAATGAAAATCGCCCATTGGTTCGCTCAGTTCAATTTCGCTACCTTCTTTAAGAGTATCATGTAAGTGGCGTGATGATTTTCCTAAATCTTCTCGTTTTATGGTAAGTCTATAATATTCTGGATTTGGACTATTAGAAACCGTGTAATTACGTGTTATGGTTTCGTTATTATCTAATTCTAATTTTAAGCTTATAAACTGCCCTGGAAAATATGCTTCCAGTTTTTGTTCGTCTTCCAGTTTTTGTTCGTCTTTCGGTTTTAGATAAAACGATTTAATGGTACAACTTTCCGTAATTATTTTATATATGTAAAATGTTTGAAACATCATTTTTCTATGGATTAAATGGTGAAGAGCCTGTGAATTCCCAATCTACATTATGTTGATTTTCTGTTAAAACCCATTCTTTAATTTTAAACGTCCAGAAACGTCCGGTATCTGTCGTTTTCTTTAAATCTTCTGTTGAGTTTTGGTCATGAATAATTGTAACTTCTCCTGTAAGTTGAAGTGTCTTCTTATTTTCAAAATCAACAAATAATAATCCTGCATTCGAATTTTGAATAAAATTACCTAACGTATTATACAAACTATTACCAACATAATCAGGAATTCTTAGGGTGTTATCCTCTAAAATTTCAACAAATCCAGGATTACCACCTCTGTGTGATGCGTCAAGTTTGCCGTCATTACCTTGACTACCTGGAGTAACTAGTAAATTTGCGACTATTTTTTTAAGCGACTATTTTAATAATTCCTCTCAATTTTATTTCCATTTCTATAGGTGAGAGATATCCTAAGCTAGGATGTAATCTTTCCGTATTATACCAATGAATATAGTCTTGAATAGACGCGTTTAATTGATTATATGATGTAAACCTAAATCGGTATAGCCATTCGTATTTGATTGTTTTAAAAAAACTTTCAGCTACAGCATTATCCCAACAGTTGCCCTTCCTACTCATACTTTGATTTATTTTGAGGTTAAAATTACAGATGTTTGTTATTTTGTTTGATGCATACTGTACACCTCTATCTGAGTGAAAAATAAACTCATTGCTAATATTTCTTGTTTTTTTAGCGTTAGTCCAAGCTTTCATTACTGTATTTTGTGTTGTCATATCTTCACTTAAAGACCAGCCAACAACCTTTCTGTCAGCAAGATCTATAATTGTTGTTAAATAGTTCCAATCCTCATTAACACGAATATAAGTGATATCAGATACCCATTTCTCTCCTAATTTAATACTATGGAAATCTCTATTTAATTTATTCTCAGCAATTAAATATGGATGATTTGAGTCTGTTGTAACCACAAATTTTCTTTTTAATACACTTCTCAGTCCTAGCTCTTTCATCAGTAATCCGATATAAGAACGTGCGTAAATCAAACCTTCTCTTTCCAGTTTTTTTTGGATTCTATAGCTACCATAAATCTCTCTACTTTGCTCAAAAATAACTTTAATCCTTTCTTTAAGATGCATTCTTGGCGTTTTAAGAAACAGCACGCCTTTGGTTTTAAACCAATGATAATAGGCATTTTTACTAACTTTCAAAGATTTACACATCTTTTCAACTGGATACATATCAACATTTTCTAAAATGAATTGATATCTTATAAGTCGCTCTTGGAAAAGATGCTCACCGCCTTTTTTAAGATGTCACGTTCCATCGTTACATTTCTTAATTCCTTTTTTAATGCTTTGAGTTCTTGAGCTTCAATAGATAGTTCCTTCTTTTTTGAGAAATCCCCAGATTTCAACTTGTATTCCCGTTTCCAGCGGCCAACCATACTAAGGCTTAAGTCATAGTCTTCACTAACTTGTTTTGTCTTAATACCTGAATTTAATAGTTCTACTATCATAACTTTAAATTCATTGTCATACTTTTTTACCATAAGTCTAATATAAAGTTTATAACCTCATAAAAATCGTCACATTAAAGGTAGACACTCGAACATTGGCATAAAAACACTTCCTGATTTTTGTTAAAGATTCTATCTATAGAAGAAAGATAGCTATAATATCTCCTTACTCCAATGTGCTCATTTACTTCTTTCAAATAATTATGATCACTAATTGTTATTTTAAAACCTAATTTTACTACACTTACCAATACCAAAAAAACTAATGTTTATAATTTTTAAAAATTTGGTTGATCAATAGTCTACCAAATAATTGAAGGTTTATATATATAAAATATGAACACCTTATTCACCTATTTTTTCATCAAAATTTTCTGTGATATTTTCTAAAAAAGAATAAAATAGTAGTTTTAACCATTTTGGGCGACTCAATTAAAAATCATAAAATTTAGTTAAATGGATAAATATCTAATAGTATTTACTACATTTGTAACGTTCGTTCTATTATAATTAAACTATGCCTAAAGAAAAAACATACGATAAAGCTCAAGTGGTAGATACTGTTATTAATCTATTTCAAAAGAAAGGATATAATGGTACTTCTATGCAAGATATTGTAGAAACCACTAAACTAGGTAGATCAAGTATTTACAATTCTTTTGACTCTAAACAAGGTTTATTTGAAGAAGTTCTTAAATCTTATGGTGCCAGATATAATAAATTGATAACAAAAGCAATTGACTGTTCATCAAACGCTTTTGAAGCTATCCATAATATTTTTGGTGTTCATATTAATGTTATTGTAAACGATAAAACACATAGCGGATGTTTGTGGGTTAACACCAAAGCAGAATTATGGAATACAGATAAATATATGACAGAAGTATTAAAAAAAAGTCAAAAAGATTTTCTTAATCTCTTTGTTAACCTTGTCGAATTAGGACAAAAAGAGAAAACTATTAACTCAAATAGTAACGCAGAAAGCTATGCCTTATATTTAATAACTGCTATTCATGGTTTGAGATTAACTGGGAAGTCTCATCAAAACAGAAAAGAATTAGAAGAATTAACTAGTCTCTCATTAAAATGTTTGGAATAAAACAAATGTTTATTTCCTTCATTTTTTTTACCCAATAAAAGAACGTTCGTTCTTTTATGTTAATCTAAGAATATATACAGTTAACATCAATAATAAATTAAATAAGGTAATTATGAATACAATAAAAAACAATTTAAGAAAACTACTCGCTATAATAACAATTATGTTAATCGCTATTAGTTGTGGCACAAAAATTACTAAAAACACAAAAAATGTTGGTAAGCAAGCTCATAATATAGAGGCCGGACAAGTAATTAACTACGCCCCTGCTACAACTCCAAAAGAGGTTGCTAAAAACCTTGAAACGTATTTAAACACTAAAGATATAAAAGGTGTACTCTCTTTATATAACGAAGAGTCCGTTTTTGTGAATCAACCTGAAGGTATACCTCTAATTGGTCTTGATGCTATTCGCAATGGTTTTCAAAGTGTCTTAGATATGGGCGGACAGAGCGATATTCAAGTGCGTAATGTGATACAAAGCGGTAATCTAGCATTATTAATAGTTGATTGGGTTACTACAGGAATTGATGCTAAGGGTAAGGCGTTTGAGTTTAAAGCAACAGCAACAGATGTTGTACAACAAAACGAAGCTGGGCACTGGCTTTATAAAATTGATAATGCATTTGGTGTTGCTCATGCAGATAGCCCAATAGATCAAAAGAGTCTAGCTAAGAAAGTACAAAACATAGACATTGCAGCAAAACTTGAATTATATATGAATACCAAGAATATGAATGGCATTCTATCACTCTATAATGAGGAGTCTGTTTTCGTAAATAAACCTGAAGGTGAACCAAAGGCGGGTCTTGAATCTATTCGTGAAGGTTTTCAGGGGTACCTTAATTTGGGGGGGCAGAGCGACATTAAAGTTCGTAATCTGATACAAAGCGGAAACGTTGCGCTAGTGATTGTTGATTGGACATTTAAAGGAACCGATTCAGAGGGTAATGCATTTAAATTCGGGGCAACAGCAACCGATGTATTAAAACGAAACGAAGCTGGCATCTGGCAGTATAGAATTGATAATGCTTTTGGTGTTAAACGTGCAAACTAATAATAAGTGAATTTAGGATAACGACACCTGTTTTATTATAAGTTGGTTATCAATATTGATATTAAAAAATAAAATGATTATGAATACATTAAAAAATAATATAGTAAGACTGTTAACTATTATGACAATTATGCTGGTAGTTATTAGTTGTGATGACAACGATAATGGGAACAATTCAGAGGACATAAATGATTTTGCTACTACACCTGAAGAGGTTGTTGAAAAACTTGAAATGTATATAAACGCACAGAATATGAACGGTGTCCTGTCCCTTTATAACGGGGCAGCGGTTTTTGTTGACCAACCTGAGGGTGCACCTAAAGTTGGTTTTAGCGCTATTCGTGAGGGATATCAAGGTTTTTTCGATTTAGGAGGACAAAGCGATATTCAAATACGCAATGTAATACAAAGCGGTAACCTTGCACTAGTGATCGTTGATTGGACCTTTTCAGGAATCGATTCAGACGGCAATTCATTTGAATTTGGAGCAACGGGAACCGACGTGTTGCAACAGGATGAAGGTGGCAACTACTGGCTTTATAGTATTGACAACGCGTTTGGTGTTGCTCGTCCAGATAGCAATACTGGTTTTACACAAGCTGAAAACTCAGCCGCTTCAACTGCTGAACTAGAGGTACTTGTTGAAAATCTTGAAATGTATATAAATACCCGAAATATGGACGGTATTCTTTCTCTCTATAATGAAGAGGCGGTTTTCGTTGATCAACCAGAAGGTGAACCTAAAGTTGGTTTTGATGCTATTCGTGAAGGGTACCAAGGTTTCTTTGATTTAGGAGGACAAAGTGATATTCAAGTTAGAAATGTGATACAAAGCGGTAACATTGCACTAGTAATAGTTGATTGGACTTATACAGGAATTGATTCAGATGGTAATTCATTCGAATTTGGAGCAACAGGAACTGATGTCTTACAACAAGGAGAGGACGGTAATTGGCTGTATAGAATTGATAACGCCTTTGGTATTGCTCGTGCAAACTAATAAAAGAATCTATTTTTTTTGAGTAATAAAATAACGCTCATTACAAGAGAAAAGTTAACGTTCACTAAAATAAAGATAATTAATTATGAAATTATTAGAAATATATAAAATAGGAAGCCTTACCCTAAAAAACAAAATAGTTATGGCTCCTTTAACAAGAAGCAGATCTAATAGTGATGGAATACCATCAGATCTAAATGTTGAATATTATAAACAAAGAGCAAGTGCTGGTTTAATTATAGCCGAAGCCACAGCAATTTCTAAAAACAGCCTTGGTTATATAAATGCGCCTAGCATTTATAGTCAAGAACATATAAAAGGCTGGAAAAAAATAACTGACGGTGTTCATAAAGAAGGTGGTATAATCTTTTTACAAATGTTTCATGTAGGTAGAGTTACACATTCAGATTTTTTTGACGGCGAGTTACCTATTGCCCCATCAAGTATTAAGGCAGATGGAGAAGTCTATACTCCACAAGGTAAAAAGAATTTTGAAACTCCTAGAGCATTAGAGTTAAATGAAATTCCTTCTGTTGTTCAAGAGTTTAAAATAGCTGCTCAAAATGCCAAGGATGCAGGATTTGATGGTATTGAAATTCACGGTGCAAACGGATATTTAATTAATCAATTTATTGATGATATTAGCAATAATCGTACAGACATCTATGGCGGGTCTATAGAGAATAGAAGTAGATTTCTTTTTGAAGTACTTGATGCCGTACTAGAGGTTTGGGATAGTAAACGAGTAGGATTAAGATTATCGCCTTCTGGTATTTTTCACTCTGTTGGTGATGCTAATGCACGAGAAACATATAGTACTATCATAGAAAAACTAAACACCTACTCCCTAGCCTACTTACATTTAATGAATCCGATGATGCCAATAGATCAACGTCCTGAACTAGAGCCTGATGTTGCTGGTTTTTATGGCTCAAAATATAAGGGAACCCTTATGATGAACGGACATTATACCAAAGATTCTGGAAATGAACTTTTAGAAAAAAATCTTGCAGACCTTGTTTCTTACGGTAGCTTATTTATTTCAAACCCTGATTTGCCAAAACGATTTGAACTGAATACAGCATTAAATGTTCCAGATCAAAACACATTTTATACTGGTGGAAAAGAAGGGTATACAGATTATCCTTTTTTGAACAAATAGATTAAAAAAAGAATGATTGACATCATAACAAAATTAAATAATATATGAAATTATTAGAACCATATCAACTAGGTAATATTACACTTAAAAACAGAGTAGTAATGGCGCCAATGACCAGATCTAGAGCAATTAATAACGTTCCAAATGATTTAATGATAACGTATTATTCTCAAAGAGCAGGTGCTGGATTAATTATTTCTGAAGGCATCGCACCATCTCCAAATGCTTTGGGTTATGCCAGAATACCAGGACTCTATAACCAAAAGCAAATAGAGGGTTGGAAAAAAATTACTGAGGCAGTACATCGTAAAGGCTCAAAAATATTTGCGCAACTAATGCATACTGGCAGGATATCTCATCCAGATAATATGCCCAAAGATGCCGTTATATTAGCAGCATCTACTTTAAAATCAGCAGGAACAATGTGGACAGATAAAAATGGAGCACAGTCCTACCCAATGGCAAAAGAGATGACTATAAAAGACATTCATAATACTATTGAGGAATTCGTACAGTCTGCTAAAAATGCAATTGCCTCAGGTTTTGATGGTGTAGAAATTCATGCAGGCACCGGTTTTTTATTAGACACATTTATTAATCCTCATACCAACCTACGGACAGATGAATATGGCGAAACTTTAGAAGGTAGAATGAAATTTACCTTAGAAGTAACAAAAAAAGTAGCCGACGCTATAGGTAAAGAAAAGACAAGTATTCGAATTTCACCTTACGGAGTATTCAATGATATGGGTTTATATGATAAAACAGATGAAGCATTTGAATATTTGGTATCAGCTCTTAATAAAATAGGTGTTATCTATATTCATATGGTAGACCATTCTTCTATAGGAGCTCCAGAAGTGTCTGTAACATTAAAGGAAAAGATAAAAACTACTTTATATCAAGGAACTTATATATCAAGTGGCGGGTTTGATAGCGAAAAAGCACAATGGGAAGTAGACAGTCATAAAGGAGATTTAGTAGCATTTGGAAAACCATTTATTTCTAACCCAGATCTTGTTGACAGAATAAAAAATGGAGATGAATTTGCTAAATCTGATTCTGATACTCATTATTCTATTGGTAAAGAAGGGTATACAGATTATCCAATCTCAGAAAAAAAAAGCATTTTATTTAAACTTTAAATAGTAAAACGAAACGCGTATTTAACTAAAATAATAATTATGAAAAAAAATAAATACCTCCCTTTAATGCTTTTGTTATTTGGGATTATGTCTTGCACTAATCAAAAAACAACTACACAAGATTTAGAAAATGAATTAAGTATTGTTGTTGATTCTTGGTTTGAGAACTTTAATAATAATGATGCAGATAAATTAATTGAACTTTATGATGATTCTGCACTTTTTGCAAGTCATGATTTTCCTTTACAAAAAGGAAAAAAAACAATAAAAGAGGGTTTTATAAATACATTTTCTCTAAAACCATCGATAGATTTTAATATCATAAAAATAACTGTAGAAGGAAATATTGGTACGGTGTTAGGTGAGTTTGATTTTCATGGGATTAATCCATCAGACAATATAGATATACGCCAAAATGGTCGATTTCTAGTCGTGTACAAGAAATTTAAAGATAATAAATGGCGAGTGATATTTGATATGGACAACCATCCACCAGACGTAGTTCCATCAACATGGTAAATTTCAAAAAAACGCATAAAACAAGTTATTTATTAATCAATTTTAAACAAATGAAAAAATATAGTATTTTAATAGTACTACTAGTTACCTTAATTTCTTGTAATTCTTCAGCCTCAAAAAAACAACCTCAAGATTTAGCTAAATCTGTGGTATCTAAAGTTCCTGTTGGAACACTAGATGTTGTAGTTGAAATGCAACTGAGTCCAGGAAATTTAGCTGTTTCTAATCAAGGTAGATTATTTACAAGTATTCATCCTACAAGAAAAGGGAATGTTCAGCTTCTAGAAATAGTTGGTGACAAATTTATTCCTTTTCCGAATAAAGAAATGCAATCTACAGCAACGACCACTTCAAATGAAAAATTTGACACACCTCTAGGAATTGTTTTTGATAATAAAGATAGATTATGGTTGGTAGATGTAGGTTTAAACATAGGGAAAACCAGAGTTTTTGCTTATGATATTAATACAAAAGAAGAATTATATCGTTTTGATGTTCCCGAAGCGTTAGCACCTAACACAGGTTTTGTTCAAGACTTAGCCATTGATGAAATAAACGATTTTGTTTATCTAGCAGATGCTGTAAATACAGGAATCATTGTTATAGATATTAAAAAACAATCCTTTAGAAAAATTGTTGATTTACCAAGTATGCAGTACGAAGATATTGATATGGTAATAGATAATAAAGTTCAACATTATTTAGGAAATCCTATTCGAATTTCTGTAGATCCCATTACTATTTCTAAAGACAGAGAAACTTTATACTATGGAGCAATGAATAGCACAAAGTGGTACAAATTACCTACAAAAATTATTAGAGAAGATGCTAGTGACGAAGAGATTATTAAACAAATAGCGCTAGTTGGTGAAAAACCAATTTGTGATGGAGCTGCTACAGATGATGAAGGAAACCACTACTTCACCAACGTGCAAGAATATAGTATTTCTAAATTATCAAAAAACGGAACCTTAAGCACACTAAAACAACACGCTTATTTTGATTGGCCAGATAATATAAGAATTTACAAAGATTGGCTGTATATAACAAGTAATCAAATAAATAAAACAGTTGAATTTACTGGTACAGAAGATTTAGCTATAAAACCATACCGAATTTTAAAATTAAAATTTAAATAGAAAAGGTTTAACGAATTATATGCTATAAGTCATTGATTTTAAAAGAATATAACCTTAACTAAAATGAATTTTTAAATGATAAAAGTTAGCTTTTATAAAGTACTAACACTAGCGATATTATCTTCATTTTTAGGATGTAACCATTCGTCTCAAGAAGAACAAAATATTGAGATTATTAAAAGTACATATCACGATTTCAATAATTTGAAAAACCATTTAGCTCCTAATGTTATATGGAAAGAAGCCGATGGTTTTCCCTATGCAGGAACATATATTGGTTATGATGATATAGTTGAAAATGTATTTTCTAAACTAGCTATAGAATGGATTGATTTTAAATTTACTCCTGATGAGTTTATGCTAGAAGATGATAAAGTAGTAGCAATCGGACACTACAGAGGTACTAATATTAAAAGCGGTTTTACTATTAATATTAGAGCATTACACTTATATCATTTAAAAAATAATAAAATTACGCATTTTGAACAGTTTGTTGATACTAAAAAAGTAGTCGACGCAATGAAATAATAACAATTAAAAATATTTAAAATATTAATAAATGAAAACAAAAAATAATGATTTAGGGCTTTTAATCCTTCGTATTTCAATCGGATTTTTAATGCTATTACATGGTATTGCTAAATTTAAAGGCATCTCTTTTATAGAAGGTATGTTAGCAGAAAAAGGATTACCTACTTTTATTGCATACGGTATTTTTATTACAGAAGTTATAGCACCTCTATTAATAATAATTGGTTATAGAACGCGTATTGCAGCTTTAGTCTATGCCTTTGGAGCATTAATGGCTGTGCTAATAGCCCATTCAGGAGATATATTTTCACTAAATCAATACGGAGGTTGGGCAGTAGAATTATTAGGATTGTACTTATTTGGATCTATAACACTTTTCTTTACTGGTGGTGGAAAAATAGCAGTATCAAATACTAACGAATGGGATTAAAGTAAAAAACAGCAATAACAAATATTTAATTTCATAAGAAAATCAATATTATTTGTAGCTAAGTAAAAGCCATAGATATTTAGTTAAACATCTATGGCTTTTTTATATCACGCAAATTTACATAAATAAAAACTAATCTCTGTATAGAGAAAATTAGTACCAAATCTTCTTTAATTCCACTTCACACACATTCCACTCTTCTCCTATCGTCGTTTCGTAAAAAGAGTGTTACATTAACATTGTAGAGAAAGTTTTTAGAAGAAAAAAATAAAGAAAATGTAGAAATGTAACTTAGCTTTTACCAAAGCAAAGTTACATAACGCAGAACATTATAGAACATTTATATGTATTCTGAGAATCGCGTATTTGCTGACTATCATACATAGACATGAAGTTATAATATCAAAAGCTAAAACCATACTTCTAAACTCAAATAAAAGCGTTAGCGAAATAGCTTATGATTTAGGCTTTGAATACCCTCAATACTTTAGCACTCTTTTTAAAAAGAAAACACAATTAAACCCAAGTGATTTTCGGTTATTAAACTAAATAGACCAATCCTACAAAGTATTCAAATCATATAGAAATTAGGGGCAATATGCTTTCTTTTTTACAATATGATATTCTTTGAAAACACGTCATATTTTACCTCACAATTTGAAAGTGTTGCTAACTGTTTTATAGTATTCTGCTTTTAGAATTTATGTAAACAATTATTTTATTTAAGAGGTAATAACTTAAGATCCTTATCAACAATTCCTGTCAAGACTTCTTTATTTCCTCCAGCAAACAAGTCATTCAATTCAGCCATAAAAATAAGTCCGTTTTTATAAGGCACTATACCTCTCATTCCATTTTGACGAACCTTAAGCTCAGCTAGTCTAGTACCATCAAAGCTGTATTTATAAAGGTAATTCGTTGCAGACAAGTAGATATGATCATCTAAAATCAAATGAGACTGATCAGTGAAACCAGGTAAGGCCTCCGCATGTATGATCGCTAGGTTAGAATCAAGAATACGCAAGGTATTCAAGCCGTATAATAGTATGTTATCATTAGGTAATTTTACCATATGATAAGGCGCACTCATAGTGCCTAAAGAACCAATTGTTGCCTCACCAAGGGCATCCAATTCTTGGGAATTAACAAGGTTGAATTCGGCATCCAATTCTAATAACCTGGTAGTAGCATTACTGACCAACCCATCCGAAGCAAAATCAAATGCACCTGCGAATGCTAAAAACCCGTCTCTAAAAGGTGTCAGATTACCAATCACCCCACTTTTATCTCCAAAATCAAATTCTTTTATGGTTTCTGTTTCTCCTGATACCAAGGTGTTTATTGCTGGAACGTATTTTCGTGGTTCTGAGGTGAAATTGGCACCAAAAGCATAGGCTTTGTTATTCAGCGTGGTATAACCTACATCGAAGTCATAACTCAATAAATCTAAGTTTGTGAGTGGAGATAATCCAGTTTCAATATTAACAATATGACGTTGCCTAATTATTGCATTGGTATATCTAAATGGCATGTCAATATAAATAGTGCCATCATCTTGAAAATCGCAAAGTGCTCTATATCCATAATCAGAATACCCTGTATTAATTTCGATTAATGTAAATTCTAAATCTTCGGATATAGCAGCGTAATAATACTTTAAGTCATTAAAATCGACATAAATAGCATACATTTCATTCGTAAATGGATGTCTATCAAACTTTAAAAGACGCCTGCTGCCTAAAAATTCATCTGGAAAAAAATAGGAGTCGGCTTCTTCCTTTACATAAAATTCTTTTTGTTGAAAATCCGCTTGAAGAAGGTCAGTTTCACCATTTTCACCATAAGCACCCATTGTAATCATTTTATTGCCAGGAGAGAATTGCATTGTTGCTAATTCTTCTAAAGTGACATCAAAACCAGCTACCCGATAAGTGTACGATACCGCATTCTGCGAACAATTTTCTATTTGGAGTGTTTCATTAAAGTACAAGGTATCTTTAACAATATTAAAACATGCTACAACTTCTTTATCACTATTTCCATCGGAATCCTTTGAACACGAGACAATAAAAACAAAGAATGATAATAAAAAAAAATAGGATAATTTAATACTGTTGAATTGAAAGGTTGACCTAGAAATCATAGTGTTGTATTAATTTATAAAGTATAAAATATAATCGATTATACAGCAATTATCTTATAGTAGTAAATTAACGAATATAAATGATTCTAATTGTTTATTGTTCACTATCAACTCCAGATTCCTTCTCTCATAATCCCGTACTATATTTCGTAACGTGTAAAATTATAGGGCACTTGCATTTAAGATTTAGTAATGACCAGAGCTACAATGAATGAAATTAAAGTTTTGGTTTAATTCTCATAGATATAATTGCTTAAAACTATCCCGCACAAATATGCATAGTTAGTTTTTTCCTTTAAAAGGAATTCATGAGCCTCTTGCACCGGTTTTATTATTTTAGTAAAGAAATTTTTCAGAAGAAAAAAATCAAAAATTATCGTCTTTATTTTTATGCCATTCCAAAGCTCAAGTTACATATCGCAAGACATTATAGAACAAAAACAGATTATTGCTTTTTTATGAGAGAAGTCCATTAAAAAGCAATAATTCATATGTTTTATTTCTTTTTCATTGGTGGTAAATCGAAAGCTGTTGCTTCGTGCTCAAAATGATTTCTATGTGAACCATCGCAAAAAGGTTTGTTATTAGAAAGTCCGCAACGACATATACCTAACACTGTTCTACCTTGTAAGTTATATGAATTACCTTGGCTATCTACAACTTCAAAATCTCCTTCTACTTTTACAGACCCATTACTATTTATGGTTAGTTTTGTTTTGCTCATACTATTAAATTCTTTTAATTGATTTTGGTAAAAATAGGAATATAGATTTAATTTTTATCGTGAATAAGTAAGAGTTATGAATTTTAAAAAAGCTAGAATTTGGTACATCTAAAGTACTCCCCCCAAATTGTTCTCAAACCAATTAAATAGTGTACTATTATAGTCCAGATGACAATATCAATACATCAAAAAAACACATCAAATATGAAAAATCTATTAAGCTATTTATTGATTCTAATACCTTTTTTAGGATTATGCCAAATGAATAAAAAGCATACGGATAAATGGATTGACAAGAATGAAAGTGAAGATTATACGGCGCGACACGAATGTTCATTTGTGCAAATTGGTGATAAATTTATATTGTTTGGCGGTCGCGAATCGGCTCAAAAATTAGATATCTACGATTATAAGAATAACACTTGGAGTACCGGTAGAATGGCGCCCAAAGAGTTTAATCATTTTCAGGCAACGGCTTATGAAGGCTTTATTTGGGTTGTAGCAGCTTTTAAGACCAATAATTTTCCGAGAGAAATTCCCGAAGAACATGTATGGTTATATCACCCACCTACAGACAATTGGATTCAAGGCCCTGAGATTCCTGAAAACAGAAGAAGAGGTGGTGCAGGTTTGGTTATATATAAAGATAAGTTCTATGTCGTCGGTGGTAATACTATTGGTCATGATGGCGGTTATGTCAACTGGTTTGATGTATATGACCCTAAGGCCAATACTTGGACTATATTAGAAAATGCCTCTCAACAAAGGGATCATTTTAGTGCCGCTGTAATCGAAAATAAATTATATGCCGCTGGCGGAAGACAATCTGGTGGCGAAGGCGGAGTATTTGCCCCGTTACCAGCAATAGTTGATACTTATGATTTTGACTTAAAGCGCTGGTCTGTATTATCTAAAAATTTACCGACCCCAAGAGCCGCACCTGGTATTGTAGTTTATAACGGAGAACTTTTTGTAATGGGTGGTGAAGGCGAAGAAGCTGGTCCGGCTTATAAACTTGTTGAAGCCTATAATCCTAAATCAGGTTTGTGGTCTAAAATGCAAGATATGAACTATGCTAGGCATGGTACTCAGGCAATACTTTCAGGAAATGGAATTCATATAGCAGCGGGATCACCGGTACGTGCCGGTGGAAATCAAAGGAATATGGAGGTGTATGGCGAAGACAACCCAAAAGGGAAAGCACTTGTAGGTTCAAAGCTAAGTGCTAAGTCAGAAGTTGACATACCAATGTGCACCGAAACGACTATAAATCTTAAAAATATCGAAGGTAATACGGGCTGCTTTATCAGTACTATAACACTTACTGGTGATGCTAGAAGTGAGTATCAAATTGAGTCAAAAGTTGAACATGTTTTAGTGCCAACAGGCGAAGAAATGCCTATTGTTATTAAACACATAGGTAATTCAACGAATCAACAGACAAGTTTAAAAATTGTCTACAACGGCGATCAAGTGCTTGAGATCAAATTGAAGAGTAAGTGATTTGTTTTGGGCAGTAGCTTAGTAATACAATCTAAAATCAAGTAGTTTACATACATTGTAATGTCTTTGGTGTAGTTCTTCTACCACATCGAACATATCATCATCTTCTTTAAATAAGTTAAAGAATGCCTTATCGAGATTTGCACTGCTTACTCCGTCGAATGCATTGCCATAGCCAGAAATTGCTTTAGCATTGGTGATGTCTAAAAAGTATTGAGATTCTTCTTCGTCAAGGTCTAGAATTTTTGCATTTGAAAAATGCAGGATCTTCCCTTTTAATCGTCCCTCGAAAATTTCCGCAATCTCTTGTAAGCTATAGTAGTAGTCGTTTAAGCAAATGCTATTTGCTTCGCCATGCATCACCAAGTAAATAATTTCATAATCTTTAAAATTATGATCATCTAACACCAGAGCATTTAAACTGTCTTCTAGCCCTTCAATAGTATCGCATGTTTTATAGATACTGGCAATACCATATTTCATGGCTAGTTGCTCTAAGCTTTGTTGTGCTTCGGTAACTTTCTCGTTTTCAATATCATCGACGCCTTCTAAACAATAGATGAAGTTTTCTGTGTCAGTTACGTGTTCTTGCGGTAATTGTCTTCTTTTCTCTAGCAAGTTTCTAAATTTTTGTAGCGTATGTGAAGTACAAAATTACTGCAACTGTTTTACTTTTTTTAGCGTTTTCAAGTTAAATATGAGTTGTAATACATAGTGCTTCCCTGCTACTTTCGAGTAGTATAAATACAAAACGATACTAAAACGTTCGGTGATTATTTAATAGCGTCTAAAAATGGATGCATTTCTAATAGCTCAATATCATCGCGCTTACGTAGTTCTCTTAAAAACCACCCTTTGTGTCCGGCGCCATAGGTAATTAAAATTCTTTTACCTTGATAGCGGTGTTTTTCCAGCGCCTTTTCAATATTCCAATAATGAGCAATATTTATATTTTCCCAACCACCAAGACCCAGTTCTTCGTTAAATAGCTCATTATATTTTTGTAACCCAATATCTTGAATGCTATCATATTCATTGGTATGAATAAAATAAGGATCATTAACCTTGCCACTAGCTTTGTATAAAGAATCTGTACGCTTATTTGCTGAAATGTATGCGGTCCAATCTGCCGTTCTAGAAGTGTCTTTCTGTATAGCCCTTAGTTTCTCTCCTCGTTCGTCTGCCATGGTCTTTGTCCAACCAGCGGTAGGTATAATTTCAAAATCCATGGTTTTGGATAATGGAAATACAACAGCTACATATTCAGGAAAACGCATGGTACGTGGTTCTGAAATACTATCGTCTCTTTTGAAGCCTTCATAGGCCGTTTTAAAACGATTTGGAGGAATTTCGGTTAATATGTAATCTGGATTAATATTCTTGATTAATCTTTTTAGATAGTCAGTAGTATAAACGCTATCCGTAAGATGCCCGCCGTGAATAGTACCTAAGACAAGAACTTCATTTTTTAGTCTTTTATCAGTGTGTTTTTTTTCGTCTACTTGCTTGCAGCCCGTTATGGATAATAGTAAAACACATAGTATGGTAAAATGGATTAGTAGCTGTCTCATAATACGTTGATGATATATCTATATATTCTTTAAAAAGTCTTTTACGGCACTCCAATAGCCATCATTATCGTCAAACTTTTCCCATAACGCCCGCGAACCATGATTTCCTTTGGTTGCTGGTACATACGACACTTTTGTAGTGGTAGGTATTGCTTCGTTTATGGCAGCCCAATTATCTTGTTCGTTTTGCGCAGAAGTAATTAACGTGGGTACTTTAATATTTGCGGCACTATTTTTTATAAAATCGTCTTTACCAAAATATTCGCCAGGTGAAAAAGCCATGGCGGCATTTATATTATCAGGATAGTCACCGGCATATTTAAGAACTAAGGAAGAGGAGTAAGAACTACCCCAGATAATTATTTTCTTAGGGGAATATGTCTTTTTTACATAAGCCACGGTTGCCTCAATATCTTGAAAAGCATTTACATATTCGGTTTCCTTCCCTGCGGCTACCGCTCTTTGGTTGGTCTGGTTTACAACAGAATTCACCGCTCCACCAGATCGTTGGTCAATGGCAAGGCTGCTATAACCCAATGCGTTTAATTTAGGTGCTATTTCTTTATATTCTCCACGGCTCCACCCTGCTTGATGAAAAAGGAGTATAAAGGTTTCGCTCCCTTTGGCTTCATAATAATCTGCGGTAATCAGCAGCCCATCTTTAGCGGGAAAGTCTATGGTTTTTTGTGCAAACATACATAAGCAGCTTAAGCTTAAAACAAAGGAGAGAATCGTTTTCATAAATAGCGTTGTTAGGTTATACATGCATGAGTCTAGCATTACTGCATTTGCTTACAAAAAGTGGAGAATAAATCTTTTTGCAACGCCCAGATATAGCGTATTGATTCTGGGGTGTGTGAAATACAAAATTGCTGTAACTCATTTATTCTTTTTAGCGTTTTAGTATAAAATTATCAATGAAAGTGCTAGGGCTAATGATTAGACTTATATGCTAGGTATAGTATAGTTGCCGATCTTTTCATAAAAAGCTTGTAGCTATAAATTAATCAACATTCTGATGTTTAAAAGCACATGTTCGTCTTCAAATCCTTAAATTAGACATGTAAACTTTAGGAGTAGCTATTTCATAGTTTGAGAAATATCCTTAGAACCTGATTTGATTAATATCAACGTAGGGAAAAGTTATCAGGATCAACAACCTGTACTTTCCTTTTATCATTTTCTATTCTTACTGTTTACACTAAAAAATATAGTAGCGAATACGCTTCAGTCAACTAGTGAAACAGATGATAGATATTAAAGTAAACAACACCACTCACCTATGCAAGCCGAACGTTACACTAGATGAAATCATTAAAGGTTTGAATATTTCTGTTAAAGGAATAGCCGTGGCGGTAAATGAGAACATTATTACCAAAACAGAGTGGCATACCAAAACACTCAACGAGAACGATGAAGTATTGGTCATTAGAGCTACCCAAGGGGGTTGAAAATCACGCTTTCCATTTCTATGTTGCCCACATAAAGCAAGAGAATTTCCATTACAATACTTAAATTACAAAAATGATCATATTAATAGCTCCAGAAAAAGATATCCCGAATGAAATTGAATTGCTACATCAGTTGTTTCAAGAAGGTTTAGCCTATTACCATTTAAGAAAACCTTTGAAGGACTATCAAGAACATTGCGATTATTTAAATGCGATCGATACCAAGTATCATAATAGAATTGTAGTACATTTTTTTCATGAATTGGTCAATGAATATGACTTAAAAGGGATTCATTTTCAAGAGCAAAAAAGAATAGACCATATTGACAATCCTGGGCAGTATTTTAAAAGCTTAGATATGTACGGTAAGACTATAAGTTCTTCTTTTCACGATCCAGAGGTATTAGAAGATTGTGAATTTGAATTTGATTATCATTTACTGAGTCCCGTGTTTTCTTCTATCTCTAAACAAGGCTACGAAGGCAAAGGTTTCGACGTCAACCAAAGTGAAAAGTTGATTGTGGGCATGGGCGGTATCACCGATAAAACAGTCCAACAAACATTAAAACTCGGTTTTAAGGGAATTAGCGTTTTAGGCGGAGTCTGGAATATGGAAAACCCTGTTGAAAGCTTTGTAGCCTTAAAAAAGCACTATGAAGCAGCATGGATTGAAGAGAAGAAAACAGCTAGTAGAAATAGCATGAATAACTGATTTTTTAAAAGAATTATTACAGTCCCATAAATGTAGACCCGCCTAAAGCAACCTCTTTATAATTAAATTAGATATTAAGACTGATTACAAGAAAGTTTACAACCCAAAGCACGTCTAAACCCCAGGTAATTATCACAACCTTAATTAGACGAAACCTATGAATTCTATTTTCCATGATGGGCAATTAGCGGTACAAAAAAAAGCCGGAGAAGAAGACATTGCCATACAAAGAATACCAATGCTTGCAGCATCGCTTCATCCAAGATCTATCGCTTTTATAGAACATCAGGTATTGGCGTTTGCCGGTAGTGAAGATGCCAATGAAGCTATTTGGTTATCGTTATTGGTGGGTGAACGTGGTTTTATTGTTATCCCATCCGTAGAAGAAATAAAATTCGACCTTACCAAGGTTACCAGTACTACAGATGATATTTTCTTTACCAATATTGTAACAAAACCAACGGTTGGGCTGCTATTTCATGAAGCAGCGAGAAGGGCACGTTATAGAGCCTGGGGAGAAGCTACAAAAACGGACAATGAAATTAGTGTTGCTATAAAAATGGGTTACCCCAGTTGTCCAAAACACATACAACGAGAAGAAATTGAAGTACCTGCCAAAATTAAAGATACATTAAATACAACCTTTGAAAAAGGCAGTAGCTTAGGCGCATCTGAAAAGAAATGGATCAGCACGACACATACATTTTTTATAAGTACACAGACTAAAAAAGGAGATATAGAAGCATCGCACCGAGGTGGTGATCCTGGGTTTATAGAGATTCTAGAAAATGGTCAGTTACGCGTACCCGATTACTTGGGCAATAGTATGTTCAGCACTTTAGGCAACATCTATGAAAACCCAAAAGCAGCGTTGCTTTTCGTAAATTATGAGAAGGGAGAAACCTTGCAACTTTCTGGTACTGCGGCATTACAATTTGATCAAAATTCTGCCGATGATTTCTACAAATCTGGCGAAACCGGTAGATTCTGGACTTTTGAAACCAAGCAATGGGTAAGAACGGTAAACCACCATAAAGTCAATACCGAATTTATTGACTTCTCCCCTTTTAATATCTTGAGTAAAAAATAAATAACGCTTCCTGAAAATATCTAAAGTGCTTCATTTGATCATAACGGTGCCCTAGCCTATTGTTCTCGTATAGCAACGATTACACGACGGAGACCTTCTTCTAATCGTGCTCTGGGGCAAGCAAGGTTTAAGCGTATATATCCGTCGGCATTGGCAACGAACATATTTCCGCCTTCCAATAACACACCAGCATTACGCGCAAAGAATAGAGTTAGATTTTCATCAGATTTAAAATAATGACCCACATTTACCCAAGCCAAATAGGTAGCTTCGGGTATTATAAAATCTGTTTCTGGCAAGTGCAGGTCTAGCTGTTCTTTTAGATACTGAAAATTAGCATCTAGGTAAGTGGTTAAATCTGCCAACCAGACATGACCTTTTGTATAGGCTGTTTCTGCGGCAACAATACTCAAGGGGTTTTCTACGGGCAAATAGGTTTCTTTATATTGCTCTCGAATAGCATCATTCGGTATAATGATATTGGCAAATAGATTACCGGCTAGATTAAATGTTTTGCTGGGCGCCATACAGGTAATAATACGGTCAGTATCTGGAAACAATTTTGCCATAGGCGTAAACGACTGGTCGTCTCTAACCAAATCGCAATGAATTTCATCAGATATAATCGTTAGTCCGTTCGCTAAGCAAATCTCGCCCAGTTCTTGTAACTCATTGCTAGACCAAACCCGACCCGTTGGGTTATGTGGGTTACAGAAGATACCCAATACGCATTTCTCATTGGCGGCTTTTGTTCTAATATCGTCCATATCCATAACGAATTTGCCTTGCTCCTCTTTCAATTCAGAACATACCAATTCAATACCATTATAATCGGCAGCATGTTTAAAAAAGGCATATGATGGGGTAACAATAAGTACCTGCTCATCTGGTTTGCAAATTTGACCAATAAGACTGTACAATGCAGGTATTACACCTTTTGCGTGCACGAGGTGCTGTTCATTAAAGGTCCAATCATACCGATCTTGACACCATTTTTGAAAAGCCAAATGATAGGCAGGATCTGCAACCATAGAATAGCCCAATAATGGGTGTTCTAGTCGCGCTTTTAAGGCATCGATAATCACCGGAGCTATGGCAAATTCCATATCTGCCACCCACATAGGTATAAAATCTTCTTCGGCATACTTGCCGCTTAAATCTTCATTTGGATCAAAGAGGTAGCCTCTATAGCCAGTAAGAGACATTGCGTTGGTACCATCTCTGTTTATGATTTCATCAAATGAGTAAGTTGTAGTAGCCATTGGTATTTTAAATTAGATAGGTAACAATTGATTTGAAAGACTTAGAACCATGCTTTGGTAAAAGCATCATCTAAATAACAAACTTAAAGATCTAAAATCGATTTTATAAGATCATTGCTTAGAATTTCGTCAACTATTTTTGAGGCTTGTACAGGAGTTGAACTTTAAGGTATGCCTCTTATTGGTCTTTTTGAATAAACAGGTATTGAATTTATAAAGACATATTATCGAAAAGTATTCACCTTACCGATTAACAGGTGATACCGAAGTTGTTAAATTCTTTACATACCTTTCTCTTCCTACTTATCAATTACATCTATTTTCAGTGTAGGAGTTTACTTTGTAATATCATTACGATTATATAATAATACTCGACTAATTCTGTTATTTTAGCATAAAACTATCCCTATGCTTATATCTATTGTATTAATTACTATTGTCCTTATTCTGTTTTTCTATGCTATTTCAGTGTACAACGGCTTGGTTAGAAAGAAAACAGAAATGGCAGAAGGGTGGAGCAGTATTGATGTCTTCTTGAAAAAGCGATACGATTTAATTCCTGGTTTAATAGAAACCGTAAAAGGCTATGCGACGCACGAAAAAGAAACTTTTGAAAATATAACTAAAGCAAGAAATTTAGCGCAAAACGCTTCATCTGTTGATGAACAAGGAAAAGCAGAGAGTGCTTTGAAAAATTCTATGGTCAACCTTTTTGCCGTTGCCGAGAATTATCCCGATTTAAAAGCGAATCGTAATTTTAGTGAGTTGCAAAATGAGCTTTCTTCATTAGAAGATGATATTGAAATGACACGTAGGTATTACAACGCTACCGTAAAAGAGAACAATATCGCTATTGAAAGCTTTCCTTCTAATATTTTTGCCAATATGTTCAATTTCAATAAAGGAGAGTTTTTTGAAATTCAAAATGCGCAAGAGAAAGAACCGGTTAAATTCTCTTTCTAATTTCGATGAAAAGAAATGTTTACGCTACATATGATGTGTTCCCAAGCGCAAAGGGTGCTTCTACGCATATTAGAGAGATGATTAAC
This sequence comes from Maribacter sp. BPC-D8, assembly GCF_035207705.1. Taxonomy (NCBI): domain Bacteria; kingdom Pseudomonadati; phylum Bacteroidota; class Flavobacteriia; order Flavobacteriales; family Flavobacteriaceae; genus Maribacter; species Maribacter sp. BPC-D8. The sequence continues at coordinate 1,078,410 of NZ_CP128187.1, forward strand.
GTATCGTCGCAGCAGTGCGATGAATTACAATTATTCTGCTTACGAGGTAATAGCACCTACCCTGCCGTACAAACGGAAGGTAATATTGTTATAAAGCGTTATTACAACGAAGAAGAGATGAATTATTTAGAAAAAGCATCTCTTTTCTCTCAACAACTATTTGTCGATATCCAAAAAAATAAAGAATCTATTCAAATAGGTCATTTTAGAGATGTTTGGAGCGGCATGGGCTTAACTGCCGAACCTAGTATAAAAACCATCTTTGAGGTAAATGCCCTAACATCGATAGAACTACCATATAGATATCCCAATTTAACACCTTCTTTTCTAGATAAACTAAGAGAAATTGAGTCGCAATGTTTACAAAAAGCGACCGTAATTATTACTCCGTCCGAAGTAACCAAAGCATATTTAGAGACCAATTATGCTATTGATACAGCGAAGATAAAAGTGATACCGAACGGGGCACATATACCAGAATCTTACGAAAGACCCATTGATTCACCTGAACAGTACATTATCTATTTTGGTGCCATACAACCGTGGCAAGGTGTAGATATGTTGCTTAAAGCAATGACGTATTTAGAAGATTTTGAAGATCTAAAACTGGTCATTTGTTTAGCGGTAAAAGAAAAAGCTTTTAAACCGTATAAAAAACTAGTAGAGAAATTAGGCTTAGAAGATCGTATTATTCTAAAGTCGAGATTATCTAAGAAAGATTTATACAACTACATACATTACGCAGAAGCTTCTATAGCCCCTTTAAAGGCATGCGACAGAAATATTACACAAGGGTGCTGTCCGCTTAAGATATTAGAGAGCATGGCTTGTGAGACTATGGTAGTCGCATCTGAATTACCAGTGGTTACCGAGTTAGTTACCGAACAAGAAGCTTTACTTTTTGAACCCGATAGAGAACAAGACCTAGCACGCTGTATTCGGTTTGTATTAGATGAACCAGAACTAAAGAAAACCTATATCTCAAATGCTTTTGAAAAGGTGAAAAGTACTTTTCTATGGGAGGATCAAAAAGAGAAACTAAAGAACATATATCAAGATTTAACGCTCTAATATGGATAAACAAGGCAATGTATTAAATAAAGAACAATATATAGGAGCCCCTATAGAAAGAGCCCACTTACACCGTGGTTTTAGTTCTAAAAAGACACCTGTAAAATGGATTCGTTTTTTCAGGGCCTGTGTATTGCAACGAGAAATAGCCCGAGAACAAAAGAGTAAAAGAATAAAGCAAATTTGGTTTATTCTTCTAGGCGTTTTCTTATGTAATTTTATAGCAATTCCGTTGAACTTTATATCCGAGACTTTAGGGGCAATTTTTACAGTAATAGGTATGCTCACTTGTCCTGGGTTGATCGTTGCGGGTATCATGACCTATTTAACGAACAAGAAGTTTAAAAAGAATTTTACAGACGGTTTTGACTTTTTTGCAGATTACTTTTCTGCCTTGTTTACCTTGATAGAAGAAGACTTGCAGTTAGATTCTAAAATAGCATTAGAGGCGAATGTAAAAGATACGATTACAGATGAAAATCTAATTAAAAATGAATCGTTTACTAGTGAATCTAGCGGATTTATATCTGGCGTAGAAAAAAACTATGAGCGGGTCATTAGTAAGGGGTCTTGTTTCTTTAATGATGAATCTTTAATCTTCTTTCAGTTTAGCGAAAGAACCAGAAAACGTATCATCGAAAAAAGAGGTAGCTCTGGTAAAAGAAAAACAAAACATAAGTATAGGGCTGCATACCCTTTTACCATTAAAATGAAAATACCGAAACACAAATACCAGTTAAACCCAACGATAGATACTTCTCAAATAAGCTTTGCTGAAGATGATGAGTATTACGTATTTAAGGTATATCGAAAATTCGATGTCAAAAAAGAAAATCCGGATCAATACAGTCCGTATGAAGAAAGTAGCATTTCTTCATTTGCTGTAGATTATTTCTCTTTAGAAGTTATTAACCTGATCAACACTTGCTACAGTTGTGTAACACCTAGCGCTTAATCTTATGGAAGAAAATAAAATACGTTGCGAAGAATTTACAGGATTGTTTGTAATTCGCAATTGCGAAAATGACCCGACCGTAGTTTGCGAGAAATGCAAGAAAAATGTGTGTAATATACATGCGTTTAAAGCCAACAAAATTATAAGTCAAAATAGTGGTCCTGAGGTTTATAGAAAAAAGAACGCCATATTGTGTATTAGTTGCTTTGTAGAATTCGATGCAAGATTGACCAATGATATTGAACTCTATTCTAAAGATAGATCAGTTTGGAGAAGAAAAATGATCAATAGATTCCATGCAGAATACCCGTACATGGTATTTATGGCAGATGACTATGGTAGTTTATTCGATAGCAGTTCTACTATTTTTATGCATGACGATTCTGATGATGGATCTTATTTTGATAGTTAATGAACATACTATTAATCACTCAAAATTACCCACCTAATAAAGGTGGTATGGCAGTATCTTGTGATCGCTTGGTGCGTAATTTTAAGAGAAATGGTATAACGGTACATATCATTCATTTTACGAATAGAAAGAAAAAGTTCAAAACAGATACCGTTGTAAAAGGAACCTACTCTGCAGTGCCTATTGAGACATCAGAAGAGTTCACATTATCGCTAGCGTCAGAATTTATACAGCAACTCCCCTATTTAGATACATTGACCCATGTTGGTGTGTTTGGTGGCAACCTGCCGCTTAATATCGGACCTATTTTAGCTAAATGGATACAGAAACCGCTTATTACCTTTATAAGAGGAAATGATTTTGACGAAGGTATCTTTTCAAAGAAGCGACATCAATTATTATATGCATTAGAGAACTCTAGCTATGTATTTACCGTTACGAGTGAGAAAAGAGAAAAAATAGAAAGACTAGTAACACATAACAATACTCATTTTACCCAAAACGGAATTAATACAGCGTTATGGAAACCGGCTAAAAGTCATCTTAGAAGTATAGATGCTTTACAAAAGTCGTTCAATTCTAAAATACCGATTGCCTTTGTAGGGCAATTAAAAGCCAAAAAAGGGGTTGTAAACTTTGTAGAAACCTTTGCAAAATTTTCGCATAAGAACGATTTTGTTTTGTGTTTAATAGGTGACGTAGCCGAAGAAACAAAAACATACATTCTAAATTTAGATATCAATGTTCAGTTTTTTGATTTTGCGAACCAGAATGAACTTGTTTCGTTCTATAATGCGATTAGTATCGTTGCCATACCTTCTTTTTATGACGGTATGCCGAATGTACTGTTAGAGGCAGCAGCAACTAAAAACATAGTAATCGGCGCGAATGTGGGCGGAATAAAAGATGTAATTAATGATAAAGCGGATGGATTTTTATACCACCCCTTACAAGCGAATGAACTGTTAGATATTCTGCTACAAATACATAAAATGACACCAGTAGAAAAGGAAGCTATGGGTGAGGCATTGTATCAGAAAATTAAAACGAATTATACCGAAGAAATAGAAATATCAAATTACCTAAATATTTTAAAACCATGAGAAAATTACACCTACTTTTTGTACTATCATTGCTTCTTTTAGGAAGCTGTAAAACAGAAAACAAGAATTCTTCTAGCCCTACAGAAACCACTACAGAAGCTAGTGCAACTACAAATAGCCTCGATGTTACCATAGCAAATGCTGACGGAGCATTAATTGGTGGTTTTGATCTATCGCCTATAAAAATTGTTGCGAACAATACGACCTATACTTTTAAAAGTAAGCCAGAGAAGCATAAGTTCTATGCCAACGGAAAAATGAAGTATGAGGTAAAATTCAAAGAAGGAAGTTTCAAATTACGTGATGAAGATTCTGATCTGTTATGGAAAGTGAAGATATACCCAGACAAAGTAAAAATCTCTGATAATGAAGAGAATGAAAATGCTTTTGAAGTACGCCCGTATGATGATAAAATTAAGGTGAAACGTAATGAAGAAGAATTATATAGGGTAAATCTAGAAGGTAACATTGTAAAGGTTAACGATACCGAAGCTTTTACGCTTTCTTCAAACCAAGAAAGTTATGTGTATGCTATTTTGGCAATAGATGAGATACCTAATGAGCATAAAATGTTCATTATCGCAGAATTATTAAATAAGATATAGTGTATTTATTTTATGTCTATGGTGCTGGTTTTGGGCATATAAATAGGATTCTAAATTTTATACACACACAAAATATTCCGTTGACGAATTGTGTGTTGTTAACGAATTCTATTTATCATGGCCGAGTACCAAAAGATATAAAAACACTGCATAAAGAAGATGCATTCTTTAAGGATAAAGATGGTTTTGACCTCTTTATTCAAAATTGCATGACGGAGTATCAAATTGATACTTTGATTGTTGATGTTTTCCCTGCCGGGTTTTACGGCGAACTCGAAAAAAGCATCACAAAACTTACTACCATACAGACCATATTACTGGCTCGCATATTAAACAAAGACTACTTTGAAAAATATGGGAGTCCGGTTTATGATGTTATCTACACACTTGAAGACGGAATTGCACTAGCCAATTATCAATACAAAAAAGTGATGCCGTTTACCTTGCAAATAAAATCGCGAGAGCATTCACAAGAAGTAATACTCAAAAAACCTTATTTTTTGGTGATGCACTCCTCCCCTTTAGATGAGGTTTTGCTATTGTACAAACAAGCGCTATTGTACCGCACCGATGAACACATTTATATTTATTCATTTTCTGAAGTTCCAAAGCAGCTAATCCCTGAAAATACTAGAAGTATTCATGGAAGTAGCATTGAAGACCACGTATTAGAAAACGCCTCTAAAATTTTTACAGGCTGCGGATTCAATAGCATACTAGAGACTCAAAAATATAGAGAAAAGCAGCATGTATTGCCATTTAAAAGGAAGTATGATGATCAGTTTTTAAGAAAGCGGTTGCTTTAAAATGGTTGGGTTTAAAAATAAGGTTGTGATAAAATACTGCTAAAACTTCTCTTAGATAAAAGTGTAAAAATTATATATGAATGCAATTGTTTATTGATGAATTGATAGTTTGTTATAATCATAAGAGCAAATTATAGATAACTACTTGATATAAAATAAATTAAACCTTGAAACTTTGTTCTAAACCCATTTTTCTAATTTCATTTAACCAATCATAAATCATTTTTTGGTTGTATTTTGGTTTTCCATTATCATCCAATTCTTTTTCCATTGCTATTGCTAATAAAGCATATTCGTTTTCTAATGAAGTTCCAAAAACACCTTGATCATCTGTATTTATGGAAACAAATAATTGTGGGCAATCTTTTATTTTTTCAAAATCTGTTTCTAAGTGTAAATTGAAAAAATTCTTAATAGGATGTTTACTATATTTATCTATTGTTCCAATTAAATAATTAGATGTTGGGTTACATTCTATCCCAATGTTTAATTGCTGTATGTGTTTTTGATACTCCTTTTGAACAAGAGTAACCAATTTTATATAGCCCTCCGTAATTTCAAATTGCTTTATATCTTTTCCTTTCTTTTTTACTTCAGAATTGAAATGATATTGCTGGTATAAAAACTTAGTTTTTTCGTCTTTACGTATACTTCCTCTTTTTGGATAAAAGTGATTGATCCTGCAACGTTCCCAATAGGTAATGTTTGGAATATCTTCAATTGTGCAACTCACATCTTCTAAATACAAATAAGGGTCATCTCCACGTAGTTTCCATGCGTCAAAATATAATTCGTGTTTAAAATTAGCATTATAAAACTCTGATTTCTCATCAAATGAACTATGATAAATCTCTCTAAATAATGAATCAAAAAGTTTTTCTAATTTATAAACTTCACTACCAAAATCATTAATATTATATTTTCGAACCTTAGCCAATAACCATGCTATATTATCTAACAGCATTTCTTTTGGTATTAAAAGTTTTAGTCCTTTAAAATCAAAATACTCTTTAACATTAATACCTAATGCTAATGCATGACCAATTCTATCTCCTTGGCAGAATTTTAAGAATTTAATAGTCTCATCAATGCATCTTAACCCATCTACTATATCGTAAAAATCTTCCCCTGCATGGTAAGTTGCATACAGTTTATTTTCTATGATTTTTTTCTTTAAATGGTTGTATTTACCATTTAACTTATGGTCTTTTAAATATCTAAACCCTTGTGCAAAAACTTCTGGTCTAGCATTAAACTCTGATGAGGCAGCATCTATACCTTGAATTAATTTAGCTTTTTTAGAATAAGACTCTCGTAATTGAACTATAGCTCTTGCCTGCTTTTTTACACTCTTTCTTAATTGATGATGCCTAGGCAGAATCTCCTGAGCTAAATTATAATTTGTGTTTTTTTCTTCAAGCTTAATAAAATGAACAGTGTAAAAGTGTTTTTCTTTTCTCGCTTTATATTTACCTAAAGCTTTTTTAATAGGAATGAAATAGCTTGATTGGTTTAAGGCATTTATATCACTATTGACTTGATATTTCTTAAGACTATTATTTAAAGCTAATCCAGAATTTTTTGGTGCTATTCTTGTTTCAAAAGATTTAATATTTTGGAACTTATTACTATCATTTATTGCCATTTGCAATAAAGCAGTTTCATAAATACTGCCATCTGGAATAAAGTATTCTTTTCTATCTTGATAGGTAGAGAAGTTAGCAAAACCAACCCTTTTATTTACTTGTATTAACTCAGAACGAAATTGATTTTTAATAGAAATATAACAATGTAGTAATTGCTCTACTTTATTCCATGAATCTTGTTGGGAATATATAACCTTTAATGCTTTATAAAGTAACATGCGTTCTCCGTAATGTATAAACGACCCTTTGAAATTATCAGAGTGCATATGTTTAGGTATAGCATAGTCTGCTACTGCAGGTTTTCCTTTATGATAAAACTCATAACCGTGAAATTCTTTCTTTTCATTTATTTCATTTTGAATTCCAGTTAATTCCATTACTATTTCAAAAGAATCATCATGATTTGATTTCGGTGATAGTAATGATTTTATCTTTATCAAATCAATCTCAATATTCTCAAATAAATATTCAAATAATATGATTCTAATTTTTGATGCTTTGAAAACAAGTATGTCAATTTCTTTATGTTGGTCATTAAATGAATATGATACTGTTCCATTTAATTTTAATCCTTCTTTTAATTTTTTTAATTTTTTATGATGACCATTAATATTATTCATTAGAGATAACCAAGACAAATCAAAAATTGGTGCAGACCCCTTTAAGTGAAAATGATTTTCAGCCACACCTTTGTCTAATATTTTTTTTAATCTATTATTAGTTGAAAAAGCTACTGTACGCCAAGAGAAAAAGTCCCTATTTCGTTTAGAGCGATTATCCATATAAGCAAAATATGAGCAAGTAAATAGATCTTCTCCCAAACAGAAAGATAAGTCTCTCCATCTCAATAAATGCTCATAACTTACAAATGGTTCCTTATTACGTTCTTTTAATACTTGCTTATTGAAATGAATAAGTAGGTTGAAGATTGTCTTGGTACTTTTTTTATTTTGGTAAACATCTAATAACCAATCAGAATCTAACTTTAAATAAAGGTTCTGAATTTCATCAAAACTGTAATTTTTAAAAAGAGCTAATCCATGTTCTATAAAAGAATCTTTAGAAGAAGTATTCGATTTCAAACTAACATCGTAAATACTATTTATAATATAATCTGGACATGATAGATTAAATATAGCTTCAATGGATTTTCTTAAATTATCCATTTGATTTTAGTTTATTTAATAAATCTCGTAACTCTATTTTCTTATTTTGAATATTATTTAAATTAATATTTTGACGTATTTTCCATAAACTATCTATAATATTTTGATTTGGTGGATTATTAGAATTTGTCAGTTTATTTATAAAAATTGATAATTTCATTTTTGTTAAACTAGGTAAAGAGTTGGATATAAATCTATTTATCAAATTAAAGTTCTCTTTGTCCAGTATATAATTATATTCAAAATTGTTATTTGAAGAACTATCAAATAATAGATGTAAAATTTCATTTAACATCATTTCATTATTATTCCAATAATTTAAAAACGGATTATTCGTTATTTCGGATAAATCGATAGTGTACTTCTCTGATAATCTACTGCAGATATCGTTTAAGCCATCGTACAAATAGGTATGTAATCTCTTTCCATAATTATCGCCTAAACTATCTTTGTTACTTGCGTAGTCATATAGCTTGTTAAGTATTTCATCAAAAAGATTAATATTATATATCAAATAGTAATTTTTTGATAATGTAATATTCCATTTTTTTAATTCTTTATATAATTTAGAATCCACTATTTCCTCTACTAAATTGGAATTAGCATATTGTCCTATTATTTTTTCCGAATTATTTATATTACTAAGAAAAGAAATTGCGTTAAAAGTTACTGTTTCATATTTATTTCCACTACGGTTTTTTATATCGTCAGTTATATTTATATAATTTTTGTTTTGTAAACTTCCTTTACCAATAAAGTTAAAAAAATGAATTACCCAAAAATACATTTCAATAGTATATGATTTTTGAAGTTTATCTTTTTTTAAACTGTTTTTTATATAGTCATGTATTTCTAAAGGCTTTTTTGTAATTTCAAAATAATCTCTTCGGTCGAAACCTGAAGGCCTATCTCTTATTGTAGGTAAGTATTTTATTGAATGATTTGTTAATCTATCATTGGTTAAAATTTGTAAGTTTTCAAAATTATTATCTTCTTTGAAGAACTCGGTGTATCTAATTGAATAATAAATATTCAAATAGCTTATGAATTGCAAATTTTTTATATCAGTAACTAATACGTTGGTTTTTAATTCTCTAAACACAGATAAGACATCACCAAACGAGGAATTGTAATATCTTTTTATTTTTGTTAAAATAGATGTTTCAGATTCAAATTCTACTCTTTCCAGCCTACCCTTTCTAGTCCTACTTTCAATAACTTCAATTCTCTTCTCATTCGGAAGTATATCTCCTTTATTTTCACCAATCCAATTTAATATAAATTGATTTAGAGTAGCATTAGAGGTTTCATCTAATTCGTTGAAAAAGGAAACTTCATTTTCAATTAAATTACTAGTTATTTCTTTATTTAGATACGTCTTGAAAGAATTAATATCTGAATTTCGATAAATTAAAGTTATAGTATTTGCTAAATCTCTAAGAGTATTAGGAATAATCACATTTTTCTCAAATCTATTTTTGGGGATTAATAAATCTGTTTTTCTATAAACCAAACCCAGAAAAGTGTCTTCAATAGTTTGATTTTTTATAAAGTATATTTTAGTGCCATTTATGGATTTGTTTTTAAGTTCATAATCAGCATCATACAGATTCATTTTTTTAGAAGAAATATTATTTTCTATGAGGCGTGGTGTATTAAAACGTCTTTCCAAAGGAAATAATTTATCTAAATACTTATTTGACTTATTTGAAATGTTTTCGGATAAATAAACTTTAGCTTTTTCTCCATGTTTAAAAATCATTTCGTATTCTTTAATAATTTCATTATTAATAGAATCTTGAAGTTGTTGCATTTTAAAAGCAATTAAGATAATCACATTACTTTGAATAAGAAACTGACGAATATCTTCTAACATTTCATAAGCTCCAGAAATATTCAAGTCAAAATCATCTATTGTTATTAAAAGAAACCCTTTATCGTTAGAATTATCTATATTATATATACAGGATAAAAATTCATCTACGAGTTCTTTGAAATTACTTTTTAAGTTGGTCCCAAAAGCTAAATCACTTAAAGCTTCTATTGCCTCTTTATCATAAACATCAGATTTACCATTATGTACAACTTTAAGATTATTAAAAACTTCTTGAAATTTTTTTATTAAGCTTCTTTTATTTCCATCATTTATTCTATTTTCTTTTTTTTTCAATTTTAATTGAAACTTAGAAAACATTTTAGAAATAATAATTTCAAAAAGCTTGTCATCATTTCTAAACAAAGAAGGATCTATTGTATCAATAGAAACTATTTTAGAGTTTTTAAGGTTTTTTGTATTATCCCAAAAAGTATCATCTATACTTTTGTTTTTTAATGCATCGGCTAAAGATATCATAGAAGAACTTTTACCTGTTCCCCTTTCTCCTGTAAATGCTATTACATTATTATAATCATTATTTACAGTACTTTGATTCTCTTTATTTATTAAACTAGCTTGATATATAATTTTATCTATATTTTTTGCAGCTTGGGTATATATATCAATAAAAATGGAGTCAGCAAATTCTTTTTCTTTTTCAATTTTAATTTTATACTCTTCTCCTATATTAATTTCTAATGCCATAATTTAATTTGCTTATTTATTCCTAATCTTTTAAATTTTATTAAAAATCATTATTGTGTGTTTCTTTGCTAATTAACAAGCTAGAAATTGTATAATTATTGATTTAATAAATATTTCACCCAACCTCATTCAAGTATTCTATTTTTTTTACTTATAAATGTCAAATGATACTTTTATAAATTTTGGGTTTAAATATCGAGTATAAGTTGAGTTTAAATTTAATAAATAATTATAAGTATTTCGAGTACATAGATTCGTGATATAAACAAAGCTCTTATGGCAAATGTTTTCTGCCTAAAACATTAATTATTTGTTTAAAAGAGGATGCTATAAATTAATAATTCTTTTAGTTGTATAAGCTTCAAAATTATTAGGTTTTAAACATCTTCTTTTATTATCTAATTTATTTTTAGATTTCGTCTTAGGTTTCTTTGTTTTAACTTTAATCATATGACTAATTTTAAAATCTAAGTACTAAAAATAGAGAGTTATAATGGTTCTTTATTACGGGTTTCCGTATTCAATAAAAAATTTTTAGAATTTTACAATCCCGCTAACCTTTACAGCCCAACAAAATCAACATCAATTTCTTTACAGCTATCTAAAAATGTATTCAGAGTTACCATACTTAGGTCCGCTCTGTATTTTTGAAAAATTGCCAGGACTAAATTTTAAGTAGCATCATAGTTTTAGTAGATTCTTATAATTAGCTATTTATTAATATCTTAAAGAGGTATAAAGATTTATTCATCACTGCCTGCCCTTTATAAAACCAACCACTATCTTATGGAAAATAAAGAAATAGAACAGGAAGACCATCAGAAAGAACTGGAAAAGAAATCTGCAGAAATTAAAGATGGCAATGAATACAGTGTTATTCTTAGTAGGGTTATTCATGAAGGAGAAGAAATTTTCAAGATAAAAAACAAAGCCATGTTTTTAAGTGCGGTAATTGCCGGCTTAGAAATTGGGTTTAGTTATTTTATGATTTGTGCGCTTTATTATCTATTGAACGGTACTGTAGATACTGCTATTATTTTTAAACTTTTTGCCGTAGTATACCCAGTAGGGTTTATACTTGTTATCCTTGGAAAATCTGCCCTATTTACTGAGCAAACCTCTGTATTGGCTTTGCCCATGTTAAATGGGCAGCGCAGCATATGGGAATTATTTAGGGTATGGGGCGTAGTTATATTAGGGAATATTATAGGAGGTAATATTTTTGCTGTTTTTATAGGGCTACTGGCTCCGCATCTTCATCTTTTTACGGAAGAGACCATGATAGAAATTGGTGCTCATGTCGTAAAAGAGGCTTCTTGGGTATTGTTAGGGAGTGCTATTGTTGCCGGGTGGTTAATGGGACTATTAACGTGGTTATTGAACAGTACCATGAATTCGCTAACTCGTGTTGTACTTATAATTATGATAACGGGTGTTATTGGCTTTGGAGGGTTTCACCATAGTATAGTGGGTAATATAGAGGTATTCGGCGCCTTTTTACATTCTAGTGAAATTAGCTTTCTAGATTACCTTTGGTTTCTGTTACTGGCTTTATTAGGTAATAGTATTGGTGGTGCTGTAGTTGTGGGTCTTTTTAAATACCGAATTTTTGAATCGAACTATAAAGAAGAGGTTTAGCTATTTTAATATAAATCACAATAAATTAGTAGATTATAATTATTTGTAGTAGAAAATATTAATTTAAATTCGTAATAACTTTCTCTTGGTAATGGCTACTAAAATCAACTTGTATAAGTGACTTTCAATTAAAACTTAGATATAAAAAATAGCGCTAAAAAGCGCTATTTTTCATTTTACTATTATTTGAAATTTTACAATCCCGCTAACTTATACTGGGAAACAAAATCATCAGATGGTATGTGCTTAGTCTATGAAAAGTGGCTGAAAGAAATAGTACTTGTAATACGTAAAATATAATAATAAATATGGTTGGGAATCCATATGTTTACCGAACTTAATTTCATGGTTGTAAGGTTTATTAACTACACCTTATTACTGTTTAAAAATGCTATTCATATGAAAAATATACCTGCAGATATTATCCGCCAATTATTTATGATATTGTTCATTGTTTTAATGGGGGGAGTATTATTTAAATCATTGCTTCCTTATCTCTCTGGTTTTCTTGGAGCGTTGACTTTATACATCTTGCTATTGAAACCTATGAAGAAATTAATTCTTAGGAAATGGCGCCCTGGTTTAGCAGCATTATTTTTATTGGTCATATCTTTTTTTTGCATTTTACTCCCTTTTGCCGGTGTGGGTTTAATGCTAGGTAAAAAGGTGGGAAAGGGACTTAATAATTTTGAACAATATATAGACTTGATCAAACAAAAAATAGCTGTTTGGGAAGAACACTTCGGTATCGATTTAACATCTAGTATGGACACCTCGAAAATGTCGTCTTCATTATCTGAAGGACTGCAGAGTGTATTGGGTGGCTCGGTCAATATGATCATTGCTATTGCAATGATGTACTTTTTGCTATATTTTATGTTGACGAAAAATGAGGCCTTAAATACAGCTTTTGCTACGTATTCTCCCTTTAAAAAGAAGTATAGTGGATTAATATCTGATGAAATACGGCAAAAAGTAAGCTCTAATGCGATAGGGATACCAGTAGTGGCGATTGCCCAGGGAATAGTTGCTTTAATTGGCTTTTTAATCTTTGGTATTGAACAACCTTTCTTTTGGGCGGTAATAGTAACTGTTGGATCTATGGTGCCCGTAATAGGAGCTATTATCGGTATTATTCCTGTTTTTTTAATTGCATTGTCAAATGACAACAATTTTCAAGCTTGGGGTATTTTACTGTATGGTATTATCATTGTAGGTACCACAGACAATGTAATACGTGTTTACGTTTTAAACAAGTTAGATGATGTACACCCTTTGATTACGTTAATAGGAGTAATTATCGGAGTACCCATATTTGGTTTTATAGGTTTAATTTTCGGTCCGTTGCTAATTAGCCTATTTTTTATGATGGTTAGGGTATATACAAAGGAATATGGTAGTATGTCTTCTAAGAATGAAGTAGACCTATAAAATAGGGTACATCTTTATATTATAAAGCAATAGATTGCTCTAATGTACTTACACCTTCATTACACATAAGTATAAAAGCAATATAAGCGAGCTCTAGAATGTATATAATTTGTTAACCCTCCTATATGTTCTGTTGATGAAATAGTGTGTTTTTAATACGAGAAGAGGGTCTGGCAAATAACAAATTGGTAACTACATTAAAAACCAAATAGAATACCCATTTATCCAGAGGGAGTAGTGACTATGCCTTAAAGTATATTAATTTTAATCTGCCTTAATAATCTGTTGGTTATATATTAGGCTTCTGGCTAAGTTACTAACGGAGAACAATATATACATCAGTAGAGATATGGCACTCATATCAACTTCAGAAATAGCGCCAAAAAGCGCTATTTTTCATTTTACTAATATTTAGAATTTTACAATCCCGCTAACTTATACTGGGTAACGAAATCATCATCAATATCTTTATAACTATTGGTGCAGTAGATATGGTCAATGGTTTCTTTTAGTTCATCAAAACCATAATTAAACTGTGCATGGGTAACATACAAGTATACTTTAGAGGCACCTTGTTGTTTTAAAGCTTCCGCCAAAAACTTGAATGTTCTACCACCATCGGCTAAATCGTCTACAATTAAGCATTCTTTGCCTTTTACATCACCTTGAATACTAATTACAGGAGCACCATCTATTCTCACTTTATTAGAGGGTACCAAATCTGCATTTAGCTTTTCGGCAATTTCATGGGTGGTTTTATACGCACCAGCATCTGGACTCACCAATACCGGATTTCCGATTTTATTAAATGCTTTTTCAACAAAATCGAAATGAGAAATTTTCTCTGCATTATCAATTAACGCCAATGATATAGGACTATGCGGGTGTAATATTGCAACGGAGTCAAACTTCATATCATTGATGAACTTACAAATGACTTTTAAATCGAACGACTCCCCTTTATTAAAACGCCTATCTGAACGTTGCCCAATTAGGCAAAATATGGTCAGTTTAGCTATCGCTGTTTTGTTGGTCGCATTTTCAGCATCCCAGGCGTCTTTTATGGCAGCAGCTCTAAATAAATCTTCATAACTGTTTCCTCTAATTTTTATATGAATATCTCCGGTTTCAGCGATTTTAGCAGTAACCTGTCCGTCATGGAATTTTTTTATTTCGTATTTCATATCCTAATTCTTATTGTTGAAATTCTCTATTTCTTGTTTCAATATATGATTTGAGTTACCATAACTTACAATGTTCACCTCTAAAGGCGTAAGCTTAAATTTCTCTAGTGCCTTGAATAGTGATTCTAATATCCAGTCTAAATCATTACCAAATGCCCCACCCCCAACTAAGGTCAAAAATACTTTATTTGACTTGTTATTTTTAAGATTTATTAGTGCCGTGTATAACGTAGCTTCATAGGTTGCTTCTAAAATTATTCGGGCGAAATTCTCCCAATAAAAAGATTCAATATAAGAATATGCTACAGGCAAAGCAGAACAATATATTTGAGATACAATTTGTTTTTTATCCGTTAGGGTAACTTCTGTATTCCATTGCGTACCAACTTTTAGTTTACCCTTTAGAAACGCTCTTTGGGCATCTGTAAAGCTTCCTAATTGCTTATTAATACTGAGCAAGCCTTCTTGACTTAAAACAGCATAGCCATTAGTCATTTTCCATAATTGGAGCTCCTCATTATTAAGCTCTTTACCAATCCCATCTAAACAATCGATCTGATATGAACCTGTTTGCCCAATTTGATCATGAACCGGAGCAAAATAGTTTCTGTAAATAGTACCTGCACCGCAAGCTATAGCACAAGCGGGACCTTGGGTGAAGTCATTTTCATAAATACCAACTCCCGCACTAGGAGAAACCTCAGGACCAACCATTTCCAGTAAATTAAACTGCGATGCAGCTTGAAATAGCGCGTTCTCATTTTTATGGTCGGCATGTAAGTCTTGAATATCGGCAACCACTTCAGAAACCTTTATTTTACTAGAGCTGTCATTATGAGTTTGCTGACCTCTTAATTGCTCTAAGGAAACAACTTCTAGGGATCCAAATTGATAGGATTTGTTATTGATTTTAGAAATCAAATGCTGGCCATCAATAGTGATATGATCACGCACATTTTCGGGTGATACTTCATCAAATCCTGTCAATTCTTTAAACCACATATTTAGTTATTATTAAAGATTGGTATTAATACGATCTCTTATTTCTTGTATGTTCGTTTGGTTTACAAACTGTCCGTCTTCATAGATCACTTTTAGCTCGCCCGTATTTTCTTGTTCAGGCGTTACCTGATCTACCAATACATATTCGCCGTCTTGTAATGCTACTTTTACCAATCCCTTTGCAGATTTTTTAATTCCGTCATCGGTAATAGGATCTTTGAAGATTTCTCTACGTTCACCATTCACCACTACAGAAGTAGCTTTCATGGCAAAACCAAAGGTATCTCTAGTATTAAATTGGTAGGTGAAAGAACCAATACCCAACACTACGTTGGTCGTTGCAAAGCCTTTATCGCTTAAACGTTGACAAATAGCTTCAGCTCTTTCCGTAGTAATACTATCACCATAAATAGCACCAATGTGGCTATCTAAGACTTTAAAACCTTGGTCGTTGACAGTTCCGCCAAAAATATCCCAAAGAAGCTCTACAACCCCTTTATCTTTCGGTGTGTTACTACCAAGAGTTTGCGTTTCGCCACAGATAATATCAACAGGATCACCGCTATCTGGTCTAATTACTAATTTACCATCTCTAGAAAGAACCTCCTCTTTAAGCTTTGGAAGATAATCGGTAAGTACTTTCCATAGATCCCACGTATCACTAACTACAGATAAAATTCCCGAAGGATATGTATCCATCAAAGCTCTAAACGTACCTATTTCATCATCTTTAGTACCAGCGCACATTACGGAATGTTCGGTAGCATTTACAGAACCGATCACAAAACCTTTAGCTTTATAATAGTGACGCAAACTGCTGATTACCGGTAAGGTATCTGACCCTAAGAATACAGATGCATGACCCATACCCGAAGAGATTGCACTTTGCAAACCGCCCATACCTCTCATAGAGAAATCGTGACCTTGAAAATCGATGAAAGCCATATTGTCTTTATCGGTTTCTATTGTCCATTTTTTGAAAATACGTTTGTAACATAAAGCGATAGAAGCCGAAGTCATCGGTTGCCATAGCATGGTAGATAGTATGGTTTCTAGAAAATTTGTAATCCAGTAGAATTTTTTATCTGTATTAACTACAGTAACCATAGGCACTCTAATAGGAACCTCTACCCCTTCTACAATCGATTTAACTTTAATAGGTAAATACTGCAGATCATGTAATTCTTCGTAATGTGTTACATCATAATCGGTACCTAAATACAGGGATAACTCTTCTTTCAATTCATTACAAACCTGAGCTTTTGGCTTAGAAAAGAAGTTGTCTTGAAAATAATCATGCAACCATTGAAAAACATATTGTTGCCCAAATGATACCACTTTATCGCACCCTTTCGGAGCATATTTATTGCTTCTTGGGGTCCAGTTAGAATATACCTCTTCTGTTCCTTTAGGGTATTGTTGGTGGTGTCCTGTTTTGTATCCGTCTGTTAGAAATAATCCGTTCATAATGTTATATTTAAAGGCTGTTTTTCAACAGTGTTTTAGCTTCTTTGATGTTGTTAAAAATAGGTGTGTTATACTTTTCGCATAACGTATGTACATAACTGCTTTTGTAAAATTCTTTCGGACAAATTACGATGAGCTTTTTTGAGTTCACATATAATCCTAATTCTACTAAAGAAATTGGAGAAAGTGCATTGGGTAGAAAATTAAGCAAAATCATATCTGATAATTGTAACGCATCTAATTCCCACTCGATATGACGCTTCATTTCTTCCGTATTAAGGTGGTCATGATTATTATTTGTTGGGTCAAAAATGGAATACATACCGAATTCGGTACTTATTTCATCTCTCCAACTACCCTCCTGCTTATGATCCATGCTACCTGCTAGAAAAATAGAACGTTGGTTCCGTTTATTTATTGGTAGTATGTCGTTAGATGTCAATATCATAAAAATTAATTTGCGTAATTATAACGCAAATATAGAATATAATTTAAGTCTACAAAGTATTATTTGTGTTTATTTTACGCAAACTATAAATTCGGAGTTTATATTTCGAAGATGATACCTTCTTTTTTAAGCTTGAAGTACCTGTTTTTATTGAACATAAAGAGATTTGCTGGTCTGCCAGATCCTTTAGAAACTTTTTCGTCTAATTCGTCTAAAACATTTAAGCCAATCATTTTCTTACGGAAATTACGCCTGTCTATATCCCTACCTAAAACGGAGCTATACAGTTTTTCAAGGTCAGAAAAAGGGAACTTCGTATCTAGCAGTTCAAACCCTATGGGTTCATATGTAATTTTAGCTTGAAGTCTTGTAATCGCAAGTTTTAGAATCTCAGCATGATCAAAAGAAAGTTCAGGCAAATTATTAATGGTAAACCACTGTGCCTCTTCCGCATCGGTTGAAGCTGAAAGTTTAAATGCGCTAGGTTTAATTAATCCGAAATATGCAACGGATACTACTCTACTTCTAGGATCTCTTTCAGGAGAACCAAAAGTGTATAATTGCTCTAGGTAATTAATTTTGATTCCCGTTTCCTCCTTCAGCTCACGCTCTACTGCTTCTTCTAATGATTCTGAGTCCAAAACGAATCCGCCAGGTATAGCCCATTTACCCTTAAAAGGCTCATATTTTCTTTTGATGAGTAAAACCGATATCGTTTCAGATTCATAACCAAAAACGACAGCATCTACAGAAAGCTTAATAGATTGTTGCATACTATGCGTATATTTTACGCTAATATATGGAATATTTAAATGATTAATCTTGAAGCTACATGAGGTACTATTTAGCAAACATTGTAAATATTGATGATTGAAGTCATATCATGTAAATCTTTAGGTACTATTCAGCTTTTACATTTTTTATGCAATCAGTACTACTATTTATGTTCTGAAAACTTTAGTTTATTATGCTAAATTATACAGTTTTCTATTAAATTTTTTAGTCATCCTGAATGCGAATTTTACGTAAAACAATAATTATCAATTTGTTATATAGTTAATTTTTGTTTTTTTGTTACAAACAAAAAGCTTGCAATGAATTTAGTTTGGTTAGGGAATCAAAATTTCTATCTTTAGAAAATTCAACCTTTAAAAATACCAAACTATTTCATCTCTAATTCAAATTAGGTTTTTCTTATTCTCAAGAGTATTGCTTTTGTTTTTGACGATAGCTTTATCTGCTTGTTCATACAATTTTTCAGAAGACAACTTTATTGAGTTAAAACTTCCTTCGGGTGAAGGTGTCTCAATCGATTTTCAGAATTTTAGTGTTGGTGATACAATTAATTCAGATAAAACCATTTACTATGAAATTGCTACAGAAGAAAATCAGTTTGGAATTTCGACTGATATTTTTGTAGGTACTAATCGGGTTGAGAACAACAAAAGAAGCAGTTCAGGACAATTTTCAATTAGACCGAATCTTTATGAAGATGGGGAGCATAACATTATAATAGTACATGAATTTAGTTCTGGAACTGGCAGTATTTCAGAACAGCAAGGTCAGGAAACCATAATTATAACCGAAACCTTTTCTTTTTATATTAATAGAAATCCTTCAACTCCTCCATCAATTACTAGTGCAGTAATTGAAAACGGTAGTATAGTTGTTCGATGGGATAATGAAATTGATTTAGATTATAAAGAGGCTTTTTTACATCTAAAATTTCCTGCATACGAAGAACTGATAGCTTTAACGCCAGAAATGTTGTTAGAAGGGGTTTATATTGATACAAAAACTATTTTATTCCCGTTGGATGGTAATCGACCTGAAGACGAAAATAGTGGCAGTGTTGAGTATTCTATTTTATTAAGTAGTGAATTTGAAGAAATTTTTGGTGCTGGAGCTACGTTGGCAAGTGATCCTGCCTGGCTAGAGGTGAAAATTTCCTTTATTGATTTTGAAAGCTTTTCGGTAACTTGGCCGCAGCACCCATTATATAACAATCTTGAATCTTATCAAATTTCGCTGTTGTATAGCTATTCTTATGACCCAGTAGTCTTTTCAGCCAGTACAATGGGTGGTACAGAAATAATAAATCAACCTTATAATTTTGGGGGAGATTACTTTGGGAATTTATTTCCTGAAACAAACTACAGTCCATATATACCTGCCTATAGATATAGTCCAATTTTGGATGAGAATACACTAGTGTCTATTCCTAACATGGTACAAGATTTTGGAAAAGAATTAATATTTAACCCCGATACAGGGAATTATTATTTTCTTGCTGTGAAAAATGGGGATAATAATTCGAAAATAATAGCCATCACAGAATTCTCCTCCGATATGCAAATGATTAGAAAAATCAATTTGTTCGAAATAGATGCTTTCTCCGATATATCAGATTTAGAATTTGTTATGGACCCAGAAAGTCATAATTTTTATTTAGATTTTGGGTATAGAACTAGTGCTTTAACGTATTTACGTCAAACTATGGAACTAGATAAATTTAGTTTATTAAATCTACGTGAATTTACAACTGAAGGTCTGTCGGGGGCGAATACATTTCAATTGAGAGGAGATATTTTAAAAACATGGGATTACCAATCTCAACTATTAACATTGACCAATGTTATTACTAATCAAGTGATATACGAAGTAGTATTGGGCGAAAATAGAAAGACTGATAACATCTACTTATCTGATAATGGTAGTTACATGATTATTAAGCAAGATTCGGAGGATATAGTTTATCAAATTACAAACAACATTGTTACTGTAAATACGGTGCTTGAAAATCGAATATATGGCTACAGTGTTGATATTTATGATAATATTCTGTATTACGGGGCTGTTGGAAATACAATTCGGGTCGTTGATCTTTTGAATAACCAAGAAGTTTCTAGTATTAGTTATGAATCTGGTGATAATAACAGGAGAATTTCTTTTGATCCTTTGTCAAATAAAATAATTCTATTACAATATGAGGATTGCTTTATTGTAGATCGAAATTCTGGAAAAATTTCAAAATTTCGATTTGATATAACAAAGGGTAATGAAGGTTATGGAAATACTTATACTATGTGGTTAACAAATAATAGATTAATTCATTCAAAAGGAATTTATGCCGATATTGAATAGATTTCTAGGGGTCATAATAACATGTGTTACTACGGTAATGTGCTTAAATCCTATCGATTTAATTGCTCAAGAATCTGGAATCAATATAGATTTCAATTTGGGTACAAACCCTACCTCCCCTTTAAGAGAGTTTCATAAGAGTTTGAAAAATCAGGTGAATTTTGAGAACTTTGATACGACGGATAATTTTTCTTACAATTATGGTTTCACTGTAGGCGTAACTATAAAGAAAATCAAATCAAGTATATTTTACGCTAATCTTGTTTCTGGTGCAAAAACTTCAGTAGCTGATTATTCTGGATATTTAAGATTGACTAATGAACTTAATGGCCATACTATCGGATACAAGTATTTTTTACCATTGAAAGAAACTCCCAAAGGAAACTTTATTGCACAATTTAAAGGCCTTGTAACATTTTCGAGTTTTGATGTAATTTCTGATTCAGATATCGTAGGTGTATCTGTTTTTGAAAGCTTAGAGTTTAAATCAACGGATTTAGGTTTAGGTGCTGGAATTCTATATGAATATCCTTTAAGTTTTATTATTCTTAGAGCGTATGTTGATTTGGATGTGTATTATGGAGGAAAAATGAAACTAAAGGAAGATAATCCTGATGGTGGTTTTTTACTAAATGATAATGGAGATAAATTAACAACCGGATGGGGTGGTTTATCTGCTGGGGTTGGAATAACTATACCTATGTAGCTATTATTTATTCATTATATCCTACCACTTAAATGCACAGCTATTCTTTGTTTATAGCACTACTCTAGCAGAACACCATTAAAGGTAAACCTGCAATGGTCATATTCAAAACCGAATTATTTAAAAATACCCTGCAAATTTTCTAACACACCCAGCGCAGCTTTTTCACCCGCAATCATAGCAGCATTTAAAGAACCGTTTAGTTGAATGTCTCCAGCTAAATAAATTGTTTCGGTCAATCGTGTTTCTGATGGCGATATTTCGTAGTGTATTTCACTCAACTTTGGTAGTGACTTTGGTATGCTGTAGTGTTTTATAAATGAAGTAGAAGTAATTCCGCAAAGTTCTCTTAATTCCTTTTGAACTTGGTCTAAAAGGGCATTACCAGATAAACCTTGATTGTCTACAACAGTAACAGAAAGCAATTCTTTACCTGCGTTTATAGCTGTTTTGAGGCTTGTGTGGTAGAAGATGTTATTGATGACAGCATCTTGTTCAGGAATTAATCCGATAAGGGGTTTTTTAATCGTTCTGTTTTCCGCCTCGAAATACAAGGTATCACAGCTTTGCCATTCAATAGCTTGATTTTTTAGATTTGGAATTAAGTTGCTCGCCTCGGTAGCTATAATAGTAAAATCACTCTCTAGTTCTTGTCCGTCAGCAAGAAGAATTTTGTTATCGCTAATAGAAGATACAGCGGTATTATATTTTATAGTGGTGCCTTTTAACTGATGTAGTAGTTGTTTCGGAATTTCTTCAATTCCGCCCTTAGGTAATGCAGCATTGCCTTCTCCGAACATTTTATAGACAAATTCGAACATTCTGCTGGAAGTATCTAGTTTGTTTTCAAGAAAAATTCCGCTAAAAAAAGGGGTAAAGAAATCGTTTATCATATTAGATGAAAAATCTAATTCTGTCAAATACGAAAGTGTCGATTGTTCTTTGTCTGAGAATATTTCATCGATTGATTTTTTCTTCAGTCTAGTATTTAATTTTAGAATTTTCAACTTATCGGCAACAGTACCAACACTGGCAAACAGCGTTGAAAATAATAACGATGCATCTCTAAGCGGATCACCGATTACTTCTTGTTTTCCATTTTTAAAAATGGAAGCTCCTGGTAGGAACGCTTGCAGTTCTAATGATTTGTAATCCAGGTATTTTTGAGCTGCCGGGTATGCGGTTAACAATACTTGAAATCCGTGATCTAATTGATACCCGTTTATAGTATCTGTTTTGACTCTACCGCCTACCCTATCGCTAGCTTCGATTAATACAGGAGAAAATCCATGTTGTTCTAGTACTGTTGCGGCTACTAAACCACTAATTCCGGCACCTATGATATGTATTTTATAATCCTGTTTATTCATTTTAAAATTTTGTTTAATTAATTTTATTTAAATATAAACAAAATTAGTATTTTTGATATTGACTAATGTAAGTAATTGGTATAAAAATATATCTTAATCATGAATTATTTAATAATAACATTTCAAATTATTGTCGGTTTAAGCATTTTAAATGTTTGGCTTATCCAAAATAAGAAACCAACCAAATGGCGTGGTGGTAAGGCAAAAACTATAATAGAAGAGTTTGAGGCGTATGGTCTATCGAAGCAGCTATGCTATATCGTCGGATTTTTTAAAGTAACATTGGCTATTTTATTACTTGTTGCTATTTGGTTTCCTGTGGTAAAACAACCGGCAGCTTTAGGTTTAGCAGCGTTCTTATTAGGTTCAATAGCAATGCACTTTAAAATAAAAGACCCTTTATTTAAATCTTTTCCGGCAGCTTTGTTTTTAGTGCTGTGTTTATGTATTGCTTTTCTATAAAAATTATAATGCAGTAAGTTGTTGGTAATAGCTTACTGCTATGAATAAATTTATAAGAGCCAAAACTAATGATGGTATAGATTCTGCTGCACTGTCTTTAATTTTTATTCTAACGGCAAATCCTAAAAGCATTAGAATCGTTAGTCCTGCTGCAGCTATGAAAAGTAGAACAGGTGAAAAGAAATATCCTATAATTAATCCTAAACCTCCTGCGAGTTGCAAGTATGCAGTGAGTACTCTTTGATTTTTCAAACCAAATCTAGCGAACTCATCTTTCATTTTTTGTGATAACAGGCATTCCATGCCATAGTACAAAAACGCACTGCTTGATAAGAATATAGCTATGTGTAGCATCTTCATTTTATTTTATACCAGAATGTTTGTATGAAGGTGAAATGAATTAAGATAACTGTTCTATCTTCTTCATCACTTCATCGGCTTCAAAAGCTTTTTGATCACTCATTTTTCTATTAGTTGTTGAAAGCGTGTGCGCTTCTTTTAATAGCTTTTCATATTGAGAACGTAATTTGTCTTTCTCTGATTTCTTTTTAAATAATCCGAACATAATTTTATTATTTTTGAAGTATGTATCTAGTAATTTCCTAGAATATAAAGATACATAATGTTTAACTATTTTTATATATAATTAAACAAAAAACTATGTATTTGAAATATCTATTAAAATTGGGATAGCCGTTAATCTACTTTGAAGAACTATAGCACATATGAACTTAAAACATAAAAATCGAAAATACTTAATTGGATTTTGACAATCTTACGGCTGCTAATTTTGTTTTAAGTAATTTAATATCAATATTTTCTAATAAGGTTATTAGGTTTGGAAATCGTGATCTGTGATAACCAAAGCGTTTATCTGTAAATTCAGAAATAGCTTTCTCTCTACTCCAGTTTTCAAATACCATTCTCGATGCAGCGACAATGGCTCCTGTTCTATCAGAACCATGCCAGCAATGAATAAGAACTGGTTTTTCTGCCTGTTGTATACTATTTAAAGCATTAAAAACATCATCAAAATCTATAGTTGACGCTTTTAATGGAATACGGTCCAATTCTAAATTAAGATCTTTTATTTTTTTTGCATCTGTTTCTTGGCGTCTGAGATTTACGATAGATTGTATCCCCATCGCTTGTAGCTCTCTCATTCCCTTTTTTGTAGGTTGTTCAGATCGATACAAATTATCATTTAGTTTATAAAAGTTATGAAAATTATTTGATGCTATTTTTTTAAAATGAGCTTCTTGATAATCATCTAAAGGCATTGAAAATGAAAATGATAAGAATGATAAAAGCGCGATATAATAGCGTTTAGATGTTAGCATATTTTGAGTTCTCAATATTATTCTAGTATAAATTATACGAATAATGATTATTGAAAGAGTTATTTTAAATAACCGTACCATTGTCTAACCAGCGTTGTAACAACCCATCATTATGAGAAATTGCTACAAGATGAAATTTAGTGAAACGTTTAAAAACGCGCGATTCTTTAAGGGTTTCCATGCATACCGAAACCGGATTAAGATAATTGGAATGAATTAAGAATAACTCGCCTTCGCGTTTTAAAAGATAGCCAACATGTCCCTCGTCAAATCCTATAAAGTAAAGACCTTCTTGGGTTAGCGTATCAATTTCGTCAAAAGCTTTTTGATGTGTGTCGTGTTCTATCTGGTTGATTACCGAGCCACAACTAATCATTTTAGCCTCATCAATTGGTGATTTTTGAGCCAATTTATATCGGTTGATATTTACACCCATATCTCGTAGTGTGGTCGAAATAAAATAGCCACATGCAATTTTACCTTCATTAGGCGTAGCTGTATGTCCGCCAAAACTCCAAGGAGTACCATACCAATGTGGTATGATTTTATCAACTAACAGATTAGCAAATTCCGTTTTAACATGGTCTAAAGAAATGGTACCTAATCTAAGATCTTCTTTTAATCGGAGACGCAGTTGTCCGGCATTTTCTTTAGTACTGGCATATGAGTCGACGATGGAATCTGATGAAGTATTAAGCAAAAGTGTTTCTTCACTAAAACTTTTAGCTTTTGCTACACTTGAAAATCTTTGACTAGTAATGTTAGTTTCTTTCACCTTGTCATTTTTAGGTGATATATCGTTCGAAAATCCTAAAGAAAGTAGAAGGGAAAAAAGAAGCATAGGCTAAAATAGATTTTGGGATTGGGCGCTATTATTAGAACGGGTTAGTTATGAGTAAATTACATATAAAAAGTTAAAGTTTTACGAAGGTTTTGGTATCGGTTAAATACTTAAGTTGACCGCCCACCATACGTCATAATCTCTTGGAACAAGAGGTCTGTAACTTTGAAATCCTTGGTCTGCTATTTTAAGTCCGTGAATTTTTCCTTTGTCATCACGCACATAGCTGATGAAAATGAACGAATGTCCGTATGGATCTAGTTTTTTAACGTCAGCACCTAGAGTAACCTCATTGTAATCTTCTTTATATCTCCATACTTGCATAAGAGCGCCGGGTTTTAATTTGCCGGACCAGATTTCTGTAGAGTCAACCAAAGTACCCATACCGGCATATGCAATAGCACCAGCATTACCTTTACCCCTATACCTTTCAGGTAGACTTTGCCAACTTTCATCTGGTTTTGAAGCGGTAACATAAAGCAGATTGAACACTTGTTTAGGGGTATATATGTTAGTAGCCATACTATCTGGTAAATCTTCGTACGGTAAATGACCATGTACCTCTTTATAGGCCTTTTCAAAACGACCTTTACTTACGGCTAAACAATGTCCACCAGGTTCTTTAATTTCACTGTTAAGATAATTTTGAACAATTTTATTGGCTACGGGACTATTATTGGGCAAATTGGTCGCTATCGCATTTTTGTCTTCTTCGGTATCGGTTTTTTTTAAAGTCAACGAATCTTTAAGGCTCGTTGTTGTACTTATTTCGGATGGTTTTAGACTGATATATGAATGATCATCAAAACCATAATTTTCAACGATAGGTTTTAGTAAAGGAGTAGTGTTATGTGTTTGTATAATTTTTGAATCGGCACTAGAAATGTTTGGGTTCTTATTTTTTATTTTGGAAGATGTACAACCCAAAAAGATAAAAACGATATATCTACTAGATTTCTTTAGCAACATTTTTAATTGGATGTGCCTCATATTACAAGTTTGTAATCACGTTTTATAAAATTGACTAGCAAAATTAGTTAGCTATTTACTGTCGTGCTTTTAAAAGCAAGCACTACTATAAAGGTAAGATAATTGCGGGCTTATTTCAAGTGGAATAATGACAAGAGAAAATAAGTAAAATTACTTACAATGCTGTAAATGACTGTTTATGTTTTTAGTATCTCTTTGCTAGATATTATCGCACAAAACAACAATGAATTTAATAATTACTACTTATTACAGAGATAAAGGGTGTAACATAAACTCGGGAAGGTAACTGCTAATTAGGAGCATATCTTGCCACGATTATTAGTTTTGAAGAAATTACCTAGCTTTGTACGTTTGATACAGAATACATAGCCAAAAGATAGGATACATGATGATACCTAAATTACATTATATAGCACAAGGAAATTCAGGGAAAGAGCTACTAGAGCATATTCAAAAGGCATGTACCTCTGGTATCGAATTGGTGCAATTAGGTGTAGCAGACATTTCAGAAAAGAAGTTTTTAAAAATAGCTACTGAAGCAAGAGAAATTACCGGGCATTATCAAACGAGGCTTCTCATTGAAAATCAGTTTAAGATTGCAAAAGATATAAAGGCAGATGGTGTCTTATTATCAAATAAGAGCATCTCCCCTACTGAAGTTCGAAAACAACTGTTCACTTGGCAAATAATCGGAGCAATAGCGAATACGGTTCAAGATTGTGAAGCATTGCTGATAAAAGAAGTTGATTATATCGGTTTAGGTCCTTTTAAACAAAGCACAAATAAAGAAGGTTTGAATCCGGAATTAGGTTTAAACGGTTTCACGCTTATTACAGAATCTTTACAGACTGAAACCCCAATTATCGCATACGGAAGTATTACTACAGAAGATGTTACCGAACTGCTGGCATCGGGAGTTTCAGGTGTTGCGGTTTCAGATGAAATCACCCAAAATTTTGATGCTATAAAAGTATTCAACCAATTACTGAAAGCGTCTTCTACTGCAGAACAGCGGTATACGTTTGAGTAAGATTTAAAGTCGTTTGTTACCAACTAATCCTCATTGATGAAAATCTTTAAGGAGTATCTTTTGGTATGGTATTTAAATCATAAATCAAAGCTAATTTATAGGCACTATCTCTAAAACCGGCAAAGCGACCAGACCCACCACTGTGTCCGTTAGAAAAATCTGTTTTTAATAACAGTACATTGTCATCGGTTTTGGTAGCCCTTAGTTTTGCAACCATTTTAGCGGGTTCCCAATACCCGACTCTTGTATCATTTAATCCTGTAAAGAACAACATATTCGGATAATTTTGAGCTTTGACATTATCATAAGGACTGTAAGATTTAATGTATTCATACTCCTTCTTATTTTTAGGATTGCCCCATTCATCAAACTCCCCAACGGTTAATGGCAAATTCTCATCTAACATCGTATTGATAACATCTACGAAAGGCACATTCAAAATAACGGTGTTAAATAATTCTGGTCGCTCATTGACTACGCCACCCATTAATAAGCCGCCTGCGCTAGCACCATCAGCTACAATATGACCTTCTTGAGCATAGTCTTCCTCAATTAAGTATTCTGCACAAGCTATAAAATCTGAAAATGAATTCTTTTTATTAAAAAGTTTACCATCTTCATACCATTCTCGACCTAAGTCATCTCCGCCTCTAACGTGTGCTATGGCATATAGATAATCATTATTGACCATATGATGTGCCGTTGGGCCACCAACGAGTTCTTGTCCCATGCCGTAAGCCCCGTACGAGGTTAAATAGACTTTATGTTTAGCATTATTACGTCTAGCGCGCCAGTTATTACTGATTAGCGTTAAGGGAATTTTTTTACCGTCTTTAGCAGTTACCCATTTTCGTTCAATTTTATATTTATAGAATGGATGTTTTATGGGTTTACTATGTTGCTTGACCAAACTTTTCTCTTTGGTCTTCATATTATAATTATAGGTAGTATAAGGCGTTTCAAAAGAACTGTAACTGAATTGCAAGCTATCGGTCTTGACATTAGGATTATAACCAATACCAATGTTGTAAAACTCTTCATCAAATTTCATGAAGTGATTTTCTTGAGTGGCCCGATTGATAATTTTAATACGTGATTGTGCATTTTCTTTTTCAGTGATAACCATATAATCATCAAACAGTTGAAAATACTCAATAAGAACGCCAGCTTGATGAGGAATTAGAACTTTCCATTTACTTTTTGAGGCATCATTTACTTCTGCTGTAACAATTTTGTAATTCAAGGCATTCTCATTAGTAA
The DNA here is from genome assembly GCF_035207705.1 of Maribacter sp. BPC-D8. Taxonomy (NCBI): domain Bacteria; kingdom Pseudomonadati; phylum Bacteroidota; class Flavobacteriia; order Flavobacteriales; family Flavobacteriaceae; genus Maribacter; species Maribacter sp. BPC-D8. The sequence continues at coordinate 1,107,068 of NZ_CP128187.1, forward strand.
GAATATAGAACTTGTTATTATAATCTGTAGTGTGGTAAACATGATTCTTTTCACGTGGATGAATGACCTTAAATTGACCATTTGGATTATCAGTTTTTAGATACCAATTTTCAGATGAAGTACTACTACCTGTATTTAAGAAAATATAGTCTTTAGACCTAGATTTTTCAATACTAACGTTAAAGCTAGGGTCACTTTCTTCGTAAACGATTAAATCGTTTGTTGAATCAGTACCTAAAACATGACGAAGTATTTTTGATGAACGATAGGTACCATCTTCAACATTTGCATATAAAAAACTGGCATTATCTAACCAAACCATAGTACCTACTCGGTTAATAGAATCTGCTAAAAAAGTTTGATGAGTTAAATCTTTCACCTTCAGTACATATTCATCTTTACCAGTGGTGTTCTCATACACCGCAATTAGTTGGTTGTTCGGGCTCGCAGAACCAACGCCTGCATTGTAATACCCTTTATCTTTTGCTAATTCGTTTAAATTTAATAATTCTTCTTCTATCGGATCATTTTCAACTGACTTTCTGTAGTATACAGGGTACTCATCATCTTCGCTATACTTACTGTAATAGAAATAACCATTTTTTTTAGTTCTTAGAGAAGTACTATTTTCTTCAATACTTTTTACTAAATCTAGGTAAATACTACGTTGCGTTTTTTTAAGCGGAATGTTATAATTTTCGGTGTATTTGTTCTCTTTACGCAAATAATCCATAACTGGTTTATTGCTTATAGGAGCTTTAGTATCTTTTAACCAGGCATAATTGTCGGTATAATTTTCGCCGTGTATCTTGAAAATAGAGGGCTCAATTTTAGCAATTGGCTCAGGCATAGAATCGTTTCTTACATGCTTGTCATGAAATTGCCTTTCAAGACTTTTATCTAATTCCATATCTTCTCTAATCGTTGATTTTATAGTAGATATAGGGTTTTTAGCTGTGTATTCTTGCCAGAAAATGGAATCGTATTCTAGTGGAAACTCATATAATTGATTCGCTACGGTATTCGCAAAATTATCTTCTTTCGATATTTTTGTAGTGTTCTTTTCATTGATGTTAGATACATTAAATTCAGAAATCGCAGAGTAATACGTTGTGGTAATATCTGTGGTGTCTTTATAGATAAACTCATCTTCATGACGCATTTTATCTAGATAATATTGATTTCCTTTTTTCTTGTAGCTAACATCTAATTTGTAGTCAAAATGTTTGACTGCCATTTCTTCATAACTACAGAAGTATTGTTTTAATAAGTTGGGTACCGCACATTCGTAGCGAACGACTGCAAAATCATCTTGGTCAATATAAATGCGTCCTTTTAGTAACTTGTTCTTATTGGCTAAGCGCCATTGACGGTTATTGGAAGGGTTTGCTACAGCGTCTAATGCTTCTTTTGTAGTTTTAGTTTCAAAGTCAAGCACATATAACCATGTGCCATCTGCATCTTCTTCTTCAGATACTTTAAATGTGAAATCGCGATTAGCTTTGTTTCCTAAAAAGCTCTGCTGGTACTTAACTCTATTTCTTGCGAAAAGTCCTAATGGTCCGCCTTCAATATTAGCTTCAAAATCTCTGTTACTTAAATTACTGCTTGAGCGCGAATTAATAATAGCTACTTGTTCATTTTTTAAGGTTCTATGATGAAAATGAACACGATGTAATGAATTGGAATAAAAATTAAAAGAACCGTTACTGAATGAATAATCACTAGGGTTTTGGTACTCTTTCCATTTATAATTTTTGTTACTATACGGCTCTGCATAATAATCGCAAACGGCATCTGAATATTTAATGTACACTCCGTTTTCTTTCAATGTTTCTCGATAATAACCAGTTATTTTAGTAGTAGATTCTGCATAATTGGCAGGTATGTTCTTAATTACCTTTCGCAATAATGCCTTGGCACTAGGCATTTTTTTCGGAGTTACAACAACTTCCATTAACTCAAGGTTAGTAGATTCCATAGCAAAAACACCTCCGTCTTTAGCTATAAAATCTTTGATAGTAAGGTGCAAATCTTTATAACCAACATAACCCAAAGTGATATTGTAATTAGTATACTTCTCAGGAATAATTATTCTGAATCTGCCGTCTCCATCAGTCACGGTACCTAAAGCAATATCATCAATTTTTAAATAGGCATATGGTAGCGCAGTAGCATCTTTTTTATCTACAACGGTACCCATTACGGTTGTTTGCGAAAAAGATGTAATAGTTATAAATAGAAATACAATAAGAAGAAAGTTTCTGTAAAGGTTGGCTATCATTTTTTTTAATTGAATCGTAGTAAGTTTTACAAGCAATACATCTTTTATTCATGTACAAAGTGCCATTGACCGCACTAAAAGCATTATAAATAAATCAGATTAATTAAGCGTATTTTTCTTACTACTTTAAGTGTTTAGGTTTACAAATAAAAATAACGGTTGAAGTAAATGCAATCTTATTTTCATAAACTTCTGGTAAAGTTTGATGGTGGTGAAAATGATAATTATGCTTTTTTTGAAGCGGAAAAGGTTTAGTTGAATGTAGTAGTATTTTGTTTTACAGGTAGTTATGTGATAATGAATTACTGGCGCAGAAAAAATAGTAGTTTACTCCTCTCTTAACTTAGAAATTACTCTACCCACATTTTTTTCTTCAAACTTGCCCATAAACTTTAGAGCGTACATCACAATTTTAGATTTAGGCGCTTTTATAAATTCTCCAAGTCTTAAAACAGTTATGTCCATTTGCTGTATAGCTGCATTTTGCTGTTCGATACCTAAGCCCCAAAGCAGATTGGCATTATACCACGAGAGTTCTCTTGCTTTGCGTAAACTGAAGTTGATGATTTCTTCATCTGTATTTTTACCAGCAAGGTCTAAAAGAAATAGTAAAGGTGAAACGCTACTAAGTCGGTCTTGCATTTCATTAACGATATTACCAAGTATTGTATTTACGGTATTGAAATCTTTCTCAATATCAGGTATTTCTAACCCGTTCATAGCAGTACTAGCAGCTAATCCTAAATCAAGATTAATATGAGTATTTATACCCAACATGATATGCTGTAAAATGGTTAGGGTGTCATTTTTGGTATCAAAGGCAAATTGCCATGATGCACTAATGGGTTGATTGTTGATATAACCGTTATATGCATCTAGGTAGTAATTGGCGAAAGCAACATCGAAGGTTTCCATGCGAGGGTTGTCTTCAAAATTCTCTAATTGAACCTCTTTTAATATTTCAGCTGTAACCCTTCTATATAAAAAGGCAAAATACCCTATACGGTCATTATTAATTATAGCATTATCAATAATGCTGTCTAATTGATCTAGTACTTCTGATATGGTGGTTGGCCGGCTGATTTTAATTTTCGTTTTAAAGGGTAAGATTTTTAATGGACACTAAATGTAGTAATACTATTGTCAGTACAGAACTAATTTAATATGGAAAGGAGTAAAGATTTAAGCATACCTCTGAAAAATAATCTAACTTTATTCTAGCCTTATAAAAAAGCAATATATTTTTAAGGGAATTTATCAAAGTTCTTAATATCTAATTCGGCTTAAATTTACGATTATTACTGTTTTTTAAAGTGTAATATTAACATATAAAGATACTTTCAAGCCGTTCATCTGAATTAATTTCTCATAATGAGACAATGGGGTACATTTCGCCTCTCAAACCTCAAACTCAGATTAATGAAACTCGAATTAGTAATTGTAGATGACTCCCATCTTTGGTTGTCACTAGCAGAAAAGCTTGCCAAAACTCATCCATTAGTACGTAGTGTACTCACCTTTGAAGATTCTTATGATGCTTGGGTACATATACAAATTGCGAAACCACAAGTTGTAATGTCAGATATTGAAATGCCAGGTATGAACGGACTCTCTTTTCTAGAAATGTTTGCAGATCGTTTGCCATTTATATCAAGTTCTACCAAACAAGAATTTGAAGTTGTTGCCAGAGAACTTGGCTGTGTTGATTTTGTAAGTAAGCCATTTACAAAAAGTGAACTGCATAGGGCTTTAGATTTAGTTTATTATAAGATTTATGGAAAGAAAGTAAGTGCATAATACTACATTATAACTCAGTAATAATTTAAAAGAAACTTAACCCCAAACATCTTAAGATATGGGTAAATTATATACATAAACATCAGATTGGTTATATTTACTTTTTAGGTAAATAATTGTACTTCATAACAAACACATAACCATGACCCCCGATAAAGATATTTTTAGTAGCCGAGAAGGCAGATGGGATTTTGTAATCGCAATAGTCGTAATCGCAATATTCTCTGCATTCATTTACATGTATATGTTTAATAAAGAGGAAGATAGTTCAGTATCTACCACAGATGTTGATACTGTAGATGAAGCACCACTACCCGATTCTTATCATTCTGAAGGTCGCGAATACGTATACTCTAATTCAGATGTTTATGAACCTATAACTATACCGGTAAAAGATGCATACGACCATAATAAAAGTACAGCAGTTGTAATTTCTGATACTACACTTACTGTTTCTGATTTTGAAGAAGAAATAAATGTTGACTTAGAGGAAGAGATCACAACTGAAGTTCAAAGTATATCTAAAGGTGCATCCGACGAAAGCACATCCGAAGAAATTATAGCAGACATAGAAAATCCTGTTATTGAAAAAAAGGAAACTAAAACTCCAGTAGCCAAGAAAGTCGAGCAGCTACCGGAAACTACCAAAACGGCACCAGTAGCTACTACGAATTCTTCTTTAAATTGTATTGCGATGGTAGGTGTTTTTAAAGACCCTAATAATAAAAATACAATAATAGAAAAGCTTAAAACATTGGGCTATACCCATGATGAAGGCGCATATCCAAAAGGTCTAATCTATGTTGGGGTTCCTGTTGACTGTGGTAATGAAGCCAAAAGAAAGCAACTTATACTAGAATTAAACGAAGCATTCGGTATTGATTCTTGGGTTAAAAAACGTTAGGTTATCTCGTCTATTTTAAGGCAAATCATAATCTAAATTAGAATAAATACTCAAAGCACCAATAACAATATCATTTGGTTTCTAATAGTAAATATGTCATTAATTGATAGCGAGCAACAATTGCTCCTAAATCTTCAAATACGTATTAATTATTTATGCGTAATTAGAGGGTAAATCTTTAAAAGTTTATTTACAGAAATTAACTTTTTTTAAGATTTAGCAGAAAGATTTATAGACTACATTTGCCGCCTTAAAAATTATTATCAAGAATCTCAAAAAAGGAGATAGCAACCTGCAATAACAAGCAAGGTGCTAAATAGATAAGCCATTAATTGGAACAAATGTTAACACATGATTCTTCTAATTTATAGCTATTTCCTTTTTTTGAAAATGAAGAAAGAGAAATGGAAAGTACTAAAAAGATTATCCCAAAATTTTCAGCTTTAATACCCTTGTTCGTATTTGTATTTACGTTTTTAGGCGTAGGTATATATCAAAACGATTTCTATGCACTGCCCGCTCCTATAGCAGTAATTGTGGGTATAATTGTGGCATTTATTTTATTTAGACAAACTATTTCAGCTAAAATCGATACGCTGTTAAGAGGTTGTGGCGATGATAAGATATTGACCATGTGCCTTATTTATTTGTTAGCAGGTGCTTTTGCTGCTATTACAAACGAAACGGGCAGTGTCAATGCTATTGTAAACCTTGGTTTAGATGTTATAGCAATTCAATATATATACGTTGGCATCTTTATTATTGCAGGGTTTTTATCGGTATCTACTGGCACTTCAGTTGGTGCTATTGTTGCATTAGCGCCTATTGTAATAGGCTTTGCAGATGAAAGCAGTGCAGACCTTGCAATTTTATGTGGTGCCTTGTTGGGTGGTAGTATGTTTGGCGATAATTTATCTGTTATCTCAGATACTACAATTGCTGCAACTCAGTCTTTGGGATGTAAAATGAGCGATAAATTTAAACAGAACATCAAAATAGCGGTTCCCGCAGCTTTATTCACCATAGCTATTTTAGTATTTCAGGGATTAGGATTGGAGTCCGACGTTGCTGAAACCACAGTTTACAATTATTCCATTATAAAAATAATGCCATATGTATTGGTTATTATTCTTTCGATAGTGGGAGTTAATGTGTTTGTAACCTTGTTGTTAGGTACAATTGCGGCAGGTATATTAGGAATTGCTTACGGAGATTTCACATTAATAGAATCTACTAAAATCGCTTATACCGGTTTCACCAATATGACCGAAATATTTCTGTTGTCACTATTGACAGGTGGTTTAGCTGCTTTGGTTGAGAGAAATGGAGGCATCGAATTTATATTGGTCAATATTAAAAAACTCATTAAAAATAAGAAGTCTGCACAGTTTGGTATTGCCACATTGGTAAGTACTATTAATATGGCCATAGCAAATAATACGGTGTCCATTATTATTGCCGGACCAATTGCTAAAACAATCAATGACGAGTATCATTTAGATAATAAAAAGACAGCGTCGATCTTAGATATTTTTGCCTGCATTTTTCAAGGCTTACTCCCTTACGGAGCACAAGTTTTAATGATTTTAAGCTTTTCAAGAGGTAAAATCGATTATCTAGATTTGGTGAGTAATACGTGGTATTTACTGCTTTTGTTTATTTATACTTTACTGTTTATTGGGCTAAAGTCCCAAAAAAATGATTGATGTTAAACAAAAAACGAATTTATAATTCCCAATAAATTGCAATTAAGTTTGCTTTATGGGTCTTGTATTGCTTAATTAACAATACACAGGGCAAAATCAAGCATAAATTTCAAACAGAGTGTTAAAGAATACCCATAGATATAAGAATTTTCCTTAAAAAAGTAACTTTGATAGACTAATTAAAGAAGCACACTCAAAATCTTATTATAATTCATGTAATTATCATGCAAAGTTTTGGTAGTCAAGGCTTAAGAATTTTGAGTTTTACTTTAGCAAATAGTATTTTTTAATCAATTATCAAATTTTAAATTATTTATTATGAAACACTTAATCGCTGTATGTGCAGCTGTTTTATTTAGCACGATATCTTACGGACAATTGCAGGTTTCTGCAAGTTCAGGATTGGCAATTGGTAGTGCAACCATGAAATTAGGAGAACGCGTTAATGCTTCTAACACCGAGAACTCATATGGTAGTTATGGAGAAGGTATCAATTTTCAAATTAGAGGTACTTACTTCTTTGACGATTCTTTTGGTGCAGATTTAAGTATAGGATATTTAAAAGGAACAGATCAAGATGTGTCGATAGTTAATTTACCAAGTACAGAAGTTAATGCCGTAGCAAGAGCACGTGCTTTTGGTGCTTCAGCATCTGTAGTATATAAGTTTACTAATAATATCTACGGTCGTTTTGGGGCGTTATTGAAATTAGGCGGAAAAACTGAGGGAGTTATCTATCAGAAATCTGTTTTCTCTGAAGCTGAGGCACAAGGCTTGGGCTTACCGAACGGTTCGTATTCTGAAACAAATTATAAGGAAGATTTTCACGGACATTTTCCTTTAGGTTTCGTAGGTGCATTTGGGTATAAGTATGACTTAGATTCTAATTTCAGTCTTTTTGCTGAAGTAGAATATTACGGAATCAGTTTAAAGCGTAAAGATTCTGAAATAGCTGAGTTTAATACAGATGTTAAACTACCTGATGGTACAGTTGCGGTTAGCGGATTATATACTATTGATAATTTACCAGAGGGTATAAACAAGACTACAACCTATGTAGATGAATTATCGAATACAAATACAGATACTTCTAGAGAGTTATCTCAAAAAGTACCTTATTCTTCTTTCGGTATTAACTTTGGTATTACGTACAAATTTGCACGTTCTATAAAAGAATAAATGTAAAGGTTTAGTCCTTTTACTAGTAAAGAAAAATCCCTATGAAACTTTTGGTTTTATAGGGATTTTTTAACTCTAGAAGTAAAGGTTTTAAACAAGCTGCTAAAGAATTGAAGGTATTTAAAACCTAACTGTAAGATTGAAAATGAGCGACCTACGCTCAGAAAATGTTTAGTTAGTTTTCAAAAAATAAAAACGTATCTTGTTAATTATTATGCATGCATAATAAAAAATCAACTAAAAAGTAACGTGTAATGACCAAGTACAAGCATATTTTTGAGCCTTTAGATTTAGGATTTACCACCCTTAAGAATCGAATTTTAATGGGTTCGATGCATACCGGATTAGAAGAGGAAAAAAATGGTATAGATAAAATAGCCGCTTATTATGCCGAAAGAGCAAAAGGCGGAGTCGGATTAATAGTAACTGGCGGAATAGCGCCCAACGTACAAGGTTGGACAGGTCCTTTCTCTGCACGTATGAGTACTAAAAAACATGCGGAACATCATAAGGTCATTACTGATGCCGTGCATAAAGAAGGTGGTAAAATTTGTATGCAAATACTACATGCCGGTCGGTATGGGTATCATCCTTTTGCAGTTGCGCCATCTGCTATAAAATCTCCCATCTCCCCTTTCAAACCATTTAAGCTCAATCAATCTGGAATTAATCGTACCATTCGTGATTTTGTAAATTCTGCTAATCTTTCAAAATTAGCGGGTTATGATGGCGTAGAAATCATGGGTTCTGAAGGTTATTTAATAAATCAATTCATTGCAGAAAGAACAAATAAACGTACCGATAATTATGGCGGTAGCTATGAGAATAGAATGCGTTTACCTATAGAATTAGTAAAGCAAACGCGTGAAGCGGTTGGTGAGGAGTTTATTATTATCTATCGCTTATCAATGTTAGATTTGGTAGAAAAAGGAAGCACTTGGCAAGAAGTGGTTGCCTTAGGTAAAGAAATAGAAAAAGCTGGTGCCACCATTATAAATACAGGAATTGGCTGGCATGAAGCACGCATACCAACAATTGCAACGTCGGTACCTAGAGCTGCATTTACTTGGGTGACCAAAAAGATGAAAGAAGAATTAACGATTCCGTTAGTTACCTCTAACAGAATAAATATGCCCGAAACTGCTGAGCAAGTTTTAGCAGAAGGTCATGCCGATATGATTTCTATGGCTCGCCCATTTTTGGCAGATCCAGAGTGGGTCAATAAGGCTGAAGCTGACAAGGCAGATGAGATAAATACGTGTATTGGTTGTAATCAAGCCTGTTTAGATCATGTTTTTCAACGTAAGGTTGCTAGTTGTTTGGTGAATCCGCGGGCATGTCATGAAACAGAACTGAATTATAACCCAACAGAAACAAAGAAAAGAATAGCCGTTGTAGGTGCTGGTCCGGCAGGTTTGGCAGCATCAACGGTAGCAGCACAACGTGGGCATGATGTTACACTTTTTGATGGTGAAAAAGAAACAGGCGGACAATTTAACCTAGCAAAGCAAATACCTGGTAAAGAAGAGTTCTATGAAACCATTCGCTATTTTAATAAACAATTAGAACTGCATAATGTAACTGTAAAGTTGAATACAAGAGTAACTGCAGAAGACTTGCAAAATGGTAATTTTGATGAAGTTATTGTAGCTACGGGAATACAACCAAGAACTCCGAAAATTGAGGGTGTTGACCATCCAAAAGTCCTGAATTATATTGATGTATTAAAGTTGAAAAAACCTGTGGGTAAACGCGTTGCAGTTATCGGCGCTGGCGGGATCGGTTTCGATGTCTCAGAATATTTAGCCCATGAAGGGGAAAGCACCGCTTTAAATATTGATGCTTGGCTTAAAGAATGGGGAATAGATAAGACTTTAGAAGCTCGTAGTGGTATTGAGAATATGCAGGCGGAAATACACCCTTCGCCGAGAGAGATTTTTATGTTCAAGCGAAGCAAAGGTAAATTTGGAGGCAATCTTGGTAAAACCACTGGTTGGATCCATCGTTCTACGTTGAAAAAGAAAAATGTACAATTTATTAATGAAGTGCAGTATACTAAGATAGATGATGAAGGTTTACATTATACCAAAAATGACGAGCAAAAAGTACTTGAAGTAGATAATGTTGTTATCTGTGCAGGACAAGTACCATTTAAAGAACTGTTAGAACCATTGCAAGCAAAAGGTATAAAAGTACATGTAATAGGTGGTGCAGATGTTGCTGCCGAATTAGATGCTAAACGAGCTATAAATCAGGCGTGTAGATTAGCCGCCGAAATTTAATATTATAAAAACATATAAAGTGGTTATCTTAAAATGAATTAATCTTCAAGAGGTATAAACGCACCGTTTTCATACCTCAGTTTTAGAATTTTACCGGTAGAATCCATGAATCCCGAAGGGGAATCTAAGTCTCCGTCAATATAATTCTCAACTAGCTCATGGTATGCTATTTCTTTTGTTTCGGGGTTGTATTGAGGTATCAACTCATCGTGACCCCTACTTATTTCATAGAAAAATTTATCATCACCATTAAAGCATCCAGAACAATCTTTTAACACACCGTCGGTATAACTCAGTAATCTGAACATATAAAACTCTTTACCGCTACCGTGTGTACTATAAGCTTTTGCTAGGTATTTGTTGTTATCGATAAGATGTATTTGATAGTGGTAAACTTCTGTATTATCTGTAATATAATGATCCTCGGTTTTAGTTGTTAAAAAGCCAACAGCCAATTCATTATTTACTTTGTATTGATACATAGAGTTATAGACGTGCCAGGTACCACCATTAAATTCATCCCAAGAAAATATCTTTAGTTTATCATCTTCTGAAGATATGATCCTAATGTATTCTGATAACGAATCGTATTTGACATTTAAAAAAGATTCCTTTCTAAGTGTTTCAGCCAATGTGTTTTGAAATCGTATTAAAATGGTATCTCTAGCTTCCCCATATTTACCACCGTAGTCATGTCTATTATCACTAAACTTTTTATATATAGATGTCAAATGATTATCTATAGAAGCGGTATCAACCATTTGTTGAGAATGTGTGGTAGTACTACATCCTATTAATATAAAAAAGCTGAGTATAAAAATAGATTTGTTCATTTCTTCAGAAGGGCTAAATGTGCTACTATATTAAGCAAAAATTAGCACATTGGTGAGAACTGTTAATTAACGACTTGCAACCCTTTTAAAAACAAGTTTTTAAAAGGGTTGTTTATTATTACCTAGTGTCAAGATTATTATCAAATTTAATAGTCTTTAAAGTTTTCTAATCTTTGGCAGCATAGTTTCGTTCTTTTCCTGGTAGTCTTCCATATTAGAAAGAATTGTATTCAAAAGTACGAGCACATCTTCCATGTACGGACCTTTATTTACCATTACACATTCCGAATTTAGGGCCGTAACCACATCGGTAATCTCTGATCGTGATGGTAGCCCGTTTTTCGCGAGGTTCTCCAAAACTTGTGTCGCCCAAATTACAGGCACGTGAGCTGATCCGCATATAGATAAAACTTCATGTTGCACTTGCCCAATATCTTGCCAACCTGTTTCTACAGCTAGATCACCGCGTGCAATCATTACCCCAACATCTCTTATTTGCATGGCTTCTTGCAGAATTTCCTCAAGATTATCGAAAGCAAATTTTGTTTCTATTTTTAAGATGACTCCGATAGTATCAAATACACCCAGTCTTCTAAATTCAGATAGCAGCTCGCTCACATCTTTTTTAGAGTTTACAAAAGAGAAATTGACAATATCTGCATGCTTAGCAACAAACTCAAGGTCTTCTATATCTTTAAGGGTGAGTCCGCCAGTTCCTAAATTAGTATTGGGGAAATTCATTCCTTTTTCCGCCTTTAATTTAGCACCCTTCTCTATAGCTCTAGTGATTAGGACTTCAAAATTTTCTTTGGATACAGATTGTATTGTTCCTTCAATTTTACCATCATCAAATAACACTAAATCACCTTGGTTCACTTTTTCGAATATATCGGCAAATTGACATGGAATATGAGCTTTTTCAATAACCTCTCCGGTCTCATTTACGATAGCAGAACTCCCTAAAATATTCTCTTCTGTTACGACTAAAACATCACCTTTATGGAGTAGTACCGCCTTTTGAATTTCAGGTAAAGTACCTATGGTTCCTTCTTTATTTAATTTCTTACACTCTAAAAGCATACCGCTTTTAAAAATAATCCGCTTTTTAGACCTTACAATAATTCCGTTTTCAGAAGCGCTAATTACCTTTAATTTTCTAGATTTATTCTTAGCATCAATTAAGCTAAGTTTATCATCTACAGCAAGTTGGTCTAACCAATCTGCTTCAATAGGTATGGCATTCTCTGGTATGATTTTAGCAGTACTAGAAACCAATTCAATAGCAACAGGTTTTATAACATAACCCTCATCATCTTTCTCAGGTTTAAATTTTACGATTCTACCACCTGGTTTAACATTACCCGTTCTAATTTTAGGTCCGGCTAAATCCATCGCAATTTTAACTGATGTCTTAAATTCCTCAGAAGCTTCTTTTATATTTTTAATAATTGCGAGCCAAACCTCAGGTGTATCATGCGCACAATTAATTCTTGCACAGTTCATACCATTTTGAACCATTGTACTTACAAATTCTTTATCGTAAGCGGCATGAGAAGGCATGGTAACCATAATACGAACTCTACGACCCTTTGAAGGAGAACCTAAAAGTGCTTCTGTATTTGACTTTAAAAGAGCTTTACTCTTTTTAGTAGATAATTCTATTTTCTTAAAATCTGCTGGTTTACCATCTTTTAAACGGTATAACAGATATAATACTTTTACCAAACTATCTTCAACATGACCTTGAGCATTCGCAAAGCGCGTCATACCTAAATCACCTAATTTTCTTTGACTTACCCTAAAATCTGATTTTCTAAACCTTTTATAATGCACAAGATTTACCGCACTCATTTTATGAAGAGGATGTATCTTTTTCAAAGTATGAGCTGTCTTTTTCTCTTCTTTCTTTATTTTTCGCAATACAGCTTCCACTTCTTTGATTAGGCTATTTATCTTTTTATGATTGATATTCATAGGTGCTTTTGTAAAAGGATTGTCTTTGCGGGCAAGGTATTGAAGACTACTTTTTTAAAATATGACAACTGTCATTTAAAATTCTATATATTTCAGAATAGACGGGTAATCTATTATACAAATAAACACTATTGCTCACTTATCTTTCTTAACACAGTTCCGCTTAATGCACTCAGTACAATAGAACTTACCTCTTCCCCTACTTCATTTAAATAAGGCGTGTCCAAATTTAATTGTACACTACTGGTTTCACTAGCGTTTACCAATACTAAGGCACGAGAAAATTCTCTTTGGTAGAGTCCGTTTTCTAGTTGTGTATAGTTGCCAGTGGCTTCCCCAAAATTCCATATGTATTCATCTCGCCAAGGAGAAGGGTCGTTATAGGCATCGGTAACCTCTTGTTCAGAAAAATAGGTGTTACCATCGTTAACCAACCAATAACTGGCAAAGGCATAATAAAACCCTTGGTTATCATTTGTAGAGGTATGTGGTTGTATCAAGGTTATTTTGTCTTCTAACTCATTTACGACCACTTCGTTGATTTGAGGTAAAAATCCTTCAGTATAATCAGAAAGGTAATTTCCGTTGCCGAAAACAAGCCACCATTCATCTAAAGCACCATCTAAATGCTGCATATAACTTTCCCAAACGCCAGGGTGTAATCTAGTATTGGTGATATTGGCAATTCCAATTTTATCATCAGCCTTAAGTCTGGTATTTATGGTCGTCAACATTGACTTGTATGCCAATAGAAAAGCCTCATCAGATTCATAGTTCTTGGGGAAGATATTTTCATGATAAGTATCTAGCGTGTAAATAGCATTGTCCATTAATACTCCGTCCCAATTATTAGCAACCAGCTCGTCAACCACTTTGTCTGCCCACAGCTGTTGGTATTCTGTATTGCCAATATCCATCTGCCAATGATCCGTATAGCCGGTATACTCCAATCGATTATCATACCCATCTAATAAAAACCATTCAGGGTAATTGCTATCGGCATATTGAAAACCTACTCCTGTTGGCAAATATTCATTGTCCGCCCCATTTTCAACGGCATAGCTTCTGGTAGAAGAAAGATCTTTGTATACCAATGTTTTAATATCAGGATTAACAGATTTAAACTTCTGCACATAATCATGAAACCAAGCATTCATTACAATTAAATCTCGTCTTGGTGCTTCGCTTTGTATTAAGGCATCAGGTATTTCTTCGTGATGTAGGTATAACCAAAACAACTTTGTTTGGTTTACGATAGTATCATTTGAGATTTCTTCTAGTATGATAGAAGGTTCAGTAGTATCAACCTCAGAAGAATCAATTTCTTCAATGACAGCCTCATTTTTATCACTACTGCACCCTTGGCAAATAAATAGGATAGATACCGCCACTAATCTTAAAATAAGCTTGTTCATAAATCAATTTTTAATATTCGGCAGATTTGGGAATCTGTAGTCAAATTACGTAAAATCATTGTTTTAACAACTATATCGATATTTCTAAACGTACATAACATAACCCCAAAATTAAAACGCTATGCGAAAATTGAAGACTTACCTATGGTTATTTAGTCTTAGTTGTGCCTTAATTGGTTGTACTAATGAAGAAGCTATTTTACCAGTAAATGACAGTAGTGACGCTGAAACTGAAACAGCAGAAGAAACAGTTGAAGAGGCGGAAGAAACGGAGCCAGCAATTGATGAAAATGTAACATCGGTAGATGTAGCAACAACACTCATTGCAAACGACCTTGAGCCACACCCCATGCAAGATGTTGCAAAACCAGGATATTTGGAAACAATTGTAGATCCGTCTTTCGGGACAATTATTCGTAGAATTTCGAATGCTGGTACTGGCGGAGTAATAAAACCCATGTATAGTACCATACAGGCATGGAATGCAGATGAAACTAGAATGATTTTGTATGATCAAACTAACGGAGTGCATCAATTACTGAATGGTATGACGTATGAGTTTATACGGAATCTTGATGATGTTCGACCAGACGATTTAGAACAGCTCTTTTGGGATTTTAATAATCCTGATGTTTTGTATTATTTAGATGCCGTTACCGATGAGTTTGTAAAGTATACCGTATCATCAAGTACAAAAGATATACTTGTGAATCTTAAAGAAATAGCTAACTGCTCAGGAAGCATTAGTATGGGTAATGATGTGCAAATGATGTCTTGGGATTCTGATGTTATAGGATTTAGATGCGATAACAGTCAGGGGTATTCTTATAGAATATCTACACAAGAATTAGTGACCTTTAATTTAGATGATGTCAATTATACAGCAGCAATGCCAGCACCAAGCGGAAATTTATTCTATCATAACGTATCTTCTTATGATGCTAATGGTAACTTTAAGGCTAGATTAAATATGAGTAAAGCAGAACATTCTTGCTTAGGAAAGATGACAGATGGTACTGATACAAGTTTCTCTGTAAGTTTTGATGCCGGACCAAACGGCGGATGCCAAGGTAATATCATTGCTTATGATTTAAATACAGGTGATTGTTTACCTGTCATATCAGAAGATTTAGGATATGCCTATCCGAAATCAGGCACACATATATCTGCAGTAGCACATAAGAATCCGGGATGGATTGCAGCCTCCATGATAGGGTTTGAGGAAGATGGACAAGCATTATTAGACCAAGAGTTGATTCTAGCTCGTGTTGAACCTGGTAATGTAGAAGTATACAGAATTGGACATCATAGAGCAGATGAAGATGAATTTGACTATTGGGGAGAGCCGCACGCCGTTATAAGTCCTACAGGGACAAGAGTACTTTTTGGTTCTGATTGGAGCGGTAGTGAAGATGGTACTTCTGTAGAGTCTTATGTGGTAGAGTTGCCTTCGTTTTAGGTTTTAATTAATTTTTCTGTTGGATAATTTCATGGGCATATGTATGATATTTCAATTATTTTATAAGTTCAGGACAATGAGAATTGTGACTTCAATTAATGTATCATTTTTGATATTAAACTTCTATACAGCAATTTACAGACTAAAATAATCGTTAGAATTAAAATTAAAGTCAGTTTAGTATCAGAATTGTATTACAATTGAATTTAATTTTTAATACATTACAACTAAACACAACCAAAATTTAATGTCATATTTAAAAAAGTACTACAAATTATTAATTCTATTTTTTTTAACTTCTCTCTCTTATGGTCAATGGCAGCAATTGCCACAACCTGAAGGGGGCTTTGCAAAAGATATAGTAGAAGTTGGTTCAAGTTTGTTTGTATCATCTTCTGAAGGAGGACTTTACCGATCAGATAATAATGCTGATAGTTGGTATTTGGTTTCTAATGGTTTACCAACGGGAGCTAGTTCTTATCGCCTAAAATTGATAAATGACGTACTCTATGTGCAAATAGGTAGTTCAGCAAACGCTCTTTACAGATCAGATGATAATGGTGAAACGTTTACAATGAGTTCCATTGCTTTAACTAGTATAATAAGTGATATGGATCATGATGGAGATACAATTTTTGCTTCTATTAGAGGTGGGATCTATATTTCCTTGGATAATGGGTTTAATTGGACCTTTAAGCCAATTGAAACAAATGGAAATTCTATTTATTCCTTATTATTTATTGAAGGAAAATTATATAAAGGAGATAATACTATTCAGGTATCCGAAGATTATGGTGAAACATGGGAAGATGTAGATTTTCCAAATATTGGACCCAACGGCATTAATAAAATGTTTAAACACAATGGTATAGTTTATATATTAAACAGCAATAAATTAAGATATACCGATGCTTCTTTTGAGACCTTTACTCAGATATTTAATCCGTCCTCTTCTATTGGTAATGTTAGAATATACGATGATGTAATTTATGCAATTACCCATAACGGAGATACCTATCAATATTCTAACGATAATGGAGCAACTTATACTGCCGTTAATAACCCACTTGCAAAAAATTACTTATCAGACATATATGTAAACAATGATAAAATATTAACCATTGGTTTTGAGGGTATTTTTGAATCTGAAGATGCAGGATCTACTTGGTCTCATAATAATATGGGATTCTTGGCAAGTACCTTAACCGGTCTTAATTATGATGGTGAAAATATTGCTTCTGGTTTTAGTAAAAGAGGAGTTGTGAAAACATCTGATCAAGGTATTACATGGCAACTTTTAAATGGAGACCTTCCTGAGGATGTAATTAAGAGTCGTATTGAAGTGAAATCGTTTGGTAATGTAATTCTAGTGTTTACCGGTTATCAAATATGGAAGTCTGTAAATAATGGTCAAAATTATACGTTGAATTACCAATTTGATAACTATGTACAAGCTATAGATGCTGTATTTCATGATGGTGTAATTTTAATTGAATCTAAAAACAACCAGTTAATCATTTCTGATGATGAAGGTGTTTCTTGGACAACTATAGATGTTGCACCTTATGAAATAGCCCCTTTTGCATTACTCGCCTTTGACGGTCAGAATATAGCACTTAAAAATACAGATGATAAGTTACTAGTGTCAAATGATTTAGGGTTGAATTGGAGTGAAAGAGATTTTCCGCTCGAAGAAAGCTATGTATATCGTATGAATTTTCATAATAGCAAATTATATGCGTTTGGTAATCAAAGGCTATATGAGTCTTCAGATTTTGGTATAACCTGGCGACTCTTTGGATATACCAAAAGCCGTCATTATAATTTGTTATGTGATGACAATGCTATTTATATGTATGGTGATACTGGAATTTCTATAGCTAGTTATGAAGGAAATCGTTTTTATGATATTTCAGAAAATATGGAAGGTATTTATATTAATAATCTTCTCAAGGTTAATGGAGAATTATATGTAAGTACCTTAGGTTATGGTTTTTGGAAGCATGAGCCAATTCAAGTGCCTGCAGATGGAGATAATGATGGTGTAGCTGATAGTGATGACAATTGTTTAGATACACCTGAAGGGAATAATGTAGATAGTTTTGGATGTTCTTCTGCCGAATTAGATGACGATGGTGATGGAGTATTCAATAATAGGGATTCTTGTGAAAATACACCTGCTGGTCTTGAAGTAAATAGTAATGGCTGTGCAGATGCAGAATTAGATTCAGATGAAGACGGTGTATCTAATGACCTTGATCAATGTCCATATAACACAACACCAGGAAGTGTTATAAATGAAGTAGGTTGTGAAATGATTCCTGTAAACAGCATTTCGGTTCGTACGCAAACAACCACATGTCCTGATGAGCAAAATGGAATTATAGAAATCTCAACCAATTTTACTGATGTTTATTTCTATGTATCAGTTACAGATGAGAATAATGATCAGAGAAACTATTCTCTAACAAGTGAAACTAGTCCTTTAACAATTCAGTATTTATCTGTTGGTACTTATTATGTAAATGCTAGAGTTCTTAATACAGATTTTAATAACACCTATATTTCAAAAATAAATACCCCAGAAAATGTTAGTTCTGGAAAAAGGAATATTGATACTAGTGGTAAAACGGTAACCTATGACGTAAGTGGAAGTAAGTCATATACTGTTCAAATAAACGATATAATAAGAACATTTCAGTTTAATGACACTAATACAAATCAAATTCAACTTGAAATATCAGACGTTGAAAGCAATGTTATGATAAAAGGCGAAAGCGATTGCCAAGGACAATTAGAAGATCATTTTTTCTTTGCAGAAGACTTAATCATGTATCCAACCGTTACCAATGGTGTAATAAACTTTGAAAATCTAGAAAATGAGAGCAGAATAACACTGTATAGCCTAACAGGTAAAAAAGTATTCGAAGAAAATTTAATAAATCAACGACAAATTTCAATTGAGCATTTGAATTCGGGAACTTATGTACTGCATTTGTTTACGAATGGCAAGACAACTACTTATAAAATTATAAAACAATAAACTTAATTAAATGAACCTAATTTATAAATTTCTATGTTTCATCGTTCTTGGTATGCTTATCTCATGTGGTAAGGGAGGTGATGATAGTCCAAATGGAAATCAAACTGATAATACACCTACATTAACCAAATCATCTGCCCTATTACCTGAAAATGGAGATGTTTGCACTGATTTTTCTGAAATTATTAATGATCAGGAAAATATTAAAGTAATTTTCAAGTGGTCAGCAGTTCCAAGCGCAACTGCATATGTTTTGACAATTTTTGAGTCAACAACCGAAGTTTACACGACGACTATAACGTCAACAGAAACAGAAGTAGCTATTGGTAAAGGAAAAAGTTATACTTGGCAAATTGAAGCAACTAATGCAAATATAGAAAGTACAAGTGATACATTTTCGTTTACCACACCAGGTGATGTCACCAGTAACTATGTGCCTTATGCAGCAGAGATTACAATGACTTTTGACTATAATTCAAATAATCTTACGGTGAATTGGCAAGGTAATGATCAAGACGGTGATAATCTTAGTTATGATTTAATCATTAAGGAAGGCGAAGTTGAATTGGTAAACATTACAAATACTTTAGAAACCACATATGGACCTATAGATACAGTAATAGGTAGTGAATACACTGTTGAGGTACATAGTAAAGATGGCTCAGGAAATGCATCCGTTTCAATACAAACTCGTATAATGTAAAATTTTATTCAACTTAAGATATCGTTATAATTTTAAAAAGGCATATTCATCAGAATATGCCTTTTCTATTATAATTTATGTTTACTTCAATAAAGCAAGTATACCTTGTAATTCAGTAACGTTTAAGTTTGAGCTGTTATCTGTATCTAATACATCAAAATTTTCAGCTACAGAGCCAATAGCTTCTGTAGAGCTAATAGCTGCGTCGTTATTTGTGTCCAAAAGACTAAATAGACTTGTTACTTGTTGTACTGTAGAGTTAGAGCTTAAAGAACCTAATAGTTGAGCAGCATCTGAAACCTTAGAGGTGTCCATATTTTTAACGCTATTACAGCTGGTTAATGTAGCTACTAAAATGAATGTTGCAATTACTTTTTTCATGGTTATGTGTTTTATAATTAAGTGCAAAAGTACTCTTAAACTATAAGTTTTGATAAAGATGATATACGAATAGTACTTTTGTAGCTACATACTCGCTATTTAGATAGATGAAATATTTATTAGAATTTTAAATATTCATGTATAACTCACTAGCTCTGGTTTACTTTAAACCAAATATCTATAGTCGTTTCTTCTGGTCTGTCTTCTTGTTGTGGCGGTCCACCTTTTGATCCACCGCGACCTCCGTCACCTTGACCTCCACCAGGTCTGCCTTGACCTCCTCTTCCACCTCCAGATCCACCACCTTGACCACCACCGCCAAAGCTGATATTTGAGTTTTTATCTTGAGATTCCTTTTCCCTTTTAGGTGTAACGATACCAATGGATAATTTAGATAAGTTAGCATCGGCGATTTTATGTTTAGGAATAACTAGTTCATACTGTAACTCTTTATTTTCTTCATTATAAACGTAGGTAATTGAAACCCCTAATTGGTTTAAATCTAAGTGGAATTCTTGTTCATAATCTAGATTGGTATATTCCCCAATTTTTGGCATCTCGGCTAACAGTGTGGCAATATCCGGACCGCTTTGCTCCTCTTTTTGTTCTTCTCTGTTCCCCTTATTTCTATCGTTTCTATTCGGTCTTTCATGAGGTACGATGTTTATAGGGTATTGTACAGACACATTCTTTTTTCTTTTACCCTTAACATCAAAATAAACATAAAAGCCTTTATGTAACATGGTAAGCATTGTGGCTTGGTCAACAGTGCTTAGCTGTACGTGAATATTTCCGTCCTTAATAAAACTATTATAATTGATGTTGTCTTGTGAGTTTTGGGCTTGAATCGTTGTTGCCAATAAAACTATTATTACTTGAAAATATAACCTCATACTTAATTGCTATTGTTTATTATAATTTCAAACTTAACACTAATGCAAAAGCAAGTAGCGAAGTTTAAGTGGCTCTAGGGTAGCTCTCAGTGAACATATCATATTTGGCGGTAAGATGAATTAGATAATCACTTAAACTAGCCTATAACTACTGTTTCAATGATTCAAACAACTGTGCTAATTGATACTTTAAAAAAGCAATATCTTTGAGAATAGAAATTTAAATTTAAACAACACTTAAAAAATGGCGACCGAATCTCATATATCTGTAAACGGACATACGCATGTACTATATAAAGAAAATGCCTTGTCTCAAGAAGAACTTATAAAACAGAGCGAGGCATTTTATAAGCTTTTAGATGAACGAAGATCGGTAAGAGAGTATGCAGATACCCCTGTGCCAAAAGAAGTGATTGAAACTTTAATTAAAACGGCATCTACAGCACCATCAGGTGCACATAAACAACCTTGGACCTTTTGCGCGGTATCTAACCCTGTACTAAAAACAAAGATTAGAGAAGCCGCCGAAGCAGAAGAGAAAGAAAGCTATGAAAGTCGAATGAGCGACCGTTGGTTGAAAGATTTAGAACCGATGGGTACAAATATGTACAAGCCTTTTTTAGAAGATGCACCTTGGCTTATAATCATTTTCAAAAAAGTACATGATTTAGATACTGATGGTGAAAAAGTGAAAAATTACTATGTAAATGAATCTGTAGGTATTGCTGCTGGCATGTTAATTACAGCGATACACAATGCAGGTTTGGTTACATTAACACATACTCCGAGTCCGATGAACTTTCTCGCAAAGCTATTAGGTCGACCGAGTAATGAACGCGCATTTTTATTGTTACCAGTTGGCTACCCAAAGACACCAACGTATGTACCAGACATTGAAAGAAAACCATTAGATGAGGTTTCTAAGTTCTATGAGTAATACTTTAAGTAAAGATATTTTAAATACTATCTAATAATAGTTTAGATAGGATTTTTTTGTGCACCATTAATAAGTAGATTGTTGAATTAGGTAGACGGTTTTATATTCTGATTCACTTGGAATAAATTCTGCGGGTCATAACTATTTTTGATTTTAACCAGCCTCTTATAATTGTGTTTGTAACTGGCTTTAATTCGATCTTGACCTTCATCCATCATAAAATTAGAATATGCACCACCGGCAGAAAAAGGATGTAAGGCTTCTTGGTATGCTTTGCACCATTCTGTTATTTCTGTAGCTTTATTTGGGTCAGGAGATACACCAATGAAAACCCCGGCATATTTCGCATCTCTATATGCCCACGGCGTATCTTCAGCACCTACTCTACTCGCTGCCCCTGTAATTGGGTACAAATGCATTTGTGATAAAGGTGTCGGAATTTTAGAACCGTATTTTAAATGTTCAGCACGAATTTCAGGAGTTAAGTCATTGAAAAAATCTGCACGCCAATACCACTGTAACCCTGGGGGTAATAATCCGTCAAACATGCCTTGTAAGCTTGGGTAAGGCATTTCGCCAACATGGGCAAAAACAGGATTCAAATCTAATACCGGTTTAAAGATATCAGCAAACTTATCTGGATCACCTGTATAACACCAAACTATAGCACAGAATTTCTTATTGTGTAATTCCGCAGGAAAAGGAGATTCGGGTATGATCATAGTTGCTATGAAGCCGTTGAGGTCTTCAGACCCCTCATGTATGAAAGTGTCGTACCACTCCATGATTTCTTCTACTCTTTCTATAGGCCATAAAGTGGGCCCTCCAGTAATCATTTTTACAGGATGCGCTTGAAAGGTAAAAGAAGTAACCACACCAAAATTACCGCCACCGCCACGTATGGCCCAAAACAAATTTGTATGCTTAGAAGCATTTACAGTTACGAAAGATCCATCTGCTAAAACCATTTCAGCTTCGATTAGGTTGTCTATGGTAAGTCCGTATTTTCGAGATAAGTACCCTACGCCACCACCAAGCGTTAATCCGCCAACACCGGTGCTTGAAACCATACCTGAAGGTATTGCCAGACCAAATTCATGTGTAGCACTATCAACTTCGCTCCATAGGTTACCACCACCCACTTTTACTGTATTATTAGAAGCATTAACATCAACAAACTTAATACCCGAAAGGTCAATTACTAAACCGTCATTACAAAGACCCAACCCAGCTCCATTATGACCACCACCTCTTACAGCAACTAACAAATTGTTATCTCGCCCAAAGTTAACGGCAGCGACTACATCATCAGCATTTTTGCAGAGAGCGAATAGTCCGGGGTGTTTATCAATCATTGCATTATACACTTTTCGGGTATCATCATAATTAGCGCTTGAAGGCAATACAATGCTTCCTTTTAAAAGCTTTTTAAATTCATTGATGTGATTTGATGGTATTTCAGCAACTGTATTTTTCATTTTATAGATATTTAAATGTAAACTTTAATTAAGTATATTTAAATTATTGATTTTAAGAAATTAGCATATAGATTGATATCTTACCTATTGTTGTTAGTTTAATGGAGAATGATGTTCATGAACCATTTTCCAACCATCTGTTGTTCTTACAAACAATAAAGTTATTTGGTCATTTACTACTACTAAATCTTCACCAAACTTCAACTCAAAGTCTGAATGGAATGTTAGGTTAGCAACATCACCATACACCGCTATCTGTAAATCTTTAGCATCGAATTTTACCACTTCGGTTACAGAACCGAAAACTGTACGTTCATGAGTTTCGTTTGCGACACCTCCATTTCGTGGTTCACCGTTCTTGAATTCTGTAAACTTTTTACCATAAGCATGAAAGGATATCAACTTATCCATATCGCCATCTTTTATACTTTGAGCAATAGCTCCAAAAGTTTCTAAAACTTCTTGCTTTGCCTCAGGGAATTCTTCATTGATTAAATCAATTTTTACATCGTGCGATTCTGTTTCCGCCGAAAATCCTGTTAATAAAATTCCTGAAATCATCAATACTACTAATGTTAATTTTGTCTTCATAATTAAAAATGTTTATTTGGTTCTCAACAAAACTAGCGCAGAAGAATATCTTCAAATTCTATATTTAGACCAAATAAAAGCACTTTTAGACCATTAAGTAATTATGTGTAATAATCTGTATTACAGTATTTTGTAATTACAAAATAAAACTAGATGGCTGAATTCCGTATTTCTTAAAGAAACATTTAGAAAAATAAGCGGGACTATTAAATCCTGTAGAATAGGCAATTTCAGAAATGTTGGCATCTTGTTTTCGTAATAAAGCTAAAGCTCTATCTAATCGATAATCTCGTAAATAAGTGTTGGGAGATTTTCCGACTAAATCCATCATCGTTCTATATAGTTTTGATTTACTGTAACCTAAATTTTCTTCAAAATCATTTACCGTAGTAGCAGAATGAGACCAAACTTTCTCTGTAATATTCATGAGGGACATTAGAAATTCCTCATCCTTAGTTTTTACAACAATTATGGAATCGCTTTGTATGGGTTTATTTTGATTTTCACTTTCATAGAGGTCATTTACAGCTGTGGTTATCGAGAAATTACCTTTAGAGATATCACTCAAATAATCTGAGGTCTTAATAGTGTCTTCGAAGATTTCGTCTTTATTGGTTACCGGTATGCCAGCGCTCATACCAATTTTAAACTCAAGATCAGGGGTTACAATAGCATTGTAGCTTTGAATAATTTCGGTGGCGCAATGAATACCGTCACTAACTGAGGCAAAAGACACTAGAAACGAATTAGATTCATGGCGAACCAAGCCACCATTGTATTTAGTTATTAATGTTTTTATCGCAGTAGTATATCCTCTAATTGCTGCTTGAAGTGTGGTAATATCTTTAGTTCGTAAGCTTTTGTTTTTTATTTTAAGAATCATTAAAGTTCTAAAAGCAGGGTCGTTTACGATGTTAAGACTATCGTCTTTAGATTTTTCAGGATCTTCAATTCGACCAAGAAACGATTCTACAATAGTATCGTTAACCTCAATAATTCGGGTGGGTACGGCACCATGCGCATTTTCATGTAGTTTGATAAGCGCTTCTTTACTTGGAGCTTCAATTAAACAAAAAGCAGTTTTTCTTATCTCATCGCACCAATAGGTAAGTCCGCGGCAACCATATTCATGTTCAATATCTAAATCTGCTTTATGCATTTCGGCAACATGTGCAGCGGTAACTCCGTCAGGTAGGTCGTGTAAATCTAGAAATAAAGGCATCCTCTTTGTTTTAGTGTAATACTACATAGTTCAACTAACAAGAATGATATATGTCGTTCTTGCTATTTTGTATGTACCAATTCTATTTAAGGGGAATGTTTTGAAATTACGTAATTTCTAAGAAGTTACGTTAATTAAAGGTGTAAATATTTGATTATCTATAATTTAGATTTATTTTGAGATGAATCTATTAGGATGTCGAAATATAATTAGTTGTATAAAACAACAAATCCCCATTAAACCAATGAGGATTTGTGTTGCTGTAAAAGTGTAGCTATCGCCTTCTACTTGCTTAAGCCATTGCCAATTCTTGTAATTCTTTGGCTGCTTTAGCCGGATCTTCTGCACCATAGATAGCTGCACCAGCTACTGCAACTGTTACGCCAGAGTTTTTAACCGCGGTAATACTGCTTAAATTAACACCACCGGCAATCGAAACTGCCACCCCTGCTCTTGTTGCTTCATCAATTAATACTTGAATAGAGTATCCGTCTTCAGCTTGCTCATCTAAACCAGCATGCAATTCAACAAACTCAGCACCTAAAGCAATAGCTTCTTTTGCACGTTTTACTCTATCTTTTACTCCAATAGTATCTACAACTACACCTTTACCATGTGCTTTTGCTGCTTTTACTGCACCTGCAATTGTTGAATCGCCCGTTGCACCTAAAACCGTAATATAATCTGCACCAGCACCGAAAGCCATGTTAGCTTCTAGTTCACCTGCATCTGCAGTTTTAAAATCAGCCAGTACCAATTTATCAGGAAAAGCATCTTTCATCTTTCTAATACCTGCTAAACCTTCACTTTTAATAAGCGGTGTACCTAACTCAATTATATCTATATACGGAGCAACTTTTGTTGCTAATGCAATAGCGTCATCAATGTTTAATAAATCTATTGCTACTTGTAATTTTGCCATAATATTCTATTTAAAATGTTATTAATTTGTATCTATTTTTCTATTCGTAATTATTCCATATTCGCGTGACGTTTCCATAATTCAGAAGCAGAACTACCGTCAATATCCCAAAGCGTCTGTATTAAAGCATCGAAAACCAAAAGCAGCGATTGTTCAAAAAGACTACCAGCATATTGTTTAGATACATTTTCGTCACGTTCTTGTTTTTGTGCAGCAGGTATCAGCACTGTTTGTATTGATAAATCAGCCAATGGAGAACTACTATTGGTTGTAATACAGACGACATCTGCACCAACTTTTTTTGCAGTATTAGCAGCATTTACAATTCCGCCAGTTGTACCAGATCCAGAACCTGCAATTAATAAGTCTCCTTCTGCAATTGCCGGTGAAGTCGTTTCTCCTACTACATGAACGCTGTAACCTAAATGCATTAAACGCATGGCAGCAGCTTTCATCATTAATCCTGTTCTACCCGCCCCCATTATAAAAATATGCTTGGCATTGGTTATAATAGGAATCAATGCAGCTACTTCATCATAATTTATGGTGTGTATTAGTTTTATATGCTCATTTATAATGATATTCATTGCACTTTCAACCAATTGGGTATCTTTATTTTTAAGTAAATTTTCCATAATTACTGTGTAGTTTTTTACTGCTTCATTAATTCGAGTACAAAGTTATAGCTGGACTTACCCTAATACTTATACAATTTGATAGATGTGTGGTACAATCTGCCCATAACACAAATATCATTGGTATTATTTTCTATTTTTGTGGTACATTTTGGAAATGATGCAATTGTAGCTTGTAATTTGAGCTTTCTAGAATCAACTATTAAAGTGCTAAAAAAATAGAATTATGCTGAGTGATAAGGTTTTATACATTAAAGATTTGGGTAACTGTCCCCCATCCTATTTAAATGACCCTGCTAGAAGAGATTTCTATGAAATTGTATGGTTGGTTAATGAGGATGCACTTCATGAGCCACAGCATGATTTTCAAACCTTAAAAGGAGATTGGATCTATTTGATTCCGCCACACAGAGTTCATCAATTGAATAAAGCAGGTAAAAACGGAGTACTTATTTCCTTTAAACAAGAATTGCTTGAAGGCGATTTAAAGGAGTTTTTGTTAGATGTTTTTAGAATGTTCAATATACAAGGCGAGTTTTCTTGTTTACAAGTAAATGAAGAAACTAGTAAAGGACTGGCGACCGTTTTACAATTATTGAAGGATGATTACAATAAAGAGACTGTAAACTTAATTATGGTCAAAGCACTTTTGAAAGTCTTTCTATTAAAGTTGATTCATTTAAAAGAACAACATTTTACACTTCAAGATATTAATGAAAAGCGCGTTTATGAGTTCATGCTTTTACTTGAAAATAACTATAAGGAAGAACGTAATGCCAAGTTCTATGCAGAGCAATTGGGTATTAGTGCAAAACGATTGAATCAGATTTTAAAAGAAAAGCTAGATAAAACCGGAGTACAATTAATTCATGACCGATTAATTCTAGAGGCTAAAAGACAGATTATACATAGTGAGAGTACGATAAAGGAAATTGCCTATAACCTAGATTTTAAAGATCATTCTTATTTTAGTCGTTTCTTTAAACAGCACGCAGAACAAACTCCGCAAGAGTTTCAGAATAAGGTAAAAGAGCATGTTATCTCGCATGAGAATACCTTGTATAGCTAGTTATTACATCCGTTAATAACATACTAAACGTTAATAAAAAGAAATCTAGCCCTTCATTAATTCCTCTAAATCTTCTGGAGTTCTAGGTAAATCGTCACTTAATACCTCACAACCATCTTCAGTGATAAGAATCATGTCTTCAGTAAAAACTGATATATTTTCATCATGATTATAATACCATGGCTCAACTGTAAACACCATACCTGGTTTTAATGCTGCGGTAGATATATTTGGATCACCGGTAGAGAGACCTAAATGATGCCCAAAAAACAAGCCTACTTGCATATATTTTTTTGCATCAGCAGGAATAATGCTATTAGTAAGTGTTTGTACCTCTTTAAATGTAATACCGGGTTTTAGAAACTTAATTATTTCATCGGCTATTTTAGTTTCCATAACAAGAATCTCTTTCTGCCTTTCGGTAAACTTACCGGATACGGGAAAGGTTCTGCCAATATCACTAACATACTGCTCATATTCACAACCGACATCAAAAATAACCAAGTCGCCATTTTCCATAACTCTATTTCTACGGTTATAGTGGGTTGCTAATATACGCCATGGCCAGTGCGAATTAGGTCCCGATTTTATGATGGAACCAAAAGCTAAGCGTTGAGATCCGTTTATTTTAAAATCACCTTCAAGAATACCTTCTAAATAACGCTCATCTACACCAGGTTTAATCTTTTTGGCAGATTGTTTTATGCCATTTACCGTTATGGTAGCAGCCTTTCGAATGATTTCAATTTCAGTTTCAGATTTGATCATACGTACATTGGCAACTGCTTCGTATATATTTTCATGTTTTAAACTAGGCTGTTTATTGCTAAGGGCTTGTAACAAAACCTGAACAGGAGAATAGGTAGCAATATAGGCGTCAGATGCATAGATAATGTCGCCTTGTCGCCCACTATTAATTAAAACGGTGTTTTCCTTTTTACTTTCAGTATCCATTAAAGATTTAAAGTCATCAATAGATGCAATAGTTACTCCGGTTTTTTCAGTAATTTTCTTATCGTCCAATAAAGGTCTCCCAGGAAAATCATTTACCCTAGAGCCATTTTCAAAACGTAAGTCTCGTTCAGGAGAGTATATAGTTACCGATTGGTTGTCAACATTCATTACTAAAATGGCATTTGGTAATTCTAAACCGGTGAAATAATAAAAATCATCTGCCTGTCTAAATGTTTCTCCGAATGAAAATCCGTCATTAGCAGGTATAACTATTACTCCTGATTTGCCTTGTTCTGCTAAAATGTTCATTAGGTTATCTCGCCGTTCACTTAACTCTTCTTTTGTGAATGGCAAGTTTGTCCATTCAAAATAAGATTGCACGGGAGTTTGGGCAAAAAGAAAGGTAGCTGAGAAAAGCAGGATAAAGAATGTAATGATTGTTTTCATGTTGGTTTGTTACGGTTAGTCCGAATTTCGAGCTTTTTTAAAACTTAAAAGAATTTTCTTTATTAATAATCAATGATTTTAAAATTTGAGAATAGTATATGGCTTGGGTTGTACTAAAAGAAGTTAATTATTCAGATTTAAAAGTTTGTAGGTGCATAATCTTAATTTCTGAATATTAGTACTTTATGATATATTTTAAAAGCTGAAATTAGGTAGATAAGAATTTTTTTGTAATTTTGTTAACCAAATGGTTAAACCATATAGTTAGTAATGAAAAAGGGTAAAGACGAAAATACCGAAGAACAAATTTTAGAGGCTGCAAAGAGTGTGTTTCAAGCTAAAGGAATGGATGGAGCTAGAATGCAAGAAATAGCAGATAAAGCAGGTATAAATAAAGCTATGCTTCATTATTATTTTAGAAGTAAGCAATTACTTTTTGAGGCTGTTTTTAAAAATATGTTTTCCTTACTGGCGCCTCAGTTAAATGCTATTTTGAATGGTGATTCTAGTATTGAAGATATAATTAAAAACTTCACTTTTAACTACATCTCTTTTATAAGCGAGCATCCTTATCTACCAAATTTTATTATTCAAGAATTGAATAGGAATCCGGAGTTTATTCTTAAAATGAAGGATAATCCAGGATTTCCTAACCTCGTTAAATTTAAAAAGCAAGTAGAAAAAGAAGTGGAAAAAGGTATTATAAAGCCTATAAGTGCCGAGCAGTTGTTCATTAATATTTTCGCTTTAAATGTATTTCCGTTTGTAGCCAAACCTTTGATAATGGCGTTTTCAAATGTAGATAATACCGCATATGAACAACTTATGGAAGAGCGTAAAACTGAAGTTGCTAATTTCATTATCAATTCTATAAAGAACACTTAGTATGAAACGTATACTATTCATTATTATACTACTAAACATGTTTCCGGCTGTTGCTCAGCAAAGCATTACGTTAGAAGAATGTTATAATTCTGTGACTAAAAACTATCCTTTGGCAAAACAGTCTCAACTGTTAGAAACTCAAAATAGTTTAGAAGCTGATGTTATATCAACTACTAAATTGCCACAATTAAGTTTAGATGCGCAAGCCACTTATCAATCTGATGTAATTGAAATACCTATTGCCAACGCCAATATTGAACCTTTAAATAAGGACCAATACCGCGCTACGTTTTCAGTAAATCAACTTATTTATAATGGCGGAACAACGGTTGCATCGTTGGCTGTGAAATCTGCAGAGTTAAAATCGAAACAAAAACAGGTGGAAGTCAGTTTGTATCAATTAAGACAGCAAATTAATCAACTCTACTTTTCTATTCTGTTGGCACAAGAAAGCAATCTATTACTAGAATCTAAAAAAATACAATTACAGGCTAAGTTAAAAGAGGTTCGTTCTGGTGTAAAAAATGGCATGCTTCTACCCTCTTCCGACAAGGTGTTGGAGGCTGAATTATTAAAAATTAATCAACAATTTCAAGAATTAGAAAGCAATAAAATAACCTTGATAGAAACGCTATCTAGATTAATAAAGCAGCCTTTAAATATTGCTACGGAATTTAAGAACCCGCTTATAGAAACGCATCCGGAGAATGAATTAATTAGACCTGAATTAGAATTGTTTCAATTGAAAAAAGATGAAATAGCACATTCAGAACATTTGATTTCCAAACAAAACGCTCCCACATTAATGGGCTTTGCCACTGGTGGTTATGGTAACCCAGGTTTGAATATGCTAGATAACTCATTTCAACCTTTTTACACGGCAGGCGTAAAAGTACATTGGAATGTTTTTGATTGGAATGCGAATAAAAAACAACGGGAGTCTTTAACTATTAATAAAGATATTGTGGATAATGAGACAGAAGTTTTCAAACTCAATACGGCTATAGAACTCAACCAACAGCAACGAGAAATAGAGAAAATAGAAGCTATCATAACTTCTGACCAGGCTATAATCAACCTTAGAAAAGAAGTGTTGCAAATGGCAGATTCTCAACTTAAAAACGGGGTAATTACCTCTTCGGCATATATCACAGAACTTACCAATTTGTATGAAGATGAAAATACTTTAATACAACATGAAATTCAGTTACAACTTGCAAAAGCAAATTACAATGTTATTAAAGGGTAATACAGACTTAAAGATGAAAAAATACAACTATATACTCGGATTTATAGGCATAGCCACTACCCTATTTTCCTGTGGTGATTCTAATGGAAAAGCAGATGGTTATGGCAATTTTGAAGCTACTGAAATCACTATTTCAGCTGAAAATAATGGAAAGCTACTACAGTTTGATGTTAATGAAGGTGATGTGCTTAATAACGAGCAATTTATAGGATATATAGATACCATTCCGCTAGCCTTAAAACGGGAACAGTTAGAAGTTTCTAAAGCCGTAGTGAGTTCAAAATCTAAAGGTGTGCTGTCTCAAATTAATGTGTTGAATGCCAAATTAAAAAATGGCAATATAAACAAGAATAGAATTGAGAATCTAATCAAGGATAATGCCGGTACACAAAAACAATTAGATGATATCGAAGGAGAAATAGAGGTGTTCAAAAGCCAAATTAGAAGTGTAGAAATACAGAATGCACCTGTGGTAAACGAACTTAAATCTATTGATGTTCAGCTTAGACAAATTGATGATCAAATCCAAAAAAGTAAAATTGTTAATCCAATAGCGGGAACGGTGCTTACCAAATATGCAGAACCTAATGAGATTACAACTTTTGGTAAACCGCTCTATAAAATTGCAGATTTAAAAACCATGCAGTTACGTGTTTATATAAGTGAAACGCAATTGGCAAACCTAAAAATAGGACAGGAAGTCACCGTTAAAATTGATGATGACACTACTATGAAATCTTATAAAGGAACCATCAGCTGGATAGCCTCTGAAGCCGAATTCACACCTAAAATAATTCAAACAAAAGAAGAGCGTGTTGCGTTGGTCTATGCCTTAAAAATAGACGTAGTAAATGATGGGAGTCTTAAAATTGGTATGCCGGCAGAACTTTGGATTGATAGAACAAAGGATAATGAAGAATAAAATATTACTGAAGAACAAAATATAAAAAAGATATAATAATGGATAAGCACAGCTATAACGTTAATGTAAACTGGACACAAGATAGAAAAGGAACTATGTGTTCACCAGAATTAAACAACAGTGCAACTAACGAAACTAATTGTATAGAAGTTGCAACACCACCAGAATTCCCCGGAGGGATGCCTAATATTTGGTCTCCAGAACATTTGTTTACAGCTGCTGTAAGTAGTTGTTTA
Organism: Maribacter sp. BPC-D8; assembly: GCF_035207705.1. NCBI lineage: Bacteria > Pseudomonadati > Bacteroidota > Flavobacteriia > Flavobacteriales > Flavobacteriaceae > Maribacter > Maribacter sp. BPC-D8. The sequence goes on from NZ_CP128187.1 coordinate 1,139,468, forward strand.
ATGACCACTTTTTTGGCAATTTCTGAGTATTCAAAGTTAGAATTCGTGAGTTTTAAATGTGAATCTAAAGGAATTTTAGAAAAAGTAGATGGCAAATTTGTTATAAGTGAAATACTATTATTCCCAGAAGTTGTGATTACAGATGAGTCTAAAAGAGAACGAGCAGAACGTATTTTAGAAAAATCAGAAAAAGCATGTTTAATCTCAAATTCAATCACTTCAAAAATTACTATGGAAACTAAAATTATTGTTCAAAATTAAAACGGAGTGAGTATATCTATTAGCCATATTAGCAAATCATATAAAACTGTAAAGGCTTTACAAGACATCTCATTTGAGGTGAATGAAGGTGAACTCTTTGGTCTAATTGGTCCTGATGGTGCTGGTAAAACAAGCCTATTTAGAGTGTTAACTACATTATTGTTGGCAAATGAAGGCACGGCAACGGTTGCTGGTTTTGATGTGGTATCAGATTATAAGCAGATTAGGAGAAACGTAGGTTACATGCCCGGAAAATTTTCGCTCTATCAAGATTTGACCGTAGAGGAAAACCTCATTTTCTTCGCCACTATTTTTGGAACCACTCTTCAGAAAAATTACGATTTAATACAAGAGATATACGTTCAGATAGAACCGTTTAAAAACCGTAGAGCAGGCAAACTTTCTGGCGGAATGAAACAGAAGTTGGCTTTATGCTGCGCGCTTATTCACAAACCAAAAGTTTTGTTCTTAGATGAGCCAACAACAGGTGTAGATCCTGTATCTAGAAAAGAATTTTGGGAAATGCTAAAACGATTGCAGCAAAAAGGTATTACTATTTTGGTTTCTACCCCTTATATGGACGAGGCTGCTTTGTGTGACAGAATAGCATTAATACAAGACGGCAAAATTCTTCAAATTGATACGCCACAGGCAATTGTAAAACATTATCCAAAACAGATTTACAATGTTAGGGCAAATAAAACATATCAGCTCATAAACGCTTTAAAAGCATATGAATACAACCACAGTGTTTATCCTTTCGGTGAATTTATTCATTACACGGATCAAAGAGCAGATTTCAATCCCATTGAATTACAACGTTATTTAGCATCTAAAAAACTATCTGATATTGTAATTGAAAAAACCAAGGCTACTATTGAGGACACCTTTATGGAACTGGCAAAATAATGAGCAACGACAACGTCATACATGTAGAGGGTTTAACTAAAATGTTCGAAGATTTTACGGCTGTAGATGCCATTACTTTTGATGTGAAAAAAGGAGAGATATTCGGTTTTTTAGGTGCTAATGGCGCAGGGAAAACCACCGCAATGAAAATGCTAATTGGAATATCTATTCCTACATCTGGTGCAGCCAATGTAGCAGGCTTTGATGTGTTTACCCAACCAGAAAGCATTAAGAATAACATTGGTTACATGAGCCAAAAGTTTGCATTGTACGATGATTTAACGGTCAAAGAGAACATCACTTTTTTTGGTGGTATTTATGGTTTGTCACGAAAAGCAATACAAGAAAAATCGGATGTATTAATTTCTGAACTAGAACTTGAAAAAGTAGCCAACCAACTCGTAGGTTCTTTGCCTTTAGGGTGGAAACAAAAGTTGTCTTTTTCTGTGGCTTTGATACACGACCCAAAAATTGTGTTTTTAGATGAACCTACTGGTGGTGTTGACCCTATTACCAGGCGCCAGTTTTGGGAAATGATTTATAAAGCGGCAAATGATGGAACCACTGTTTTTGTAACCACGCACTATATGGATGAAGCGGAATATTGTGATCGCGTATCTATAATGGTGAATGGCAAAATAGAAGCTTTAGATACCCCAAAGAAACTCAAAGAACAGTTCAACGTTACTACTATGAATGACGTATTTCTAAAACTAGCTAGAGGATGAAACGGTTTATAGGCTTCGTAAAAAAAGAATTCTACCACATCTTTAGAGATAGGCGCTCCTTGTTTATCCTTTTTGGGATGCCCATTGCCCAAATTTTGCTCTTTGGTTTTGCGATTACCAACGAGATTAATAATGTAGATATTGCTGTGCTAGACCATTCAAAAGATGCTACAACAAAAGAAATCATCAATAAAATAGCCGCTTCAAAATATTTCAGCATAAAACAAATGATTACGCATGAAGCGGACATTACTTCCGTTTTTGAAAAAGGACAGGTTAAAGCAGTTTTAAATTTTGAAAATGACTTTAGTAAGAACTTAATTAACGACCACAAGGCAACCTTACAAATTGTTACAGATGCCACAGATCCAAATACAGCAAATACCATAAGTAATTACATAAACGCGATTCTGCAGCAATATCAATTAGAATTGAACAAAGGTATCACTACACCTTATCAGATTGTTTCTCAAACGCGTATGGTGTACAATCCAGAGTTGAAAAGTGTCTATATGTTTGTTCCAGGAGTAATGACCATTATTCTTATGCTGGTATCGGCAATGATGACTTCTATTTCCATCACAAAAGAAAAAGAAATGGGTACTATGGAGATACTTTTGGTATCACCAATTAACCCCTTTCAGGTGATTATAGGAAAAGTAGTTCCTTATATTTTTCTATCTGTTATTAACGCCATTGTCATAGTGCTACTGAGTATTTTTATATTTCATATGCCAGTGCAAGGCAGCTTATTCCTGTTAGGTTTTGAAAGTGTATTGTTCATAGTAAGCGCTTTGGCATTGGGTATTTTAATTTCTACCATTTCAAAAACACAGCAAACGGCTATGATGATTTCATTAATGGGGCTCATGCTACCGGTTATTCTATTGTCGGGTTTTATTTTTCCTATTTCAAGTATGCCGGTACCGCTTCAGGTAATTAGTAATATCATTCCTGCCAAATGGTTTATTATTATCATTAAAGGCATTATGCTTAAAGGTGTAGGCTTACAATATATATGGAAAGAAACCCTGATATTAATTGGGATGACCGTATTTTTCATCGCCTTGAGTGTGAAGAAATATAAAATAAGATTGGAATGAAGTGAGTATGCAGTTGCAGTATTCAATCAAAAAAAAGAAAAGAGTAGCACTAAAAAGAGATTCCTGTTATTGCAGGAAGTTTTATGAAAACAATTCTATACATCATACAAAAGGAGTTTAAGCAGATCTTTAGAAATAAAGGTATGCTACCCATCATTTTTGTGTTACCGGTTCTGCAGCTCATAATTTTATCCAATGCGGCTACTTTTGAAGTGCAAAACATCAAATTTGGGTATATTGATAATGACCATACTTCTACTTCTAGAGCATTGGTAGAGAAATTTAATGCTTCTGAATATTTTAATGTATTGACAGATTTTCCGTCCGAATCAAAGGCTAGTGCAGAAATGTTACTTGGTAATGTAGATGTGGTTCTAGACATTCCGCAATATTTTGAACGCGATTTGCAGAAGGAAAAATATATGAACCTAGGGGTTACTATTAATGCTATAGATGGCGCAGCAGCGGGTGTTGAAAATGTATATGTTACGCAAGTAATACAACGTTTTAATCAAAACTTAAAAGTTGATTTACAACAAGTTTCAGACCAACAGATACAACCCGTAAATATTAATACGATACCCCTATTCTGGTACAATGAAACCTTGAATTACAAAACATTTATGGTGCCTGGGATATTGGTCTTGCTCGTAACCATGATTACATTATTCCTTTCTGGAATGAATATTGTTCGCGAAAAAGAGATAGGTACTTTAGAGCAAATAAACGTGACACCCATAAAAAAGAGTCAGTTTATTATTGGAAAACTATTTCCTTTTTGGGTCATTGGGATGGCATTGTTAACTATTGGGCTACTGCTCGCTAAGGTGATATTTCAAGTTCCAATGGTGGGTAGTCTGGCACTTTTGTATTTGTATACGTCCATTTATATTTTAGTGATTTTAGGTATAGGATTGTTCATATCCAACTTTACGGATACGCAGCAACAAGCTATGTTTATTGCATGGTTTTTTACCGTGATTTTTATCTTAATGAGCGGTTTATTTACACCCATTGAAAGCATGCCCAAATGGGCTCAAATCGTAACGGAATTCAACCCCATTAGGTATTTTGTAGAAGTTATGCGTATGGTAATGCTAAAGGGCTCGGGTTTTATGGATATTCTTCCTCACCTTTTAAAAACACTGCTCTATGCCTTTGTTATGAACGGGTTGGCAGTTTGGAGGTATAAAAAGACCACTTAGTAGACTTATTTAACAGATTACTTTATCTACAGGTAGCTACATTAAGTATTATAGTATTAATTTACAAAGACTAGCAGGATAGAGAGCCCTAGTCTATAAGTTGATGATTTAATAAAATAATCTCTTTTTTTGAAATAATATTAACTTTTATTTATGAATATTTAGAATTCATTAAAATAATAGCAACAAATATTCAAATTCATTAGGATTTCATCAAAAAAATGCTTACATTATAATAACGATAAAAACAAAGACAATATATGAGGCAACTGAAGATCACTAAGCAAATTACAAACAGAGACACTAAATCATTAGAAAAGTACTTTCAAGAAATATCAAAAATTGATTTGATTACCGCAGATGAAGAAGTGGAGCTGACTAGAAAAATACGTGAAGGAGATCAAAATGCCCTAAATACATTAGTAAACGCCAACCTACGTTTTGTAGTTTCTACAGCAAAACAATATCAAGGTAGCGGATTACGACTTTCAGATTTAATTAACGAAGGAAATATTGGTTTGGTAAAAGCGGCAAAACGTTTTGACGAAACCAGAGGTTTCAAATTTATATCGTATGCTGTTTGGTGGATAAGACAATCTATATTATCATCGATTTCTGAACAATCTCGTATGGTACGTATTCCACTGAATAAAATTGGTGAAATCAGTAAAATAAAAAAGGTGTATTCTACTTTAGAACAATCATTACAAAGACCACCAAGTACCATAGAAATTGCGAGAGAACTTGACATGAGTAGCACGCAAGTAAAGCTTGCTTTAAAAAATTCGGGCAAACATTTATCAATGGATGCACCTTTTCAAGAAGGAGAAACATCAAATTTATATGATGTAGTAAGCTCTAAAGATGCAAACAGACCAGATGCAGGTATGATGATGGATTCACTTAAAACTGATCTTAATCAAGCATTAAATACACTGCCAAGTAGAGAAAGCGAAATAATTAAGCTTTATTATGGTATTGGTGAGAGTCACCCTAAAAGTTTAAGTGAAATCGGAGAGCTTTTTGACCTAACAAGAGAGCGTGTGAGACAATTAAGAGAAAAGGCTGTACGTAAATTGCGTAACAAGTCTCAAAACGAAATGTTGAAAGCATATTTATAGATCACAAATCTTTATATATTAAAAAAGCCGACTTATGTAGTCGGCTTTTTTATGCAATAAGGTATTGTAAATAATGACGATTACTAGTTATCGTTACAATTATTTCTTCTTTTTCGGTTCCTCTGGCTTCATATGTAAACTAGCAGTTTGTGCTATATGGTTCGCTAATATTTTCTCCACTAATTCTTCTTTGGTTAAGTGATGAAATATCGTTCTTACTTTAGTTTTGAATTCTTCTGATACTTCACGATTAGGCTTGGTTTTAAAGATTTTTTTAGCCCAAAGCAATGTGTTGTTCTCTTCGATACTCTGTGCATCTGCTTTTTGATATTTAGAGAAAGAAATACCTAATTCTTTTTCAAAATCAAATACTTCGGCAACTTCTTCTTTTTGTAGAATGGTTAATGAAAGTCCCTTCTCCCCTGCCCTAGCAGTTCTTCCACTTCGATGAACATAAGCATCGTAAGTATCAGGTAAATGATAATTAACTACGTAACCCAATTCTTTTACATCGATACCACGTGCAGCTAAATCCGTAGCCACCAATATATCGATATGACCCTCTCTAAACTGACCCATTATACGATCACGAATACCTTGAGATAAACTGCCGTGCAAGGCTCCCGATGAAAATTTATTTATAGCTAAATTTTTCGCCAGCTTATTGACTGCCGCTTTGGTTTTACAGAATATGATGCCACGCTGCCCTTCTTTTGTATTTAAGAAGTGCATAAGAACATCTAACTTTTCAATAGGCTCTACAACTACATATTGGTGATCGATACCTTGGTGACCAAATGTTGACATATCTGCCTCAACATGAACTACATGTTTAGACATGTAATTTTGTACCAGTTGTTTTATAGCTCCAGACATGGTAGCAGTAAATAATAATGTACGGCGCGATTTTGGAATGCCTTCGATAATGGTATCTAAATCTTCTTTCAAAGCAGTTACCATTTCATCGGCTTCATCTAAAACCAGGTACTTCAAGTTTTTAATGTCTATAGCCTCGCGTTTTACCAAATCAACCAATCGACCAGGTGTAGCCACTACAATATGTGTAGCTTCTTTTAAACGTTCTATTTGAGGTTTTATAGGTATTCCACCACATACTGCAGCGATTGATATAGCAGGACTATGTTTTGCATACGAAATTAGGTTGGCATGTATTTGTTGTGCCAATTCTCTTGTTGGCGCTAAAATAACCGCTTGCACGGCAGTATTCTCTGTTTTTATTAATTGTAATAATGGTAAACCAAAGGCAGCGGTTTTACCCGTTCCGGTTTTTGCTAAGGCAACAAGGTCATCTTTTTTCTTTAGGACAACAGGAATGCATTTTTTCTGTATATCTGTAGGAACAGTAATTTGTAACTCCTCTAAACTCTGTTGAATTTCTTTACTAACACCTAAATCTGAAAACTGCCTTGACATAAAAATATTTTTTGCAAAGATAGCGACAGTTTTACTAGGCGACGGTATTAAAGACTAAAGGTTGCAATTAATGTGATTTGGAAAATTATGGAGTGATAAGTTTTCATCAGGATTAAATAAAAAAAAGCTTGCATCAAACATAATTGATGCAAGCTTTACAGTAGTAATTGATTTAAGTATCTTATTGTAAAATACTGAAGTATTATTTTTTGGCATTAACAAAACCTCTCACTCCAAGAAGAACCTCCATTTTAGCAATATTTAAACCTTGATTTTCAGCAGTTCCAAAATCACCAAGATCATTAATATCTACACCTTCTGTACCACGTGGTAAATCATAAGACTCACCAACAGAAGCAGAACCGTATCCAAGATCTCTCATAGATCCAGCAGTTATTCTACTTAATGGGTTTTCTCCAAGATTTAAGAATCCTGTCATTAGTTCATTATTTAAAGTAGCTTCTCTCCAATGACCTAAAGCCGTACCAGGACCACCCATATTCTCAATAGGTAATTCATTAGTTCCACCTTCAGCATTCCAAAATACATTCGCTTTTTTACCTGTAAAGTATGGGTTGCTATCAGGTCCAGCTCTTAGGGTTCTATCAAAACCGAAAGGTGCCGTGTTCCAAAGTGTACCTATACCCAAAACGTGCCCCATTTCATGAACGATTACCTCTTCGAACAAATCAATTTCTTCAAGAAAATCTAAATCTTCAACATCAAAGAACATCACACCTGTTAATGATAAGAAATCTTCGGTTCTAACAAATTGAGGCCCTGCCTGACCTAAAATACCACCTGGACCATCTATTGGTGCTAAAGCAACCTCAATCACTAAATCATCTACTGAATCAATATCTGGGAAACCTTCAAAAGCCGATGGTATAGGACCTCCCACATCTGGAACATCTTTAATAATAATACGCTCCCATCGTGCAGCAGCAGCTTCAAAAACTTCAGCTTGTCTTGGTGTTGGCGGTAATAAATATTTTAATGTAATGTTATACCGCCCTTTTGTTGCATTACTAGATTTTTCAGTTTGCAATGTGGTAACTCCAAGATCATCAATTATAATTGGTGTACCGGTCGGTGCTTTTAATGCAATTTCTAATGTTTTAACTTCTTGATTTTCTTCTACATCAGATACTACATTGTCATCTGTACATGATGTAAAAAGTAGTGCACCAAATGTGCAACCTAACGCTAAAAATTTACCTGTTTTTTTAATCGTGTTTTTCATATAAGTATAGTGTTTATTGTTAACTAGTTAATTATTTATGTTGTAGTTTAAAGATAACATAGTTATTTTGTTAAATTTAACATAAAAAAAGCACAATAACAATGTGTAGAATAATATATAAATTGATTTTGTTCTTTCTCACTACTCCTCTACCTATTCTTTCCATCTAGGTGCTATATCTCACCTTTAATTGGAGAGATGGATTATTATGGCGCTCTACTTTAACTCTATAGGCTAAATATATATTTGTCCTCCCTTCTAGGCTTCAAAACATTTAATCAGTATATCAATTTCTTCATCTTTAGTGAGGTACATATCTAACTTGTGTAAATCTTGAACTAATGAAATTATTGATGTAGCAGTTTGTTCGTCGTAATGAATTAATGGAGATAAGCACATAATTTGCTCGTTAAGTAATTTCCTAGTAGCTACCATCAAAAACATGATAGCAATAGAGTTAGCAGTAACATCAATCTATCTATTAGTGATATAAATTATCTGAAGTAGAGAACACATTAATTTTGATGCATTTACCCTTTTGAAAGATTAGGTTTTAAATCAAATATTTAATCAATCCAACCCCACGGAGCATCTGGTTCTTTAATTGGCTTAGTAATATCCATAACTACTTTAAAAACTCGGTCACTGCCTAGTCTTCTTAGGTTATATGTAAAAGTGGTATCGTCAATGGTAATCCACCAAACATTGGTAGCAGCACCAGGTATCATTTTTTGAGTTGCGACATCTGCTGGAAAAAACTGAATATCTTCTTTACCTGCATTACTAGCAGTACCACCATAAAAATTCACATCATCTTCCGTACCATCTTCATGTCTATGGTCATGCTTTAAAGTAAGAATGTTATTATCTTTAGTTATTACCCATGTTCTAGATTTATCGTCACCCAGATAAAACGGAATCTTAATTTCGTTATCGCTACAGGCTCTAACATGCATTACTAGTTTTTTACCACCAAAACTTTCATCTTCTTCGGGTAATGCCAAAGTGCCTTCGTAAGCCTTGCCACAATGAGATTGTAAGGTGTTCCAAAATACTTCAGAAGGGCTAGTTTCTTGAGCTATAAGTGGTAATGCAAATAAAAAAGTTATAATGTAAAGTTGCTGTTTTAGTGTCATGATGCTGAGTTATCTAGTTTCTCAAAAATAGGCAAAAGCATTGATAAACTTTAGTACAATAGTAAAGCTGAATATTTTATAAAGAATCACGGTTCGAACTGGGGAATTTTAAGTTGTAAGTTTATTCAGTAGCATCCCAACTCCTCCACCTGTCCATACCATCTTGGTACCATTTATCCCCTTTAATAAGCGATAAATCATTATTACGCTCCACTTTAAACTCTATAGGCTGATTGTACAATTGTCCGCCTTTCCAAGCATTAAAACATTTAATCAATGTATCAATTTCTTCATCTTTAGTTAAGTCCATATCTAACTTGTACAACTCTTGAACTAAGGGAGTTATTGATGCGTCGGTTTCTTCGTCGTAATGAATTAATGGCGATAAGCGTATAATTTGCTCGTAAAGTAATTTACCGGTAGCCACCTGTAAAAACATCATAGCAATATAGTTGGCAGTATCGGGTGGTTGGTATAAAATAGTTTTAGCTTGGTGAAGTACGGTTTCTTTAAAGAAATTGAATTGCGGTTTCCATTTAGAGAAAGCAAATTTCTTTCTTCTAAAGATTAAGGCAATCTGTTTCCAATCCCAAAAGTTTTGTTTCGCATCAGACGACATTAAAGAATTACTAGTGCCAAGAGATATAATCTGAATCGTTTTTAAATCTACACCGAGCTTATAAGCTTCAATGATTCCTGCTAAAATGGGGTTGTTGAATCCGCCCAGGGCGCCATCCCATAACTCATAATATATTTCACTTTGTTTCGCTTTAAACCGTGCCGGAAAATCGAAATATTGCACAGGCGCATTAGATGATCCGTTGATAGCCTGAGTTAATCTAACAGAATCATACGAATCGGGATTTGTTGCGAACGATTTAAAGAATTTAGCTCGGTTATTTAAGGCATCATAAGTAGCAACCACTATTTTCAGTGATTCTTTACCGATAAGAGTTGGTAGCTCATTCATCTGAATTTTATCAATCTCAGGGAATAGATTTTCAAAAGCTTCCTTCTTTTTGGTAGCACTATACTTTGGTCCGAATCCGGCATTGAAAAGTCCTAAATAATCCACCGGGAAATAACGATCCTTAAACGTGTTTTTATGAAAAATGAGTTCTCTATTCTTCTGTTCCTTAAATAAGGATATAGCCTTATCTAAAGTATAGTTTTCGGCAAGAGCCGCTAACACAATACTTCCGCCCGAATTGGCTATAACGAGGTCAAACTTTTTTAATATCTCTCGACCTTCAATATTACCATATCTATCTTTTAGGGTAAGTAGTTGAATAATAGCCCAGCTTCCGCCGCCATCTAAAGAAAGAATTTTGTACATTTTTAAAAGCTAATAGTTGATTTGTCTTTAATTGAAATTTTAATGCAATTAAAAGTGTCGCGGGAACTACCTGTATCGGAGTTCTTAAATTTAATCATTCATTCTTTACTTCAATTATAGAAAGTTCTTACAAATTAAGAGGTTATGTTATTATTCGGTTTAAATTTTAACTATTTTTCAATAACATTAGTTGAATTATACGGGTTATGATATCACAGGGATAATTTTTCAAAATTTTATAATAGCTCAATACTGCCATTACCATATGCTAATAACTATTTCTTTTCACAAAAAACTTTGTAACGTAATACTGATCATTCTTGCATTTTTTGCATCGACTTCTTCTATAGTATTAGGTCAAACTCGAGATGAAGATTTGAATAAACTCAAGGAATTAAAAGCTTCCGAAAATTTTAATCCTGAAAGTGAACCTTATATAGACTTACTAGTAATATTAGCAAATGAATATTATACCTACAAGCCCGATAGTACATTTATAATGCTTGATGAAGCATATGAATTAAGTAGGAAATCTAACTATAAATTAGGACGGTCTAAAACATTAAATAGTCTAGGGAATTATTATACAATTAGTGGAAACCTTGAAAAAGCTTATGAGTTACTTCAAGAATCTCTGTTAATCGCAAACGAGTATAGTTTACAACGAGAAAAAATCGATGCTATAAATTTTATAGGTCTAGCAAAATGGCAAGAAGGTAAAAACGGATTGGCACTGACTAACTTTCTAGCGGCATTATCTATCGCTAATGAAATGAACGATGTATTAATGATGGGTATACTTAATGACAACATAGCGCTATTATATGACGATTATAAAGATTATGAAACAGCATTGTCTTTTAATGAAAAATCGCGGAAAATTAGTATAGCAAATAATTTAGACGTTTCTGCGGCGGAGACATTATTGAATATGTCTGTGATTTACAGGAAGCAAAAAAAATATGCTTTAGCCAATAAATCGGTCGATGAATGCATCATCATTTTTAAAAATGAAAATATCATTGATTGGCTTTCTTATTCTTATAATAATAAAGGAAGTATTGCTTTAAATCAGTTTAAGTACAAAGAAGGTCTAGAGTGGTTTAAAAAAGCGGAGAAGATTTGTGACGAAATTGATTTAACCATAGGCTATACCGAAACGTATGGCGGAATGGCAGAAGCTTATTTAGGCTTGTCGAATTTAGAAATGGCAGAATTCTATGGTCTAAAAGCGCTAAAAGTTTCTGAAGAGGTAATTTTTTTTGAAAACGTAAAAAGCTCGAATGCTGTTTTATCCAAAATATATTATGAAAAAGGAGATTTATTGAAAGCATACAAATATCAATCAGAATATTTAAAGCTTTTTGAAAAGTCGGCTTCAGAAGAATATCAACAAGGACTCGGGGTACTTAAAAGTAAGATTGAATTTGAGGAACAGAAAAAGCAACTGATAGGTGAAAATGAAGCAGCCATTGCAAAGCAAAAGCGTTATATTTTTGCAGGCTTTGCGGCCTCTTTAGTTTTAGGACTTTTTTTAATATTGTTTTATAGAAATCAAAAACTACAGAAAAAATTTAATACTCAATTACAAGAGAAGCAAGTAGCTTTAGTTCAACGAGAATCTGAATTGCAAGAGGCAAACGATACCAAAGACAAGCTTTTTTCGGTTATTGCACATGATTTAAGAGGACCTATAAATTCGTTTCATTCTTTGATAAAGCTATATGTAGAAAATACTTTGTCAAAAGATGAAATGGATCAGATTTTACCAAAAGCACTTCGCGATATCAATGGTATTTCAGATATGCTCAATAATCTTTTAGTATGGGCGAAAACTCAAATGAGCGGAACTAAAATTAAACCAAGTAATTTAGATTTATCGATGTTGGTAAATGAGAATGTTCAATTAATGAATCCGTTAGCTCAGAACAAATCAATTACTATCATAAATAATATTCCAGATAATATAATAAGTTATAGTGATCATGATCATTTAGATATTATACTTAGAAATTTAATTGGTAATGCTATAAAGTTCACGAATACAAAAGGTCAAGTGAATATTAATATTAAGAAATTGACCGATCAATATCAGGTTGAAATAAAAGACAACGGGGTTGGTATGAGCGTAGATACTCAAGCAACGCTCTTCGATAAAAATAATACGAAAAGCACTTATGGTACTAATAATGAAAAAGGTACCGGCTTAGGTTTATCTCTAAGTAAAGAAATGGTAGAGAGTAATGGCGGTGAGATTTGGGTTGAAAGTAAATTAAATGAAGGAACAAGTTTCTTTTTTACAATTCCTTTAAAGTCTCAAAACAATAGCTGAGTACATGTTGGGTTTTAAAATTTATTGTTGCCAACTGTCTTCTATACTCACTTCTAAATTTAATCGCTCATAATTTATACGGGTTATAAAATTTTATTATAAATAATGAGGCATTATTGTTTTTATTTTAATTCAAAATTATCGGAATAAAAAAGAGCAACTATTAAAAATAGTTGCTCTTGTATCTTTTAAGATTTTGATTATTTCTTTTTCTTTTTACTAAACCTTTCTGCACAAGTAGAAGCATCAATAGGTTCACCATTATTTTTATAGCAATGCACTGCTTTTGCGCGTTTACTTGAACTATCATAAGAGAAAAATACACCTTGTTGATATTGTGGTCTACCATAATAGTTTCCGGGCGGTACTATAACCTTACCACTATTATCTATAATTGAACTAGTACCGTCAAAATGTTGGATTTTAGAAAATTTACCATTTCCGTCAGCATAGTAAAAATCATTAAAATCTTTACATATAATTTTTTTGTGGTCAATTGAAAAAAGTGCTCTATCACTTCTACCTTCTGCATTTTTACGTTTCAATAATACAAGTCGAGACTTGTTCACATATTCGTAACCTGTAAATCCTTCAGATGGATCTACGAAAAATTCTTTATTATCAAAATCATAAAGACCGACTTGTTTGTTTAAAGTTAATACAGCCAAGCTAGGCTCATCATTGTTGTAATGAATGTCATCATAGAATGAATTAAACAGCAAAGATTTTGATGCTGTATCAAAATAATTCAATTTGCCATCTTTATTGAAAACTTTAAAATATTTGTAATTGTATTCTACCTTTTCATATTCAAATGGTATAATAGTGTTGTTGATGTTATCTACAAGTCCCCATTGGTTGTCTTTAACGGCTATAAAAGCATCAGTGAATAGAATGTGTCGCATTTTGTCACCAACTTGTCTAAATGTATTAACAGGCATTAATTTTTGATAAATGGCCGGTACTTCCCAATTTTTAGAAATTAAATTATAAATACCCCAAGCTTTTGAATTTGCATCTTCTGCAATTATTTTTTCATTAAAAGATAGGTAGGGGTCTAATCGTTGTGCATTTGGTACATCGCTAAATGAATAAATATTACTGAAATTAGTCGATAACGTACTCATATCCTCTAGGTTGATTACCTTTTTGCTTTTATCGCCATCGGTCAGAATAAAAAAGTCGTTTTCAATTTGTTTTACGCTTTTATATTTTGGTTCTAAGATTATTTCTCCTTTACCATTCATTAAACCTTCCTGTAAATCATATCCCCAACCTTTACTAGGGTCTGGCTTATTATAATGAATTGTAAAATAATCTGCGTCTTTGCTGATGTAGTGATCATACACTCTAGCCATATTAGATGAAAAGTAGTATTCTGGTTTTGAATTGATTTCACTATCTATGTTATTTCCAGAGGCATCGACTGCTTGTAGATTTATAAATTTGTCATTTTCCCTTTTTCCGTAATCGTTAATGCCGGTGACAATTTCTCCAGTGAAGAAAATATTGTTGGTAGACATTTCGGTTTTAAAATCGTATAAATTTCCCAAAATATTTCCCGAAGTATCTACGAATGTACTTTTATCATCTTTTCTTATAGTAAGGTAGTTATTAATAAAAATTGATCCCGGTTCATATTTTGCATCAATAATCTTCTTCTTAAATTCATCGGTAGGTTTGTGATATTGTTTATCTATCGTAACGTATTCTTCTTGTCCAAAGACTGAATTTAGTAATAGAACGGCGGTTAAAAAGTGTAGTAATCTCATTGATATATTTTGATTTATGTTTATTGATATTTTATCAACGTAAACCTGTAAAAGAAATTATGCAGAATTAAGGATAATAGAAGTTTACTTTATTCAGAATACCAAATATCACAAACTTATATTAAAAAATGAACGTTCATTCTTTTATTCAATATCTTTGTGCCTTGATATAATAAAAATGGCAGCACTTCAAAAAAGTATAGATAAGCGAAACGCATTGATAAATGCCACCATAGAGTTGGTAAACAATGACGGTTTTCATGCGACACCCATGAGCAAGATTGCAAAAATGGCATGTGTGTCCCCTGCGACTATATACCTCTATTTTGAAAACAAGCAAGATTTAGTAAACAAAACGTATATAGAAGTTAAAGCGAGCTACACGGCATATGCATTTGCGACGTATAATGACACCATGCCAGTTGAAGAAGGTTTTGAAGTGATTTGGAAACGTATTGCAGAATTTAAACTAAAAGAAAGTGCTAACGCAATGTTTCTTGCCCAATGCGATAATACACCAATGATAGATGAAGAAAGCAGACAAGAGGGTATTAAGCATTTACAACCCCTACTCGATTTGTGGGCGCGTGGTAAAAAAGAAGGTATTATAAAGCCTTTGTCAGATTACATGTTGTATGCGTATTCAATTAATCCGCTTTCTTTTCTTATGATAACACAGAATCGTGGTTCGGTGAAAATGGATAAAGAAGAATTAGAGCAAGCATACCAAGCAGCTTGGAGCAGTATAAAAGTTTGTAACTAATATGAAAAAGACGGCAATTATTTTAGGGGCTTCTGGCTTAACTGGTGGTTTAGTATTAGAAAAACTAATAGCAGATGACAGATACGAAACGATTAAACTATTTTCTAGATCTAGAATAGAAGGACTACCAAACAAGGTGCAACAGTATATTGGTAATCTTTTAGAGTTAGAACATTTTAAAAATGATTTTACAGCTGACGAAGTGTATTGTTGTATAGGTACGACAGCAAAGAAGACTCCAGATAAAGCAATGTACAAGAGCATTGATTATGGTATTCCTGTAGCTGCAGCAAAGCTAGCGAAGGAAAATGGTATACCAACTTATTTAGTAGTGTCTGCAATGGGCGCGAATAAAAAAAGTAGTGTGTTCTATAATAGAACTAAAGGAGAAATGGAGCAAGATGTTGTCAACCAAGGCATACCCAATACTTCAATTCTAAGACCCTCATTAATTGGCGGTGATAGAGAAGAACAAAGGGTATTAGAAAAAATAGGGTTGGTAGTATTCAAAGCTATTCAGCCGCTATTTATTGGTCCGCTGAAAAAATATAAAATTATCAATGCAGAATGCATTGCTCAGGCAATGTTGAATTTAGCAAATACAACGAGTAATACCGATGTTATTATAACATCAAACGATATAGAACAATTAGCAAAACACAACTTAAAATAGAAGATTAAAATGGAATTATTAGATAAATTAAATTGGAGATATGCCGCTAAGGCAATGAACGGAGAAAAGGTAGCTGAAGATAAAGTAGAACGTATTTTAGAGGCAGCGCGCCTTGCTCCTACTTCTAGTGGTTTACAACCGTTTGAAATTATAGTGGTTAAAAATCAAGATATTAAAGAACAGATTAGACCTGTAGCTTGGAACCAGTCTATGATTACAGATTGCTCTCACCTATTGGTTTTTGCAGCTTGGGATAATTATACCGAAGATAGAATCAACTATATGTTCGATTTAACCAATGAAATTCGTGGTTTTAAAAACGAAGGATGGGAAAATTACCGTAAAATGTTGTTAGATATGTATCCGCAGAAAGACCCTGAAGAAAACTTTAATCATGCTGCAAAGCAAGCTTATATCGCATTTTCCCAATCGATCGCTGCTGCTGCATTTGAAGAAGTAGATGCTACACCTATAGAAGGTTTTGATCCAGCCGCTGTAGATAAAATTTTAGGCTTACGTGAAAAAGGATTACGCAGTGCAGTACTGTTGCCATTAGGGTATAGAAATGAAAGTGAAGACTGGTTGGTGAATTTAGTGAAGGTTAGAAAACCAATGGAAGAATTGGTAACTGTTATTGAATAAGCGGTCATTAATGCAAGTGAAGAATAAAAATTAAAAGAAAAAGAAAATGAACAATTTTGAATTTAAGAATCCGACTAAAATTATTTTTGGTAAGGATACGATAGAAAAATTAAGCAAAGAAATACCTGAAGATGCTAAAGTACTTATGCTCTACGGTGGTGGTAGTATTAAGAAAAACGGAATCTACGATCAAGTTATGACTGCATTGTCTGGCATAGAGGTCGTTGAATTTGGTGGTATACCTGCCAATCCTGAGTATGCAATTTTGTTGAAAGCTTTACAGCTTATTAAAGATGAAAAAATCACCTATTTATTAGCAGTGGGCGGTGGTTCTGTAATTGACGGAACTAAATTTTTATCTGCCGCAGCAGTATATGAAGGAGATACCCCATGGGATATTTTAACGAAAAACATCAGAACTAAAAAAGGGATGCCTTTTGGTACCGTTCTAACTTTACCGGCAACAGGTTCAGAAATGAATTCTGGTTCTGTTATCACAAGAGCAGAGACTAAGGAAAAACTAGCAATGAGCGGACCAGGATTATTCCCTGAGTTCTCTATTCTAGACCCTCAAGTTATTAAGTCTATACCGCAACGCCAATTGGCAAATGGTATTACAGATGCCTTTACCCATGTTCTAGAGCAGTACATGACGTACCCAATAGATGCATTGTTACAAGATAGATTTGCAGAAAGTATTTTGCAAACACTAATTGAAGTAGCTCCTAAAGTATTAAAAGATCCAACGGACTATAAACCAGCTGCAGATTTTATGTGGAGCTGTACTATGGCCTTAAACGGATTGATTCAAAAAGGAGTTCCGGGTGACTGGGCAGTTCACATGATGGGTCATGAGTTAACGGCATTATTCGGTATTGATCATGCACGTACGCTAGCTGTAATCGCACCAAGTCACTATAAGTACAATTTTGAGGCTAAAAAAGAAAAATTAGCGCAGTACGGTGAACGTGTTTGGAATATTACCGAAGGTAGTATAGACGACAAGGCATATGCTGCAATAGAAAAAACCGAGGCATTCTTTCATGAATTAGGTATCGATACCAAGTTGTCAGATTATACCAAAGATTATGAAGGTACAGCCGAAGAAATTGCAAAACGTTTTACAGCCCGCGGATGGAAATTAGGTGAGCGTCAAGCTTTAATGCCAGAAGATGCTGAGAAAATAGTTAAAATGGCTTATTAAGTTAAGCAGAGTATTTTTTAAAAAGGGCTGTCTAATGTAGACAGCCCTTTTTTCGTTGTCTAATGTGGCAATTAAGGCAAAGCTGCATTTCGTCGTAAAACTATAGAATGCAATACTATAACAATATCATTGTCGTTTTTTATTCATAGAATATACCCCAGTTTTCTTACTTATTTAGACTTGGGTGTGTACTTAAAATTGATTCAAAAACAACAACATGAAGAGTACTTTCAACTACTTGTTAATTTTCTTATTGCTATTAGGTACATCTTGTGGTAAAGATGATTTGAGCAAAATAATGACGAACGAAACCTACACGGCAGATACTGAGAGTTTAGATGCAGAAGGTTTACCTATTCGGCAGTTTAGTGCTCAATCACCAGAAATGCCAGAAGTTAATGAGTATACTATCGAGCTAGATCGTTGGGATATTCCGAATACAAATACTGATGTTGCAAAAACTACAGCAAATTTACAAGCAGCGATAGACTGGGCGCATGAAGAAGAATATAGCAGAATAGTACTACCTACAGGCGAATATTTAGTAGGTAAAGATGTAAATGATATCTATTACGGTGGTATTGAAATTTATGAAAATACAGAGTTTGTCTTTAGCGAAGGTGCAGTATTAACTATAGATACCAACGATAAGTGGAATTATTGTGTTTTACGTTTAAATGGAGATAATATAATTGTACGTGATGGCGAAATTAGAGGCGAACGAGACACCCATATTTATACGCCACGAGAAGATGGTAAAACGGCTCATGATGAAGGCCATGGTATTTGTGTATGGGATAATAATAATGTTCTTATTGAAAATATGAAAATATATAACGTTACCGGTGATGGGTCGTTAGTATTAGATTCAAATGATGTTACTTTTAAAAATAATACTATATTTAATAATAGACGACAAGGTATATCAATTGTTGGTGGTGTGCGTATTGAAATAAGTGATAACGAAATACACCACATAAATGGTACTTCACCTCAATTTGGTATTGATATAGAAGGTCCTGGTCGTATTGATGAAGACATCTTAATTCAAAATAATTATTTTCATCATAATGCAGGTGGAGATATTGTAAATGCTACAGGAGAAAATGTCTACATACTCGATAATGTAATGGAACAAGGTATTGATAGTAAATACACAGATGGGCCGATAGTGAGCTGGCACAAAACACATAACATAATCGCTAGAAATACGGTGACCATGATTAACGGTTCAGCAAATGGTAGATTAGGTTATATACAATATTCTAGTGGTGGCGAGAAAGGTCATAATAGAGCTACTTACGTACATGATAATATCATGAACAATTGCGGTATGTACATGTATAAAAGTTCAGATGCAGATGTTAGACGAAATCAATTTTTAGGTTACTTTTTAGCATTTTCTGATTTTGAAAATGTAATATTGGTAGATAATCTTGTTACGTATTCAGAAACAGAAACCAACCTCAGATACTGTTGGTCTTACCGATTTAAAAATGCCACCGGTTATGCAAGTGGTAACTACCTTGGCGAGGAGTTAGAAGAACTTCCCTTAAGTGAAACTGAACCATACACTTTACAATGCGTGGTAGATGGATGGTAATATTTTGATTGTATAAATAAAATCTAAGTTTATTTTTTTTTACTATCTAATTCCATGTTGTTCATCTACAACAGTACACTTATAAAAATGCTTATAATGAATGTATGTTCACAGTTGCTGTAGGATAAAAAACCAATATCTTCGCGCGCATTATGTGGATGTACCTCGGACTTTTAGCAGCGCTTTTTTTAGGATTACACAACTTATGTAAGAAACATGCCGTACAAGGTAATGATGCTTTTTCTGTTTTACTAGGTACTTTAATAACAGGTTTTTTATTGTTTTTACCCTTGTTTTTGGGTTCTAAATACTATCCGGAGGAATTACAATCAATCGATTTATTTGTATCGGATATTTCATTGAAGACGCACGGCTTTATCATAATCAAATCTATGATTATGGCATCATCATGGGTATTGGCTTATCAAGCGTTGAAGCATTTACCAATTACCATTGTAACACCAATTCGTTCTGCTGGTCCGTTTTTCACTTTTATTGGTGCGATTTTAATATATCAAGAACGCCCTAATTTTTTGCAGTGGATCGGCTTCTTTTTAATTATATTTTCTGTTTTTCTATATTCTAAAATCGGAAAAAAAGAGGGAATAAATTTTAAGAACAATAAGTGGATATATGCCATTATAGGAGCTACATTTTTAGGTGCTTCAAGTGGTTTGTACGATAAGTTTTTAATACAAAGTTTAGCGTTGAACCCTCCTACCCTACAATTTTGGTTTTGTACCTATACGATGTTGATTATAGGCGTCGTGGTTCTTATTACACGATCTACCAACCCTAACTTGAAAGGTACTTTCAAATGGAGATGGACGATACCAATGGTGGGTATATTATTGCAAACGGCAGACTACTTCTATTTTAAAGCACTACAAGACCCAGATGCTTTGATTATGTTATTATCAGCTATCAAGCGAAGCCAAATATTGATTGCTGTAGTCGTTGGTGGTTTCATCTTCAAAGAACAGAACAAGCGTAAAAAGCTCGTACCGCTAGCAGGTATTATGCTTGGCGTCTTTCTTATACTTTATTCATAAGAAATAGTCTTGCTTTCTTGTTATAAGAAATTAGAGTGCTATAATAGGGTTAGCCCGTTGGTAGGCTGTATCTTTGCAAAATTATATATTCTTAATAAACGTAGAATTTTATAAAACATATTATGTCTTTTAAAAAACTGAACCCATACATACTTGAAACTTTAGAAGAATTTTCTATAGAAGAGCCAACAGCATTTCAAAAGAAAAGTATTCCAATTATTAAAAGTGGAGCAAACGTATATTGTACTGCAGCAAAAGGCAGCGGTAAAACAACAACCTTGATTTTGACGACCTTACAAAAATTAAAATGTGAGGCAGAAGGTAATGCACCTAGAGCAGTTGTTGTAGTTCAGAACAAAGAAAAAGCATTAGAACTTTATGATGAATTTTTAAGGTATACTAAGTACTGTTCATTACGGGTGTATGCAAGTTATAAAGAGTTGCATATAGATATTCAAAAATCGGAAATATTTGAAGGTATTGATATACTGATTACTACACCTACTACCCTACACAAGTTGTTTTTATTAAATGGTGTCAGTACTTCACAATTAAAAATATGTAGTATTGATGATGGTGATTTTTTAATTCAAAAATCTGACTATACCGCAATGATTACGGTTGCGCAGAGTATTATGAAATGCCAGTATGTTATATATTCAGAGAAAATGCATCCTAAATTAGAACGTTTTGAAGATTATTTCATGGAACGTGCTAGTCATGTAAAGATATAAAGTAAGCCTTTTCATTGCTTTGAATACCCTTTTTTCTTTAGTGCATCAATAGTGCTATTATAGCCAATATCAAAAATGGCATCTATAGATCGCATATCAAATGTAGCATATTCACAAAGCTCTTCGGGTGAAATAACCAATTCACATTCTGAAAATTTAGCAATCGATTCAGAGGCAGATTTTATTTTGTAGGCTCTCTCCAATACATTAAAAGAATGTTTTAAGTCCTTTATTTTAATAGCTTTAAGTGCGTTTACATAACTACCGATTATTTTGTCGCATGATGGTTTTAAAGGTTCAATAGGAAAATTGTTCAACACACCACCATCAACATAGAAGGATCCATCAATATTTATAGGTGAAAAAACACCAGGGAAGGTTGCAGATGCAAGCACAGGTTTTATTAATTCTCCTTTGTCAAAAATCTTTAATTCACCTTTAATAATGTCAGTAGCCGTAATAAATAGTTCTTTAGGTAATGATTCAAATGAATCTTGTGGAAAGAATTTTTTAAACTCATCGTAAAACTTCTCGGTGTCTAAAAAACCGGGTTTTTTACGAGCGAATCTATTGGCATGAAAAATCGGAATTACTTTAAAAAACTCTAAAATATCTTCCCATTTTACTCCGCCGGCATATAAAGCGCCAACTATAGCACCTGCACTTGTACCAGATATATGAGTTGCGTAAATACCGTGTTCTTCTAAGGCTTTGATTACTCCGATATGAGCTACTCCCCTAATACCTCCACCTGATAGTACTAATCCGGTATTTATCATAATTAATGTTCTTATTACGCTTTAAAATAATCATTTTTGAGCAATAATGTCAAATTTTATTAATCCTCCATTAATTTCCGCTTTTTCTAAAAAGCCGTTTTTATAGTAGTAAATATTCTCGTGATTTTTAGCATTTATCTTTTTATACGAATGATTGCCTAAAGGTATAATGGTGTTAAAACTCCCGTCTTGTTCAGAATAGCACCGTTCTACATTTATTGGTTCATCAAAATATAGCAATATGGTGGCGTAGTTGATATCCTCCTCTACCACTAACTCATTTTTATCATTCTTAGATATTTGGTAATAATCAATTTCCCAATTGGTAAGAATATCTGCATAGGGTTTATCATTAACATCTATAACTACGTTTGCCCTTTTTAATTTATTATTTTCATAAGTGACATTGTACAAATAATTTACGTCTATTTTTTTGATGACCCTTGTATTTATAGTAGTTACACTTTGGTAATGAACTTTAGAATCTTTAATGGTCTTTGATGCCTTTAAACTACCGATCACATTGTCTTTATGTATAATATCAAAGTAAAATGTGTTTTTTATAGGCGCTACGTCTTTGTCTATGGAACAAATCGGACCCAAAAAAAGAATCGTACATATTATAATGAATTGATTTATTGATAACATTTTAATGTATAATGGAGTTCTATATTGTAATCACGTTACTTAGGTAAAAGTAAGTAATTCGGTTTTTTCTAAACCTAACCAATATCATGTTTTATACGTTACAATAAAAAAGGGCTTACGAAGAAATTCGTAAGCCCTTGATTTTTAAAACCTATATTTAATTATTCCATATCAATGATCCCAACCACTTCATAAGCTCTAGAACCATCTACTTGTACTTTTTCATAAAGTATATTAGAATACTCATAGTATGATAAACCATCAATAGTCACTTTTTCATAACCATCTGGTAATTCGTAAACTATAGTTCCAATTTCTGGTTGAACAACCTCATAGCCAGAATTAGATTCTATATAAAAGGTGCCACCAACATTAAAATACAAACGGTTGTTAAAATTAACCCTAGCATAGTTTGGCGGTAACGTGTTTATTCTAAAGCCAACCTTGGGTGCAATGGTAATATATCTACCACCAGACGTTGTATAAAATTTGTTATTAGAATAGTAATAACTTTGACCATTATGCTTTACTATTTTCTTATTAGGTACCGTCCTAACTGATACTACTTTTTTAGTAGGCTTTTTATAGGTTACTTTTTTACTGGATATTTTACCAGGTGTTTTAGTCACTTTCTTTGTAACCGTTGTTTTGGTAACTTTCTTTTTAGAAGATTGTGCTGCAGCTGGTAAAGCAAATGCAAATAATAGTAATGTTGCTACTGCGTATGTTTTAGTAATTGTTTTCATCTTTTTATACTTAAAAGGTTAAACTTATGTTTTACGTTCAATTCTTTGACAAACAAATGTAGTGGTGGTTTAATCTATAACCTTGTAATAAAATCAGAAATAGACGGGTAGGTAAATTTCATCTATGAATCTAGGAATTCTATAGACGTTGAAAATTTATTATTTAGATGTAAAAATGGAAATTAGGTTGAAGTCGGATTATTATCTTGCTGATTCTCTAATACTTTTCTGATAGATTCGCTATCCCAATGGTTATCATACTCAACAATGCCTCTTTTGAAATCTTCTTCTAATAATTTTTGTTGCTCCTCTAATTCTTTACGAGCTTTAAAAATATAGTTCTCTTCTCCCTTTGTTTCAGCTGCCAATCTTCTTAAACTCGTTTCATCATATTTAATGAAATTCTGTACTTGTTGGTTCAAGGTATATTTTCTAAAACCAAGTTTGCTCAACACATCTTTAGCTAATGAAAGTGACGTATCTAAAGATTCTCGATAAATGTTCTCCATACCCATATTCAATAACTCGTAGGCGTCATATCTGTTCTGCGCCCTAATCATGAGTTCAACATGTGGGTACTTTTCTTTTACCATTTTTGTAATTTCTTTGGTAACACTAGGGTTGTCAATAGCACATATTAATATTTTAGCCTGTGCAATGCCTGCAGATTCTAATAAATCTATACGTGTGGCGTCGCCGTAATACACCTCAAACCCCATTTTACGAAGAAAGTCAACACGGTTAGAATCATGATCTAAAATTGTGGCTTCTATACCATGAGATCTTAGAAAACGACCTACTGTACTACCAAAATGACCGAAACCTACAAGTATGACATTTTGCGATTTTGCAATGTGATCCATGGGTCTTTTAATAGATTCTTTTGTGCCAATTTTGGGTAAAATTAATCGTTCGTTTATGATGCTTATAATTGGTGTTAATGACATTGTTAATGCTGTAATTACCAATAAAATATCCATTTGTTCTTGTTCTAGAATATTCAACTGAAAAGCAAATGAAAGAAGTACGAAGGCAAATTCACCAATTTGCGCCAAGCCGAAGGTCAGTAACAATTTCTGATCCAGTTTCATTTTAAACACGGTGCCTATAGCAAATAGAACCAATGCTTTAATTAAAATTACGGCAATTAATATTCCACCAATCGTCAAAGGCATTTTGGCAATAACCACAAAATTTATAGAAGCGCCAACGGCAATAAAAAATAACCCTAATAGCAAGTTTTTAAAAGGTTCTAAGGTACTTTCTAGCTCATGTTTATATTCGCTATTAGATAGCACTACCCCACCTAAGAATGCTCCTAAAGCAGGCGATAGTCCTACATATTCCATTAAAAAAGAAATACTGAATACTATTAATAGTGCAGATGCAATTAATAGTTCCCGAACTCCGGTTTGTGCTACTTTTCTTAACATCGGAACTATTAAGTACTGGCCTGCACCAATAATCAATGCCACCGATAATATAATGGCAAGTGTTTGGTAGCCCATTGGTAAACCATCTAAAAGATTGCTGCTGGCTTCATGGGTATCGGTAGTAGCTGCCGCATCTGTATTTGAAAGCAACGGAATGGCTCCCAACATGAAAATAACAATGATATCTTGGAATAATAGTATAGAAAAGGCAGAATTACCAAAGGTAGTTTCCATCAACCCTTTCTCTTTTATGGTCTGCATGGCAATTGCAGTGGATGATAGCGCTACCGCCATAGAAATAACCAAAGCAACTTTCCAATCAAAATCTAATAGTATAAAAAATAGGTAAGATAATACCATGGTTCCACCAACCTGTAATCCGCCTAAACCTGCAATAGTCTTACGCATATTCCAGAAATTCTTTGGCTCAATTTCAAGTCCGATTAAGAATAGCATAACCACCACCCCGAATTCAGCAAAATGAAGAATATCTTCCCCTTCTTCGCCTATAAAGCCTAATACGTATGGTCCGATAATAACACCTGCCATTAGGTAACCGATAACAGAACTGAGTCCTAATTTTTTGGCAATAGAAACACAAATTATTGCGCCTAATAGAAAAACAATTGCATCAAATAATAAGCTGCCGGTCATATTGGTTGGTTTATTTGTAATGCTATTATATAGACATCACTTAGGTATTTAAAATAGTCATTTTAAGTTTGTAGTCCGTCTATAAATGAACTGTATTGTGCTCCATAAACCTCTAGTTCTTCATCTGTTAATTTGTATGTACCCATCACAGTAAAAGGTTTGTGATAGTTCATTAAACATAAATTAGCAGTTTGTTCAAAAGGTCTTAAAAACTCTGTTATGGTGTAGCTATTGATTCCTTGGATACAATATAATTCTTTACTTCCACCAGTGGTGATAGCGTTTAAGCAGATTTTAGAAGATAAAGCCTTTCCATTTGGCCCGTAAGCCCAATTAAATTCCAGCACCATATCGATCCATTGTTTTAATAGTGGCGGACAGCTGTACCAATACATAGGATGATGCCATATAATAACATCATGCTCTTCTAATAATTTCTTTTCGAAAGGTACATCTATATGAAAATCTGGATACTCTTCATACAAGTCATGAAAAGTAACGCCCTCTTTATTTTTAATATGATTTACTAAAACCATATTCGCTCTTGATTTTTCGTACTTAGGGTGAGCAAATAAAATTAGAACTTTCTTCATGTTCCGTTAAATTAAGGAAAATAAGTAGTTATTGGCATTGGTAGTTAATTAGTAACTAAATCAAAAGAAATTTTTATTCCTTCTATAATCATACCTGTACCAATAATGGCTATGATTAAACCCATAATTTTACCGATCACTGAAATAACATTGTAGCCTACAAGCCTAACAATTAAGTTACTTAATCTAAAAGTAAAATAGGTTAGTAAACTCATGAAAGCGAAAATCGCAATTACTATAGTTATTTGAACCGGTTGCGCACTTGATACAAAGTTCATAGCCGTAACAATCGTACCAGGACCAGCTAGAATAGGAATAGCCAATGGCGAAACCGCAATGTTTTCATCAATATTTACATGTTTAATATTCTTGACACTAGACTGTTTTGATTGTAGCATGTCAAAACCAATATAAAATATTAAGATACCACCTGTAATTTTAAATGCAGGAATACTAATATTGAACAACTCAAAAATATATTTTCCGAGTAGTACAAATACCAATACAATTATAAAAGCAATAATATTGGCTCTTTTATTGATATCAGCTTTGGTTTTTTCATCTGCCCCTTGGGTTAAAGACAGAAAAACGGTCATGTTAGATATTGGGTTTGTAATGGCAAAAAAGCCAGTAAAAACAGCAATAGAAAACGTAATTAAATCATTCATTATTTTAAGCAAAATTTAATCATGCAAGAACTTGATTTCTTACTGAAATTCCAAGAATATTTTGAATCTTTTGGGAAATATTAGAATATAAAAAAAGCTGAGACTAATTTTAAAATTAGTCTCAGCTTTTTAAACAAACAATTATATTAAAGTGCTCTATTGAAAATCTGAAGCTTTAAACATAGAATTTCTTGGCATTTATAAGTAGTACCACCTATTTGCTTTGGTATTCGTTATAATACTCATCTAGAATATCATTAATCAGAATACTTATTTTCTCAAAATCTTCTGCGTAAGAGTTTGCTAGAGAGAATCTAATAGTCCAATCGGGACCGTCAAAACCACCACCTGGCATAGCTACAATAGACTCTTCTTCAGCCAAACGAATTACTGGATCTAAAGCGTTATAATTCTCGCCAACCCATTTACTAAACGCTTCATTGTATTTATCTCTAGCTAAATTTAAGAAATCTACCAAAGTGTAATAATATGCTGCATTCTTATTATCTTCAGATATTAATGGTTTACCAGGTAGGTCTTTATAGAGCTTATCATATCTATTTCTAACCAATTTTTTTACATCTTTTTTATACTTGTTTTCAGTATCAATTAAAGTTGCTAAAGAGAATAAAGACATTTGAATTTGTTGTGGTGTAGATAAACCAGCAGTGTGATTTAAAGCTACACTGCGACTATCAGCAACAAAACGATCTATCATTTTTATACCATCTGGATTTAATGAAATAGTTTCATATCTTTCTCTTAATTCTGCTTTATCTTCCTCAGGAAGTTTGGCTAACATTTTATCAAAATTATTATTTTCATTTAATGCTATTACTCCAAGTCTCCAACCTGTAGCTCCAAAATATTTTGAATAAGAATACACTAGAATGGTACTCTCTGGAGCTTTAATTGCTAGTGATGTAAAGTTCTCTGTAAACGATCCATAAACGTCATCAGTCAATAAAATCAAGTCTTCTCTATCTTTTGCTATTTTGGCAATTTTATCTAACGTAGGCTCACTTAGTTTTACTGATGGCGGATTACTTGGATTCACTAAAAAGAATGCTTTTACTTTGGTATCCTTTAGTTTATCGATTTCAGAATCTGGAATTTGCCAGTTATCGTTTTCGTCTGCATTAATCAAGACCATTTTTAAATCGTAATCTTTTAACGCTGGCATTTCAAAATAAGGCGTAAAAATAGGCGTCCCAATAGCAATGGTATTTCCTGCTTTTAAAAACTTGTTTGCTTTTAAAGAATTGAATATGTAAACCATAGCAGCTGTACC
The DNA here is from genome assembly GCF_035207705.1 of Maribacter sp. BPC-D8. Classification (NCBI taxonomy): domain Bacteria; kingdom Pseudomonadati; phylum Bacteroidota; class Flavobacteriia; order Flavobacteriales; family Flavobacteriaceae; genus Maribacter; species Maribacter sp. BPC-D8. The sequence goes on from NZ_CP128187.1 coordinate 1,167,531, forward strand.
ACCTTCTGTAGCAAATACATCATATTTTGATTCTGGAGGCGTTGCTCCTGCGCTCATTTCTTTCATTAAATAAGCATGAGCAATAGTTTCAGAATGCTTTAACATGCGTCCTGGTTCTGGATAATTATTTCCAATAATACCATTAACCCATTCAAACATTAAATCGTCTGAATCTATACCATAATTAGCCACAGCAAATTGAAATAAGTCATTTAAATAACGTAATCCAATAACATTTTTATTTAAAGCTAAATATGCTTGAAATCTTTTTGTAATACCATCTTTATCTGTGATTCCACCAAAACCATCTAGTTCCTGAAATTGTCTTTTGCTTTCTTCTAAACCAAATAAACCAAGTTGAAAAAAGGCATCTCTAGGCTTTGTTGCAATCCAGTTTGGATTACCTCTACCCGCATTAATCATGGAATGCTGATGATTTGATTTTGCTAGTTTTATTAGTGTATCTTTTACTTCAAACGGACTTAACGTATTAAGTTCTACTTCTTCTTGTTTTTTCATTATAATGTGTTTTATAATTTAAGGCATCAATGCAATAATTATTGGTCCCCAAAGTGTTAAAAATATATTTGCAACCGCGTATGTCATTGTAAATGTTGGCGTTGGTGTTGCGTTTTGTGTTTTATCTAATAGAGATGAGAATGCTGGATTGGCACTTTTACTACCTGTAAGAACTCCTAGAGCTTCTACAGGATTTTTTATTTTTAAAATATAGAAGTTGATAACAAACTGAACAATCATAGGAATCATTGTTACTAAAATCCCTAAAAGGAATAAGGTGATCCCACTTTTTAAAATGGCTTGAAAAGCAGGTGCTCCAGCGTTTAAACCAACGATACCTACAAAAACAGCAAGTCCGAAAGTTTGAATAAAACTAGCAGCACCAACGTTTATACCTCCCATTTTTGGGTGTTTTGTTCTTAAAAAACCAATGATTAAACCAGAAACTAAACATCCTAATCCTGAGCCTAACGCAACGTTTGTTCCATTGATATCAAAATTAATTTCGCCTATTAAATAACCAACGACCATCCCTAAACCAAAGACTATAAAATCTGTACTATTGATTGACGTTGGCTTGTATCCTATTTCTTTTTCTATTCTATCTAAGTCTTTGGTCTTACCTACCAATGTAATTTCGTCACCAGCATGAATTTCGGTATTATCTAAAATCGCTAATTCATGAGACATTCTAATAATGCTATTAATGTAAACACCGTGTGTTTTAGTTAAACCTAACTGCTTACGAATTTCAGCTAATGTCTTGCCTTTTAGTTTTTTGTTTGAAATGATAACGTGTCTTTGCTCTTCTGTAAAATCAATATTTCCTCCAAATTCTGAAATCTCTTCACCTAAAGTATTACTAGCATTAGAAAAGGCAGTTATTAATCCTGTTACAAATAAAATATCGTCTTCTTTAATTTGAAAATCTACAGTAGGCTCTATGTTTTTACCATCGCTAATAACAAGTTCTACCGTTAAATTAGTATTAAAATCAGCTTCAAAATCTTGAACTGTTTTACTCAAATACTTTGATGTTTTTGAAGTTTTGAATACTCTAGTATCTACTCTTTTGATCGGATCAAATTCGCCTTCAACCATTTCTTTACTACCACCAAGTTTTGCTGCTAGTTTTTTAGCCTCTGCTCTAATATCCCATTTCATTACTATAGGAATAAAAGAGACCATTAAAATTGGACCAATAGAACCAAAGATGTAAGTAATAGAATAACCAACAGCTACGTTTGTTTTCATAATTTTGGCTGCCTCTGTGGCTAATCCTAATTTATCTATCGCTTCTCCTGCTGTACCAATTATTGCAGATTGCGTTAATCCTCCTGCAGCCAATCCGGCTGCCATACCTTTGTCAAGCCCCATCCACATTGAAAGACCGACTACAGCTAATAATCCTAAAACAGTCATTGAAAATGCTGCTACTAAAAACTTTAAAGAAGACAATTTTAAGGAAGCAAAAAATTGCGGACCACCTAAATAACCTACCATAAAAATAAACAAAGCAAAGAAGAGGCTTTTAACTTCTCCACTAATTTCAAACCCACCAACTTGACCAATAACAACAGCCATAATTAATGTACCTGCTACACCACCAAGGGTGAATTTTCCAATTTTAAACTTCCCTACAAAATACCCAATAGCAATTGCTAAAAACAAGGTGAGATAAGGGAAATTTCTGAGTGTATCGTAAATAATTTCCATAATTTATTTTAATTTTAGTTCTGATTTGTAGTTAGATTATAGGTGGTAGATTGCCATGAATTGGGCACGATACCCTACGCCATTATCACCTAATTTATTTTGATTTTTTCCATAAATAAGTTCTATTCCATAATCCAATCTATCTACAGGAGACCACATATAATTTACTGCGCCATACGTAGAAAAATCATACATATTATCTTCTGTATAATCAGAATTATCAATACTCGTAAAGCTAAAAACAGCACTAGAAGTCGCTGTTTTACTCCATGCATGCTTGTAGGCTACAAAACCGCCCATAACAGGTATTGGTGACATATCGTCTTTATTATCTGGTGCGGCATCCAAACCTTGACCTCTTAAATCGTTTATGTAATGTGCAATGCCAACTCCATACGTGTAGCTAAACCGAATGTCATCATTAATTTCTTTTCTATTAAAAAATTTAACGATACCAGAAACCGCTGCACCTCCACTAGTTATGCTTTTAATAGCATCTGAGCTGGTATTTGTATATGACATGTTTTTAAGAATCCCTGTTAGTCTAAGGTTTCCCCAGTTACCGTTCTTTTGTATATATCCTATTAAATCTGGAACATATAAAAAAGCCATGCTGTCATCTATATTAGCATCAAAAGGGGTATAATCTTCGCTATGCGTTTCTAAAGCTACAGCATAAGAATACTTGTTATTGATGGACTGCGTATATCTAATCATGGGATTTCTAGGTCCTGTAATACTATTAGGTCCTTCGAAATCTACTTGTACAGGAAAAGCTGACGTGTTTTTCATGGTACTCCACGTTTGACCAATTAAAAACCCTTTATATTCTCCGTAAGCATGGCGTAAATGTGGTACAAAGCTGGTAGCCGCTTCTGTGTTGAAAAAATCCATTTCCACATAAATGTGTACTTTATCGGTACTAGACACCTCATACTCACCATCTACAGCAAGTCGTGTTTGTCTAGCATCTAAAAAACTACGAGGTTTTTCTTCACGCAAGGTTGGATAAATGGGAATTTTACTGGGATAAAACTCGCTAGTATTTTGAATATTCCCTAAATCGACTCCGCCAATCAGTTTAATATAACCAATGAAATCGAGTGATATTTTCTTCGATTTCCGATTCTCATTATAACGACTCCTTTTTTCTCGAACTGGAAGTGGATCCTGATTGTCTTTTGTATTATTTTGTTGTTTTACGGATAGTGTATCTATGCTATCTTGTGCAAAGGCATAAGCACCTAGCATTGTAAAGCAAAAAGCTACTACTATTTTAAAGTTGGTTGTCATTTTTTTTGGTTTTCGTCTTAGAAAATCTTAACGATTTTAAATTATACTATTATCATCTGTACTACTCTTAAGCCATATTAATGACTGTCTTTAATTACTAAACTAGGTCATCTATTTAAAAGCTTATATTGGCGAAACTACTCCTCAATAAAAGCCCTACAAATGACCTAGATCAGTTTAGTTAAAAAAGAATTTATACTAAATGATTAATAGTGTTTAAGCTCGCTTATTTGATGTAGATATTCAAGAATAGAGTGATCTAATGTTACAAATAAAACTTTACCTGTTTCTATTGAAAATCTGATGCTTTAAACGGATATTTTCTTGGTGTTTTCTGAATAGTAATCCAATGTGCTACGGTAAACGATTTAACTCCCCATTGTCCATTAAAACGCCCTAAACCAGAGTTTTTAACACCTCCAAATGGTGCATACGCACTGTCATTTACAGGTTGGTCATTAATATGCGTCATACCAGCCTCAATACCTTGTGCAAACGCCATTCCTTTAGCTTCGTCTTGTGTAAACACAGAACTAGACAAACCAAAATCTGTAGCATTAGCTAAACGCAATGCATCTTCAATATCTTTAGCACGTGTAATAGATACTGCAGGTCCAAAAATCTCGTGTTTAAACAACGGACAGTTTTCGTCTGTATCTACAAAAACGTGTGGAGGCATATGTAAACCATCTGCTTCACCACCTAAAGCCATTTTATAACCTTGAGCTTTAGCTTCGTCTATTAGATTTTTAACGGTGTCAAATTGTGCTTGATCTATGATTGGTCCCACAAACGTGTCTGGATCATTCATATCTAAACGCTTTAAGGTTTTTACTTTGGCGATAAACTTCTCTGTGAATTCGTCATAGACTTTATCTTCTACAATAATTCTGTTAATCGCCATACAAATCTGACCTTGATTCATAAATTTACCCCAAGCAGCAGCCTCTACAGCTTGATCAATATCTGCGTCTTCCAATACTACAAACGGACTGTTACCACCCAATTCTAATTCGATATTTTTAATAATATCTGCACTCAACGCATTTTGCCCTACTTGACGCCCAACTGGTGTTGAACCTGTAAACGAAATTAATTTTGAGATTGGATGTTTTGTTATCGCCGTACCAATAGTACTTCCGCCACCAGGCAATACACTTAATAACCCTTTAGGGAAACCTGCTTCCTCTAAAAATGAAGCAAAAATTAATCCTCCGGTTACTATTGATGTCGATGCTGGTTTTAAAACAACTGCGTTACCTACTGCTAAGGCAGGACCTAAAGTACGCGCAGTTAATTGTCCAGGGAAATTCCAAGGAGAAATTAATCCGATAACCCCTAATGGTTTTCTAACTGCAATAGACTCTTTACCCTCTATATCTCTTGGTAAAATTTTACCTTCTACTAATAATGGTAAATGCACAGCGCTTTCAAAAACACTAGCTACTAACTCAGCTTCAAAATAGCCTTTTGCTAAAGTTGCTCCTACTTCTTTTCGTGCCCATTCTGCAAACTCTTGTTTACGATTTCTAACAACCGTAGCTAGTTTCTGCATCATTCTGCTCTTTTCTGGAGGTAATACTGCAGCCCATTTTTTTTGCGCAATTGCAGCCGTTTCAAAAGCTTCATTTACATCATCTTCTGTTGCACTACTTAAAGAAAATAATTCCTCTTGATTCCAAGGGTTAATATCTTTTATTACTGGTCCTTTTCCGTCTTTCCATTCGCCACCAACAAATATTTTTTTGGTGTAATTAGGTAATTCTTCTTGTGTTTTCATTTTCTGTATGTTTTATATGTTCTTAATTAAAGAGTAACAATCACTTTGCCAACCGTTCTTCCTTTTTCTACTTCTCTATGTGCGTCTGCCATGTCTTCAAAAGCAAAGGTTTTATAGATGTTTGGTTTAATAGCTCCGCTTTCTAACATTCCTTTTAAAGTGTTCATGTCTTTAGCGCTTGAATGCACTAAAATATTAGAAACCGTTTTGTTCCCTTTCTCTGCTATAGCTTTAGCTTCTTCGGGCATATCCATACCAAAAGTGGTAATTACTGTTCCTCCATCTTTTAAAACCTTAGTGGAGTTCACTAATACCTGACCACCTTGAGTATCTAAAACAAAGTCTATATCAGACAACAACTCTTCAAATTTTTGGGTATGATAATCAATAGCTTCATCTGCACCAATAGATAGTACAAAATCTTTGTTTTTTGCTGAAGCAGTAGTAATTACATACGCACCAAAGCTTTTTGCTATTTGTATTGCAAAATGACCAACACCACCAGAACCTGCCTGTATTAAAACTCTGTCACCTTTTTTAATTTTTCCTTCTAATATTTGTAAAGCCGTTAAAGCAGCCAAAGTAGTTGCTGCAGCTTCTTCAAAAGAAACGTTACTTGGCATGAGTGCTAAATGAGCTTCTGGTGCTGCAACAAATTCTGCGTATGCTTTACCTGCTCCTGGAAAGTTTACCATTCCAAAAACAGCATCACCTACTTTAAAATCGGTAACGGCTGTACCAGCCTCAGTTACTGTGCCTGCAATATCCCAACCTAAAATAACAGGACGGTTTTTACCGTACATTGAATCCAACATGGGTTCCTGATACTTTGGTTTTACATCTGCAGGATTAAGTGAAATTGCTTCTACGCCAACAAGCACTTCATTATCCTTAATAGTTGGTTTTGCTACTTCTGCTAAGTGAAGGTTCTCGGGTCCGCCAGCTTTTTCTAATACAATAGCTTTCATATAGTGAATGTTTTAAATTGATTTATTGTTAATTAAATACAAGGCAAAACTAGAAGGATTAGAAAGGAGGGGAATGGTAAAAATGGTCCCATCTAGTGTACTTTTATGCCTTAATAGATTTCAATTGAATACTTTATGATTTCGTTAAGAAAAACCGCTCTGATTAAAAGTTTTAAGATTTTATTTTTCTATTTTTCAATCTGATTCACAAAAAATTCTTGCTGCGAAGATGCTATAATAGCCTCTTTCATTAATTTATCTGTAACCTGTGTATACGATTGTTTTCTGTGGGTAACACCAGCTTCATCATTTTTCCAACGTTGTTGCAATGCAAAAGAATTTTCTTTTCCTTTAATGCTGTAAAAATCAAAACGGATGTTGCCTTCTTCTTGTCTGGTAAGTTCTGTGTGCTTTATTAATTGTTTCACAAACTCTTCTTTATAGCCTTCTTTAATTTCAAAAATGAAAAACAATAGCACTTCATTATTGTCCACTTTAATTTGACTAAAATCATTAGTTGGCAACGGTTTTTCGTTATTTAAAAACAATGTTTTAGGCGCTTCAATTAAAGCCGATTTTACGCGATCTGCAATTCCTCTTTTGTCTACTGCTTCCGTATGAGATTCTAAAGTCTTTTCTCCTTTATTTATTCCGAAGACCAAAAAATTTTCTGGATTGTTTTTATCTTGAAACAACTTCATTTCTAAAGTTCCAGCCTCTTTACGCACCACCTCTTGATTGGCTAGCATTTCCTTTTTAAACAAATCAATCTTGTCCGATTTTATTTTAAAAGTTGATAAAATGGTAATTTCTGGGTCTTTCTTTTTATCATAAACCACAGACATCCCTGTTCCTTTATTTAAAATTAATCGCATTTTAGTATCTGTAACATCAATCTGAATACAGTCTGAACCTAAATCCATTGTTCCTAGTGTGCTTGTTCTACAGAAATATTCGCCTTGCCAATCCCAAGTTCCTTTCAATTCTTGTCCACCAAAATTCCCTTTAATTATTCCGTCACTTGTAGCAATAGACGCTCCACCTTCATCACCATAATAATTGTCGGCTCCTTTTTCTATATAATCTTCTTTAGTAGTAATTCTATCCCAAGAAACGGGCTGGTAGGCAATCAATTTATTATCGAAAATATAAGGTGCATAAATGATTTTACCATCCGTATTAATGTCTGCAATTCCTTTGGAAGACGCATCAATTAAATAGCTTTTATCACCATCAAACGTGAATAATTGTCCTGTTGGGTTACTGCTGGCAAGTAAAACACCGTTAAAAGATGTAACACCATCAAACACTCCTTTTTTATTTGAAGAAGTAATTAACGTTACCTTTTTAGAAGTGATATCAATGTTATATAATGAACCAAAATCTTCAGGTTTCCATTCTTTTCGCATTAATCCTTCTCCATTTTCTAGTCCGTAATTAGCAACAACCAAGGTGTTGTTTTCTACAAAAACACCATTCGGAAACGGAATTTTATCCGACTGTAACCACACCACTAATTTGTCATTCTCAATAGTGTAAATTTTACCACCAGGCACATCAGAAATAAAAACTTGTCCTGTTTTTTGGTTTATGGTTAAGTCATTTAAAGAACCTGCTTCGTTGTCTGCGTAACTTTTTATGATACTTCCGTTATCTAGATTTATAAGATGCACTTGCTTTTGGTCGGCAACATACAAGGTGTTTTTATAAATATCAGAACCTGTAGGAGCTGTTAATCCGGTTGTCCAATTAAGGTTGTCAATTACTCCATCTTTAGAAACGCGACTTATAAAACCAGGTGCTGCACCATTGGTGTTAGAAACATACAACCATTTATGATTTGGTGAGGCATACACAGATTCCGGCATTTTAAACCCGTCTAATTCCCATTTTATAGCTACAGAAAAATCGTTAGTAATTAGCTCCTCACTTTCTTTATCTGTTGAAACTTTTGGCACTTCTTTGTCCTTACATCCTGCTAATACAATGACTAGCAGTACTACTATTGTGTAAATTGAATTTTTCATATCTCGTTTACTTGATGTAAATATTCTGGAATAGGACGTTCTAATGTTTCTGATAACACTTTACCTGTTTCCATAGAAAGTGAATCTGTTGTAGAAAATTTCTGTGCAAATTCTTGCGTTTTCCATTCCTCTATAACTACCAACTGATTTGGATTTTCTAAAACCGTATATGTATTGAAAGAAACACAATCATCTTGTGCTCGCACATTCGGAATTTGCTTCTCGTATTGTGCTATCAGTTTTTTGTTTTCATCTGCTTTAATATCAAACAAAGCAATAACACGTAGTTCTGCTGAATTTGCAGTACTACTAAACTCTTCAACTCCTTTTTCTTCGGAAACTTCACCAACCAAAACATAAGCTTTAGGTGGATTTACAAGTGCTTCATTTGCTAATTCTGCTAGTTTTAGTTCGTAGGGTTGAGAACGATGAAATGCCACAGCCTCTTCTCCGGTAAACAATTCATATCCAAAAAACATATTAGGGTTTTGCTTGTCTTCAAACAAGCGAATACCCAAACATCCTGGTTCTGTAGCACTTCCCTTTTTAACAGCAATTAAAGCCTCTTTAAATTGAGAACGGAATGCTGGTTTTACTTCAAACTGACCTATAACTTTTATCATCTTACTTGATTTTAAATTATTGATTAATTCTAAATAGTAACAATTACTTTACCTACTGTTCTCCCTTTTTCAACTTCTCTATGCGCGTCTGCCATATCTTCAAAAGCAAACGTTTTATAGATGTTTGGTTTAATAGCACCACTTTCTAACATTCCTTTTAAAGTGTTCATATCTTTAGCGCTAGAATGCACTAAAATATTAGAAACCGTTTTGTTTTCTTTCTCTGCTATAGCTTTAGCTTCCTCGGGCATATCCATACCAAAAGTGGTAATTACTGTTCCTCCATCTTTTAAAACCTTAGTGGAGTTCACTAATACTTGACCACCTTGAGTATCCAAAACAAAGTCTATATCAGACAACACCTCTTCAAAATTTTGGGTATGATAATCAATAGCTTCATCTGCTCCAATAGACAGTATAAAATCTTTGTTCTTGGCTGATGCAGTTGCAATAACATACGCACCAAAACTCTTTGCCATTTGTATAGCAAAGTGACCAACACCACCAGAACCTGCCTGTATTAAAACTCTGTCACCTTTTTTAATTTTTCCTTCTAATATTTGTAAAGCCGTTAAAGCAGCCAATGTTGTCGCTGCAGCTTCTTCAAAAGAAACGTTGCTTGGCATAAGTGCTAAATGAGCTTCTGGAGCTGCAACAAATTCCGCGTATGCTTTACCTGCTGCTGGAAAGTTTACCATCCCAAAAACAGTATCACCTACTTTAAAATCGGTAACGGCTGTACCAGCCTCAGTTACTGTTCCTGCAATATCCCAACCTAAAATAACTGGACGATTTTTACCATACATTGAATCCAACATTGTGTCAGCATACTTTGGCTTTACATCTGCTGGGTTTAATGAAATTGCTTTAACAGCAACTAACACTTCGTTTTCTTTTATGCTTGGTTTTTCTACTTCTGCTAAATGAAGGTTTTCTGGTCCTCCTGCTTTTGTTAATACTATAGCTTTCATATGGTGTGTTTTTTTAAAAATTATATTTGATAAATTTGATTAAAATAATGGATTGTCATTCGCAGACTTATCTCCTTTTTTGAAGGTATTGAAGGCATCCCAATGTTCAGATATTTTACCGTCGGTAACTCTAAATACGTCCATTGTAGATGTTCTGTTTCCGTCATTCTCTGTAATTACTTGAACGAAAACAAGGTCTTTCTCTGCCACAACAAGATTGAAATTGAGTTTAAATTTAGGAGCATCTTTTAACCAAATAGGTAACATTTCTTTAAGCGCTTCTCTACCATCTGCAACATTAGGGTTGTGCTGAATGTAAACCGGACCAACATATTTATCCATGTTTTGATAATTCTGGTTTCCGAAGAGGTCTTGATAAAAATCTGTTACTACTTTTTTGTTTGCCTCTAAAGTCGCTTGCTCCTTATTTTGAACCTCTATTTTAGATTCCAAATTTGTAATGTTTTCATTTAATTTTTTTAATTTCGCAGAATTGTCTGTACAAGATGCAAATAAGATAGCACCAATTAATACTACTGTTAGTTGTACTTTTTTCATAATTTTAATTTTAGTTATTTGTTAATTTTAGTTATTTGTTAATTTTAATGTTACTACAAATCTAAAAATGTCTTGTAGTTTAGTAATGGTAAAAATGCTCCCTTGGACTGTACTTTTGTGCCCTTCTTGGTGTTTTGTGATTTTATTAAGAAAGAGGCTCCCTACTTTTTATCGTAGACTACAGTCGCCCCTTTACCTTGTTTTAAGGTCAATCGCATCTGTGTAGTATTTACTTCGATTACAATTTCGTCATAACCCAAATCCAAATCGCCAATTTTACTTGTACGAGTAAAGAAAGCATCTTTCCAATCCCAAGTTCCCGTTAATATTTTTCCGCCAAAGACTCCAAATATTTGTCCGTCGTGAGTAGCTACTGATGTACCTTCTTTATCACCATAAAAATTATCTGCAGCCAATTTTAAATAATCTTCTTTTGTTTTAATTCGATGCCAGTTATCATCAATAGTCTCGCTAGAATCCAAGTTATTTGGAAGTGAAAAAGCTTCAATTTTATTACTAAAAAGAATTGGTGCATATAGCGTATTCCCTAGAATACTTATATCTGCTAATCCTTTTGGAAAAGTTCCAATTAACTGTTTAGCATTATCGTTTATAAAAAACAAATCGCTAACCGTACCACCAGTAACTAAAAATCCATCTTTAACTGCTGCTAAACCATCTAAAGCACCTAGTTGATAGCCACTTTTAATCATCGTAGCTGTTTTGTCTTTTAGGTTGACTTTATACATACTACCATACTTATCTGGAGTTAACTCTAATGATAATTCTGCACCAAAATCAGCAATAATTAAATTATCATCTTGGATAAAAATTCCGTTTGGATGCTTAATTTCTGGTGTTTGAAACCAAACTACTAGTTTGTTATTTTCTAAAGTGAAAATTTTTCCGCCTGCAATATCAGAGATAAAAACCTGTCCTGTTTTAGAAACTACAACATCATTTAATGAAACCACATCTGTTGATGTAAAGCTATTTATCAGCTTACCCTTTTTTACATCAATAATATGAAGTTCCTTACCATCACCTACATACAATTTGTCTTGGTATAATGCTAAACCTGCAGGGTTGTTTAACCCTGTTACCCATTTATAATTATCTACTTTACCAGTTTTTGTAATTCGGCTTATATATCCTTTTTCATTCTGATTTACATTAGAAACATACAACCAATCTTCAGTTGGAGAAGCTACTATAGACTCTGGCATAGCAAAACCCTCTAATTCCCAATTTTTAATTAATTGATTAGAAGAATTAACTTTTGTAGTTGCCACATAATTGGTTTCTTTTAAAACTTCTTTCAAAGCAAACATCCCATTGTTAGCAGCTGGAAAACCAGTATAGAGACTTAACAAAATCATCGTTTCAGAAATCTCATCTGGAGTTACACCAAGATTGAGTGCAGCCTTCATATGCGATTTTAATTGCGATTTTGCATTGGCTTGTGTAGTAAGACTAGCTATTATTAATAATTCTTTTGTTTTAAAATCTAAACCCGGTCTATTATAAATTTCTCCAAAACCATAACGAATAATATAATCTGCCATATCTGGAGACACGTTTTTAAAAGCGGCTTCCAGACCTTTTGAAGCGCCATCGCCATTTACCTCGTTTACAATTTTTACACCTGTTTTATAGTTGTCTTCTTTTGTGTTTTGCGCAATAGTTGTAAAGGAAAAAAACAATGCTAAAACTAATATTATGTGCTTTTTCATAATATTATTATTTTCCGTTTTGTTTAGCTGTAGCCTTTGGTGCTGCACCTTGTTTTAAGTCTTTATTTCTGAATTTTTCTGTTTCTGGAAGTTGTAAATTCACTTGGTTTACTTCTTGAATTTCAATAGAAAGTTTATCAAATTTGATGTCTTCTAAATGCCCACCCAATTTTATATCGTCTGATAAAAAGTGAAAATGCATTCCCGGAATTACAATATTTCCTAAATAATCTGGTGTAAATAAACCAACCAAAGTCCCCTTAATGTTATCTCTAGTATACATTACACGTGTGTCTAAATATTCAAATAAAGACACATCTTCGTTCTCTACTTTGTGCGCTGAAGCCATTTTTAAGTGCTTAAATTCACCCTTAATTCTATATGCGTAAAAGCTATTTTTAGAGGTTGAATATTTTTGAAGCTCTCTAGTTAAATCTTCATAAGACTCAATATTTTCAACAGTTACCGTTTGTTTCGGCTGAAAATTTATCATCGTCATATTCGGCGATTCTAAATCGTCTGGTGCTTCTGCGATTCCGCCTTCGGCATCAATTGTATACACAACTCCGTCTACAGCAACCAGCTCTCCAGCCAAATGATTTACGGTTCCAATGCCAATGTTACCCTGCTGCACCATTTGTTGCGGGGTAATATCACCTTCGTAAATACTATTTAACAAGGCAACCGTTGGTGCATATTGGTGAATGGTGTTTTCGGTATGAGGCGCCAAACCGTGTTCGTCCTCACCTTTAGAATGTGAATGTCCGTGTGCTTCTTCCGAAGTTGACATTGCTTCTTTTTTAGTCTCATTTCCGCAGCTTGCTACAAGCGCCAACGAAAATAGTAGTATTAGTTTTTTCATAATGGTTGATTTTTTTTGTTCAACTGAATTAGTTTTCAGTAAACAACATATTTGCACTTCCTAATAAGTAATTTCTCCATCCAAAATTAGGATAGGCTTTATCCATTTTCTGAATGAATTCTTCGCTATTTTTAGAAGCTGCAAGAATAGCTTTCATCTCTTTAAGATAGTTGATTTTAATGGTCACTTCTCCCGAAGTTTCCGGTGCACTGTGTGAAGAAAAATACGTGGTATATCCTTTTTCTTGAAAAGCGGTAAGCTCGTTCATTACAGTATCTATAAATTCAGAATTAAAAATCATAGTATGGTTATCGTGCCCAACCATATGCAAGTGGACCGCCTTTATTTCTGGCATTTCTACATCAAAACCAAAACCAGTTGGCGTAATAATAAAAGGAATTCCTGAAATTTCTTGTGCTCCTGCTTCTAGTAAATCGGTTGGCACTATTGTAGTTTCGTCTAGATCTTCACCTGAGACTTCTGCTAATTTTGAGAGCGATTCATTACCAGAATTCGTCATATAATCTAAAGATTCTTGATTAGAATATATATGGTTAAATTTTAGTTTGTCCGTATCAAAAAAGTGCTTTCCTATTAAATGATAAGAAACCATCACATCAATATTTGTGTAACCTAAACCAACAATATAATTTACAAGCTCCTTGTAATTATCTTTCATTGGTGGTGTTTCAATCAATACTCCTTTTCCGTTTTTTTCAATAAAAAAAGCGTGTGTATTAAAAAACCCTTTGGTTTCGTAAACGTGAACTTTAGTTTCACCGTAATCAAAAATTTGCATCGTACCCTTATCTAATTGTACTGCTTTTGTGTTTTCATTAAAAGTTCTCATACTTGGTTCTTGAGCAGAAATTTCCTGAATACCAACTGCAACTATAACTACGTAAAATAGTGCTGTAATTATATTTTTCATTTTAAAAATTTTTTAAATTTCAGTTACAAAATTCATATACTGCTTTAAATCACCAATCACAGCTTCTTCCATAAGTTTACCTGTTTTTTCTGCGTACGGTTGGTGAAAGTGAATATCCCAAACATCAGATTCTTTTCTCCAATGCTCATAAACAGCCAATGTATCTTCTTGGTCGTCTACGGTGTATAAATCAAAAAGAATATTTCCTTTTTCCTCTTTTCTGGTATGTGTAATGTGGTCTTCAAACTGATTTAAAAGTTGTGCTCTAAATGCTGTTTTCAACTTAAAAATGAAGAAAATGATAAATACTTCATCTTCTGCGTTTGCAGATTTAGAATGGTCTGGTAACGGATTAGTATCACCTAAAAAGTAGAAATCTGGAGCCGTTTGTAACGCAGTTTGCCCTACTTGCATTAGCTTTTGCGTATGTGGCTCGTTATCGTGAGATGTTATAGCTGCTTTGTCTGCCCAACGTTCGTAAACAAAAAATACATTGGCATCTGTATTCGACACAAATACTTTAATTTCTTTATTGCCAGCTTCTTTTTGTGTTGCTGCTTGTGCTTCTTTTAAGGTTGCTGCAAAACTAGTTGCGTGTTCTGGTTTTGTTGTGAATTTTACTATTGTGCTTTTCATAATTATGTGTTTTTATTATTTTATAAATTGATTGATATCGTTTGCAACTTCTTCAGGAACTTCTAATTGAGGTGAATGTGCTGCGTTTTCTATAACTACTAAAGTTGCATTTGGGATATGATCTTTGTAGTATTCAGCTACATTAAAACGTACCACTTCATCGTGCTTACCTTGTACTACTAATGTTGGTGCTTTTATAGACTGTACATCGTCTTTAAGATTGAAGTATTTTCCTTTTGTAATTGCAGGAATCAAAGTGTCGTCAACAAAATCTTTACTGTTGTTCACAGTTTCAATCATATAATCTGCTATAGGTCCTGGAAGGTCTGGTACTTTATAAAAAACACGTTGAAGAACAACATCTAACTCTTCTTTGTTTTCGATTTTTTTACCAAAACCACCATACACAACGTGGTCATCTATTTTTATACCCGCAGCATCTAACAAGATTAAATTTTTAACATCATTAGGGTACTTTATAGCGTAGGCAGCAGCTGTGTGCCCGCCCATAGAATTACCAATTAGGTTAAAGTTTGTTACGTTAAGTTGATCTAAAAACGATTTTAGAAAAGTGGCTTGACCGTCTATAGAATAATCCAGCCCCTGTTTTCTTTCATTATCGCCGTGTCCAGCCAAATCAGGAAGAATTAAGTGATACTCATTAGATAAGAATTTAGCAGTTTGTAAAAAGCTACTTTTATCGTCTGCCATTCCGTGAAGCATTACAAAGTTTGGTTTATCATCATTCGCTTTGCTTTCATAAAAATGTACGGTGTATCCATTTACTTCTACCGTTTTCTTTTCCAAGTTTGCAGCACTAGCATAACTCGCATTCGTTTGATCTACCAACACTTTTGGGAAAAAGAAAAATACTATAGCACCAATTACAAACAAGCTCACGATGATACCTCCAATTATTTTAAAGAATTTTTTCATTAATTATATGGTTTTTATAAGGTTTATAATTTGGTAATAATGGTCTCTTCTGAAAATCTAGATTTTGGAAGCTTCGCATTAAAATCGGTGTCTTTTCTATATCCTAAAGACACCACTGCTAATGCTGTGTATCCTTTTTCACGTAAACCAAACTCTTCATCTAAAGCTTTCACATCTACACCTTCCATAGGGCAAGCGTCTATACCTAAAGCAGCTGCTCCTAATAATAATGCCCCCATATTAAGGTATACTTGCTTTTCCATCCAATGTGGTAAATCTTTAAGGTCGTATTTATGAATATCTGCAAACAACATACGTCCACCATGCATTTGGTCTTTAAATTCTTGTGCAGCAAAACGACCGTCTTTATCTTCTTGCTCTAAAATACTAGTCATATATGCATCGTCTGCATTTGTGCGAGCAGCAATAACAATTACGTGAGAGGCATCTAAAACCTTTGGTGTATTAAAATGAAAGAACCCTTGTGTTCCTTTTGCAATACGCTCTTTCCCATCTGCAGTATCTGCAATTAAAAAATGCCAAGGTTGTAAGTTTACACTAGATGGACTTAAACGTAATAAAGATTTGATTTGTTCAAAGTCTCTATCCGATATTTTTTTAGTCGAATCAAATTCTTTTACCGAATAGCGGTAGTTTAGGGCTTCTGTTATGTTCATTTTATTAAATTTTAACCTATTGATTATTAATACTATCAAAATTATAGTTCAAATGTATGTATTGAGATATTATGAGTCAATAACGGTCATAAAGTATAGTATAAAAATAAATATATAATATACTGATTTTCAAACTAATAATTAATTAAATAATTTACTATAAAAAGTATAGTTGCATACTAAATTAAAGCTGACTAACTTTGTGTTATATTAAATACTTTAGAAATGGACAGAAAAGAACTGTTTGAAAAAAAACCAAAGATTAAAATCAATGATAAAATATCGTTCTGCCCAACCAGTGCAGCAATGGAATTGATTGGCGGAAAATGGAAAAGTGTAATCCTTACCCATTTAATAGGTGACAAAAAACGATACAACGAATTACGAAAAGAAATTCCTGGTATTACAGAACGTACACTAAGTTTGCAACTGAAACAATTAGAAGCCGATGGAATTGTAAGCAGAAAAGTGTTTACTAAAAAACCACCTTTAAAAGTGGAATATACCCTTACCGAATTTGGTCAAACGCTTACGCCCATTTTAAACCTAATAGTTGATTGGGGTTTACACGCGGCAGAAACAAAAGGTGAGTTTCTGTTTGAGGAATAAATAAGAAATAAATCTAGAAAAAAATGCAGCCGTTTGGCTGCATTTTTTACAGACTATTATTCAAATTATACCAAATCTTCTTCATAATACCTTCTTCCTTTTTTAAGGTATAATTAGATTCATAGTTTAGTCTAGAAATTACTTAGGAAAATTGAATTTACCATTTTGATTTTTCCAATCTTCTTTAAGTGCTATTTTTTCAACAACATCCCAATGCTCTGCTATTTTACCATTTTCTATTCTAAACAAATCGTAAAAAGAGTCATGATCTTCTCCAAAATGCCCTTCACTAACTGCTAACACAAAATTACCTTGTCCTAATACCTTGTGTATTCTATCATACTTCATAAAAACACCTTGCTTAGCCAATGCTTCTAAGGTTGCTCTTAAACCAGAAAGCTGATCAGGAACATTTTGATTATGTTGTATGTAGTTGTCTCCATCAAAATAACCAGAAATTTTTGTCATGTCACCATTAACAAGAATGTCGTTAACAAAACCTTTTACGATTTCTTTATTCGCATCAGTTTTATCTAAATCCGTAATTTCAGTTGCACCATCTATCATGGTATGTCCGCTTGGGTTTGGCTTGCCTGTATTTACTTGTAAGTTATCCCAATGCTCTACAATTAGACCGTCTTCAAATCTAAAAATATCAAAACCAATTTTAGGTCCAAAAAACTCATATTCTGTTTGTGCAAAAACAAAATCACCATCTGTAAAAGCACGCACTGTATTCACTTTAGCAGAATTAGGAGGTAACGCCTGCAATAAAGCACCAAAACCTGCTAAACCATCTGCAACACCTAAATTATGTTGAATATATTTATTAGGATTAATGTATGCTGCTGGCTCTTGAGCCCCTGTTTCAATGCTTTTTAAAACCGCTAAGGTCTTTTCTTGATTAGATACATTCATCGTTTTTTCTTCTTTTTTAGATTCTGAATTGGTATTTTCAGTTGTTTTACATGCTGTAGCTAAAATTGCCAACACCATAGTTCCTGTAAGTATAGATTTTTTCATAATTGTTTTTATTTTGATGCAAAAATAGAAGAGGTTTAAAGATTAAAACCTATTAAAAAAGGTCGAAGTACTGTACAAAACGGAAAGTTTAATTATGCTAAAATAGCCTCTGTGAGTTAGGAAATATAAAAAGAGGCGTAAATCAATTTTGATTTACGCCTCTTTTTTACACTACTAAGATTAGAACTATTACCCCAAAGTATCAGCAATAGTTTTAGAGAATGGAGTAGTTGGTCTACCCAATAATTTTAACAATTGATGACTGTCATCAAATAAATCTCCCTTTTCAGTAGATACCTGTGAGCTAGCTAAAAACCCCGCAATTGGAGTAGGAACTCCTGCGTCTTCTAACGCCTGTGCATAGTCTTTCTCGGAAAGATTTACATAAGAAATATCTTTTCCGGTCTGTTTTGAAATCTCTTTAGCATAATCGCTCATGGTAAAAGATTCATCTCCCGCCAATTCATAAACTTTGCCTTCCTGGTTTTCAGAAGTCAGAACAATAGCAGCTGCTTCAGCGAAATCTTCACGTGCTGCAGATGAAATTTTACCATCACCAGAGCTACCATAAACAGTACCCGTTTTTACAGCATCTTGTATGGAACCTGTATAGTTTTCAGTATACCATCCGTTACGTAAAAGTGTAAAAGGAATACCGGATGCCGCTAAAGCCTCTTCCGTACCTAAATGCTCAGGAACCAAAACCATAGTAGACGTTTCAATTTTTAAAAGGCTAGTGTACGTAATTGATTTTACTCCTGCGGTCTTAGCTGCCGCAATAATATTAGTATGTTGTTTTATGCGTTGCCCCAGTTCACTTCCTGAAATTAAAAGGAGCTTGTCTATACCTTTTAAAGATTGCACCATTTGGTCATTATTTCCATAATCGAACGGGTGTACTTCAACGCCTAGATCTTTTGCTTTTTCTGGAGTTCTCGCTAAAGCTACAATGTTGGCTTTTGAAGTTCTCTCTTTTAATTTGTTAATTACTAGTCTACCTAATTGTCCTGTAGCTCCGGTTATTGCAATTTTCATATGCTATATTTTTTAAAAAATTAATTAAATTGTATAGTGCAAATGTATTGCAGATGCTAAAGTCAAAGACTATAGAAAAATGTATATGTACTGTAAAAAAAGGAAAGTAGTTAAGCGTGCTGCTGGCGGAAGGCTTCTGGAGTAGCTTCTGTATGTTTTTTAAAATACTTGTACATATTTGTTGGTTCATCAAAACCAGAAGTATACGCTATTTCTGTAATGGACAAAGATGTATTGATTAAAAGACGTTTAATTTGAGTCACTAAAATATCATCAATAACCGCTTTTGAAGATTTATCTACAATAGCTTTACAGATATTATTAAGTGTTTTTGGCGTACAGCCCATTAAATTAGCATAATCTAAAGTCTTTTTGGTCTGAAAACAACGGTCTTCGATTAGCTGTTGAAAATTTAAAAAATCACCCACATATTTATGCTGAGGCAATGACACCCCTTGTTTTAGTTTGATGCGCAATAGTCTGTATATGAATATATGCAACTCATTTCTAATAATACCACTAGAGAATTCATCGTAATTTTTGGTGTATTCTATTTCAATATGATTGATTAGGGAAACGACTCCTTTAAAATCCTCGTCATTAACTGAGATTTTTGGAGAGGTCAAAAATTTATTGAAAAGTTCATGACAGCGTGCTACTTCTTGATGACTTAATAGGCTGGCAAGAAAATCTTCTGTAAAAATAATAAGAAACCCTTTTGCGCTAGGGCTCTTAAAAAACCGGTGTACTTGGTCTTTTCGTATGGTAAACAGGGTGTGGTTGGTATATTCGTAATCTGTGAAATCTATCGTATGTTTTCCAGAACCTTCCGTGATGACAATAATCTGATAAAATTCTACTTTATGAAGCTGGGTAATATCCTGTTCTATATCGCGCTGCATAAGTTCTTCTAAACGAATCACTTCAAAACCCAAATTGGGTCTGCTTTCATTATTGAATTTTATGTTCTGTATCTCTATCACCTTTCAGTTTAATTTTAAGCATTTAAAATCCGCAAAAATATACTTTTCCCCTTATTCTCATAGCGTTTGCTTATTAAGATACAAAGAAAGTTATAGGTGAGAACGTTTTAATTTCCCTGATCCATCAAATCAGGAAATCTATGCTCAAATTCAAGTTTAAAAGATGATGGAATTGTACGGTGTAATTGAACTCCATTACAATCATTGATTTCCATAAAGAATTTTAATTCTATGCTAAAGGAGTTACAATACCATCGCGATTTTTATTCAATTTCATTTTAACCAAGACTTCATGTAGCGTTTCAGCAGCTAGACCGTGCAACACCAATCTATAAGCAACACTATAGGTTGTAGCTGGTACCATTGGGTGTTTATTATTGACCAAACCTAAATGCCCAGGGGTGTTGATAATTTGAGAGGTGTAAATGGCTATGGTTTCATCTAATTGTAATGAATTTGATGCTCTAATAAAATCGTTAGATGTTAAGAATAATTGGTAGTACGGCGTAAACAATTCTATAGCCGATCTTAAATCAAGAAAGTTTGTCCACTTATTCGGAAATTCGATATGATCAAATTGATCTTCAGAAATCATATCTAAATTTATTTTTTTTGGTGGTTCGATTTTGATGCCTTTTTGTTTCAATTGATTGTTCAAATGAATTACAAAATTGTACAAATTCAAATCATGCTTTAAAAATAGGTCGTCTTTTACATCTTCAAAATCTTTAGGTTTTAAAGGATTACCTACAATCTCTGCTTCAGGAATATTACCTTCAATAAACTGTAATATTTCGGTACCAATATGAAAATGTCTGAAAATTAGCAAATTAGCATCCGGACTTATAAAGGTTTTTAATCCCCAAGCTAGAATGCGATGTAATATTTTAGACGAATTAATAAGGTTGGGTAAAAAGAACTTAAAAATATGAATAAAGAACATCGAAACCTTAGATCCAATATGTACAATAGGTAGCACGTATTTTGCAGATTTAGAAGCATTGTCTCTCATTAAAGCCAACTTTGTGGTTTGATTAATAGGAATGCTTTCATCTAAAAACAATGCCAACCAAGGGTTAGGGTCTCTTTCGTCATGTTTTGAAAAATCCATGTTTTCGTCTATCATATCTTAATAATTACCTAATTCATTTAACTGCATAGTGTATAACTTGGCTGTAATTTTTGCAGTTTTTACTATTTTCTCAGCAACGGCCATATTCATTTCTGGATGATTCAATGCTTCTTCTAAATTATGAAAATGGTTTTCATCTGCCACACCATGGTAGGTGAAAAAAGAAACCTGTTCGTCTTTCAAATTTAATTGATCTTTTATCATTTTGCCCCAATAACCAGCCAAACGCTTGCCTATACCTTCAATAATAAACATAGATCCCAGCAAATCAATAGGGTTGGGTTTACTAGCCTGTTGAAACATAAATGAAGTTAGAGAAACCGTACCGATATTCTTTTCTCCATTTTGAATTACTTCCAAATCTTCTCCCAAAGCAACATAGTTTCGTTCTAGCATTTGGTAATCTTTATGCTCGGCAGCAGTATGTTTAATAAATGCAGAACGTAGCTCAAAAAGTTCAATATCAATATTTGAGGCAGCCCGTGATATCCATTGCGAACCGTCAATTACCTGCTGTCTTAGGTCTGTCAATAATAGTTTATAATCAGACAAGCTAAGCGTGCCATCTTGTATTTTCGCTATAACGGGTACCTTAAGCAAAGCATTTTCAAAATCAATCCATACTTGGGTTAAATTTCGTATCAACCATTCAGAAGTTTCAGAATTGTTGATAACCAATTCTGGAGATTCTATTTTTCTTAAAGGATACGGTTTTGTGTCTGTATCGCTGTCACCGACTACTGTTAGTTGCATGAATGAGGTGATAAATCGACCGCTCTCGGGCACCATGCACAGTATTTTGTTACCTGGTTTTAATGATCCAGAATGCATTAATTCGTCGAGCATAATAAAAATTGAAGCTGCTCCGGTATTTCCTTTAGAGCTAAGGTTGCTGAACCATTTTTCGTCGGCTATTTCGCCACCCCCTTTAAGCATCAATTCTTTAATAGGGTCTTTGAACATTTCTGAAGAATAATGGCAACATAACCAATCGATTTCATTCGTATTGATTTTACCTTGATCAATGAGATCAAAATAGTGAGCAACTCCTGTTTTTATAACCTTATCTAATAATCTGGTGTCTTGTTGTAAATTGATGGCACCAGCCTTAGAAGCTTCTTCATAACTAGGGTAATCTAACCAAGTTTGTTCATGTTCGTTTTTGTTGTCAGTCTTACCAGTATACATACAAACAGGAAATTCGTTGGCATGAGACTTTAGGTCGATCCAATCTATTTTTAAGGAAATACCATTTTCATTTTTCTTGTTTTGAAGAACAAACGCCCCTGCCCCGTCGGAAAGCATCCACCTTAAAAATTCAGCATTAAATGGCAGGTCATCTACTCCCTGAGCTTCAAATCGTGAAGCTTTAAATAGTCTACTGGCCATTTCACTACCTACACAAACGGCATTCTCTTTTTCATCACATTTAATTTGTGCGAATGCATTTTTCAGTGCCATTATACCACTAGCGCAAACACTCTGAAAACTGGCAACCTCACATTTATTAAAATCCAAACCAGCGTGAACCATACTGGCAAAACCAGGTATTGGTAAATCGGCTTGAGTAGTTCCTGTACACAACAACTCAACATCAGTAGTTCTTAAACCACTTTTTTGAATGGCATCATTAACGGCGCCAACAGCTAATTGTGCATTAGAGTGGGTGCTTTTTTGATCTTTATCGATTGCATAGTACCTTGTTTTAATACCATTCTGCTTTAAAACTCGATTTTTTGCACGGCTATCTTTACCCTGTATACGACCTAGATAATCTTCTATTTCGTCATTATTAATGGCTTTGTTCGGTAAAAAAGAACCTGTACTTGTTATAAATACCTCACTCATATATTATGGGTTATGTCTTGAAAATAATTTGTCTAAAAGATGTAATGCAAATCCGTAATTTTTACGCCCTTTACTATGGTGTTCATTGTGATGGGTGCCAAAAAGTTTCCAGTTTTGACCTTTTCCATTCCCATATCTATAATTACAATGACCTGCAAAATTCAATAGAATACTTACCAATGGATACAAAAATATCGCAACGATAGAAAATGGTATAAATGGAGCTATTATTAAAGGAACCGTACTAAGAAATAGGGCTTCTGCCCAGTGAAAACTGAATACAGAATACACAGTTGGTACAGTAGATTTGTGGTGTATTTTATGTACATGCCTCATCATGAATTTTTTATGCATTAATCGGTGTACGATATAAAAATGGACCTCGTTCCAAATGGTTAGAATTACTAATCCTATCAATACATTAGACCACGTATTGGGCAATAGTTCAATGTTCCCATTTCGGATTAAAAAAATGATAGGGATAATTGAAAATCCAAAAATTGCAATTGATTTTATGGAGTGTTTTATTTCAAAGGCTATCTGCTTTTTAGAAACTTCGATAGCTATTACTTTATTTAGTATTTGCTTACGCTCTAATAGCTTGCAGCTATATAAAAATAGCGTGCCTACACCAAAGTATAAGATTATAAAGTAACCGAATGTAAGACCATATAGTGCTATATATGAATAATTAAAAACAATGTCTTTTATAAGATGGTCCAAGTCAATAATTAGCTTTGTATGTAACGAATATAAGCTCTTAAAATACAGTAAAAGAATTATATGTAAACTACGTTCATCTTATTAACGTAATTTATTAGGTAGTTTATTGTCTTAAATAAAAATATGTTTTTTCTTGTCTGACTATTACAAAATGAAGCAAGATAAACCCCAACATAAAGTAGAATAAGTTGGTGGTAATTTAATGTGTCATAAATTTATTTCTCTACTTCGAACATGATAAACTGATTCAGCTGAGGACCATATAGGCTGAAGTTATTATCGGCTACTACGACTAATGACCGATTACCGTTTTCGAAGTCAGGACCAAAAGTGGTACCCTCAATGTTATCGACGATTCCGTTGGTAAGTTCTTCTCTAATATCCTCAAAATTGAATAAAAGTTTCTTTGTTACTTTGGTGTAACTAGCACCTTTTAAACTTTGGATACTACTTACATCAGTTGCTTTACTAGCATCTACATCGTAAATTTTAACGGTATTACCTCCGTCAGCGTATCCCATAGAATAAGAGCGTTCTAAGATAAAAAACTTATTTTTTTCATATTCTAGAATCTCTACGATACCATTCAATTCAAAAGTAGCTCCATCAGCTGCAGGACGAGCGACATTATCCAATTCATATACTATTTCCTTTTCAAAATGTCCTGTTTTCTTATTTATGAAAGCTATTCTTACGGGTGAATCTGTTTTTTCTAAGGTTGGTTCTACTCCATCTTGTTTCAATGGTAATTCCATCGAAACCCAGTATCCTTTTTTATCGAAACTCAATGTAATGCCTTCAAAGACTCCGTTGTGGTGTGGTCCAAAATTCAAGTCTGTATTTGGCAGATATCGATTAGCTAGCGTAAACTCCTTAACAAACACTCCGCTAGAATCTGCAATCTGTACAAAGGGCTTTACCCCATCTTTTATATTTCCTTCACTAGTCCAAATAAAACCACCATTATCATATCGAATAGATTCAGGGTCGACCATTCCTTTAGGTATCATTTCGCCAATTGAATCTTTAAAATGAGTAACCGATTTTATAGTTATAGAATCAAATCCGTTTAGGTCATAAGAAAGATTGGCGCTATAAAATCGTGGTGCATCACTATCATCACTAATTGCATACCAATTACCATCAGCATAATCGATTCCAGATAATCCTCCTACTCTAGTGTTCTCAAATGTTGTTTCATCTGGCAAAACATATTCATCAACAAAACGTAATTTAAGACTAGCTTCAATTTTATTGGTGTCATTTTTAGTACCACATGAAATCACGGTCATAAATACTGTACAAACAAATAACGTTCTTGCTACTTTCCTCATTTAATTAGTTTTTAGAAGCCAATATCAACAATTGTAAAATTACTCTTAATTCATTGGTCATAATAAATCAACCTAAGAGAAAATAAATTATTTAGACTAGCTTAGCGCTCAAAGAAACTAATTCTTTAATTTTAGAGGCATCATAAGCATTAGCATGTGCTTGTGAAAAATAGCCCTTAGGGTCGCCTTTATCATTGTCAAAATATTTGCCTGAATCATTATTATGCGATTCAGAAAGTGCTAAATCATATAAAATATCCACACCTTTTTCTGCAGGAGACCAATAATCTCCAAAAGCTTCTTTTGCCATTTTTGTATTTAATAATGAACCCGGATTTACAGCTATAACTGTAATCTTTGGTTCTTGTTTCGCTAAATTAAAACTCCACATAGTTAATGCCAACTTGCTTTGCGCATAACTATCATTTTCTGAAACTTGCTCTTTTCCTCTTAAAACAGCTTCTGAAACTGGTGCTTGTGCAGCTGAACTTAAATTAATAATTCTTGGTGCTTCTGATTGCTTTAAATTTTCTAAGATGGCATTTGTTAACACATAAGGTGCTAAGTAATTTACAACCATTCTAAAGTCTAAACCGTCTTTAGTTAAAGTGCTCTCTGATTTAAAAATTCCTGCGTTGTTTATTAAAACATCTATTTTCGGAATGTCGTTTTTAATCTGTTCTGCTAATATTTTAACAGCTTTTAAATCTGAAAAATCAGCAACCAAACCTTTAATATTTTGGTTATTGGAAGTTTCTTTAATTTCTTTGACAACTGCGGCTACTTTGGCTTCACTCCTACCATGAACGTATACCGTATGCCCTTCTTTTGCTAGTTTTAAAGCGGTTAACTTTCCTATTCCGTCAGTGCTTCCTGTGATTATTATTGTTTTACTCATGTTGTTTTTAATTTAATGTCACCTTGAGCGCAGTCGAAAGGTTATTAGTAGTTCTCGACTGCGCTCGAACGGACAATTGATTATGTGCTTTGTTTCTTCTCCTTTAATTTTGAATAAAATCTGACAATACCTTTTTTGCAATTTACTCCAAAGTCGCACTCCTATTTTTATTATTAAAACGGTGCAATAGTATCTTTAGGGCTATTTGGTATACTCCAACGCTCACGAGCGGTTACATTTTCTGTTATAATAACTTTAGATGCTAAATTATCAACACTACCATAGCTACTTGTACCACCTCGTGGTATTTGCATACGGTCTCCGTATAGCCAAACTACTAAGTTACTACGTTGTCCGCTAGTAATTGGGTGTGTAGCATGTGGTATTTTTCCTGTATGAATAATTGCTTTTCCAGGTTCAAATATAGTTTGAACAACTTTTCTTGTAGATGTATCGTGAAAATCCACTTGCGAACCTGTAAATTCTTCATCAGGCAAGTTAATATTGACATTCAAGGTAGCAGCCGAAGCATCTGTATGGGCATGCAAATCCTTGTCTTTATCTGGATTGTACTGAATAGAGAATCCAAATGTTTGGTTATCGTAGCCATAAGTACCAAGTAATAAACGAGCGATTGGACGCATATAACGATCCATTATTTCGTTGTAAAATGCCTGAAAATTAGGTGCTGCAAGGTATCCCTCTGAGCGTGGATCTAGCATAACTCCATGACGATTCAATTGAATACCATAAGGTGCACGTCTAGGAATTTCAGAATTTACAGTATCTTCTAAATACTTGCGAAATTCCGCTAAGCGTTCTAAATCAAAAAACTGAGCAGAATACACTCCAGGGATAATTTCTTCCCATAAATCAGCTACAGCGTTTTCTTTTTCTGGATTTTCCCAAGCATCGTTTATCGCTTTTCTCAATTTCGGGTCAAGTAGCGTTTCATCAGGAATTAATAAACTGTCTTTGTTTTCAATTTCCCATTCGCTCCATGCATCTTCAAGTAACTCTCGGTTACTATTCCAAAATTGTGACACAGAAGGATCACGGTTTAGGGAAGCTTCGCGAGTTGGCAATGTAAGCGCACGAGCTTGTGCTACTATATTTTTATTTCTCATTGTTTCTACATGTTTTTTTTACCAAAACAACCACTATAGAGTATTTTGGTTTTTGTATATATTGTTGTTTGATATATATTAATTCATCGTCTTATATGTAATTAAAAAACAATTCGTTTAAATAAGAATATAGACCTAGAAGTAACTATTTTTTATAGTAAATATGTTTGCTAAAGTCTATTTAAAGATTTTATTTTGAAACCTATTAAACACCTCTTTTTAAAGAGGTATTTATTATTTACTACGCATCAACAAATATTGATTTTACGTGTAATGTGTCCATATATTCTTTTATTTTAAGAATCTTTCCATCAGAAAATTGAAATAAAAAATGATACGGATTATTATAAACTTTATCGTTTGTAAGTACACCGTAAGAAATAAATTCGGCAGCTACCCTATCGCCTTCTGCAGTCCAACCCACTGGTGTTAATTCTAATCCTGTTGGAATAGCAGATTTTACCATTTTAATTAATTCTCCAATTCCGTTTTTATCCATGGTTCCTGAAACGGGTAAATCCCCTTTAATTCCCATAGATTGCCATGTTGCATCTGCATCTAAATAAGTTAAAGCGCTTGTAGCATCACCTGCAGAAAAACGTTCGAAAAAATCAAGTATAGTTTGTTTATTTTGTGCTGTATTCATAATTTCTAGTTTTTAGTTTACACCTTGTAATCCCATTAATAAAGTCTCGAAGTTTCTTTGGTTTTCCATGTCATTTTGGAATCCCGTATCATCAGCTAACGTAAAACGTTTTATTGCTGGAGATTTACTTGTTGCTTGGTATAACCAATATGCTTCCTCTTTTAAAGCCTCTTCAATTGGTAAATCTATAGATGCATAAATAGTACGTTTTGCAGCTTCGATAGCATCAGAATTAAATTGTGACATTCTATTTACTAAATCTTCCACAAAACCTCCAATTTTATCCGCATCTAATGCTCTATTTATAAGTCCGTAAGCTTCTGCCTGGTCTGCATCAAAATCTTTTGCAGATAAAATCACTTCTAATGCTCTACCTAAACCTATTTGACGTGCCATTCTAGACGATCCACCACCACAAGGTAAAATTCCCATACCAACTTCCATCTGCATAAATACTGCCTTACCACGTGCTGCAAAACGCATATCTGTTGCTAAAGCAAATTCATGACCACCTCCTCTAGCAAAACCTTCTATTTTACTAACGGTAATTTGTGGTAATTTACTAATGCGTTGTAATACTTTTTGTAAGTCTAATAACTCAATATCTTCTCTATCTACAGTTGTTGTAGACATATCTTTTAAGAAATTAGTATCTGCATGCGCAATGAAAATTTCTGAATGAGCAGATTGAAAAACGACTACTTTAATACTTCTGTCCTCTTCTAAAGATGCTGCTAATTCATCCAACTCTTTGATCATTGGAATATCCTGAATATTTACTGGTGGGTTATCAAAAGTTACCCAAGCTTGTCCTTCTTTTACTGCTACTTTAAATGTTTTGAATCCTGTTGTTTTCATGGTGTTATGTTTTAAATTATTAGTGTTGTGTTTTAATTACACTGCAAATTTACAGGAGTAACCAAAGTTTAATTTGGTATAAAACAAAGCACTATTAGTAAAAAACAAGGTTATTAGTAAAAACTTAGGCTAAAGCCGCTTTAAAAGCACCAATAGTAATGCCTTTATAGGCTAAAAAAGTTTTATTTAAATGGCTAGAATCTGTAAAACCCAGTTCGATTGCTATTTCTGAGAATTGTAAATCGGTATACTTAAGTCGTGTTTCTACTAACTTCAATTTATAATTGATGATGTACTTTTTTAGGCTAATGTCTGTATGCTTTTTAAAATACTCACTCATATAATTATCTGCCATATGAAATTCTTCAGCAAGACTTCTAGTGCTTAACAAATCTGAATTATAAATATTAGTATGAATAAAATTTATGATTTGCTGAATTTTTGAAGACTCCACAACCTTGGCAGTCATATCCGTATTTAAAAACTGAATATTTCTAGCAATCAAATGAAGAATAACGGATAATGAATTTTGAATGATGAATAGATCATAGGATTGTTTTTTCAAATTTTCAGTAGAAACCATTTTAATTAAAGACACTAAATGTAGTTTGTCTGATTCTGTTTCAAACTTCATTTCACGTAGTTGGTGACTTTCGCTGTTTAAAATACCTTCAATTTTACGAAACCAATCGTTAACAGGAAGAATATCGTTTTGCGTATTCGAATTCCTGAAAAAACTCTTTAAAAACTTGATAGCAACAGTAGAGGTTGGTGTTTCCGGATTAACAATGTAAATATCATCTGGAACGAACACGAAAACGCTATTTGGAATATAATTTACCGTTTTTCCATTAATCTTTATAGTTCCTGTGCCTTCTTCAAAATAAACAATTTCAAAAAAACGAATGGTAGTATACTTACAAAAGTCAAAAAAGGTTTGCTTTTTATATTCTGCGATAACAATATTCTCGATGATAGTTCTTGGCATAATTCGTTTTTTCTAAAGTTAAACATTGTATGAATAAAAAAAGCCACCTATAATTAGTGGCTTCTTCCTTGGGTTCATCAATAACCGGGGGAATTATTAAGAAACCTTTCAATTATCTATAGTCGCAGCAGATTTTGCTACATATACAGGGTGATGCAAAGGCAGGGCAATACTAGAAACACCCAAAGCAATTTCAGATGTTTGTCTCGCTAAATACCCTAAATAGGTAAAAGGATCAAAAGTTTGACCAGCATCACCAAAAGAAGGCACATTAAAAGGAACATCGCGCAACCAAACCGCTTTAAAGCCTAATTTCTCAATTAGTTTTACACGCTCTAAATGCTGTGCATTGTAGGAACAGATCTGGCGGAATAATTTTCAAAAGGCACTACTACCCCAATACTAAGGCCGTTTTGTTTAAAAAATGAATTATACCCTTTGTTTATATTTTCGAAATCTTTCATGGTTTCAAATCTTATAACAAAGGTACAGTCGCTTTGTAGTATTTAATAGGTATATAAAATGGGTAATTAGGTATATTTCATGGTTTAGCTTGTAAAGAAAATGCCCAAGTTATATAGGATTGAACGATACTTAGCTATCCACATAATTAAAGTTCTACACTGGTAATTAAACGCTCAAATTCATTCTTAAAATTTATAGGACTTGTTTTATGCAAACGAACGCCATTACAATTATTGAATTTTAAAAATGATTGCAATTCTTTATTAAATGCAACAGCAAATGCTTCTGTTTTCGTTAGACTTGGTTCTAAGGTCAATTGGTGAATATCTAAAATCTTTTCTTTTCTATCAACTTTACTATCCATACGGGCAACTAGTTTTCCATCCCATAAAATAGGTAATGTAAAATAGCCATGCTTTCTTTTATGTTGGGGCACATAACATTCTAGAAGATAATCATATTCAAAAATTTCTTTCGCTCTTTTTCGTTGAATCAAAAGGTTATCGAACGGAGATAAAATTTTCAGTTTCTTTCGTGGTAGTGGTTTATTCAATAATTCAAAAGACTCTGGTAGTATATAATATTGATTGTCTAGAACGTTTATTAATTCAATTTCTCCGTCAGCGACCATAAGCTTTAAAGTTTTACTAACTAATGGTTTAATGTTTTTAAGCAGATATGTCATTTCAGATAATTTGCCTATTCCATTAGCTCTCAAGAATTTCTTAATCAAGAACCTACCATATTCATCTTCTGTTGGCGTATTAGTATTAACGGTTTCTGGTAAAACACGTTCGGTAAGGTCATAAACCTTGTGAAAATTAATACGTTCAGTAATCATCAACTCACCCTCCATAAACAAATTTTCTAATGCTTGCTTGGTTGGAGCCGTTTTCCACTCGCCGTGTTTTACACCCTTTTTGTCAAAATTTTTAGCCATTAACGGGCCTTCAGATTTTATACGGTCTCTTACAGATTCCATTAGCTTTTCATCTCGTTTAAACCAATGTTTTTGTTTGCCCGAAGCGATGGCATGTTTGCGTGGTAAACTAAAACGATAATCTATCATGGGGAGATAAGATGCTGCATGTGCCCAGTATTCAAAAACTTTTTTATCTGATACTAGTGTTTGTAAGTGATTCGAGTTATAGCTTGAATTACGATTGTACAGTGTATGATGATGTGCACGTTCAATAACTGAAATAGTATCTATTTGAACATAGCCTAAATGTTCTATGGCGGCAAGCGTAGCATTTTTGGTAGAACCGACTAATTTTTGACCAAGTAGCCTTTGAGATAACAAAACTAATTTTTGAGCCTCACGAAGAGAAATACTTTTTTCATTTGAACTCATGCATGCTATTTAAATTGTAAAAACTTATGTAGTTAAATTAACTATTTTAAGAAGGGAATGATAATTAAATAGTCAATTGGATAGAATGATAATACAATTTGTACTAAGTAGTTTTGATGAGCTGATGTTCTTGAGCTAAGTATTTATGAATATCACTTATAACAATAGAGCCTTCACCAACAGCAGATGCCACACGTTTTACGGATCCAGAGCGCACATCGCCAACTGCAAATAAACCAGGTAAACTAGTTTCAAAAGTAAATGGTTTACGAACTTGGTATTGCGCTTCATTCTTTAGGGCTTGGTCACAAATGGTGAGTCCCGTATGTATGAAACCTTTAGCATCTGTGTCAATTATATTATTAAGCCATTCGGTACATGGTTTTGCGCCTACGAATGTAAAAAGGTAACTGATTTCATTTGTAACCAACTTATCTTTCTGTTTAATATCAACTTTCTCTAAATAAGTATCTCCATCAACTTTTACTACATTACTATTAGTCAAAACTTCGATATTTTCACAAGCTATAATTCGCTGTACCAAATAGTCGCTCATTTTAGCACCTAAATCTTCGTTTCTAATAATGACATAGACCTTATGTGCATAATTGGCAAGAAACAAAGCCGCTTGCCCAGCAGAGTTACCACCACCTACAATACCAATTTCACTGTTTTTACACATATTAGCATGCATAGAAGTCGCACTATAATAAATACCTGCACCTTCATATTTTTCTATACCATCTAACGGTAATCTTCTATATGCCGCACCTGTTGCAGCAATAACTGTACGTGCCTTTAAAGTTGATGTGTTGCTTGCATTTACCTCATAAAGACTTGCATTTTTTTGAATACTTTCAACCCTATGCGGTACCGAAATGGTACATCCAAATTTTTGAGCCTGAATATAGCCGTTATTGGCTAAATCTCTACCAGAAATACCTGTTGGGAAACCTAGGTAATTTTCAATTTTAGAACTCTTGCCTGCTTGTCCGCCAGGAGAATTACTATCAATAGTTAAAACTTTTAATCCTTCAGATGAAGCATACACACTGGCTGCCAAACCTGCTGGTCCGGCACCTATGACCAACACATCATAGATTTCATCATCTAACTTTAACCGAACACCAGAACACTCCCCTATTTCATCAATAGATGGACGAATTGAAATCTCATTCAGACTATTAATCACAACAGGTAAATCTGATTCTTTTAAA